>CAVSED010000016.1:0-511303 GCA_963726895.1 uncultured Chitinophagaceae bacterium | reverse complement strand
TATCCTGCCCGGGGCAGAAATAAGGCGTATTGAATATCTCCTGCAAACAAAGTATCTGCACACCTTTTTGCCCGGCTTCTTCAATCAACGGAATATGCTTTTGGTACATCGCTTCTACGATCTCTTCAATCGTTCCTTCACCTTCTGTTTTAGGAAGCGACATTTGTATGAGACCGGATTTAATTATTCGTGGCATGTGTTATGTTTAATTAATTTCTATATAATCTTCGTCGTTAAACATTGTTATTATTTCCAATACCTCGTGTGTTTCTTTATAATATTTACAAACACTTCTCATTACACATTCTTCATGTTGCGGATGTGAAGGGCGGCAAGTTTCTCTTCCTAAAAATGACATTGCCATTCCGGCTTCTCCCCATTGCGATTTAGGAATTTGTTCCATTATCTGTTGTTCAATTTTTTTTGGATCGGCACCGGTTGCAATTCCTAATCTTTGTGCGACCCGCACCACATGCAGATCAACCATAACACCTTCTGCTTCTACGCCTGCTTCTCTCATAATAACATTTGCAGATTTTCTTCCGATCCCTGGTAAGTCAACAAGCCCTTTCATCGTTAATAGGAATATTTTTATCAATTTTAATCTGATTAGCAATCGTAATAATCCAGTCTGCTTTTTTTCTATGACCACGAACTTTTGAAATGAGTGGAATGAGCATTTCTGCAGTTGCTTTATTAAGCGACTTCATGTTTGGAAATGCCTTAAAAAATTCAGGTGCAAGAGCATTAATATTTTTATCTGAGTCCTGTGCTGATAATATTACCATTATTAAAAGCTGGTAAATACTTTTATATTCAAGAGGATGTTTTTTGCCCTTATATTTTTTAATCAAAGGCTTTAATGCCTCTGACCAATCAACTTTGTGTGACATGTTTTTATTTATATTCTGAATTCTATTTTGAGACGGAGCAATCTTCAAGAGTTAATCAGTTCTAAAACGTTTTTTAGATACCAGCGATAGGTTTTCATAGCATCATCGTTGCGTCGCAATCACTTCATCGGTATGGCTTTGGCAACTTCAGTCTCCAACGCAATAACTCAAATCATTTTAGAAGCTTCTCAGCATCTTACAAAAGATTTAAATTATTCCGCTCACTTTTTTCCTTTTCACAAACTGCCCATATCCTTTTTCCACCAAACATTTATTATCATCAATAGCAACTTTGCCTCGCAACAAAACTGTCTTCACTTTACCTGTCACTTCCCATCCTTCATAAGCAGAATAATCTGTATTCATATGATGTGATAGCAGCAGAAATTGTATGCTTTTCATTTGGGTCAAAAATTACAATGTCTGCATCAGCACCAATACCTATCGTTCCTTTCTTTGGAAACATACCAAAGATCTTTGCAGCATTGGTGCTTGTTACTTCTACATATTTATTCAGGCTGATCTTTCCTTTGTTTACACCTTCGCTAAACAACAATTCCATTCGATGTTCAATAGCAGGATGACCATTTGGTATTTTTGAAAAATCATCTTTGCCCATTTGCTTTTGCTCCCATGTAAAAGGACAATGATCTGTTGCAACTACTTGCACCAATCCTTGATTGATTCCTGCCCACAAGGTTGCCTGGTCTTTCTTTTCACGAAGGGGAGGAGACATCACCCATTTGGCTCCATCAAAATCCTGCTCGTATAAGCTAGCATCAATAACAGATATTGAATGCAGGTTTCAACAAATACTTTTTGATTTCTTCTTGTGGCATTGCGAACTGCATTCAATGCACCTTCGCAAGTCAGGTGAACAATATAACCGGGGCAACCGGTATAATTGGTCATGTCAGCAAAGCGTTCTGATGCTTCGGCTTCCGTTACTTCAGGTTGAGATAAGTAATGATATAATGGTGCAGTCTTTCCTTCTTTCACGATGCTTCTGAACAAGGTAATCGATCATGTCACCATTGGTCGCATGAACTGTTACCATTCCGCCTTGCTTCTTCACTTCTTCCATCAAGCCGATCATCTGCCGGTCATCAATCATCAAAGCACCTTTATATGCCATGAATGTTTTAAAGGAAGTTATGCCTTCCGCTATCATTTCTTTTATCTCCTGCTTTGTGCTGTCGTTAAAATCAGTAACAGCCATGTGAAAACTATAATCACCAACGGCATTGCCTGTTGCTCTTCCACTCCATTCATCAAATGCAGCACGTAATGAGTTGCCTTGCTTTTGCAAGATGAAATCTATGACAGTTGTTGTTCCTCCATGCAATGCAGCGCGTGTTCCTGTTTCATAAGTGTCACTGCTAAACGTTCCCATAAAAGGCATCTCCAAATGCACATGCGGATCAATGCCTCCAGGGAATATCAGCATGCCTGTGGCATCAATCAACTCATCTACCTGCACCGCTATGTCTTTGCCAATAGCTTTAATAGTTTCATCTTCAATTAATATGTCAGCAATGTAATCGTCGCTGGCGGTTATGATCCTTCCGTTTTTTATTAGGGTTGACATAAAATAAATTATTCTTAATGATGTAACAATTGTTCGGCTTCTAATTTTAAAAGTGGCAGATCCTTCAAAATGATTTTCCAGATGATGGTATTATTTACATTGTCGAACGCATGAATGATCTTGTTTCTTAAGTCAATGATAAGGCAGGCATCGCTTATCCTAATTTTTTAAACAAGGTTATTTACCGCTTCACCTATTATTTCGAGTTCTCTTTCAACGGCTCGTCATTGCGTTTTGTTAGAACAATAAATGGCAAAACTTCGCTTACCTTTAGTATAATTGCTGGTCAACAAAAAACTACTCTACTTCCACTCGTACATGTTTGTGTTCTATACCCTCCGGTTCATGCACCGCAGTTCGCCGCATCAGGGCTAGATAAACAACACCCGAAACAATGAACCCGGCAAACCAGGCATAATGATAAATGTCTGCGATCCAGGTCCACACTGTAGTTGGGTTGATGGCATTGATAGTAACCAAAAAGCCCGGCACGTTGGGCAGTATGCCTAGGACTAAAGCGATGACAGCTTTGTTGTTGATGCCAGATCCGTAATTATAAATACCCATTCTGCTATATAGATCATTAACCAGCAACTGTTGCTTTCTTATAAAATAATAATCAACAATTAGAATGCCTCCAATCGGTCCCAGCAAACTTGAGTAACCGACCAGCCATGTGAAAATATAACCACTAGGATCGGCAATTAGTTTCCACGGAAAAATGAGAATACCAATGACACCGGTGATCAACCCACCTGTTCTGAAATTTATTTTGCGTGGTGCAAGATTAGCAAAGTCGTTGGCAGGGCTCACAATATTAGCCGCAATGTTGGTTGCCAGAGTTGAGATGGCAACGGCTATCATGGCAATGCTTACCATAATTTTTCCATCAAATTTTCCGGCTAATACTAATGGATCCCAAATGGTTTCGCCGTAAATGATAACTGTGGCTGAGGTGACAACCACACCGATGAACGAGAACAGGGTCATACTAGGCGGCAGACCAATGATTTGCCCATTGATCTGTGCTTTCTGGCTTTTGGCGTAGCGGGTAAAGTCGGGAATGTTCAATGATAACGTTGCCCAAAAACCCACCATGCCTGTTAGTGCAGGAAAGAAGAAATTCCAAAACGCGGCACTGGTTGCAAACTTTGAAGGCTGGTTCAATATTGGTCCTAAACCATTGCCTGCGCTGATTGCCCAAAACAACAAAGCCAGTGCAGCAACGGGTAAAAAAAAGGCTTTAAACACCAACAGTTTTCTTATGCTTTCTACACCCAGGTAAACAACCAGCATGTTCAACAACCAAAACAAAAAGAAGCAAATGGCGGGACCTGTTTGCAGCGTCCACGATGCAGGAAAAATTTGCGGAAGAGTATCGATAGATGGTATCCATAAGCGGGTCATTAAATAAACAGCATAACCACCAATCCATGCTTGTATACCAAACCAGCCGCAGGCAACAATGGCACGAAGTATCGCCGGAATGTTGGCACCCTTTACGCCAAAACTTGCACGGGCAAACACAGGAAAAGGGATGCCATACTTTGCACCTGCATGACCGTTTAGTATCATAGGTATAAGCACCACGGTGTTGCCAATGAAAATGGTAAGGATCGCCTGCCACCAGTTCATACCACCACCAATTAAACTACTGGCAAGCATGTAGGTTGGTATGCACAAACTCATGCTTATCCACAGCGCAGCATAGTTCCATGTGCCCCACGTGCGTTTGTGTATGGGAATGGGGGCGAGGTCTTCGCTGTAAAGGGAGGAGTTGTTTGTTGTTAAACTTTCAGACACGAAAATATTTTTTGTTCATAAGGCATTGGTTTTTCATGGCAGCATCGTTGTGTCATTCAATTCCAAGTTCATCGGAACTCACTAAGCCTTTTACTTAACAATTAAACAGAACTCATTGCACGATCAATTCTGTAGAATACATTTCTATCAAACAATAGCTTTGGAGGTAATTAACAATCTGGTCAAGGTATTGATCAAATAAGAACAGTAGTTCTTTGTTACTAATATTTCCGGTCTTAACGATCAATAGTTTTGTAGGTTTATTTTTGATAACATGCATTTGAAGAAAATCATCATCTTTCGTTATAATCACTCTTCCCTGGCTTTCAGCGATGTCTACAATGGTCGTGTCTGAAGTGTTATTCTTATTGGTTAGCTCCATCGTATGAACCGAAGGGTGTCCTTTGCTGGTCAAAAAATCAGCAAGTGTTTGTGGAAGTTGCGCATCTACAAGAAAATTCATGATGCAAATTTGTAGATGCTTTTTACCTGTAAAGTTTTAGCAGCATATTCGATGCATGCAAGAAAATCTTCTTTTTCCAGATCTGGGTAATCTGATAAAAGTTCATCAGTAGTCATCCCTGAAGCCATCAATTCAAGCATTGTAACAACGGGATAGCGCATACCCCTTATAACAGGTTTACCATGACATATTTCCTTGTCAATTGTTATTCTTTTAAGAAGTTCTGTGTTCATATTTGTAATTTAAGAAATTAATACAGAAGCATTGCATTCTTACTCTCATTTGCATAATTCTAAACATCATAACGCTATCATCCACCTCGGCATCCGCTATCCTCAACGCCTCACTAATAATCGCCAGCCCTTCATCAATCTGCTCGCGAGTTACACACAACGGCGGCGCAATAAAAATAAAGCTCCAGCGCACAAAGGTGTACATGCCCAGTTCACGCAGTTTAGCGGCAACTTTGTTCATTACCACCATTTCATCAGGTTTGGCATTAAAGGGAGCAAAAGGTTCTTTGGTTGTTCTGTTTTTTACCAGTTCCAAACAACCCAACAGCCCCTGGTTGCGCCAGTCGCCAATAGAAGGATGCTTGACTTTCATCTCCTCTATCCGCAGATCCATGTACCTACCCATTGCGTGTGCGTTGCCTATCAGGTTATCTTCTTCGTAAATGTTTAACACTTCCAATGCAGCAGCACAACTAACAGGATGCGCAGAATAGGTAAGACCTAAAGGCAGCATTTGGTCATCATATTTAGCTGCAATTTTATCGCTCACCATCAGGCAGCCAAATGGCAGGTAACCACACGTTAAACCTTTTGCCATAGCAATCATATCCGGAACAATATCATGATGCTCAAACGCAAACCATTTACCTGTTCTGCCAAAGCCGCTCATTACCTCATCCATTATCAGCAATATTCCATGCTTATCACAAAGCGATCTCACGGCTTGCAAGTAGCCATTCGGGTATAGAAAACAACCCGATGAACCCGATTGACCTTCCAATAAAATAGCTGCAATGTTTGCAGGACCTTCATAGGCAATTATACGCTCCAATGATGCAACAGCATCTTTCAATAAGTTCTCTTCACCATACTCCCAGCGATATGCATAAGGCAGATCGAAGTGCACAAAGTTGGTTGCTTGCTGACTATCAACAGGCAATTTGCGTGGGTCACCGCTTGCCGTCATGGCACCGTTCGACGAGCCATGATACGACTGATAACGACTTAATATTTTGTGCCTGCCAGTGTATAATCTTGCCAGCTTTATTGCATTTTCAATGGAAGTAGCACCGCACAACGTAAAGAATGCTTTATTCAAATTGCCCGGGCAAATCTCTGCCAACTTCTTGCCTAAGTCACCACGTACTTTGGTAACGCAGCTTGGGGTTACATAACTTACCTGTTGCATTTGTTTAACTACTGCCTGCGTCACCCGCTGATCGCCATGACCAATGTTTACGTTCATCAACCCACTCGAAAAGTCGATGTACTTTTTACCATCATAGTCGTATAGGTACACGCCTTCGCCACGTTCCACCGCAATTGGGTTAGTGCCTTTTTGCTTGCTCCACGAAAACAAAGTGTACTCCTGGTTGTCTTCAATTATTTCTTTTGTAAGCGATAATGTTTGTGTGCTCATAGTATTATTTTTTTTGTGCCGGGCATTTGGATATCTATTTAGCTTCCGTTGCGTCGCACTCTTGTACTTTTTTGTACTTTATTCATCGGGTTTAAAACCGATCATGTTTCTTTTCTGCTTAGGATGTTCCAACAATTGTTTCAATGCTTTAAAGATCATGGCTATATCTTCTTTATTTTCCTTTACATCCTTTTCCATTTTTTCAAGCTTCAGCAAAATGTCCTGGTTGGTCAGCAACAATTCGCGCATTTTCGTAAAAATTCTGATGATTTGAATATGTACTTGTATGGCGACAGGACTGTTTAAGACACCTGAGAGCATTGATACACCTTGTTCAGTAAAGGCAAAGGGAAGATATTTTGTATGGGCGCCTCGCTTTAAGGACGCAAATTGCGTCCTTAAAGAATTAAATTCCTCTGCCGTCAAAACAAACATGAAATCACGAGGAAATCTATCTATATTTCTTCGGACTGCTTCTTTCATCCTTTTGCTTTCTACCCCATACATTTCAGCTAAATCTCGGTCAAGCATAACCTTTTGTCCGCGAATAAAATAGATTTTGCTGATGATGCTTTCATCAGCTAATACCGAAGTGACGGGAGATGTTGCTTTTGCCATTGTCTTCAACTTAGAATATGATCCGAATTCTGATAAAATCTACGTTTTTCAACTTTACGTGCCAATTTGGTACCTCAAGTTATTTGTCGCCGTAAGTATAATTCTGCTCATGCAAACCTTAGTCTTCTACCTCATTCATCCGGTCTGAAGCCTATGCGTTTGCGTTCTTTGGCAATCTGCTTATCCATCTTGTCATCCAGCAGGTTTTCAATGGCAGTATAAATGCCGTTCAACTGTGCATCGTGCTCGCCCAGGTGCTGTCTAATCTGTTGCAACTGTTCTGATAATTCTTTGAACTGCAAAGCGGATTTTTTAAGTTCAATAAAAGCTCTTACTACCGCAATACTCATCTTTATTGCGCGGTCACTTGTTAAGCACACTTGCCGCCATGGTTATACCGTGTTCGGTAAAAGCAAAAGGTGGTGAAGTAGCTTTTCTTTTATTTTGTGATGATATCGCATTTTGCGACATCATGGTCACATGTTTTGATTATTCATCAAATTGATTGTATAGATGATGTCACAATTTGTGATCGCATCAGGTTCCATTCTTTTGAAGTGAGGCGAAACATAAAATCTTCAGGAAATCTACTTGGATTTCCGTTTTACCTAGATCGATTGAAGCGACTTTGTCTCCACTTCATACAAACGCGCCAAATCAAAATCAAGCATCACCTTTTGTCCACGCACAAAGTATATTCTGTCAACGATTTCTTCATTAACATCAACTGATGTTTTACTTTTAGCTGCTTTAGCCATGAGAGTTTATAAGATAATTTAGCAACGGTTTTTAAATGATGAGTGGCGAATAGAAAGTACAAGTGAGTGACACAACGATGCTAAATAGATTTCCATAAGCTTGTCCCCAAAACCCAATATTCAACATAATTCACTCAACTCATCCAGTTTACGCCGGCTTCAGGGTTCCATTTGATGGTACTCTTTTTTAGTTTCGTCCAAAATTCAATGGAGCTTTTGCCGGTTATATCGCCCACTCCGAACTTGCTTTCATTCCAGCCGCCAAAGCTAAAAGGCTCGCGGGGAACCGGAACACCCACATTCACGCCAATCATTCCTGCGCTTGCGTGGTCAATGATGTAACGGGCAACTCCACCGTTTTGTGTGAAGACAGAAGCTGCATTTCCGTACGGGCTTGCGTTCTCAATTGCCAGTGCTTCATCTACTGTGTTGGTGCGCATGATGCTTATGACCGGACCGAAAATCTCTTCCTTCGCCACACTCATCTCTGGCTTTACATGGTCAATAACAGTAGGTCCAACATAGGTGCCATTTTCTTTACCACTTACACTTGCGCCACGACCGTCAACCAATATTTTAGCACCCTGCGCTTCTGCATCGGTAATGTATTTTTCTATCCTGTTCTTGCTTTCTTTATTGATTACAGCACCCAGGTTCTCACCGGGAACGATCTTACGTGCTTCGTCGCAAATCTTTTCTATGATATGATCAATGTTGCCTACACCCACCATTGCACTCGCCGCCATACAACGCTGACCTGCACAGCCACTCATGCTTGCCGCAACGTTCTGTGCCGTCATTGCGGGTATGGCATCAGGCATTACCATCAGGTGATTTTTTGCACCACCAAGCGCCAGGCAACGCTTATAGTTGCTGGTAGCGCGTTGATAAACCAGTTTCGCCACTTTGGTAGAACCAACAAAGGAAACTGCCTCAATACCGGGGTGATCGCAAATGGCTTCAACTATTTCCACGTCACCATGCACAATGTTGAATACGCCATCGGGCAATCCTGCTTCTTTCAATAGTTCAGCCAATCGCCCGCAGCTAAGCGGCACTTTTTCTGACGGTTTTATGATCATACAATTGCCCAGCGCAATAGCATTGGGAATCGTCCAATTGGGTACCATGCTGGGGAAATTAAAAGGAACGATTGAGGCGACCACCCCCAGCGGCACATGTTCTGTTCTGCACTCAATTCCCCTGCTCACTTCCAAAAGTTCACCGGTTATAAGTTGCGGCAACGACGTGGCGAACTCAGTCAGTTCAATTGACTTTTCAATTTCAGCAATTGATTCGCCCAATGTTTTGCCATTTTCTTCACTACAGAGAGCCGCCAGTTCCTGCAGGTTCTCTGCAAGCAAAGTTTTATACCGAAAGAAGACCTGAACTCTTTCTTTGATGGGTGTTTTGCTCCACTTGTGAAAGGCTGCCCTCGCCGCTTCTACCGCGGTGTTCAGGTCTGCACCTGTCGACATAGGAACAGTCGTCAGCTCGTTACCATCAAGCGGCGAAATAACAGGTAGGCTGCGGCTTGCCTTAGCAGCTACAAATTGACCATTGATAAAATTTTGCAGGGGTGAATATTTCATGGCTAACGTTGGAGGTTTTTAAAAAGAAGTAAGGGATAAATATAAGGCAATAATAGCTCCGATACCGGCGGTGCAAACGCAAATAAATTTGGGTTACTGAGTTCAGCAGTTACATCTTTGCCTGATTATAAAAACGATTATGACCCCAGAGAGAAGACACAAGTTGCTTACCGTTTTGCAAAAGCGGCAACCTAATTTTACTGTGGTACTTGAGAATGTTTTTGATCCACATAACATGGCTGCGGTAATGCGTACCTGCAACTCTGTCGGCATCCAGGATGTGTACATAATCAGCAGTATGCCGCCTCCCCAAAAGGAATGGGGCTTCAAAAGTGGCAGCAGTGCTAAAAAATGGCTGACACTGCACAACTTTACAAACACTGAAGAATGTTTTGCACAACTGCGCGATCGCTACGATAAAATACTAACCACCCATCTCAGCGACAACGCACTTGGTCTGTACGAGATCGATTTCACAGGAAGTATTGCCGTGGTCTTTGGCAATGAGAAGTCAGGCGTTAGCGAGGAAGCACGCAGCCTGGCAGATGGCAACTTTATTATACCACAGGTGGGGATCATTCGCAGTCTTAATATCTCTGTTGCATGCGCCGTTACCATTTATGAAGCCTTTCGTCAAAAACAGTCAGCAGGTCATTACAACCATACGCACATCAGCTTGCCCGGCAGCAAACAACTGCTAAATCAATGGGGGTTTACCGCTGACGATGCAGCTTTTAATAATGAATCAGAATTATGAAATATGTAGCGCTCTTTCTCCTGCTTTTTGCTGGTGTCAATGTATCCGCTCAAAGTAAGAACCCGATTATTAAGAAAGTGACTGCTGCCGAGGTACGGCAAATGATCGACAGCAGCCACGGACCGCTGATCGTAAATTTTTGGGCCAGTTGGTGTGGGCCATGCATACGCGAAATACCCTGGTTCGACAGCATCATGACCAGCCAAAATGCACCGGTAAAATTGCTGCTGGTCAGCCTCGATTTTAAGAACGCTTACCCCGCACAGTTAACAGCTTTTGTACAAAAGCAGGGCTATAAAGGCGAAGTGGTTTTTCTCAACGATACTAATGCTGCGGTCTATATTCCTGTCATTTCAACGCGTTGGACAGGTGAGATACCCGCTTCCATTTTTGTCGACAATACAAAAGGATATTATCATCTCTACAACCAGCAACTGCCAAAAGCCCAGTTTGCCAAAGCGCTCGAAAAATTATTGGAGTAAAACAACCGGTCGCAGGCTTTTTTTTGCGAATGTTTTGGAACCCGGCAGCAGATATCTTTAAAGACATCGTTGCGTCGCACTCTTCAACTATATGCTCATTTTTTGAGCCAAATAATTCCGGCAAAAACACCTTTAATGGACAAACTTCATTCCACCACTATACTCACAAAAATTTTTATTGCAGAAGATTAATAGTCTGTTTATTCATCCATTAAATCCTGTCAAGTGCAATCCCAACTATTTTTTTACCGTACGTTTGGCCTCTTAGTCACCGGGCAGCATGAACTATAATTTTATTACTATCGAGGGCAACATAGGCGCGGGAAAAACGACATTGGCAAACCAGCTTGCTGCAAGATTAAATGCACGTCTCATTCTCGAAGAATTTGCCGAAAATCCCTTCCTGCCAAAGTTTTATGAGAACCCTGCACAATATGCCTTTCCTCTCGAGCTGTTTTTTATGGCGGAGCGCTACAAACAGTTGAAAGACCTGCTGCACACCAACGACCTTTTTAAAAGCATTACGATCAGCGATTACCTTTTTACCAAATGCCTGCTGTTCGCAAAGGTCAACCTGGCTACGGAAGAGTTTCGCCTGTATCAAAAACTCTTCGATATCATTCACCAGCAGTTGCTGCACCCAGATATATTGATCTACCTGCATGCACCCGTCAAAAAACTGCAGGAAAACATTCGCAGACGTCAACGCACCTACGAGCAGTCCATACCCGACGAGTATCTTTTTAACCTGCAGGATACCTATACCAGCTACATCAGGCAACACAATTTGAAAACAATATTCATCGATGCTTCCAATGCCGATTTTACGGGCAATGAAAGCCACATGCAGGTTGTGCTCGACGCGTTGGAGCAGGATTATGACCCCGGGCAACATTATTTTACATTACCCTAAATAAAACTTCTACTTGTCCGCTACCATCGTCTATAAACACGATCCATTAGGTCCGGTTAAGATACCCGAGTACCGCTTTATGTTGATCGGCAGGTTCTGTTTTGTTATGTCGCTGCGCATGTTGGGTACACTGGTAGGCTGGTGGATGTATGAACTCACACGAGAACCATTTGCTATTGGTCTCATTGGTCTGGCTGAAGTGATACCGGCACTTTCGCTTGCCTTGTATGCGGGTCATGTCATCGACATTAGTCAAAAAAGAAAATTGATACTCAAAGGAGTTTCCGGTTACCTGTTATGCGCCGTTGCTCTCCTGGGCGTCTCCACTTCTTTTTTCTTTTCGCGGGCCGGCAACAGCGTTGTGGTAACCACCATTTATATTATCATCTTTTTTACCGGGGTTATCCGGGCATTTACCGGGCCTATATTCAGTGCGCTTATTGCACAGATAGTACCCAGGCAAATATTACCTAACGCCATTACCTGGAACCAGGGCACCTACCTGACCGCTGCGGTTGCCGGGCATGCAAGTGCAGGTTTTTGTATTGCCTTTTATGGGGTTACCGGCACCTTGTTCTTTCTTATTTGCCTTATGATACTGGCGATTGTTACACTCAGCAAACTAAAGAACCGGCCTGCTTCAGCCTCGGGAAACGATAAAAAAACCTGGGAAAGTGTAAAGGACGGATTGCGCTTTGTTTTCAGGACCAAGGAGGTGCTTGGCGCCTTATCACTCGATTTGTTTGCCGTTTTATTTGGTGGCGCGGTGGCTATGGTGCCGGTGTATGCCCGCGACATTCTGCACGTGGGACCCATCGGTTTTGGCTGGCTAAACGCTGCTTCGGATATTGGCAGCATCATCATGGTTGTAGCGCTGGCCTTTGTACCGCTAAAAACGCAACAGGGCAAAAAACTCTTCCTGGTGGTTGGAGGATTTGGTCTCAGTATTATACTGTTTGGTATCTCCACCTTGTTCTGGCTTTCATTTGCTGCACTGCTGCTTAGCGGTCTGCTCGATGCAATAAGTGTGGTAGTGCGTGGCACCATTGTACAACTGAAAACTCCTGACGAAATGCGCGGCCGGGTGATGAGCGTAAATTCTATGTTCATCAATAGCAGCAACGAACTGGGACAGTTTGAGAGTGGATTAACTGCCAAAATTATGGGTGTAAAACCCTCGGTGGTTTTTGGTGGTGCTATGACGTTATTAGTAGTCATCATTACGTGGTTCAAAGCGCCTTCGCTGCGGAAAATGGAATATTGATCTGCGCCGGGCATCTTAGTAACGTTATCTTCTTCTTTAAAAAAGCGTCTCTGTGCGTTGCCGCCGAATGGAGCCTGCCTGCCGTACAGGCAGCCGTCGAAACAAAAGCCTCCCGCTTAAAACTCCGCAGCGGATGACTAAACGAGAACCGCGATTACCACATGACCGTTACAAATTAAGTGTCAGGTGAAAGCAGTTAGTAAAAAACGTTTAACTTCAAAAATCTGCTCCAAATTTTAAAACAGCGATTGTATGCCAGGCGACTCAGCGCAAGTCAACATCAACTCAAAAGGTGTTGCGCAAAATACATTTGATGCCATAGTAATTGGCTCGGGCATAAGCGGTGGTTGGGCTGCCAAAGAGCTGTGCGACCATGGCGCTAAAACGCTGGTTCTGGAGCGCGGCAGAAATGTTGAGCACAACAAAGACTACCCGACGGCTACCAAAAAACCGTGGGAATTTAAACACCGCGGTCGCATGACCCGCGAGTTCCTGGAGAACAATCCACTCATAAGCAAAGCCGCCGGTTTTGGTGAAGACACAGCTCATTTTTTTATTAAAGATCAAGACCATCCCTACATACAGGAGAAGCCATTTAACTGGGTGCGCGGCTACCAGGTGGGTGGCAAATCACTCACGTGGGGGCGGGCTTGCCAGCGTTGGAGCGATTTTGAATTTGAGGCGCCGGCAAAATACGGCTATGGAATTGAGTGGCCGATCGGCTATGCAGACGTAGCGCCCTGGTACTCGCAGGTAGAAAAGTTCATAGGTGTTTGCGGTACCCGCGATGGCATTGATGCTATGCCCGATGGCGAATACCAACCACCTTTTGAACTTAACTGTGTGGAAGCGCACATACAGAAAAGCGTGAGTGATAATTATACAGACAGACATCTGGTGCATGCGCGCTGGGCACATCTTACACAACCACAGCCTGTACACTTTGAGCAGGGAAGATCGAGGTGCCAGGCAAGAAATCTTTGCATGCGCGGTTGCCCGTTTGGCGGCTATTTCAGCTCGGTATCTTCTACCTTGCCGTGGGCAAAAAGTACAGGAAACCTTACGGTGCGCCCCTTCTCGGTTGTGCACTCAATTATTTATGACGAGCAAAAAGATAAAGCAGTTAGGTGTACGGGTTATTGACAGTAATACCCATGAAGACCACTGACTTTTTTGCCCGTGTCATTTTTGTGAATGCCTCGGCGCTTAATAGTAATCTGATACTCCTCAACAGCACTTCTAACCGCTTTTCTAACGGGTTAGGCAACGATAGCGGGCTGCTGGGCAAGTATGTGGCGCACCACAACTATCGCGCATCCGTAAATGGTTCCATAGACGGTTTTGGAGACAAATATTATTACGGTCGCAACCCCACCGAACCCATAATTGCCAACTACCGCAACCTGGGAAAAATAGATACTGATTATCTCGGCGGCTTTACCACTTTTATGGGCGCCTATCGCGCCGGCTTGGATGAAACCTCTGTACCCGAAACACTTGGTGGCAACTATAAAGATGGATTGTGCGAGCCCGGTGGATGGCACACCTACATGTACATGCAGGGAGAAACCATTCCCAAAGAGACCAACCACGTGCGTTTGAGTACCGATAAAAAAGATCAGTGGGGCATACCCCAGTTAATTATGTCGGTAGGGTATGACGACAATGATGAAAAGATGATCAAAGATTTTTTGACCTCAAGTACCGATATGCTAGAAAAGGCAGGTGTACAAAATGTGGAGCAGTTTGACAATCACCAGGCGCCGGGTCTGGACATTCATGAGATGGGCGGCTGCCGCATGGGCAAAGACCCTAAAACATCGCTGCTGAATGCACATGAACCAACTGCACCATTGCCAGAATGTGTTTGTTACCGATGGCGCGTGTATGACCAGTACCGGCAACCAAAGTCCGTCGTTGCTGTACATGGCGCTCACGGCAAGGGCTGTTGACCATGCAGTGACGGAAATGAAAAAGGGTAATTTGTAGAGGTGTTTCGCCGGTGGGTGAAGCCCATATTTCTTTTTTGGAGCCAGGCCATCAAAACTTTTATTTAGCGGTCGTTGCGTCGCACTCTTGTACGGTTTGTTTTCTATGAAGCGGTTTTCAATGCGAGTAGTAGTAGTAGAAAAACAGAAGTCTGTAATACTTGTTTGTTCACTTCCGCTCCAACAAAGGTTTGCCGATGAACGGAGCCCCGCTATATGGCGGGGTAGACTGTCGCAACTATGTCCCATCACTGAACGAATGCTTGTCACCTAAAAAAAACATTCACATGTATGAGCTTGCTCAGACAGTAATTTTTTTTCAACACATAAAAATGATAAACATGAAAAAAGTATTTTTTGTAGTGCAGTTCGTATGGCTGCTGTCAGGCGTTTCCATTGCGCAACAATGGGCTGAGATGGACAAAAGTCCGATGGACGCGGCGTACTTCCCCAACAACTTTGCGCACGACCGCAAAGCAGGTGATGTACCTCTAATAAAAGTTATCTACAGCAGACCACAGATGAACAACCGCGAAGTTTTTGGTAAGCTGGTACCTTATGGCAAGGTGTGGCGTACCGGTGCCAATGAAGCAACGGAAATTAGGTTTTACAAAGACATGCAACTGGGTGGCAAAGTAGTTAAAGCCGGTACTTATTCTTTGTTTACCATACCCGGCGAAAAAGAATGGACCATCATTTTAAGCAATGACACAGATTATTGGGGTGCATACAGCTATAACGAGAAAAATGACGTGCTGCGTGTTACGGCGCCCGCAACCACTATAGATACACCACTTGAAAACTTTACCATACAGTTTGACAAGACCGGCGAAGGACAGGGAGTAATGAAGATCGCGTGGGACAAGACAATGGCTGCCGTACCCTTTTCCGTAGCCCGATAACGATTGCATGTGCATGTAAATAAGCTAATATGAAAAGAAGGAATTTTATAAAAAATGCAGGTCTGGCAGGTGCGGGAATAACGATACTCAACTTTCCGGTCTTTGGGCGCAATGCACCCTCTAATAAGGTGATACTTGCAGTGATGGGCGTGAACAGTCGTGGCAGCTTTTTGGCGGAGAGCTTTTCAAAGTTTCCCAATGTAGAGGTGGCTTACATCTGCGAGGTAGAAGATAATGCAGCAAAAAAAGGGCTGGAAGCATTGAAGAATGCAGCGCGTAAACCTACGGTTGTCAAAGACATCAGGCGGCTGGTAGAACAAACTGATTTTGATGCGCTGGTCATTGCTGCTCCGGATCACTGGCATACACCGGCTGCAATCTTAGGCTCCTCGCATGGCAAGCATGTGTATGTAGAAAAGCCATGCGGGCACAATCCACACGAGGGCGAACTGGTATCTGCTGCCTACCGCAAGTATGGCAAACACATACAAATGGGCGACCAGCGGCGCTCTTTTCCCAGCCTGAGCGGGCTGTGCAGCAAGTGCGCAATGGCGCCATTGGTACGCCCTACATGGCAAAGGCCTGGTACACCAACAACCGGCAATCTATTGGTCACGGACAAAAAGTTGCAGTGCCGTCAACACTCGACTTTGAGCTGTGGCAGGGGCCGGCGCCGCGCACGCGATTATCGGGATAACCTGGTGCACTATAACTGGCATTGGTTCTGGAACTGGGGCACCGGTGAAGCCTGTAACAACGGCACGCATGAGATTGATTGTTGCCGCTGGTTTTTAGGGGTTGACTATCCCACGAAAGTCACTTCAGCGGGCGGGCGCTATGCCTTTAACGACGACTGGCAAACACCCGATACACAAGTAGCAGCATTTGAGTTTGGCGACAAAGGCACCATAACCTGGGAAGGCAGAAGCTGCAACAACTACCCGGTTGAGGGGTCAGGTCGGGGCTTCATCATCTATGGTACCGGCGGCACATTGGTAAACCGTGGTGGCGGCGACTACAAGATCTTTGATACCGGAAACAAACTGGTGAAAGAAGAGAAATCAGAAGTTGAGGCCGACCCTGCCAACCCCGTGAGTGCAAGTGGCAATTTGGATTTGTATCACCTGGAAAACTTTATAAAAACGATCAGGGGCGAGGCAACGCTAACCGCACCGGTTGATGAAGCCTCGAAATCGGTATTGTTGTGTCACCTGGCAAACATCGCCCAACGCACCGGCGAAGTATTGCATTGCGATCCTGCCAATGGGCACATACTCAACAGCAAAGAAGCAATGAAACTGTGGAGCAGAAATTATGAAAAGGGCTGGGAACCGGTTGTATAAAAGAACCCGTACATTCAGTTATTAAATAAATAAAAATGATAAAACGGATAGGCTGGCTTCTACTCGTAGTTTGTTTTGGTTCTGTGGCACCTGATGTCTCTGCGCAAAGACCCTTGTTTCCCGGGTTTCCCGGCGTTGTATCATATACCTACAGAAAGTCGTTTGAAAAGGACATTCCCGGCACATTAGACCTGATCAAAAAAATTGGCTTTACTGATATAGAGTTTTCCAATCTGTTTGGCAGCACTGCCAAAGCCATCAGGGCACAATTGGATGAACGGGGTTTACATTGTTCATCATTTGGTGTGGGCTACGATGACCTGCTGAACAAGACACAGCAAGTGGCTGAAAACGCTAAAACACTCGGAGCAAAATATGTACGCGTTGCCTGGATACCACACACCGGAGATATGAACCTGGCGCAGATGCAAAAAGCTGTAGACTTCTTTAACAGCGTTGGCAAAGTTTTAAAGAAAGAATATGGGCTTACGTTCATCTATCACAATCATGGTTACGAATTTCAACCGTATCAAAACGGCACGCTGTACGACTACCTGATGGCGCAGACCAACCCAAAGTATGTGAGCTTTGAGCTGGATATTTTGTGGGCATTTTTTCCCGGGCAGGATCCGGCAGCCATGCTGCAGAAATATGGCAAACGCTACAAGACCATGCACCTGAAAGATCTGAAGAAAGGTGTGACCGGTGATCTGTCGGGCGGAACCTCGCAGGAGAACGATGTGGCATTGGGCACAGGGCAGATCGACCTGCCGGCAGTGTTGAAAGCAGCCCGGAAGGCAAAGATCAAACACTACTACATAGAAGACGAAAGCAGTAATATTGCGGTGCAGGTGCCGGAGAGTATAGCGTATCTTCAGAGTCTGCATTATTAGCAAGATATTGGTGCAACCAGTTCTGCTAAAAGCACCAAAATAGGTCGTATAAAATTTTCCTTGTTATCCTGTGAGTCTTTAGCTCAGCAATTATCATTCGCTTACCAGTTCTGCTTTCTCCTTTTCACCATGCAGTATGGCGTAGGTCAGCATAGGCGCATCCGCTATTTTTTCAATTAATTCCTGGCGGATCTTATCTTTCTTTTCATGGCATTCAATATTGTCACACAGCGTGTTTGCCAATAAAAAGCGGTTCGTTCTTTCCAGGCATATATGAAAGGCTGAAAATTGCCTGGCTGCTTTGCCATACATATAAAAGTTGATGCCTGCTATCACCTGTATCAAACTGCCCGAAACCAGGCTGATCGACGCCGCTTCGCCCTGTCCCATAAAAACAATAGCAGCATACACAAAAAAAACACAACCCACCACCGCAGCGCCCAGCGCCATATAAAAACTTTGCTGTGCCTGCCGGCGCACATCCTGGTAGTAGTTCAATATCATTTCCTGTATTTTGCCGCCCATTTCGTTGGTGTTTCCTTCAGGTATTTTCGATACCTCACGGCAATTTATTTTTACCGCACTTAGTGCCGGTCGCGCACTTGCCAAAGTCTCTTCCATAACTTAAAAGTTGAGAGATAAAAGTAGAAATTGTAACAGGCTGCGTCAAGGGTATAAATACGGTAAACCTGCTTGTTTTGGTGCAGGCAACCCATCGATCCAAGACCTACTGTTGGAGAAGTTTTTGGAGACCTGCATTGGGAATAAGACAGTAGCTTTGGTTGCGACGCTCCGTTCATCTGTGTAGCTTTGTGCAACACAAGAGAACCTGCGTTGCTAGTTATACAAAATCCATTTTCTCCTTTATAATTGGATTAAGCAATGCGCGGAAATGTAACGTGTTGGCGTTAGCAATATTTACCCCAAAAACCGGACAGATTTGGAACAGCAAGTGCAGATGCAGATAGTTATCGATAAGCCATTACCGGGTGTTCGGTATGCATTACAAAAAGGTGGCGGAGCAAATGCTGTGACCGTGCAGACCCAGGTCTCCGCAGACGTTTCTTTGCTTTTTACTTTCGATGTAAAGGTGAAGATGACCAACGAAGCCGCAGATTTTTTTGGTCCTTATGTGCAGGGATCAAAAGGACAACGCTTTGTATATATTGGCATTGGCACCTATGCTGGAGATATAAACAGTGTGTGGAGCCGCAGGTTAAAAGTGCCTCTCTCCGGGCTATCTATTGGTATGATCAATGAAATGGTTGTCAACCCATTGTTAGTGTTGCAGGCAACTGTGCCGGGTCGCGCTGCCGATGGCTCACCAACCTGTGCTACTGTAAAAAACTTTGCTGGTTGGCAGGTAGTAGCGGGGGTTTAGCATTGTGGGCTGAAAGAGGCGAAACAGATGTTTTTATATGCTCTAAAACTTTTCATTCACAGACGCATTTACGATGTCGATGTCTTCATCTATGTAATGTCGAAACGACAAATTTTCATAACCCTTTACTATTCAATTTTCCGTTGTGGTGGGGTATCGCCCGCAAATGCAATAGTTACTGTTGCGAAACTAACCGTCTTGTCTCTTCCAATATTGCAAACTTCTTTCTTGTCTTTGCTATCATATAACACAATGCCACCTTCAACGGAGGTGTTTTTCATTGTGGGATTGCCTGAAAAAACCCATTCATCCGGATACATTTTTTTAAGTTTCTACAGCGTTACATAGGTGTCTTTAATGGGAGTGAATTGAGAATGCGAACTTATTTATTGTTTGTCGGTTTCCGTGCTTTTTTGCAATGTTGAGCCTGTTCAACAATTTACAACTGCCCCGCAGAATGACTGTTTTTTACTTACGGTAAAAAAGACCGCGTTTCATGTCCACGGTCATTTGTGAAAAGTTGAATAGAGAGAAATAAAAGTACAAGAGTGCGACGCAACAACAGCCAATACAGAGTGATAGCGCCCGGCTCACAAAAAAATGTGTGTGTAGAACGATTGAACTCTATGCGTGACCTAGGTAGTTTTTTTATTGCCGGCCACCAGTACCACTATACCGGCGACTACAGCAACAGCGCCTGCATACACCGGCCAGCCAACTGATTTCTCTTCCTTCTTATTTACTTCGAGCGGGCCAAGATCAACCACCTTTTTTTCTTGTGTGAAACTAAAGCCGCGAAATACCAACATAAGTATGCCAACGGCAATGAGGACAATTCCCAGAATTTTCATGATCTTTTTGATTTAGTTTGCTTACTTACTATAAAATGCAGACCAGCTATAGAAGTGGCAACCACCAATAAAAAAGCCGGAGATGCCTCGGCGGCATTTTCCGGCTTTTGCAGAACATACAAAATAAAAGAACCTGCAATCAGGCGAAGGCGATTTTGAATGCCGCTTCCAGATCGTCCTTAATGTCTTCGATGTGCTCGATACCCAACGACACACGCAGTCGCCCGGCCTCTACACCAGCCGACAATTGTTCGGCTTCGGTAAGTTGTTCGTGCGTGGTAGTAGCAGGATGGATGATGAGCGTTTTGGTATCCCCCACATTGGCAAGGTGGCTGATGAGCTGCAGATTATCAACTATTTTATCGGCTACCTCTTTGCCGCCCTTTACTTTGAAAGACAATACCCCGCCGAAGCCATGGCGCAAGTATTTTTTACCCAGCTCATGATATTTATTGTTCTTCAGCCCTGGATAATTTACACTTTCCACATTGGGGTGTGCTTCGAGCCATTCGGCAAGTTCCATAGTATTTTCAACCGTGCGTTGTACGCGCAGGCTGAGGGTTTCAAGACCCTGCAAAAATTGGAAAGAGTTGAAAGGACTCAGCGACGGGCCAATACTTCTTAAACCTGTTACCCGTGCTCTTATGATATAAGCAATATTGCCGAACGGACTGCCACTTCCAAAAACGTCCCAAAATTTCATGTTGTGATAGGCTTCATCGGGCTCGGTGAAATAGCCAAATTTACCATTGCCCCAGTTGAAGTTGCCGCCATCGGTTATTACGCCTCCAATGCTGGTACCATGTCCGCCGATCCACTTGGTAGCGGCTTCTACTATTACATTGGCGCCAAAATCGATAGGGCGACAGAGGTAACCACAGGCACCAAAAGTATTGTCAACAATCAGTGGTATGCCGTGTTTGTGTGCCATTTCTGCAAACCGCTCAAAGTCGGGAATGCTGAAACCGGGGTTGCCGATCGTCTCCACATAAATTGCCCGCGTGCGGTCGTTGATCTTTGCTTCGAAGTCAGCAGGATTATCAAGATCGGCAAACTTTACTTCAAAGCCCAGCCGTTTGAAAGTTACTTTGAACTGGTTGTAGGTACCACCATACAAATACGAAGAAGAAACAATATTATCGCCCTGCTGCAGTATGTTTTGCAATGCAATGAACTGCGACGATTGACCTGAAGCAGTTGCCAGAGAAGCAACGCCGCCTTCCAGTGCTGCCACTCTTTTCTCAAATACATCGGTGGTGGGGTTCATGATGCGGGTATAGATGTTGCCAAACTCGCGCAATCCAAAAAGATTGGCTGCATGCTCGGCACTATCAAATACATAAGACGTTGTTTGGTAAATAGGCACAGCCCGTGATTTAGTAACCGGGTCAGGAACTTGTCCTGCATGTACCTGCAGTGTTTCGAAGCGAAGTTTTTTTTCTGACATAAATTAATGTTTGTTTGATAAGCAAGAAAAACCGTGTATAAAAAGAGTGGGTGAATATAAAAATAATTGCCAGGTTGAACAGCGATAGAATTACAGTTTTAATCTATCATAAGCTGGCAGGTTGCACCACCACAATATGGCCTGGAACATAAAAGTAAACTGACAGTTACTTTTATGTAAGTAAATATTACAGTATTTTTAAAACCCTGTAACAACACCTTGTTTCAGGGTTAAACAAAGCAATAAATATGGGAAAGCCTGCCGCGCGTATTGGAGACATGCACGTATGTCCGATGGTAACCCCTGGTGTGCCACCCATACCCCATGTTGGCGGGCCTGTTACAGGCCCGGGCTGCCCAACTGTATTAATAGGTGGAATGCCCGCTGCAGTAATGGGCGACATGTGTGTTTGTGTCGGTCCGCCGGATTCTATTATTCTGGGTTCGGTGGGTGTATTGTTCGGTGGCAAGCCTGCCGCCCGGATGGGTGATTCATGTGCCCATGGCGGTGCCATTGTGTTGGGCATGCCAACCGTTTTAATAGGAGAGGTAGGCAGCGGTGGGGGTGGCGGTGGAGGTGGTGGCGCGCCGGCATCGAATGTGATGGGAGGTGCTGCAAATAACCTGGCCAATGTAGCTAAAAATCCTGCAGTGGTTGCTGAGGTGCTAAACAATAATGCATTGCTGGAAGCTGCACAGTCTGGCGATGGCCTGGCACCTAAAGCGACAGAGAAAGATGTTACTGCCCAGTTTACGCTGATAGATGATGCAGCCAAACCAGTAAGCGGTGTTGAGTACGAAATAGAAACCCCGGATGGTACCATTCACAAAGGAAAAACAGATGGCAGTGGCAAAACAGCGGTGATAGCGGCTGTTACTTCTTCGCAATGTTCAGTGCGCTTTAAAAACAAATAAAACAGTATGGGACTTGTCAAAGATGGACAGGCTGGCGGTCTTGGTGGGGCGGATAAAAAGACCGGAGCCAGTGGCAAAGACACGCATCAGAAAACGGATGAGAGACACCTGGTGGTGATCGCCCGTTTTAAGCCTGCTGCCAGTCCGTTTGATGCAGGCGGTATGGCAGGAGCGTCAAGTTTATTGGGTTCGGCCACAGGTGCCATACAAAGTGCTGTAAGTGCGGCTGAAAGTGCCATGAGTACTATCCCGGGGATGCAGATGTTTATAAAAGAAGATAAAAAAGATTTGGAGTCTAGAAAAGGAATATAAATACGAATACACTGAGTGGGACAGCAAGGTTAGCGCGCTGGATAAGAACCTGAAAAAAATGTTTCCGGATAACCAGGTGATCAAAGCTTTCGAATTTGATGCACAGGATGCAGATGGTCGCAAACAGGCGGCGCAAGATCTTTTAAATAAGACATTGAAGAGTGTACTTAGTGGTTTTATTGACTATCCCGTCCGGCTACATTTAATAGGCTTGGGGCAGGGCGGCAATGTGATAAATGAATTGAGTGACCTGCTAAGCAAAAACTTCTCAATTTACTGCACAAGATTGGTTGGTCAAATCAGTTTTTTACGTGGGCACCCCGGTTTATAGTGAGTTGCATCCGTTCAATGAAAATTGTTTGAAGTCGAAGGGACGTGTCTGTCATTTCAAAAACTCGCTTGATTTTACCCAACAGATCATTGCCTATTTTTCGCCGGCTGATAAACTGGTCGACTTCATTGTAAAAAGCAACTCTAATACTATGTCGCTGGCAGTGGGTAAGATCAAACTGTCTGTTTTCAAGATCCTCTCCTTGTTTCTGTCTAACAGTTCTATAAGCTTCAGCAATCCTGATGGTCTCAACAAGTTTGGACTTATAAAACCTGAAATTGAACACCTGGTAGCCGATATGTGCGGCATGATCAAGCACATTGTTACAGAGATCGTTTCGTTCATCGATCCCGGAAAGTTGCCGGAGTTTGGGGAGGCGATAAATGGTCTTGACCAGGTGCCGGACAAAAGTGTGAAAAAAATAGAGCAGTTCATAGATGACCTGGGCGACACAATGGCGAAACAAGCGAAACAGGCATTTGGAGGACAAGGAAACCTGGGGCCGCAAAACCTGATGGGCATCTTCAACTGTTTGTGTCCGTTGTTTGACCAGGTATCAAAAAGTATATCCCTGTTGGATTATAAAACACCGGCGACCATTGCAATGGCCGATCAGATCATTGAAAGTGCCGGCATAACAGAGATCTATGCCAAAGGCCGCATGCAAGGCTCAACCATTGAGCTTAATAGTGTTTCCATCGACTATCAGCAGGAGCGTCTGCAGATCTACCAAAAAGAGGGCAAATTTGATAAAGCACAAGACCTCGTGGAAGACTTTACCAGCCTTTTTGATGACATGGATAAAGCCAAAATACAAGTAAAAGATTTGAATGAAGAGCAAAGAATTCAATTGGCTGCCGCACTTTACAGCATTGTACAACCCATGTTGGTTTCCAAAAAAAGGTTCTTGCAGGAACTGCAAAGCTGGATAGCAAAACTCAACATAGGTTCTTTATTGTCTGACATACAGGCTAATAAATTGTTGCAGATGGGTAGTGCTGCATTTAGTGGTTTGTCGCTCAGTTTCGAGCAGCCACTTACAGATTCTATCAACGGTGTTGATACGCAACTTGACCGTTTGAAAGATTTTTTCAAGCCACACGAATACGATCTTAATAAGGACACATTGTACTATATCTTCAACATTCACAACAAGGTGATCAATACTTTTTTTGATGAAATACAATACTACCTTGATCAACAAACCGGCTATATAGACTTTATGCAAAAGGCTGGTTGCGAGAACCAATTTACTGCCACCGGAAAAAATACTTATAAACCCGAAACCGGAAAAGATACCGAAGACTCCATGCAGACGGTCAAGGTTCCGGAAACTGCAAAATAGTATGCGATACTTATTTTTTGATACGGCGATCAATGGTTACTACACCTTGTCATGTTTGCATCAAACGTTTCCGGGTGGGGTGAAACTGATTGCTGCAGAAGAAAAGATCAGTGATGATGCTGCGCCATTCATATTTGAGATTGACCTGGAAAAACTGGGCAACCTTGCCGTGCAGCCTGGAATTTTTCTGCACAAGATTATGGTTGTAGAGAGTGAGCATTCTATCAACCTGGTGCAGCAACATTACAGCCAATTTGTAGTACAGGAAATAAAAGGAAAACCGTTTTTCTTCCGGTTTTGGGCAGCGGATATTTTCCAGAAATTTGCAGCAACCTGCGATGCAGAACAACTGAAAGAGATCTTTGGCAGGGCAATAAGTTTTACCCTTTCTACCGATGAACAAGACCGGTCGTTAGTGTTTTCGTTTGATGGACATAAACTACAGGTAAAGTCACTCTACAAACCCTTGCTTCCAGTAGAAAAAAATACTGCACAACCAGCCGTTGAGACTATCACTGCAGCAACAGTTTTATCTGCGCCTGCTGAGCCGGTAAGCGCCGCACCACAGCAGGAAGAAAAAAAACCACCACGACGGTTTTTTTATTAAGCACACAGATACCCGCTAAGCCTTACGCGAACTATCGTGTTACAGTAAAACCTGTTTTATATAATCCGCTGCTATACTTCATCTTTTTTAGAAATCAGTCATTACATGTTGCGCCATTTAACATCGTTTTTCTTTTTCATTTTCCTGTGGTTTGCTTCTTGTGCCCAGGTTGCCGATCCTTACCAACCCGATTATTCATTGCCAGGTACTCCGGACGGTTATCACCTGATCTGGCACGATGAATTTGATGAGAACGGAGCGCCGGACAGTACTCATTGGAGTTTTGAAAAAGGGTTTGTGCGCAACAACGAATTGCAATGGTACCAACCCGAAAATGCGACCTGCAAAAATGGAGTTTTATTAATCGAAGGAAAACCTGCACACCTTGTCAATACCCATTTTGATAGCACCAGCCCCGACTGGCGACATAACCGGCAGTTTGCAGCCTACACTTCCGCCAGTCTGCTTACGAAAGACAAGTTTCAATGGCGGTTTGGGCGCATGTTGGTAAGGGCACGGATCGACACGGCAAAAGGAGCGTGGCCAGCCATTTGGACCCTTGGAACCCAAGGTGAATGGCCGGCAAACGGCGAGGTTGATGTAATGGAATATTATCGTGTTAAAGACGAGCCGACCATACTTGCCAACGTAGCCTGGGGCACGGCGCAGCAATATGTTGCCAAATGGGACAGTGAGAGGCTACCGCTTACACATTTTACGTCGCGCAATCCAAGGTGGTGCCGCCAATTTCACACCTGGCGCATGGATTGGAACAGTGATTTAATCAGCCTGTACCTGGACGACGAACTACTTAATACTACCACGGCGCAGCAATCTATAAACAGCGACGGCACCAACCCTTTTTTGCAGCCGCAGTTTATACTCCTCAACCTGGCGCTCGGCGGCAACGGTGCAGATCCTTCCCACTCGCACTTTCCCATCACTTACGAGGTTGATTATGTGAGAGTATACCAGCCGGACTAAATAAATTGAATTTCCTTTATAGTATCCGTCATAATCTACTAAAGCTCCCCTCGCGCCTGCTTTCGATCTATTTTTGGGTAGCACTTTTGTGCAGTTAACAATTTGTAATTCAATGTCGTTTACTTTAAAAAATATTTTGGAAACCGGCTTTTGAAAATCTTTCCAGCATCGTTGTGTCACATGCTGCTCTTTGCGAAATCCCGATAGATACCCTTAAATTGGGACTTGTACTTGCAAATACTACATGCTGCTTTGAAACAGCAAATCCGTTAGCTAAACAACATCGATTTCTAACTGATTATTAATCGATGAATATTGTTAATAATTCATATTTTTTTAAAAACCCTGGGAAACTAATTCAACTTTTGTGCGTTTGGAAGGATAAATTGATTGTGTCCATATAAAAATGCCTGCTAACAATGTATTTTGTAGGGAGTGCGTTTTTTTTTCAATGATGAGATTTGCTTTATAATAGTAGAGTTCCACTGAATGTAAATCCGTATGAAGCGAACAGTTTAATTCTACTGATATTTATTCTTTTAATCGGTTCGTCAAATCCATTCTTTCGTGCAAAATTCTCACTACCTCTATCTCGTCAGGATTACTCAAACGATAAAAAATGACATGTTTGCTAGCTCGAAAGCCAAATATTTCTTTCGCAATTTCACCATAATTCTTTCCGATTGAAGGGTCTGTAGCAATATCCCGACAAGCCTCAATTAATATTTCAAAATACCTGTCAGCCTGATTTTCTGACCAGGCGTCACAAGTATATTTCCAGATATTAGAAAGATCTTCAACAGCTTTGTTCGTTAGAAAATAGCTACCCATTTGTTCGCCTGTCGGCTTTCATTTTTGCTAAATGCTTTTGTGGGTTGAAATTCCTTGCAATTCCACTATCTACTCCCTCCTGAATTGCAACTTTCAGGTTTTTAACTTTGTTTTCTTCTTCCTCTAATAGCCGTAGCCCGGCACGAATGACCTCACTTGCGTTTTTGTATCTGCCTTTTGAAATACTGCTTTCTACAAAGTCTACAAAATAATCTCCCAACGATACAGTTGTATTTCTTTCCATTGTTTTTTTTACCGAAGTTACCAATTCGGAAATATTTTTTGCTCATTTTACGCAAGGGCTAACCTGCTATTGGTTAGGCTTTGTCAATAATGCTTATTGCAATAACGGAAGTTGGAGAGCCCAACCCTTTGCAAAACACAATATTAGCCTCCACAAAGCCTTGCTGTTGAACGGAGCCCCGCAGTATGGCGGGGTAGACTGTCGCAACTATGCCGCCCTCGATATTCAAATGTTTGCTACCAAAAAAATTTTCTGCGCCTAACTGAATGTCGTGCCGGCGGGCAGGGTATTGAAAAAATCTGTTGCGGCAGCTACGCCACGGTCCAGCATTTGTTTCATTTCAGCCGGGTCAAAATTCAATCCGCCGGGACCACCTCCTAACGGCGTTTGCGGTCTTATTTCATAGATCTTTAGTGGTTTTTTGTCCTGGAAAAGCGGAAAAGGAGGTTGCATCCGAAAGAAACTGTCAACCTCGTTTTGTGGTATACCCGCGGCGAGCATTTTATTTTTCACATTGTCGATATACGTGAGTGCTGTGTTGAACTGCAGCGGAAGAAGCAAGTCGTTTCTGCCAACTTCGTTGCTGAAAATGTCGATGGTGCGCGCCAGCAGTGGCAGTAGGGTGGTGTATTCGGTTGGGATAACCTCCTCTGTTGCGGGATTTAGAACTATGACAAAAATTTCCGTAGCACCTGCGTCAATCGGCCATCTGCACACCGGCATATTCAACAACGCCACCATCTACATACTGGTAGGTGGGGTGCGGATTTCCGGGTACGTGCAGGTTTACCTTTATAGGCGGCATAAAGACCGGTTGGCAAATAGACGCCATAAGGGCCAGGCGATAGTGTTCGGCACTTGTAATTTGCGTAAGCTGATAACCACTCGTTTGTATAAACTGCGCGGCGTTGGTAAAAATGGTCAGTTCGCCGGTTTGCAAACAGGTGGTGGTAAGAAACACTTTCCGGCCACTTTGTAACAGTTCGTTGTATTTACTGTTTGGATAATATAGGTTTATCTGGTTCCAGACTGGAGTGGCGTCGTAAACAGAGTGCTCATTGAGCCGGTTAACAATGTTGTAGGTAGTAAGAATGTCGCTCGTGCGCAAAGTGGTATATGCCCGCTCCAACTCTGCAAAATTGTTGATGGCGGCAAGAGTAACGACCAGCGAACCGGTACTGGTACCAACAAAAATATCAAAGTCGAGTGTGGGGGAAAGCTGGCGTAAGCCCTTTAAAACACCCACTGCGAAAGCGCCTCTCAGACCCGCCGCCGCTGATAACCAATGCCCTGCTCATACAACATTTTTTATTGATTAAATGGTTCCGGGGTTTTTTTTCGCCTGCTAACGCGAATACCTAAAGCGCTTTGAAACCACCAGTTGCGCAGGTGATAATCGCGGTGTGCAGACAAACCAAGTTGTAGCAAATTGCCCAGATCTGCCTGCACTCCTCCACCGGCAAGATGCTGGTGACCGGAACCCCACAAATGTTCCACATGCAGGTTTATATTGCCTGCACTACCAAAGTTTCCTGCACCTATGGTGGCTAGTTTCACAGACGCGGTTGGACCAACTGCTGCCTGTAAATTTTTGCCGGTATAAAAGCCATCAGCAATAATGCCCGTGCGCAACAGGTGATCAATAATGGTCAATTGTGGTATCAACTGTACACCCCCTATATAAAGATCCGGGGCTTTTTTGAAAGTAGTGACCATGCCATTGTGTAGCGAAAGATGCATAATAAAGCCTGCGGGAAATTCGGGATCGGACTGTGAAAAGCATGCATGTGGCAACGCAAACCACAGAGCAAAAAACACGACAATACTTTTGATCATAACTATTTGAAGTTGGGCAACATTCGGGCAAGTGAACGACCCGCGAAGCATTGGTAAAAATCCCCTGTCACAAATCGCTCCTTCACCTGTTGTTGCCTACTGGTGAATGTACGATGTGTGAGATTATCATTATGCGTTCCGATAGAAATAAAGGTGAGAAGAGGCAAAAAGGTAAATAATGATCGCTTCTGTAGAATGGTAAGAAGGTGTATATAAACAGATGACATAAAAAAGCCGGAATATTGAGTAGTCCCGGCTTGTACTGGTTAACGTCCACCGCCATTCATGCGCTTCGCTCTTTCTTTTTCATAGTAATCGCTTATCTTTTTAGCCAATGCTTCATCATTTAATGCCTGTGTCCATCTTTTCATACGGTACTCGCTCATCTCCTTCATTTTTTGCCTTCGTTCATCCTGGCTCATGTCTCTGAAGTTGCCCATTTGCTGGCGCAACTCAGCCATAATGCTAAGCACCGAATCAGTTTGCACATCGGTCAGGTTCAGCCCGGATTCTTTTAGCTGCTGCCATTGCCGTTGATGCATGCCGGTGGTATCGCGATTACCGCCTTGCTGCGCCATAACCGCAGCTACCGAAAAGAAAAGGATAGCCATTAAAACTGCAAAGAACTTTTTCATAATGATTGTTTTTTAATCATTAGCAAAAAACATACTGTTTATATGTTTCATCCGTTCATTTAACTTTCTTATGTTAAAATAAAAGGAGTGCCGTTTTGCGGGACTACTTTAGTCAGCGCTGCTATCTTTGCCACATGTTACAGGATAATATCGCGGCTCTTGCAAGGCAATATAAGAACGAGTTTATAGCTATCCGGCGTCACTTGCATGCGCACCCCGAAATGAGTTACCAGGAGTTTGAGACAGCTTCCTTTATTCAACAAAAGCTACGTGAATGGGGGATACCATTTGAGGTGCTGGCGACAACCGGGGTCGTGGGCATCATCCGGGGGACTTGACCCTGAAAGCCGTGTAATTGCATTGCGTGGTGACATGGATGCCCTGCCGATAGCTGAAGAAAATGAGGTTGAGTACCAGTCTTTGAATACAGGGGTAATGCATGCTTGCGGTCATGATGTGCATACCACTTGCCTGCTCGGCGCCGCCCGTATTTTACTGATGCTTAAAGAGGAGTGGAAGGGAACCGTTAAACTTATCTTTCAACCAGGCGAAGAACGCAATCCCGGTGGAGCAAGCTACATGATAAAAGAGGGTGCGCTGCAAAACCCCGGCCACAAGGCATATTCGGCTTGCACGTGCATCCGGGTCTGCCGGTTGGAAAATTAAGTTTCAGGAAAGGCAGGGTTATGGCAAGCGCCGACGAGATCTTTATCAATATCAGAAGCAAAGGAGGGCACGCTGCTGCACCCCATCTTACAGCCGATACCATATTGATAGCCTCAACCCTTATCGTTAGTTTGCAACAGATCATCAGCCGCAACAACAATCCTACCTCGCCATCTGTACTTTCTATTTGTTCCATACAGGGCGGGCACACAACCAATGTCATACCCAGCGAAGTGCAATTAAAAGGCACCTTCAGGGCTATGGATGAAGATTGGAGGTATAAAGCGCACGAATTGATAAAGAAGCAAACCCGCGGTTTGGTAGAAGCCATGGGTGCAGAAGCCGAAGTGATCATAGATGTAGGCTATCCCTTTGTTGACAATGATCCGGCGCTGACGGAAGTTGCCTGGCAACTCTGCAACCAATATTGGGGCGCACAAAATATAGAGGAAACTGAACTGCGTATGGGCGCTGAAGATTTTGGTTACTATACCCATGTTGTACCAGGGTGTTTTTACAGGCTGGGCGTTCGCAACGAGGAAAAAGGCATTGTACACAATGTGCACACGCCTAAGTTTAATATAGATGAAGATGCCATATCAGTAGGCATAGAAACAATGGCTTGGTTGGGCGCACAAGCCGTTTTATAGTAAATCAAAAAAGCAGGAAAGTCTCACCTTTCCTGCTTTTTCATTATCAGTTCTGATTTTTCATTGCGCTACTGTTGTCTTCTACAACCTGCAGGGCTTTTTGCACAAAATCATCAGTTTTATTGAGTACCTCATAATAGCCTTCGTTGCGCCATATCTGCCTTGCCAGCAAAGATGGCATACGCTTCAAAATATTCGCTTTGTCGCGGGCGCTCACAGTTGAAAGTTGTATAGAGTCACGTGAAGCAAAATTCTTCAGTGCGTTCCATTCAGTTTCGCCCGCTTTAAAGGACGACATCAGCTCGGTGCTTTGCTTATATTTCGACAGCTCGTCTTTGTGCTGTACAAACCAGGTATATACAAAGTTACTCAACGTTCCGTTAACGTACAATTTCATAGCCTCTTTGCCCATGCTTACCGTATCAAACGGAATGTATATATCGGGCGCTATGCCGCCGCCGCCATATACAATATGACCCTTGGGAGTTCTGTAAATTGCCAGGTTTCTGAGTGGTGTCTGCACTCATTCTTTCCCCACTAACTACCTCCCCATTGTGAAACCTGTTAGTCACCTCTTCTTCGTACTTTTCATATCCTTCTGTGTACGGCTTTTGTATGTTTCTGCCCAGCGGCGAATAATATCTTGCTACCGTAAGTCGCAGCGCTGAGCCATCACTCAATTCAAACTGCTCCTGCACCAGTCCCTTTCCAAATGTTCTGCGCCCAACAATTGTTGCCCTGTCCCAATCCTGCAAAGCACCGCTAAGCACCTCGCTGGCACTTGCCGAGCCTTCATCAACCAGTAGTATCAGTTTTCCTTTTTCAAACAAACCCGTCCGTTTGCACCGGTATTCATATTTTGGCACATGGCTTCCCTGCGTGTACACTATCAATTTATTATCGTCTAAAAACTCGTCTGCAATATCTACTGCCTGGCTTAGCAAACCGCCACCATTGCCACGCAGGTCAAGAACCAAATTTCTGCATCTGTTGTGCCTGCAGTTTCTCAAGCGACATCATAAACTCGCGGTAAGTTGCTTTCGGCAAATTTGTTAATGTGTATAAAACCTGTCTGGGGGTTAATCATATAAGCTGCATCTACGGAAGGTACAGGTATGGTACCCCGGCTTATAGTTACGGTATCAAAGCTTACCCTCTTTTAATCGTATAGTTTTACCAATACTGCCTTTTTCACCGCGCAACAGCTTTCTTATGTCATCAGGTTTTAAGTGTTTGCCCGCAACAATTATACTGTCGTTCACGGCTTATAAACTTGTCGCCTACTTGCAGACCGGCTTTTTCAGATGGTCCGCCGGGCAACACGTTCAACACATTTACCGTATCGTAAAACATTTGAAACTCTATTCCAATTCCGCTAAAATTTCCCCGCAGGTCATCATTTACATACGATAGGTCGCTTGCCGGTATAAAGACCGAATGCGGGTCAAGGTTATGTAAGATCTTGTTGATGGCTTTGTCGCTCAGGCTGTCAATAGCCACATTATCTACATACCGCAGTTTTACCAGGTCCAGCACCTCCTGCACCGTGCCCCGGTTGCTGATCGTAAAAAATCCACTTGTTCCGGTACTTTCCCGCAGTTTATACCCAATCATCATCCCCAGCACCATCATTATAGAAAACAACAGCGGCAGCCACACCTGTAACTTTTTATTAGCCATACTACTTTGCTATACTTATTTAATCAGCGAATTTCATTCATTATGCCCAATAAAGGCGAGTGCATCCAATAATAAATCCCTAAGAATTATACCTGTATCAAACAGCTAAGCTGCCCGAATGTTCGGTTGTGTTATTAGCAAAATGTCATAACATCATAGTGTTTTTGGGTGACCGGCAGGAGTGCTTTGTGGCAGCGGATGTTGCGACAGTCTACCCCGCCTTACTGCGGGGCTCCATTCATCAGTAAATCTTCAGGCAGCAGTTTATACCCGGTAAACAAACCTTTGCGGTGGAGATGTGTTGCTAAAAAGGTGCGCAACTTTATATTAAAAGCGGTAAGCGACATTGAAACCGCCATACCATTGATCGTCAAGTTGAGAACTTGCTTCTTTGCGCTGAAACGTAAGGTAGAGTTGTAGAGAATACCGGTGCGCTGCATACAGTGCACCCACAGTGTTTGACCAAACAATTGCTTTGCTGTTTGATACGATCCTTCCTTTATCGCTTCGCAGCAAACCACCCTGTACTGTTGCATTATAAGCCTGGTACATAATGGTGGGTTCTGCATAGGCAAACAATTCATGATCTTTTTCAGCGCTTTGGTCAGTGCCAATATTGCCATTCCATAATGCGCCTTCTTCCAGCGGTTTTTGTTTGCCAAACTGAACAACGACCGATTGACTGACATAAGTAAATAGAGAACCGAGTGTGGCTTTGCTTACGGGACTTATTTGCAAAATTGTTCTTTCACTTTGTGGCAGCAATGTAAAACCGTAGCTGCCGCTTAGGTTCAAACCCACTTCACTTTTTAATTGGTATTCATACATCCAGTCCCAATATTTTTGATTGATCTGCAGAAACGGATGTACCAGGTTTAATGTTTGTTTCCCCAATGATGCAGCCCCGATCGCGCCTGCTTCCAAACCAGCTTTGAAGAATTGATTGTGTTTAAAAAATGTTTTGGAAAATGCTGCGGACAGGTACCCGGTGATCGGGCGGTCAATTTCTACGATAGCAAAGATCTCGCGCCTGCCGGGCATAAACAGCTTTTGCGACAATTGAAAAGTGTTGATCGTTTTGCTAAACGCATGACTGCTTTTTTTTGACGTATATGAATAACTTAGCCTTCCGCCGCCGGTGTAGTAGCCGTCTTTGCCCTGCAAGGCAAATGCATCATTGTCGAGTGAGAAAGATAGCTGCCTGTTCTGCGCAAAAGATGAAAAATGTGGCAAGAGACCAAACAAAATCAAAACACAAAATGCGCAATGCTTTACTTTTAGAGTGCCGGACATGTAGCTAAGTAGTTAGTTGGTAAAAAAAGAGTAAAGTACAAAGCTATGAACGGTTTAAAAAAAATATATGCGCTTAATTTGCCTGCTGCTTTTTATTATTTGTGTTTGTTCGTGCGCCAAGAATGATCCATTGATAAATATCAATGAGTACAAAGAGCGCTACCTGATCTGCGATAGTTTTAAGACCATTGTGGATGGACATGAAACAGTTACCATCAAGGGTTTTGGCACAGGTCTCGATGTTATGTTTGATACCATGCGCACTCATACTATATATTCTACCCCTATAAAAAAATACAACTACGCTGAAAAATATTCAAAGATCTACTATTGGGAGAAGACCTCTACGATACACGAAGGTGATGTGTACACAATAGAATATAAATCGTCGCAGCATCTCAACCTCGGGCATACCGATCATGTATCGGGTGAAAAAATCATTTACTACTACACAGCCAACTAAGCCGCAAAACGAGGCTGCCAGTATGATGGAAATAGAAATCATTTTCAGATAAGGGTGCAAATTATTTTGATGGAGCGTTTTTAATCGCAGCAAATGAAGCGGTCATTTTTGTTATGACTTGATCAATGCTCAAAAAAGAACCAACCGGTGAACGGAGCGTCGCAAACCCTGCCGCACAAAGCTCTTCTGTTTGCCCCCAAAAAAAGTTAATTCCAATTTGTTCAAAAACGGTTTGCGGTATGTTTGCGGCACTATAAGTAAGCGCTATGAAGAACGTATTATTGCCTGTTTTATTTTTTATACTCTCGGGTACATTGCGGGCGCAAAATGCCGATGAAATACTTGCCGGCTACGCGTCCTTTGCAGGTGGTACTGCAGCCTGGAGCCAGGTGCAAACAATAGTGACCAAAGGCACCTATAACTACGGTGGAATAGAGTTTCCGTTTACCACTTACTCCAAAGCGCCAAACCTTTATAAGTTTATTGTACCCTTTAATGGTAAATATTTTGAGCAGGCATTTGACGGCAAAACGGGCTGGAAAATAGATGCCTTTAACAATGAAACCAGCAAAACGATCCTGACCGGCAAAGCAGCCCGCGCATTAGCAAATGAAGCAGACGTAGAGTTGGAAAGTCCGCTGCTGAACTACCGCAAAAAAGGGAATACTGCCCTACTGTTAGGTAAGGATACCGTAGCCGGAACACTTTGCTACAATGTGCAACTGACCAGGAAAGATGGCACAACAGAAATTTGGAGCTTTGATGTGGCAACCTTTGCACCTGTGCGCAAACAAGCCCCGGCAAAGAACACGGAACTGGATAGTGCTATGCTCGATACCTACTTCAGCGATTACAGGAAAGTGGGTAAAATACAAGTGCCTTACCAGGTTGCCAGCAAGATCAACGGACAAACAATACTCAGCATTTCGCTCAGCGAAGTGCAGCTAAATCAGCCGGTTGCTAACAGTGCATTTAAGCGCGGAGACTAACTGATCATCATCCTCTTTTCCACTTTACAGTACACCCAATGGCCTTAGTGCTGCTTACTGACGGTGTTTTCCCATTCATAATGGCTTTGAGTGCTTCTTCTACATAACGGGTTTTGTTAGGGTTGCTGTTTTGCGTGTCATTGTCTATGGCGCCTGCATATGCTATTATATTACCGGCAGTTGTTTTTTGAACGACAAACACAGTGGGTGTGTTTTTGGCGCCGTATAGTTTAGTTACGGTTTGCCCGGGATCGTAGAGATAGGGGAAGTTGAAGTGGCTGGTTTGTGCATGTGTTTTCATCTGTTCAAAGCTATCACCCTGCGATGCCTCCGGATCGTTTGGGTTAATTGCCAGCAACGGAAATCCCTGCGCGCTATATGTATTCTGCAGCTCGATAAGGCGTTGTTCATAAGCCTTTGAATAGGGACAGGTATTGCAGGTAAAAACCACAATGAATCCTTTCGCTTCAGGGTAGTTTGCAAAAGAAACAGACTTTTCATCAATGTTTTGCAGGGCAATGGCAGGGGCACTTGCACCCGGCAAAAGTGTTTTTACCTGGGCAGTTGTAAGTAACGAAGCCATAGCTAGAACTGCAGTAAAGAAGATCTTCATAATTGCATGTTTTTATATTCAGTCAGTAGTTCAGGATAGGAAAATTCTTTTTCAAAAAACTTGCGTTGTTTGGCTTTTACAAACAGCGTTGCAGGTATAGCTCCTGACCAGGAAGGATCAACCCGGTTAATAAACTCCTGCTGATCGGTTTCGTTAAGCAGGTACACTTCACTTTTTATCTGTTTCTTTTTTACAAAGGGGATGAGTGCTGTTTTCCATTCACTTCTAAAGTCAACACTCACCAGCAGCACCTTCGCTTTATTGTGTTAAGTCTGTTCGGTTAGCTGATCGAAGTTGGGCAGTTCTTTCATACATGGTCCGCACCAGGTGGCCCAAAAGTTTACGATGTAGGTAGTATCGCCTCCATTTTCCATTCTTTGGTTCAGTTCGCTTATGCTGATCAGGTCAACCCTTTGGCTAAACCCACTATACATTGAAAAGCTAAGCCCAAAAAGTACCATTATTTTTTTCATATTGTTTGGTTTTGAAAAGGTCAATTCAAAAAATCAGCGCGATGCTTTCAAAGATAATTTGCCAACTAACTGCGCGGTGTCAAAACGCTCATAATTAAAAAAAGGTTCTACTTTAGTTCGCCCATGTGGCTGTTTGCAAAAGCAGAGTAAGCCGCATAGTTTGTACGAACCTGATAAAAAGATGAACCCACACCCAATTGAAATACGCACTGTTGCAGTTACCCGCTATGTAACACCCCTGCGCGAAGGAGGTTCTTTGCCGGCGATTGTAGAGGCAGACGATGGATTTTTGTATGTACTTAAATTTCGGGGAGCAGGTCAGGGCGCAAAAGCGCTGATCGCGGAACTTATAGCCGGGGAAATTGCCCGCAGCCTGGGGTTAAAGGTTCCTGAAATTGTTTTTGTGCAGTTGGATGAAGCCTTTGGGCGTACCGAACCCGATGAAGAGATACAGGACCTGCTGAAGGCAAGTACCGGGCTCAACCTTGCATTGCATTATCTATCAGGCGCCATCACCTACGATCCGGTGGTTGCCCCCGTTGAGTCCAAACTGGCTTCACAGATCGTTTGGCTCGACAGTCTTCTAACCAATGTTGACCGGACTGTGCGCAACACCAATATGCTTATGTGGCGGCGCGAGCTTTGGCTGATAGACCATGGCGCCGCACTCTATTTTCATCATTCCTGGCACAATTGGCAGCAGCAGGCCATACGCCCTTTTATACAGGTAAAAGACCATGTATTGCTACCGTTTGCCAATGATCTCAAAGAGGCAGACAGCACCGGCAAAAGCATCATCACGCCGGCACTTATTCACCAGGTTATTTCGCTCATACCCGACGTTTGGTTGCAGGACGAGCAGCCTGAAACTGCAACAGAGAAGCGCGCCATATACCGCGAGTTTCTGGAACTCCGTCTGGCACATTCCGAAATATTTATCAACGAAGCCATCCATGCAAAAGCACTTATTTGAGTATGCCGTTATTCGTATAGTGCCGGTAGTTGAGCGGGAGGAATTTCTGAACGCAGGCGTAATTTTATATTGCGCTGCACAGCGGTTTTTGCAAGTGAGTTATTGTATTAATGCGGCTAAAATTTATGCACTCTCGCCCACAGCCGACCTCGCGGAAATTGAAAAAAGGCTGGAAGCTTTTTGCCAGGTAAGCGGAGGTACAATTGACGGAGGACCGGTTGCGCGTTATCCCCTCGCTTCCCGTTTCCGGTGGTTGACGGCTACCCGCAGCACCATTGTGCAAACCTCCCCGGTGCATCCCGGTTTATGCCGTGATGCCCGGGAAACGCTTGACCGGCTTTTTGCCCAGTTGGTCAGTTAGCACATAAGCATTTGCCCGTTATTTTATGTACCGGCCATTTTTTCAGTGGTCTTCCTCTGTTGCGTCGCACCCTTGTACTGTTAAGTTTTTAGGAAGCTTTTTTAAACAAATCCTGTGGTTCAGATATTTTTTTTAAATATATGTAAAACATTATCACTTTTCAGAAACAAAGGCGAAATCTCGTTTTTAACTCTTTTTTAAGCTATCAAAAAAAATTCTGTTATATTATTAAAAAATTGATTTTGTGGTCTGTCAAAAAACCCTAATTTCGCCTTAAGATTGCACGATTGCCATCCATCAGCCTCTGTTATAGTTTCCGCCATTTAGGGAGATTTTACAGGGGCTGAGCCAATTATACCAGGTCCTTCTTTAGTCGGTGCATTTGATTGGTAAGCAGGTTGGCAAGTGTCCACTTAATTTTGCGCTCAAACGGGTGATGCCTTACCGGGCAGGTAAATTTGTCGCAGATCCGGCAGCTAAATGGTTCGCATCCATCGGTATGTACAAAAAACTCAATGGTATCCCCAAACTCTTTTCGTAATAAGGTTCATGAGTATATCCATCTCCAGTTGTGCCTCCTGCACATTCAGGTACCAGGGCACAGTCAGGTGGCAGTCTATATGTAGGTGACTTCCATATTTTATAATTCTAAAGTTGTGCAGGTCTATCCAGTTTACGCGCCTGTTTTCATTTAATGTCTCCACTATTTGTTGCAGCAGTTGCTTGTCCTGCTCGTCCATAATTCCTGCCAGCAATTCCCTGATGATCTTATAACCATTGTAGATAATATAGAACGCCATTACAAATGCGATCACCTTGTCCAACCAATATAATTTGGTAAACAAAATAATCACCAGACCAACAGTAATGGCAAGCGTAGAATACGTATCTGTTTGCAGGTGCCGCCCACTTGCCTGCAATGCCAGCGACCGGTTTCCTTTGCCTACACGCAGGCAAATGGCGCCGGCTATATAATTTACAACTGCAGTTATCGCTACCAGTATAAGACCATAGTCTAGTTGTTGCAGCCGGTTTAGCGTAGTTATGTTTTTAAGTGTCTCGTATAGTATCAAAAAACCTGCGCCTACTATCATCGTACCTTCAATAGCCGCTGAAACAAACTCAGCTTTTCCATGTCCATAGGGGTGTTCTTCATCGCTTGGTTTGGCAGCTATATACAGGCTAAATAGACCAATACCGCCGGCAACTACGTTCACAATACTTTCCAACGCATCTGTCAAAATAGCCAGCGATGATGTGAGATACCAGGCTATGATCTTTACGGCAAAAAGCACGATAGAAAGAGCAGTTATCCACTTTTGAACCTTTAAATTATAACGGGCAGTATCCATTTATTCGGGCGCGTTGTGTAGAAAAAACCAGCAAGATAGCCGTGAGACAGCAAACAAACCTTTTGCATTTTTTAAATAAAGTGAAGTGCAAGTACATGAAGTGTTCAAATTAAATCTATATCCTCAAGAAAATAATAACTGGAAGTAATTCGGGCTATAAATCAGGCAACTGCCTTGTCACCTGCAGAGCGCTTTTTTCTGTATTCGCTCACAAAAGAGCGGAGCTTTTTAAGTGAGCGATAATAATATTCCTGGTTGAACAATTGAGAGTCTTTCATGGCTTTGTAGGTAAGAAATAAGCCTATGGGTATTAACAATGCGCTCGATAACCACATGCCTGCAAACGGAGACAGGACTTCTCCTTTTACAAACTTTTCTCCAAAAGTATTGAGCAGGTGAAAGATCACGAAGAAGATAACGGCAAACACCAATGGCGTGCCCAATCCTCCCTTCCGGATAATGGAACCTAGCGGCGCTCCGATCAGAAACAACACAATACAGGCTACTGATAAGGTGAACTTCCGGTGCCATTCTATTTCTGTGTACCGCAGGTCTTTCTGTTTGTTGGCGTAGTCGGTAGCAAGCAGGTCAATGTTCGATTTCGCCGCATTCAATTGCGAACGCAATCTTTCTTTCACTACTGTTTTAGCGGAGTCTGGTATCAGGTTGTCAAACGATTTAATATTTCCTGCTTCGGCTTTCGTAACTGTTGCCAACCCTGTGTCTGCATACAACAAGAATGGAAAATAAGGGGCTATCTCAGTTTGCGCGCGTTTTACAAAATAGCTCCCGGAATTTTTAATTGAATCGATTGTTTTACTCAGTTGGCGCACGCTCAACATCTTGTAATTATCTGCAAAGGCGCTGTCACTGGTCTTATTCATTTTAAAACTGCTCAGGTCCAACATCTTTTTGTATTCCTTAAAGCCTAGCCTAATATATTCAGTATTTGTCGTTAACCTGTTTCCACGTTCCTGGTAACGCCATCCATTTTTTAGATCAAACTCCAGTTTGTTTCCTGGTGCCACCCTCATTATACCACTTTCTGCAACCAGGCTAAAGTCTTGTAAGCCGTAGTTTTTTTCATAAATTATTACATCTTTTATCGTGTTGCCATCCTTCGATTTTTTTCCAATCTTGATCACATAGCCTTCTATCTTATCGTAAAAAATTCCCTCCTTTATTTCAAAGGCTGGTTTAGATACAATAATGTCATATTTAAGTGTATTTAATTTTAAAGCAGCAACCGGCATTATATTATTGGCAAACAAGAAAGAAGTTGCTGCAATAAAAATGGTTACAATAAAAAGCGGCTGCATAAACCTTAGCAGCGGAATACCTGCAGATTTTATGGCTACCAGCTCAAAACTTTCACCCAGGTTTCCAAAGGTCATTATTGAGGATAGCAGCAATGCAAGAGGTAATGCCAGCGGAACCCAGTTGACCGCCACAAGTCCGGTAAGGTGCGCCAATGTTCCCAGATCTAATCCCTTACCTACAAGATCGTCTATATACAACCAGAAAAACTGCATTACAAGCACAAACAAGGCAATAAAAAAGGTCGCAAAAAACGGCCCTACAAATGCTTTAATAATTAATGCGTCTAACTTTTTTATCACTCGCGGCTCTTTATCAATGTATGTGTGCACAAAAATAACGCATCACTTCCTTACCGTGTTATTCTCAACTTTTTTTGAGGTGACAATTAACATTGCCATTTGGGTGATCAGTTGCAAATTTCAATCAGGTAAGGCTTCATCATCTTTGCAAAAATTGGTCACCTATCTCAATCATTCAAAATATTCTTTCAATTTATAAAGCCTGCAATTAGCAGGTTCTATTATAATTTTCATAGGGTAAAAAATATATACGTTTTTTAGATTTCGACATCTGATTATTTCAATAGACCATTAAGTCCTGGCTTCTTTAGTACTACTTAATTTTGAAACCATGATACACTCGCTTAGTTCGGCACAGCTACAATTGGTTACTGATTCTACTGTGTTGTTGCAAAAAAACAAAATCATCAAAGAGGTAGTTTCCTTATTTGGCACCCTGGCTGAAAACTATAAAAACAGTTCGCCTAATGTAATGACCACCATGGTAAGACGAAACGCGAAAATCTCCAAAGGCGAAAATTACCAGGGCCTGCCTTATGTTATGCTCGATTATCCGCGGGAGTTTGAAAAAGCCAATGTATTTGCCATACGTTCTTTTTTTTGGTGGGGTCATTATTTTAGTATAACCCTGCATCTTGAAGGTGAATATCTTAAACTGTTTCAACAACGTGTTCAATTAGCTCTGCACAAAAACAGGTTCGGCGACTGGTTTCGCGCTGCTGATGCTGATCCGTGGCAACACAACATAGAGTACCCAGGTTACATTGCGGTGACACCTGGCGATCATTTGCAATTTGAGAAGACGACTTTGTTTAAGCTGGCAAAAAAAATCCCACTCAGGAGTGGGATGATGCAATGCAATTTTTTATAGAAAATTTCAAATTATTAACCTCAATTCTTTATTGACTAAGCGCCAATTCGATGAAATAGATCTTTAATCTGGTACTCCCAAAGTTGGGTTTGATCTTTAATTTCTTTCTTCTCAGCAAAATCTTTTATAACCAGTATTGTTTGATTGGTAACTTCTGATTTTTCTATCTCAAATTCGAAATATTCTTCCTTTGGGGCATGTAACCAGTGAAAGCGAACAATTTTATTTTCCTGCATTCAACCAATTGAGCTTTTTCAGCTGAGTCTTTCCATGTAAAGGTAAATACATGTTCTTTATTTTCATCTACCTTATCTGCAAACCATTCACCTAATCCGGCAGGAGTAGATAAAAATTCAAATAAAATACTTGGCGAACATCTTACCGGGTACTCTAAGGTGTACAATTGTTTTTTACTCATAATAATCTGTTGTCGTAGAAACGAAAGTTTGCAATAATATTAAATTAATTAATAGAGCTAAAATATTTTTTTATTTTATACCATTCAGGTTGTATGAAATATACAGTTTTGAATGCAAAATAGCGTTTAAATATACAGGGTGATAATAATGTTTTAACACCGATTATTAAATATTTTTTTTGTTTATATAAAACCTTCTTACATTGGTGGTAAGAATATCTCCCCCAGATAACTTCAAGATCTTTATTAATGTAAATCCCATTCAGTTACCCTAAAAAAACAAACCATCATATGAGTATGCGTCAACTCAAGATCACGAAATCTATCACTAATCGTGAATCTCAAAGCCTTGAAAAATATCTGCAGGAGATTGGAAAAGTAGAATTAATAACACCGGAAGAAGAAGTACAATTGGCAGTTAAAATTAAACAGGGAGATCAGAAAGCTCTAGAAAGATTAACTAAAGCAAATCTGCGGTTTGTAGTATCTGTTGCAAAACAATATCAAAACCAGGGTCTTACATTACCCGATCTAATTAACGAAGGAAATCTTGGTCTTATTAAAGCAGCACAGCGTTTTGATGAAACAAGGGGTTTTAAATTTATTTCCTATGCTGTTTGGTGGATACGGCAAAGTATTTTGCAGGCGCTTGCCGAACAAAGCCGGATTGTAAGTTTACCACTAAATAAAGTAGGGCTTACCAATCAGGATTAGTAAAGCATATCAACTTCTTGAGCAGGAATTTGAAAGAGAACCAACAGCCGAAGAATTAGCCGACTTTCTGGAAATAACAGCCGAAGAAGTTGCTACAACGTTGCTGATGGCTACACGGCATGTAAGTGTAGATAGCCCATTGTCAGATGGAGAAGATAATACATTGATTGATGTATTGGTAAACAACAATGCAGCCGAAACAGATGAAAAACTTGTACATGATGAATCTTTGACGCATTGAAATTGACCGTTCGTTAAAAACCTTACTGAAAGGCAAAAAAATGTGATTTGTTTTTTTTATGGCATTGGTGTTGATCATCCTCTAAGCCTTGAAGATATTGGAGAACGTTATTCTCTAACCCGTGAAAGGGTACGGCAAATAAAAGATAAAGCCATCAATAAATTAAGTACAACATCCAGGTGCAAGGAGCTTAAGGTTTATCTTGGGTGAAATTGTATAATAGTATTTGGCATCAGATTTGCGGTTTTATGTGAATATGACTTATGTTGTATTCACTATTTATTATGTTAGCATATTATATTATGCACATTTGAAAGGTGAACTTCGTGTTCACTTTTTTATTTAGTAATAATACATTAAAAACCAGATAAAATGATGTTTGAAAGTTTAAGTGAACGGTTGGAGACTGCCTTTAAAAATCTAAAAGGTGAAGCCAAGATAACCGATCTGAATATTGCCGCAACCGTAAAAGAAATTCGCACGGGCGTTGGTAGATGCAGATGTAAACTATAAAATAGCCAAAGAATTTACTGATAAGGTAAAGGATATTGCCTTAGGAACAAAAGTGATCAATGCTGTAAGCCCGGGTCAGTTAATGACCAAGATTGTAAAAGATGAACTGGCCGAATTGATGGGCGGCACCGAAAGTGACTTTAATACCAACGGTAACCCTGCGGTTATTTTAATTGCAGGTTTACAGGGTAGTGGTAAAACTACTTTTAGTGGCAAGCTGGCTAATTATTTAAAGAGCAAAAAGGTAAAAGCCCGTTGTTGGTTGCCAGCGATATTTATCGCCCTGCGGCTATTGACCAGTTGATGGTGTTAGGCGGACAGATAGGCGTGGATGTTTATAGTGAAAGAGAAAATAAAAATCGCAGTTGAAATTGCTCAAAATGCTATCAAAGAAGCAAAGGCAAAAAATAAGAATGTTGTTATTATTGATACTGCCGGTCGTTTTGCAATTGATGAAGTGATGATGACCGAGGTGGCAAATATTAAAGGCTGCAGTTAACCCACAGGAAATTTTATTTGTAGTGGATAGTATGACCGGGCAGGATGCAGTGAATACTGCAAAAGCTTTTAATGAAAGGCTTGATTTTAGCGGTGTTGTACTTAACCAAACTAGATGGTGATACACGGGGTGGTGCTGCCCTGTCAATAAAGTATACAGTTGAAAAGCCCATCAAATTTGTAAGCAGCGGCGAAAAGCTCGATACGCTCGATGTGTTTTATCCTGAACGGATGGCCCAGCGTATTTTGGGCATGGGTGATATCACCACTCTGGTAGAAAAAGCGCAGGCGCAGTACGATGAAGTAGAAGCCAAGAGGCTGGAAAAAAAGATCAGGAAAAACCAGTTTGACTTCCAGGATTTTTTAGACCAGTTGCAGCAAATAAAAAAAATGGGTAACCTTAAAGACCTGATGGCAATGATACCCGGTGTAGGCAAAGCCATAAAAGATGTTGACATTAGCGATGATGCTTTTAAAGGAATTGAAGCCATCATTAAAAGCATGACGCCTTTTGAAAGAAGCAATCCTGATGAAATTAATCCGAGCCGCAAACAACGGATAGCCAAAGGGTCGGGAAAAGATATGGCTGAAGTAAATGCCTTTATGAAGCAATTTGATCAAATGCGCCAAATGATGAAAATGATGAATAAAATGCCAATGGGAATGGGAAAAATGCCGGGAATGCGACGATAGTTCCGATAAGTCTCAAAATGCAGATCATGCAAATCAAAAAGCCCGGCATTGCCGGGCTTTTTGATTTGATTTAAATCTGTATTACGCATTTGGTGTGCTGATGTATTTTAGATCGCACCCATTTGTTTCAGGAATTTTTCTGAGTTTGCTTTCACGTTGTCTGGCGGGTTCATACTGAGTGACTTTCTGAAATTAATCGTAGCATTCTTCTTGTCTCCTTTGGTAAAGTAAGCTTCGCCAAGGCTGTCGAAAGCGTTGGCACTGGTAGGATGTCGCTGTGTATTGAGTAGTAGGATCTCTATTGCTTTATCGTTCTGACCAAGGTTGAGAAGCTGGTACCCATACACATTCAAATCATTTTCGCTTGCTACAGCCACTGCATCCTTCATGATTTTGTTAGCCTCGTCTGCTTTGCCGGTCTGCTGCAAAAGGTTGGATTTGGTACTGAGGTTGGCAAAGCTATTGTTCATGGCTATGGCTTTATCAATCCAGGTGAGCGCTTCAGTGTAGTGTACCTTATTTTGTAGCGCGTAGTTGGCGGCAGATGCATACCCCAACCAATTGAATCCTACAGGTCCTTTTAGCTGTTCTTCGGCGTTGGACATTACTATGTTGTCAACGTCAAATTCAACTTTCACCGGGAACTGCTTTTTCTCCCAGTTAAGATCAAGTTCTGCACTGTTTTTTGTCAGGTTGTTAAATTCATAAGTAAGTAGCTCGGTAAAAGGAATTGTATTTATACTAATGTCTTTTCGCAAAACATCCTGGGTTGGATCATAGAAAAAGCTACCCCAGGATCTATAATCTTTCGACAGGATCAACTGACCGGTATTGTCTTTATTAATAACGAAGAAAAGTCCATAGGAGCCAGCCGGAACGTCCTGCCCGGCTACCTTAGCCGCATGTGACAACGTAAGTACTGTGTTTTCATTTGCGCCTGCACGCCAGGGTGCTTCTCTGCCTGCACCAAAAGCCTGCACATTCCAACCAAAAGGAACGAGTGCTCCCCAAATTTCGCGTCCTTTTACGGATGGTCTTGAATAAGAAACTGTGATAGTGGAGATGCCAACCGTTTGAGCTACCGAAGAGGCCGGGCTTGGTGTACGCGGCATAGTGATCTGAGCATTTGAGCCCGGGGAATAAAAGACCAGCAAAGCGATTGAGATAACTGTGACCAATGTATAATTTTTCATGTTGGTGGGTTTTTACTGAGCTAATGTGAAATATAGACAATCTACATCGCCGGTTGATGCAGAAGTGTATAGCGGTAATAGAAGGTAGCAACGGAAGAAAACCGGGAGCGGCAAAAGAGGTTCGAACTCTCGACCCTTAGCTTGGGAAGCTAATGCTCTGCCAACTGAGCTACTGCCGCTTATTTCCTTAAAAATAAATTGTTTACATGATACATTCAACAACATAGGTAAATATTTAGCCGGAAGACATCTGAGGCGTAAAAATGCAGAGATAGAAAGAAGTTCAAATTGCAAAATTGAGATAGCCTTCAGCAGGAAAGCTGACTAAATACGTAGCGCGATTGAGCGAAACAAGGAAAAACCCAACCGAATTTTGACCAGAAGCCAGAGCAGTAAATTAGCTTGCAACAAAGCCGTGCTATTGACTCAACAATGAACTAAAAAGTTGAACGGAGCGTCGCAACAATGTCAAATCACGGCACCCTGGACCGTCACCTAAAACCTTTACAATTATTTGGCGCACAAGTTTTAGTTGCTATTTTCATGGCGCCAATTTTTTTAAAAACAAAAGAACCAAATATTGAAAAGTGGTCCTATAATTATAGTGGAAGACGATGTAGATGACCAGGAATTTGTAAGGGAGGCATTGGATGCGATACAGGTAAAAAACGAAGTGAGGTTTTTTGCAGATGGTAAACAAGCATTAGAATTTTTATTGGCCACTTTGCTGAAACCTTTGTTGATCATTTCAGACGTTAATCTGCCCATAATGGACGGGCTGAACCTGAAAACAGCGATTGAGAAAAATGAAGTTCTGCGCCGCAAGAGTATTCCTTTCATCTTCCTGTCAACAAGTGCCGATCCGCAGGCAGTGCTTGATGCCTATGACCTGAATGTGCAGGGTTTTTTTGTGAAGGAAAATTCTTTTCCCGGCATCCAAATACAATTAAAGCTAATTGTCGATTATTGGTTAGCCTGTAAACACCCGCTGGCATTTGATGCTGTATAGCTTTTATTAACCTCCTAGGTTTTCGAGACATTTCTGCAGGTCAATGGCATTTTTTGGATCGAGTAGAGGTGAAAACAGGTCTCCGATTTTTTGTACCCGTTCCGGCACAGTAAAAATGGTGAAGTCAGCAGGTGACAATCCCTCTTTTACCTCACTCCAATCAAGCGGAGTAGAAACGGTTGCTCCTTTTTTGGGACGTGCGCTGTAAACGCAGGCTATTGTTTGCCCTTTCCTGTTCTGCAAATAGTCCATATAAATTTTGTCTTTGCTGCGCTTGCTGAGGCTGCGTTCCAAAGTGGTAAATTCAGGTATTTGCGCACTGGCTAACATGCATACTATATTGGCAAAATCTTTAGCCTGATCGTAGTTGTACTTATGACCCAATGGAATGTAAATGTGCATTCCTGATGCACCTGAAGTTTTGCAAAAGCCTTTGGCACCAGCCTGGTCAAGTATGCCTTTAACAACCTTTGCTGCTTGTACTACCTGGTCATAGGTATTATTGTCGCTGGGGTCAATATCTATGATCAGGTAGTCGGGATTATCCAGTGATTTTAGCGAGGAATGCCAGGGATTGATCTCTATGCAGCCAAGGTTAGCCATATACAACAGGGTAGCTTTGTTGTTGCAAAGAATATAGTCAATTTCTTTATTGGTAGAGCCTGAAAACAGCGGCACATGTTTCACCCATACTGGCGCATCATCGCCTGCATCTTTGTGAAAAAAGCCTTTTTGCTTTATGCCGTTGGGTGTGCGAAAAAGTGACTCAGGCCGATCTTTCAGATAAGGCAAAATAACATCAGCCATTGTATTATAGTAATCTATTATATCGCCTTTTGTTATTCCCTCATCGGGAAAAAAGATCTTTTGTCTATTGGTAGTTTTGATCTGCATCTTACCAAATTTGTAGGTCTTTTCATTTTTCTTTCCGCCGTTTTCTGTCTCAGGTTTGGCTGCTTCTTGTTTAGATATTTCTGCTTTTTTTGATTTTGATGAAGCTTTTGCAGGCGTTTCTTTTTTTGGCAGCGCAGAACGTTTAGCTGCCGGTTTAGCCGCTGTTTTTTTTGCAGGCGCTTTCATGGCTGATGTATTAGAAAATGTAGTATTTACTTCGTTCGCCGGTTTGTCGGTCCGCAGGCGCAAAAAGATAGGATGGCGCATTTTTCCATCGCTGGTCCATTCGGTAAATTTGATCTCGCAAACAAGTTGCGGTTCTACCCAGGTGACAGGCATGTTGGTCTTCACCCTTTCGTCAAAAGGAGATTTGGAAATAATGAGAGGTGCAAGCTTTGCTGAAATTTCCTTCAGCAACTCGGTATTAAAACCTGAGCCAGTATGACCAATGTAAGTCAGTTTGCCACTAACAAATGCGCCGAGCACCAGCGCTCCAAAGTACTTTCGTCCGCCCCGGGGTGCAGTAAAGCCTGCAATGATTGCTTCTTCTGATTTGTGGTGTTTTATCTTTAGCCAGTCTGCTGATCGTTTGCCGGGATAGTAGAGGCTATCTTCTTTTTTAGCCATTATCCCTTCAAGATCCTTCTCTTTTATAAGTTCGAAGAAGTCTTCACCCTTTTCTTCTATGTGATCGCTGTATTTTATGACCGGATTATCAGGCAATATCTCAGCAAGTTTTTGTTTTCGCTCTACAAGTGGCAGGTTATAAAGCTTTTTGCCGTTTAACTCAAGCAGGTCAAAAACATAGTAGATAAGGGGGAAGTTTTGATAGGCATCATAGTGTTGCAACTTTTGAAAATCGGGTTTTCCGTCTTCGTTAAGCACTACAATTTCCCCATCAAGTACTGCATGCAACTGTAAGGCTGCAAGCTGCTCTACCACGACAGGGTAGGCTGCGGTAAACGAATTGCCATTGCGCGAGTACAGCTTTACGTCATTGTTTTGTAATTCAGCTATTGCCCTGTAGCCGTCCCATTTTATTTCATATAGCCAGCCTGGTTTTGAAAAAGGTTTGTCCGTGTCTTTTGCCAACATAGCGGGTATAAAATCATCCAGTTTACCCGAGGTAACCTTGCTGACCTGCGGTGCAGTCACGACTTTTTTTTTACCGGCACTTACCAGCCTTATTCTCTGCCAACCATTTGTTGATCGGTGACCTCGCAGGTGTCTCATCTTCACTGTTATAATCATCGTCGATTGCAAATTTGTCTTTGTGTTTTATCAGTAACCAACTATTTGATTCGGTGTCTTTTAATCGGACCAGCGCAAACTCACCTTTTAATTTTTTGCCATGCATTACTATTTTCAGATTACCTTCTTTCATCCCGGCTTTCAGCACCTTTTCATGTCTTCCTTTACTGAAGGTTTAGCTTCTATCGAAGTGTAGGTTCCGCTGTCCCATATCTCTACAATGCCTGCGCCATAGTTGCCTTCAGGTATAATGCCTGCAAAATCTTTGTAGTCATACGGATGATCTTCCACCATCATTGCCAGGCGTTTGTCATGCGGGTTTAAACTTGGTCCTTTTGGTACTGCCCAACTTTTTAGTACCCCATCCATCTCCAACCTGAAATCGTAATGCAAGTGTGAAGCTTTGTGGCGCTGCACCACAAACGCAAATGTTTCTTTCGCTTCACCTGCTGGCTTTTTTACCGCCAGGTTCAGTCGGTTTGCTTAAAATCTCGCTTCTGTGTTGTATTTTGCTAAACTCATCTTTTATGAGGCTTTCTTTTTCTTGTTGCTGAGGCTGGCTTTTAATTGCGACATCAAATCTTCAGTGGCGCTGTGTACTACTTTCATTTTTCCGGTAGCTTAGGTTTTGCACCTTTCGATTTTGCTTCTATTACTTTCATCAGTTCGTCTGTATAGGTATCTTTAAAGGCGCTAATATCAAATTTCGATGTCAATTGGTCTATCAGTGAAATAGCCATATCGAGTTCGGCTTTCTTTATCTCTGGTTCATCGGGCAGCTTTAACTCCGACCGGGTCGCGCACTTCTTCTGCAAAACGAATCCGGTTTAATATAATCACCTTATCGCGCGGTCGCAAAATAGCCAACCTTCTTTGTTGCGCATCACATAGGTGGCAATACCTACTTTTTTTGTTTTCTGTAGCGCAGCCCGCAGCAATGCATAAGCCCTTGTCCGCTCTTATCGGGCTCCAAGATAATAAGGTGTTTCAAAATACACGCTGTCTATTTCTTCTTCTTTTACAAAGTCGGAGATCTCGATTGTTTTAGTTTTTTTAGCATTTGCGGCTTCAAAATCTTTATCATCTAGTATTACATATTTATCATCCATTTTATACCCTTTAACGATTGAGTCCCATTCTACAGGCTTCCGCGATTTTTCATTGATTCGCTGGTATTTTATATGCGAGTGGTCATTCTTATCCAGCATGTCCAGGTTTAGTTCACTGCGTTCAGTCGCGCTATACATCTTTACAGGAATATTTACCAGCCCAAAACCAATTGCACCGGTCCAGATTGATCTCATTGTTTCGCGTTTAATATGTACGAATTGGTATTTCTTTAGTTTATTGCTGTTTTTGTAACCAGCTAAAAGCGTAGGGCAACATCGTTGCTACGCTCAGTTCATCTGTCACCTAAATATTTGGCTTTTGTGTTTGGCCATAGCCACGTGTACAGCTAACAATCTCCACTTTTCTCATTATTTCCTGACTTTGGTGTTCGCTCTCTTCATTGTCATCTTTCAATACTAAAGTGTTCATTTTCATGCAGTAAAAGTTTCGTGCCCATTGTTATATTACAATCTTAAGAGCCCATCTCATGGCAGCAAAAACATTCGAGGAAAAATATCTACACTGATTTTTTTTCTTTTTTTAGGGCAATCGAAGTGAACATTGCAGCTAAAAATATCTTATTCAAAAATTCAGTATTATTGCCGCACATTCCAACGCTTGCAGCCACTTGAAAAATGAAATTAATGGCATGATTTTGTGAACTATCAATTAACTCCAATTTTATCATTCAACCTTTTAAAAATTGCAAGATGACAACACCAATCAACCTGACAAACGAAGATTTTTCCATGAATGGATTTCCTTTTGACCTTTCTCAATCTATTGGATTTTCTCTGACATCACTGTTAGAGGATGATGATGATGATGACGATGATGATGACGATGATGATGATGACGATGATGATAGATGATGATGATGATGATGATGATGATGATGATGATGACGACGTGATGATGATGATGATGTGATGATGATGATGATGATGATGATGATGATGATGATGATGATGATGATGATGATGACGATGATGATGTTATCTAAGCAATGAATAAACAGAAAAGCTGTCTGCGCAAGCGACAGCTTTTTTCTTGCTCCTGCCAAATCATTAGAATTCTACCGTTTTTTTGTGTTCTTCTGTAAGTAGGTGAGTGTATGTTTCAAAACTTCGTTGGCATAGTACACTTGTACCTCAAATGGAGACTTAACGGCGCTGCTTAGTTTCTTTATCGAAACTATTTTTTGCCGGTATGCGAGAGCGAAGTAAGCAAATAACGCTCCCTTCGAATCGGGCATGGGTGAAGCATACCCTGTGATGCCAACACCATAATCGCTGGTGAACATTTTATTTACTTCCAAAGCCATGTTTTTGGCAACATCACCGGCTACACAATTCACCTTATCGCCTAAAATCGGATCAATGTTCAGGTGTCGTGTTTTCTGCCCAAGATTATAAGCGGTAATTCCTCCCTGAAAAAATTTTGACGCTTCAAAGCCCAAAGAAAAAGCAGCCTGCACATGACCTGCAGTTACGCTTTCTGCAACTGCTAAAGATTTATCTTGTTCTACTAAAATATCTCTGATTGCATTTACTACATCTTCTTTGTATGGGTTCATCGTTTTCATTATTTGGCAAATCAATCATGCTCTGGTGTTACATAAAATTTTTTGGGAGCTATCCTCTAACTCCGCAGAGCTTAAAAAAAATCCATGCCAAATTATTTTCATACAAACGAATAGTTAGGTAAGTAAGCATTGCTTATGCATGCGCTTATATATATGGCAGACAACAAATTTCAGATGGATGTTGTCGCTGCAACTTTTACCTTTGCGCAACTAAAAAATTTACATGTTATACAATGTTCAAATCAAAGTAATGCCGTTAAAAGATTTACTCGATCCGCAGGGAAAAGCGGTTTTAGGTGGTTTGCTAAATCTTGGCTTACAAGGCGTGCAGGAAGTACGGATAGGTAAACACATTACTTTGCAGGTAGAGGCAGAAAGCCAGGATGCTGCAAGGCAGGTTGCAGAAAATGCGAGTAAAAAGCTGTTGGCAAACCAGGTTATGGAGTTTTATGAAATAGAGATGATCAATTGAGTTGTAGTAGGCAGAAATAAAGGTTGGTATTATAAAATGCGGTAGGTAACACCTTCTATGGCTAGGTCTGTCGCGGGAAAGATTTCGCGGGTTTCTTCTAAAAAAGCGTCAAGAACTTCATATTTACTACTAAAATGCCCTATCAATAAACCCTGTGCATTTGCCCGCAGTGCAATATCCGCTGCCTGAACAGTAGTGGAATGGAAACGGAGAAAAGCCCTGTCTGCGAGATCTTTCAGGTAAGTAGTTTCATGATATAAAAGACTTACGTTTTTAATTTTTTCAGCCAGTGCAGGATTGTAAACCGTGTCAGCACAATAGGCGTAACTTTTTGGCTCTGCGTTAGGAATAGTTACTTCTTCAAAGTGCACAAGTTCGCCCGCCTGCGAATACACATCTTCGCCCATTTTTAGCTGCTCAAAGGTGTTCGGAGCTAAATTGTATGCACCGATTGTCTCTTTATTGATGCGCCGCGGCTTTTTCTTTTCCCTAAAAATAAAACCCCAGCACTCTATACGGTGAAAAACTTTAAAACATTCAACTGAGTATTTCATATCGTCAACCAGGACTCCTTCGTTGGTTAACGGATGAAAGTGGAGCTGATAGACTAACTGCGTGGCAGCCGCTTTTAAAAACAGATCGATAATAGGTTTGAGTTCAGGCGGCGCGAAAAGATGTAAATCAGTATCTCTCCCCAGTAAGCCCATACTGGTAATTAGACCAGGCAATCCAAAATAATGATCGCCGTGTAAATGTGAAATGAAGATATGGTTGATGCGGCTGCGTCTAATTTTATAGCGGGCAAGTTGCATTTGTGTTCCTTCACCACAATCAACCAAAAACTGATATTGATCGAGCGTAACCACCTGGGAAGTAGGATGCCGGTCATAGGCCGGCAATGCAGAATTGTTTCCTAAAATGGTTACGCCAAACATTAGATAAATAAATATTTTTTGTGGTTAAAGATAGCAGAAATAGCAGTATGTTCTAGCCGCGACAAGGTATTGTTGGCGAAAGCAAAATTTGGCTTTTTACAATAACTGAAAAGGGAAGGAAAACAGCGCAGGAGATTCTTTGCAATGGCTTCAATGCATAAATAAGAACATTGATATGCCGAATTGACAAATAGATAGTGAGGTTTTTATTTGCAGTTTTTATTGCCTCAGAAAAGCGGTGCAGATAAACGGAGCGTCGCAACGATGTCGCCATTGGCTCCTACAGTTGGTTAAGAAAAACTACAACAAATTCAGTGGCTCTCCTGTATCGTCATCCAGCAGTTCTCTTTCTATTTCTTCCATCTGAACAATGTCCCAGGCTTCACTTTCGGTAGGGGTTATATTCATTACTTCAAGCAGATTTAAATGCTCGAGTTTTTCTTCAACAGTCGGCTGTATATCGCAAATAACAAATGATGCATTGTTCTCATAAAACAATTGTTGAAGCTGGGTCAATTCCTCTGCCGCGTTATCTTCAACAGTTTCAACGCCGGATAGTTTCAACACAACATTTTTAATCTTTTGCCCTAGAAATTTCGTAGCTGTTTGTGCAAGGTCTGCTGCAATATTGGCAGAGAAATTTGGCTCCATCAACGTTATAACATGAAATTTCTCTTTGGTATCAATTTTGACCTTCATTGTTTACGGTTTGATTAACATGTGTGGATAACGGCACGTATTAAACCTTCAAAAATATTCGTTATTATTGTATCAACGACAATTTAAACTATATGGATAATAATTTTTCAGCCCAGGTAAAAGAAATCATTTCGTTCAGCCGGGAGGAAGCTCTCCGGTTGGGCAATGATTTTATCGGGACCGAACACCTGCTGCTCGGTCTCATCCGGGAAGGAGAGAATACAGCTATCCGCATTTTAAAAACATTAAATGTTGACCTGTATGAACTTCGCAAGGAAGTAGAAATGGCAGTTAAAGATAAAACAGGAAAGAACATAGCGAACATTAACAGTTTACCACTAACTAAACAAGCTGAAAAGGTTATTCGGGTAACGGTACTGGAAGCAAAAGCTTTGAAGAGTCCGTTGGTAGAAACTGAGCACTTAATGCTGTCAATTTTAAAAAACAAAGAAAACATAGCTACGCAGATTTTAAATCAATTTGATGTGGACTACGATGTCTTTAGAAACGAATTAGGTATGGTAAGAAGCAGTGACACACGCAGCGAATACACCGAAGACAACGACGATGATTTTGATGAGGAAAGGAAAGGTTACTCGCAACAACAAAGAGCCAAACAACAAAGCAATCCCAAAAGTAAAACCCCTGTGCTTGACAATTTTGGCAGGGATATAACCAAGCTGGCGGAGAGCGGTTCGCTGGACCCGATTGTAGGCAGGGAAAAAGAAATTGAAAGAGTTAGCCAGATACTTAGCCGTCGGAAGAAGAATAATCCAATATTGATTGGTGAACCTGGTGTGGGTAAAACCGCGATAGTGGAGGGTTTAGCGCTACGGATTGTTCAACGCAAAGTTAGCAGGGTATTATTTGACAAGAGAGTAATAAGCCTTGACCTTGCTGCACTGGTTGCCGGAACAAAATACCGCGGTCAGTTTGAAGAGCGGATGAAAGCCATCATGAATGAATTGGAGAAGAACCGGGATGTGATCTTGTTTATAGATGAGATACATACCATAGTTGGTGCCGGTGGAGCAAGTGGTTCGTTGGACGCTTCCAATATCTTCAAGCCTGCCTTAGCCCGCGGTGAACTACAATGTATTGGTGCTTCTACGCTGGATGAGTATAGAATGTACATTGAGAAAGATGGCGCGTTAGATCGTCGTTTTCAAAAAGTGATGGTTGACCCTCCAACAGTTGAAGAGACCATACAAATACTTACCAATATCCAAAGCAAGTACGAAGATTATCATAGTGTATCTTATTCTGAAGAAGCCATTGATGCATGTGTAAAGCTGAGCGACAGGTATATGACCGATCGTTTGCTACCGGACAAAGCCATTGATGTTTTAGATGAAGTAGGAGCAAGGGTACACCTCAAAAACATTAATGTTCCGAAGGAGATCCTCGATTTGGAAAAGAAGATAGAGGATATAAAACTAGAGAAGAATAAGGTAGTAAAAAGCCAGCGCTTTGAAGAAGCTGCTGCGCTACGCGATACAGAAAAAAGATTAGGGGAGGCTTTAGATAAAGCGAAGAACAATTGGGAAGAAGAAAGTAAAAACCGTCGTTTTCCAATAGATGAGGAAGCAATAGCTGAAGTGGTAAGCATGATGACCGGCATACCTGTGAAGCGTATGGTGGAAGCTGAAACACAAAAGCTTCGGCGCATGGGCGATGATATGAAGTCGATGGTGGTGGGACAGAAAGAAGCGATAGCAAAAGTTACAAAAGCTATTCAACGAAACCGGGTAGGATTGAAGGATCCCAAAAAACCGATTGGTACTTTCATATTCCTGGGACCTACCGGTGTTGGTAAAACCGAGTTGGCACGTTCGCTTGCCCGCTATATGTTCGACAGTGAAGACGCGCTCATTCGCATCGATATGAGTGAGTATATGGAAAAATTTACAGTTAGCCGTTTAGTAGGCGCGCCTCCGGGTTATGTAGGTTACGAAGAAGGTGGCCAATTAACTGAAAAAGTGCGTCGCAAGCCTTATAGTGTTATATTGTTGGATGAGATTGAAAAAGCACACCCTGATATTTACAACATACTGTTGCAGGTGTTAGATGATGGTCAGCTAACAGATGGATTAGGTCGCAAGATCGACTTCAAAAACACCCTCATCATCATGACTTCCAACATTGGCGCGCGCCAGTTAAAAGAGTTTGGTGATGGAGTTGGTTTTGCAACTGCCACCCGTGTGCAGAATGCAGATGAGAACAACAAAGCCGTAATTGAAAAAGCCCTTAAACGTACATTCTCACCAGAGTTTCTAAATCGCATCGATGACGTTGTGATCTTCAATTCACTATCGAAGGAAAACATTTTTGAGATCATCGATATACTGATGAAGGGGGTGATGAAACGGTTATCAACACTTGGGTTCAGTTTGGAAATCACCACTGAGGCGAAGGATTTTATCGCGGAAAAAGGATATGATGTTCAGTTTGGTGCCCGTCCGTTGCACCGGGCAATTCAAAAGTACCTGGAAGATGAGTTGGCTGAAGAGATATTGACCATGAACATTAAACAAGGCGACGTTTTGATAGCCGAATTGGACAAGGAAAATGAAAAGATCGTTTTCAAGCTAAAAGAAATAATAGAGGAAAAGGAACAGAGTAAAGCTTAACTTTTGTACTTTCAATTTTTTAGCCATCCATCCTTCGGGTTGGGTGGTTTTTTTTTGTTACAGGCTTTGTATTGCATTGCGACATTGTTGCGACGCTCCGTTCATCAGCATAGCCCTGTTTTAACTTTATTGCACAGTACAATAGAGGAGCTGTCCGGTTATTTTGACAAGAATTGCTGTTTCGTTTTTAAAAAGTTTCCTGCGACAAACATCTTATTATATACCTTATCCGTCTTACAAATTTCTGCTGATACAGGTTGTTTCGTGCTCATACTAAAAACATGACTAACATGGCAGTTTTTTGTTTTGCTAATTGTGTACAAATTGCAGTGTAAACCAATGCTTGAATGAAAAAAATTATAATAACTATCGACGGATTTTCATCGTGTGGAAAAAGTACTTTGGCGAAAGCATTAGCAGCCGAATTGGGTTATGTTTTTATTGATAGTGGAGCTATGTACCGGGCAATTACTCTGTACTTTTTGCGCAATCATGTAAATTGGAACAATGCCGGGGAAGTAGTGAAGGCTCTAAAGAACATCACCCTTGAATTTGCATTTAACCGGGAGACCGATACCTCTGAAATATTTCTTAACGATGAAAATGTAGAATGGCTCATTCGTGATATGGTAGTGGCAGAAAATGTTAGCGAAGTAGCTGCGGTAAAAGAAGTGCGCGAATTTGCTGTGGCTCAACAACGGAAGATGGGTGATATAAAAGGGATCGTGATGGATGGGCGCGACATTGGCACTACAGTATTTCCCAGGGCTGAATTAAAGATTTTTTTGACAGCCGAACCATCAGTAAGAGTGGAAAGGCGTTATAGAGAACTGGCCTATAAAAATCCCAATATTACCATGGAGGAAGTAAAAAACAACTTGGAGTCACGGGATTACATGGATAGCCATCGTGAGTTTAGTCCGTTAAAAAAAGCGGATGATGCAGTAATAATCGACAACTCTTATTTAAGTATGAAAGAACAATTACATATTGCTTTACAATATGTGCATGAGAGAACCGGAACATTGGTTTAGCCAATTATTTACCCGTCTTAAAATCCCCCTCTACTTCTTCCAGTGATTTTTTGGTCTCGAAAAATGAAACCAATTTTTTTATAACTGTTTCTACAACAGCGTCCGGGCAACTAGCGCCACTTGTAATGAGAATTTTTACTGGTAGCTTTTCCGGCAAAAAATCGATTGAAGTAATTTGTTGATGACGATGAAAGTTATAATGTAGAATTTCGGTTCTTGTTAATATTTTATCTGCTGAGTCAATATAAAACGTGGGCAACTTTTCTTCGCATAATTCGACCAGGTGAGACGTATTGCTACTGTTGTAGCCTCCGACAACTATTGCTAGATCTGCTTCTGTCTCCAGTAATCCATAAACGGCAGATTGGTTATCGTTGGTTGCATAGCAAAGTGTGTCTCGCGTGTCGGCGAACCGTTCATTTACATTTGTGTCAGTTAGTTTATAATGCTGCATCATCGTTTCTTTTAAAAAGTCGCTGATAGCTTGTGTATCGCTGGCTAGCATTGTAGTTTGATTAACAACACCGATCTTTTGCAGATCTTTTAATACATTAAAGCCTTCAGAATAACGATCTGCAAATTCAATATAAAAGTCGGCAGAAGATCTTTCTCCGGTTATGTATTTTGCCAGTTCTATTGCCTCCTTCATATCATTTATAACAACTGTCGGCGTATTTGTAGCACTATGGCTAAAGGTTGCCCTTGTCTCCTCATGCGTGGGTTTGCCATGGACTACAATACTATAGCCGTTTCTGGCGATCTGTTCGCTGCGGTTCCAAACTTTTTCTACAAAGGGGCAGGTTGTATTATATTTTTCAGTTTTAATGCCTAGCTCCCTCAACTTGGCTTCTATAGCCAGGGTGGTGCCAAATGCAGGAATGATAACAATATCGTCGGCTGTTAATTCTTCAAAATTGACTATTGATTTCCCTTTTGTGTCCTGTAAAAAACGTACGCCACGTGCTGTTAAATCAGCATTTACCTGCGGGTTATGGATCATTTCGCTGAGCAAGAAAATCCGTTTGCCCGGATTTTCTTCAATCGTTCTAAATGCAATTTCGATGGCGTTTTCAACGCCGTAACAAAAGCCAAAATGGCGGGCCAAATAGATTTGAACAGGCCCGAAATCTAAAAAAGTGGGTGTAAAATCTTTTTTCAGTTTGTCAAGCTGTTTACGTTGATCTTTTATTGCGCTTATTAAAGAACTTCTATAAATATTGGGAACGTTGAACTTTTTCATACTAATAATAGCAGGCAAAGGTAATATGCTTGAAAGGAATAAGAATGTTAAGCTAAATCAGTTTATTTTGTCTGAAAATAACCTATGCCAGAACACTTTGCCGTGGTTGATTGGGCAGCGGTGCAAACGTTTATGAGGTAAACGTGCGACAGTATTCGCAGGCAGGAACCTTTCCGGTATTTGCAGAGGCACTCCCCAGGCTCAAAGAGATGGGCGTAAAAATACTTTGGTTCATGCCCGTAATGCCCATCAGTTTGGTAGCAAGGCAGGGAACGTTAGGCAGCTACTATGCTATAAGCGACTACACAAGAGTAAACCCTGAATTTGGAACGCTGGAGGATTTTAAAAACGTTGTTAGAATAGCCCATCATTCAGGTATGAAAGTGATCATTGATTGGGTCGCCAACCATACTGGCTATGATCATGTCTGGACAATTGAACACCCGGAATATTATAAAAGAAATACGCACGGTCAATTTTATGATGAGTATGGGTGGGTAGATGTAATTGACCTTGATTTTACCAACAAAGATGTTTGGGGAGCTATGATTAGCGCCATGGGTTTTTGGATCAGGGAGTGTAATATCGATGGGTTTAGATGCGACATGGCTCATCTCGTTACTATTGATTTTTGGAGAGAAGCACGTTCTGCGTTAGATAAAGACAAAAAACTTTTTTGGCTGGCAGAATGTGAAGTTCCCTACTATCACAATGTATTTGATGCTACCTACGGGTGGGAACTTTTGCATAAAATGGAGGCAAGGTATCGTGGACAGGCAACATTATCTGACCTGATAGCAGTTTTGAACAAATATGAAAATGACTTTCCTGCCAATGCCTTACGATTATTATTTACCAGTAACCATGATGAAAATTCGCATAGCGGAAGTGAATTTGAACGATTTGGAAATGGCGCGCAGGTGTTTGCAGTTTTATGTGCAACCTGGAAAAACAGCCTGCCACTTGTGTATAGTGGACAGGAACTGCCTAATTACAAAAAACTGAAGTTTTTTGACAAAGACCAAATAGATTGGAATGCGGGCATACATTTCGATAAATTTTACCAGACGTTGTTAATACTGCGTAACCAAAAATCTAATCTTTTTACATCAACTTCTGCGGCTACCATCATTGTAACCACAGACGCTCCAGGACATATATTAGCCTATTCTCACAAATCATCATCTGATCAATTGGTTGTAATACTCAATTTGTCTGCGGATAAAATACGTTTTCATTTGAGTGGAAACCAAATTTCCGGAAGATTTACCAACCAATATGAACCTGGTGTTGCAGTTGACATCAATGAACCTACCCATTTTCAGTTGGAAGCATGGGACTTTTTAGTTTTTGTGAAGAATGAAACGTAAAAGTTTACTCCGAACTTTTGTAGTTATAAAGCGAATGTGGTTTTTTTTGTCTTTGGCTCAACCTGCGCTTTGTCGTTGAACGGAGCGTCGCAACAATGTCAAATCGATGTTTTGTAGCCCGTCTCCAAATCCTTTTCTTCTTTGTCTGGCATAATAATAACTTTTTTTTGAATTGGGGCAGACTTCAAATCCTATGAATTCCTTTAGTTTGCGCTTTTATATGACTTTGCCTGCCGTGACAATCCTGGTTCAAATAAAAGTTTACAATGGCAATTAAAGAAGTTGGTAAGAAGTTGACCTATATCGCCTTATTTTTTTCCTCAGTGGCTGTAATCATAGCATTTTTAGCCGGAAATATTGATCCTCAGTTTTGGGTTGCGCCTGCCTTTTTTGGATTAGCATTTCCTTTTATATATTGCATACACCTGGTTCTTTCACTTGTGGCACTGGTGATATTTAGAAAACAAATTCTAATTGTAAGTCTTTTACCCTTGTTAATTGCTTTTCCTACTTTGAAGGGTTTTGTGGGCTTTCATTTTCCTGATAAATCAATTGCAAATAGTTCGTCTCAATTCGGCTTCATGACTTACAATGTTCATGAGTTTAGAAGCTGGGATGATATGGACAAGCCTGTGCCATCTGACATTTTTAGTGTGATTGCGTCTGAGAAACCAGAGGTAATTTGTATGCAAGATTTTCAAAGCACAAAAAAACGTAATACTGTTGATAGTATAAAGAAGATGATGGATACAGCGTATGTATATCGCGGACCGGAAGATAAAGCGCTGTTTCCAAAAAATGCTTTAGCGATCTTTTCTAAGTTTCCGATCGTTCGCACAGGTTATATTTTGCTTTCTGATGTTGGTAGCGGTAATCAATGTATCTACGCAGACATACAAAAAAAAGAAAAAGTGTTTAGAGTGTACTGTGTACACCTACAGTCATTGAAGTTTCAACCTAATGATTTTGCCAGGTGGGAGCGCGGGCCGGCACATAAAATCTCATTTTTATCAAGAAACGCCCGCAGACTTGAATATGCTTTCATAAAAAGGAGTGAACAGGTTCATATTTTGAAAGCGCAAATGGATACTTGCTCAATACCTTATATTGTTGCGGGAGATTTTAATGACAGTCCCGCCTCGTATGCGGTAAATGCGATGAGTAGCGGTATGAAAAACACATTCCGGGAGAAAGCCAGCGGCTATTCGGTAACCTATGACGGCGATATGCCGAATTTTCAAATTGACTATGTTTTAGTTGATCCCCGGTTTCAGGTGAAATCGTATAAAGTGATTAAAAAAAAGATCTCGGATCATTTTCCGGTAAAAGTTGATTTGCAATTGTAGGCTCGCAAAAGCATGTCGTGTTGCTATTTGACAAGGTGGTATATCATAAAATATACAATTATCGTTATAGGTATTGGGTTTTATAACGAGCGGTACAGGACATTCCGGGTTGCCCTTGTAAAGTTCTTTTTTCATTTGTTGCCCCTATCTTAGCCTTTATATGATAAGATTTACTTGTGACATGTGTTAATGCGGGTGTTTGCCCACGCAACTTTTAGAGGTAGAGAACCGTCTTAAAAAAGAATTATAAGAATAATGTATATCTTAAATTTAGCGATGTAAACAAGGTATTTTCTGCGGAAGGTATTGTAAGAAAGGTCTTTAGTCAAACTGTTTTAATTCGATGTAACTGTCTCGCATAATTATTCTTAGGAAACAAAATTCTAAAATTTTATTGGGTCAGAACAAGATCTTAACACCCCGAAAGTAAGGTGGTGATAAGTATGCGGAAAGATGAAAACAGCAACCAATGAAGATTGGTTTGAGGGTACGATCGCTATGTTTGCTTATGTAAGTGAGATAGGCGAAGCCGTATTTACTGCATTGGAATTGACATTGATTATTTACCGTTTTAATATTTTTATTTTTACATGCCTTCTATTCTTAAGTTTCAAACGTCTTTATCTTTCAGAATTGATGATCTAACCATCATCTGTTTATTCTTTCGTTAGAAAAACTAAACAAAACAGAGTGGCTTCTAATCTCAACCTGCTTTAATAATTTATAAAAAAACAATAACCGCGCTTGAAACGTTTATCCTTTCTTATTTTAATTGCAGTTGTTTTTACTGTGTCGTGCACTTCCTATAAACAGGTGCCTTATTTCCAGGATCTGTCCAGAGACAGTACTCTAACAGATAAAATAAAGTACACTCCGTTGACAATGCAACCCGGAGATCTTTTGGGTATTAAGGTAACAAGTCTAAACCCCGAAGCTGATGATATATTTAATAATACATCCACTGACCGGTATGAACAAAATTCTGTCAACGGATATTTGATTGATCAGGATGGCAATGTTAACTTACCTATGTTAGGTTTGATGAAGGTTTCTGGCTATAGTACGAAAGAAATTTCGTCGAATTTGGAGGCCAAGTTACAAACCTATCTAAGCAAGCCTGTTGTAAATGTAAGGATGCTGAATTTTAAAATATCAGTTTTAGGGGATGTTTTCAGACCAGGAAGTTTTGATGTTGATAACGAAAAAATTACACTTACTCAGGCTCTTAGTCTTGCCGGTGACCTCAACACAACCGCTCTACGCCAAAATGTACTTTTGATCCGCGAAAAAAATGGTATGCGTAAATACATCACCATCGATTTGACAACCAAAAGCATCTTTACCTCACCGTATTATTACCTTGAAAATAACGATGTGATATATGCACAGCCTAACTATGCAAGAGTACAAAATGATGCAGGCTCAATTACTAAAATGGGACTTATAGTTTCAGCTTTTTCGTCTTTTCTATACGCAATTACATTATACATAACGAGAAAATAGCCCTTTAAATTAATCATGAGTAAACAATTAAGATCTTCAACTCTTTTATTACCCGCATCTCCAACAGAAAATGCACCCGAAGAGTCGGAAAATTTTTTAAAGGAGTATTTATATCATTGGCCATTATTTATTCTATGCACCCTCATTGCAATTGGAGGAGCATATTTTTATTTGACTGTTGCCAAGCCCATTTATCCGATCACCGCAGGTATTAAATTCAATAATCCCACAACGGAAGCAAACAGGACCACGAGTGCAAGTAACGATGCAACCTTAAACAGGCTGGATCCTATTCGTAATCCTATTATCGTTGAAGATGAAATAAATGTAATTACTTCTAAAAAGCTAATATATCAGGTAGTCGAGAAACTGCAATTGTGGGTTAACTATAGCATCGACGAGGGGCTACAATCTAACAACCTCTACAAACGATCTCCTGTATTTTTTAGTTTTTTGGACACCAATATAAATATTAACCCCAAGGGCGAAAAACTGGAGGTAAACATACGTGATGTAAATACATTTGAGATGAAGGATGATTCCGGCACAACCAGGGTTTATACTTTTGGCACTCCCTTGAAAAGCACCTTTGGTACCTGGAAACTTTCGCCAACAAACTACATCAAACAATATATTGGATCTACCATAAATCTCGAGATAAATGATCCGGATCTGGTAGCAGATGCTTATCAAAAAAATATAACAGCGGTTACGCAAACCAAAGATGGAGCGTTTCTAAACCTTTCGATGTCGGATGAGATTCCAAACCGGGGCAGAGATATATTGAACAATCTAATTGACATGTATCGCGCAAACTCAGGAAATGAGAAATTTGATCAAACTCAAAAAACCCTTGAATTTATAACTGAACGCATCGATACTCTAAAACGTGAATTAAATTCGACCGAAAGAATTCTTGAAGTATATAAAAGCACGCACGGCATAACGAGTATTCCTGAAGATGCCGAGAGGTTTCGGAATCTTAAGGAAGGGAATACAATGGCGCTTAAAGATGTTAATCGTCAATTAAGCAATCTTAGCGCACTTGAAGGACTTTCCCAATCGCCTTTAAATTCTATTAAATCTCCCCTGGGTGCGGGCGTACTTGACGATGAAAGCTTAACGTCATTATATAACAAAATTGCTGACCTGCAATTAGAACGCGAAAAGAAGCTGGCAATTACTCCCGAAACTAATCCGTTGTTTGAATCGATTGACAGGCAGATCAATGCTTTGAAGGAAGATTTTAAAGACAAAGTACAGACTAAGATTCAAACCTTAAAATCATCGCTACTGGCCAACAAGAGACAATTGCAAGACTTTAATTCAAATGTCGAGTCTTCACTAAGTCAAATCCCAACCCAACAAAAGGAATATAATGCCCTGGTTAGAGATCAACAAACCAAAGAGGACCTTTATAAACTTCTGAGCGCCAAACGCGAAGAGTTATCTCTACAATATGCATCCATTCGCGAAGATTTTGAAGTGGTTGACGATGCCCATGCAGGAAAGGTAAAATGGCCCATTGTACCGGTCGTTTACGGTTTGGGTTTGATAATGGGGTTGGCTCTTGCTGCAGGATTGCTCTATCTCCGCAAAGCGTTGAAAGAAAATATTTCAAGCCGGGCGCAAATAGAAGAAGAGACCGAAGTACCGGTTCTTGGTGAGATCTCTGCCCATTACGGCAAAGAACCAATTGTTATTTCACTGAAGAGAAGAAACTTCGTCATTGGCGAGCAATTTAGAATGTTGCGTACCAACCTTTACTATCTGTTGGACGATAATCAACCGGGACAAGTCACCTTATTTACCTCAAGCGTTAGCGGTGAAGGAAAAAGTTTTGTAAGCTCAAATCTTGCCGTTACGTTAGCTTATGCATCTAAAAAGACGATCATCCTGGAAATGGATTTGCGCAAGCCAAAGATCTCAGCCGTATTTAACCTGCCTGTTGGTGCTGAGTATCTGGGCATCAGCGATTATCTTGCCGGCAAAAACGTTGCCCTGGAGACACTGATACGACCCTCGGGCATTGCAGGCTTAGACGTGCTGGGTTGTGGCTCCATTTTACCTAATCCATCAGAACTTATAGAACGCACAAAACTCGATGAAATGATTGCAGATCTGCGGAAAGTTTATGATCATATCATCATCGACTCTCCACCGGTTCACATCGTTTCCGATGCATTGATCATCGCCAGGGTTGCCGATGCTGTACTCTACGTAGTGAGAAATAATTATACTCACAAAGATGAATTGGAATTTATAAGCGAAGTGAGAAAAAGCAAGCGGTTCAACAAATTCAGCATTGTCTTCAATGGTGTCAAAATGGAAAACCTCAGCTACTATTACGAATACAATTCGTACACAGCAGACGATAAAAAGAATTTCGGAGCAGAAATAAAAGGGCTGCTAAAGAGATTTTAGTGCACATTACATCGTTTCCATGTTTGGTTTTCTGTTGCTGTAGTACAGAATTGTACCAGGTTATAGATCTTCTTTTTTTGTGACCCAACGGTAGAGCAGTAATGTTACATCGTTGCGTCGCACACTTTATCTTTTATACCTCTGTTCAGCAAATCAGGCTCTAATTTTAAGCCTGTTCCTGCAACCGTTTTCTTATATTTTCTCTCTCTTTTATCTAACAAAGTAAATTAATGCTCGTACTAACCTCTCCTTCTTCGTTCGGTCAAATCAGTTCAGAGCCCTTCGATCTGTTACGTGAAGCTGGCTATGAAATTATCAATAATCCGTATGGTCGAAAATTGACTGAAGATGAAGTGATAGAACTTGCCGCCGGATGTATAGGGATTGTAGCAGGTGTTGAGCCATTAACAGCACGGGTTATGGATTCGCTGACCAAACTAAAATGTATTAGCAGAGTTGGTATTGGAATGGATAGCGTCGATATGGAATACGCCGGGAAAAAAGGTATCATCGTTACCAATACACCTGATGGACCTACAAGAAGTGTAGCAGAACTGACACTTGCCATGACTCTTTCTCTCCTGCGTCGAATTCCACAGGCAGACGCTGATATGAAAAATAAAAAATGGAAAAAACAAACCGGCAATCTGATATTGAATAAGAAGATCGGTGTTATTGGTTTGGGTCGCATCGGCCGTTTGGTAGCTGAGCTTTTCAGGGGAATTGGCAATCCCGTTTTCGGTTACGACATTATTAAAAACGAGGACTGGGCTAATAAAAACAATGTACACTTGGCAGACTTCGAAACCATACTGCAAACGTGCGATATCATCACCCTGCACGTACCTGGCAGTAGCGACAAAAGTCACCTGATTGGTGCAGATGAACTCAGGCAAATGAACAGTGACGCATTGCTGATCAACATCTCCCGTGGCGGTATAGTAGATGAAGATGCCCTTTTCTCTGCACTTCAAAACAAGACCATTAAAGCAGCCGCAGTAGATGTTTACTCCCATGAACCCTATACCGGACCACTTACTGAGTTAGATAATATTATACTTACTCCGCATTTAGGCTCTTATGCTGAAGAAGGAAAATTGATGATGGAAATAGAGGCTGTCAATAATCTGATTAACTCGCATTGTGCTAGATTACATGTATGACGCTATGGCAAAAACTAAGGGCTGATCTTAGTCACATTCTACCGGACAAAAGAACAGCGTAAAATAATCCGAGTCTACATTCTTGTTTTTTCTCTTTAGAAAAGCTATTCGGATTGTTGTTTTTTTCCGGATACTTAACCATTTTCATTTTAATGCGAAATAAAGTAGTTAATTTTTTACTTTTCCCTCTTCAGGTTTACTACAGGCTGATAACCAATAGATATTGCATCGATCTTCCTCCGGCAACAAAAATTGGTGCAGGTCTAAAATTAAATCATTCTTTTGGTATTGTTATTCATAAAAATGTCTGATTGGTGATCATGTTTATATAGGACATAATGTCACACTTGGTTCACGCGGACCGTCCAGGGTACCACGAATAGGCAACAACGTAAAAATTTATACTGGCAGTATTATTATAGGCAATATCATCATTGGCGACAATGCGTCATAGGCGCCGGCTGTCTTAGTTGTAAACAACGTTCCACCAAATTCATAGTTGCGGGTTATCCCTGCAGAGTACTCAAAACTTTTAGGATAATCTAAATGAAATTTTTTATCTGCTAAATATTACTAACATCTTATGAAATTTAAAACCGGAATTATCGGATACGGAAAAATGGGGCAAACCCGGCACGAAGCCATCAATGAATTGAACTGTGCTGAAGTGGTGGCTATATCCGAGCCCAACCTGAAAGAGAAGCTTGAAAACATACCCAATGTTTCGCACGATGAAATTATCAATGACCCAAAAATTGATGCAATAATCGTTTGCACACCTAACTTTCTCAATAAAAGTCTTACCATTAAAGCACTCAATGCAGGCAAGCATGTTTTTTGCGAAAAGCCCCCGGCTTTCACTGCTGCAGATGTCGAAGAAATAATAGAGGCTGAAACTAAAAGTGGCAAAAAACTAATGTATGGATTCAATCATCGCCACCATGACAGCATAATGCGCATGAAGGAAATGATCGATAGCGGACAATATGGTAAAGTACTTTGGTTGCGCGGCCGCTATGGAAAAAGTGTTACAGAAGATTATTTTAATCAATGGAGAGCAAAAAAAGAGTTAGCCGGTGGAGGTATCTTAATAGATCAGGGAATTCATATGCTCGACCTTTTCCTGCACCTTTCCGGCGATTACGACGTTGTGAAAGCTGAGATCTCAAATCTCTACTGGCACATGGATGTCGAAGACAATGCCTTTGTAATATTGAAAAACTCCAAAACCGGTAAAGTTGCCTCCCTGCATTCAACCATGTCGCAATGGCGACACTTGTTTTCGCTCGAGATCTTTTTAGAGAAGGGCTACATGGTTCTTAACGGTATGATTACTTCAACCATGTCGTATGGCGAGGAGGTATTATCAGTAGCAAGAAACAGATCGGCGGCACCTGCCGCCACCTGGAAAGATGAAGTGATAACCAAGTATGTCAATAATAATAGCTGGCGCTACGAAATGGAACATTTTTTCTCAGCCATTGAAAAAGACACACCTATATCAATCGGCAATTCTGCTGATGCAGTTAAGCTCATGAAGATCATAGATGAGATTTACAAGCAAAAAGATTTCTAATTTTTAACCCTTAATAACCCGCTTATGAAAAATGTAGAAAAAGTACAGGACTACCTGTCACATTATAAAACCAGGCTGACAAGTATTCTCGAGCAGATCGATTTAAATGTTTTGGCTACTGTAATTGATGCCATGATAGAAGCCTTCAAAAATGGTAAAACCATTTACGTTGTCGGCAATGGTGGCAGCGCCGCAACCGCCTCACACATGCAGGCAGACTTTAGTTTCTTCGTACGTTATTTTACCAAATTTCGCCCGCGCATTATTGCCCTTACCGATAATGTACCTATAATAACTGCGGTCGGCAACGACACATCTTTCGACGATATTTTTGTTGAGCAGTTGCGTGGCCGTATGACCGAAGGTGATGTTCTGATAGCCATTTCGGCTAGTGGCAATTCACCCAACCTCGTCAAAGCAGCAGAATTTGCCAATTCGCTTGGTGCCGTTACCATAGCCTTTACCGGTTTCATGGGTGGCAAGCTGCGAGATATTTCCAAAATTCCGTTGTACACACCAAACCCCAAAGGCGATTACGGACCAATAGAAGACGTGCATATGATACTCAATCATGTTATCGTCAACTACCTGTCAACCGACGAAGGGTTCCTGGCTATACCGGCTTAATTTTATTATTGCCTGGCGCTTACCCTAATAAATAGAAACAGACCTGACCAGTAAACATGGCAAAGCCATATGCAGTTTGTGCTGGAAATGTTTTTGAATTGTTTGTTGGTTACAGGCTTTTGTAACCTGTATGAGGCTTATGTTGCGACGCTCCGTTTATCGGTGGTGCTAGTGGCATCCATGGCTTCATAATCAGACCTGGCTTTACTTTTGGCAATACAACAAGGTGCAGACAATGCGACCACCTGGTAATGGAAACCAAAGACGCGCAATGGTTTGCCGATGAACGTAATGCGACGCAACGATGCCGCCATGTAAACCCAAATGCCAGGCACAATAAAAGTAAAAAAAAAGCACCGCAGACCCATACAATGGACATTACTACGAACACTTTACAACTGGCAACAGACGCGGCAAAAGAAGCAGGAAATTTGCTTTTGAAAGCCACCGGTGCAACGATAAAGATCAACAGCAGCATAGATAAAGATATAAAGCTGGAGGCGGATGAGCTATCGGAAAAATTGATTGTGGAGTTGCTGGACCGGGGTCTGACTTCAACATTTTGAGCGAAGAATTCGGTCTGGTAAAAAGTAGCAATGCAGACGGCTATTGCTGGATCATTGATCCGCTGGACGGCAGTTTGAACTACAGCCGCGACATCGACATTTATGCAGTGTCTATTGGATTGTGGAAAAATGATGAACCTGTGTTGGGCGTTGTTTACGATTTTTTGCATGAAAGAATGTATACCGGTCTTGTAGGCACAGGTGCATTTTTGAACGGGACACCAATTGCGGTGAGTACAATAGATAAGAAGAAAGACAGCATACTTACCACTGGTTTCCCGGTATATACCAGCTTTGATAAATCGTCGTTAGATGGTTTTGTGAGCAATATTCAGGACTATAAAAAAGTTCGTTTGTTTGGCTCCGCGGCCATAAGTTTTGTGCACGTGGCCAAAGGAAGTACTGAAGCCTATATGGAAAATAACATTGCCATATGGGATGTGGCTGCCGGTCTTGCGATAGTAATGGCAGCCGGTGGAAGTAAAGAAGTTTCGACCGGAAAAGGTCCTAACTATCTTAATGTTTTTGCTTCGAACGGCTTACTATAGTGATTGTCTTTCCCAGTTAAAAACAGCTCAATGATAATTGATAGTTTACAGAACATTACCTTTTACCAGACGATCAATAACGACATTTATGAAGGATTGCTTTTTATAAAAAATGCATCTCCTGATATTGCGTTAGGTTCTTATCCGCTAACCGCCACAGCCAAAGCGCTTGTTATGGAGTATGAGACCAAAGAAGGTGAAAATGGTTTTGGGTATGAAGCGCATAAAAACCTGATCGATGTACAATATTGTATCAAGGGTACCGAACTCATTCCCTGGTCTAATTTGCAACGTTTGCAACCCTATAGCGAATATGACCCGGTAAAGGATGTTACGTTCTATAATATGGAGCCGCAGCAGGGCAGTGTAATTATCGGAAATGGAATTTTCGCAGTGTTCTTTCCAGAGGATGCACATGCTCCCGTGTTTTGTGCCGGCAAGCCCGAATTAATAAAAAAAATAGTAATCAAGGTTAGTACTTAATTATGACTATTCCGCGCATAAAAGCTTTAGTGCCAATGAAGGGTCACTCTGAAAGAGTGCCTGAAAAAAACATACGCCCGCTAATGGGCAAACCTGTTTTTCACTGGATAATGGAAACGTTATCGCGTAGTAAATACGTAGATGCCATTGTAGTAAATACCGACTCTGAAGAGATCGCAAAAAATGCCTCGGAGAACTTTGAAAAGGTTGTTATACTGGAGCGACCTGGATTTTTATTGGGCGATATGGTTACGATACAACCACTGATAGAATATGATCTGTCGCAAACACCGGGCGAATATTTTTTGCAAACGCATAGCACAAACCCACTGATAAGTACCGATACGATAGATAAAGCCATTGAGACATTTTTTGCGCAAAAGGAACACGATGCGTTATTTTCTGTTACGGAAGTCAAGCAACGGTTTTATTGGCCGGATGGAAAAGGAGTAAATCATGATCCGATGAAGCTGGCACGTACGCAGGATTTGCTACCAGTTTACCACGAGAATTCATGCTTTTATATTTTTTCGCGAGAGACCAATCTTAGAACAAAATCGAGGTTAGGTTCAACGCCTTTGATGTTTCCTATAGATCGTTTGGAAGCTGCTGATATTGATGATATGGAAGATTTTTACTGGGCAGAATTCCTGTTGCAAAGAAAATATAGCCATGCGAAATAATATTTCTCTCTCACACATCGTCTCTCAATCTAGCCCTGCCTATGGAAACAGAGACCGGGTTTTTATTCGAGACAATTCATCGATTTTAAAGGGAGAGACAGCTAATTCTTCGTGCTGGATATTTTCTAACAACCACATAGGTACGCATATTGATTCTCCCAGGCATTTTTCGGCAACTGGCAAGAAAACCTATGAATTTGATATCAATGATTTTTTTTATGACCGGGTAGCTTTGATTGATATTGAATGCCGATCCGGTTTACTTATCAGCAGGGCTGACGTAGAAAAAGTGGTTGATCAAATTTCAGAAGACACTGAATTGTTGCTTATACGTACCGGTTACGAACGCTATAGAACTGAAGATAAGTATTGGAATGACAGCCCGGGTTTAGCTGCAGAACTTGCTGATTTTTTCCGGGGCAGGTTTCCTGCACTGCGTTGCGTTGGTTTCGATTTTATCTCTCTCACCTCCTGGAATTTCAGACCTGAGGGCCGGGTCAGTCACCGGGCTTTTTTATGTCCTGAAGGTGACATCAAAATAATTTTAGTAATTGAAGACATGGCACTTGCAGCTATACAAACAAAGATTAAGTCGGTTGTTGTAGCGCCACTTTTTGTAGAAGACGGTAACGGCGGAGCAGTTACTGTTTTTGCTGACGTTAATTAGAAAATATGAAAAACACAACACTAAAGCAAAAGCTGCGTAACAGGGAAATTACTATTGGATCATGGATTACCATAGGTCACCAGGCTGTGATTGATGTGTTGGCTGAAGCAAAGTTTGACTGGCTTACGATCGATCTGGAACATACCCCCATCGATTATAATGAACTGCAAATTTTAATTGGGTTTATACAGTCGCACAACATTGCTGCTTTGGTACGGGTAAGTAAAAATGAAGAAGTTGTCATAAAAAGGGCTTTGGATGCCGGTGCAGATGGCATTATAGTACCTATGATATGTTCTGGTGAGGATGCAAAGAAGGCGATAGAATATGCGAAATACCCACCAGTGGGCAAAAGAGGAGTAGGACTAAGCAGGGCACAACGCTACAGCTTTGGATTTGAAGAGTATAAAAAATGGATGGAGGAAGGACTGGTAATAATAGCCCAGGTTGAACATATTGAAGGTATAAACAATATAAAAGATATCATTAACACGGATGGTATTGATGGAGTGTTTATAGGACCCTATGATCTATCTGCCTCATTGGGGATATCAGGACAGTTTGCAGAGCCTATTTTTTTAGATGCACTGCAACAATATGAGACTGCCTGTAAAGAAAAAAAGATCTCAATGGGTTATCATGTTATAGAACCCAGTTTTGAATTGGTAAAAGCAAAAACTGAAGGTGGTTACAATTTTATAGCTTTTAGTACGGATTACCTATTTATGGGTAAGAAGGCTGCAGGCGAGATGAAGGGAAGGAGTGTTTAATATTTGCATGACGAATGATAAAGAAATTATTTGACCGGCTATGGCATTCATCCACCTTTAATACCTGGTTGAGTTACGGCACCAAAACTTTAAGTGTCTTCATTGTTCTTCCGTTAATTTTAAAAAAATTTGATGTAACTGAGGTTGCCGTTTGGTACTTATTTTCTACCATAATCAGCCTGCAAAGCCTGGTTGACATGGGCTTCAGAATCACCTTTATTCGGCTGATAGCTTATGCAAAGGGTGGTGCGAAGGAAATAGTTATTAAAATCTCAGATTTTAAATCTGACAATTTACCACATACAAATTGGGAACTAATCGGCAGAATATATGCCACCATGAACGTAATATATGTGTGGCTGGCTGGCGCACTTCTTATATTACTCTTAACTATTGGTTCATTAGCATTAGCGAAGCCGGTTTCGCTTGTTCCTGATTCTCATAGTGCATGGATAGCGTGGGCTATTGTTTCAGTTGTTACTTCCATCAGGTTGATTGGGAATATCTTCTCTAACTACCTTGAAGGTTTAAATCATATCGCCTTGGTGAGAAGGTTAAAGTCACTAACCTCCATGGGATCGATTGTAACTAGTATAACAGTACTAATATTTACAAAAAGCTTATTATATCTGGTAATTGCCAATCAACTATGGGTTGTTGTGGCGGTTATCCGCGACTATCAATTATGTAAATATGTAGAAGATGGCGCTTTCCTACACCTGGAGAAAGATCATAAGTTCGATAAAGTACTTTTCAAGAATATATGGCACCCGGCGTGGCGGAGTGGTCTTTCTTCATTTATGTCTACAGGTTTAAATAATCTCTCCAGTGTACTATATGCACAGGTGGGCAATAGTGTGAGTGTGGCGTCGTATTTACTTGCATTAAGAATTATCAGTCAATTGGAAATTGTATCGATGGCTCCTTTTTATAGTAAGATACCTTGGTTTTCAAATTTGCGTATTAAAGGCGATTTGAAAACATTATTTAAAAAGGCGCAACAAAATATGTTTGTTACAAATATGATATTTGTCGTAGGCATTATCATCATTGGTATCTTTTCATCGAAGCTCATTGTTTTAATGCACAGTCATACGCCCTGGGTTGATACTAAGATCTGGATACTTATATCATTTGCATATTTTGTACACAGGTATGGGGCTATGCATATTCAACTGTACAATACTACCAATCACATTATCTCACACATTGCGGATGGAGTGTCCGGAGCAATTTTCATTTGCACTGCATTATTACTCATAAAAAAATTCGAACTCTATGCAATTCCAATAGGAATGCTTGCAGGTTACCTGGGCTTTTATGCATGGTATGCAGCCTATCACTCTTTAAAATCGTTAAATACTAGTTTTTACAGGTTTGAAAGGAAAGCAGTTGGTTTGCCAATGTTGCTTTTTGTAGGATATATCATTACTTTTTTTATAGGGTGGAAATAATAGAGGGAATTTTATAAAATAGTCTAATGAAGACACGGGAGTATTTAGAGTTTTTGCCAATAATAGCGATAGGACTTTGCCTGTTTGTTTCATATCCTGTAGCTGCCGCTTTGTTGATGTTGTCACTTTTTGCAAGTGTTATATTTTTTCATAACAAACTTCGTTTTCAAGGCAAGGATATATTGCTTTTTACCTATTTTATTATTGCTACGGTGGTCTATATGACCCTGAGTAATCAGTTGACCAATTATGCTGAAATTGTCTTTTTTCCAATACTCAGCTATCTGTCAGTTAGCGCTATAAAAACCGATGGAATAAAAGCACTTAAACTGCTTTTGGTATTTGTTATTGCTTACTCCATTGCCACTGTTTTTAGAGATGTAAATGGCAATTTTACCCTGAACATAGCGGAGAATGTTTTTATGTATCAACGTGTGGTTGATGAGGCTGCTATGGAAACGTCTAATCCTTTTTTCCGGAACGCCACCCTTGTTGCCATTTGGCCGGTAACTGCCTGTATACTTTCGTTGTCGTTGTATAATTTTAGCAAAAAACGAATATACCTGGCGGTGTTATTGGCCTCGTTCTTAATGGTTTTTGTTACCAATACGAGAACTGCATTGGGTTGTGTTATATTAATTCTACTGATCAATTCTATTAGGTACAAGCAGAAAGTGTTATTGCGCATCATCATTTTTGCAGTGCCCATACTGGTACTTTTGGTACTGTCGTTAGGCAATTTATACCAGGGGCAAGTTGAACGTTATAATGATTTGACACAGGGAAACTCATCGTATGGTTTGGGAGACCGTATGTATTTCTGGAGTTATACAATGAACCTAATACAACAAAATATTTGGGGTTATGGTCATGATTTTGTGCATAGTCACATTGGTTATTCGACGCACAATGAGTATTTGGGTCAGGCGGTTTCTGTAGGTTTATTGGCTGCTTTTTTATATTATGCTTTTATCCTCATCTCCGCTTTGAAACGTTATACGGTTTTTAAAAAGAGTAGTAATGTGGCGATCTGGAATGAGATAGCGCTTTATTTGCTCATTGTATATTTCATCAATGGATTGACCGAGCAAATATCAGCAGGCAACAGAGTATGGGTGGCTCTTTTATTTATGGCAATAGGATGGAGCCAAATTGAAGTGGTAAAAAGATATGTAAGCGTGAATTTCTTTAATGAACCCGCCTATGATCTATATGCCGAAACAACTCAGGACAGAATCACTTCGGGCGATGATGAATTGGAAGAGGAACAATAAAACAGGTTCATTTATTTTCAACAATTTTCATTGATTTTTTGACTTCTCATTGGCAGGTGGATAAAGCCCAATAATGGTATATCTGCTGAAGGGTGCGACGCAACGATGATCAATCATTTTACCAGGGCTGGGATCATAATTCTCTCCATTTTATCAATTTTTAAAAACGCATGTCTTCTTTATTAATCTTTCCTAACCTATGAAAAAATATATTTCAAGAATACAGGAGGTTTATGAACAGCAGGGTATACTGCCCGTAATAACGAAGTCGATACGAAGTGGTAATATTCTATTGAAGCGGAAACTGACCATTAATAAAAGAAGTTTAAAAAACTGGGAAAAGCTAAAGGGGTCGTATAAGGGTAAAAGAGTGTTTTTGATCGGTAACGGTCCTTCACTGAACAAAACTGCGCTTTATCTGCTGCAAGACGAATACACGATGTGTTTTAACAGATTTAACGTGATGTTTGAACGGATAGGCTGGCTTCCGACTTTTTATATGTGTGTTGACCCGTTGGTAGCTGAAGATATGGCGAGTGAATTGAATGAGATTGTAAAAGATGTAAAAATTGGTTTCTTTCCAGACATACATACGCAAGGTTTGGATTTTAGAAATTTTATCAATGATGGGGAAAATATTCAATGGCTTTTTCCAGATTTTAAAGGCTTTTATTTCAATCTTCCGAATGTAGGTTTGGGTGGAACGGTTGCTTACCCGGCACTACAGGTGCTGACCTATTTGGGGTTTTCGGAAATTTATTTACTTGGAGTGGACATGAATTACAAAATTCATGAAACGGCAAAAAACTTAAAGGACAGAGATATAAAATCTACCAAAGATGATGATCCCAATCACTTTGATCCCCGTTATTTCGGAAAGGACAGAAAATACCATCAGCCGGTGAAAAGTGTGCGTGACAATATGATGGCGTCTTTGGAGTTTGCAGCCAAAAAAATTAGTGAAAACAGTACTACCAAAGTTTTTAATGCGGGTGTTGACAGTAATGTTACCTGTTTTGAAAAAGTGGAATTTGAAAAACTCTTTCATGTAGATAGTGATGAAAAGTTTACACTTTTTACCCGGCCATTTGAAAAGGTCTTCCCGTTTAAGAATGAAGAACAAATGTTATTAGGAGTTCCATTAATCACTGACATGAAAGTGCCTGCAGACATAGATTTTTTTCTTTGCAACACTGAAATGGGCGCAAAGCTTATTGGGAAAACCATTTTTGACTATATTCCCTACGGACCCTTCAATGGCAGGATACTTTTTATATCACGAAAAATATTCGGCAGTTAGTGGAATATAGAAGGTGTTGGTACAATAGCTGAAAACCATTGTTGACTTGCGCTACCTGATTTTTTGAGCATCGCGTAAAAGATAAATGAAGGCAAGTTTTGGTTTCAAATTTTCGTCAAATAAATGGGGACGAAAGGAATATTTCCAGTGGTTGTAAGTCCATGAACCGGAGTCGGCAGTTTCACCAAGGATAAAAGCAGTACAGTTTTTTGACGATAGGCAAGCATTGAACATCATACTGTATAGTTGGGCCTGCCCAACATAATCATCTTCGGTTGGCGATGTAATAGCTTGCGGAACCGTTTGTTTTTCGCCCGGTAGGGAGCTATGCGCAAGAAGGACATCTGCCTCTGTTATTTGAGTTTCAAGTCCCAGGTCTGCAAACCTGTTCATATTGGCAATAAGACCGGCGGTGTTATATTTGGACTTATTGTATAGCCTGAGGTGACATTGGAAACCGACACCATTGATAGGTGTTCCCTGACTTTTTAGATATTTTACCAAATCATAAACCCTGTTGACTTTTTCTACCTGGTTTTTTGCCATTTCAATGTTGTTTTCGTTTAGGTATAGGTGAGCCTTCGGATCTATTTCATGTGTCCAATTGAAAGCCATTTCGAGGTAATCTCTGGAGTCGTTTGAATTTGGCTTGTGAATGTTTGTCCATATGTTTTGTTTTATTCCCTGGTCACATTTCTCTTTATCCTCCTGGTTGATGTTGCAAACTACCTCGTTAGACACCTGCCATGCAACCACCTGACCGGGATATTTATCTTTGAAATGTTTGACGATGGTTTGAATATGAGTTTTCAGAATTTGTCGCAAGGTGTCATTGCTAAAGTTACCGTTGGTAACCCAGGAGGGAATAAGTCCTCCATATACAAGAGAATGACCTCTTACTTTTGCATGGTGAGCGATCGCAAAATCAACTACCTGATCAGCAATCGAAAAGTCAAAGACACCACGTTTTTTTTCTACCACAGCAAAACTTACGTTCATTGTGTAGTAATTAAAATACTTGCTCATTTCGGACAAATAATTTTGTGGACGCGGTGGACGCAGTAAGATATCGGAGACGTTAAGCATTGTACCAAAATAAATGCCTTTTTTCATTAAGGTATTTTTCAAAAAATCATAGGCTCCTGAAACCGGAGAATGGCTTTGCGCTGTTGCGATACATAAAGTAGAACTAAGGAGTAAGGCTGAAAGAGATCGCAGGAAAAAATTAAAATTTTTATTCATGACCATTTTTGGATTAGGGCGATTAAAAACGGATGGTGGCTGGCATTAGGAAATTACCTTAAAAACTTAACCTCCAACACTAAATTTCTCTTAATTTTTTTAAGACAGAGTCTTTAAATAAGGTCAATACATTTATATAATGAAGCAATATTTTACTCTTACTTATCATTCTTTAAAGAACCATGGTGTGAAGATGGTAATGCAGAGACTTGTTAGATTTTCTATTGTAAAAGCAAAACGGTTGTTTCTGCCGAAGGACTTGAATAATATTGCCAAATGGAGAAGTATTAAAAATAAGTATGAAGGTAAACGTGTTTTTATACTGGGTAATGGTCCAAGTCTCAACAAAACTCCGCTCTATCTTTTAAAAGACGAATACAAACTCTGCTTTAATCATTTCAATTTGATGTTTGACAGGATAGGTTGGTTTCCTGATTTTTATATGGTGACCGACGATATGGTCATACGTGATGCGGCCGAGCAGTTGAATCAAAATATTTTGCCAAAAGTCAAATACGGTTTTTTTCCGGACCTGCATCCCAATAACACAGACTTTAAAAAATATGTAAATGAAAAGGAGAATGTTTTGTGGTTGAAGACAGACAATCCAAAGTTTTCGAAGGATCTTCCTAATTGTGGGATAAATAATACGGTTGTGAATGCGGGTTTGCAGGCTATGGCATACCTCGGTTTTAAAGAAATTTATCTGCTTGGCGTTGATGCTTCCTACTCATTTGAATCTCACAAAGTGAAAAATATCAACACAAGGGATTTGATTTCACAGGAAGAAGATCCCAATCATTTCGATCCCCGTTATTTTGGCAAGGGTAAAAGGTATCATTATCAACCGATGTACGAAATGGTTAAAAAATTTGAAGTAGCCAAGGTGTTTTTAGAAAATTTGGGAATTAAAGTTGTCAATGCCGGGGTTAATGGCAACTTAGAGGTATTCGACAGAAAGCCGCTTGAAAAGGTACTTGATTATAAGGAGGAAGAAAAGGAGCGGCTGTTCTTACAGGCAATTCCTAACGTCTCAACTGATACTTTCGATGATTTTGTGAAGGATGCGGTCAATATAACTGACATCGATAAGTTTACTCCTGACTTGGAGAAAGTAATTACCACGGTAGATACTGGTATTAAATTAATTCAAAAAAGCATCTTCAGTCATATTCCTTTCGGTCCGTTTAGGGACAAATATATTTTCATAAAGCGTTAAATTCATTTAAGACCATGCGACTGATAAAAAGACTTTCTTATATTAATCCTAAAGATCTGACGATAAAAAGGATCATAAAAGGACTAAAGCGAAGGATCAAAAACATTCCTGACCGGATCATTTGGGATCGTTCATTGTCGGAGCGGATCATTGAAAATAAAAAGAGAGTTGAAACCTTCAGAGATATACATAAGGGCGAACGATGTTTCATAATTGCGAATGGTCCAAGCCTGCAGCAAATAGATTTTGATTTGCTAAAGGGTGAGTACACCATCGGCATGAACAGGATTTATATGATGGAGAAGGATAAAGGCTTTTTACCTACCTACCTTGCTGTTTCAGACGTCGCTGTCCAGTTGGAACAATTTCGTGAAGAATATGAGAACGTTCCGGTGCCCAAATTTTACAGTTGGTTTGGGCGTTATCTTTTTCCTGAAAAAAATAAAACCATCAACTATTTTTTCCAGCATTTTAAAAATGATTTTTCTGCTGATTTTACAAAAACCATTGGAAATAGTAAAAGTGTTACTTATGTATGTATGCAACTTGCCTTTTACATGGGTTTTGATGAAGTGATTCTAATTGGAAAAGACCACAGCTATAACATTACCGGAAAGGCTGGAGAAAAGGTTTTGGCAGATGGAAAGGAAGAAAACCATTTTATAAAAGGTTATTACAAAGAGGGGCAAATCTGGAAGGTTCCCAATTATGAAGAAGAAGAACATTCCTATAAACTAGCTCGCAAAGCATTTGAAAGTGCCGGGCGAAAAATTGTTGACGCAACCGTAAACGGCAACCTGAATGTCTTTGAAAAGGTTGATTTCTTTACATTTTTTAAAAGTGTTGGTACTGTTTCACGTGTGAAATCAGTTTAGGCTTTTGCACATTCATATTGCGATAAATTGAATTGATATTTCAATTAAAACCGGAATTTTTTAAATGAAACCGATAGTATTATTCATTGTACTTTTTCTGGCGTTCATTGCCAGCGATGATGTATTGGCTGCAGTAGGATACCCTCACCTCGATTTTACAAGTTCTTTTGTATTCAGATTACACCCGCTTACCTATCTGTCCTTTTTCTTAGTGGCTTATTATTTAAAAACCGGGCAGCTAAAAGTGTCTGAGTTCTTCACAAAGTATAAGAGCGAAACTTATTTTTTAATCGTTTGTTTGCTGCTGATCGTGTATTTGCGAATCATGGGCAATCTAACCGCCTTTTCTTTTTTGTTGGATGCATTGTGTTTGCCGGCAATTTTATCAATATTATTGGCCATCACGGATAAGAAGATATTTCCAAAATTCAGAGTGCTTGTCTACATCTTCTTTTTTATTAATGCAGCACTTGCAATTATCGAAAAAATCTTAGGGAAATCATTACTAAATGACGGCACTTTCGATTTTAAAGATTATTTCAGGGCGACTGCGTTGTATGGTCATCCGCTAAACAACGCTTTGATCATGTCTGCGCTTACTGTTATATTATTTTTTGCCACTAAGAAAGAGGTGCTAAAAATCACTGTTTTAATCATCGGGCTTTTGTCAATCTTTTGTTTTGGTGCCAGAGGTGCTCTAATTGGGGTTTTCTTAACCATATTGATCAATGTAATAGTCACCTTTCTTAACCTGAAGAAAAATAGAACTACTGATGTTGCGGAAAAGAATAAGATGATAAAAGATGCCAAAATAGAAATGGGGTATCTGCTTGGCTTCGTGGTTTTGAGTTTGCTGGTAATGAATTTTACTGGTTTAGGTGATAGGATAGCTGCAGTCTCCTATATGGACAATAGCGCCGAAACACGGGTAAATGCGTTCACAGTATTACGCGATATCAACTTCTCTGATCTTTTGTTGGGGTTTGGTACCAATGAGATTGAACACTTTCAACACAATTCCGGTCTCGATGAAATTGAAAATTTTTGGATCATCTGGCTGCTACGTTTTGGCTTGATCGCAACGATCGTGCTGGCAGTTTTCCTTCTGCGTTTTTTGTATAATATGCTGGGCTTTGTGTCAACTAATTTGAAACTTACTTTTCTGTTTGTTTTCTGGTTTGTTGCCTCAACCAATAATTCCCTTTCTACAAACACAATGGCACTTCCCATATTTGTACTTACATGCTACATCTTCTATGACTCAAAAGAAAGAGTTCGTAAAAAGAAAAGGAGTTGATATGATACATTATCGTACACGGGCTTTCTAATTCAATTAACTTACTTATTCAAAGGCCTATTTGTGGCGATGCAAACAGACAATCAGACCAATCTAGATTTCATTCAGATTCTAATGTAAAGATGGATATAATAAAAATTGTCCGGTCTTCACCTGCATACATTCTGCCGTCTGTAATCAACTTAATAAGTCTTATTGTTTTAACCAGGATCTTATCACTGGAGGAGTATGGCAAGCTTTCACTAGCCTTGATAAGTATAGAGTTTTTGCAGGGGTTCTTTTATCAATGGATAAAAATGGCTATGATGCGTTTTTATCAACAGGAAAACAAAAGTTATTTCATTGCCAGTATACAGTATAACATAATAATTAGCATTTCGATATTTATCATTTTGTTGTTGAATTTGCTTTTATGCAAATTTGTTGAAATTGATGATCCTGTTTTTATTTCTTTAATTCTCTTAGGCACCATCGGTCGAGGCTTAATCAATTTCATCCAGGATTATGTGCGCATTTCCAAACCCAACCTTAACCAGTACACTATTGTTTCGATTGTTTCGAACGCTTTTTATTATTTCCCCCCGATCATTTTATTGATCATTAATTCAAAAATTTCAGTTGAGTATCTGTTGATTGTACAGGTTACAGGAATTTTTATTTATCTGCTATTTTATATTTTCCCGCATATTGGCAATATAATCAGGTTAACCAAAAAGATTGAAACCAAAATTCATTATACTGAACTTTTGAACTATGGTTTTCCTTTGCTTGTATCCTATTTGTCTATAAGCATGTTTGTCAGGGTTGACAGGTACATTATAGAGCACAACGTTGGTCTTGAAGCGCTAGGTATTTATTCTGCAGCTTTTTCATTATCCAATTTGGCAATCAGTTCCTTTTTCATGTTACTTACACTTCCAACCTATCCTGAAATGTTGAGGTTATTTAACCAGGGTAATGACAGAGAAGCAAAGATTATTTACAATAACAACGGAAATCTGATTATTGTCGTAGCTGTTCCACTCGTTATTATCGCCTGCTTGATGAGCCAACAGCTTTGCAGCCTTTTTTTTGGCGCAGGTAAAGGAATAAAAATAGCAGTGTTGTTTCCGTGGGTAGTTTTAGGCACCTTTTTATATAATTATAAAGTTCATTATTTCGACCAGATTTTTCAATTTTTTAAAAAGACAAAAGTTTCCATGCAGTTAGGTATCGCTGTTGGTCTTAGTCATATTGTGCTTGCATATATATTGTCAATGATTTACGGCGCTAAAGGGGTGGCAATCTCTGGTATTTTGCTAAATGCAGGCGCTATCATTTTTATCTATTTTTTTAGTCGTTCTTTCTTTAGAATAACGCTAAATAGAAAAATTTTTTTATGGTTAGGAATGGCATGTGTACTGCTATTCCTGCTTTCTAATTATGTTCTTTAAAAGAAATCTTTCAACGCGTTTTATTTTTTTAATTCCGGCATTTGTCTTCTTTTCATCATCGTTGCGTCGCAATCACTTCATCTGCAAATCTGTGGGCATCTTTAGTTTTCATTGCAAGGTCTTTCATGGGTTGTAAGCCTTTGCAATGAGAAAGAATTGCTCACTACCAGCGCAACTAAGAAAGCTAATATGAAGCAGAAGTATCTCTTAAAAGGCTTGATAAAGAACATACCTGGTATCGAAAGAATTTACAACTTTCATAAACATGGCGGCGGCGATACAGCCAGTGCCAGGTATTGTTATTCAATTTGGTTAAGACATCTTGTTTTAGCCTATAAAAATGGTCTTAGTGAAATGCCGAAAACCATTGCAGAATTAGGCCCCGGGCATAGTATAGGGGTAGGTATAGCAGCTTTGTTGTCGGGTGTAAAAAAATATCACGGGCTTGACTTAATAAGATATTCTAATGCGGAGATTAACGTTGGAATATTGCATGATTTAGTTGACCTTTTTGTAAATCAGGCACCAATACCTGACAATGAAGAGTTTCCTTTAATTGAGCCAAGACTGGATGATTATTCCTTTCCCGGTCATATTATTACAACTTCAACTATTAACACCCTAATACAAGGAGAGATTATTGCTAAAATTGAAGAGGCGATTAGAGATATTGATTACAACAAGACAAATGAAACAATTGTTTACGAGGCGCCATGGAACGAAGTATACGTTGAAAAAAACAGTGTCGACTTTATTATGTCCCAGACGGTATTGCAACATATTGATAGTATTGAAGACGCCTACGAGAAAATGGATCTTTGGCTAAAACCTAATGGAATGATTTCGCATACGATAGATTTACAGTCTATGCTCTCGGCAGATGAATGGTATGGGCATTGGACCTATTCCGATTTGGAATGGAAAATAGTCAGAGGAAGGAAAGACTATTACATTAACCGTTTGCCTTTGTCGGCCCACTTGTCATTTTTGCAAGACCATAACTTCAGCATAATTTATCTGACCAAAAAGAGCGAACTCACTATACCCAATAGAAAACAACTTGCCAAAAGGTTTCTCCAAATGACCGATGAGGATCTGAGTACATCGATTTGTTTTCTGCAAGCCGTAAAATAAGAAGATCCCCAGGCTTACAAATAGGACTTTTCAATGGCTTTCTTGCTGCGAAAATTGATTGGAAGACTAGCATCTACGTTTGGAATACTTGCACCAGGTCAGCAGCACTGTGGCCACAGTTGCTTTTTAATTTAAAGAATATTTGTATTGACGGTAAAAAATAGATTAAGAAATGTTGGTGCATGGTTTGTAGCATTTGTATTAATGCGATTGGGTTTTGCCAGGCGTGTATTGAAGAAAGCTGCTTCCGGCGAATTTATTTTGTCAATTTATTTTCATGCACCCCAAAAAGAACTTTTTGAGTTTTGCATTAAGTGGTTGCTCAAGCATCATTTCATTTTTCTTTCCCAGGATGACCTGTACGATATTATTCTGCAAAATAGACAACTTCCTAAAAAAGCAGTAGTGATTACTGTAGATGACGGTTGGAAAAGCAACGAAATAAATATTGTAGAAGTAGCCAACAAATATCAGGTACCGGTAGCCATTTTTGTCACAACTGAAGCTATTGAAAAAGGTGATTATTGGTGGCCTTATATTGAACAGGCCTATGCGATGCAGATCACCAGTAAATCGGTAGAAGCACTTAAAAAGGTTTCCAATAGGGAAAGATTGTATGTTGTAAATCAGGTTAGAGAACAAATTATACTAGAGCGGGCGGCAATGACTGTAGACCAGGTGAGATCAATTTCAAAATCAGCATTTATAACTATCGGCGGACATACGGTGTCTCATCCTATATTGCCGCAATGTGAAGACGATGAAGTCTATTATGAACTTAGAAAATCAAAAGAAAAAATTGAAGAATGGACTGGCAAAAACGTCCTTTATTTTGCCTATCCAAATGGAAATTATACGCATAGGGAAATAAAATATTTGGAAGCACTTAACTACGGGTTAGCCTACCATGCTAAGCCGTACTATTTAACAATGGCCGCTTTACAGAAGAGGTATGAATTGCCAAGATTTGATGTAATTGAGAATGCCACCAAACTTGAAGCTATTTGTCGTATTCTGGGTATATGGCAAAGATTTTTTCCCAATCAGAAGTAAAAATTACCGGTTAACCGGAACCTGAAATGGGTAGATACCAGCTATGTTTTCCATCTCCATAGGCACTTGGGATCGTTGCTGCCTGCCCCGCGTATTCGGCGGGGTCGCAATCCATGTATGTTTTTGTAATTTTTTCAGCAAAAATATTTCATTGGATAGTGAGCTTACAAACAACTTTTTTTACCGGTTTTTCTTCTTATAGTATCGAAATTTTTGCAAACCAGTTTTGTTGAAGTTATCATCTGTTGTATTTTTTAACAGCAAGGTGAGTGGCGTCATATATTCAATGCGCCATAATAAAATTTTAGAATAATGTTGAATGTAAAGATTGCTAAGTCTTTGATGAATGTCTTGCCTGTGCAGCCTGTGTACCAGGAAGAAGAATTTATGTCTGAAATTTTCCGGCATCCTAAGTTCACTTCCCTTACTCAGCAGGAAAAGGAGAATGTATTAGAAAACCTGGTAAACAATAATATAAAGGAAGAAAGACGGAAGCCCTTTGATTCTTTCTTTCCCGGCTTTTCAATGAAGAAGGTCTTAAAAGGCAAGAGAGTTCTTGATATGGGCTGTGGTATCGGAGGCACTTCAATAGCAATGGCTGAAAGATGGGAAGCTGGTGAATTTTATGGCATTGATGTGAATGTTGATTCCATTTCCACCGCCAACTATTATTTGTCCAAACATCAAATGAAAATTCCTTTTACGTTTGTACAGGGGTACGCAGAGAAAATGCCCTTTGACGACAATTTATTCGATGCGATCGTGTCGCATGATACACTTGAACATGTACGTTCTTTAAAAGAAACTTTGCAGGAGTGTAAGAGGGTTCTTAAACCAGGTGGACTTGCGTTTTTGGTTTTTCCTTCCATCAAACTGCCCTTAAATGGAGCGCACATTGGTTCAGCAACCAGAACACCATTTCTGGAGTGGTTTTTTTCACCCAATACCTTAAACGAAGCTTACCAGGAAATTGTGAGTGGCTGGGGTGACGATCTCAATTGGTTTAAACCTACAGACGAAACAAAAGGTGAATGGGCCATTGTGAAAGGTGGGATTGGAGTGAATGGGACGATGTATGGAGACTTTGTTGCTACTGCGAAAGAAGTTGATTTTGAAAATATCACTTTTGTAAGAATACCCTTGCTTTACGTGAGTAGTATGGCAATCAAATATCCATTCCTTAAGTCCTTATCTGCTGTCGTTACACCACTGCTGGCTCTTGATTTTTTAAAGGATTATCTATCCCACAGGTTGGTGTTTATACTACAAAAATAAAATGTTAGTCAGCTTCACATTTCGTATTCTTTGAGGTGGTCAGTCACGATGAAAATTACATTGCTGAAGTTCAAAAAGTTTCCAATCGCTACTAACGAAATTGCTATTATTTTAATTTAGAATGCGGATCTTTCATCTCGCTTTTTCTTTTACAACCGGTGGTGCAGAAACATTGATGATTGATTTGATAACTGCACAAGTTAAAGTAGCGGATGTAACGCTCGTAGTCATTAACAACCATGTAAACAGAGAGCTGCTACAAACGCTTCCCAAAGGTGTACGGCTGGTGTTGTTGCAGCGCAACAAAAGTAGCCGGTGGAACTTTTGGTTTCTTCTGCACCTTTGGACTATCCTGGCTATTAGAAGACCGGATATTATGCATTGTCACAATGATAATTTGATCCAGTTATTTCCTTTTTTTAAAAATAGATCGGTCTTTACACTACACAATGTGGGGATACCGGTTACCTATCTTGCCAGGTATAAAAAAAATATCGCCATTTCTGATTATGTGCTGAAAGAATTGCAAACACGCTATTCCGGATCAAATACAACTGTGATCATTAATGGAATAGATTTTTCGCAGATTAAAAGAAAAAGGCAATATCAACTAAAGGTAGGGCGGGAAATAAGATTGGTACAGATAAGCAGGCTGGCACATGAAATAAAGGCGCAGCATATAGTATTGCAAACAATCAAACAACTTAATAGCAGAGCGGGTGGAGTAAAGTATTCCATTACGTTTATAGGTGATGGCCCTTCGCAGGAATACCTTTTGCAAGTTACCAGCAACCTGGGAATAGGTGACTTTGTAAGTTTTGCGGGTTATCAAACACGAACGGCAATCTTTAATTCGATGTGCGAATTTGATATTTTATTACAACCCTCCCGCACAGAGGGTTTTGGTCTTACTATAATAGAAGGGATAGCAGCGGGACTGCCTGTAATTGCGTCTGATATTGAAGCGCCGAAAGAAATACTTTCCGTTTTTCCCTACAATTGGTTGTTTGAAGTTGATAATGTTGAATTGCTTATAGCGGCAATAGATAAAGTAACAAGACACTATGGTGACAGAACTATTGAAGCAATGGCTTCTGAAAATTTAGCGGTTGCTAAAAGACGGTTTTCTATTGAAGCAACCAATAAAGCTCACATGCAGCTTTACAATGAAATACTCTAGTTGCATAAGTAGAATTCTAAATATTGAATGCTGCGTTTTGATTAAAATGTACAAGTGTGCGACGCAACAACTGAATTACAAATAACTGAAGCTGGGTAAATAAATAAAATAAACTTAGCAGCAGATTGTTTTTTGTTTACAAGAAAATGATCCTACATCTCGAGCGAAAATTTTTGTCTCCGTCTGAAACGTTTATCGCTAACCAAATAAATTTTACCAGCCAATTTGAAACTGGTGTTTTTACTGTTCAATACACCCCGCAATTGTACACCAGGGCAAAAGTTTTTTACCCCGATTATAAGCTTACGTCGCTGGAGTTGAAGTTGCTGAGCAGCCGGTCAAAAAGATTTTTTCGTCAAACGTTTTCGACTCAACCTGTGCAGGTAATTCACGCACATTATTTAACTGATGCATCTTTTTTTTCTCCATTTACCAAACATTGTGCAGGTCCAAAGATCTGTTCGTGTTATGGATATGATGTGAATGAGTATCCGAACCGCTATGGCTACCTGATGCGCTTGTACTACAAAAGTGTTTTTAAGCAGTACAATTTGTTTTTAGCGATGTCAGATTACATGAAAAAAGAATTGATTGGTTTAGGTTGTCCTGCTGAAAAAATTCTGGTCCATTATCACGGTATTGATACTGGAATGTTTGATGTAAAACATGTAGAAAAACCGGGTAAAGTACTACGGTTGCTGACAATCGCAAGATTATCGCCAACAAAAGGGCATATTACTGTTCTAAAGGCGCTACATGCATTCAGGCAACAATTTCCAGGTACACCATTCCGGTATACGATAGTTGGTGATGGTGAACTTAAAGAACAATTGACTACTACAGTTTCGCACTTAGAATTGGGAGATGTTGTTTCTTTCTATCCCTTTTGTAAACATGGTGAACAATTTAATAACTACCTGGGTGATGCAGATATTTTTCTATTGCCATGTAGAAAAGCTAAAGGTGCAACAGAAGGAATTCCCGGTGCTGTTGTGGAAGCAATGGCAGGTGGATTGCCGGTAATCAGCACCTATCATGGCGGCATACCGGCGGTAATTGAAGATGGAAAGACGGGGTTTTTGGTTGAAGAAAATGATGAGCAGGCAATTGCAAATCTATTGTTTCGATTGTATGGCGATAACGACCTGCGGCGAAGAATAGGCAACAATGCCAGGGTCTTTGCCCAAGCCGCTTTGGATGTAAAACAACGCACACTTGCTTTAGAAAAAATATATGGTGACTTACTTAATGGAAGCAACCGGTAATCTATGTGTGGAATTTTAGGAAGTGTAAACATGGCGTATTGTGCAAAAGCACTCGATAGCATACAACATCGCGGTCCTGATGCGGAGGGTGTGGTGCATTTGCAGGACAATGGACACACCCTTTCACTGGCACATAAACGTTTATCAATTGTTGACTTATCAGCCAACGGAGCACAGCCAATGATATCTGCAGATGCGGTAAGTCATTTAGTGTTTAACGGTGAGATCTACAACCACCAGGAATTGCGCAGTGAGATAGCATTTAAGGCTTTTAAAGGGCACTCCGACACTGAAACATTGTTATATGCAATGAATGAAAAAGGTGAAGAATGCCTTGATAGCATGAATGGAATTTTTGCGTTTGCATTGTACGATAGTAAACAAAAAAAGCTTTACCTGGCGCGCGACCGCTTTGGTGTAAAACCACTTTATTATCGTTTTGAGAATAATGCTATTTTCTTTTGCTCAGAAATTAGAGCGTTTGCCACACATTTTGATTTTACACTAAACCTGCAGAATGTAGCCGAAGGTCTGCAAATGCGTTTTGTTGCTTCACCACAAACTGTTTATACCCATATTAGAAAGGTTGAACCCGGCCAGGTTATCATTTTCGATCTGGGAAACAGTGCAATTACAGCCAGTAAAAAAAGTTTTGTAAAGAAAAAGATACAGGCACCGGCTTCAGTGCAAAAAGATGAAAGATCGGTAGTGAAACAATATGGTTTTTTATTTGAAAAGGCAGTGGAAAGGCAGTTGATGGCAGATGTGAATGTAGGAATTTTTTTGAGTGGTGGTATTGACTCTTCGCTGGTAGCGGCAGTAGCTAAGAATAAAGCAAATCAACAGTTAGCCGCATTTACCGTTGGTTTTGCGGGAAATGATAAAAATGATGAAACCGCCGCTGCAAAAGAAACTGCTGAAATACTCGGATTACAACATTTTGTAACCCAGGTTGAATTTGACGATTTTCTGGAACATTTACTGATGATCATTAAAATAGTAGAGGAACCAATTGGTACATCTTCTATTATACCTATGTACAGCCTGGCGAAACTTGCCGGCAAGAAAGTAAAAGTAGTGCTGAGCGGTCAGGGGGCAGATGAGCCATTGTCAGGTTATAAACAATACAGGTGGCTGCCATTTTTGAATGTTTTAAAAAAACAAAATAGATCAATAGCCGGGGCTATAATGTCTTTGGCTAAACTTTCTGGTTACCAAAAAGAAAATGTACGACGTTTTGCTGCAACGATGCTGGAACCGGATATTTTGGGCATGTATCGCACGTACAACAGTATTTTTTCTACCCCTGAAATTGTTGCATTACTTAATCCGCAAAGTGGTTTAGAGATAGCGGGTTTGGTGAAAGCGAATGACAAGAGGTTTGCAGATCATTGGCGGGGAGCAGGGCTTCCGCCAACTACTGACAAACTATTTCCGTACTTAGATTTACGAACGTCGCTTGCAGACGATTTGCTGATGTACACCGATAAAATAACCATGCATTTTGGAATAGAGGGTAGAGTTCCCATTTTGGACAATGAACTGGTCAGCTTTATTGAAGAACTCGATATTCGTTTTACTTCAACTTTATTTGCAGGAAAGATCATTCATAAAAAGTTTGCCAGGGAGTATTTGCCTGAAAAAATAATCAACAGAAAAAAAATCGTGTTTCAACCTCCGTCTTCTGAGTGGTTTAGAACGTCTATTAATCAAATAGAAAATTTGCTTGGTGCGAGTAAGCCTTTTAAAGGTGTTTTCAACGAGCAAAAAGTTAACTCTATTTTGAAGCGGCATGCACAGGGCGAAAATCTTGATAAACAAATTTTGCTGCTCCTCAGTTATTATTGCATACTGCAGATGAGTAATAATTAACCAGGTTGATAACATTGATAAAAATGTAAAAAATTGAAATCGCGTGTCACTAATCCGAAATTTTACGATTGCTTAATTATAAGGGATAAAATAATGAAAATTTGGTTCGATATCTCAAATTCACCACATATAAACATGTTTTATGACCTAATAAAGGAATTAGAATTGGAGGGTCATGAAGTGATATTAACTTCGAGGTCATTGGCCAATACAGTTGAACTTCTTGATCAGAAAGGATTGAAGCATACGGTTATTGGAGAACACTATGGGAAAAATTTTATAAAAAAGATATTTGGCTTTCCAATTCGGGTACTACAACTGCGAAATCACCTGAGAAAGTTTAAACCAGATCTGGCAGTCTCACAAAGTTCTTTTCACTCTCCGGTTGTAGCAAAACTGTTGCGCATTCCGTCGATCTATACTAACGATAATGAATATGCATTGGGTAACCTGCCAAGTTTTCTGTGTGCCACGCAAATATTAATACCTGAAAACTTGTCGGTTAAAAAAATGGCAGGCAGGTGGGTATCCACCAAAAAGTTTCAGCAGTACCTGGGTGTAAAAGAGGGGATCTATCTCTGGCGAAAAGGAGAAAAAATAGTTGAGAAAAGAAAAAATCAAAAGCATGATGTAGTACGGATCTTTATTAGACCGGAGCCCATGACAGCTCAGTACTACAGCGGTGAGCAAAACTTTCTGGACTCAACCATAGAGACTTTGCAAAGCAAATACGAGATCGTGATCTTAGCCCGCAACAGGGAACAGATGGAGCACTACAGGCAAAAGAAATTTAACCAGGTGCAAGTGCCCGACCAGGCAATAAGCTTTGATACCATCGCTGATATCTGTACCATATTTATCGGTGCAGGCGGCACTATGACCCGCGAAATGGCAATATTGGGTGTACCTACCATTTCCGTTTACCAGGATGCTCTGCTGGAAGTTGATAAGTTTCTGTTATCGAAAGGTTTGATGTTGCATGAGACCAACCTTACAGCAGCGAAGGTAGATGGCTATGTGCATGACCTGAAAAACAGGGCTGCAGATGGTGAACTGATGGAAAAGGGGAAAAGGGCATACCAATTTCTGAAGGACGAAATTTTGAAATATGACGTGCAGAAAACTTCCCGTTAACGAAAGTTGAGATTACAACCGAAAAATTTTTTGATATAAATATGATGAAGGGTGTGCTTAAAAAAGCCACCCTTTTTTTGTGCACCTTTCGTATTGATATGCGCAAACAAATTTTGTTGAGATGCTTGCCAAATCAAAGGTCAACAGTTGAACGGAGCGTCGCAACCGCTGCCTCCTGCCATACCAAATGTTCGCCACCAAATTGCTTTTCTTTCACCGATGATGTGAGGTTTCCGGTGCTTTCCGGTGATGGTAAGTTTCGCCTTATCTGTCACACTGCTGAGCGTAATGCGCCATAACAAGTGTCATTTGTGCAACTGACCGCGTTAAAAATGTCATTTCCTGAAAATTTGACTTTTTTACGAGCCATGGCATAATTGTCGATGGATAGGAGCAAAATCACATTTTTACAAAAAACAAAAACTACAAAGTATGGCTGACAAATTTAAAGGTTACCCCATTGCACGACAGGGTAATTGTAAAGCCCGCTGCGGCTGAAGAAAAAACTGCTGGTGGAATTATTATTCCTGACACTGCTAAAGAAAAACCTCAGAAGGGTGTAGTGATAGCTGCCGGACCTGGTAAAAAAGATGAACCGGTAACTGTAAAAGCTGGTGATACAGTTTTTTATGGAAAATATGCCGGAACAGAAATTCAGGTTGAAGGTGGCGATTACCTTATAATGAGAGAAAGCGACATTCTGGCAATTGTTTAAAAATCGGTAGTAAAATTTGAGGCATGTGGCAATTTAGAAAAGTGAGACGCATCAGATTTTTAGATACATTGATCTTTCATTTTCAAATATTTAATTGTAAAATAATCTCAAATTAGAATAATTATGGCAAAGCAAATCTTCTTCGAAATTGAAGCAAGAAATAAGATGAAAAAGGGTGTTGACACACTGGCAAATGCAGTGAAAGTAACTCTTGGTCCAAAAGGACGTAATGTAGTTATAGAGAAAAAATTTGGCGCTCCTTCAGTTACCAAAGACGGTGTGACTGTGGCAAAAGAAATTGAACTGGAAGACGCCATTGAAAACATGGGCGCTCAAATGGTAAAAGAAGTAGCCTCTAAAACTGCTGATATTGCAGGTGATGGTACTACTACTGCAACCGTTTTGGCTCAGTCTATTATAAGCGAAGGTTTAAAAAACGTTGCTGCCGGTGCTAATCCAATGGATCTGAAGCGTGGTATTGACAAAGCTGTACAAGCTGTTGTTGAAAACCTGCGTTCACAATGCCAAACTGTTGGCAACGACTATCAGAAAATTGAGCAGGTTGCTACTATTTCAGCTAACAGCGATAGTGAACATTGGCAAGCTTGATTGCTCAAGCAATGCAAAAAGTAGGTAAAGAAGGTGTAATAACTGTAGAAGAAGCAAAAGGTACTGATACAACTGTTGATGTGGTAGAAGGTATGCAATTTGACCGCGGTTATATTTCTCCTTACTTCGTTACCAACAGCGAAAAAATGGAAGCCGAGTTGCAGAACCCATACATTCTTATTTATGATAAGAAGATCTCTGCAATGAAAGACATTCTTCACATTCTGGAGAAAGTTGCTCAAAGTGGTCGTCCTCTGGTGATCATTGCTGAAGATCTTGAAGGCGAAGCATTGGCTACACTGGTAGTTAATAAATTGCGTGGCACCCTGAAAGTTGCTGCTATTAAAGCACCTGGTTTTGGTGACCGCCGCAAAGAAATGTTTCAGGACATTGCCATTCTTACAAAGGGTATTGTAGTAAGCGAAGAGCAGGGTTATAAGCTGGAAAATGCTGATCTGACATTACCTGGGTACTGCAGCATCAATAACCATCGACAAAGACAATACAACTATTGTTGGTGGCAAAGGTGAAAAAGAAGATATCACTGCACGTGTTAATCAAATTAAATCTCAGATCGAAAACACAACTTCTGACTACGATCGCGAAAAATTGCAAGAGCGTTTGGCTAAATTGAGCGGTGGTGTTGCCGTTCTGTATGTAGGTGCTGCAACTGAAGTTGAAATGAAAGAAAAGAAAGACCGTGTTGACGATGCTTTTCATGCTACACGTGCGGCTGTTGAAGAAGGTATTGTACCGGGTGGTGGAGTTGCTTATGTTCGTGCAATTGCTGCTCTTGAAACTTTAAAAGGTATCAATGAAGACGAAACAACGGGTATCCAGATCATTAAACGTGCAATTGAAGAACCACTTCGCCAAATCGTTGTCAATAGCGGTATCGAAGGTTCTATCGTTGTTCAGAAAATCAAAGAAGGAAAAGGTGATTTTGGTTTCAATGCACGCACAGAAGTTTATGAAAATCTTGTTTGCTGCCGGTGTTATTGACCCAACTAAAGTAACCCGTGTTGCTTTGGAAAATGCTGCATCTATTGCCGGTATGTTGTTGACCACCGAGTGTGTAGTTGCTGATCAGTCCTGAGCCTAAATCTGCTGGTGCGGGTATGCCAGGTGGTATGCCAGGTGGCATGGGCGGAATGGATTATTAATCAATTCGCAAGTCTTTGTAAGACATATAAAAAAATCCCCTGTTGCTTTTGCAGCGGGGGATTTTCTTTTATACCAAAAACGAATATTAGCGGATCATGTTGGTAGCAAACATTTGTTCTTTGTTGAAGGCATCGTTGTGTCACTCACTTGTACGTTTTTTTCTCTATTGAGCTTTAGGTGTACTGCTGTAATTTATTGCTTTACTACCCGCACCCTGCGACCCAAAAATTTGGTAAGCGAGTCCGCGCCCTCACAGTATCACTTACAGGCAGGCGCATAGGTATATACAACCTATAACGAAGACTGTCGCCAATATAAACTGTGTCGAACCTGGCTCTATTGCCGTAAGTATTTAATTGCGAAGTGCGGGCAAGGGCGCGCTCTCTTAAACCGGGTGGTTTCAAACACCATCTTATATCTTGCTGTATCACCTGTTTCTGTACAAGTTGGGTAGCTACAGGTGCAGGTTTGCTGGTTTGTAGTGCAGGCTTGGGAATAGAGAAGGTGTCTGCAGGTTGCATCAAAGTATCCAGAATGCCTTGTTGGTTTTCATTTTGCGGCTGCTGCGCGCGTTGGCTGCTCATGAAGTTGCTGATGCCCCAACCTATTCCGCCTAAAGCTGCAAGTGCAGCAATTACTATTACTATTACAACGAGTACTCTGCCTGCATTTGACTGCGAACGCACCGGGTAGTTGTGTTCAGCATTTTCACGTTTCGGATCTAGCTCTTCCTTTGCAGGCAAAAAGTTGCCGGGCGTAAATTCGTATGTTCCGTAGTTGTCTTTACTCAATGTGCCCACACCCACAATGGTGTATGGCTTACCTATGTTTACAAATTGCTTTATGTTCGACAGATAAGATTCCAGGTCTGAACGTATCAGTGGTTCTATCTTATGCAGTTTCTTTACCAGGAAAACAATCAGGTCTTCGTCGGTTGTACTTTTTGGATTGTAAACAAACGAAAGACCTTCTATGGGATAATAAACTTCTTTGTCTTCTGCACCGGGTACGCTCACTTTTGGGTCAAGCGTAAATGTACCGATACCCTCCAATTTAAGAGACCTGGTTTCGTATAAATAGGCAGCAAGTTGATCATCAAATTTCACAGATAAAAATTTTGGTTGACTGTAAACTTTTCCGGCTTTATCTAAAATGTAAAGAGCCGTTATAAACACATTACTACAAGGTTTGAATGCGTTCACAATGTAGGTTTTTTGATGTTACCTTTGCCGGATGCTAACGAATGAAGAGGAAAAATTTTTGGCTTACTGGCAAAAAAACCGGGAGCGTGAGCGCACTTTCAAACGGCAGATTTCATTGGGTTTGCCTATTGGATTGCTAATTGGAGTTGGCATTATATTAAACTTTGTTTCTGGTTGGTATAGCCGGGCAACAATGGTTGCCAATGGTCAGTCTACACCTATGGTGCTGGTTGTAGCAGTAATTATAATCGCTTTGTTTTGCAGTGTTTTTTATAAAAAACACCAATGGGATATGAACGAGCAACGTTTTTTAGAGTTGACCTTTAAAAAGCAACGCGAAGAATTTATCACAAACATGCAGCAGGATACACTGGAAAACAGTCAATTAGACAGTTGATCATTTCAAACAAAACATGAGGAAATTTTTATCTGTTACTTTTATACTGTTTTTAGTTTTACAAAGTTGCACCAAGGATGATAAGGGTTGTATGGGCGTACAACCAGAAAGGGAAAGTACACAGATTTTAGCCTTCGCTGCAGCTAATAATTTCAGTATAACCAAACATAGCAATGGCATCTATTATGCTATTGTTGACAGTGGTGCAGGCAAGACCCCAACCCTTCAATCTACTGTAACTGTTAAGTATGTTGGCAAGCTGATGAACGGAACTATATTTAGCCAAAATGAATATTACACCCACTTACTTAGCGATGTAATTGAAGGCTGGCAATTAGGTTTGCCGCTTATAAAAGAAGGCGGAAAAATTTACCTGATCATACCCTCGACCTATGCATATGGCTGCAATGGTAAAGACAATATACCGCCAAACGCAGTGCTGTTTTTTGATGTGACTTTACTACATGTCAACTAATTTTTGATTACTTTTCCTGCAACCGTATTACTTGCACAAAAGGTTGATTTTTGCGCTGCGGATGAACGGAGCGTCGCAACAGTGCTGCTTAATTACTACTTCAGCTTGTCTCCAAAAAAATAATCTTAGTTCGTTTTAAATAGACTTTTTCTGCATAAAAAAAGCCCCGAATATTTTGGGGCTTTTCTGTTAGTAGATCGATCTATTCAACTTTTGAGATTTTTAAAACGTTGGTGGGCAAATGCAACTGAACCGGGGTACTGCCGGTACTAACAGTTACATCACCGGTTTTTATAAATCCGCCTTCTTTTAAAATGTTGATCTGGTCTGATATGATAGAGTCAAGACTTTCTTCTTCGGCATAATAAAATGCGCGAACGCCCCAGCTTAAACTTAGCTGGTTGATTAGCGATTTTTCTTTAGAAAAAATAAACAGCGGAGACTTTGGTCGGTAGCTGCTAAGCATAAAAGCTGTGTAGCCACTTTTTGTCATACCAATCACCGCATCTGCATTTACGTCGCGGGCAATTTTGCAGGCATTATAACAAATTGCATCACTTAAAAAAGAAGGTGAATGTGGCTGCGGTTTCAAATCTTCTTCGCGGTTATAACGGTATTCTTTTTCTACTTCTGCAATAATTTTGCACATGGTTTCAACTACCAGTGCAGGGTGATGACCTGTTGCGGTTTCACCACTCAGCATTACTGCATCGGCGCCTTCCAAAACGGCATTGGCAACGTCGGTTATTTCACTTCGGTTTGGCTTTACCCTGTCGATCATGCTTTCCATCATTTGCGTAGCAACAATTACAGGCTTTGCCCTGTGCAAACATTTTCGAATAATATCTTTTTGAATCATCGGAACTTTTTCAACCGGCATTTCAACACCAAGATCGCCACGGGCAATCATGATCGCATCGCTTTCAATAATGATGTCGCGAATGTTGGCAACCGCTTCAGGCTTTTCTATTTTTGCAATGATCTTTGTCTTGCTTTTTCTTCGCATCAAGTCTTCTGACGCAATTACAATGTCTTTTACATTTCTTACAAATGAAAGTGCCACCCAATCGAGTTCCTGTTCAATAATAAATTCAAGATCTTCAAGATCTTTATCGGTAAGTGCGGGTAAAGAAATTTTAGTATCGGGAAGGTTAATTCCTTTTTTTGAAGAAAGTACACCGCCAAGTGTTACCTCAACTTTTACGTCGCCATTTTGCAATATCTCAAACCTTCACTTCCAATTTTCCATCATCAATCAAAATGATGTTGCCAATTTTTACATCGCCGGCAAGATTAGGATAGGAAACATAAATTCTTTCGAGGGTTCCTACACATTTTTCATTGGTGAAAGTGAGAATGTCGCCTGCTTCTACTTTCAAAGCATTGTTCTCTATTTCACCAACACGCAGTTTTGGACCCTGTAGATCTCCAAGAATAGAAATATTATAGGTCTTCAGTTTCATTGATATTGCGATGTGTTCAATGATCTCTGCTTTGTCTTCATGGCTGCCATGCGAAAAATTAAGTCGAAAAACATTTACACCTGCTTTAACAAGTTCAAGTAACTTTTCATAAGTATCGCATGCAGGTCCTACAGTTGCAACAATTTTTGTACGGTGTGTAAGATGATGTGGACGTCTCTTGTCCATCTTCCTTATGCAGTAACTGTTGTGAATTATCTTTGACATGTTTGGTGATAATGTTATAATGGAGTTGTTTAAAATGTTATGTTGTTGAATATGAGTAAATAATGATCATTAGCTTGCCAGGATCTTTACAATTTTCATCCATTGACTGCTGATTTTTTGTTTTGCTTTTACGGCATGGTCGAGGGGTGTATAGCTAAGTTTATTATTTACAATACCAACCATTACATTATGACGTCCCTGTATCAAACTCTCCACTGCATGATAGCCCATGCGGCTTGCAATCAACCTGTCGAGGCAGGTAGGGGAACCGCCACGTTGAATATGACCTAAAATGCAAACCCTTGTATCTGTGTTTGGCAAACGCTCTTTTCACCATTCGGGCAATTTCGTTACCACCGCCAAACTCATCGCCTTCAGCTACTACAACCAGGTTCACCAGTTTTTTTCTTTTTTCCTTCTCGCTTAGCGAAGCAATCAGCTCTTCAATATTCGTTTTAGTTTCCGGGATCAAAATGTTTTCTGCACCTGTTGCAATACCACTGTGCAAAGCAATATATCCTGCATCGCGACCCATAACTTCAACAATAAATAAACGGTCATGTGCATCTGCTGTATCTCTTATCTTATCTATAGCTTCCACCGCCGTATTGACCGCAGTATCAAAACCAATGGTAAAATCTGTGCCTGCAATATCTTTATCAATTGTGCCCGGTAAACCAATGCAGGGAATATCAAATTCGTTGCTGAATTTTTGTGCACCTTTAAAACTTCCATCACCGCCTATAACTACCAAGCCATCTATGCCGCGGCTTCGCAGGTTTTCATAAGCAATTTTTCTTCCTTCAGGTTCCCGGAATTCCAGTGCACGGGCACATTTTAAGATCGTTCCTCCCCGTTGTATAATGTTTGCAACACTTCTGCTTTCCATCCGGAAAATATCATTTTCCATCATCCCACTATATCCCCGCATTATACCATATACTTCCAAACCATTGAATATACCCGTTCTGACCACTGCCCGAATTGCAGCATTCATTCCCGGGCTGTCTCCACCCGAAGTTAGCACGCCTATTTTATTGATTTTTGTGGCCATGGTTAGCTGTACATTCTTTATAGTTACTAATAAGCAGTTTTCTTCAATGCGTATCTCACTCGTGCGCGAAGCCGCAAAATTAAGGTTTTAGATATAAATCAAGGCTTTAGGCTTTTCAGAATTCGTTCTCCACTAAAATAAGTTTGAAAAATATTACATAGCCGGAAAACCGCACAAATACCTTCATATGGTTTCATAAAGCGTGTTGAACCCGGGGGTTTGATGGCGCGGGTTTTGAAGGTTTTTGTTGAAACACAATACTATGGATCCGAAAGAGAAAGGTCTGGCTGACGATCAACAAGGAGATTTTATACTTAATGAAAGTGGCACTTCAGTTAGTGTTGACGTACCGTCTGAAGACGATAACAAGTCTATTGACACGGTTGATACGGGCGAACCAACAGACGAATAAATTCAATTATTTGGGAAGGAAGGTGAACTCTAAGATATCATTGGTAAGTTAATCACAAAGGCAGGTTTGTTGAGGCAAATCCTTTTTCTTTGCCTTGTTATGGCGTTATCTATCGCATCACTAAATTCTGGCAGCAATGGCAATTGTTACTATATCGGCAACGATAGCGATGCCATCCTGGTAGATGCCGGTATTTCATGCAGGGAGATAGAAAAGCGGATGGGCAATTTGTCACTTGACGTGCGAAAAATAAAGGCATTGTTTATTTCGCATGAGCACTCTGATCATATAAAAGGAGTTGACCTGCTTGCAAAAAGACTTCAATTGCCCGTATATATTACGCATAACACACTTCGTCATTCCAGGTTGTCTATACCACCAGCCCAGGTTTTTACTTTCAAAGCAGGTGAACCCATAAGCATTGGAGAACTTACGATTACCTCCTTTGCAAAACACCACGATGCTGTTGACCCATGTAGTTTCATAATTACCTGCCGACAGGTCTGCGTGGGAGTATTTACAGATATTGGTAAAACTTGCCAAGATCTGATCAAGCATTTCGGACAATGCCATGCCGCATTTTTAGAGGCTAATTACGATGAACAGATGCTGGACAGCGGTTCGTATCCCTATCATTTAAAAAGAAGAATAAAAGGAGGAAAAGGTCATCTCAGCAACCGGCAGGCGCTTGACCTTTTTTTAAATCACCGTCCTGCATTCATGTCTCATTTGTTACTGGCTCACCTGTCAGCGCATAACAACTGCCCTGATCTCGTTGAAAATCTTTTTAAACAATGTGCAGGAGGTGTGCAAACAATAGTGGCGTCACGATTTCAGGAAAGCGCGCTTTATTACATCACTGCAAATGAGGGGCATTTTAATAAGCCAGGTCTTCAAATCGCCAAGCCCACGCAGCTTGCTTTCTCGTTTGTATAAAAATCATTTATTGAGAACATTACTTTCACAAATTCAGTCGGATTTATAGCGCCACTACATTTATATAATACATCTTCTCAATCGCAGCGGGTTCAAACAGATCAACCTGGTCATTTCTGATCTTTTTAGAAGCCCACTCAGTTGTAGGCACCAGCCTAATTTTTTGTTTTTCATTTTTCAACACTAATGGCAGATTAAAGCCATCGATACAATCAACATACCTATAGGAAACCTTTTTATGGTCAGTGCTTAGCTTCACTTCCAGTTTGGGTATCTGTGTTGTTGTCAGGTATTGTCTGAACACATTTGTATAATCAAAATGCGCCTGTTCATTTACATAGTTAATGATCTGGTTAGCGGTTACAGTTTGATGATAAAAGGTAGTATTAAGACCCTTTAAAATTTGCCTGAACAAGGTGTCGTCGTCCAATCCGTGCCGAATAGAATGCAGCATATTTCCGCTCTTCGGATACATGTCACCACTGCCTTCTTCGTTCACGCCATAGGCAGGAATAATGGGTCTGTCGTTCCTGATACCCTTTCTGGTGCCGGCGTTGTACTCATCGGCAGCTTGCTTTCCAAAAATATAATCCACAAACAGGGTTTCGCTGTAGTTGGTAAATCCCTCATGTATCCACATATCTGCCAGGTCATCACTGGTTATGTTATTGCCAAACCACTCGTGCCCGCTTTCATGCACAATTATAAAATCCCACTTCATACCCCAGCCGGTACCCGAGTTATCCCGGTTGCGATAGCCTGGTTTATAATAATTACCATAGGCAACTGCACTCTGGTGCTCCATACCCGGATGCTGTACGTCAACCAACTTATATCCGTCTTCATAAAAAGGATAGGGCCCAAACCAAAATTCAAAAGCATTCAACATATTGTGTACTTCATTTGGCATGTAACTGCGCGCTTTCGCTTCATTATAATCCAATACCCAATAGTTGATATCCAGCTTGCCTTTTAAACCGTTGTACACCTCTCCAAAATTTACGTATTTGCCAATGTAGGGGATGAGGTCATAATTGTTGATCGGATTAGTGACAGCCCAGGTATAGGTTTTAGTACCGTCATTATTATTGATCTTTTGCTGTAGTCGTCCATTGGCAACTGCAACCAAAGTATCAGGAACAATCATGGTCAGCGAAGCCCCATTGTCTGGTTCATCGCTTTGGTGGTCTTTGCAGGGGTACCAGATGGAAGCACCGATGCCCTGGCAGGTCACCGTCATCCACGGTCTGCCAAGAGAGTCTGTGCTAAAAGTCCAGCCACCATCCCACGGTGGTCGCATGGCTTCGTGTGGCTTTCCACTGTAGTAGATCTTCAGTTTATTTACAGCCGCCATTACCTGATCCGGCACCACTACATGCCACGCATTTCCTTCGCGGGTGTAACCAAGTTTGTCACCACCATTATACACAATACTGTCAATATGCAGCGGTTCCTGCAGATCAATCTGCATTACTTTATTGTCATTGTTGCTGATTACCTGGTAGGTTAGTTCGTTGCTGCCGGCAGTTGTTTTTTGTACATAATTGGGTCGTATGGTCACATCATAACGCAGCACGTTCCACCAGGCACGTTCGGGTGTTATGCTGCCGCGCAGCGTGTCTGCATGCGTAAATTTCTTTTCTCCGGGTTGAGCATTTACCACACCAAACATTGGCAAAAGGAGTAACCATAGCATGTATTTCATAGTTCAAAAACTTTAGACAAATGAATAGCGACAAATGTACAGTGAACAATGAAAATGCTTTGGTTAATAATGTAGCGAGGCCAACGTTTTTTGGAGGCCGGCATCTGCAATGCTATTTGACATTGTTGCGACGCTCCGTTCATCGGCAAAGCACAGATGGGACATGTAGCATGCATTAGCAATGTTTATTGCTGAAGGGTTTTGCTCTTGTTAGGAGCACAAAAAGTAGGGTGCTTTGGGTAGCCGGCAGAACATTGGCTGTTTACCATTGTTGCGACGCCCGCCTGTCCGGTAGGCAGGCTCCATTCATCGGCAAAGCACAGATGGAACATGTAGCTGGTATGCATTAATAATGTTTATTGCCGAGACGTTTTGCTCTTGTTTAGGAGCACAATAGTAGGGTGCTTTGGGTAACCAGCAGAATATTGGCTATTAACCATTGTTGCGACGCCTGCCTGTCCGGTAGGCAGGCTCCATTCATCGGCGATGCACAGATGAGACAAGTAGTGTGAACTGGTAATGTTGATTGTTGAAAATTTTGGCTTCTTTTTTGAAAACTATGATAGTGATGTCTTTCGATAGCAAAATTTATTTATTTCCATTGCCACGATGAAACACAACCCAAAGTTCTATAAGCAGCATAAACTGATAATTGGCGACTGTTTCTTTTTTAGGCTTTCTATGTTCACCATTGATATGCTGTTTTAACGAAATGCGACGCAACGATGAAGCCATGAAATACCTCTGCCTGTACCACAAAAAAAACACAGCTTGCTAAGGCAAGCTGTGTTAAGGGGCAATCATAACAAATTTCCAGGAAACTGAACTTATTTCAATTTTATGACTTTGAGTATAGCTCTGTCTTTGCCTTGCAAAGCTTGTACTATGTAGGTACCGTCATTCCAATCTTTACCAAATGTGAATACATTATTCGCTGCAATGCGGGTGCGTAGTTTATTGATGCCCAATATGTCAGTTACAACAATTTCCACTTCGCTTTGATCCTCGCTTTCTGCAATCAATGAGAATTGACTCATTGTCGGTGTCGGGTAAACCTTGATCTTGAAAGGGCGAGTAACGATCGGTCGTTTTTCGTTAGCAGGGCGTGCAATTTGACATGCTGGAGCTGTAAGAGTTATGTTGCCAAGTGAAGCAATACAACCATTAGCGTCTTTTACAGAAACGGTATAGGTTCCGGATGACAAGTTAGAGAACACATTGCTGGAGACATAACTACCATTATTTAAACTGTATAGATATGGTGAGGAGCCGCCGGATCTGTTTACCGTTAACTTACCATTGCTACTGCAAGCAGAAGGATTGGTTTTGCTCACGCTGGAAACCGTGAGTTGCGAAGGTTTGGTTAAGTGTAATAGAAGATGAAGCGACACAACCTTTGGCATCCTTTACGTAAGCGGTGTAGGATCCTTCACCAAGATTGCTGAATAAATTGCTGGTGGATAGTGACTACCATCCAGGCTATATTGATAGGGAGAAGTGCCCCCGGAATTATTAACCGTAATACTACCGGTATTAGCGCATGCCGAGGGTGATTTCTTGCTGAGACTTGTAATCACAAGTGTAGAAGAAGATCTGGTTAATACATCAGAAAGTGTGGCGATACAACCGTTTACATCTTTTACATATGCCGTGTAGTTTCCTGGAGCAAGATTGCTAAATACATTTGAAGTGACCCGTAATGCGCTCCGTCGAGGCTATAGTTATAAGGAGTAGTTCCGCCCGATCTTATTGATGGTAATCTTTCCATCGTTGGCGCAGGCAGAAGCCGCTGTTTTCGATAAACTTGAAATGACAAGTTGTGAAGTTGCAGTAAGGGTGATTTGAGCTGAGGCAATACAACCTTTGGCGTCTTTTACAAAACCTGTATAAGTTCCGGCAGCAAGATTATCGAATACATTGCCCGAAACATAATTACCATTGTTGAGACTGTATTGGATAAGGCGCATTTCCTCCTGATTTATTTATGGTTATTTGTCCATTGTTGAGGCAGGAAGATGGAGATTTCTTACCTAAACTGGTAACAACAAGAGTTGAAGAAGCTTTTGTGATTACATCAGTAAAGGTACTAGTACATCCTTTTGCATCCTGGGCATAAGCAGTGTAAGAACCTGCCGCAAGATTACTGAATATATTACCAGGAACATAATTTACGCCATCCAGACTGTATAGATATGGCGAGCTTCCACCAGTTCTGTTTATAGTAATAGAACCATCATCACTGCAGGCAGAGGCGGGGTGATAGTTAAGCTGGTGATTGTAATTAACGAAGGTGCCGTAAGGGTTATCTCGGCTGTAGCGGTGCAACCTCTGGAGTCAATTGCGTAAGCGGTATAGGTGCCCGGTGCAAGGTTATCATATACGTTGCTGGAACCATAATTAATACCATCCAAACTGTATTGATAAGGCGAAACACCTCCTGATTTACTAATGGTTATTTTGCCGTCATTTACACATGCACCTGGTGATTTTTTACCTAGAGTTATTACAAACGTTGATGGAGTACCTGCCAACACAGTAGATGTTGTAGCAGAACAATTATTGGCATCTTTAACATACAATGTATAGTTACCTGGTGCCAGATTATCAAAAACATTTGCCGCGTACAAATTGAATGTTATCAATACTGTATAGATAAGGAGAAGCACCCCCGGAAACATTGATGGCAATACTGCCATCGCTGCTACATGGTGAGGCAGATGTTTTGTTAAGGCTTGAGATCGTAACAACAGATAGTCGCGAAACACTTCCTGTGAGTGAAGCTGTGCATCCATGGGCATCTCTTACATAGGCTGTATAGGAATTTGCTGGCAGATTATTGAAAACATTTCCGGAAACATAGTGAGTGCCATCAAGACTGTATTGATAGGGTGAGGAGCCACCTGAAATATTAATTTGAATACTGCCATTATCAATGCAAGATGATGCCGGAGTAATGCCTAAAGTAGTAATTGCCAAAGTTGATGGAGTTCCTGCAAGCGATGTTGTAGTTGATATCGTACAATCATTTGCGTCTTTTACATAAGCAGTATAGCTTCCCGGAGCCAGATTGCTAAACATGTTGTTCGCAACATATTGAACATTGTTAAGACTGTATCGATAAGGTTGAGCTCCTCCCGATGCATTGATTGTTAAACTACCATCGCTACTACATGGCGAAGCAGGTATTTTGTCCACGCTAGAGATTGCGACTGGAGAAAGCCCTGTAACATTAGTTGACTGTGACACAATACATCCATAAAAATCTTTTACCGATGTTGTATAATTGCCTGCTGCCAGATTATTAAAAACATTGCTACTGCCGAACTGACCATTGCCGAGGCTGTATTGATATGGCGGTTGCTCCACCGGAGACATTCACGGTAATACTGCCGGTGTTGCTACAGGCAGAGGATGGCGTTTTATCCTAGACTTGTGATAGCAAGAGTAGAGGCGGTGCCTGCAAGTGTTTCTGTAGTGGAAACGGTACAACCATTTTCATCCTTCACATGAATTGTGTAGTCGCCTGCTGCCAGCCCGCCAAACACATTACTGCTGCCGAACTGACCATTTTCGAGGCTGTATTGATATGGCGTTGCTCCACCGGAAACATTGACGGTAATACTGCCGGTGTTGCTACAGGCAGAGGTTGGCGTTTTGTCTAAACTTGTGATGGCAAGAGTAGAGGCGGTGCCTGAAAGTGTTTCTGTGGTGGAAACGGTACAACCATTTGCATCTTTCACATGAATGTGTAGTCGCCTGCTGCCAGTCCGCTGAACACATTGCTGCTGCCGAACTGACCATTGCCGAGGCTGTATTGGTATGGCGCTGCTCCACCGGAAACATTTACGGTAATACTGCCAGTGCTGCTACAGGCAGAGGATGGCGTTTTGTCTAAACTGGTGATGGCAAGAGTAGAGGCGGTGCCTGAAAGTGTTTCTGTGGTGGAAACGGTACAACCATTTGCATCTTTCACATGAACTGTATAGTCGCCTGCTGAAAGCCCACTGAACACATTGCTGCTGCCGAACTGACCATTGCCGAGGCTGTATTGATATGGCGCTGCTCCACCGGAAACATTTACGGTAATACTGCCAGTGCTGCTACAGGCAGAGGATGGTGTTTTGTCTAAACTTGTGATGGCAAGAGTAGAGGCGGTGCCTGAAAGTGTTTCTGTAGTGGAAACGGTACAACCATTTGCATCCTTCACATGAACTGTATAGTCGCCTGCTGACAGCCCACTGAACAAATTGCTGCCGCCGAACTGACCATTGCCGAGGCTGTATTGATAGGGCGTTGCTCCACCGGAAACATTTACGGTGATACTGCCAGTGTTGCTACAGGCAGAAGATGGCGTCTTGTCTAAACTTGTGATGGCAAGAGTAGAGGCGGTGCCTGAAAGTGTTTCGGTGGTGGAAACGGTACAACCATTTGCATCTTTCACATGAAATGTGTAGTCGCCTGCTGCCAGCCCGCTGAACACATTACTGCTGCCGAACTGACCATTGCCGAGGCTGTATTGATAGGGCGCTGCTCCACCGGAAACATTTACGGTAATACTGCCGGTGCTGCTACAGGCTGAGGATGGCGTTTTGTCTAAACTGGTGATGGCAAGAGTAGAGGCGGTGCCTGCAAGTGTTTCTGTAGTGGAGGTGGTGCAACCATTTGCATCTTTCACATACACCGTATAGTCGCCCGCTGCCAGGCCGGAGAAAACATTACTGCCACCGAACTGTACATTGTCAAGGCTGTATTGATATGGCGCTGCTCCACCGGAAACATTTACGGTAATACTGCCAGTGCTGCTACACGCAGAAGATGGAGTTTTGTCTAAACTTGTGATGGTAAGAGTAGCGGTGCCTGCAAGTGTTTCTGTAGTGGAGGTGGTGCAACCATTTGCATCTTTCACATAAGTGTAAAGTCGCCTGCTGCCAGCCCGCTGAACACATTACTGCTGCCGAACTGACCATTGTCAAGGCTGTATTGATATGGCGGTGCTCCACCGGAAACATTTACGGTAATACTGCCAGTGCTGCTACACGCCGAAGATGGAGTTTTGTCCAAACTTGTAATGGTAAAAGTAGCGGATGCCTGCCAGTGTCTCTGTAGTGGAGGTGGTGCAACCATTTGCATCCTGCACATAAACGGTATAGTCGCCTGCTGCCAGACCCGTGAAGACATTGCTGGTGAAAAAATGTACGTTATCAAGACTAAACGTAAATGGAGCTATTCCACCGCTTGTTGTTGCAGTGATACTTCCATTATTCGCGCAGGATGATGGGGAAGTTTTATTCAAAGAAAGTTGCCATTCAATTTTACTGAGGGTTTCCGATACAGAAGTTGTACAACCGTCGTTGTCTTTTACGTAAGCGGTAAACGGTCCGGATGGCAAGTCTGTGAAAAAGTTATTTCCTGAATAGTTAACATCATTTAGGCTATACAGAAGAGGGGCTCTTCCCTGTGTAGTATTTATTGTGAAGGTGCCATCATTGATGCAGGCTGAAACTAAAGTCTTTGTCAAAGTGATAATGACTGGTGATACTTTCTCAAGCACATCAGTGTTTGTAATAACACAACCCTGCGCATCTCTAATATAAGCTGTGTATGTGCCTCCGGGAAGATTACTGAAGACATTGTCCGTAGAGTAATTTACATTGTCAAGACTAAATTCGTAAGGGGTGTATCCACCTTGTGCGTTTATGGTTATACTTCCATCATTTCGGCAAGCTGAAGCTGATTTTCCGTTTAGATTTAAAAGTGAGAAGGAACTTACATGGTCGTCAATTTTATCAGTAAATGTAGCCATGCAGCCATTTGCATCTTTTACATAAGCAGTATAAGTTCCGGGCGACAAATCTGTAAAATTGGCGCTCGAGGAATAATTGACATTATTTAAACTGTACTGAAAAGGTGAAGCGCCTCCAGCAGAATTGATTGTAATTGATCCATCATTCGTCACACATGTTGATGGAGGGGTTGTAGTCAGACTTGAAATAGAAGGAGAAGAAGGATTTACAAGTACATCAGTGGTAGTAGCAGTACAACCATTTGCATCCTTCACATACACATTATAAGTACCTGCTGCAAGATTACTAAAGTTTGAATTGCTTGCAAAAACTGTATTGTCCAGACTATACACAAAGGGGGCAGTACCGCCGGTGATGTGAACACTTATTGAACCGTTGGTAGCGCTGCAAGCTGACGGATTATTTTTCGTCAGGCTAGTAATGGTTAATGCAGAAGCATTTGCGAGGGCTACAACAACAGACGTGATGCAGTTGTCTGCGTCCTGTACGTAGGCTGTATAATTACCTGATGACAAATTGCTGTAGACGCTGTTGGTTGAATAATTACTATTGTTGAGGCTAAATTTAAACGGAGCCGTACCACCTGTATTGCTGATCGTGATGCTGCCGTTGTTTCCGCCACACGCCGAGGGTGCCACTTTGCTGATCGTAACAACAATAGGAGCTGCTTTTGTAAGGACACCGGCTAAAGAAGCGGTACATCCTCTTACATCCTTAACATAGGCAGTATATGTACCCTGGGGGAGATTGGTAAACAGGTTAGATGAACCATAATTTATATTTCCCAGGCTATATTGAAAAGGAGAAACTCCACCCAAACGATTGATGGTAATATCTCCATCATCATTGTTACCACAGGCAGAGGGATTGTTCTTGCTTAAGTTGGGTATGCTCAATGTATTGGCTACTACCGTAATACCGACCTTATTGCTTGTAGCAGAACTGCTATTGGCGGAAAAAACGATGCAAGTAATGGTATCCTTATCCTGAAAAATGTTGTCGGTGTAAGTGCTGTTGTTTGTTCCAACGTTGGTATTATTCTTCTTCCACTCGTAAGATGGCGATGTACCCGCATTGGTAGCCGTAGCTGTGAAAGTGACTGTAGCGTTGCTGCAAATCGTAGTTCTGTCTGCTGAAACAGATACGGATAGCGGATTGGTTGCCAGGGGGATACCGCTGAAACTTATATTGTCAAACCTGTCATTGCCCGATGTACCGGTTGAATTCGGACCGAAGAATACAATCTTAATCGCGAAACTTGAATTGTTGCCCGTGCCTGCGTCGTCTGAAAAATCGAAATGTTTGTAATCCAAAAGGACCACCTTCGGGCGACGGGACAGCTATATTATCCATTTTCAGAATCCAATTGACATTGTCTTTGGTATAATAGACTTTTTGAAAATCAGCTCCCTTGTTGGTTCTGACAGTTGCATACTGAAAAACTATGTTCTTATATCCGGTTGTAGGAGCAGTAATGAGCAGATTGCGGGTAGAAGCCGGATTTCTGGGTCGCAGACGCTGTGCCCGAAATTTTGTTGAATTGTAAATTAACATCACTTCCCTCAGTATTGCCGGTTGCATCCATATAACCCGCTCCGGTGCCCGGATAGGTAATTACAGCATTACCAGGCAAAGATGTGTCAGCAGCAACTGATGTTAAAGTACCGCCTGGTAAATTATTAAAGTGCCAGTAGTGGAAGACCTTACTTTCATCGGGGACCTGTACCTTTTGAAAGACTGCTTTATAGCTTTTGGCAGTCGACAGAGTGACGATCAAAGTATCCTTTGTGCTTGTCGCATCACCCTCCCAGCGCAGGAAAACGTTTCCCGGCTTCGGTCTTGCAATTAAAGTGACCGGTATTTCAGCATAGTAATTACCGCTCCAGGGATAAGCTTTTTTAGGCACGCCCGGGAAAGCCGGGGTGATGTCAACAGTATTGACTGTAATATATCCGAGTGCAGAGTCAGACACATCAATGGTTAATTTTTTCTCGGCACCTAGTGAAAAATAATCTCGTATTTGCTGCTTTGCAAAGGCAGGTCGCTGATCGGACCAACTCACCATAGCATTCACAGTATCATTCCATATCGTAGCTGTTGAAGGATATCTCCAGCGCTGTGTATGCTCAGAAATATGAGGAGAGTATAAATTGCGGAAGACGTTGATTATTGAATCAATGTTAACAGGTAAAAAGGTGGTATTGAGCAAGTCTGCATACCGGGTGATAAATTTGTTTTTGAACTCCTGGTTCATAAGTAGTTTTTTGAGCATCTCAGTCGACCATGTCACAGGATTTACACCACTACTGGTTCCGGTAGCCCATTGCATACTATTGAAGGAAGGAGGCCCGCCGAGACCGAGCCCCTTGTCCATATCGTTCAGCATCCAGCGGAAACGACCGTCGTGCCCTTTTGGTGCACCAGGAGTGTACGGCACACGTTTACGGAAATAAGAAATATTGTTATCTGGCCAGTCATCGTTTCCAAAGTACACCTCTGTCACATGGTAATCGAGAAAATTATCAACGTCCATTTGCGTTTGAATGGTCTGATAATTTGCGGTGACCGAAAGATCGTGGGTTGAAATATAATTGCGCAAAGTAGTGATCGCAGTAGTGGTACCGTTATTAAGATTTTGCTTGTTTTCCAGGAAGTCCAGTGAGTCTTTGTCTATCCCCCAAATTTGCTTAAAATAATTATCATCATACCGTTCTCTCACATTGATCAAACCCCAAAACTCACCGTTTACAAACTCCACTACCGGCTGCTGGTGCTGGACAGCAAAATTGAGATGCCTGACTGAGTTTTCAATGACCATATCGCGCATGTGCGAATACTTCATATCACTGCCTCCATCGTTAAAAATCAGTCGTTCGTAGTTCTTGTACGGTAGATCTGAAAAGATTTTATAGTTTATGTCAGACTGGCCATAGCTACTTCTAAAGTAAACACGTAGTGATTTTTGCGGTTGTTTTCTGCTTGCGTTACCATTGACGGTAGTCCCAATATTGGTTTGAAATTCGCGGCTGACATTATTTGCCGTGAAGAATTCTAAACTCGCCGGAATTTCAACATCTCTGTTCCAGTTGCCGGCAACAACCCCACTGGCAGTTGCTGATGGATTTAGGGCTCTCCATTTTTCAAAATCTGTTCCGGCATTATAGATTCCGCTGTCCCAACTGTACATAGTCTCTTCGGGTATTGCGATTGACACAATTGGAAGCGTATACTTATTCTTACCATCTGATGTAACGAAATAAGTAGACGTAATGATCTCACTCGGTATATAGCCATTTTTTACTGCAACTGCCCGCACCATTGTTCCTTTGTTTGTAATGTTCAACGGTGTCTTGAAAACTTTATAATAAGTGGAAGATTTGAGTGAAAGCCTGTTTGGATCAGTAGACGCGTCTTTGATATTTAGAGCAGTTGAGTAATTGTAAGACCGATAAGCATCGCTCAGAAAAGGGCCAACAGGATCGCCCGGTAGCTCAGGATAAACATTTTTATACCGGTAACTTGTTCCGGATATATTATTCTCATCTGGATTTGAACCATCAGTTGTATATATAATTCGCGCTGCAGGATCATCAGATGCTATGGTTAGCGTAAATGGATTGCCATAGAAACCGGCAGGTTGCGAAAAAGTCGGCGGATTTAGAATGCCGAGGTAACCTGTTGACGTATTATTGGTTTTGCCGGGAGTAGGCTTGGCAAAAAAGCTTAAAGAAGTAGCTCCATCAGTTGTTCTGCCAAATGAAACGTCAGACTTTTGTTTACCTATAGTCATAGAGTTGACCAGGGTGTGACCATCGGGCGCATATATATAGACGCTCTCTCCAGAAGCCGAAATTTTGAACGGCAGGTGTGTATTTCCCCGGGTGAGATCCTTGGTTGCCCAAAGGATTAAGTATCCGTGGGCCGATATCTGCAAATTGCCTGAAAAACGAAATAAGTGTAGGCATAAAGGGTCATTGGTAATGTAATAATTGTCTAAACACTTTAATACTTGCATCCTGGATTGTATAACTCAACCCAGTCTTCATACGAGCCGGTATTGTCGGTAATCGTATTGTTGTTTGAACCCATTATTTCATTGATGATAATTTCGTTCTGCGCAAAAGATGAAGCTGAGAGAACAACGAAAAAAAAGGTCAATACAATGAGTAATCTTTTTTTCATAACGGTAAAGTAAAATTTTAAAAAACAATAAAATTTCCGGTAGATGAGATAAGCTACCTGTCAATTAAAAAAGTAAAATGTGTATAGTTGTAATGGCTTTTAGCGCGGATATGGAATCGTATTGACACTAAAATCTTGGGAGGTGTTAATTTGAATATTGGAATAGAGTATCGTACTACCTTCTAAAGGGTAACCGAAAAAATATTTAGTAAAAAGAAACGGATAACAAAAGGGTTATCGAAGCATGTGGATATTGGAATGAATATAGCTGGTCGCTTAAATAAATGTCAGTTGGGGGGATATTGACAAATGTTGGATTATAAAAACTCAGAAGCTTTTTCCTATCTAAATAAAAACGCCCGGTTTAACAACTAAAATTTAAAATAAACTCATAAAGGGGGACTTCGAAAATATCAACAAAAATTCTAAAACCAGAAAAATAAGTTATTAAACTTTTTTAATGATTATTTGAAAAAAAGATGAACAAGTTTTAACCTAATACAAGTACAAGGTGAATTTGGGAGGCTGGCTTGAAAAAGTCTGGCAAGAATTAGTCATTAATACGGTTTATTCATTATTGTTGTAGCGTATAACAGGTAGCCTGTACCGAATTACAGGGGGTGGCGGAGTTAGTAAAATAGAATATTGGTGAATGAAAATATTCAAAAGTATGGCGGTTACAATCTTAAATAATCCCGGCTTATTTAACTGGGCTAAAGTATTTAAAAGAAATAAGAAATCATACTATTTAATAGTGTTGCTAAATATCTTTTTTGGGATTAAGTTTTTTTCTGCCTTAGGTTAATGATAATCAAACAGCTCTATCTTTAATGTTTAGCGCGGTTGCCAGTGCTTTATATATGTTGAGGCATGCTTACTCAAATTGATCAGTTCAAATCTTGTTTAACTTATGTTAGGCATATCTAACGTTTAAACTTTCGATACCCGGAAATTATTTCAGGTGCTGTATTATCTGAACAGAATTCGTGACCTGAATTGACTACTAGTTTTGAACCCTGAATTATGTTTACTCTACAACTGAAAAATTGGTGTTTGCCAGGTTTCAACGAATTAATTTGCTGATCGAAAACAATTTGTTCCTATTTTCCTAAGCAAAATTCAACAACACTGTACTATGCCTGTAATCATTTAAAGCTTTCAGGCATTATTTGAGGGTTTTAAATCTTTTTCTCTATTTACCCGCCTCCTGATAAATAGCTTGCAATAGAATGCTTTCAGTAAACTTTTTTTTACTGTTGCCTAAAGAATAAAAAGTACAAGAGTGCGACGCAACGAAGGCTAATCTGGTTCTTCTGTTGGGTACATAAATATTCAATGTGTATAACTGCAATAGCCTATTGAATCCATATCAATGCCCCGGAGGCAGCCACCATTTTGCCAATGGGTTGGGCAAAAATTTCATATCCTTTCGCTGCCAATAGATCTTGCACTTCAGCCACGGCAGCGGGCGCAACCGCGATTAATAGACCACCGTTGGTTTGTGGGTCGGCAAGCAAATTTTTTGCTTCCGCAGTTTCTATGCCAACGGCAAACGAAATTTTGTTTTGCAAGCTGCTAAAGTTGCGGCTGGTAGCTCCCGGCACAACCTTTTGCGCCAGGTAGTCTGTTGCCCCTGCAAGTATGGGGATGGACTTGTAATCGATATGTGCAGATAGACCGCTGCCCGCTGCCATTTCCGACAAATGGCCCAAGCAGGCCAAAACCTGTTATGTCGGTCATGGCGTGCACACCTGCTATTTTGCCCAGGTGCTCGCCCAACGAATTAAGTTGGGTAAGCTGTGCCAGCAATGCGCTGAAATGTTCATCAGAGATCAACTCCCGTTTTTGTGCAGTTGACAAAATACCAACGCCCAGCTTTTTGGTTACGAACAGCAGGTCGCCTGCCTGCGCGGTATTGTTCTGCTTCAAATTTTTTATGTCAACCATGCCGGTTACCGCCAGCCCGAAAATGGGTTCCGGCGCATCAATGCTATGGCCGCCTGCCAGCGGTATTCCTGCCTCCAGGCAAATGCTGCGACTTCCTTCCAAAACTTTTTGGGCTACTGCTGCCGGCAATACATTGATACGGCCAGCCCAGAATGGCAATTGCCATTATAGGTCTGCCACCCATTGCATACACATCGCTGATGGCGTTGGCAGAAGCGATACGCCCGAAATCGTACGGGTCGTTTACTATCGGCATAAAAAAATCCGTTGTGCTTATCACAGCCGTACCGTTGCCCAGGTCATACACTGCTGCATCGTCTTTGCTGCTATTGCCCACCAGCAAATTTTTTTCATCCGGAAACGTCAATTGGCTTTGCAATATTTCTTCTAGAACGCCGGGCGCAATTTTGCAGCCGCAGCCACCACCGTGTGAGTACTGGGTAAGTTTTATGGGTTCAGATATTTGCATGGTTTCCGGTTGTCAGGTGTATAAGTTGTTGTGCATTTGCGAACGCATCAACGTGTTCGCAAGGTATTGTTTGTAGCAGTTCCGATAGGTTGGCTCTTGTATGCAGACCTTTTAAATAATGTTTATCGTAGTAGCGCAGCAGTATGCTAAAAGCCGCCTGCATTTCATTCTTTTCAACATGGTCAACGACATTGGCGGTTTCAAGACCGCCCAATCTTTTTTGTATGCGCCTGGTGGCATTCACCAGTTCGGTTGTATCGCATCCACCATATTCCTGCACAATATGTTGCACACGTTCTGCGAAGGGTATGTCTAAAAAATAGACTGGCTTGCAACGCATGAGCCGAAAAAACGTAGCAGGTATATTTACCAGACCTATTCGCTGGCTTTCATCTTCTATCCAGGCTGGGTTATTTGCTTGTGGCGACACCCTATGTAGCTGCAGCGCAAGCAAATTTTCAAACATTTCCTGGCTGGGCTGGGGTGGCATACCTATACTGCCAAAGGCCGAACCTTTGTGCGCAGCTATTTTTTCCAGGTCTATCACCGGCTTATTCATTTCTTTTAGCGCCTGCAATACATAGGTCTTGCCGCTGCCGGTATAGCCACCCAAAATTTGCAGCGGATAGTCTTTCTCCAATTGCTGCAATGCCCACCGCCGAAAGGTTTTATACCCACCGGCAAGTGTGTACACTTTGTAGCCATACAGGTCCAGCAACCAGCCAACTCCGCCGCTACGCATACCACCTCGCCAGCAATATACAATCACCGTTTTAGCGCATGGGCGTCCGCTATCTGCCGCTTTTTGTGTCAGCAATTGTTCAACGGTTTCTACCATGCCAACCATCTTTTTGCCAAACATATCCAGCCCGATTTTTATAGCCTGTTGCTTGCTTTGTTGCTTATAGGCAGTGCCTACCACCTTGCGTTCTTCGTTATTAAAAAGTGGCATTGAAGCTGCCTCCGGGTGGCGGGCATGCGCAAATTCACCTTCCGACCGCACATCTAAAACCAGATGGTCTGCAGCCATGTTCAAAAAGGTATTAATATCAATTTTTGTAATCGCCATTGCTGTAAAAAAAATGGCAAACTTAGCACTTAATTCAAAAGCACCTAAGTTGTAGTTTTTGCTGGCAGCCATCTATTATTACGTACAGGTCGATGTTTTCCGGCTTTTTTTGTGAGCCTTTCGTCTCCGGTGAAGCATAGTTGCGACGCTCCGTTCATCGGCAAATCTTTTATTTTACTGCAGTAAGCTTTGCCATTTTCGTACGTTCAGTTCCTACCTTTTTCATTGTTCATGCAGGTAATCTTTTAGTATGACCGTTGCCATGTTGCAGGCTAAAAAAGTGCCCGGATAAAAGTTTTGTACTTTTGGCCTATGTACGAAAAACAATTTTCAGTTGAGCAATCCTTAGCTAACCTCAATATCGAATCTCCAACGAGATGCAACTTGCCTCGCTGGATGCCAACGAAAAACATGCGGATGTAATGTTGCTGTCGCCAACAGGCTCCGGTAAAACTCTTGCCTTTTTACTACCCGTTTTAAAGTTGATAGATTTCACCGGCAAAGATTCGCAGGCGCTTATTATAACACCGTCCCGTGAGCTGGCACTGCAAATAGAGCAGGTTTTTAAGTCGATGGGCACAGGCTTGAAAATAACCTGTTGCTATGGTGGGCACAAACGCGAGACGGAAGAAAATAACCTCAAGCAACCGCCCGCTATTTTAGTAGGTACCCCAGGCAGGCTTGCCGACCACATTAGAAGGGGAAATATAACGACGGCGTCCATAAAAACTTTGATCCTCGACGAGTTTGATAAATCTCTCGAACTTGGCTTTCATGAAGAGATGGCTTTATAGTTGGCTCATTGCCAAATATTTCAAAAAAGATACTAACCTCGGCAACAGAGGCGCTTGAACTTCCACCTTTCCTAGTATTAAATAATGTTGAAAAAATTTCGTTTTTAACGGGTGAAACAGAGAAAGAATCACTCGCCATAAAAACTGTACTCAGCGATGAAAACGACAAGCTGGAAACGTTGTTCCGTTTGGTATGTTACCTCGGCAATCGACCAACAATCATCTTCTGCAATCATCGCGAGTCAGTAGAAAGGACAAGTATCTTCTTTCACAAAAAAGCATTCCCAACGAGTTTTATCATGGGGCGCTGGAGCAGCAGGAACGTGATAGCGCATTGTGCAAGTTTAGAAATGGTACGGTGAATATATTGGTTACCACAGACCTCGCTTCCCGTGGTCTCGACATTCCGCATATCCGGTACATTGTGCACTATCATCTTCCATTAACTGAAGATGCTTTTATACATCGCAACGGTCGCACTGCAAGAATGGATGCGAGTGGTACTGCCATATTGATCCTATCGCCGGAAGAAGAGTTACCAAATTATATAACCGGTGATGTTGAAAACATTGAGCTTCCGGATACCATCGTTATTCCTGAAAAGCCAAAGTGGACAACGTTATTTATTGCTGCTGGCAAAAAAGACAAGGTAAACAAGGTAGATATTGTAGGTTTCCTGGCGCAAAAAGGCGAGTTGAAAAAAGAAGACATTGGCTTAATAGAGGTGAAAGATTTTTTCTCGTTTGTTGCCGTTCGCAAACTTAAAGTAGGTCAGGCTTTGGAGCGCATCAAAAACGAAAAGATCAAGAACAAAAAAGTGAAGATTGAAGTGGCGAAGTAGAGGGAAGTTATAAGTTGTAAGTTGTAAGTTGTAAGTTTTAAGTAATAAGTTATAAGTGTTAAGTAGTAAGTGGTAGGTTGTAAGTAGTTGGTAGTAAGTTTTAAGTTTTAAGTTATAAGTTTTAAGTAGTAAGTAGTAGGTGAATGGTGTAAGGTGTAAGGTGAAAGGTGGAAGGTAGAAGGTGGAAGGTGGAAGGTGTAAGGAGAAAGGTGTAAGGTAGAAGCTGTAAGGTGTAAGGTGGAAGGTAGAAGGTGTAAGGTGTAAGGAGTAAGGTAGAAGGTGTGAGGAGTAAGACAGAATGTTAGGAAACAGGTTGTCTTTCCGATGAGAGACTGTAAAGCAGGTTGTTCGAGACTGTAAACTGACACAGTTCAGTTTACACTCCCTTTACAGTCTCACCTTGAACGCAGGATACAAAGAGGTCTTCGACCTCGTGCCTTTCTATGTGCCGTTTTTTGGTATTGCACCAGTGGCGCTGTATGGTGTTATCACCTGTAAATGCAGGGAGCGTTAAAAAAATAAAATATTAAGCAGCCATTGGATTATAAAATAGCCAGAGTTGTTCAAGGTCTTAGCGTAGCGTGACCTTGAACTCAGGATACAAAGAAGTCTCCGACCTCATTCCTTTCGATGTGCCGTTTTTTGGTATTGCAACGGTGGCGCTGTATGGTGTTATCACCTGTAATTGCAGGGGCGTTAAACAATATAAAATATCAAACAGCCGTTGGTAAAAATCCGGTGGCTTTTTTAATGTAAAATTGGAATGCTCGTTTGCAGCCTTTCGCTCAAGACATTGCAAGAGCCGAGTTGTTCAAGGTCTTAGCGTAGCATGACCTTGAACTCAGGATACAAAGAGGTCTTCGACCTCGTGCCTTTCGGTGTGCCGTTTTTTGGTATTGCGACAGTGGCGCTTTATGGTGTTATCACCTGTAAATGCAGGGAGCGTTAAAAAAATAAAATATAAAGAAGCCATTGGATTATAAAATAGCCGATGGCTCTTTTTCGATGTAGAAGACTGTAAATGCAGGTTGTTCGAAACTGTAAACTGCCACAGTTCAGTTCACAGGCTCCCTTAGTGTAGCATGACCTTGAACTCAGGATACAAAGGGGTCTTCGACCTCGTGCCTTTCGGAGTGCCGTTTTTTGGTATTCAGAGTTGTTCAAGGTCTTAGCGTAGCATGACCTTGAACTCAGGATACAAAGAGGTCTCCGACCTCGTGCCTTTAGATGTGCCGTTTTTTGGTATTGCAACAGTGGCGCTGTATGGTGTTATCACCTGTAAATGCAGGGAGCGTTAAAAAAATAAAATATAAAGCAGCCATTGGATTATAAAATAGCCGACGGCTTTTTTTTTAAATGTAGAAAAAGAAGAAAAAAGATATGTGGTACAAGGGTGCGACGCAAGAATGCTGAGAGAAGTGAAAAAGCCGGGTACAAAAATATCTTCTGATTATGCAACTGATAATGGATAAGCCGGGGGCATTTTGTCTTGCGAATTTCTGGCGAATTTGACGACAACAAGTGGTTTGCACACACTGCGAAGGATTGTAGTAGTTTGCCATGGCACGTTAATTATGCAAACCATTACAGTAAAAATTGTTTCCTTATGAATAATACTATTATAGACGATAAACTTCACTGGTACAAAGACGCCATAATATATGAACTGCATATCAAAGCATTTTGTGATGGCAACGGAGATGGTATCGGCGATTTTGGCGGTCTGATGACCAAACTGGACTACCTGCAAGACCTTGGCGTTACTGCAATTTGGGTACTGCCTTTTTATCCTTCTCCTTTAAAGGATGATGGTTACGACATTTCTGATTATTACAACATAAACCCCCGGTACGGCAACATTGAAGAGTTTAAGATCTTTATGCAGGAAGCGCATAAGCGTAACTTGAAAGTGATAACAGAATTAGTGATCAACCACACATCTGATCAGCACCCCTGGTTTCAGCGGGCGCGCACTGCACCCAAGGGTTCACCCGAAAGAGATTTTTATGTGTGGACCGATGATCCCAACCAATGGAAAGATGTCAGAATTATTTTTACTGACTATGAAGCCAGCAACTGGACCTGGGACCCTGTAGCGCAGCAGTATTACTGGCACCGCTTTTTTTATCACCAGCCCGATCTGAATTATGACAGTCCGCTAGTGCAGGCTGAGATCATTAAGATACTCGACTTTTGGTGCGGCATGGGTGTAGATGGCTTTAGATTAGATGCAGTACCCTACCTGTTTGAGCGGGAAGGAACCAATGGTGAGAACCTGCCGGAAACACACGCCTATTTAAAAACGCTGCGTGCCCACGTGGATGAAAAATGGCCGGGCACTGTTTTTCTGGCCGAAGCCAATATGTGGCCCGAAGACTCTGCATCCTACTTTGGCGATGGTGATGAATGCCATATGAACTACCATTTTCCGGTAATGCCGCGCATGTTTATGGCGCTGCAGATGGAAGACAGATATCCCATCACAGATATATTTGAACAAACCCCCGCCATACCCGATAATTGCCAGTGGGCGATCTTCCTGCGCAACCATGATGAGCTAACCCTGGAGATGGTAACGGATGAGGAGCGCGACTACATGTACAAGGTATATGCGAAAGACCCCAAGGCAAAGATCAATCTTGGTATTCGGCACCGGCTTGCGCCACTAATGGATAATAACCGGCGCAGAATAGAACTGATGAATGGTTTGTTGTTTTCTATGCCTGGCACACCGGTTATATACTATGGCGACGAGATTGGGATGGGCGATAACTTTTACCTGGGTGATCGTGATGGTGTACGTACACCTATGCAATGGTCGCCTGATCGTAACGCAGGGTTTTCAAACACCAATCCCCATAAACTTTACCTGCCGGTAATACTAGACCCTGAATATAACTACGAGGCGGTTAATGTTGAGATGCAGCGGTCAAATACCTCTTCACTGTTTTGGTACATGAAGCGGATGATCAGCATGCGTAAAAAGTTTAAGGCTTTTGGGCGTGGAGATATGAAGTTTCTCAGCGCTGAAAATCCAAAGGTGTTGGTGTTTACCCGCACATACAATAGCGAGACCCTGCTGGTAGTAGTAAATCTCTCTAAATATTCGCAGGCAGCAACGGTTGATCTATCGGGCTTCAAAGGATATGTACCGGTTGAGATCTTTAGTAAAAATAAATTCCCGGTCATCAGGGAAGATACACCCTACTTTTTCACCCTGGGGTCATACGGTTATGAGTGGTTTTTGCTGAAGAAAACAAGTGCAGCGAATGAACAGCCTGAAGTACCTACGCTAAAAATGACCGACTGGCAAAATTTTTCACAAAAAGATCTTATTACCGAACTGCAGGACAATATTTTGCCGGAGTACCTGCTAAAGACCTCCTGGTTTGTTGGAAGAAGGAGGGAGATACACAACATTGTAATTACCAACAAAGTGTCGGTGCCTCTGCCATCAAATGAAGCATTCCTCTTATTGTTTGAAGTGAACTATGCAAGCGGTCTTCCGGAGTTTTACCAACTGCCGGTGGTATATGCAACCGGAAAGATTGCAGATAGTTTGGCAAAAAATTGTCCCGAGGCTATGCTGCCAATCTCGCAGCAGATAAAGAAACGGGAGTGTTGGCTGATGCTTTGTTTACCCCCGAAATGCAAAATGACCTTATTCAGAAAATGGCAGCACAAAACACAATAAAATTGCCCGAGAGCAAAATTGAGTTCTGTGGAAATGAAGAATTAAAAAATACATTTATTGATCATCCTGAACCAAAGGCGCGGCTAAGTACAGAAGACAGCATCACAACATTGCAATATGACAATGGTTTCTTTTTAAAGATGTACCGGAAGATTGACCCTACGACTAACCCTGATCTGGAAATAACACGGCACCTGACTGAAAAGGTAATGTTTCCCAACATTGCGCCATTTGCGGGCTCTATAGAATGGAAGTTTAAAGATGATTCTATAGCCTTGGGTATGCTGCAAAAACTAGCCGAAAACCATGGTGATGGCTACAACTTTATGCTTACACGCGTTAATAATTTCATTGAGCGTGTACTGGCGGGAAATCGCGACTTGATTAATACAACCGAACTGTCAGGTACGCCTACTGAACCAACGGGCTTTGATCAATTGCCGGAGGAAGTACAGGTATTGTTGGGGGCTACAGCAAGTGAACAAGCAAGGCAGATTGGCATTCGTACAGGCGAAATGCATTTGGCGCTGGCTGCTGCAAAGAATAATAAAGATTTTGCGACAGAAGCATTCTCGCTGCACTACCAGCGATCTTTATTTTCATCTATGCAGTCGTTGGTGCGGGAAACCACAGAGAACAAGAATGTAAATTCACTCAAAATTCCGGAAAACTTAAAGAATGATTTAAATGAGTTGATCTGCCGGAGAAATGAACTACTGGCAGTATTAAAACGCATTTATGCTAAGAAACTCGATGTAATTAAAATAAGGATACATGGAAACCTGCACCTGGAGCAGATAATATTTACCGGGCGCGATGTAATGATCAATGATTTTGGTGGCGACCCGGTACGTAGTTTTAGCGACAGGCGGTTGAAGCGCTCACCGTTGCGCGATGTAGCATCGATGGTTCGCTCGTTTAGAAACGTAGCATTTGATGGCTTTTATAAATCAACCCATATACAGGAAGATGAGATGCAGGCATTGGCTCCATTTGCACGTTTGTGGGCACATTATGTGACCGGTTTCTTTATGAAAGCGTACCTGGAGACAGTGGAAGGAAGCGAATTTATACCGGCAGATAAGAAAGACCTGCAAATGATGCTGGATACCTTCATGCTGGAAAAAAGTCTGCTGGACCTGAATTTTGAATTGAATAATAAACCGGCAAGAATGGTTGTACCCCTACGTGTCATTCGCTCTATATTAAATAGCCGGAAAGCAGAAACGGCGATTTAAAATCAGGCGACAGTTCAATACGCAAAAGGCGCAGGGAAACACTTAATCAGTGATTTCGTTGCGCCTTTTGCATACGAGCTGGTGATATAGGCAAAGAATAAGACGAAAGAATTTCCCGCTGCGAGCATTTTTATATGTCTGCTGTTTATTATGGCTGACCGTTGTTCTTTCTTTTGAAAAGCCATATCTGTGCTTTGCCGATGAACGGAGCGTCGCAACAATGTCTCTCAGTGTTCGCATGGCTGGTCAACACACAAAAATTTTTCTGCTCCCTTTTCGCCTGCTACTTTACTGCGTACTTCGCTACCTGCAAACGTTGCAATTGAACCGCTGTGAAAAAATAAAAAGTCCATTATTATTTTTTTAGCGCCATTCTATCGTCAATATTGCAGTATTTCTATTTTTATAACCAAAATCACCGGATCATATTGCAAAGTGATAGGTAGATATGATGGCATTGAAAGACTATTACAAAATATTGGAAGTAAGTCCGACTGCTACCTATGCAGAGATAAAAAAATCGTACAGGCGACTTGCGCTCAGGTTTCACCCTGACAAGAACTTTGGTAACGAATTGTACGAAGCCAAGTTCAAAGAGATACAGGAAGCCTACCAGATATTGTCTGACGGGCGGCAGCGGCAGGACTATAATACCCGCCGGCAAAATGAATCGCAGGCACAAACAAAGAAGCCCGCGCCCCAGATAACTCCACAAACCATACTGAACCAAACGCTGGATTTCAGACGCAAAATAGCTGTATTGGATCCCGACCGGATGAATAAGTTGGCGCTTTATCAGCAAATACAACATTTGTTGTCGCGCAACAATATAATGCTGCTAAAAAAATACAATGATCCGCGTGTGAACAAAAGAATAATTGAAGAGATCCTGTTCTGCTCGCGTTATCTGCCCTTTCCACACGTGGAGAAAATATGTTTTCAACTCACAGCCCTGGCGGGAACAGATAATGCATTGTATCACCGCATTTACACTTTCTCAAAAGAGGTGCGCCTGCGCAACTATTGGAACCGCTATAAAGTCTTCGCTGCTTTGATCATGGGTATCATTCTTTGTTTATTTATATACTTGCTCAGCAGCTCTGTATAAACTCGAATTGCTTAAACACTTGCTGCATGAGGACGTATTTCACCGTGGTTCGCTATCCGAAACCATTGTTTTGGGCTGGGTTTTTATCGATGGTGACATTTAGATTTTTCCTGCTTTTTAAAGAAAATATTTCGTTTTATAAGTTGCTTGGTTGTGGCAGGAACGGGTCTTTCAGCACTACCCCCGATCTGTACCAGTTTGCTATTTTGGCGACTACCAAAGAGAAAGCCGCTGCCATAGAAAGCCGCTCCGATTTGCCTCGTCTTTACGGAAAAGCCATTACCAACTGGTGGCGTTTTTTTCATTGTTCAGTATGGACCGTGGTGCTGCAACCCGTAACAGCACATGGAAGCTGGAACGGTAAAATGCCCTTTGTAAGTACTTCGCCAAATCTTACTGAAACGAATGCTGCGGAAATGCTTGCTGTGCTAACCCGCGCCTCTATACGCCCGGCAAAGCTTTTACACTTCTGGCGACATGTACCCACTGTGGCAGCACAAATGATGAGCAGTGCCGGGTACATTACCAGCTTTGGTATAGGCGAATTGCCCTGGATACGCCAGGCCACATTTAGCATTTGGAAAGACAAACACAGCATGCAAACTTTCGCCTACGCAATGCAGGCGCATAAAAAAGCAATTGCCCAAACCCACCGTCTAAACTGGTATAGCGAAGACATGTATGTACGTTTTCAAATCGTCACATCATTTGGGTTGCTCAATGGCGCCGATCCTTTGCAGGGAAAACTGTAAATTTGTAGTTCTTGCTTATGCGATATACCTACATCAATAATGCAGTGCTTGCTTTTGCCCTTCTGCTTTTGCCGGTAAACTTCTACATACCTGGTTAGCTTATTTCAACAACTGTTTTTAAGTTTTGCTGCGTTTTTTATTATTAAAAATTTGTATGAAGAATATAAAGTTGATAGAGGTACCCTCAGAAATTGGCGCCGGCACCCGTGGCGCAAGTCTTGGTGTAGATGCGATAAAAATTGCTGCGCTCGATTTTATGAGTAATTTTTTTGTTCACTTTCCGTCAGAAAAAATACCTACCGAAAATAATTTGCTTTTCGAACCCATTGCCTCGCCTTATGCCAAGCGCATCAAGGGTATTTGTACCATGTACGAGCGGGTGAGCAAGGCTGTTGCAGAGACCATCAAACAAAATTTTATTCCGGTTGTGCTTAGTGGCGATCACAGCATTTCAGGCGCTACAATCGCCGGAATTAAAATTGCCAAACCCAATGCTAAGCTGGGTGTAATTTGGATAGATGCTCACGCCGATCTGCATACACCCTACACCACGCCGTCAGGCAATGTGCATGGTATGCCGCTGGCAACTGCACTTGCTGAAGACAACATGGCAAACGCGGTGCACGAGCTGGATAAGGAAACAGAGAAAAACTGGAATTACCTGAAAAATATTGGCGGCATTTCGCCCAAAGTTGCTGCTGAAGATGTGGTGCTTATTTCGCTGCGCGATTACGAACGTGAAGAAAAAGCGATCATCGAAAAACATTCCATCAAAGTGATCACCAGCAGCGAAGTGCGCCGCAAAGGACCTGAAAATATAGTGCGCTCCGTTATTCGCTACCTGAGCGATTGCACCGATATATATGTAAGCTTCGATGTTGATTGCCTGGATTCATCCATCACCAAAGGTACGGGTACGCCGGTAAGCAATGGTTTGCGCGAACGCGAAGCCGAAGACCTCGTAAGTAAGTTCATGCAAAACCGCAAGATCTGTTGCTTCGAGATCACCGAGGTCAATCCTACACTCGACAAAGAAAATTTAATGGCAGAGATAGCCTTCAACATACTGCAGCGCAGCGTAAATGTGCTGATGATGAACTAATGTTTTTTGTCACCGGCCAGGGTATTTCATGGCTTCATCGTTGCGTCGCAGTACGTTTTGGCGGCATACCATTGTGGAGCTTTTTTTATCAATGATCTTACCAGCTAATAAAACTACTTGTTGTAGTCCGTTGCCTTTTCACCTGCTAAAGTCTCAGGTACGGTGGCATAAATTTGATGAGCAATTTTAAAAAAGCTATTATGCAAAAATTAAGTCTTCTCCTGGCTCTAGTCTTTATGGTAAAGTTTTGTGCTGCGCAGAATGCCGGTGCAACAAATGATACAACCCGCCAATATATACCCATAGAAGGGAAAAGTGAGAATGGCGTACCCAAAAGCCTTATGGGCAGTTGGACACTCGTATCGGGCATACAGCCCAGGAGTAACGCAGCGGTGAAAGAAAAATTTCAGATCAAAAAAAAGAACACAGGTACTGACAATAACATTGATAGTATCACTACATCAAGCACCGTTAACGGAATAACAAGAACAGAAACAGAAGTTAGCATCAGGCGCACAGTTGCTCCCGATAACGATATTACTCCGGCACAAGGCAACAAAATGCATAAGGAAGCCAAACCATCTATAAACTTTTTTGGCGCCAATGAAACTTACTCAGGCTATACAGGCTGTAATAAGTTCTCGGGTCGTTATACAATTGCGGGCAATTCAATTAGTTTTTCCGAGGCTGCACCTTCTACCAAAATGACCTGCCTGGGCAATATGACGAAAATGAATTTCTCGAAGCATTGAAAAAAGTGAATGCCTATCGCACTGTTAGCGGGCAGTTGCAATTATTAAAGGGAGATGAAGTTGTGTTGGTTTTTGCAAAAATCATTAGCCCGCAGTAGGTATATTTAGATGGGCTAAGTACTATTAGCTTTACTGCTTCAGCCGCACATAGCGTTCTATATTCAAGCGGTCAACTCCCGCACTCTCTACTTTTTCTATCCCTCTCTGTACCAGTGTATCACCTACAATAGTGATGGTGAAAGGAAAGTCGTTGCCTTCCCATTCGCGTGCATTGCAGTATTCAAGATGTTCGGTATAGGAACTGTCTTTAAGTGTATAACTGCCACCGCCCGCCGAAAACGTTGCGCTGTCTTTTCCTTTTGTAAGGTCGTGTTGCAAAAAGGCAAAATGATCGCTGTTAATGATCTTAATAAAAGATGTATGGTGTGTGTAATCGGTAACGGTGGTGTCGTTTTTCTCGATCAGCGTACCGGTTAGCAACTTCCAGGTACCAACCAATGGATTTGCCGGTTGGCTTGCAGTAGTTATTGTGGTATCGCCGCTGTTGCAGGCTATAAAAAAGGAGGGGAGTAAATGCAAGTACAAGATGGCGAAGACAACGTATGGTCATGGCTGGTTTTTTAAGAAGCTCAAAGTAAATATGAAAGTGTTGAAATCTGGTATCAAATATTGCAGCATTGTTTTAACCGTTATTTGTTGGCTTTGCTGCCTGCTTTTTAACCACAGGTTTTTTTAAAAAGGTGAAAAGAAAATAATGAAGAATAATTTTTAGAGTATGGTTGCTTTGTGAAAAGTCTGGCTTAATAACTAGGCAACAAAACCTTGTGTGGTTTAAATGTCTCATTGAAATGTCTGCCGCTCACGGGTGCGACGCAACAATGTAAAATCTGGATTCTACCGCCGGGCTCACAAAAAAATATACGGTGAACAGTTTAATTGTACATGACCGGCGTTACCGTAAAACCGGCTTTGCGCAACAAATAAATTACTCCATTTGCGCCACCCAGGTGACCGGCGCCAAAAGCGAAAAAGGTAGGTGATTTTTTTGCCTGTTCGCCAATGATCGGTATCCAGTTGTGGTTGCGGTCGGTGAGTAACACACCCTCATATTTTCCAAAGTCGGCGTCGTCGGCAGTTATCTCGGTAAGCTTGTTGATGTCTTTGCTTTTATATACCGCCAACATTTCGTCGAGGTCGCGCTTTGAACTATCTATATTAAAAAGCATTTTGGTAAACATATCTGATTGCACGCTGTACGGTATTTTGTCAAAGACATCCATTTGGTCTTTAATATTCTCGAGACCCTGTATCAGCATTTTGTTTTCGTGCGCCATTGTTTGAAAAACACTTTCCCAACTAACAGGTGTGCAGCCCAGCAGCGAAGGGTAAAGCATAGACATAAGCAAGGCAGGTTTTGCTTTGTTGAGCATAGTCAACGGCATACCGGTGGTTTTTTGAAAGAGTGTGCTGGCGCTGTCGTATTTAGTGCCCATCAATCCTTTGAGGGTTGAGGTATCGTTCATTTGCATTCCCTGCATCATTTGCATCATCATGCCCGGGTCGTCCATATCTATCTCCAAAAAAAGCTCCTGCGTACTGTTGAATTTTTCTTTTACGACTGTTGGTATTTTCAAGTCGCCTTCGCACATTATATGTATGGTACCAAATAGATAAGATGGTTGTGTAATACCCTTCCCCGATACCTTCCACAGCAGCGTTTTCTGGGTGGGGAGTTGGCATTTTACAGCTACATAACTCAACAATAACCCCACTACCGGCAATACCTTTTTAAACATATAATTATTTGAGTGAAAGTACAGCGGGTTCAACTCCGAAAAACTAGAGACCCGTTTTTTAATAAAACAATAAGCCCGGCGTAAAAACACCGGGCTTCACAAAACCAAACCAACTGCAGTGAACAGATTTGAGAATAATTATTTTTTCTTATTGAACAGAAATCTGCTTGGGTGCATTTTTCACTTCTTCTTTCTTTGGAAGAAATACACTCAGGATTCCGTTCTCATACTTTGCCTCTATGCCTTCGGTACTGATCTTTTCATCGAGTGTAAAAGAGCGGGTAAAGCTGTTGAATGAAAATTCTTTCCTGATGGAGGTAACGGCTGCATTTTCCGGCTGTTCTTTCTTTTCGAAGCTGACGGTCAAAAGACCGTTGTCGAGATTGATCTTGAAATCTTCTTTGTTTCTGCCTGGCACGTTAAAGTCAAGATTGTAGCCATCTGCGCTTTCGTTGATGTTTACTGCCGGCGCACCGGTTGCTTTTGTTTCATTGCTCCAGGTTGCTGGAAAAGAGTTGATCAGTTCGTCAAACACATTGTTGAAATGTTTTCTTGCGGGGTAAGTTCTTGTAAGTATCATAATATTTAAATTTTTGTTTCCGACTGTAGAACAAATTGTATTCCTGCTGCTTTTTTAAAGCACTTTAGCAGATTTCAACAACTTTTCATGTCATCATGTCTGCTCAGCGGCGGAAGAGGTGACATTATTGCCTTTAACATTTCGTTTTTTGCGTCAATCAGCAGTTTCTACTTATTTTTGCGTCTCAAACTTTCAAAATTTATATAAACGACAAATATGTATCCCGAAGAAATTGTATTACCAATGAAAGCCGAACTTACTGACAACGGCTTTGAAGATCTTGCAACACCCGAACTGGTAGATGAGTATGTTGGTAAAGAAGGAACAACATTAGTTATGATCAACAGCGTTTGCGGCTGTAGTGCTGGTTCAGCACGCCCCGGGGTTTTGATGGCTGTTGCAAATGCCAACAAAAAACCCGATAACCTTACCACTACGTTTGCCGGTTTCGATACCGCTGCTATTAATAAAGTGCGAGAACATCTGTTGCCTTATCCTCCCTCATCACCGGCAATTGCATTGTTTAAAAATGGTGAATTGGTTCATTTTATTGAGAGACATCAAATTGAAGGTCGTCCCGCACAAATTATTGCCCGCAACCTTATTTCAGCTTTTGAAGAATATTGCTAAGCAGTTGAACATAATGTAAGTTTTCATTCATGTGGTTCGTGGCTTTTAGCATGGATGGGTTAGTAAATATCCTCCTCCATTTCTATGGGGGAGGTTTTTTTTTACAGTATTGTTACATCTTTTTCAACCTTAATCCTAGTAATGCTTTTTTGTAGCTAACATTGCATTTTTGTATCCTGTTTTTCTTTACATCGAATACTCGCTCAATGTATCCTAATTTATACTACGCTTTCAAAGACTTGTTTGGCGTTGAGATCACTGGTTTGAAGATTGTGAACTCTTTTGGTTTTTTTGTTGCCCTCGCTTTTATTGCAGCCGCTCTTGTTCTTACCAGCGAACTAAGAAGAAAAAGCCGGGAAGGTTTACTCACCTATAAAGAAGAGAAGATAACGGTTGGTCAGCCTGCCTCTGTTCTTGACCTGGTCATCAACTTTTTATTAGGTTTTTTGATGGGTTATAAATTGATCGGAGCTTTCATTGATCGCGATACGCTTATTGATACACAAACCTATATCTTATCGTGGCGTGGCAACTGGATAGCGGGCTTACTGGTGGGCTTGTTTTTCGCTTATCTCAAATGGCAGGAAAAAAATAAATTAAAGCTCGCCAAACCAGAGGAGAGAATCATCCGCATTTGGCCGCAAGACCGTGTCGGCGATATGGTTATCTATGCTTTTGTCTTTGGCTTTTTAGGTGCCAAGATCTTTCACAATCTCGAGAATATTGACGATCTGATACGTGACCCGGTGGGTTCCCTGATCTCTTTCAGTGGTCTTACATTCTATGGCGGGCTCATCTTTGCTACAATTGCCATTTGGCGGTATTGTAAAAAGAATAATATGAACCCCATTCATGTGGCAGACTTCTTTGCCCCTGCTATGATGCTCGCCTATGGAGTGGGGCGAATGGGTTGCCAGGTTGCAGGTGATGGTGATTGGGGCATTGTTAACACGCATCCCAAACCGTTTTCGCTGGCTGCCCGGTTGGATGTGGTCCTATACCTATCCGCACAATGTAATTGGCGAAGGCATAAGGATCCCCGATTGTGTGGGTCAATATTGCGCCCAATTGCCCGAAGCCGTTTTTCCTACGCCGTTTTATGAGATCATCGCAGCCTTGTTGTTATTTGCTTTCTTGTGGAGTATTCGCAAAAAGATAAAAACACCCGGAGTACTTACCGCCATCTACCTGATCGTAAACGGTATTGAACGTTTCCTCATTGAACTGATTAGGGTAAATACCAAATATAGTTTCTGGGGTATTCACCCAACGCAGGCCGAACTGATCGCTGCATTTTTAGTGATAAGCGGAATTATTTTATTGATCTACTTTACCAGGCGCGATAAGAAATTGAAGGCTGAGGTTAATCAGTAAATATTGTAGTGCTAAAAATATATAGCTCATTCATTTTCCTGGTGGGGCGTCAACACGCGAAAAGAACCTTTCAACACGTCTTTGGCATATTCGCACAACACGTCTTCAAAAGTAAATGAGGCTTCAAAAGAAGCCAATATTCCCTGTACAAATATCTCCGGATTGAAGCCGCTGCCATGGCAATAAAACAACAGTGAAAGACAACACCTGAAGAGTTTTTCTTCTATTGCCTGCAATTGTGCTGGTGTCAATGGCAAACTCGTGAGCCCATCCTGCGGCACCTCGTCCATTACCAATTCACCTGTTGCCAGCAGGTCACCCAACAGCGCATAATACCTGTCTTCTGCATCGTGCAGAAAAAACAACATGAACGGATAATCCAGCAGGCGGTTAAACCAGGCGTAATACGCAGGCTCCAGCTTCCATATTCGTTTGGCAATATGCAGGGTGCTACCTTCTTCGGCGCTAAAACTTAGTTCCAGGCTAAAGAGGCTTTTATGGATCATGTGCGGAAAATGCTGCAATGCCAATACAACCTGTTGTACATGTGTAGCACTTTCATCGTCTATACAACTTCGGCAGGTGTTTACTGAAATAGAATGCGCCGAAGGAGAATTGAGTGTTTCGATCAGAGTATGTATTTTTTGATTGAAGGGTGTCCTTCTTCAATCAAATACATTGCATTAACGGGTGTTTTCATGTTGTACAATTAGAGGCATATGTTTACATAACGATTGACCTGTTCAATTCGTATAAAGAGCCGCAACTATTTCATTGCCAAACCGCATCGGTACGATTTTTTTAGTACACTTATTCTCACCGAAAAAACCAAATACGATGAATAAAAAATTGACCGCCGGAACGCTGATAAGATGCAGGGCTTTCTGCATTCGCCTATTACAAGTACACCCAAATGAGCGACGACGAAAAAGATCAGATTGTGGATACGTTAAAAGAGAAAGCGCAGCAGTTATATGATCATTATGCTCCCGGCTGAACTAAAAGATCTGTTCGCTAAAAAGCCTGCACCGCCCGATGCTTTCGAAGCCACTGAGTTTGCCGACGTATAAAATTTTACTGTTCATATAAAAAGCGAAAACAACTGAGAGCAACTCAGGTGTTTCGCTTTTTTTTATGCTTAGTTTTTATCTGCTGTAGATGTGGAATATTTTTATGAACCCGGCTTTGGCAGTGCTATTTGGCGGTTGTTGCGCCTGCCTGCCGGTGCAGGTCGCACACTTTCACTTTTATCTTTCTCTTCAACATCGGGTTATTAGGAACGAGAAAATCGATCAGTAATTATTTCAATAATTGTTCATTCAATGTCGATTAGTTAAGGAGTTTTTTTGGGAACCAGCAGTAGGACGTCTATTGTGCATCGTTGTGTTATTTCAATTCCGGTCTATCGGAACTCCCTTGTACTTGTAGGTACTACATTCTGCTTTTATACTGTAAATGCCTTAATTAAACGATTGATTGTTCATGAAAGAACTTACACGGCTATTTCCCTTTCCCTATAAACTCAGCACCCAAGCTTTACAACTAACCTGAAACTTATAACTGCCAAATCACCGGTTAACGAATTGGTAAATATCATTTTTTTTCCTGCGTTTGGACATCGTAAAATAGTAACCTGCTTTTCCCGGTGTGTGAGGTATCGACCCACCATTTTTCCTGTATAAACAATAGCCTGGTAGTTGGCTGTTCGGGTAGCAGCAGGTTAGCTTTGTCTGATTTGAGCACCATTTAAACATAACTCTACTATTTTGGTAGACGATCCATTCTCGCTTAATTTCGTGCCTCTATTTAAAAAAAGGCATTCATGACCGACCCTTTGGCAACTGATATTGCTACATTACAACACCATGCAAAGGTGCTGACCATTGTAGAAATGTTGGAGAAACTCACGGTATTATACCCCGGCAAAATAACCTTCTCAACAAGTTTTAGCTTCGAAGACCAGGTAATTGCTCATCACATATTAACGCATCACCTTCCTGTAAAGATCTTTACGCTTGATACAGGACGCTTGTTTGCCGAAACCTATTCGGTTTGGAGCCGGACCAATGAGCGCTACGAAACCAATATAGAAGCCTATTTATCCTGACAACAGCTTATTACAACCTTTCGTCACTGAAAAAGGACCCAATTCATTTTATGAATCTCCGGCAAACCGAGTCAGTTGCTGCCACATTCGCAAGGTTGAACCATTGCGCCGCGCACTGAAAGGGAATGCAATATGGGTGACAGGTTTGCGCGCCGAACACTCTGCTAACCGAAACAACCTGGAAGAGTTTGAATGGGATGAAGTGAATGGCCTGATCAAATACCACCCGATTGTAAAGTGGACAACGGAGGAAGTGAAAGAATTCATCAACGAATACAATATCCCTTATAATATCTTGCACGACCGGGGTTTTGTAAGTATTGGCTGCCAGCCCTGTACCCGGGCTATACAGCCTGGCGAAGACTTTAGAGCGGGCAGATGGTGGTGGGAAGACAGTGGAAAAAAAGAGTGTGGTCTGCACGTGCACGGCGCGGGAATTTAGAATTTTGAAGGGAGATGAATTGGACGATAACTGTCCACATCAAACTACTTTGTTCTAGTAAGTTTACCAGACAGTATCTGTCTACAACAAAAACACTAAATGGATCAGCAAGAATTTATCAACCTGTTATTTCATAAAAACCGCCGGTGTTTTACCAGTTTTCCCGACAAGCAAATAGCGGAGACGTTTGCCGATGACCTCTTCAACTTTCTCTTTGCTTCGTACGAAAAATATGCTTCGGAAGATAAACTTGTGCAGCAATATACCGATCTGCAAAACACATTTTCTGCCCTGATATACGAGTTGGTAAAAAGTGAGGAGTATGCAAAGCTAAACACGGAAAAGTTGTTTAAAGCCATACCTGCCATATACCAGCACCTGATAGTAGATGCAGAAGCTATTGTGCAATTTGATCCGGCGGCAAAATCGATTGAAGAAGTTCTGGTAGCCTATCCCGGTTTTTATGCTACTGCTATATATCGCATATCGCATCAATTGCATCAGCAGGGAATAAAAACGTTACCGCGGCTGTTATCTGAGTATGCACATAGCAAAACGGGTATAGATATTCATCCTGCGGCGCAAATAGGAAAATCATTTTTTATAGATCATGGAACCGGGATTGTGATTGGTGAAACTACGGTGATAGGCAGTAATGTAAAGGTGTACCAGGGAGTGACCCTGGGTGCGCTCAATGTGGCAAAAAGTGCTGCGAGTACCAAGCGCCATCCAACAATAGAAGATAATGTGATCATTTATTCCGGAGCTACTATTTTGGGCGGAGATACAGTGATAGGTCACGATTGTATCATTGGTGGAAATGTTTGGCTCACCTACAGTGTACCGCCTTTTTCAGTTGTGTATCATAAAAGTGAGATACAGGTTCGTGATAAATTTCCGCTTCCCGACGTTTTGAATTTTATGATCTAAACGTTTGTCTGTGCTTATGTATCTGGTAGTTTTTCAGTGGGGAACAACCTTCAATTGTGTGGAGCAGGTAAGAGAACAGGATGTATTATTTTTGGAACACCGGCTGTTTGCAAAAAGTAAATGGATGAGTTGAAAAAGCGAAACAACCTGGCAGACTGAATGATAAATACCAGGTGAAAAAAGCAGCGCAAAGAAAAAAAAGTACAAGTGAGTGACACAACAATAGCTGCCTACTGTTCAAATTGTACACCCAAAAAAAATTTCTATCGTATAAAAAAATAACGAAACCAGACCCAGATGAAAGCAAATAATATACTCGAAACCATTGGAAATACCCCGCATGTAAGACTCAACAAGTTGTTTGGCGATGATTATGATGTGTGGATGAAGATGGAGAAGAACAACCCTGGCGGAAGTATAAAAGACCGGATTGCGCTGGCGATGATAGAAGATGCCGAACAAAAAGGTTTGCTAAAAAAAGGCGGAGCTATTATAGAACCCACCTCGGGTAATACGGGTATAGGTCTGGCAATGGTAGCGGCTGTAAAAGGTTACAAGCTTACAGTTGTAATGCCTGATCGATGAGCATTGAACGCAGAAGCCTTTTAATATCGTATGGGGCGAAACTGGAATTACACCTCGTGAAAAAGGGATGAACGGCGCCATTGAAAGGGCAAAAGAAATTGTAAGCCAAAACCCGAAAGCCTGGATGCCCCAGCAGTTTGATAATCCTGCGAATACTGCCATTCACCGGCGTACCACTGCAGCCGAAGTACTTGCAGATTTTCCTGATGGACTAGATTATATTATTACCGGTGTGGGTACGGGTGGGCATATAACAGCATTGGCTGAAGTACTAAAACCGAAGTTTCCCAGGTTGAAAGTGTATGCAGTAGAACCTGCGTTATCGCCGGTTATAAGCGGAGGCGCACCGGGCGCGCATCCTTTGCAAGGTTTGGGTGCAGGTTTTATTCCCGCTATTCTTAACACGAGTGTTTTAGATGGTACTATACAGATACAAAAAGAAGAAGCCTTTATATATGCACAACGTGCAGCCAAGGAGGAAGGGATTTTAGTGGGTATATCATCCGGCGCGGTCTTGGCAGCCGTAGCAAAAAAGTTACCTGAAATAGCGGAGGGTGCACGATTCTCACGTTTTATTATGATACCGGCGAAAGATATTTTTCAATTGAGGGTCTGTTTTAAACTACTCTGGTAACAGTGAAGCACCATGTGATGTAATTTCGATGCTTGCCAGCAAAGAAATAAACTTGTAGAAAGATAACTGGAAACCAACAAGCAATAGGCAAAGTTATACTGGCGGGCGCCGGTCCGGGCGATCCTGAACTGATTACAGTTAAAGCTGCACGATACCTGCACATGGCCGATGTTGTATTGGCAGACCGGCTGGTAAGTGAAGAAATTCTAGAGAATATGTAAGAGCCGAGGCTGAGATTATGTATGTTGGCAAACAATGCCGCCGCGGTGTTTCAACACCGCAAAAAACCATTAACGAACTGATTGTACAATATGCATTGGAAGGTAAATTGGTAGTGCGGTTGAAAGGCGGCGATGTATCAATTTTCTCGAACATATTAGATGAACTGGAAACCGTTGTGGCCAATAATATTCCTTATGAAATTGTGCCGGGTGTTACCGCTGCATTAGGCGCAGCAGCCTATGCAGGCATTCCTTTAACTGCCCGTGGATATTCAACAGCCGTCCGCTTGCTTACCTATTATAAATCCGATATTGTCACTGATGAATATTGGAAAGAGCTTGCAGAAACCGATGACACACTGGTATTTTATATGTCATCTGAAACACTCGACAACATTGTTACCAAACTCACTGAAAATAATATTCCTACAAACCACTGTTGCCGTTGTAGAGCAGGCAACTACTCCCTTGCAAAATGTACACACCTGCAATTTGTACAACTACGATGAACAATTAAAAGGTCGTCCGTTCGTTTCTCCTTCGCTGGTGATCATTGGTAAAGTAGTCGGCCTTCACGAGCAATTCAATGGCTGAAAACAACAATAGCAGTGAATATTATTTTAAGCCGGTTTCCAAACTCATACAATCGATAATTGAATAAAGCAAACATACATGCTGCAGAGTCTAAACTAAAAACCCTACTTGATTATTGGTACCCTTACGAATGATGAAAAAATTTGGGTGAATGGCTATTTGTCGGGTATTCTGGGTAGTAGCAGACCACAGCAACAGGCCACGGTGTATTGAAGCAAAGCCGGTACTAGCAAGATCACCATCACCTATGGAACCGAAACAGGCAATTCAAAAAAATTGGCGGCAGAGTTTGCAGCAAAGCAAAAAAGCGGGATTAATGCCAAAGTGGTAAGCCTTGATCAATACCGGCTGAATGACCTTGCAAAGGAAGCTTATTTTTTATCGATTGTTAGTACCCATGGCGAGGGCGAACCACCTGCAGCAGCTAAAAAGTTTTACGATTATATTCATCAGAATGGATTGAACTTGACAAACTTAAATATGGTGTTTTAGCACTGGGCGATACCTCTTATCCCGTTGTTTGCTACCGCCGGTGAAGATGTTGACAAACAGCTGAACAAATTGGGCGGCGAACGTATAATGCCCTTTCAAAAATGCGATGTCGATTATGAAAACGATGCAGAAGGATGGTTTGCCAGGTGTTGCACCAGTTAAGCACAGTGCTCAGTCTAACGGAACAGCATCAACAGTTGTTGCCCCTACAATGGCAAAAAAATCATCAGGTAAAAAAATTTATAATGGCACGTGCTAACCAATATTAACCTTAACGACAGGGGCTCTAATAAAGAAACCCATCATATTGAAATTGGCAGCCGACGATATCGATTATCTGCCCGGTGATTCCTTGGGCGTTATTCCCGAAAATCCGTTGAGAATTGTTGAACCAATTGTTGAATTGTTGGGTATTGACACGGAAAAAACTTTCATTTTCGCACGAAGAAGTAACTGCTTTCGACTTGCTGAAAAAGAAACTAAATATTTTTTATCTGCCCGAAAGAGTGGTAAGCAAATATGCCACACTGGTAGGGCAGGACATTCCTGCAACTAAAATTGCTTTGTTCGATCTGTTGAAAATTTACCCTTTAAAAAACAACAACCAGTTTGAAGAATTGATTGAAATTCTGGAACCTATTGCGCCCAGGTTATATTCCATTTCTTCATCGCCCGAAGCACATAGCGGCGAAGTGCATATTACCGTAGCCCGCGATAAATTTCATGTAAACGATGAATGGAAATGTGGCTTATGTTCCGATTATCTATCGCAATTACCTGTTGACAGTGATATAGAATTTTACATTCATAAAAATAGCCAGTTCCGGTCTGCCTGCCGATGATAAAGACATCATCATGATTGGCCCCGGAACCGGCATTGCTCCCTTCCGTCGTTTCTTGGCCATCGCGATGCAACCGGTGCAACAGGGCGTAACTGGTTGTTCTTTGGCGACCAGCATTTTGTTACCGATTTTCTTTACCAAACCGAATTGCAAAACTGGAAAGAAACTGGGTACGCTTTCAAAATTAAATGTTGCTTTTTCACGCGATCAAAAAGAGAAAATTTATGTGCAGCATAAAATGCTGAAGCATGGTGCCGAATTGTATAACTGGATCAACAATGGCGCATCAATTTATGTGTGTGGCGCCAAAGATCCTATGAGCATAGATGTGGAAGATACGCTGATGCAAATAGTTGAAAAATATGGCAATAAAACCATTGAAGAAGCTGTTCAGTTTGTTGAGCAGTTGAAAGATGAAGGCAGGTATTTGAAGGATGTGTATTAGGAGATGTGATATGTTGAATAATCGAGCTACAAGAATATACTAAGCAGTGAAATAATGTTTTGTTGTCCTGGCAGATGACTCAGTATATCAACATTGTTGTGTGCACCTCGACTTGTACAAATTCGGAAGTAAAAGATGTCAAACGGTTTGCCGATGAACGGAATGCGATCGCAACAATGACGCTACAAAAACATTGCCTGGTAACAAGAGCAAAGCTGAACTGTAAAACTGTAAGCAGTTGTTAAAACTAATAAAGATTTCCAAAAAAAATAGCATGGCTGAACTAACGAAAATCTATCGTCGACCGAAAGAATAAAAGATGGCAAGTGATAACCTGCGGGGCACACTTGTTGAGAGTCTTGAAAACGAAATTACCGGCAACATTAATGAAGATGATGTTGCCCTGGTGCGCTTTCATGGTATGTATGTGCAAGACGACCGCGACCGCCGCGATGAACGAGCCGATAAAAAGCTGGAACGCCTGTATTCTTTTATGATCCGGTTGCGGCTTACCGGTGGTTTTATAACGCCTGAACAATGGATAGCTCTGCACAATATTGCCGGCGAAAATTCAACCGGTGTTCTTAAAGATCACCACCCGGCAAACCATACAATTGCATGGTGTTTTAAAGTCGCAGGTAAAGCCAACTTTAAAGGCCTTTAACGAAGCAGGTCTTACCACCATTGCTACCTGTGGCGATATTAACCGTAATGTACTATGCACTTCTCATCCTAAACAATCTCCACTGCATGCCGAGATATTTGCCTATGCAAACGAGATTGCCAACCTTGCTTTTGCCGAAAACAAATGCCTATTATGAAATTTGGCTCGATGGTGAAAAACTGGCTGACAAAAAACTGGAAAAAGATGCGTTGTACCAGGACAGGTATATGCCCCGCAAATTTAAAATCGCCATTGCCATTCCGCCAAATAACGATGTAGATGTATTAACCAATGATCTTGGCTTGATTGCCATTATTGAAGAATGATAAGTTGAAAGGATTTAATATGGCTATTGGTGGTGGCATGTCGGCTACACATGGCAATGCCGATCATTATGCGCGCCTTGCTTCGGTTCTTGGTTTTGTCGATACCAAAGAAAAGACTTTAAAAGCTGTGTACGAAGTATCTAACCATTCAACGAGATTATGGTAACCGCAGCGACCGCAAATTGGCACGTCTAAAATATACTGTTGACCGGCTTGGGTTTGACTGGTGGAAAGAAGAATTGGAAAGAAGATGTGGCTTTGAAATGGAAGAGCCAAACCCTTTAGCTTTGACATCGCGCGTCGATTATTATGGCTGGGAACAAAATCATGAAGGTTATTGGTATTATACAGTGTTTGTTGAAAACGGAAGGATACTCGATGACGATGAAAATGTGCCATTAAAAGCAGCTTTGCTGGAAGTTGCAAAAACGGGTAAAGCAAATTTTATTTTTACCTGCAATCAAAATCTGATTATAGGCGATATAAAGCCGGAAGATAAAGCAAACGATCCAAGAAATACTGGAGAATTTACGTGTAATTGAACATACAGATAACGCCTCTGTTATTCGCAAAAACGCGATTGCTTGTGTGGCATTAAATACCTGCCCGTTAGCCTTGCCGAAGGGCAACGCTATATGCCCGTATTGCTTTCTAAAATTGAACCGTTGCTTATAAAGTATGACCTGGATAGGCGAGGAAATTATCATTAGTATGACTGGTTGCCCTAACGGTTGTGCACGTCCCTTTGCTGCCGAAATTGGTTTTGTTGGCACCAGCCTTGGCAAATATAATATGCAATTAGGCGGCGACAGAATTGGGCAACGCCTCAATAAATTATACAAAGAAAGCCTGGATGAAGCAGCTATACTGCAAGAGCTTGACATGCTTTTTGGCACCTATGCTGCCCAGCGCAACCCCGGTGAAACATTTGGCGATTTTGCTTATAGAACCTGGTAAATACAACGGTCAAAAACAACCACCAATTGCATGCAGCAAGCGCTTACAACCGATAACAATTTGTTTCCGGTGTTTTTAAAACTGGAACAAATGCGCCTGCTGATTGTGGGGGGAGGGGTCATTGGTTTGGAGAAGTTGGAGACGGTTCTCAACAATTGCCCCGCAACTCACATTAACCTGGTAGCAACACAGATCAGTGATGAGATAAAATCAATAGCTGCCGGTTTTCCCAACCTTATATTGCACGAAAAACCCTTTGAGCCGGCTGATCTTGACAATGCTGGACGTGGTGATGGTCGCCATCAACGATCATTCGATCAGCGAAGAAATATGCGCCATTGCCAAACAACAAAAAAAGCTCATTAATGCTGCTGATAAACCTGCTTTGTGCGATTTTTATCTCGGCTCGATTGTAAAAAAAGGCACGCTGAAAATTGCCATCTCCACCAATGGAAAATCGCCTACCGCAGCCAAACGGTTAAAGGAGGTACTCAACGCAGCCTTGCCCGATGAACTGGATGAGCTGATCGATAATCTCAACGAAATTCGAAAAAAACTTAGCGGCGATTTTACTGAGAAAGTTAAGCAACTGAACTCCATTACTAAAGGTTTGGTCGATTGATCTTTTTGGAACTAACTACATTTCTGCCTTGGTTGTGGGCATATGGCACACTTTAAAATTTACTGAGTTTGCTATAAAGCACAAGGCATGTGCCCTGGCGTGCAGGCTTTCTGCCATAGCAATCATAGCGGTTGTTTGCACCGTTACTTCAGGCTTCAGTATCACTTCCGTAAAGTGTCCACCGCCATCATTGGTCACTTCCATTGTGCCGGTCGCTGCATCGGTATAGCGGGTTACTACCACACCCGACACTGCACACAAATGCAGGTACCAAAGCATGTGGCAGGCAGCAAGCGACCCTACCAACAATTCTTCCGGGTTATACTTTGTTGCATCACCGCGGTATGCCGGGTCCGATGAGCAAAGTATGGTTGGCTTACCCGCCGCCTGCACACTATGTTCTCTGCTATAGGCGCTATAGCTCTGCGTTCCTTCGCCGGGGTTGCCGGTCCACTCGACAGCTACTGTATATTGATAATTCATGTCTTCTATGTATTAGTTAGTAATGGTTGTGCAGTTAAAAAAAGCTGCTGGCAGCACCGGTAGATGAACGGAGCCCCGATGTATGGCGGGGTAGACTGTCGCAACAAAAGCCTCCTGTAAATACCAATGGCGGTCGCCAAAAAAATACACTGAAACAGCTATGTACGGGCAACTTACTGCTAATATGTTTTTCCATTTTTTTTTGGGACCAGAGCCTTATATCTTTTATCCTGCGGCCGTTGCGTCGCACATTCATCTGCAACGCCCTGGTTCATCTGTTTGCAATATTTTATTACGGCTGCAGATTGGGCTAACCTTGGTATTTCTTGCAGTATTTTAAAAACGTGACTGCCCACAGGTCTTTTGCCATTATCTATTCATTTTATTGTACAATTGCACCTCCAAATCCTGCATCTCTTTTCCGGGCAAACCGCTGGCAATTTTACTTAGTTACTTTTCATTTTTATACAAAACAAACGGGCACCATTATGAAAATTACGTCTTCTTTTTTTTCAAAACTACCACTGCTGTTTACAACCTTATTGCTTCACACTGCCAATGCCCAGCAAGGCAAGATCATTACCATCGAAACAAAATCGAACGTTACAGCCCTGGCGGTAGGCAACGACCTGCGGCTGGCGACAATTTATTTTGGACCCAAACTTACAGACACTGCCGAGTACCGTTTTGTACAGCGTATGTATCGCCGTGGCGACGATTATTCGGGCATACTCAATGCTGCTTACACCCCCGCCGGTTCGCGCAACCTGGTAGAGCCGGCTATTGAGGTCACCCATGCCAATGGCAATACTTCGCTCGATCTGCTATATGTAAGCTCATCGGTTAGACCGGAAAGATGACAATGTTTCGGTTACCAGCATTGTACTTCGCGATCCTGTATATGCAGTTGAAGTGACGCTGTATTATAAAGCATATTTCAACCGAGAATGTGGTAGAGCAATGGAGCCGATAACAAACAACGAGAAAGGAAAAATTGATCTGCAGAAATATGCCTCGGCCAACCTGTACCTGACTGCCGACAATTATTTTTTGAAACAATACCACGGCGACTGGGCAAAAGAAATGCAGCCCCGAAGAAGTGCAACTGACGCATGGAATAAAAGTGCTGGACACAAAACTCGGTACACGTGCCCACCTGTACGAACCACCTACGTTTATGGTTTCGCTTGATAAACCTGCAACCGAAGACGAAGGCAAGGTATTGGTTGGTACACTTGCCTGGTCAGGCAATTTTAAATTCGACCTCGAAGTAGATCCGCTTAACAATCTGCGGCTGATTGCGGGTATCAATCCTTTTGCGTCTGAATATCAACTGAAGCCAAACCAGTATTTTGAGACCCCAGCATTCATTTACACCTATTCATCAAATGGCACAGGTGAAGCCAGCCGCAACCTGCATCGCTGGGCACGCGACTATAAACTTTATAACGGCAATGGCAGCCGCATGACCCTGCTCAACAACTGGGAATCAACTTTCTTTGATTTCAACGAACCCATACTTTCCGATCTCTTAAAAGACACTAAAAAACTAGGCGTCGATCTGTTTTTGCTGGACGATGGCTGGTTTGGCAACAAGTATCCGCGCAACAACGATAATGCCGGCCTGGGCGACTGGCAGGAAAATGTAAAGAAGCTGCCGCATGGCATAGGCTATCTGGTAAAAGAAGCTAGCGAACAACGGTGTAAAATTTGGCATTTGGGTAGAGCCGGAGATGGTGAACCCAAAAAGTGAACTTTATTTACGCCATCCGGAGTGGGTCATTAGGCAACCCGGGCGCGAAGAACATTTGTACCGCAACCAACTGGTGCTGGACCTTAGCAATCCGCAGGTGCAGGATTTTGTCTATGGCATACTCGACAATCTTTTTACAAAAAACCCCGATCTTGCCTTTATCAAATGGGACTGCAATGCGGTTATCTACAACGCCTATTCATCCTATCTGGAAAAGCAGTCGCACCTGTATGTTGACTATGTAAAAGGTCTGTACAAAGTGCTTGATAAACTGCGGGCAAAGTACCCGCAAAAAGAAATGATGTTATGCTCGGGTGGTGGCGGTCGTGTTGACTATGGCGCTCTAAAATACTTTAATGAGTTTTGGCTCAGCGATAATACCGATCCGCTCGAACGCATTTTTATGCAATAGGAATACTCCTATTTTTTTCCATCTATTGCGCACAGCAACCACGTGACCGACTGGGGCAAACAACCTCTAAAATACCGCATCGATGTAGCTATGATGGGCAAGCTGGGTTTTGATATTGTGGTCAGCAAACTTTCGCCAAACGATCTGTTGTTTAGCCAGCAGGCGGTGAAGACATATGATTCTATCAAGGGGCTTGTTTGGTATGGCGATCTGTATCGTTTAGCCGATCCGCGGCAGAATGAATATGCGTCGCTGGTGTATGTAAGCCCCGGTAAAAACTCGGCTGTCATGTTCAACTATCTTACGCAAAGCCGCTATGGCAATGGAACTTTATCGCCTATAAAGTTGAAAGGTTTGGATGCCACCAAAAAGTACACGATCAGGGAGATCAATAAATACCCGGGTAGCAATTCGCGTATGCCAGCCGAAGCAACATTTTCCGGCGAATACCTGATGACGATTGGGTACAACCCCGGTGTCAATACCAATCGCACCAGTGTGATAATGCTTTTAACAGCAGCGAAATAAACAAAAAGACAAAGGAGTGGCAATGACCTTTACCACTCCTTTCTCTTTAGCTTTTGCCGTGACACTTTTTAAACTTTTTGCCGCTGCCACACGGGCACGGATCATTTCTGCCAACTTTTGGTTCCGATTTTACAAACGGTGTATTAGGGCTGTAGTGCGTCGTATCCATATCATCTTCGTCTTCATCTTCAAAATAAAAGTCATCTTCATCAGCATTCAAATAGTTAAAAAAATCTTCTTCCAACACTACTTTATGTATGTCATCTACTGAAATGAAATGATCATAAATTTCCTGCTTATCCCTTATTCTCTTTTTACATTCTCTTTCATTTTTATCACTTTTTATATAAGTGTCTTCAAATTCTGTCCAATCCAGCAACATAAGTGGTTGAATAATGTCTTCTTCAAGAAGTGCCTGCAACGTTGGATATAGTTGGGTAAACTCACCTACACCAATAGCTTCTATAACCGCATCTGCTAACTCGTCACTTTCAATATCTTTTGCACTTTCTTCTAAAGACAGATGGTCCATCATTTCGCGCAGGTAGCTTTGCACTTCCAACCGCCGCGTTGCATCGTACAACGCAATTTGTGTCAATGTTTCTATCACCCCGCTGCGAATGGTAATCTCTACTGATTTCTCCTTGCAAAAGTTAACCAACATCCGCAGGTCATGGTGCCCAAAAACATACAAAAACTGCCACAAGTATTGATAGACCAGGTCGCCGAGGTACAAGAAAGTTGCGTCAGTATTGCGCAACAAATTTAATACGACAGGCAGGCTTTCAGTCGCTTCTACGTCTCTTAACAAAAACAATGCATGCCATACAAAAAATGTTTTTTCCCGGGGCACTTTGTCCAGTGCAAACCATCTGTAGTAGTCTATACCATATACTAGCACATTCTCAAGATCTGCGATTAGCGTTTGCCTGTCTTGCTGCAACAACAATTGGTATGTTTCCGCCGGCAGTTTTAAATCATATGCAAACAATTCGGCTATCTCTGCAATCGTAAAAGCCGGCAAGGCAGGACCGTCTTCCATTTGCAATTCGCTCCTCAAGGGCGGCTCCAGCATTTTATTGTAGGCAAACGACAGCAGCATCGAAATATCAAGATCATATTCCTCATTCATTTCACCGGCGTTCTGTAAAACTTGTTCAATCCCCCCGGCATCTTCGGTTAGCCGGTAGTATAATATAAGTTGTTTGGCATACTCCAGGTATTCTGAAAAATGAAATATGCTGCGTGCCGGATACAATGCAGACAAGGAAAGATCAGGCCCCAGCAAGGTTAGCATTTGCTGCGCATCTCTTGCGAAGTAGGCTTCCAAAGCCATATTCAAACGCCAGAATAAGTAGTCAGGATATTCACTTTGTAGTTGAAGATTGAGTTTAGTTGCGGCTTCTTTATCACCCCATGCATAATAAAATTGAGCTAGTAAATTAATGAAATTGGGATTATTTTGAAATTCAGGCGTTTGTTTGATTTTCTCGGGCAGGCTATCATCATCGTCAGTAAAAAGGTCGTACAGTGCTCGAAAATTTTTGAGTGCCTTTTTCGAAAAATGATAGGGTAGCTCCTTCGTTTGTAAGTTATTTGTCAGTACTATATCCATGTTGCAAAAGTAAACGGAAACCTAAAATCAACCCTTCAAACCCGCAGAATGTTTCTGGTTTGCACATGCGTTGGTTCATACTTTTTTACTTCACATTTTGTTTTTTCTTTGAGCCGGGCATTGCATTGCTTTTGTTGCTGCCGTTGCGTCGCACCCGTGTACTGTTAGTTCTGCGTGCAGCAATGTGCATATAAGTTTGCCCCTGTAGGTCTTGCAGCTTCCTCCGCTGGTTTAAGTGTTCCGAAGGACACTTAAATCTAAAATGGCTGCAGGACTGTGTCCGGTAAAAATCAGGTTGCTTACAGATAATTTTACCATTACATTGTCACTAAAAACTTCATGGCAACGCGTTATCCTCGCTGGTTTAAGTGTTCCGCAGGACACTTAAATCTAAAATGGCTGTAGGACTGTGTCCGGTAGAAAATCAGGTTGCTTACAGATAATTTGCCATTGCATTGTCACTAAAAACTTCATGGCAACGCGGTATCGTTTTTTTTGCCCCTGTAGGTGTTGCAGCGTTCGCCGTTGCAGGGTGTTTTCACCTGCAACTGAAGAATAGCCGATTGAAACGCGGTAACCGCAAAACCCCTCGCTGGTTTAAGTGTTCCGCAGGACACTTAAATCTAAAATGGCTGCAGGACTGTGTCCGGTAGAAAATCAGGTTGCCTACAGATAATTTTTTTGCCCCTGTAGGTGTTAGCAGCGTTCCCTCGCTGGTTTAAGTGTTCCAAAGGACACTTAAATCTAAAATGGCTGCGAGGACTGTGTCCGGTAGAAAATGAGGTTGCTTACAGATAATTTGCCATTACATTTCGCCGTTGCAGGGTGTTTTCACCTGCAACTGAAGAATAGCCGATTGAAACGCGGTAACCGCAAAACCCCGCTGGTTTAAGTGTTCCGCAGGACACTTAAATCTAAAATGGCTGAGGACTGTGTCCGGTAGAAAATCAGGTTGTTTACAGATAATTTGACCATTACATTTCGCCGTTGCAGGGTGTTTTTTCTGCCCCTGTAGGTGTTGCAGCGGTTACGCCGTTGCAGGGTGTTTTCACCTGCAACTGAAGAATAGCCGATTGAAACGTCGGTAACCGCAATAACCTCATGCCCAGGTATACGTTCCCTCGCTGGTTTAAGTGTTCCGCAGGGCACTTAAATCTAAAATGGCTGCAGGACTGTGTCCGGTAGAAAATCAGGTTGCTTACAGATAATTTTACCATTACATTGTCACTAAAAACTTCATGGCAACCCGTTATCGCTTTGGTGACAGTCAATATCCGCACTTTATAACTTTTGCAGTAGTAAACTGGATAGATGCATTAAGCAGGCCCGTATATAAGGATATTTTAGTGAATAGTTTACAGCATTGTCAACAGGAAAAGGGTTTGATTATTAACGGCTGGATCATTATGAGTAATCATGTTCACCTGATTGCCCGTAGTAAGCCTGAGTTTCAACTAGCAGATACAATGCGAGACTTAAAAAAATTTACAAGTAAAAAGATAGAAGAAGCCATACGCCAAAATGCATTTGAAAGCAGAAGAGAGTGGATGTTGTGGATGTTTAAAAGGGCGGTGAAAAGAACAGTAATAATAAGTACTTTCAATTTTGGCAACAGGATAATCATCCGATTGAGTTATACGGTTATGAAACGCTGAAACAAAAACTAAACTATCTTCATGAAAATCCTGTAAGAGCGGGAATTGTATATGAAACGTGGCATTATAAATATAGCAGTGCGATTGATTATTGCACAACTGTTAAAGGCAAACTAGATTTGGAACTGGTTTAAATTCTGCCGGACACAGTCCTGGTTTTTCTTTTCCATTTAAGTGTCCTGCGGAACACTTAAACGAGCGGGGGTTAAAGGCAAACCAGATTTGAAACTAGTTTAAACTTCACCGGACACAGTCCTGGTTTTTCTTTGCCATTTAAGTGTCCTACGGAACACTTAAACGAACGGGATATCTTCATGAGAAATCCTGTAAGAGCGGGAATTGTATATGAAACATGGCATTATAAATATAGCAGTGCAATAGATTATTGTACAACTGTTAAAGGCAAAATAGATTTGGAACTGGTTTAAATTCACCGGACACAGTCCTGGTTTTTCTTTTGCCATTTAAGTGTCCTGCGGAACACTTAAACGAGCGGGGGGAAACTAGATTTGGAACAAGTTTAAACTTCACCGGACACAGTCCTGGTTTTTCTTTTCCATTTAAGTGTCCTGCAGAACATCCTGTAAGAGCGGGAATTGTATATGAAACATGGCATTATAAATATAGCAGTGCAATAGATTATTGTACAACTGTTAAAGGCAAAATAGATTTGGAACTGGTTTAAATTCTGCCGGACGCAGTCCTGGTTTTTCTTTTCCATTTAAGTGTCCTGCGGAACACTTAAACGAGCGGGGAAACTAGATTTGGAACTAGTTTAAACTTCACCGGACACAGTCCTGGTTTTTCTTTTCCATTTAAGTGTCCTGCGGAACACTTAAACGAGCGGGGGGAACACTTAAACGAGCGGGGGCTAAGCGACAGTTGCAGGTGATAACACCCTGCAACGGCGGCGCTGCAAAGAACACCTGCAAGGGCAAAAAATGGCATTATAAATTTAGCAGTGCAATAGATTATTGTACAACTGTTAAAGGCAAAATAGATTTAGAACTGGTTTAAATTCTGCCGGACGCAGTCCTGGTTTTTCTTTGGCATTTAAGTGTCCTGCGGAACACTTAAACGAGCGGGGGACACAGTCCTGGTTTTTCTTTGACATTTAAGTGTCCTACGGAACACTTAAACGAGCGGGGGGAACACTTAAACGAGCGGGGGAACACTTAAACGAGCGGGGGCTAAGCGACAGTTGCAGGTGATAACACCCTGCAACGGCGGCGCTGCAAAGAACACCTGCAAGGGCAAAAACTGAAGAATAGCCGATTGAAACGCGGTAACCGCAAAACCTCATCCCAGGTAACGTCCCACGTGGTTTAAGTGTTCCAAAGGACACTTAAATCTAAAATGACTTGCAGGACTGTGTCCGGTGAACCTTAAAGCTGGTCGAAAAATAATTTTACTATTACATTATCAGTAAAAAATTCATGGCTACCCGTTATCGTTTTGGCGACTGTGAATATCCTCACTTTATAACATTTGCAGTTAGTAAACTGGATAGATGCTTTGAGCAGACCTTTGTATAAGGACATTCTTGTTGACAGCTTAAAATATTGCCAACACGAAAAGGGTTTAATTATCAATGGTTGGATAATTATGAGTAACCATATCCATCTTATTGCCAGGAGTAAGCCTGAGTTTTCAGCTTGCCGTTACCATGCGTGATTTAAAGAAGTTTACCAGTAAAAAAATAGAAGAGGCAATAAGAGAAAATACTTTTGAAAGCCGTAAGAGATCGTGGATGTTATGGATGTTTAAAAGAGCAGGCGAGAAAAACAGTAATAATAAATATTTTCAATTTTGGCAACAGGATAATCATCCGATAGAATTGTATGGCTATGAAACGTTGAAACAAAAGCTAAATTATCTTGCATGATAACCCCGTAAGGGCAGGAATGGTTATATGAGCACATGGCATTATAAATACAGCAGTGCAATTGATTATTGCACCAACGATAAAGGTAAAATAGAATTGGAAATGGTCTAAATTTACCGGACACAGTCCTGCTTTTTCTTTTACATTTAAGTGTCCTTCGGAACACTTAAACGAGCAGGGGAACGAGGGGGGGATACATTTAAACGAGCGGGGGCTAAGCGACAGTTGCAGGTGATAACACCCTGCAACCGCGGCGCTGCAAAGAACACCTGCAAGGGCAAAAACGGTTAAAAGGCAAACTCAGATTTGGAACTGAGTTTAATCTTCACCGGACACAGTCCTGGTTTTTCTTTTCCATTTAAGTGTCCTGCGGAACACTTAAACGAGCGGGGGGAACACTTACAACGAGCGGGGGAACACTTAAACGAGCGGGGGCTAAGCGACAGTTGCAGGTGATAACACCCTGCAACGGCGGCGCTGCAAAGAACACCTGCAAGGGCAAAAAAAGAACACCTGCAAGGGCAAATGACGAGGGTCTTTGGCTTTGCGCAAAGGTTAGGAAAGAAAACAAATCACTTTTCCTTTGTATTACTATGTTACTCCATTGGGTTTTTGCTGGCTGCAATTTTTCGCGTTATGTTTCTGCCGCTAGTTATGCTATACGCCGTTTGTTTGCCTAAGCAAGGAGATTCTGTACACGCTGTGCGACGCAAGAGTACCTTCGGCGGGCTCCAGAGCCACACAAAATGAACGAGAGTAATGGTGCGTCAACAAAATAGTTCTTTGATTATCTTTAAAACAAGATGCCATTGGGCGCTATAACAGTCGATTGTATAGTGCTTTTAAGTGCCTGCACGCAAGAGTTGTTGCGGCAAAAGTAGCAAGCCACAAAGGTGACACGTTCCCGTTTAGTAGCATCGTCCTTGCTTAACAGCAGCCAATTTTGCCGTGCCCAACAGCATCTCATTGTTCAAATTTAAAAAAAATGAGCTATGAGCAAATTACAACAAATCCATCAGGATGTAGCCGGGGTTGATGTAGGTGCATGCAAGTTTTTTGTTGGTACCGATGAAGGCGAAGTTCAAAACTTTGACACCTTCACTTGTGGTTGTCATCAGTTAACGGAATATCTGCAGCAACAGAGTATTAAAAGCGTTGCTATGGAAGCCACAGGAGTGTACTGGGTAACACTTTATGATATGCTTTCAGCGGCAGGCATAGAAGTGTATGTAGTAAATGGGCGTCATGTAAAGCATGTACCAGGCCGAAAGACAGATGTAAAAGACTGTATGTGGATCAAAGAATTACATAGCCATGGACTGCTTCGCAATAGTTTTATAGCTCCGGCAGAGGTGAGGGAATTACGCAGCTATGTACGCATCAGGGAAAAGCATATTGAGAGTAAAGTAAGTGCAGTACAACGTATGGATAAAGCACTGGTGATGATGAATATTCGTTTGTCTTCAGTGTTATCTGACATGCAGGGAGCATCAGCAATGAGTATCATAAAAGCGATATTGGGTGGAGAGAAGAAACCAGAGGTACTCGTGGAGTTATGCGCAGCACAGGTATATAAAAAGAAAAAGGAGGAAGTGATAAAGAGCCTGCAGGGGTTTTATAAAACAGAACAGCTTTTTGCCTTACAGCAGGCCTTTGACGAATACATGTTTTATTGCAAAAAGATGGACGAGTGCGACAAAAAGATCGGTGAGGTATTAAAAGCACTTACCAAAGACAAAGAAGAACCACCGGTAGAACCAACAGGTAAACGCATTTATCACAATGCACCAAAAGTAAACGACCTTGATAAGATGATGATGCAGCTATACGAAGGCAAAGACCTCACTATACTCCCTGGTATGACCAGTTATAGTCTGCTTAAGTTGTACGCACAAACGGGCAATAAGTGGAGCTCCTGGAGTAGCGAAAAACATTATACAGCATGGCTCGGACTTGCTCCATCGAGATATCAGTCTGGAAAGACAAGGAAGTATAAAAAGATAAAAGTGAATACAACAGCCGGACAGATACTAAAAGAATGCGTTCAGCCTCTGCTTCGCAGCAAGAATAATGCATTAGGAGCCTTTGGCAAAAGAATATCAACACGCCGGGGACCATCGGTAGCCATCAAAGCAATGGCACGAAAACTAGCTTGCTGGATTTATAGAATAATGACAAAAGGATTGGCTTTTGTAGAAAATGGAATTAAACAGTACCAGGAACGGCAAAAAGCTAAAACTTTAAAGTGGCTTGAAGCACAGGCAGCAAAACTAAATCTAAAACTTTCCCCCGCTTAGGGAAGTTCATTAGTACGGTCGCCAGATAGTACCACTTCCGCCTGGTCCATAAAAAGCAAAAACTGAAAAAAAGAGTAGCAGTAAACAGGGTAATAAAATAGGAAAAGGTTAAGTTTTTTGGCTGGCAGCGCCCGGTGTTTGTAACTACCTTTGCACCTCTTTATATGAAAGCAAGAACACTAAAAAAAGATAAGGTAAACATCATTACGCTGGGTTGCAGCAAAAACATGGTGGACAGTGAAGTGCTGAGCGGTCAATTGCATGGCCAATGATATAGATGTGGTGCATGAAAGTGCCAAACGCGACCACAATATTGTGATCGTAAATACCTGCGGCTTTATTGATAAAGCAAAGGAAGAAAGCATCAACACCATTCTGGACCAGGTGAACCTGAAGAAGAAGGGCAAGCTGGATAAAGTGTATGTGACCGGCTGCCTGAGTGAGCGCTATAAAAATAACCTGGAAGAAGAAATTCCGGAAGTGGATGCTTTTTTTGGTACCATGGAACTGCCGCAGATACTGAAAAAATTTGATGTGGATTATAAAGCTGAGCTGGTAGGCGAACGGCTGTTGAGCACACCATCGCATTATGCTTACCTGAAAATAAGCGAAGGCTGCAACCGCACCTGTTCGTTTTGCGCCATTCCGTTGATGCGCGGCAAGCATGTGAGCCGCCCCATTGAAACCCTGGTGGCTGAAGCTGAAAAGCTGGTACAGCGCGGTGTAAAAGAAATTATGCTGATTGCCCAGGAACTGACTTATTACGGTCTTGATCTTTATAAAAAACGCGAATTGCCGCAGTTGTTGCATGCGCTGGCTGATGTAAAAGGACTTGGAATGGATACGGCTGCATTATGCCTACCCAAGCAAGTTTCCGATGGAGATTTTGGATGTGATAAGAGAACGCGATAATATTTGCAAATACCTTGATATGCCGCTGCAACATGCCAGCAACAATATGCTGAAAGCAATGCGCCGGCAAATCACCCGCGAAGAAATGACCGAACTTGTTCATAACATCCGCGAAAAAGTGCCGGGTATTTGTCTGCGTACAACGCTGATTACCGGTTTCCCCGGCGAGACAGAAGCTGATGTGGAAGAACTAAAAGGATTTTTGCAGGAGACACGGTTTGACAGGGTGGGTATCTTTACCTATAGCCACGAAGAAAATACCAGTGCCTACGACTTCGTAGATAATATCCCTGCCGAAGAAAAAGAACGCCGGGCACAGGAGATAATGGAAGTGCAGCAGGAGATAAGCCTGGAGAAAAACCAGGAAAAAGTGGGCAAGACCTTTAAAGTGCTGGTTGATAAAAAAGAAGCAGGCCGATACCTGGGCCGCACAGAATTTGATAGTGTGGAAGTGGATAATGAAGTGGTGATAAACACCAATAAAAAGCTGACGATAGGTGAGTTTGTGAATGTGAAGATCACGAAAGCATACGACTACGACCTGGAAGGTGAAGTGGTTTTTGATGTGGTGGATACGATCAAGAATTTGTTTGCTTAGTTTATAATGGTCTGGAAAAAAAATATAAAAAAACACCGCCAACGGGCGGTGTTTTTTCTTTCAAACTCACTCTTCACATGTCTATTTCTGGGAAGTGGCTGGTGCAGCAGCAGGTTTTACAGCAGTTGTTTTTTTATGATGCTTCTTTTTCATGGTATGGTGCTTTGCTGTAGCCGTAGAATCTTTGGTGGGTGTTTGTGCCATAGAAGTGCCGCCAATAGCAAGAATAAGAATGGCAGCCAGAAGTGTTTTTTTCATTTGTGTTGTTTTAAAATTTTCGGATTAAATAGGTGATACCGGGAGCAACAATAGCAGTCCGCTATTTTGCTTTTTTAGGATTTGTTTCTTTTTTTACAGCGGTACTTTTTTTGGCTACTGAAGTTTTAGCTACGGTTGCAGGCGCTTTAGTGGTTGTAGCTGCTGTAGTTTTTGCCGCAGGTGCTTTTGCTGCAACTGTTGCGGCAGCCTTGGGCGAAGGTGTTGCTGTTTTTGTGGTTGCAACAGTTTTGTGGGTCGTTTTTTTAGCTGCTGTTGTTGCAGGGGTTTGGGCGAAAAGGCTGCCAAGGCTCAGAACAAAAGCAGCCGCAAGAAATGTCTTTTTCATGTTGTTACGTTTTTAAAAGGGATAAGATCTTTTGTTTTTATCCTTGTCAAAAGTAGTATGGATAAGTAGGTGCAGTTTTGCGTTAACCAGCAATTAACCTTCGTTAAAGGTTGTATAAACATCTCCCTCAAACTTCGCTATTCGGGTTAATCTGGTTTATTATTGGTTGTTTCGTATTGCCAATCACTGCCATATTATGCGCTCTTCTACTTTGCGTTGGATCATTCTTATTACAGCTATTGCCATAGGGTTGCTGGTATCCGCCCAACTTTTCTGGTTAAGCAAAATTTACAACTTTGAGCAGAAGGAATTTAATACCAGTGTTGTAAAAAGCATACAAGGTGTATATGAGGATCTTAACCTGACCGATGCTTCTTCCATACCGCTGCGTAAACTGATAGAGCAACCTGACATCAATACGTTTTTATTCAAGATCGATAGTTTGCCCGAGAAAGCAATGCTGCTCGATGACCTGCTAAGTAACCTGGAAGACTTCGAAGTATTTACAGATTGTAAAGTTGCCGTGTACGATCCTGCCAAACATAAATACCTGTACGAAAGCTATTTGCCTGCCGCTGCTACCCGGCATCCATTTAATACTGCTAAAAGTGTTGCACCCCTAAAAAAAACATATGCTTATGTGCAACTGTACTTTCCCAACCGCAGCATCTATATCCTTAACTCAATCAGGTGGTGGCTGGTCTCTGCGGCGTTTCTTTTGTTAGTGTTGCTGGCTTTTAGCCTCAGTATATTTTACCTCTACCGGCAGAAGTTTCTCAATGAGATACAGAATGATTTTATACAAAATGTGACGCATGAATTTCAGACGCCATTAACTACGCTGATCGTTGGTCTCGATGCATTGTCACAACCCTTCATAGCCGGGCACGCCGGTAAACAAGAGATCTATGTAAAACTGATGCAGGCACAAACAGCTTATCTGAAACACCATATCGACAACCTGATGAAAGTGCTAAAGGCAGAAGCCAATGGATTGGTAATGAACAAGGACGAAGTATCGCCCTACAAACTGGTGGTGAATGCAGTGGAACAACTGAAGGCAGTAGCCGAAGAAAAAAAGGCGGAAATAAACCTGGTGGCAACTGACCCTGAAATGACTATTTGGTGCGATGAAAGCAGCTTGTTTGTGGTGATCGTTAACCTGGTGTCGAATGCTATAAAATATGCCGCAGAGCCAAAGATCACCATCGAAATGAAACTGCATAATAGCCGGTATTTCCTGGCGGTTAAAGACAATGGCATTGGCATAGAAGAGAAATACATCAAAAAACTTTTCAGTAAGTTTTACCGGGTGCCAACGGGAAACGTTCACAATGTAAAAGGGCTGGGTTTAGGTTTGTACTTTGTCAAAAAAGTAATTGAAGGACACAATGGAACGATCACCGTAAAAAGCGTTGCGGGCAAAGGATCGGAATTTATATTGGAATTGCCCATTAGCTAAAAAACACACACATGCAATCTGCAAGAGGCACGCTGTTGCTGGCCGAAGACGACAATATTTTGGCTTTTATGCTAAAAGACGCCCTGGAAAACGAAGGGTATAAAGTAATACACTGTGCTGATGGACAGACCGCAATGGATGTGTTTGATAAAGATAAAGTTGACCTTTGCCTGCTGGATGTAATGATGCCCGTAAAGGACGGCTATATGGTTGCCAAAAAGATCAGGCAGAAAACCGACCAGGTACCCATACTTTTTCTAACAACAAAAGCCATTGAAGAAGACCGGCTGAAAGGCTATGATACAGGCGCAGATGACTATATAGCCAAACCTTTTAGCATGGCTGAATTATTAAAAAAGATCGAAGTTTTTTTACGGCGTACACGCAGGTTACAGGCTGACAAAAGTGAGAAGTATTACCTCGGCAATATTGTTTATTCACCCATGGATTCAAAAGTGGAAACACCAGGCGAAACGTTAACAATTACCGTGAAAGAGAACGAACTGTTACACTTTTTGTGCGAACATAAAAACAAAGTGCTGAAGCGAAACGAGTTGCTGGTTAAGGTCTGGGGTAAAGACGATTTCTTCCTGGGCAGAAGCATGGACGTGTACATGGCCCGCCTTCGCAAATACCTGAAAGCTGACCCCGCCGTCACTATCGAAACGATCCACGGAGTTGGATTTTGTTTGCGTGTGCCTTCGTAAGAAAGACCCACTCCGGAACAAGTTATATTGACGGGTTTTATTTGGTCGCCGACATCTGACCATTAATCAACTCCGGTTGTGTCACTCCCTTGTACACCATATCTTTATGGAGCGGGTCCGGTCGGTAATTTTGACATTTTTCATTTCTTCTGGTCACAACGTTTTTTAGCCGCACGTCCTAATTCCCTTTCATGATGCCCATCAATAACTTCCCTTTTCATCATCACTTTTTAACACTTGCATCTACTGATAAATAATAGACTGAATTTATTGCAGTAAACATTTGTTTTATATGACTTTCAGGCAGTTAGGCACTGTTTTTTATGTCAAACTATCTGATTAGCAATGCAGGAGCGGTGTTTGATCTATATTAGGAAACCAGGAAAATTGGCTCAACCAGCATGGTAGGAGTTAGACTGTTTTCAGAGGTTACAAAAATGAAAAAACTTTATTATAAAATATGAACCTGAATAATTATACCATCAAATCGCAGGAGATCATTCAACAGGCTCAGCAGATTGCTTTCAATAATGGTAATCCTAACATTGAAACCAATCATGTGCTAAAAGCGCTTGTTGGATGATGAAAACAGTCCTGTTGAATTTTTACTTAAAAAGAATAATGTAAATGTTGCCTTTCGTCAAAAGCAAAGTAGATGAGGCAATACAAAAGCTACCCAAAGTTTCAGGGACCGAACCGGCTCAGACATCTGAGCCGCGAATTGAACAATACTTTGCTTAAGGCAAATGGTGTTCTCAAGGATTTTAAAGATGAGTTTGTAAGTGTCGAACATTTGCTTCTTGCGATCGTGCAGGGCAACGATGATGTGGCGAAGTTGTTGAAAGATGCCGGTGTTACAGAAAAGGGTTTGAAAGCAGCCATACTCGATCTTCGCAAAGGCTCAACGGTCAACTCACAAACATCATCTCAGCAATATAATGCCTTGCAGAAGTATGCGCGCAACCTGAACGATATGGCACGTGATGGCAAACTCGATCCCGTTATCGGCCGTGATGAAGAGATCAGGCGAACCCTGCATATCCTCTCGCGCCGAAGCAAGAACAATCCGATACTTGTGGGTGAACCCGGTGTGGGTAAAACTGCTATTGCGGAAGGTCTGGCGCATCGAATTGTAAATGGTGATGTTCCGGAGAACCTGAAGAGCAAGATCATTTTTGCACTTGACATGGGTCTATTGATTGCCGGTGCAAAATATAAAGGCGAGTTTGAAGAACGCCTGAAAAGTGTAGTAAAAGAAGTAGCAGAAAGTGATGGCGAGATCATTCTTTTTATCGATGAGATACATACATTGATAGGTGCCGGTGGTGGCGAAGGTGCCATGGATGCAGCCAACATTTTAAAGCCCGCGCTTGCCAGAGGCGAGTTGAGAGCCATTGGTGCAACCACTCTGAATGAGTACCAGAAATACTTTGAAAAAGATAAAGCACTTGAACGCCGTTTTCAAAAAGTAATGATTGATGAGCCGGATATAGAAGATGCTATCTCCATCTTGCGTGGTATTGAAAGACCGGTATGAAACACACCATCATGTGCGTATTAAAGATGAAGCTATCATTGCTGCGGTTGAATTATCGAACAGGTATATTACCGATCGGTTTTTGCCCGATAAAGCCATTGACCTGATTGATGAAAGTGCTGCCAAACTTCGGCTGGAAATGAACAGCATGCCCGAAGAACTGGATGAACTGGAAAGAAGGATACGACAATTGGAAATTGAAAGAGAAGCGATAAAAAGAGAGAATGATGAAGATAAACTGAAACAATTGGCACTTGACATCAGCACACTTAAGTCTTGAACGGGATACACTGAAAGCCAAATGGCAGCAGGAAAAAGAACTGGTTGAAAAGATACAAAATGCCAAAGCAGAAATAGAAAATTTGAAACACCAGGCAGAGCAGGCAGAACGAAATGGTGAGTATGGACGAGTTGCTGAAATACGCTATGGCAAAGTGCAGGAGCAGGAAAGGATCATTGCAGAATATACTCGCAAAAGCTGGATGAGATCAGTGAAAACAAACGCCTGCTAAAAGAAGAAGTAGATGCAGAAGATATTGCAGAAAATGTAGCAAAAGCAACCGGCATTCCTGTGAGCTAAAATGATGCAGAGCGAACGTGAAAAACTGCTGCATCTTGAAGATGAACTGCATAAAAGGGTAGTAGGGCAGGATGAAGCTATTGAAGCAGTTGCTGATGCCATTCGCCGAAGCCGTGCAGGTTTGCAGGATCCTAAAAAACCGATCGGTTCATTTATATTCCTGGGTACAACCGGTGTAGGTAAAACTGAGCTGGCAAAAGCACTTGGCAGATTACCTGTTTGATGATGAGACCATGATGACCCGCATCGACATGAGTGAGTACCAGGAAAAACATACGGTAAGCCGTTTGGTAGGTGCGCCTCCGGGATATGTAGGTTATGATGAAGGCGGACAATTAACAGAAGCCGTTCGGCGCAAACCCTATAGTGTGGTGTTGCTCGATGAAATTGAAAAAGCGCATCCTGATGTGTACAATGTATTGCTGCAGGTACTTGACGATGGTCGCCTAACCGATAACAAAGGGCGTGTGGTGAACTTCAAAAACACCATCATCATCATGACCAGCAACATGGGCAGCCAGATCATACAGGATGCATTTGAAAACGTGGATGAAGACAACAAGGAAGACAGTAGTAGAGCAGGACTAAACGACGAAGTGATGGCACTGTTGAAGCAAACCATTCGTCCTGAGTTTCTAAACAGGATAGATGAGGTGATCATGTTCCAGCCGCTGATGAAGAAAGAAATAAAAGGTATCATTAGAATACAACTCGAAAATCTGAAAAAGCTGGTTGAACAAAACGGAGGTATCCAGCTCGAGTTTAGCGATTATGCTTTAGACTACCTGGCAGAAAATGGTTACAATCCACAGTTTGGTGCACGGCCGCTAAAGCGGTTGATACAAAAAGAAGTGGTCAACCAGCTAAGTAAAAAAATATTGGCTGGTGATATTGATAAAACCAAACCGGTATTGGTAGATGTGTTTGATGGGGTAGTGGTGTTTAGAAATGAGATACACGACACAATAGAAACCGTTAAGAATTGAGAGAAGAGTTTGAATTATGGAATACGTTATTTAAATTGTACACAGTGAACAAATGCAGGCAATAAAGCATTGATAACAAACAACTATCTCTAAAAGAAAGGATATGTAAGAAGCCGTAGAAATAAATTCCTTCGGGGATTTATGAGGGGTGTCAACTTAAAAGTTGGCATCCCTTTTTTTGTCCTTTACCGGGATTGTAAAAGAAAGCTATCCTCTTAAAACTTATATAAGAGTGCCCGGGTAATCCACCTTTTTCAGGTTTTTTTTGGGTGCCGCCCAGAAAGCTATGAGCGACATCGTTGCTGCCTTCCCCGCTTGTTTGGCGGGGTCGCATTACGTTCAAATGCACCGCAGAGGTGAGGCATTTAATAAGTTATGCAATAGTGCCGCTCTTATTGCTGTTGAAAGTTTATTTTTCAGCGAAGTAATAGAGACTATAAACAGCGTTTTCAATAGTTGTCTGTTGTTTGCTATAGCTATGCCGTACAAGCGAGCGTGGCAACGATGCAGCACAAATAACCAATGCCCGGACACAAAACCACTCGCTTAGCGCAACTCTGCCTGTGAGCACGCTGTTACTGTAGTTGCTGTACATAAATTTTATATCTTTCATTACTCAACAAAATTTTTATGCGACTACGCCGGTTATCATTTACGGTTTTGTTTTTTGGCATAGCTATACTTTGGGCATGCGCGCAAACGGTGCCCTATGGCAACAATACGAAAGTGGGCAAATACAGCAAGGTAAATGGCATAAAGCTGTACTATGAAATATATGGTGCAGGAGCACCGCTATTGCTGTTGCATGGCAATGGAGGCAACAGCAGTGCTTTTGCAAAAACCATCCCTTACTTCGCCAAACACTACAAGGTAATTGCCGTTGATAGCCGGGCTCAGGGTAAGTCGATAGATACCGGCGAACTCGCTGAGTTTTGAAATGATGGCGGATGATTTCGCCCAACTTCTCGACAACTTACAAATAAACTCAGCCTATGTTATTGGCTGGAGTGATGGAGGAATCAATGCACTGCTACTGGCCATGCGACACCCTGGTAAAACAAAAAAAATTGCGGTTACGGGCGCTAATATTTTTGCAGACTCTACCGCTTTTGCTGCTGGTGTTTATCACGATTTTCAACAACAATACCTGCGCGATAAAGACAAATCCCGCATCACTGGACCAGACAAAAACAATTGGAAACTTTTTACATTGGATTATTTTCAACCCACCCTCACCTTTCAGTCGTTGAAGTCTGTAAAATGTCCTGCCCTTGTCATCTGCGGCGACAAAGACGTGATCAGCATAGAACACACCGTAGAGATCTACCAGAATATACCGGCTGCACAATTATGGGTAGTGCCCAACAGCGGGCATGCTACCCTCATAGAACATGCAGCTACCTTCAATACTACCGTTGACGCCTTTTTCAGAAGCCGGTAGTTGCTGCTGCATACGTTGCCTTCATTTAGTAACAGGTGCCTGACTTGCTTACCGTAAAATGTTTGGCTGAATGCTTTAAGTTTGCACCCATCATGTCGCTAAAACCTGCTCCACGGCAACCATCCAGGTTGCTGATCATTGCTGCTTTTGCTGCTTTGTATCTCATTTGGGGTTCCACTTATTTAAGCATACGAATAGCGATTGAAACCATACCGCCATTCTTTTTGGTAGGTAGCCGGTTTCTTATCGCCGGTTTATTGCTGTTTGTATGGTGTCTTATTCGCAAGCAAAAAGTGCCTGCTTTTTCATCTTGTGCCATCATTGCAGCCAGCGGGGTGCTTATGCTGTTTGTAGGCAACGGTGCGGTTACGTTTGCCGAGCAGTATTTGCCCAGTGGTCTTGCTGCCATTGTAGTGGCAACCGTGCCTCTCTGGTTTGTTATTCTCGACCGGCAACAATGGAGCTTTCACTTCTCCAATCGCCTGATCGTGTGGGGTATTGTGATTGGCTTTTTGGGCGTGTTGCTGTTGTTTGCCGGCAGCGGTACTATAAATCTCAACGATCATTTAAAGGTGCTGAGTTTCTTTGTTTTAATTGCCGGCAGCATTGGTTGGGCAATTGGCTCCCTCATCTCCAAGTACCAAAAAACTGATGCAGCCGTTACTATGAAAGCCGCCATACAAATGCTGGCAGCCGGCATCGTATCTATGATCGGTGGTCTGTTAGCCAATGAGCAAAGTGCCTTTCATTGGAGCCAGGTTACCGGTGCCTCCTTTGGCGCATTATTGTATCTCATTATCATGGGTTCTCTCGTAGCCTACATGTCATATATCTGGTTGCTAAGTGTTTTTCCACCGTCTATTGTTGGTACCTATGCATATGTCAATCCTGTTGTGGCTGTATTTCTGGGCTGGCTTATTGTTGATGAAGCCATCACCCGCCAGCAGGTGATTGCCTTATTGGTTATACTGTGTGGTGTCATTTTGGTGAATGTAGCCAAAGACTCAACTAAGGCTGCTGTCTTGCCACGGGTTTAAATTCCGGCTTTCCTAAGGTGTTGGTATTGCGGTTGTTTTATGCTATTTTTTTAGTCGCCGCATATCTACCTGATGATTTATTGTTGACACGCTTGCCTGGCCGGAAGGCAGACTGGTTTGTAGAGATAGCATTGATAGGGCTTGTGCCTTATGCCATTACCTTCTACTTTTCTTCAGCTTAAAATTTTAAAACCAATTCAACAAAGAGTTGCCGTCTAAACGGAGCCCCGCAGTAAGGCGGGGTAGACTGTCGCAACTATGTTGCTTCATATTGTATGTTGGTCACCCAAAAAAAAGCAAACCTTTCAACTTTCAACTTCAACTTTTCCTGCTTAAAACCTACAACTTAGAACCTACAACTTTCCACACCTTCCACCATTCTTCTACTAAAACTTAAAACTTACAACCTAAAACTTAGAACCTACAACTCTCCACACCTTCCACCTTTCTTTAACTTACAACCTAAAACTTTCCACACCTTCTCATATTCAGCCTAATTTAGTCAGCAGGTTTTTTCGCTGCTTAAATTCTTCACCATCTAACGAACGACATGACCATATTAGTTCTGATCATTGCCATCATTTTACTATTGCTTCTCATTACTGTTGTTAAGCTCAATGCCTACATCTCTTTGATCATGGCCGCGCTGTTTGTAGGCGTGGCCGATGGTATGGATTTGCAAAAGTTGATTTTGTCAATCACCAATGGTATTGGCAATACACTTGGTTCGCTCATTTTGATTCTTGGCTTTGGTGTGGTGCTGGGCGCATTGCTTACGGAAACCGGGGCTACCCAAAAAATAAGCGCTGAACTGATCCGTGTTTTTGGAATACAACGCGCCAAATATGCCTTGCTTATCACCGGATTTGTAGTGGGTATTGCCTTGTTTTATAATGCAGGTTTTATAGTGCTCATTCCCATTGCTTATTCAATAGCCCAAAAAACCGGTCAGTCATTTGCTTATTTAGCTATTGCTATGGCAAGCGCTCTCTCCGTCACGCATGGTTTTTTGCCGCCCCACCCGGGACCTACCGCCATTGCCATCATCTTTAAAGCTGATATTGGAAGAACGTTGCTATACGGCGCCATCATCTCAATTCCTGCTATCGTTGCTGCCGGCGTTATTTTTCCCGAGGTGTTGAAAAAAATAAAGTCCAGCCCGCCGCCCGGTTTGTTTATCAGTAAGCATTATGCAGATAACGAATTGCCGGGTTTTGGTATTAGTTTATTCACGGCTTTGATTCCGGTTTTGCTAATGGCAACGGCAACAGCCTGCGATTTCCTGGAACCTACCGGTGGCAATGTCGCCAGGTTCATAAGGTTTGTCGGTGATCCGGGTATTGCTATGTTGATCGCAGTATTGGTAGCAGTTACAGTATTGGGTGCGGCACGTGGCATGAGTATAAAATCGTTGATGGACAAAACTTCTACATCGGTGGGTGGCGTAGCTGTTATCATACTCATTATCGGTGCGGGCGGTGCCTTTAAACAAGTACTGATCGACAGTGGTACGGGCGGGGCTATCTCCGTGTATTTTAGTCATTCTACTTTGTCTCCCTTGTTTCTTGGCTGGCTCATTGCGACGCTCATCCGAATATCTATCGGGTCTGCTACCGTGGCCGGTATCACCGCGGCCGGTATTGTGCAACCCCTGATTACTACCCTGCATGTAAGCCCCGAACTTATGGTTATTTCTATAGGCGCAGGCAGCCTGATGTGCTCGCACGTAAATGATACCGGTTTCTGGATCTTTAAAGAATACCTGGGTCTCAGCATCGCAGATACTTTTCGCTCCTGGACTATAATGGAAACGATTGTGGGTATTGTAGGTCTGTTGGGTGTGCTGGCGCTGAATATGATGGTATAAAAGTTGTCAGGCAGCTATCAAAATTGTTCCAGCCGGAAGTTGATCTTTTGAATAACCTCGCCAAATTCGCCATCTTCTGCAAGACTAGTAAATGGTAACCATTTGCTGCCAGACAACTCTTCCACAGCCAAAGTTATTTGTGCCTTGTGGGTCACGAACAGGAACCGTACATCATGGTGAGAGTGTGCGCTTTCCTGTTTGCGCTCATTGGCAGGTATAGCATGGCTGTTAAAGTCGAGAACTTCGCTACCAACGGGTTTCAGTTCACTGGCTTTGATACCTGTTTCTTCTTCAGCCTCGCGGAGAGCAGCCTGCAGCAGAGATAGATCCGTTGCATCTATATGTCCGCCCGGCTGCAGCCATCTATTCAGAAACTTATGTTTCAATAAAAGCAATTCACTTCCGGTATTATCTATAATAAAAGCACTTGCGGTTAGGTGACCTGTGCAGTTTTTTCTGCTGAATAAATCAGCGCCTGCATGCTCCTGTACAAAAGCAATGAACCCGGCGAGATCGGTTGCCTGCGCAGGATATTTTGAGATATGTAAATGAAGTAATTGTAAAATTTCTGATTGTGTCTCCATAGATCCCGTTCAGCAGTAAGTATAAGATATTAATTCCTGATCATTTGCAGACAAACAGGGTTTGGAATATCGAAGCCTTTGCCAATTTGGGTAAGCATACCGGTCTTCTTATTTCTCTTAAACACCACTACATTGTTGGTATTTTGATTGGCAACCAGCAGGTAATTACCAGTGGGATCAATCACAAAATTTCTCGGTGTTTTACCGAGCGTTGGTTGATACCCTTTCAACGTCAATTTGCCACTGCGCGAATTAATGGCGAAGATGGTGAGGGTATTTTCATCGCCGCGGTTGGAGGCGTACAAGAACTTGCCATCGGGAGAGATGTGTATGTCAGCGCTGCCAATATCGCCTTTAAAACCAGCCGGATGTGTTTCGATCTGTTGAAACTTAGACAGCCTGCCGTTGTTGTATTGATAGGCTACCACGGCACCTCCCATCTCCTCTACCAGGTAGGCAAATCTTTTATTGGGATGGAAGGTTAAGTGGCGCGGTCCGTTGCCGGCTATCACTTCAGTATAGGGAGTTGGCGCAGGCGAAAGTGGTTCTTGTTGATCGGGATTGAAGCTATAGGCAAACACCCGGTCCATGCCCAGATCCGGGGTAAAAACAAAGTGCTCATCGGGGCTAAAAACAGCCGCATGTACATGCGCTTTTTCCTGCCGTTGTGCATTCACGCTTTTTCCTGTATGCTGTATCAGTTGATTGCGTGGGTTAAGAGAACCATCGTCGTTTGCTGAGAAGACGGAGACACTGCCACCGCTGTAGTTGGCAACCATGATCCACTTATTGCTACTGCTTACTGAGACATAACAAGGGTCATCGCCACCGGTTACCTGCTGGTTGATAAAATGCAGGGTGCCCAGCGAACTATCAAATGAAAAGGCAGCCAGTTTGCCGGGGTTGGTTCCATTGGTTTCTATAACTGCATAGACATATTTTTTATTGGGCGCCACGGCGAGATACGAGGGATTAGTAATGCTATCAGTATTGCTGACCCACTTAGCGGTACCCGTAGCAGCGTCGAATTCATAGACGTAGATCCCTTTGCTGCCGTTAGCCGTATAGGTTCCTACAAACAGGTAAAACTGCTGGGCTGAAGCGGTAATTGAAGCAAGCATAATGGTTAGGAATAATAGTTTTCGCATGGTTACAAATGTTAGCTGCAATATTAGGCAATAGTAAAAAGTTGTAAGTAAATGAATAATGAATAATCAATGTCGTTTAGCTAAGGAGTTTTTTTTAGGAACAAGCAGTAGGACGTCTATTGTGCATCGTTGTGTTATTTCAATTCCGGTTTATCGGAACTCCCTTGTACTTGTAGATATTACATGCTGCATTTATACTGTAAATGCCTTAATTAAACGACATTGAATGAAAAATAATCATTCAATGGTTTACTTAGGTGGTATTTTGGAAACCGGCTTTCGGAAATCATGTAAGCATTGTTGTGTTATTTCAATCCCGGTTTATCGGAACTCACTTGTACTTGTAGATATTACATGCTGCTTTGATGACTGGATTAGATTTAAATGAAAACGTGAAATGTTTCAGTGAATGATGTAATGATTTTTATTCCTCTTCGCGTTGTTTTCCATCGCGCCTTTGCGTGCAATATGCTTAGTGTTCGTTTGTGTCTTTACGGGTTCGAGGCAGAGGCTGCACCCAATGATATGCTGATGAACGGAGCCTGCCTACCGGCCAGGCAGGCGTCGCAACAATGCCTCTTCACGGCACAAATGCCGGCTACCAAATACCTACTCTGCATATTTTGCGACCGGTAAATCGTCGGGGCAAACCGCTAACAATTCGGCAATGGTTTGCTGCAACACCGGGTGTATAAAACCGGCAGCAACCTCGCTGAGCGGGGTGAGTACGAAGCGCCGGTTCTGCATTTGCGGATGTGGTACCTGCAATTGCGGGGTGGAAATAACTTCATGACCATATAACAAAATATCGATGTCGATGGTGCGCGGCCCATTCTTTTCCAATCTTTTTCTGCCGAGTTTTTCTTCTATGTCGAGGATGGTTTGCAATGTTTCAGCAGGTGACAAAGCAGTTGCTAAAACAAGTACCTGGTTGAGGAACGAAGCCTGGTCGGTTTTGCCCCAGGGCGCGGTCTCGTACACGGCTGATTTTTTTATCAGCTTGCCAACCTGGCTTTGCAAACCCGCCAATGCTTGCTGCAAGTGCTGCAGCCTGTCACCCATATTGCCGCCTGTAAGTAAATAAAGCTGGTTCATAGAAAACGCCGGTTGGGCGCTTCAAATATCTTTAAATTGCACCCTCAATAGCAAATAATAAATGAGAAGTTTCCTAAAAATATTTTTCGCCTCGCTGCTGGCTTCGTTTGTGGCGTTGATAGTGATGGTGGGGCTGGGTTTCTTGTTGATCATGGCAGTGGTGGCTGGCATATCGTCGTCGGAGAAAACAGATATAGGTGAGAAAGCCGTTTTGGTGGTGGACTTGTCAAAACAATACAAAGAACAAAGCGAAGACGACCCACTGAACTTGCTGACCGGCAATGGCGATGAAAATGCGCCGGGACTGTACGATGTAGTGCGCCTGATTGACTATGCCAAAAGAGATAGTGCCATTAAAGGCATATACATAAAGAGCGAAGAAAACGCGAATGGCTATGCAGCAAGTGAAGAACTGCGGGCAGCAATAGCTGAATTTAAAACCTCCGGAAAGTTTGTTATAGCTTTTGGCGATGTCATTAGTCAGAAAGCCTACTATGTTGCCAGCATCGCCGACAAAGTGTACATCAATCCGCAGGGCGCGCTGGACTGGCAAGGCATGGCAACAACTTTATTTTTTCTAAAAGGCACCCTGGAGAAACTGGAGATACAACCCCAGATCTTCTACGCCGGTAAATTTAAAAGCGCTACTGAACCTTTGCGTGCCTATGAAATGACAGCACCCAATAAACTGCAAACCTCGGTGTACCTCAATGACCTCTACAGCCAGGTGTTGCTTGCCGCCGCCAATAAGAGTAAAATGGATACGGCTACCCTGCACCAGCTTGCCAACACTGCCGCCCTGCAAACTGCCGCTGACGCCGCAAAGTATAAATTGATAGACGGCGCTAAATATGACGATGAAGTAAAAAATGAGATCATAGGTAAGCTGGGTATAAAGCCGACAGCTAAGATCAACTTTGTAAGCCTGGGCAAATACGTAAAAGCCGCAGACTACCTGCATAAAGACGGAGATAAAATAGCGATCATTTATGCGGAGGGCGACATTGTAGATGGCAAAGGTCAATCGGGTGACATCGGGTCTGATGTTTATCGAAATCTTATTCGCCGGGCGCGGCTCGACAAAAACATAAAAGCCATTGTGTTCAGGGTCAACTCACCCGGTGGCAGTTCCCTTGCCAGCGAAGAGATCTGGCGCGAAATTACCCTGTCAAAAAAAGCAAAGCCTGTAGTGGTGAGTTTTGGTGATGTGGCTGCCTCGGGTGGCTATTACATCTCCTGCAATGCCGACAGCATTTTTGCGCAACCCAACACCATTACCGGCTCTATCGGGGTATTTGGCATAATACCAAACATGCAGGATTTTTTCAACCACAAGCTGGGCGTTACTTTCGACGGTGTAAAAACCGGCCCGTTCGCCGATATGCCTAATGTGAGCCGCCCGCTGAATCCCGCAGAAAAAGTATTGGTGCAAAATACAATTGACCGGATCTATGCAACTTTCAAAAACCGGGTTGCCGAGGGCAGACATCTGCCGCCGGCTGGTTGTAGACAGCATTGCCCAGGGACGTGTATGGACTGGCGTCCGGGCACTGCAAATTGGCCTGGTGGATAAACTGGGAGACATTGACGATGCTGTTAACTGTGCTGCCCGCCTGGCGAAACTTTCAAAATACACACTGAAAGAATACCCGGAAAAGAAAAACTTTATACAGGCGCTGGTTGAGGATTATTCCAACACGGTTAAGGTGTCAACCTTGAAAGAAGAACTGGGAGCGGAGCAATATTCACTTTTTCAGCAGGTAAAACGCCTGAAAAGCATGTTATCCATTCCACAGGCGCGGTTGCCTTTCGAGCTCAGCATCCGGTAAAATAATGATTAGTAAGTGAACGATCATTCGCGCTTACTTGTAACGTAGAAGAAGAAAAGTGGGCAACATGCTCACTGTAGTTTGTAATGTATGAAAGTGAAATACAACCAGTTCACAGCTATGTGGGCTATCACCCGGGCAAGTCTCAAAGCTATTATTCGCAGCCCGTCAACGGTGGTTTTTAGCCTGGCTTTTCCCCTCATTTTTATCCTCGTCTTTGGCTTTATTGGCGGAGGCGATAAGGTTTCGCTCAGCATTGCCCTCGACCCATCTTCCGATACTTCCAACCCCGTTTTTGGCGCACTGAAAAACGTGCCAGGCATTAACCTGCGCAATGAGACCGGCGAGGCACTGCGGGAAGACCTGGAAAAAGGTCGCGTAACTGCGGTTATCAATATTCAAAAATCGTCCGGTACTTCCCCTTATGCAGTAAACCTAAAAAGTTCAGAATCTGTAAACCCGCAAAACCTGCAGGTGCTGCAATCTATTATCGGCTCTATTATTTCAGGCATCGATAAACAAGTATATCCACGGCAGCCCACCTTTGCCACGGTCAACGAAAACATTCAAAAAATACCTGGCAGAACTTACAGAACGATCGATTTTATACTACCTGGTCAGTTGGGTTTTTCGCTGCTTAGCGCAGGTGTGTTTGGGGTAGCTTTTTTGTTTTACAACCTGCGGCAGCAACTGGTGCTAAAACGTTTTTATGCCACTCCCATACAACGCCCATACATCATATTGGGCGAGGCGCTCAGCCGGGTCATTTTCCAGCTTTCTACGGCTGTTATTATCATTTTGCTGGGTCATTTCGCGTTTCATTATACACTGGTGCATGGGGTGGTTACTTTCCTCGAAATAATGGTGCTTAGCTTTCTGGCGCTCATCCTTTTCATGGGTTTTGGTTTCATTGTCAGCGGCATTGCCAAAACCGAAAGCACCATTCCGCCGCTGGCAAACATTGTTACCTTGCCGCAGTTCCTGCTTGCCGGTACTTTTTTCCCTATAGATGTATTTCCCGGTTGGCTGCAGCCACTGTGCAAAGTGCTGCCGCTTACGCACTTCAACGATGCCATGCGCAAGATCGCTTTCGAAGGCGCCCACCTGGGTGATTGTTTACCGCAATTACTTGGTCTCTCCATCTGGACAGTTGTGGTGTATGCCGCCGCCATCAAATTTTTTAAGTGGGAGTAATATGAAATTTATAAAGCTCGGCATCATCAGCCTTGTCATTTTCGGTCTGTTGCTCACCGGCATTTCATTGCTGCTGCCGTCAACCATCAATATTTCCAAGGCTGTTAATATAAGCGCCCCGGCTGATTCCGTTTTTACCCGTATCAACGATCTGTCGCGGTGGCAAACCTGGTATGCTGAGTACGACCCGGCGCAGACCATCCTTTCGGCAAACACCAGCGGCAAAGGCGCTACGATCACCTTGCGCAATACAAAGGTTACCATCACATCATCCCAACGGCCCCGGCAGGTTGCGGCGTTGTGGACCTCTGGTACCAACGCCTCTTTGCCCGGTAGCTTTACTATTACCGCTTATGATTTATCTGCTGTCGTTACCCTGCAATGGTTGCTTGTGCAGAAGGTAAAGTGGTATCCCTGGCAAAAATTTTCGTTGTTGCTCTCCAACAATATGTTGGGTCCCTTTATGGAGAAAAGTCTTGACAATCTCAAGAACGAACTCGAGAAATAACTGACGAAAAATTGATTTATTTTTTTGAAACTACGTTTATCTTCTCTGGTTTTTGTAGCCCTCTATTTTTTGGCTACCAGCCTTTGTTTTTTATAGCATCATCGTTGCGTCGCAGTCCGTTCATCGGCAGTGCAAAGAGGTGGCAGTGTATGTTTTTGACAGAAGTTTTGTAATAGGGAAGAATTCTATATTATTTATTTTAATTCTATTCAAATCATATCGAGAAAAATAAATTCTGACACTTACAAATAATCGAGATAAACCACCAATGAAGAAAAATTTGGAAAGTCTATCTGTTAATAAATTCGGTGGAGTTTGTCATCATTTTTTTCTTGGATGTACAATTGAAACTACTGCGCCTGATTAACCCATGTTAGCCTCACCAATATAAAATTTTTACAATTGTTGTTTCTACTTCGCAAAGGCAAGTCCCACTTTTTTAAGTTCATTTTGCAATCTCGGGATGGTTGTTTTACCTACGCCATGCAGCTTTAAAATGTCTCTTTCTGAATGTTGCGAAAGTTCCGCTAAGGTTGTAATGTTCGCGTTTACCAATGCCCGTCTTGCAGGTGCAGAAAGCAATGAAAGAAACCCTTCTTTTGGCTTTTTTGCTTCTTCACATACGGGGCAGGTTGGGCAATCGCTACTCTTAAAGTATTTATGTCCGTTACTGCAAGTGCGGAGTGTTTTTTTCAATTCTGATTTTATTTTTTGACCTTTGAAAAAATGTCTGTTGCTAAAAGAAGATGTACAAGTCAATTTATACATCGATACATCCATTTCATAAATTATTTCACCTGCTAATTTTTAGGCATTGAGTTGTTCTGCAAGGCCAATGAGAATTCCTTCCGCCCCCGAATGTAACAAAGCCGGTAAATGTTCTGGTAATTAACCACTTCTCCTACAACCTGGGCACCAAGTTTTGCTAGCCTGGTCAGCAACTCGTCAAGATTGTCAACCCTGAACATTACCCGCAGATAACCAAGAGAGTTTACCGGAGCAGTCCGGTGGTCAGCTATGGTTTGTGGGGTAAAGAATTGCGAAAGTTCAAGACGGCTGTTTTTGTCAGGTGTGATCATCATGGCCACTTCCACCGATTGATTGCCAAGTCCCGTTACACGTCCTGCCCATTCTCCTTCAACCATGGTTCTCCCTTCCAGTGTTAGCCCTATTTCCAAAAAAAAGGCAATGGCATTGTCAAGCGACTCCACTACAATACCCACATTGTTCATTTCCAGTAAAACACTCTTCTTCATAGTTTCTACTTTATTACAAGGTAAAAGTTTATAATGATCGTCTGTTAAAAGGACTTTGGTTTTATAATCGCAGCCCGCTTACATTAACTGGTTGTAAAAAATATTTTTGCCGACAATCTTACTGAAGTAAATGTTCGCGTCTGTCGCACACGCTTGTCTTCCAAGTTTCTTTTATGAGAATGCAGGTACGGCTTATTAACATTTCCATACCCTGCGGGTTGCACTTAACAGCAAGTTTTTTTAAAACAAGCGGTAAAAAAAGCTACCTGGTAGTACTACAGATGAACGGAGCGTCGCAACAAAAGCACCAGTTGTTTCCTCTGCCGGTCAACAAAAAGATCTTCACACGTTTAAACTTGTGGTTGCCCGTACACTGCGGTTTTCTATTACCAAATTTATGTAGGGTCAAGGGGTGTACTTCGGTTTACACTTTTTTCTCCGTGCAGCATTTGCGCCCGGCTATTTCCAGTCTCATTCTTCCAATTAATTTTCCTGCACATGCAACGCCCCATCTTTTGGCTGTGTCAACCAGCGTATAAGGCAAATGACCGACACTACTATATTGGTAAAAAATTGTTTGAATGGTAACGCGGCTGCGCAAAAGCAACTGTACCTGGAATACGCACCAACCATGCTGGGCGTATGCTATCGCTATACCAAAAGTGTGCAGGATGCTGAAGACGTGCTGCAGGAAGGATTTATAAAGGTGTTTCGGTTTTTGCACCAGTACAATCGCGCTGGAGAATTGGGCGCGTGGATAAGAAGAATAATGGTGAACACTGCGCTGAATTACCTGAAGAAAAGTGAAAAGTACCAACACGATCTTTTGTTTGAGAAGGCAGAACTGCATGTCATCAGTAGCGAAGACCCCGATGTATTGCTGAATGCCAAAGACCTGGCTGAACTGATCAGGCAGTTGCCGACGGGGTACCAGACCATTTTTAACCTGAACGCAGTGGAAGGCTATTCGCATGTGGAGATAGGGCAAATGCTGGGCATTAGTGAAAATACTTCGCGCTCGCAATATATGCGGGCAAGGCACTTACTCATTAGTTGGCTGACCAATTCGGGACAAAAAAATAAGGTGTATGCAAGCAAATGAATTTGAGAAAAAGATCAAAAGCAAACTGGAAAGCTTTGAGCTTGCTCCCGGTGAAAACGTTTGGGAAAATGTGGCAGCTTCCCTCGGGCACCGGAAGCGGCGTAAAAGATTTGTGTTTTTCTGGTTGGCTTTTCTGGCTGCAGGTTTGCTTGCTGGTGGTTGGTGGTATGTTGCGGAAGTACAACCAAAGCAGGAGCAAGATAGAAGCACTATTTCTGGCGGCAGACCGGCAGATCGTGGTCAGGATACAAACAATATTGCCGGAAGACCGGCAGGTATTGTGCCTGTATTGATCGGGAGTCCAAAACAATACAACTAACCAGGGAACACATTTACAACCTGTTGCAGCACGTTCTGAAGAGCAACCGGTAAACCGGGTCGCCAACACCTTAAAAGTAGTTGCAGTCAATCCCGGAGCAGCATCTTTAGATCGCGCAACTATTATCAGCAAACGCAAAGAAGTGGCAGGGAATGTTACTGCTGTACAACATCAGCCCGGCGATATTTACAAGTCGCCTATACAATACTGATTTTCCGACCGGCACAGCAACAAAGAAAACCAATGAACCTGTGACATTGGGCGATACTCAGAAGCTAACAGTACCATTCGGGAACCCGGATACAATACCACGCAGGTATTCTGTTATAAACACAGGGCTACAATCACTGCAACATAGTGAAAGCGACAGTGTGCCATTGCAGGTGTTGCCATCTAAAACCGAGAGCAGAGATACCAATGGTATTACAAAAACTAGCAATACTTTATCGCCCCGCCGCACAAAGTGGAAATTAGGTTTTACTGCTTTTGCCGGCTGGTCCGACAATGTTTCTGGCTTTCCATTTGTAACCACCGAGAAGGCTTACCAGGATCTGGCTTCCATCCCTTCTCCTTCGGGGGGTATTAGTAATCCTTTACCTGCGTTGTCTTATTCTGCCGGCTTCGCTTATGGTTTGGGTGCATTTGTACAAACCCGGGTGGGTAATAAACTGCATTTTAGCCTGGGCTTGCAATATCAAAATCTCAGTACGCAGTCAACTGTTGGCACAAACACCTCTTTTCAATCCGGCTTTTACGACTTAATGCAAAATCGGGTTATTGCGGCCAATGATATTTATACCAGCGGTACCAATACAGTATTTCACAACAGCTATCGATCTCTTTCTTTACCACTCGACCTGGTCTTCACGCCGGGAAAAAGTCCGTTTTCCTTCACCGCCGGGCTAACCCCTGCAGTCAACATTGGGTCGCGCGCTTTAATAGAGAACTATCCGGGCAACGTTTATATTGTCAGCCGCAGGCAGTTCAGCAACCTGGGTCTTGCGGCCCAGGTAGGGTTTAGCTACTCATTTCTTAAAACCAAATTTTTCAACGTTGGCGCGGGACCTATTGTGCAATACGGGCTTTCGAACGTTACCACAGGCACTGGCAGTCAACATCTGTTTTTTTCCGGCTTCAAATCAAATTTTTCATTTAAATGATCCCACTATTTTTAAACGTACCTATTATGAAAAAGTTTTCCTTCTTTGCCGTACCAGTCATGCTGATGTTTCTTTCCCTTTTGCAGGGTTGCCTGAAGGATACAGCAACCCGCACCTACACTGTTTATACCCCGGTGTACAGGTCGGTGGCTGCGAGTGCCGGGCCGACATTAAAAGTGCGCCGCCTCAACCCATACAAAACCCGGGAAAGATCTATATGCTGGGCAATTATATCTATCTCAACGAGATCGACAAGGGAGTGCATATCATCGACAATACAAACCCTGCTGCGCCGGTCAATAAGTATTTTATTGCGGTACCCGGCAATCTTGACCTGGCAGTAAAAGATAATATCTTATATGCCGATCTGTATCGCGACCTGGTATCTATCGACATTTCCGCTCCGGCAAATGTGCAGGTTAAAAGTATAGCTGCCGATGTGTTTCCGCCCCGTATGTATTCGTATGCGTTTGTCAACGATCCGAATAGTGTGATAGTAGATTGGATTAAAAAAGATACGACCGTAGCCGCGGGCGACAAGACCTGGTACGACAACCGGGATCTGTTGGTTTTTGACGCTTCGGGTGTGTTGGCATCAAGTGCTGCCATCAAGGGTTTAAGCGGGTCAACAGCCCGTTTTACGTTGGTCAATAACTACTTGTACACAGTCACCAATACCGACCTTAATGTATTTGACATCTCCCAACCCGCTGCGCCGGTTTTTGCCAACAAAATACCGGTAGGGTGGCAGATCGAAACTATCTATCCCTTCAAAGACAATTTGTTCCTGGGCTCAAAGACCGGTGTATTTATGTTCAGTACCAGCGATCCGGCATCGCCACAGTTGCAATATCAGGTGGAGCATATAACCGCCTGCGACCCGGTGATCGCCGACGACAATTATGCTTATGTAACGCTCAGTTCAGGCACCGAATGCCGCCTTAGCTTTAACGAGCTGGATGTGCTGAACATCCAGGACCCGGCAAATCCGCTGGTGGTAAAAACTTATGCTATGACCAATCCGCACGGGCTGTGCAAAGACGGTGACCTGTTATTTGTTTGTGACGGCGCGGCGGGTCTTAAAGTGTACAATGCGGCTGACGCACAAAATCTGCAACTGGTAAAAAGTGTTGCAGATGGCGACGCACAGGAGGTGATCGCTCAAAATAACCAAGCCATTGTAGTGGCAAAAAACGGATTGTACCAGTACAGCTACACCGCTGCCGGCGAGTTGCAGTTGAGCAGTAAACTTTCTATTCAACCGGTTAAGTAGGTGGAGATGGCAATAAAACAGTTGCTCCTCAATTCGTAAAATTTAGTCACATGCATACCAGGTACATCGTCATATTTATGTTTCTTTTCGGTACAGTCAATGCGCAGGAAAGTTCGAAACTCCACTTCAGTTCTATTAACCAGATCGGTTTGCTAAACGGTGAACAGGCTACTTCATTCAGTTTGCAAACTGTAAATGGTGTACGCAAAAACAAATGGTTTGCCGGTGCGGGCATTGGCATCGATGATTATCTCGGCCGGTCAATCCCGGTTTTTGTTGACCTGCGCTACGATTTGACAACGAAAGAAAATACTCCTTTTATGTACACCGATGGTGGAATTAATTTATTGAGCGAGACATCTGGCAGCGCGGAAACCCCGGGTTATTCCACTTCTGCCGGTATTTATTATGACCTGGGCGTGGGTTGGAAATTGATGTTTAACAACAACCGTGCATTGTTGGTCAGCGCGGGTTACAGCCTGAAACAGGTGAAAGAAAATTACCGCACTTATATAGGCAGTCCATCGCCGGGCTTGCCCGATGAAGGTTATGACCGGTTCAATTATCTGTATCGCCGCATTGTTGTAAAGCTCGGTTTACAACTTTAGTAAAAACATTCCTGCACTTTCTGGTTTTCATCTCCGCTCTAAATTATTCAGCATTTTAGAGCGGAGATTTTTTATTGAACCAGGCCTTTCGAGCCTTCATTTTACATCGTTGCGTCGCACTCTTGTACTTTTTGTTTTCTATTGAGCAGAAGTAGAGGTTGAGGTTGAGGTTGAGGGTGAGGTTGAGGCTGAGGTTGAGGGTGAGGTTAAGGTTGAGGTTGAGGTTGAGGTTGAGGTTGAGGTTAAGGTTGAGGTTATAAAAGAAAATTAGCATCAATTCAAATTCACCTTTTAAGAGTTGGTGTACAATAATATTCTGCAACACTTTTTGTTATACTCCTGTTTCATCAGGGCACTGCTTTTAAACGGAGCGTCGCAAGGATGCCAAACCAGGGTAAACTGCTGGCAGCCAAAAAAAATTTGAATTTATACCTTTCGCGCTTGCCGCCTTTTACGTTACCCATTTCTATTTTTCATCTGTAGACCGATGTTTGTATAATTTAGCGCACTGTTTAGAAAATCAAATCAAAGAGTAATGAAAAGACTTTTGCTTGCCTGCCTGGTTTTTGCAAACCTGGTCAATGCGCAACCTGCGCACAACGATTGGGAAAATCCCACACTTATTGAAGTAAATAAAGAAAAGCCGCACGCCACTTACATGTTATTCGACAAAGTGGACGATGTGAAAGCCGATGAATACAAACGCTCACCATTTTATCTCTCGCTCAATGGCTCCTGGAAATTTCAATACGTTGACAAATATGCAGACCGCACCAAAGATTTTTACAAACCTGCCCTTAATGACGTGTCGTGGAGTAAAATAGAAGTTCCCTCCAACTGGGAACTAAAAGGTTTTGGTATTCCTATCTACACTAACATTGTGTATCCCTTCCCAAAAAATCCTCCTTTTATAGGGCCGGATAATCCGGTAGGTACGTACCGCAAAGAATTTGCCGTACCCGCAACCTGGGACGGTAAAGAAGTTATGTTGCAATTTGGTTCTATATCGGGCTGTGCCTTTGTGTATTTGAACGGGCAGAAGGTGGGTATGTCGAAAGTGTCGAAATCACCCGCCGAATTCAACATCACCAAATATTTGAAAAAGGGGCTGAACCTGTTGGCGGTGCAGGTCTTTCGCTGGAGCGATGGCAGCTACCTCGAAGACCAGGACTTCTTTCGCCTCAGCGGAATAGAGCGCGATGTATGTTTATATGCAATGCCCAAACTAACTGTCTGGGACTTTTTTGTAAAGGGCGACCTGGATGCACAGTATGCAAATGGTTTGTTTAGCGCCGATGTAGATGTACGCAAGTTTGCCGGTAACCTGGTGAAAGCTGCCAGTTTATCTGTAGAGGTACAGGACAAAGATGGCAAAGCAGTTTTTAGCCAGCAGCAACCCATAAAAGTTTCAGCCGATACATTGCAAACCATTCATTTCGGTGGTACTGTAAACAACCCAATGAAATGGAGTGCAGAGGCTCCCGATCTCTACGATTGCATCATAGCGCTAAAGGACAATGCCGGCAAAACACTGAGCCTGACCGGAACCAAAATAGGGTTTAGAAAAATAGAAATAAAAGATGCGCAATTGATGGTGAACGGAGTACCGACCCTCGTACACGGAGTAAATCGCCATGAACACGATGAGGTGAACGGGCACGTGCCGAACAAGGAAGAGATGCTGAAAGACATTACCCTGATGAAGCAGTTCAACATTAATGCCGACCGTAATTCGCACTATCCCAACGACCCGTATTGGTATAAGCTCTGCGACAAATATGGTTTATACCTGGTAGGTGAAGCCAATATAGAAAGTCATGGTATGGGCGCAGCTTTGCAAGGTTGGTTCGATACCACCGTACACCCCGCCTACCTGCCACAATGGGCACCGGCGCACATGGACCGCATACACCGGTTAGTGGAAAGAGATAAAAATCACCCCTCAGTAATCATTTGGTCGATGGGCAACGAGTGTGGAAACGGAAAGGTTTTTCATGATGCCTACCTGTGGATGAAACAACGCGATAACACACGTCCGGTACAGTTTGAACAAGCAGGTCAGGACTGGAACACCGATATAGTTTGCCCCATGTACCCCGGAATGGGATACATGCGGTCTTATGCCGCATCAGAGCAAAAACGTCCTTTTATTATGTGCGAGTATTCGCACGCTATGGGCAATAGCAATGGAAATTTCCAGGAGTATTGGGACATCATCCATAGCAGTAAGCACATGCAGGGTGGCTTTATTTGGGATTGGGTAGACCAGGGCATAAAAACACAGACAAAAGATGGACGGGTATTTTATGCCTATGGTGGCGACCTGGGCGGCTATGCCCTGCAAAACGATGAGAACTTTTGTGCCAACGGTTTGGTAGCGGCCGACCGTTCCATTCACCCGGGTTTATATGAAGTAAAGAAAGGTTACCAGAACATTATTTTCACGGCAAAGGATCCGGCGAAAGGAATCTTCACAGTCGAAAATCTCTACGATTTCACCAATTTGAATCAATTTGATTTCAAATGGGAACAATACCGGAATGGCGAAAAAGTAAAAGAAGGAACATTTGCTGTTGACCTTGCACCGCATAGCTCTAAAGACGTTGAAATACAACTGCCCATGTTTAAAGCAGCAGAAGGCAGTGAGTTTTATGTGAACCTGTTTGCCTATACAAAAAATGCTGCTCCGCTGGTGCCGGCCGGGCATGAAGTTGCCCGTGAGCAGTTTAAAACAGCAGGCGATTACTTTGCGAAAACCCGCGAAGCAGAGGGTAAGCCAGCGGTAAAAAAAGATGATAACCGCCTGAGTTTTACAGCCGGAAAAGTAAAAGGTGTGTTCGATTTGAAACAGGGACGCCTTATTAATTATTCACTGAACAGTGGGGACGCTGTTTTGCAGCAAATGCCGGAACCCTATTTTTGGCGTGCCCCAACCGACAACGATTTTGGTAACAATATGGAAGTGAAATCGGGAATATGGCGAACTGCCCATGCAGATAGAAAGGTAAAAAATGTAACAGTGGGAGAAACAGGTTCAGCCGGTCTTCCCATCACGTTTGAATATGAACTTACTGCTGCCGGTGTACCCTACACCGTTGAATACCTGGTACGTAACAATGGTGATATACAGGTAACATCTTCTATAGACATGAGCGCCCGAGACTTGCCTGAACTTCCGCGGTTTGGTATGCGTATGATGCTGCCTCCGGATTTTGAGAATCTTGCTTACTACGGCAGAGGTCCCTGGGAAAATTACCAGGACCGAAATCTTTCATCGTTCGTTGGTCTGTATAAAGACAGCGTAAAAAATCAATTTACCTGGAATTATATCCGGCCACAGGAAGCGGGCTATAAAACTGATGTACGCTGGCTTACCCTCACAAACAGCAGCGGTGAAGGATTACAAATAGAGGGTTTACAACCGATCTGTTTTAGTGCTGTCAACAACCCGGCTGAAGACCTTGACCCCGGGTTGACAAAAAAGCAGCAACACCCCACCGATATAAAACCGCGGACCAACATCTTTCTGAATGTTGACCTGAAACAAAGGGGTCTTGGTGGCGACAATAGCTGGGGAGCACTTCCGCACGAACAATACAGGCTACTCGATAAAAAATATTCGTATGGCTATATCATACATTTGATCAGTAAATAACGAGAGCCAAAGGAATCTTGTCGGCCGCAGATTTCCTTATGTGCAAAAAGACAATTTGTTTGTAGAAATAGCTAAAGAAAATTTCAACTGTACGCCGTGAAAAATTATAAGAAGACGTTGGGTTGCCTGGTAGTGCTGGTGGCGATGTTTTGCCAATGCAAAAGCCAGAACAAAAGCAAAGAAAACTGGGAGTCATTATTCAACGGAAAAAACCTGAATGGCTGGGATATTAAAATTGTTGGACATAAGGTAAATGACAATTTTAAAAACACTTTCAGGGTAGAGGATGGCATGTTGCGGATCGCCTACGATCAATATTCTACATTCGATGGCAAGTATGGACACCTTTATTACAAAAAGCCATTTTCGTATTACAAGCTAAAATTTCAATACCGGTTTTTGGGAACTCAGACTCCCGGCGGAGCAAGCTGGAACAACCGGAATAGTGGAGTAATGATCCACTCGCAGTCTGCTGAAAGCAATTCCATCGACCAGGAATATCCGGTGTCGGTGGAAGTGCAATTGCTTGGCGGCTTGGGTGAAGGAGAACGGACGACCGGAAATGTCTGCACACCTGGTACGCAGGTGTACATCAATGGTGAACTGAGCCTGGAGCATTGTGTAAACTCAACTTCAAAAACCTACGACGGCGATCAATGGGTTAACGCAACCGTGCTGGTTTATGGCGACTCAATTGTACATCACATAATAGAGGGCGATACAGTACTTACCTATACCCACCCACAAATAGGCGGTGGATTTGTAAGCAAAAGCTACGATTTTAAATCCGCACATATAGACAATGGCGACTATTGGCTCAGCCGCGATGGACAGCCACTTACCGGCGGTTATATTGCACTGCAGGCCGAAAGTCACCCGATAGATTTTAAAAACATTGAGATACTGAACCTGGAAGGTTGCATGGACAAGAAGGCAAAAAACTACAAAGACTATTTTGTAAAAGCAGACAATAAGACCTGCAAATATTAACATTGATTGTGATCCCAGTCTCTCAAGGATTCAAAAATAAATGTCAATCTTACACATGTAAGAGAAAATCTTCGTAAAATCGCGGTGAGAAAAATTGCCGGAACTAACTGTAAGATTTCGAATTCATTTTCCTTCGTTGCAACAATGCGATACAGTTGAACGGAGCGTCGCAACGGTGCTCAATTGAAACTCTTTTGCCGGCGACCATACATTGCCTTTCAGAATAAAAAATTATAAACGTTTGCCATGAAAAAAATGCTCTTTTCTTTCCTTCTCTTCGCTGCCACGGGTCTTTTGGCGCAGAAGACCGATTATCCCATACAGGCGGTAAATTTTACCAATGTAAAACTGACAGATAATTTTTGGTTGCCACGTATAAAAACCAATGCTACGGTTACTATTCCGGCTTCGTTTCAGCGGATAGAATCGACCGGCAGAATGAAGAACTTTGAGATGGCTGCAGCCCATAGCGGCAAGTTTTGCACCATCTATCCTTTCGATGACACCGATCCCTACAAGACAATAGAAGGGGCGTCGTTTTCAATGAGTTTGTTTCCGGATCCACAACTGGATAAATATATTGATTCGCTGATCGCCAAATTTGCCGCCGCGCAGGAGCCGGACGGTTACCTGTACACTGCACGTACCATTGACCCGGCACATCCGCACGAGTGGGCTGGAAAGGTAAGGTGGGAAAAAGAGCGTGAACTAAGTCATGAGCTTTACAACTCTGGGCACATGTATGAGGCGGCAGCCGCACACTTCTATGCTACCGGCAAACGCAATTTTCTAAACATAGCGCTAAAAAATGCCGACCTGGTTTGTTCGGTATTTGGACCTAACGGACTGCACGTAGCACCGGGTCACGAGGTAGTTGAAATGGGTTTGGTTAAGTTGTACCGCATAACCGGCAAAAAAGAATACCTGAACACCGCCAAGTTTTTTATAGAAGAACGTGGACACTATAAAGGCTATGATTTTACCAGCAAAGACGAATGGAAAAATGGCTCGTACTGGCAGGATGATAAGCCTGTGACGGAACAAACAGAAGCCGAAGGTCATGCTGTGCGTGCAGGTTATCTCTACTCGGCAATGGCTGACGTAGCCGCGTTGACCGGTGATGAAGCTTTGTTAAAAGCAATCGATACCATCTGGACCAACATGGTGACCAAAAAGATTTATGTGCAGGGTGGGGTAGGAGCGATACCTGCAGGCGAGCGGTTTGGTGACAACTACGAGTTGCCCAACAAAACCGCCTACAATGAAACCTGCGCTGCTATTGCCAATGTGTATTTCAATCACCGCATGTTTTTATTGCACGGCAACTCAAAGTATATAGATATACTGGAAAAAAGCTTGTACAATGGTTTGATCTCTGGTGTTGGGCTTGACGGAAATACTTTCTTTTATACCAATGCGATGCAGATACACAACAGTTTTTCGCATGGCAGTATGGAGGCAACCCGTTCAGGCTGGTTTCCCTGCTCGTGTTGTCCAACAAATGTAACCCGCCTCATACCCTCTGTGCCCGGTTATGTTTATGCGCAGAATGGAGCTGATTTTTATGTGAACCTTTTTATACCCGGAAGTGCCGATGTGATGATCAATAACAAACCGGTGAACATTGTGCAGACCAACAACTATCCGTGGGATGGCGCGCTGAAGTTTACGATCAATCCAAAAAATACTACTGATTTCAATTTTTTGGTACGCATTCCGGGTTGGGCGCGCAACGAGGCAATGCCCACCGATCTCTACACGTTTGCCGGCACCAGCGACAAGAAAGTTGAGATAAAAGTGAACGGCAGCCCGGTAGAATATACCATGCAAAACGGCTATGCCGTACTTGACCGCAAATGGAAAAAGAACGACGTGGTAGAGGTAAACCTGCCTATGGAAGTGAGGAAAGTTTTGGCCAACGAAAATGTAAAAGTTGACCAGGGCAAGGTGGCTTTGCAGCGCGGACCATTGATCTATTGTGCCGAGTGGGTTGACAATAATGGAAAAACCAGTAACATCATTATGCCAAAGGATGCCAGTTTTACTTCCGAGTTCAGACCAGATCTGCTCAATGGTATTATGACGCTTAAATCAACGGTTCCTGTAGTCAACGTATCTGACGATGGTTTTACGGTTACGACCTCGAAAAATTCTTTTGTTGCCATTCCCTACTATGCGTGGGCAAACCGCGGCAAAGGCGAGATGACCGTTTGGTTTCCTGAAAAAGCAAAGGATATTGATCTGATCGCTGCCGAATAGAAGTATTTGCTTTATAATATTTGAGCCCGTCACTTTTTGTGATGGGTTTTTTTATGGGCCGGGCATTTGTATGCTATTGGGCTGCGGTGGCGTCGCACACTTGTGCGGTATAATTCTATTGTGCATTTTTTACCTTTTACTAAAACTTTCCCTTTTCATACACCTACCTGGCGGAAATCCACTGATAGTATCAGGTGGTTAAAAACATACTGCTGTATTTGCGTTTGCCCGCAGATTGCAAGGTCTTTCCCACCGGTATTATTAAGTGTGCCTTGCAACCGTTTTTGCCTTATTTATACCCCGCAACTGTCTGTGGCAACAATCGATTCCCCCTTTTTAAAAAAGCAATTTCAGCAGCGCAATAAAGAACAGGTGAATCCGTTCTAGTAGGTTAAGAAATCACACTGCTATGCAGGTGGGCAAACAATACATACTTATGAGACTTTTCAACTTAATTGCTTTTTTGTTTTTATCAGTAGCGGGATTTGCGGCGCCGGTTATTACAAGTTTTAGTCCAACGAATGCTGCAACGGGTATCACGGTCACAATTATTGGCTCCAACTTTTTAAATGCTTCCAGTGTTACTTTTGGTGGTACTCCCGCTGCCTCTTATGTTGTAAATAGTTCTTCGAAAATAACAGCGATCATTGGCGCGGGTACTTCTGGTGTTGTGTCGGTCACCAACACCTCCGGCACCGGTACTTTAGGTGGCTTTGTGTTTACAACAACATCACTCACTGGTCTTTATACCGACTATGGAGGATTTTGGTCTTCTACTACTGCTGCGCCAAGCGCAACCATTCCAAATAATTCGCACAATCTTCTTGGGTTTACTTACAATAGCACTACCTACGCCACCGGGGTTAATAACGCTACTCTTTCTGCAAACGGAGTTTCTTTTACAAACAGTAGTTTCAAAGCATTGCCAGTTGCCGGTATTGCGGGTACCAACTCGGGCACTCTTTCTACTTACCTGGCATTGGGAAAATTGGTGGACGGTAATGCTGCCACCGGTGATGTATCTACCATTTCAGGCAAATCGATAAGAAGTGTAATGACAGATGGAGTCAACGGGCTCGATCTGGGAACAGGAATTACAAACCTTCCTTCAACAGCTTTACTGAAATTTAAAATTCTCAATATTGATCCAACCAAAATATCTGATGCCGAACCAGATATAGTTCTTACTCAGATTGCTCAGCCCGTTACTGGCAATGACGTGTTTAGTTTCGTAGATGTCTCCGGCAATGTTATAGGCAATACCAAAACCCAGGATATGACTTTGCTGGCGCCATTTGGTACCTACGATCTCGATCTTTTTAATGTAAGTACCAACACCGCTTTCAACAACGCTACTGTCTCCAGCGCTTTTACGTCCAATACCAACCGTGAAATAAGGATGTGCGCTTTTAAACTATCTGAATTTGGTATAACTGCTTCCAACTATACACAGGTTGCTTATTTGGTAGTAACGCCGAGTGGAAACAGTGATTATGCTTTCATAGCTTACAATACTAATGCGATCACTCTGCCACCCAACATATCCAAAAACGACGCCTCCACCACTACCTCGTTTTGTACTTCGGGCACGGCTGTTATGACAACCATATCTACAGCCGCAGCAGCCGGTACGCTTTCCTACGTTTGGGAGCGTTCGCAAAATGCTGGAGGTTCGTGGACTACCGTTACAAATGGAAGTGGCTTTTCCGGAGCAACAACAGCCGCTTTAACCAAAACCTCTGCAACATTTAATGACAAGTACAGAGTTACCGTTAAAGAGTCAACGACCAATTACACAAATACAAGCGATGTGTTTGACATTGTCAGTCTTGCAACTGTTAGCGGTACTCTTGCGGGAGCCAATACAGTTTGTTCCGGTACCAATTCCTCTCCACTTTCATTAAGCGGTAACAATGGTTCCATTCTACGCTGGGAGTCGTCAATTGACAATTTTGCAACTGCTTCCACAATTGCAAACACAACCAGCAGCTATACGGCTACCAATCTTACGGCGAATACAAAATTTAGAGCGGTAGTGCAAAACGGCTCATGTGCCAGTGCGAACAGCAACCAGTCAGCCATAGTAGTAAGTTCACCGAGTGTTGGGGGCAATACGATTGGCAGTACTTCTGTTTGCGCCGGTCAGAATTCAGCTTCACTACTCATAAATGGAAAAACCGGTGCGATCATGAAATGGCAATCATCTACAGACAACTTTGTCACTTCAACCGATATTGCTAATACACTTTCAACATACACTGCCACCAACAATTCTTCTACAACTCAATACAGGGCTGTGGTACAAACACCTTCGTGCCCGGTTGCCAACTCAAATCCTGCAACTGTAACAGTAACGGCTAATCTTTGGCAGGGAGGTACTTCTGGTGTTTGGAACAATGCCGCCAATTGGTGCGGTGGTATTCCAACGTTGGCAACGGATATAAACATTCCTGGCGGCGGTATTATCGTTAACCTTTCAACTGGTAACGGTGTCGTAAAGTCTGTCTCTATCGCATCTGGTTCTTCATTGGTTATGTCGGGTAGTTACAACCTCACTCTAGCCAATGGCGGCACATTTGCAAATGCAGGTACGTTCGATGCTTCAGCCAGTTCAGGAACGGTATCTTTTCAGGGTAGCGGTACTGTATCAGGTACTACAACCTTTAAAAATGTAGAGACAAATGGAGCGCTTGATTTCGGTACGGCAAGTTCAATAGCCGGAGAATTTGTTATTCAACCCGGAGGTTCTGTAACCGGGCATTCACCAACTTATATTTGTCCTGGTTCTACACTTACTTATAATGCCGGAGGTGTATATGCAAGAAGCCTGGAATGGCCTAATGTTTCCACCGGACCAGGCCTGCCATCTAATGTACAGGTTAAGAATTATACCCTGATTAACTTCCCCGCCATTGGTGCTGGTTATATCTGTAACGATCTTACCATCGAAGATGGTTCATCGCTAGCCCAGGACTATGCAGGCTCAGGTGCACCCCTTGTAGTAGGCGGAAATGTTACCATAAACGGCTCACTTTCTTTGGGTACTAACATGGGTGATAATATTTCAGTGGGTGGTAACTGGACAAGAGGCACCAGCGGTCAGTTCAATAGTAATGAGCAGTCCGTAATTTTCACTGGTTCGTCCAACGCAGCGATCACAGCGCCGTCTTCTGTTGTCAAAGATGCGAACGGTTCTTTTGGCGGAGAAACTTTTTACGACGTGGAGATCAATAAAACATCAACTGCAAGTGTTTCCCTTGGTTCTAATGTTGCTGTTCAAAATGAATTGAAACTAAGCCAGGGCATTTTGGATCCGGCAAACAGTGATGTAACACTTGTTTCCAACCCTTTCACTACTGCTCATCTGGCTGCTCTGCCATCATCGGGAGCAAGTATTAGCTACAGCGGTACAGGGCGTTTCATTATTCAGCGCAACCTGCCTATTGGTTCAGGCTCTGACTGCAGACGCTGGAGATTATTAACTGCACCTGTACAGTCATCCGGTGCACCCACTATCAATGAAGCCTGGCAGGAGAGCGTATCTAACTCAGACCGCAATAGCCCGGTAAATCCGTATCCCGGTTTTGGCATACAGATCACCAAAAGCACTACCTACAGTTCAACTGATGGATACGACCAGGGCAGTACCAATAACCCGTCGATTTATTATTACAACCCAGGTGTAGGCTGGACCGCAGTAGCCTCTACAAAAACCCCTATTACCAACAATGAGGGATATATGATCTTCGCCCGTGGAGATCGCAGCATAGTGGTGTCAACACCAACTATCAACGCCAGCCCTACCACTCTTGAGCCCAAAGGAAAAGTGATAACCGGCGACGTGACAAAAACCTTTGTAACCGGTAGCCAGCTTATAGGCAATCCATATGCGTCTGCCATTAATTTTGGAAAGGTCACCTTCAACAATTACACATCGGGCGGCACAACTTTCAATAGTGCTAATCCCGAAAGTGTGGCGGGTATCACCTATTATGTTTTTGATCCTAAAACCAGTGGTACCTCCGGTGTTGGTAAATTCATTACCTGTTCCAGCCGCGGCGATGGCACCTTTGATGTAAGCGCTAACAATAGTGGTATTCCGTCAGACGGTAGTATTAAGTCGGGTATAGCTTTTCTCATTCGCGCCGAAAATAGCGGTGGCACTATTACCTTCCACGAAGGCGATAAGGTTAGCTCCAGCAGCACAGTTGGTATTGCCAGCCCGGCCTTCCGGAAAGACTGACCCAATTGCTTCCTTATCTATTGCATTGTTAGCTGGCAGTGGCGCTGCTGCTCCGGTAGCCGATGGTGTCATCAATACTTTTCATTCTACCTATCAAAACGAGGTCAACGGGCAGGATGCGATAAAATTGAACAGTTTCAATACCAAAGAAGGTATCAGCATTTTGCGCGATGGCAAAGTATTCGGCCATTGAAAGAAGAAACCTGCTGACAGACAAGGATACGATCTATCTCAGCATGTCTAACATGAATAAGCTTACCTATACTTTCAGATTTGTACCTAAGGAATTCTCACCATCTTTCGACGCATATCTCCAGGACAGGTATTTAAATACACTTACTCCCATTAGCACTGTCGATACTACTTACATCAGTTTCACTATTGCAACCGATGTAGCATCTGGCGCAGCCGACCGTTTTAAAGTCGTATTCAGCCCATCTAAAAAAGCTAACGTAAAAGTAAATGTTGCAGCCAGTAAAAACAGCGCTGGAGTAGCTATCGACTGGCAGGTTGAAAATGAAACTGGCGGTAGTTTATACGCTATAGAGAAATCTATCTGACGGCAATACTTTTTCGGTCATCAACACTGTCCCAGCCAAAGGTTTGTCAGCAGATCAAAGCAACTATACTATCACCGATGAAAAAGCCTGCGAGGTAGCTTACTACCGTATAAGAACAACAGCGACCGACGGTACGTCTTTTATAAGTAAGGTTGTTTCGGTTAGTGAAAAACCAACTCTGCTGGTCTATCCAAACCCGGTTACCGGCAACAGCATAAGTGTACAATTCAGTCATTTGCCACAGGGCAGGTACCAGGCGCAATTAGTAAGTGCCGGTGGTCAGGTGGTTTGTGAGTCTATCATCAAATACACCGGCGGCAATGTTCAAATATCAGTTCCGGCGGGTCTTGCCAATGGAAGTTACCGGCTCGACGTTGCAGGGACAAACAATAAAAAGTTCACCACGCAGGTGTTGATAGCTGCAAAATAGTAGTATCCATCATTTATTAAATGGGCACTTCGGTTACAACTGAAGTGCCCATTTTTTTTTGTGGTTACCGGCAGACGTGGTGCTATTCTACATTGTTGCTGCCCTACCCCGCTTGTTTGGCGGGGTCGCATTACATTCATCGGCAACGCCCCATGGGGCTTTTTTCAGATAAATACAATGAAAAATACCCTTCTACTGTTCCTTAGTTGAACAGAAGAAATTCCTTTAGCGACGTAATTGCAAACAATAGTTTCTCTTTACCCTGCACTCAAGTTCAAATCGTCTTTTGCTATAGCCGGGCTTGCACAACAATGGCTTAGTCGCTACTAATTCCTGTTTTAAGAACCAATCACTTTGTTCTTTTCCGTTTTCTGCAAGACTTGGCAAATTCAAGGTGCGTGGTTTGTATGCAGGACACCGCAGGACGCCAAAATTTGATTGATACCTGCCCAGGTTTTATATTGCTTTCCAATCTGTTTCTCTTCACCTAACAATTGCTGTATGAAAAAAATCTTTTCGTTTTTTGCACTTCTCTTTGGTCTTGTTTCCGCTATTGCACAAACGTCCGTTACGCACCTTTTGACGGAAAACCGCGTTAATCCCCTGGGTATTGATATCCGTCAACCGCGCCTTAGCTGGCAACTGGAAACACCGGCAAGAAATGTAAAACAGGTTGCCTACGAGATAATGCTGACACCTGCAGTAAATGGCGTAGCAGATTGGAAAAGCGCTACCTGGAAGACGGAAAAAACTACCACTGAATTCATCGGTGCACGTAGCCTATAAAGGGGCAGCGCTACAGCCTAATCAAAAATATTTTTGGCGCGTAAGGGTTTGGATCGATAGTGGCAAACCCACCGAATGGAGTACGCCTGCCTATTTTGAAACGGCGTTCTTTGATCCTGAAAAGATAACAGCACAATGGATAGGGGTCGGATATCAAGAGAACGCACGCAATCATCCAAGCCCATTGTTTCGCAAAGATTTTAAACTGGCAAAAAAAATAGTAGATGCTACTGCATATATCACTGCCCACGGATTGTATGAAGCACAGATAAATGGAAAAAGGGTAGGAGATGCCTACCTAACGCCAGGTTGGACTTCCTATAACAAACGCCTCGAATACCAGACCTACGATGTTACGTCGCTGGTAAGCCAGGGCAGCAATGCAGTAGGTGTTGTGCTGGGTAGTGGCTGGTATCGTGGGCCACTTGCCTGGGAGGGTAATAAGAACATCTTTGGTAAAGACCTTGGTCTGTTATTCCAACTAAATATTTCCTACGCTGATGGTAGTCAAGGAGACAATTGTTTCAGACGGTACCTGGAAATCAGCAACCGGCGAAATTACCAGCGCTGAAATTTATGATGGTGAGAATATAGATGCCCGCCTGGCGAAAACCGGGTTTGCCCTGGCTGGATATAATGACGCCAACTGGTCTGGCGTAAAATTGCTTAGCAGCCCTAAAAACATATTATTTGCCAGCAATAGCGAACCCATTCGCAAGCAGGAGACATTTACACCGGTAAAAATTATCACTACACCAAAGGGAGAAAAGGTTATAGACTTTGGTCAGAACCTGGTAGGCTGGGTGATGGTAAAAGCAAAAGGAAAAGCGGGAGATCATTTCAAAATTCAACATGCGGAGGTACTGGATAAGAAGGGCAATTTCTACACCGCCAACCTGCGGGCAGCAAAAGCGGAAGCCAACTACACATTGAAGGGCGGAGCTGAAGAAACGTTTGAACCGCATTTTACATTTTATGGTTTCCGGTACATAAAGCTGACCAATTATCCCGGTGAGATAAAACCTGCAAACTTTACTGCTGTTGCACTTTATAGTGATATGGCGCCAACCGGCAGGTTTACGTCATCTAACTCGCTGGTCAACCAGTTGCAGCACAACATACAATGGGGTCAGAAAGGGAACTTTTTAGATGTGCCAACCGATTGCCCACAGCGCGACGAAAGGCTGGGCTGGACCGGCGATGCACAGGTATTTTCGCGCACAGCGGCGTTTAACATGAACGTCAATAACTTTTTCGGCAAGTGGCTGCAAGATGTGGCAGCGGATCAACTGGCAAATGGAAGTGTGCCTTTTGTTGTGCCAAATGTATTAGGTGAAAACAGCGCCGGCTCGGCAGGATGGGCCGATGTAGCAACCATTGTACCCTGGAATATGTACCTGGCATATGGAGATAAAACGATACTGGAAAACCAATATGAAAGTATGAAAGCCTGGGTTAAATACATGCAAAGCAAAGCCGACAAAGACCTCTGGAATACCGGCTTTCACTTTGGAGACTGGTTGTTTTACCGCCCCGATGACGATAACGACGGACGGTCTGCTGTAACAGACAAATACCTGATAGCACAATGCTTTTATGCACACTCTACCCAGCTATTGATCAATGCTGCCGGGGTGCTGGGCAAAACTGCCGACGTAGAGACTTATACTTCTTTGCTAAAGAAAATAAAAGAGGCGTTTGTAAACGAGTATATGACGCGTAGCGGACGCCTGGTTTCGAGTTCGCAAACTGCCTATGTATTAGCATTGAATTTTGACATGTTGCCTGAAAACCTGCGGGCCGAAGCAGCAGCACGGTTGGCGCAAAATGTAAAGTCTTACAACAATCATCTTACAACAGGTTTTTTGGGAACGCCCTATCTCTGCCATGTATTATCACGTTTTGGCTATACCAATGTTGCCTATAAACTGCTGCTTCAGGAAACCTATCCTTCGTGGTTGTACCCGGTTAAAATGGGCGCCACTACCATTTGGGAAAGGTGGGACGGTCAAAAACCAGATAGCAGTTTTCAAACCCCTGGCATGAATTCATTTAATCACTACTCGTATGGCGCTATAGGCGATTGGATGTACAGGGTTGTAGCTGGTTTAGACACCGATGAATCCGGTGCCGGCTACAAACACATAGTTATAGAACCACATCCCGGTAAAGGATTAACCCATGCCGCGGCTGATCTGGATACCTACTACGGGCATGCAGCCGCAGGATGGAAACTTGACAATGGAATATTGACTGTAACGGTGCAAATACCTGCCAACACTACGGCTGACATTTATCTGCCGGTAGCAGACGACAACCAATTGCTGGAAAGTGGGCAATCAATCTCAAATATGACTGACATAAAAAAGGGTGAGATAAACAAGGAAAGGATGGCGCTACAGGTAGGATCGGGCAAGTATTCTTTCAGTATGCCTTACAACCTTCCCTGATCAATTTCGCTCATAAGAGGCAGCAGAAAAAAAGCTCCATAAATTGTAACAGTACAAGAGTGCGACGCCACTGAAGTAGAATTATATTAAACTGTTGGGCTCATAAAAAAATTCTACAGGTAGGGCTTTGCGAAAAATGTATAGTAGAAACAGCGGGTATTGCATCCGCTGTTTTTTTTAAGGCTCTATTTTTGTATTTGTCGCACGTAAATCTGTTTTCAGCCAGGGAGATGGTAACCTGCAACACTATGATGATCGATAGATATAAATATATTTTATGGGGAGTTTTGGCGGCAATGTGCGGCTGCAGTGCTGAAAAGCAATTGGCAAAAAAGAAGTACACGTTTGTATTGACCAACCCCATTGCCATAGAACGCGCTGACGAATTGGTGGTACTGACACGGGCAATGCTGGAGGAGAAAATGGGCGGGTTGGGCGAAGGAAAATTCATTAGTGTGACCGGACCAGGCAAGGAAACGATCAGCCTGCAATTTGACGATCTAAACCGGGATGGAAAATGGGATGAAGTAGCATTTTTGCAAAAGTTTGAGCCTAATCAAAAAATCGCATTAACGGCGGTAGCCACAATGAAGCCACCGCCGACAGGAACGATGCGGGCGCATGTAAGAATGCGACGCAAGAACGAGGACGATAGTTTTGGGGCGCAACTGGACTCGGTTTCTATTTTGGCGGGCACACAACCAACAGATTTTTCGAAGGCAAAACTGCCGTTGTACCTGACCGAAGGCCCGGCTTGGGAAAACGATAAAGTTGCTTTTCGCTTGTACCTGGACACGCGAAACACAGTGGATATTTATGGGAAGACCACACCTAAAATGATGATGGATACGGTGGGTGCCAACCCCGCAGATAGCTACCACAATCTTTCGCCCTGGGGGATGGATATACTGGCGGTCGGGCGTTCGCTGGGTGCCGGATCGCTGGCGGTGCAGGTAAAGAACAATGGTCGCGATACACTGGTGCGCTTAGGTGGAAACGCAATTGAAAAAACCACTTTTAAGAAAGTTGCAGATGGTCCGGTGCGGGCGATCTTTACCATGGAATACCTGCATTGGCAGGTGTTACAAAACCTGCCGCCGGTGGACGTAACAGAGGAAATAAGTATATGGGGCGGTAAATATTTTTATGAAACTAAGATAACAGTGAGCAATGCTTCTGCTGGTGCACAGTTGGTTACAGGCATTGTAAACTTAAAAAGCAAGGAGTATAAGTCGATCTCTGCCGGAAAGAGCAGCGTTTTGTACACATACGATGCCCAGTCAGAAAATAAGGATAAGTTAGGGATGGCGGTTATGATGCGGAAAGAACAGGTGGTCGGTTTTGGTAAAACACCCGATAAAGGAACCAACGACATTGAGAATACGTACACTGTAACAGCCGGCCTGCAACAACAACCGGTAAGTTTTCGATTCTATGCGGGGTGGGAGCTTAGCGATCTTCTTTTTGCCCACGAAGAAAGTTTTGCTGCCTTTCTTGTGAATGAAGCAAAAAAATATGATGAACCGGTACGAATAGAGTAGCAAGAAATAGAAATTGTTTTGCGTGCAGCGCGAATACTATTTGTATTTATTACAGGTAAGAGAAAAAATAATACAACAATATTTTATCAAGTAGGTGTAACGCACCCTAAACGTTGGAAGAAAATGCTGAAACAAGTTCTGTGTGTAATGCTGCTAATGATAACTGGTAATGTTATTGCGCAGCCTTTTCGTATACACCTTATGGGTGGATTTGCTAATTACACCGGTGACATACAACAAAAGCGGGTAACCTTTGACCAGGCGCGGGGCGTTGTTGCCGCCGGGCCACTTTTAACCTGACTGATAACCTGGCTTTACGGTCTGATTATTCTTTTGCGAAGTTGGGTGCTGCAGACCGTTTGAGCAACAATCCGCTACTGCGGCGCAGAAATCTCGATTTTCAAACTATTGTGCAGGAATTCTCGCTGATGGGAGAGTATGATTTGCTAAATCTTTATTCTCACTTCTTTACACCCTATGTGTTTGGTGGTGTGGGTGTATTTAATTTTAGCCCCTATACCTATGACTTCATTGGGCAATAAAGCCTGGTTGATCGGATTGAGCACCGAAGGGCAGGGGTTGCCTGAATATCCTGAACGGAAAAAGTATAAGAAGACCCAGTTGAACATTCCATTTGGAGGCGGAGTAAAATTGGCGCTGTCGGATGATGTGCAGGTAGGGGTTGAGATAGGCGTTAGAAAACTTTTTACCGATTACCTGGATGACATAAGCACTACCTATGTAGATAAGGAGATTTTGTTTGCACACAAGGGCGCTGAGGCAGTATATGTGGCTTTCAAAGGCGATAAGACCAAAGAAAATCCTCAACCATATCCCGCCGGTGGCACTATTCGTGGCAGCAGCAAGAGTAAAGATTACTACTACTTCGGGCAATTGAGAATAAGCTTTCGTATGAACTGGTTTGGGAACGGAGCCTCACCACGAATGAATAGCGGGCGGAAAGGTGGAATCGGCTGTCCGAGTTGGTAATCACACTTATTCTTTTGCGGGGTTTTTTTTCTACACAACCATTCATCCTATCCAATTATATCTACAATAATGAGGATGTACATATAGAAAATGTGGGTGTAAAAACATTAGGGCTTATATAATAATGATTTGTTTAGGCAGGCCGGAAACGATTGTACACAACTGCTATGGAACTTCTATAAAAAAGTAAGAGGCTCAAAGAATTGAGCCTCCTTTTCAACCCTAAACCCTTAAAAAACATTTTTTATAGCTACAAAATCATGCCAATTCAGCTCATTTACCCTCATGAATAAAAAATTAATTGCAGGATTTCTCGCGTTATCAGTTTTAGCCTTTTGGATCAGAAGAAAAGCAAAGCCTGCCTTAAAAACAGCACAGAACGGAAAGACTTTGTTGTGGGAAATCTCCGGCAAGGATATAAAACAACCGTCTTATTTTTTTGGAACTATGCACCTTATGTGTGCGGAGGATTTTAATGTAAGCAGCGCGGTAAAAACGGTGGTAAAATTAGTTGAGCAGGTGTACCTGGAAGTTGATATGGAAAACGCTGCTGAAATTTTAAGCGGCTTTTTAGCAGAGGCGGCCGATGAAGAAAACAGCCTGCTAAACAGCCTGGGTGCTGAAGGCTATCAAACCATTGAAACATTTTTTTCTACTCATCAGCCATCAATTCCGTTCACCCTTTTTGAGCGGCAACCGCCTATCATGATATCGTCAGGCATATACGAATTTCTCTTGCCTTGCGAGCAAAAGAACGGTATAGAAATACGGCTGATAGAAGAAGCCCAAAACGCCAATAAACCTTTGTTGGGCCTGGAGAGCATTGCTTTTCAGGCGGATATTCTGGCCTCAATACCGTACGATGTGCAGGCACATGAGCTGCTGAAGACGATAGAGCATATAGAAAAGTATCGTGAAAGCATGAATGAAATGTTGCAGGTTTATAGAAACCAGGATATTGAAAAATTATATCTTCTTAGTACCACCGATGAGGGCATTGCCGGCAGCTTTTTAGAAACACTGTTGTACCAGCGCAATCAGAAATGGGCTGCGCAATTTGGTGAAATTGCACGCCAACGTTCTTCACTATTTGCCGTGGGCGCCGGGCATTTGGGTGGTGAAAAGGGTGTGCTGCAACTTCTTGCCCGGCAAGGTTACACCATTCGTGCCCTGGAAAATTAGAACCACATCATCGTTATAATCCCAATACATCTTTCATGGTGTAGATACCTTTTCTGGCAGCCAAAAACTCAGCAGCCTTTACCGCACCGGCAGCAAACCCTGTACGGTTATGTGCGGTATGAACGATCTCAATATCATCGATAGCAGAGTTGTATTTTATTGTATGGGTGCCCGGTGCCGGGTCTATTCTTTCGCTGATGATCTCTAATTCTTCCCGGTTATCGCTGATGTCGTTTACCCACCTGGTCTTATGGGGTACCTGGGCAATTATTTGTTCAGCCAGGGTGATGGCAGTGCCACTGGGCGCATCTTTCTTTTGTGTATGGTGTATCTCGTGCAGGTTTACTTCATACTCAGGATAGGGGCTCATGAGTTGAGCCAGTTTTTTGTTGAGTTCGAAAAATAAGTTGACGCCAATGCTGTAGTTACTGGCATATATGAGAGCACCTTTTTTTTCCGTACAAAGATTTTCAATTTCAGTCCACTGCTGCAGCCAGCCGGTAGAACCTGACACTACCGGAACTTCCGCATTCAAACACATTTTAATATTTTCAGCAGCACTTTCCGGGCCGGTAAATTCGATGGCAACATCTGCCTTTTGCAAATTTTGAACGGTCATATCTTCCGTATTGTCAATGGAAATACGCAATACGATCTCATGACCGTGCTGCAGGGCGATCTCTTCAATTGCTTTGCCCATTTTGCCATAGCCTACCAAAGCTATTTTCATATTGTAGCGGTTTTATCTTCTTGTACATAAATGTTTAACCGGAGAGATGCTGACGAACGGAGCGTCGCAACAATGCAAAATTGAAATACCGTCGCTGAACTCCGAAAAAAACCTTGCTGCTAAAATGCCCCGGAAAAAATCTCCGGTCTTTCTACAGAATTTTCTTATTCACCTTTTGCGGCGACTTAAAACCCAACACCAGGCTAAAGCCGGCACTGCCATTTGCTTTTATGGTGGGGTTAATATGCAGCGAAAGATCTTCGCTTACATCAAAGTTGCGCAGGTGGGCAAACACGGTAGCATCTGCAATATTTAGCCCCCAGAGTATGATGAAATAAAGTGCCGAATAATCTCTGTCGCGCCGAAATGAGTTTCTATAGATTTGCAGCGATTGTGCCGATAGCGGCTGCAAAATTGGGTGTATAGATGGGAAGTTGGCAGTATCATTATCTATACGAATTTCAAATGCTTTTTTGGTGCGTTTATACCACGTGTTGTTATAAATAAAAAATCCGGCTGCTGTTCCCAACGCACCGTACACTATGGGTATTTTCCAGTATTCATGGTTGTATGCCTGTCCCCAACCGGGTAAAATAAGTGAATGTAGGGTAGCTGTCCGCGGGTTATGTTTTGGAACGATCTTAATGGTATCGTTGTTCACTATACGCGTTAGTGTGTCTTTGGTAAATGCAGGGTTTACGGTGCGCGTGGTGGAGTCGGTTGGCACTACCAGTGGTTTTCCGTTTTGTGCTGTTGCCCTGCCGGCAGCCATCAGCAGCACGCTCACCAAAATCTGCATTGCAATCTTCATGGTTCCTTAGCTTGCCGATACATTCATCTGTTCCAATATTTTATTCAGTTCCTGCAGCGAATAGTATTCGATGCTTATGCTGCCAAAGCCATTTTTGTTGTGCGACAACTTTACTTTGGTGCCGTAGTACGATGCCAGGTTATCTTCAATACGCTTGTAGGCGGGTGGCAAAACCTTGGGAGCAGTCTTGGTTTCTTTTCCATTTTCACGATATATCTGCCGCACCAGGTCTTCGGTTTGCCGCACACTCAAACCCTTTTGCCGCACTTCATTAAATACGTATAGTTGTTTGTCTATTGTATCTACGTTTATTAATGCCCGCGCATGCCCCATTGAAATATCTCCGTTGCGCACTGCCAGTTGTATATCCGGCGGCAGTTTCAGCAGCCTGATATAGTTGGTTACCGTACTCCTTTCTTTTCCCATACGCTCGGCCACCTGCTCCTGGTTATATTCCAGTTCTTCCATCATTCTTTTATAGCTCAGCGCCACTTCTATCGCGTTCAGGTCTTCGCGTTGCAGGTTTTCCAGCAGCGCCAGTTCGAGCAGTTGATTATCATTGGCATGGCGCACATAGGCGGGCAGGTCGTACAGGCCGGCCATTTTTGCGGCCCGGTACCGGCGTTCGCCGGCTATTAATTGGTATTTGCCACCGGGCAGTTGCGACACGGTTACCGGCTGAATGATATCGTGAATTTTAATGGAAGCTGCCAGTTCGTTGAGCGCCTGTTCATCAAAATCGCGGCGAGGCTGTTTCGGATTTATCGTAATATTTTCCAGCGGTATCCGGCTGATTCCCGTTGCCGACTCTGCTACCGGCGTTTTAAGTGTGCCGACCGTCGTCTTCAGATCTGAATCAATATTTTGAAGCAAACTTCTGATGCCTTTTCCAAGCGCATCTTTTTTATTGGGTTGGTTCATTGTATGCTTTAGTTTCTCACCAGTCTGCAAAATTTGGTAGCAGCGGTGTACTCATTTTCAATCGTGTTCAGGTAATCGGCAACGTTTGGTTTATGGTTACGGGCAGGCGGGCTTTGTGGTTCATCGTTGCGTCGCATTACGTTCATCCGCATCGCACTGTGGTACTTTAAGCAGCGGAAGAATTTTGCATTTACGTTTTAAAAAAACATTGTTCCCTTGCCTGTATCCCTTCCACCTTCTCACCTTCCACCTTCTACCTTCCACCTTCTACCTTTCCCTTCCACCTTCTACCTTTCACCTTCCACCTTCTACCTTCCACCTTCCACCTTCCACCTTCTTACCTTCCACCTTCTACCTTCCACCTTCCACCTTCTACCTTCCACCTTCCACCTTTCACCTTCTTCCTTCCACCTTCCACCTTCCACCTTTCACCTTCTACCTTCCACCTTCCACCTTCCACCTTCCACCTTCCACCTTCTACCTTCCACCTTCTCACCTTCCACCTTTCTTAGTCCATGATCCTTTCTTCCTGCCGCATTTTGGTCAGGTCGTTTTTCTGCAATATTTCTTTTGCCAGGTTTAGATAATTTACAGCGCCCTTACTATCAGAGTCGTACAATATCACAGGTTTGCCAAAGCTGGGTGCTTCGCTCAACCGCGTATTGCGGTGAATGATGGTGGTGAAAACCATTTCATCAAAGTGTCGTCGTACTTCACTTACTACCTGGTTGCACAACCTCAGCCGACCATCATACATGGTCATCAGAATGCCTTCTATTTGTAATCCCGGGTTCAGGCGGTTTTGTACAATTTTAATGGTGTTCAACAGCTTGCCCAATCCTTCCAGCGCGAAAAATTCACATTGCACCGGTACGATCACACTATCAGAAGCCACCAGCGCATTTACGGTTATCAATCCCAAAGATGGTGAGCAGTCGATGACAATGAAATCATATTGATCTTTTACGTTTGCCAGCAAATGCTTCATCACATTTTCGCGGTTGGGATAGTTGATCATTTCTATCTCAGCCCCCACCAGGTCTATATGCGAGGGTATCACGTCAAGGTAAGGAATGTCACTTTTTAAGATCACATCCTGTGTAGAGGCGTTGTTTACCATGCAGTCATACAGGCTGCTGGTTACGTTGTGCAGATCGAAGCCAACACCGGTAGTACTGTTAGCCTGCGGGTCGGCATCTACCAGCAACGTTTTATATTCTAATACCGCAAAGCTGGCTGCCAGGTTAATTGCGGAGGTTGTTTTGCCTACTCCACCTTTTTGATTGGCTACACCTATAATTCTGCCCATGTATATTTTTTCGGTTTGGGTATTTGTATTGAAAAATTATAACTCTATTGTTTGCCCGATCTCAGGCAACAGCAATGTTTTGCCTGCCGCTTTAAAGTCGGTAATGGCTTTTTCTGTATCAATTTTTATCAGGTCAAATGTGTTGTAGTGTACACCTACCACCACATGGCATTTTACAAAATCAGCAGCTACTATTGCGTCTTTCACATCCATAGTAAAGTTGTCGCCGAGTGGTAAGATGCAAAAGTTTAAATCTGTCCAGCGGGGTATCAATTGCATGTCGAGTGTAAGGGCGGTATCGCCGGCAAAATAAAAGTTGTCGTCATCGGTCATAAAAACAAAACCCATAGGGTTGCCGCCATACGATCCATCGGGTAGCCCGCTGCTATGGTGTGCTACCACACATTTTACTTTTCCAAAATCAAATTTCCATTTACCACCGGTGTTCATTGGGTGCGTGTTTTCTACTCCTTGCATGCCGAGCCATTGTGCTACTTCAAAGGCACAAACTACCATTGCACCGGTACGTTTGGCAATGCTGACACAATCGGCTATATGATCGCTATGCCCGTGACTTAAAAAAATGTAATCAGCTTCAATGGCATTAACATCTATTTCTTTTGCCAGATCGTTGGGCGTAATAAAAGGATCGAAAAGAATTTTTTTTCCCTTTATCTCTACCGAAAAACACGACTGACCGTAATATGTTAAATGCATACAATAAACTTTTTTTTATTGGAATAGGAGGAAATACACCATCACCTGAACGAAAAATATTTAGATCGGATAACAGGGGAAAGGCTAAATGGTACAACTTCCTTACGCAATAGATAGGGCTTTCCTCACGCGGCAAAAATACAGTTTCCGGCAAGAAATATTTTTTTTAAGCGTTAATACATTCCTGTAAGTTTTCAACAAATAATATATAAGTCTGTTATATATGCATCGGTTTACTTTGCAAAAAATTTTTTGACAGATGCGCAATAGGAGTGGTTGGTGGATGATAATTGTAGTAATGCTTTTGTTGGATCTCTATGTTTTCCAGATCGTGAAATATTTGTCGTCCGGCAGCCAGCGACCGAACAAAAATACTTGTTTACACAGTTTATTGGCTTCTCTCTTTAGCAGCGGTTGGCTTCTTGTTATTGCTTCCGGCATTCAATAGCGAAACCTGGCCAAAGACCCTGCGCAATTATCTGTTCGCCATTTTTGCCGGTCTGTTCATTGCCAAAATTCTGGCTGCTGTTTTTTTTCTTATCGACGATTGCAGAAGAGGCATTGTATGGATAGTAAGCAAGATGTTTCCGGCTGATGATGCGGATAATAATGCCTGGAACCTTAGCCGCTCTGTATTTCTTAGCTGGTTGGGTGTAGGCGTTGGCGGTAGTCTTTTCGGTACTTTCATCTACGGATTTACGAACAAGTATAATTATCGTATCAAACGGTTTGCACTGCAATTCGACACATTGCCCGCAGGTTTTAAGGGGTTGAAGATAGTGCAGATCAGCGATATTCATTCGGGCAGCTTTACCAATAAAGAGGCGGTGCAGAAAGGTGTTGACATGATACTGGATGAAAAGCCTGACCTTATCTTATTTACCGGCGATCTTGTAAACGACCATGCCAGTGAAATGAATGACTACATGGACGTTTTTAGCCGCATACAAGCGCCGATGGGTGTATTCAGCACCTTAGGCAACCACGATTATGGCGATTATGTGCAATGGGCTTCTCCTGCAGCCAAAAAAGAAAACCTTGAAAACGTAAAGAACATTCATGCGCAGTTGGGTTGGCGCCTGCTGATGAACGAACATGTACCGCTTACAGCGAAACGGCGATGACAATTGCACTTGCTGGGCATTGAAAACTGGAGTGCAAAAGGGTTTCCCAAGTACGGCACGATGGATCTTGCCTATGCCGGCACCGAAAGTTATCCCTTTAAAATATTGATAAGCCACGACCCCACTCATTGGGATGCAGAGGTTCGCCCCAAATATAGCGACGTGGACCTGATGTAGCGGGTCACACCCACGGAATGCAATTTGGCGTAGAAACGCCCTTTTTTAAATGGAGCCCGGTGCAATGGGTGTACAGGCAATGGGCAGGTCTGTATGAAGAAGGAAAACAAAAGTTGTATGTAAACCGCGGCTATGGTTTCATTGGCTACCCGGGAGGGTAGGGATATTGCCTGAGATAACGGTGATAGAATTGGTTTAGGTTTAATAAAAAGGTATTAATTTATTGATTTCTCACAAGCATCAGACGTGCTTGTATTTATTAATTAAACTACAGGATTTTAAAGCAGGCGACCGAAAAAATGTTTTCTGTTTTGCAGGCTGCTGCTCCACACCGATTGGCTGTTGAACGGAGCGTCGCAACAACTGCTCCTTTCTCTACCGCAGTTGAACTCCGCAAAGAAAAATTATTTGCAAGTGCCTGAACAATTTTCATTAACGTTTCTTCAACAGAACCATTTTTCGGTTTTCGGCGATTGGCATAACAATTGAACTTGCCCTTAAAAAACAGCCATGAAAAAAATTATGGGACTAGCAGCGGTGGTACTTTTTTGTATCGGAACTGCCAATGCACAGGATTTTAGAATTGGTGGTAAGGTGGGCGCGAATCTGGATAAAGTTACGGGGAAGGCATTTGATGAGGAGTATGATCTGGGCTACCATGTAGGTGTTTTTGCGGAAGCCGATCTTAACAAGCAATGGGGTATTCAACCCGAAGTTTTGTGGAACCAAATCAATACAAAAAGGGCCTCGGGAACAAATGCTGTTTTTAATAATTGCGCGAAACTCCACCGGTAGCATAAGGCTTGGCTACCTTAGCATTCCGGTATTGCTGCGCTACAATGTTGGCAATATGCTGACGCTTAACGTTGGACCACAATTTGGCATTTTGATAAATAAAGATAAATCGGTACTTAAGAATGGTGAAGCAGGCATTTAAAAGTGGCGATTTTTCTATGGCCGGCGGTGCCCAGATCAATTTAAAATGCTACGCGTGTATGGGCGTTACAATATTGGCCTAAATAACATTAACGATGTTGGCAGCCAGGATAATTGGAAGAGTCAGCAAGTGCAATTGGGTGTGGGTTTTAGATTATAATCAAATTACGATATTATGAAAAAAGCATTGCTAAACGCAATGCTTTTTTATGCCACTTTGGTAGCAGCCACTCCATTTAATTTGACTGGCACTAATCTTGAACCTTCTTACTTTTGCCCAGAATACATAAAACAAGCAGTAGGCAGTGACATATTGTCTACTAATAATTAAATATGACTCAAAAGAATTTTTATCTAAGCTGAAGACGATACTGATTTTATTCCGATAATTCCTCTGAATGAAAATGAAAATGACAATGATAAGATAATTGAGATCAATGGCGAGACTTCCCGTTCTTCCGCTAAGAAATACGGTCTTTTTCCCGGGGTGGTTTTGCCAATAACTGTTGGCCGCGATAAAAGTATAAAGGCCGTTAATGATTCTTATAAAAGCAATAAATTAATTGGCGTTCTTGCGCAAACAGATAGCACCATTGAAGATCCGGAAATAAAAGACCTGTGCAGATTGGTACCATTGCCAGCATAGTTAAACTGATAAAAATGCCCGATGGTGGAACTACCATTATCATTCAGGGAAAAAAGCGCTTTGCCCTGAAGCAAATAACAACTGACGATCCTTATTTTAAAGCCAAAGTGTTAAGTTGCTTGATGAAGACATTATACCGCAGGACGAAGATTTTGCAGCTTATGTAAGCAATATAAAGGATTTGGCCGGGCAAATTGTTGCCATGTCGCCAAACCTTCCTACCGAGGCATCCATCATATTAAAGAACATAGAAAATCCATCGTTCTTAATCAATTTTGTTAGCAGCAATCTTAATAGTGAGTTGGGTGAAAAACAAAGCCTGCTCGAAATTAACGATGTAAAGCAAAGTGCTGAAGAATTGATGCAGATATTGCAAAAGGAACTTCAGTTTGCTGAGCTAAAAAATAAAGTAACCAATAAAACACGCACCGAACTCGATAAACAACAGCGTGAATACTTTCTGCAACAGCAATTAAAAAGCATTAAAGAAGAATTAGGCGGCGACCTGAACGACCGCGAGCTGGCCGAAATGAAGAAGAAAGCCGAAAGTAAAAAATGGCCGCAGGCTGCCAAAAATCTCTTTAAAAGCAATATAGAAAAGCTGGAAAGAATGCACCCCAGCACCCCTGATTATTCTGTTGTGTACAATCACCTCGACCTGTTGCTCGACCTGCCATGGGAAGAATATACCAAGGACAGTTACGACCTGAAAAAGGCAAAGAAAGTGCTGGACAACGACCATTATGGTATGACGAAAATAAAGGAAAGAATACTCGAATACCTGGCGGTTTTAAAGCTGAAAGGTGATATGAAAAGTCCTATTCTCTGTTTTATTGGGCCTCCGGGTATTGGTAAAACTTCGCTTGGGCAGAAGTATTGCCAATGCTGTAAACAGAAAATATGTACGTCTTAAGCCTGGGTGGATTGCATGATGAAAGTGAATTGCGCGGACACCGAAAAACATATATTGGTGCAATGCCCGGGCGAATCATTCAAAGCATTACGAAAGATAAAAACCAGCAACCCTGTTATCATACTCGATGAAATTGATAAAGTGGAAGTGATCACCGCGGCGACCCAAGCAGTGCATTGCTGGAAATACTGGATCCGGAGCAAAACCATACTTTTTACGATAATTATCTTGAGTTGGAATATGACCTGAGCAAAGTTTTATTTATAGCTACTGCCAATAACATCAACCAAATTCAACCTGCCCTGCGCGACCGGTTGGAGATCATTGATCTGAGTGGCTATGCAATTGAAGAGAAAGTTGAGATTGCAAAACGCCATCTTGTTGCCCAAGCAATTTGAAGCACATGGTTTAAAGACTCGGCAGTTTTAAAATTGCTGACAAAGTGCTGGAAAAAATCATTGAGAGCTATACCCGCGAAAGTGGTGTGCGGGAACTTGACCGGCAGATTAGCCTCTATCATGCGCTACCAGGCTAAGGAAATGGCAATTAAGGGCAAGGTAAAAGCCAACCTTACTGTGCAGGACATAGAAAAAATCCTTGGGTTCGGCACGCTACAGCAACGAAATCTATAAAACGGTCAATATGCCCGGTGTGGCGGTTGGTCTTGCCTGGACCTATGTTGGTGGCGATATTCTCTTTATCGAAACCATTTTAAGCGATGGCAAACCCGATCTGAAACTTACCGGTAACCTTGGCAATGTAATGAAGGAGAGTGCCTCTACTGCCTTAGCTTTCTGCAGGCAAATGCCAAGAAATATAATATTGATCCTGAGTTGTTTCAGAAAAAAAGTATTCACGTTCATGTGCCCGAAGGTGCTGTGCCTAAAGATGGTCCCAGCGCCGGCATTACCATGTTCACGTCGCTGGCAAGTGCCTTTTCCGGTCGCAAAGTGAAGCCTTTTATGGCCATGACCGGCGAAATTACGCTGCGTGGGCAAGTGCTGCCGGTGGGTGGTATTAAAGAAAAAGTTTTGGCAGCCAAACGTTCCGGCTTAAAAGAAATTATTATGTGCTGGCAAAACGAAAAAGATGTAAATGAAATTGACAAGGAGTTTATAAAGGGCGTGTCTTTTCACTATGTAAAAAACATGCAGCAGGTACTCGATCTTGCCCTGGCTTAGTGGCAGTTTTCGCTTAATGAAGAGATTTTTTTGGTGACCAGCCAAATATCATTGAGGGAGACATAGTTGCGACGCTCCGTTCATCGGCACAGCACTGGTTAAGCAATAAAAAGAAGTAAATGAGCGTGAATATTAGAAGGTATGCAGAAATCTCCAATCGCTGACTGGCAAAAACAATCTGCTGACCATCAAAAGCAGTATAAGCAGTTTTTGCAACGTGCCGATAAAAATAAAGTGCTAAAAAAACTGCCGCACCTGCATGAGGAAGCGTTTGAAAAAATCGACTGTTTGCAATGTGGCAATTGCTGTAAAAATTATTCTCCACGGTTCAAAACTCCTGATATCAAACGCATCAGCCGGCATTTGAAAATGAAGGAAAGTGTTTTTATCGAAACTTATTTACGTCTTGATTCCGATGGCGATTACATTGCTAAAACGGCACCCTGTCCATTTTTAGACGAAAATAATTACTGCGGTATTTACGATGAGCGGCCAAGTGATTGCGCCAGGTATCCCTATACGGATGAGGATGTTTTACTAAAGCGTCCACAACTAACACAAAAAAATTCAACAGTTTGCCCAATCGTACACTATGTACTTGAGCGTTTACTGGCTGAGAAGTTGTAACAACTCATCTACTACTGTAGGAATAAAAAAGGTCGTCAATGCTACATTGACGACCTTTTTCTATTGAGAACTTACTTACACTTATTGCGGCATCATGTCTGTGCCGGTACCTGCATCACTCCTTGTGTTTTTTCTTTTGAAAAGGTTGACATCAAACTTGCCAAACCGGTAGCTGAAATTAAGCCTGAGAATTTGTGGATCTCTTCTGCGCTCTGATATCTGCGTTAAGAAAGGTGATTCAGAGTAGGTACTGTAAACCTGGGTTCTCAAAAAATCGTTCATACTCAAATTTATAGAAGCGCTGTTACCTCCCTTCCACGTCCAATCCTTACGAATAGCTATATCAAACGAATAACGGGGGTTAATGTATCCTTGCGCAGTTGCTGTAGGACCGCCACCCCAGCCTCGTCCACCACCGCCACCTTGTGGCAAAACAGTTTTGGCATAATAGTCAGCCGACAACTGCACCGAAAATGTTTTCAGGAACTTGATGCTATTGTTCCATTTTACAAACCAACTCGTTCTTTGGTTTGATATGGCAGACAACTTAGGATCGTCAACATTGATCTTGGAGTTGAACAGGTTGAAGTTGATTGTCATGTCCCAATTTTTAACGACAGGCACGCGATTCGTCAGTTCTATACCATAGGTAAAGCTATTGTTGGCATTAAGGTAGGTATTGAAGAGAACAGTATCGCTGCTTGAGTAGTGATGGGCGGTGTCAGGATTAACATCCTGGTATTGATACCGGGTAATGAGATTGGTGTTATACTTGAAAAACAGGTTAGCTAAAAAATTCGCTCCTTTTTTATAATTGTTGTTGTAAGCCATCTCAAACGAGTTGGTAAATTCAGGCTTTAACCTGGCATTTCCCACACTCAAATTATACGGGTCAGAGTAGTCAGTAAAAGGAATCAATTGCCAGAAGTTGGGACGATTGATCCGGCGCGAATAGTTCAGTTGCAAATCCTGGTTGTCGGTCAATTTGTAGGTGACAAAGGCACTTGGAAACAATGAAAGCGGAAAATTGACTTTGAAGGAAGAGATAGAGTCTGTTCCCCAATTTATCGTTGTCTGATGATGGAGCCATCGTAAGCTGAACTTTCAGCCCGTAATCCTAACTGATAATTCCATCGGTTTGCTTTAAGTGTGTAGTTTATATAACCTGCGTACACCTTATCGGTAAATTTATAGCGGCTGCTGATCAACTGTGATTCTTCGAACTTGCCGGTTGAATGATCGTAAGAAATATTGCAGGTTGTCATTACTAAAATCGCGGACAGAAGCTCGTGCCACCGGCTTCCAATTTTTGATTATCACTAATGGGGTTCGAGTAGTCGGTTTGTAGGGTCCAGTTGGTTTGTTTACCACCGCTTACAGAATTCTGTCGCACCGGAAGTGCCTTAAATTCATAATCAGAAAGATAGGTCTGTGTATTTATAAAATTGTTATTGTCGTTTTTACTGCTGTTGTAGTTAGCATCTGCAGTTAGCTCGTGACCAGACTTTGCGAAATTATGTTTGTAGCTAAACTGCGAACCCAGGTTTCGCCAGTTTCCCTGGCTGTTTTGATCGACCCTGTTAAATACGGGATTTTCTATCAAAGAGAATCTACCCGCTGCAGATCAGTATTATTAAAACTTCCTTTGTTATAATTAGCGCTTACGGTTACAGTGTTACGGTTATCTATCAGGTAATCGAAGCCACCACGCACAAATGCAAAATAGCCAACAGTTTATAGGGTTGCTCACCTGGTAAATTCTACTGGTTGGAATACCTGCGCTCAGGTTGGTGCGGTCAGTAAAAGACGAAGATTTGGATTTGCGCTGGTTATACATTCCACTAAGAAAAAAGTTGACCTTATTCTGACGCAGATTAATATCTCCGCCTACGTTCACCCTTCCACGTGTATCGGTGCCGGCACGCAATCCACCGTTGTAACCTACTTTTTTGTTTTTCTTAAGCACTATGTTAAGTATTCCTGCATTGCCACCTGATGCATCATATTTTGCAGAGGGATTGGTGATCAACTCTACCCGGTCAATTATGTCGGCGGGTATCTGGTCCATTGTCATGGTTGTTGGTCTGCCATCTATAAACAATTGCGGAGTGGCATTCCTCATGGTCACATTACCATCAATATCCACACTTAGCGAGGGGATGCTTTTCATTACCTCCGTCGCTGTTTGCCCGGTACTCGTAAGGTTTTTATCTACATTATATATCTTTCTATCTACGCCCATCTCAAACAGAGATTTGGTTGAGGTCACTGTAACATTTCCGAGATAAGCGGCATCAGCCTGCAACTTCAGATTTCCCAAATCTTTATCAATCATATTCAGCATCTGCTCACGTCCACCTTCTCCCTGCCCTCCATTCTGTGGCATTTTTAACCCAAAAGAAACTTTCTGGTCGATTTCTTTGAAGCCTATAGCAGAAATTTTAAGGGTCAGATTGCCCGTAACCGGCAAATTTTCAAGGCTGAAATCACCATTCGATTGTGTAATAGTGGCCTTCAATGGTGCAAGCGCCATCTTCTTTACAGCAGAATCGTACCGGTTTCCTTCTACAAGTACAGAAGCGCCTTCGACTCCCTTACCGGTTTGGCTATCTACAACTTTGCCGTATAGATGACCCATGTTCAGATTTTGCTTGTTGCCACCCGCACCTCTGCCACCCCCCGGGTATTGAGCAGACAGACCAGTGGTAATCAATAGGGAAAGGGTAAAAAATACTATTCTCATAACTGCGTTATTTACATAAAACTCTCTAAACATTTAGCAGAGCGGATTAAAAAAAGTGATAGGCGGTATTATTTTACTTTGTGCGGAATGATAAAAATGCATGTAAAGTTCGCTACATACTCACAATTGTAAGTATTAGTTGTATCAATCCTATTATAAAACCTAAAACTGCGCCAATAATTTCTACGAAACGAAATTCGGTTGACATTATCTGGTTCAGTATCTCTTCTAATTTGTCCGAAGAAAAACTACTTACTTTTTCAGTAACAATTTTTTCAAGATCAAGTTCACTTTCCAATGTATTCATATACTGTTTCATTAATACCGGGAAAAGTTCCTGCAGTTCTTTAATAAAAACTCCTTTGACCTGACCGATTGTTTTTTCGCCGATCAGCATGCCGATCATGGGTATCTCGGCGGTTAATTTTTCGCGCAGAAAAGTATCTATATGGGCTTCAAGATGAGGCAAAATCTTTTCTACATTACCCGGATCAGATATTTTTTGTTCTATTTCAGCGAAAGATAAAAGTTCGCTGCTAACCAACTTGCCCAATTTCATGGCAAATTGCTGCTGGCGTTTCGGAAATATGCCCTGGAAAGTAATACCCAGTATTTTTTTTGGTTCCCTGGGATGAAACAGCATTTTTATCGCAATCCAGTTGGTGAACCAACCTATAAAAGCAGAAATTATGGGAATGTAAATAAGCAGCCAGTTCATTATTTTGTATAGATTATTGAACATAAAAAAACCTTGTTGCTTTTTTCAACAAGGTTTGTTTTTATGAGGGAGACCGATGGGTCTCGAACCCACGGCCTTCAGTGCCACAAACTGACGCTCTAACCTACTGAGCTACGATCTCCGTTTTTAATTTGGACTGCAAAAATAGAAAAAAAAATCGCTTAAAAACAAATTATCTAACCTCTTTTAGCGTCAGCGCGTATTCGTCATTAAATCTTACCACCAGCGGATTATTCGCATTGGTAAGTAGAAGAAAATTTTGTGGCTGCACACTTTTACTCTCTATCTGATAAACGGTAATAACTTTCTTTTTGCCTTTAAAATTGATCGTCATTTGAGTAGTGAGTTTGCGGTTGAAGGTGCGGGTAGATCTCCCAGGTTCATATTAGTTTCCCAATCGTTAAACAAATCATCATAGTTGCGGTGGCTAAGCCAAAGGAAACTTTTCTTATTTGGTTGGTTTGCATGGCGCGAGTAGTGTGTCGTATAAAACTGCATCGGAAACAGCCGTGGAAGCGATTGTTTTAGTGCCTTTCAGGTGCAATTGCGGAATGACATAGTCGAATACAATTTCATCACCATATTTCTTTACAGTTGCTACATAGTTACAGAGGCTGTCATTTTTGCGAAACTCGTAAACGAGTATATCGCCGGGGCTAATAGTAAAACTGGAAAGTTTGCTGTTGTAAAACCTGCTGCGCGAAGGTTTTTGGTCGTATTGCGCAAAAGTACTGACTGAAAAAAAGGCAATAAAAAAGATAAAATAAAGAGTTTTCATTATGTACTTTGTTTGATAGTTGATGCACAAAGATCTTGCAGTTTACAGTTTCAAAAAGGTTGTGCCGATGAACGGAGCGTCGCAACTATGAACCACAATGAACCTTGGCCGGCTACCAAAAATAACCGGGTTCAGTACATTGCAAATTGAGTTGTTCGGCTGCGCTGGCATTTGTTTTTTAATTATCTAATGGCGTTTTATAAGCGGTGCTTTGATTTGGTTTTTTCAAGAAGGTTTAATCGTTAGCACACAACAAAAACACCGCACTGGCAGTTATTTGTTTCTTACACAAAACCTTTGTTAAGATAGAATGCAATTTTAGTTGAAAGGTCTTTTTACTTTATTTTTGAAACGAATGAAAAAAATATTTCAGTTTATGCTAAAAAGGAAAGTACTGCCTGTAGTGCTTATTGTTTTGTTTGCCGGTGTTTTTTGGGCATTTCAATCGCAGGGTGGTAATGGAAGTTCGCTCACTACACAACAAAAATTGCTTACCACACTTGGGATCATTCTTGAGCAAAATCATTATAATCCGAAGGAGATCAACGACAATTTTTCTAAAGAGATCTTCAAAAAATACCTTGCCGCGGTTGACCCAGACAAAAACATTTTTTTGCAGGCTGATGTAAATGCCCTGAAGAAATATGAGACAACACTCGACGACGAGATACATGGTGCACCCATTCAATTTGTACCTGCTGTTGGCGACATTTTTCTGAAACGCACCCAGGAGGTCACCGACCTGTATAAACAGATTTTAGATAAACCTTTTGACTTTACCATCAACGAAGAAATTGTAGTTGATGGAGACAAACTTGATTTTGCCAGCACCGACAGCCAGCGCCGCGACATGTGGAGAAAAAAGCTAAAATTCTTGACACTTGAGCGCTATACTGAATTGATAGACACTCGCGAAAAAAACAAAGACCGTAAAGACTCCATAGGGAAAGCTTTTGTAGTAAAAACCAATGCAGAATTGGAGAAAGATGCCCGCGACAAAGTTGCCAAACTAATGGATAAGAACTTTGAAAGAATGAAGGTGAAGTTTAACGAAGAGGAGCGTTTCAATCTCTTTTTAAATACTATCACTTCATTTATGGACCCGCACTCAGATTACTTTCCGCCAATAGAAAAGCGGTCGTTTGATGAGCAGATGAGTGGCAAATTTTTTGGTATTGGTGCGGCATTGAAAGAAGAAGATGGTAACATAAAGATTGCCAGTTTACTTACCGGCAGCCCTGCCTGGAAAAGTGGTCAGGTGCAGGTAAATGATATTATCTTAAAAGTTGGTCAGGGTAAAGCAGAACCCGTTGACCTGACCGGTGCACCGATAAAAGATGCATTGGAGGTTATCAGGGGCAACAAAGGCACCGAGGTGCGCCTTACGCTGAAAAAGACCGACGGCACCTTGCAGGTAGTACCCTTAATACGCGCCGAAATAGTGCAGGATGAAGCGTATGTAAGAAGCGCCATTATAAATGGCAAACAGAAGATCGGGTACATTTACCTGCCTGAGTTCTATGCCGATTACGAAAAGCCGGATGGACACCGCTGTGCCACCGATGTGGCGCGTGAAATTGAAAAATTGAAGGCTGAGAATGTGGATGGTATCATCATGGATCTGCGCAGCAACGGAGGTGGTTACCTGTCAGAAGTGGTGCAAATGGTAGGCTTGTTTATACCGCAAGGTCCCGTAGTGCAGGTAAGAGATCGCGACGGCAAACCAAAAATATTGTCTGACGATGATCCCTCAGTTTTGTACAATGGGCCGCTGTCGGTGATGATAAATGAGTTCAGTGCCTCGGCATCCGAAATTTTTGCAGCCGCCATCCAGGATTATGGACGTGGTGTTATTATCGGCAGTTCGTCAACCTATGGCAAAGGTACTGTGCAGCGGTATTTTCCATTTGGCAGACCAATAGACCTTGCTTCCGGGCAAACTGAGTTTGGCGCTGTAAAGTTTACCATTCAAAAATTTTATCGTATAAACGGCGGTTCAACCCAGTTGAAAGGTGTAACACCCGATGTGGTGATACCCGACGAATACGAGTATTTGAAACTCAGAGAGAAAGACAATTCAAATGCGCTGCCCTGGGATGAGATTGCCAAAACAGACTACACCCGGTGGAAGCCCGCATACGACCTGGATTTGTTGCGCCAAAAAGAAGCAGAGAGAATAAAGAACAATACAAATTTTAACCTGATCAACAATAATGCGCAGTGGTTGGCTAAACAAAACGACAAGACCTATAGCCTTAACCTCGACAAATACAAACAAGAGCAGAAAGAAATTCAAGTGACCGTGAAGCAAAATGACAGTCTTGCCAAATTGATCACTGAACTTCCTGTGGAAGCATTGAAGACCGACTCAGCCCGGTATGTTGGAGCAGATAAAGAAAAAGCCGAGCGTTACAAAAATTGGTTGAAGAGTTTGAAAACTGACATATACATCAATGAAGCTACCAACATCATTGGTGATATGCTTTCCAAACAAAATTCGCTGGCAGTACAATAAGTTTAGGGTACGGGCAGTAGAACGAAAAGCAGCTTTTGTTGCGTCGCATTCCGTTCATCTGTTGTTTTTCAATATAGCTTTTTCCGGTAATTGAGTAAAGAGGGATGCCTTTCAATAAAGGCATCCCTCTTTACTTTCCTTTGTTAATCGGGTCCAAAAAATATATTTTTGACACCTGTTTAAGCGTTATTATCGCAAAATCACAATGTTTACCCACCATCTTACGTTCTTGAAGTAGTTTCACGACGTAGCAATTATCCGGTATTTTATGAAGTATATAAAAGACGATGGCAAATTTGGTCTGCAAAAGCTGCATTTAGTGTTTGTAATGTCAGCACCCTTGTGTTTTATTTTTTTCCTGTCTTCCTGCATACCGGCAAAAAATCTATCCTATTTCACTAATCTCAGCGATTTACAAATAATCCATCTTCCGGTTATTGAAAAGCCGCAGGCTGTTATACAACCTGACGATTTGCTGGATATAAAAATAGCCGGGGCAAACGAAGCTACAGCCGCATTACTCAATACCTATTCTACTACCACCGGTGCCGACAAAGCACCTGCCGGTTACTTTGTCGATCAAAATGGGGATATTGAGTTTCCTATAATGGGAAAAATTAAAGCTGCAGGTCTCACAAAAGAAGAGTTCAAGGACGTTTTAAAAGACAGAGTTTCAAAGTATCTTAAAGATCCCCTGGTATCTGTACGCTTTGCTAATTTCCGGTTTACTGTTTTAGGCGAAGTAAAAATTCCGGGAACATTCCTGGTGCCGCAGGAAAGAGTGACAGTACTGGAAGCTCTTGGGCAATCAGGCGACATGACCAATTATAGCCGCCGTACCAACGTGCGAATCATACGCGACAGCAGTGGCCGGCGCGAAATAGGGCTGCTCGATTTTACCAATAAAGATGTTTTGAACTCCAGGTATTATTACCTGCACCGGAACGATGTTATTTATGTAGAAGCTGAAAAGTCAAAGAATCAGATCGAAGAGTTCTCCCGTATTTCGGCAATACTGGCAACTGTAGCCAGCCTCATTGCAATTACTATAACAATTTTGAAATAAGTTTGCCATAAGAACTTAAAAATGCTTATCCAATAATAGAAAAATGAGTTACCCGGTCAATACGACTGATAATGAATTTGCCATTCCGGTAAATAGTCAGTTTGATATAAAGAAATTTATCTACAAAATTATTGGGGTATTGCCATGGTTTATTGTAAGTATTGTTCTATGCATTATTGCCTCTAAAATTTACCTCCGGTACACTATGCCGGTCAATAAGATATCCGCTTTTCTGCTTATCAAAAGTCAGGAAGAGGGCGGAAATTCAGAGTATAAGACTCTGAAAGAAATGGGTCTGGTTACCCAAAATAACGATATTGAAAATGAGATGGATATCATCAAATCCTTCTCCCTCATGCGCCGGGTAGTAGACTCTCTTCACCTCAACATAAATATCTACAAAGAAGGGCGGGTAACAGCATCACCTATTTTTGGCAATCAATCACCCTTTTCTATCAAGGTAGTCGAAGAGTATCCCGATGCCAAACCAAGTGCTTTCAAGATCAACCTGACGGAAGATCATTTTAATATCCTGGAAGGAGTCGCACCTCATGCATTTCGCTATGGACAAATCTTTGAGACCGATTTTGGTAAGTTGATCATTAACCGCACTCCCGATGTAAACATCGACCCCAATGGCTACCGAATATTTTTTACAGACAAGGAAGCGGAAGCAAAAAGCTATAAAGGCGCTATTGATGTCAGGCTTACGCATGACATGGGGGGCATTGTTGAAATATCGATGCTTGATGAAATACCTGAGCGCGCCATTCTGATCGTAAACAAATTAATCGAGGTGTACAACAATGCCGGTCTCGACGATAAGAACATTGCCAACATTCGCACCATTAAGTTTTTAAATGAAAGAATTGATACCGTCTCCCGCGAACTCAATGCAATAGAACTTACGGCGCAGCAGTTCAAGACCAATAATAAGATCAACTCTATCTCTGCCGAGGCAGCTTCCTTCCTCGATCAGGCGGCGATCGTCGACAATAGGAAATCGGAGCAGGTATCTCAGATAAAGGTCCTCGAGACCCTGGAGCGTTACATGACAGCTCCAATGGTTCTGACGAAGCCATACCTTCCGGCCTGGGCATTGCCGAACCAACTCTGCTTTCTTTGATCACCACCCACAACACGTTGATACAGGAGAAGCAAAGAATGGAGTTGAAAAGTACTGAGGCTGATCCAATTGTTGCCAACCTGAATGCACAGATCAAAGACATCAAACAAAACATCATTCGCAATATCCGGGTTTTAAAAAGCGGATATAATACCAACCTGAACCAGGTTCAAAGCACCTTTGGCAACATCGAAAGTAAAATAGCCGGTTTACCGGGCAAAGAGAGAGAACTGGTAAACATTTCCCGCCAGATCAATTTGAAAGAAACATTGTATCTCTACCTTTTGCAAAAAAGGGAAGAATCACAGCTTTCGCTGGCTTCTAATATCAACAATACACGGTTGGTAGACAGCGCATTTAATACCGGCGTTGTTCGTCCGGTGGCAGCTCAGATACAATTATTTGCCTTGCTCATCGGTCTCGCTATACCCACCATCATCCTTGTGCTGCGCGATTTCTTTAATAATAAATTGTCTGACCGCAAAGAAATTGAAGAGGGTACCACTGTACCCATACTCGGCGAATTGTCGTATGAAAAATACAAGAACAATATTGTCATCGACAACAAAAGCCGCACACCTATCTCTGAACAGTTTCGCCTGATACGCACCAACATACAATACATGGGTGCCGAAAAATCAGTGAAGACGATCCTGGTCACATCTTTCATGAGTGGTGAAGGAAAAAGTTTTGTCTCGCTCAATTTGGCCAGTAGCATGGGTATAACGGGCGCTAAAACGGTCATTCTAGAATTTGATTTGCGCAAACCCAAACTGAGTAAATACCTGGGTGTGCCGGGCGAATTTGGTATCTCTAATTATATAATTAAAGACATACCAATTGAAAAATTAATTCAAACCGTTCCGGGCAACGAGCATATACACGTCATCAGTTCCGGTCCCATTCCGCCCAACCCCGCCGAGTTGCTGCTTGAGTCCCAAAACAACTAAATTAATGGAGTATTTGCAGGAGAACTACGACTGCATTATCATAGATACAGCGCCTATCGGTCTGGTCACCGATGCACTTCTGCTCGAGCGTTTTGCCGATCTTACTATGTTCATCGTCAGGCACAAATATTCTTCGAAAGCGGTGGTTTCTTTCGTTGAAAAATTGAACCGGGAAAAAAAGATCAAGAGCCTGTCTTTGATCGTGAATGGAATTAAAAATGACACATCCTTTGGATACGGCTATGGTGGCTATGGCTATGGTTACGGCTATGGATATGGCTACGGTTATGGTTACAATGTGCAGGACAAAAAGAAAGGATTTTTAGAAAATTTGTTAGGCGGATTAAGCAAGAAGGATATTAAGTAAAATGTATTACCTCGATATTTCAATAACCTGATCATTTCCACATTGCAATGGGACTGAGCAGGCGAAGCTTTAAGACGAACAGAAAGGAACACTATGGAAAAAGGTAAAAAATGGTACGCACTCTATACAAAACCTCGCTGGGAAAAAAAAGTTAGCAAAGTACTCGATATGAAGGGCATAGAATGTTGGTGCCCCCTGCGCAAAACGGAAAAACAATGGAGTGATCGAAAGAAGATCGTTGAAGAGCCTTTGTTCACCTCCTATGTTTTTGTTTATATAGAAGACAATGAAAAAACACCGGTTCTTATGACCGATGGCATTCTGAATTTCGTTTACTATGTTGGTAAACCGGCTATCATCCGCGACGAAGAGATCGACATTATCAAGAAATATCTGGCCGAAAAACAGGCAAGTATCACCGTGCAGTCACTCAAATCATTGGATGAAAACACGCGCATAAAAGTAAATCACGGCGTGTTTATGGACACTACAGGTACTGTATTAAAAGGAGGAAAGAAGAAAGTGTTCGTCAAGTTAGAAAGCCTTGACCAGGTTATGATCGTTGAGTTTCCCGTAGAGTATCTTTCTCCGCTTTTATAATTTTTCCAATCCAATTCTTTGAACATTTTACTTATTGGCCCCGGTTCTATCGGGCTAAGGCATTTGCGAAATATTTATAACTCAGGATATCACAATATCACCGTTGTTAGCCGCTCAGGTTCTTTACCGGGCGAGTTTGCACATCTCCCTGTTTTCTCCTCTCTTTCTGCTGCCATCTCCTCTGCAAACTTTCATGCTGCGGTAGTTTGCACACCCACTTCACTGCACATTGATTCTCTACAACTTTTATTAGAAGCACGGGTTCCCAACATTTATATTGAAAAGCCGGTTAGTCATTCCTTACAAGGTTTCGACCGTTTATTAGCATTGTCTAAAAGCTATGCATCCAATATCATTGTAGGTTACGATCTGCATTTCGATCCCGGCTTGCAAAAGGTAAAACAGTTGTTGCAGGAAGGTGTCATAGGGAAGATCGTATCAGTAAATGCACAGGTGGGTCAGTACCTGCCCGATTGGCGCCCACACGAAGATTACCGGCAGGGTATGAGCGCCAGGAAGAAATCCGGCGGCGGTGTAATGCTCGACCTGGTGCACGAGTTCGACTATTTACTTTGGTTAGTGGGCGATGTAATTACTATCGCCTGCCAGTACAGCCACACAGGCGCGCTCGAAATAGAAACAGAAGATGTAAGCGATGTTTTGCTGCGGTTTGCCAGCGGGGCTACGGGCACTATACACCTCGATTACCTGCAACAAAAATTGGTACGCAATTGCCTGCTCACCGGTCACCACGGCACCATTTTTTGGAACCTGGCCAGCAGCAAAGTGCAGTGGATCGATAAACATAAACACGAACAGGAATTTAGCTACGCAGGCTTTGAGCGCAATGAGCGTTTTGTGCAGATTATTAAAGCTTTTCTAGAAAATAAAAATGATCCGCGCCTTACCACTTTCCAGGAAAGCCTAAAAAGCCTTCAACTGGTGTTGGCTGCAAAGCACTCGTCGGAGAATAGCGTGTTTGTAAACCCGGCTTTGTTGGTGGAAAATTGACCAGCGCGTTGCAGTTTTTTGGTAGCCGGCATCTCATCTTCAGGCGACATCGTTGTGTCACTCACTTGTACTTTTTGTACCCTCTGGCGGCTGTCGTTTACAGAACTTAAAAAAGTTGATTGAAGAAATTTTAGTCTCAAGAGTGCGACGCAACGATGCTGAACAAAGTACTTGTGCTGGCTAACACAAGATATACAACTAAAAAAAATAGGATTAGGGAAGCACTGGACTTGATAAGAAATTTACAAATAAAAACGCGGGGAAAAAACCAGGATTAATAAATTCCGGACTCCGCATTATTTCGATATGCATTAAGACTTACTATTTAAAAACTTATTGCTTATTACTTAAAGGTTACAACTTACCACTTACAACCTACAACCCCACTTACAACTTACCACTTACAACCTACCACTTACAACTTACCACTTACAACTTACCACTTACAACCTACAACTTTGATCTTAGCTACCATCTGTTGCCGCGGCGGCTCAAAAGGTGTTCCCGGTAAAAATATAAAACTGCTGCAGGGTAAACCCTTGATAGCCTATACCATTGAGGCTGCAAAAGAAAGCAGGTACATCAACGAGTTGATCATTTCTACAGACGATGAAGAGATAGCGTTGACGGCAAAACGCTACGGTGCAAAGGTCCCTTTTATGCGTCCTGCTCACCTGGCTACCGACACAGCGTCGAAATGGCCGGTATTTATACATGCCGTGGAGACCTATGAAAAAATAAGCGGCGAAACAGTTGAATACCTGGTTGACCTTGATGTAACTGTACCGTTAAAAACAGCCGCAGACATTGACGGTGCTATTCAACTGGCGCTCGATAATCCGGCTACTGACGTGGTTATTACCGGCTACGAGCCCGAGCGAAACCCCTACTTCAACATGATGGAAACAGATGCGGATGGCTATGCGCAAATTGTAAAAAAAGGCAAGCAACCAATTGTTCGCCGGCAGGATGCACCGGCAGTTTACAGCCTTACACCCGCCGCCTATGTGGTGAAAAAAAGTGCCTTGTACGAGTTTGAGCACTGGAGCAAAGCGCGTTGCAAGATCTTTCCCATACCACGCGAAAGAGCGGTTGATATAGACACCGACATAGACTTTAAGATCGTGGAGTTTCTGATGAACTCAAAGCAATAAAAAAATCCAATTATCCATAATCGTTCGTTTACATGATCGTTCAGATTTCAAAAAAAGTACTTAGAAAAGCCGGCTATTGGGCAGACATCAAATCAATCTTCGAAAAGAAGAACTTCGAATTGTTTGTGCCCGAAAAAAAAGATTATGATCTTGATGAAGGCAAAGGCACAATTCATCTTGCGGCAGTTTAGTCTTGACCTTAGATGTAAAAAAACATGGCTTTTTCTTAAAAGGGTTGCGCTATGCCGATGCTTTACAAAAGGATCAAAACGCCGTTTTTTTGTTGGAAGGTGACAAACTCTATGCAGATGTAAAAGGGTTGCGTTTTCACCTGGAAACAAAAGAAGAACTCTACATTTTGAACGAGGTATTTGTAAAAGGCGATTACGCTTTTGAAAATAACGAGGAGTTTGTTTTCATTGACATCGGAATGAATGTGGCCATCACCAGCCTGTACTTTAGCGCTAAACCAAACTGCAAAAAGATCTATTCTTTCGAGCCGTTCGAGGATACCTATAAACAAGCTTTGTATAATATTTCTCTCAATGAGCAGGGCAAAAAAATAACAGCCTTCAACTACGGTTTGGGCAGTAGTGAAAGAACGTTGGAAGTCGATTACCTGCCCGAACAAAAAGGTAGCATGGGCATAGGCGGAGTGCCGGGTCATGTAAACCATTCGCTCGAATTCGAAAAAAGCGCAGTTGCAAATAAAGGAGGTACAACAGTCGCTTGACAATATTATCAACAGCAACTTTGGTAATATGCGGATAGTGCTGAAGGTAGATTGTGAAGGCGCGGAATATGAAATAATACCAGCCTTGTACAATTGTGGTTTGCTGCAAAAAGTAGATGTGGTGATGATGGAATGGCATGTGAAAGGGCCTGCGGAGTTATTATCTCACCTTACTAAAGCCGGGTTTAGTAGCTTCTCTTTTAATGCTGGCAGCAACGTTGTAGGCTCGGTGTATAGCATACGGACCGATGCAAAATAAGCTGGTGCTTTATAAACCGATGTTTCCTATAAATGCGTCGGGGCACGGTGGTGAAAAACGTAGTGCTCAGATCTTTGCTTTGTTGCAGCCGCTAACACCGCAATTGTATGGAGACATCAGGCTGCCTGCTGCAGCACAGCGTAATTCACTTCGTAATTTTAAAAATTTTACTGCCTTTCTCCATTGGCTGCGACGTAACAATTTTCCCGTCAAGTGGTCGGCTGATTATGTGAAAAAACTCTACACTGCTTTTAGGATGATGAGTTTTTTACGCCCGGCTTTGGTAATTGTTGAAAGCTCGAATTTGTCAGACAGTTATATTGTAGATGCAGCGAAATATTGCAAGGCTTTTGTTTGTGTGGTACCGCACAATGTAGAAGCATTGGTGCCCACGCAATCTTCTCCTTTTACTAAAAGGTTATCACCTCATTGGCTTAATGAAGAGATGAATTTCTTGCGCAAAGCCGATGCGGTATATGCCATTTCAAAATATGATCATTGGTTGTATGCATGTAACCAGGTTTCAACGCAACTCTTACCCTATTGCCCGGTTACTCCAACCATATTAGCACTCAGTAAGATCCGGGAACAGAGAGCCAAAATATGCGATTCCAGGCTCGTGGTCATTCTGGGTACAGTCAAAAATCAACCGACCCGCGAAGGTCTGCGGCAAGTAATTGATTTCATAGAACAGTCTGCGCAAACTTTTCTTGATTTTGTTTTGGTTGGTTACGATGTTGAAAAGTATTTTCCGGCAACCAGCTATCAAAAAGTAAGGATTGCCGGTGCTGCAACAACGCATGAACTTGACCATCTGCTGTCAACCTGCAAATGTGTGCTCATCAATCACCAGCCATCGTCTGGTGCACTCACTCGGGTTACCGAATGTTTGCTCGCCGGGGTGCCGGTCATCGGCAATTTTTTCGCCGTAAAGGAAGTGCTCGATCGACCTGGTGTTTATTTGTACCAGGATTTTAGCGAAATTGACGACATACTCAGTCAAACACTCGTAATGCCTGTGCAGGAAGTAGATCACGCAGCGGAAAACTCTTTTTTGCACGACCTGCAGGCTGTCTTACATACTTCTCCATAACATAAAAGACAAGAAACTTTACACTAACCTTTTCAATTTCAAATGGATAAACTCTTCGATATTACGGGTAAAACAGCCATTGTAACGGGTGGTGCCGGTCTGTTGGCAAGCGAACATGCCATTGCGCTCCATGAATATGGAGCGTCGGTTGTACTCGCCGATTTTAATCAGGAAAAATGTGCAGAAGCCGCCGCTAAATTGGCTACAGACGGAATACAAGTAGGCGTGCAGTATTGCGATGTAACGAAAAAAGAAAGCTGGGAAGACTTATTAAAAGCAGTTGTAGCCGAACATGGAAAAGTTGATATTTTGGTCAACAACGCCGGCTTTACCAACCAAAGCAAATCCGCCAACTTCGATGCATCATTCGAAAATTTTCCACTCGAAGATTGGAATGCGATCATGAATGTAAACCTCACCGGTGCATTTTTGGGTTGCCAGGTGGTTGGCAAGCACATGCTCACCAATGGCAAAGGATCCATCATCAACATTGCCTCATTGTACGGTGTGGTCAGTCCCAATCATAAGATCTATCCGGGTACCGGCATTTCGCAGCCCGTTGCCTACAGTGTTAGTAAACATGGCGTTGTAGCACTTACTAAATATCTCGCAACGTTATGGGCCGAGAAAGGCGTACGGGTCAATGCACTTACGCCCGGCGGCATTTTCAACGGACACCAGGGGCTGTTTCTGGAACGCTTTCAGCAACTAAACCCAATCGGTAGAATGAGTGATAAATCGGAACTGCGTGGTGGCATAGTCTTCCTCGCCAGTGACGCCAGTAGTCATGTAGTGGGGCATAACCTCATCATCGACGGAGGCTGGACTGCCTGGTAACATTTCACACCAAAAATCAAAACCAACTGATGAATACTTTCTTTGAAATAGCCGGTCGAAAGATCGGTTATGACTACGAGCCGCTGGTGATTGCCGAGATCGGCATTAATCACGAAGGTTCGCTGGCTGTGGCCAAACAAATGGTAGACGCCGCGAAAGCTGCCGGTGTGGAAGTGGTGAAACACCAAACCCACATTGTGGAAGACGAGATGAGCAGCGCTGCAAAGAATACCATTCCCGGCAATGCCGATGTTAGCATTTACGAGATCATGCGCCGTTGTTCGCTAAACGAAGAAGATGAACTTGCCTTGAAAAACTATGTCGAAGCAAATGGGATGATCTTCATCAGCACACCGTTTAGCCGGGCTGCTGCCGACCGCCTGCACAAGTGGGATGTGCCCGCTTATAAGATCGGGTCAGGTGAGTGCAACAACTACCCGTTGCTCGAGCATATTGCCTCCTTTGGCAAGCCCATTATTGCCAGCACGGGCATGAACACCATAGAAAGCATTACCAAAGCTGTCGCTATTTTCAACAAACACAAGGTGCCTTTTGCCCTATTGCATACCACTAACTTATACCCAACGCCCAATCATTTGGTGCGCCTGGGTGCCATGGTGCAGATACAGCAGGCTTTTCCGCAGGCGGTTGTCGGGCTTAGCGATCACACGCTTACCAACCATGCCTGCTTTGGCGCTGTGGCATTGGGCGCCTCAATTTTGGAGCGACATTTTACCGACAGCATGGACCGGCCGGGTCCTGATATTATTTGCTCAATGGATGTAAAAGCCTGCAGTGAATTGATTGAAGGCGCAAAGATCATTGCGCAGCAACGTGGTGGCACAAAAGGCCCGGCGCACGAAGAGCAGGTTACCATCGACTTCGCGTTTGCTACCATTTGCACCATCAAACCGGTTCAGAAGGGCGAGTTATTTACGCGCGAAAACATTTGGGTAAAGCGCCCCGGCAAAGGCGGCATGTTGGCTGAAGAATATGAAAATGTGTTGGGTAAAATGGCAGCTAATGATATTGATGTAGATGTACAGGTTAATACTTTCGACCTTGCCAGATAGAGGGGAGAATGATGTAAATATTTGGTACCCGGCTGCACCTGTCTGTGCTGCGGCCGTTGCGTCGCACTCGTGTACTGTCGATTCTTTGGGCAGCTATAGACTGCACACATACCAGCCCGCAAAACAGCGCTGTATCTCAGCTTCACAATGGTGATCTCACGCATATTTATGGGCTTGGGCAACCAGATGTTTCAGTATGCTGCGGGCAGATCTTTGGCATTGCAAAAACAAGTTCCTTATAAGGTCAATGTGTCCAGTTACAACGGATATTCGTTACGCCGGTTTGAGCTCGAAAACTTTTTTACGCTGCAGGTTGATAAAGCCTCACCACAAGAAATGCAGCAGTTTACACTAAACAACCCGGTAAAACAAGTCTGGAACAAGATCTTCCCGGGTGATAAGATGCGGGCTTTCAGCCTTCCCTACGAGGAACGATTTATAAAAAGAAAGGCTTTGCAATTGGGCGAGTTATTGCAATCAGCGCATCCTAACAAAGTTTACATCGAACCTGCATATCACTTTAATCCAGGTTTGTGTAAGGTGCCAGCCAATGTATTGTTGGCGGGTTACTTTATGAGCTGGCGCTACTTTCAACAATATGAAAGTGTCATCCGGCAAGACTTTACGGTGCGCCCCGAACTGGTGGCTCACTTGCACGATATAGCAGGGCAAATGTGCAATCACAACAGCATCAGTTTACACATACGCCGTGGCGATTTTGCTGATAAAAAAAACCTGGAACTGCACGGCATTATTCCGCTGAGTTTTTATGAAAAGGCAGTGGAACATATCATTCAAAAGACTGGAGAGGCTCATGTCTATATATTTTCTGATGATATAGCATGGGTGCAAAACAATTGGCAGGGCAACAACGCCACCACCTATGTCAGCGATCAAATAACCCATAATGCAGCGGAAGATTTCTACCTGTTAACACAATGCCGCCACAATGTGATCGCCAACAGCACTTTTAGTTGGTGGGCTGCTTATTTGAACAATTATCCGGATAAAATAGTTGTTGCTCCGCGGAAGTGGTACAAGGTAGCAGTGTACAATTCTAAAGATGTATATCCACCTGCGTGGGTGGTTTTTTGAGAATTGAGTTCGGAAATTGATTTTTGTGAACGGGATACCGTGCATGATATTTCTGGTACAGTAAGTCTAGTTTTTTAACTGCTCAGTAGAAAACCAAACAGTTGAAGGGTGCGACGCAACAAATGCCTCAACAAAGAGCGAAAGCACTGGCCACAAAAAAATATATGGGCTGTAAAAGCCCGCAAGTACGATCTCTGTTGCAACTGTAAATACTAACAACAACGGATTGTCGTTTAATCAAGATGAAAAAGAAGATTTCTTTTCTTACGGGCACCCGTGCGGATTTTGGAAAGCTAAAATCGCTGATAGAAGTGCTGCGCAATAATGACCTTTTTGAAGTGCACATTTTTGCTACGGGCATGCACATGGATAAAAAATATGGCTACACAGTAAAAGAAATTGAAAAGTGCGGATATGACAATGTGTACAAATATATAACGCATGGCAGCGGCTCGGCTATGGATATAACCCTGGCAAAAACCCTGGAAGGCTATGGCAATTATGTACGCCTGCTGCAACCCGATCTGATAGTGGTACATGGCGACAGAGTGGAAACACTTGCCGGGGCAACTGTGGGCGCACTCAACAATATTTTGGTTGCCCATATAGAAGGCGGTGAACTTTCTGGCACGGTCGACGAACTGATACGTCATGCGGTGTCGAAACTGAGCCATACACACTTTGTTGCCAACGAAGAAGCCCGGCAGCGTTTGCGCCAAATGGGTGAAGTGGGGGACAACATTTTTGTGATTGGTTCGCCCGATATGGATGCCATGAAAAGCGATGTGCTGCCACTGCCTGAAGAAGTGAAAGCCTACTACGAAATTCCTTTTGATAAGTATGCCATTTCAATGTTTCACCCGGTAACAACTGAGTTTAGCGAGATGGACCGCTACGCCCGCGAATATGTTGAAAGCCTGCGGGAGTCGGGATGTAACTATATTATCATTTATCCCAACAACGACAACGGATCAGACTATATACTATCAGCGATCAGTACACTGAAAAACAGATTAGCGTTTCCGCATTTTTCCTTCGGTACGGTTTGAAGCATTTTTAACGATGCTAAAGAATGCGCAGTTTATTGTTGGCAATTCAAGTGCGGGCATTCGGGAAGCTCCGTTTTTTGGAGTACCAACTGTAAATGTTGGCACACGGCAGAGCGGACGAACTAAGCACGATGAAATCATACATACCAGCTACGCGAAAAACGACATACTTGCGGGTATTCAAAAGGCATTGCAGATAAAAATTGAACCGGTGAGTTTGTTTGGCGACGGCAATAGCGATGAACTTTTTAATGAGATCATATCGGCGCCACAGTTTTGGGAGACCCAAAAACAAAAAGCATTTGCTGATGATCCGAAAGAGAAGGACTTGTTCTTTTAAGCACCAAAAACAGCATGAAGTTTACCAATAATTTCTGGGGTTATTTTAAGTTTTATTACAGCTAAGCGGCAATAAACTGCTGGTGAACTTTGGCATGAGCATACTGGTAAGTTTGCTGGATGGCATTGGTCTGGCTATGTTTATCCCGTTGTTGCAGGCAACTGATACAGCCTCGGGTGGTGCCAGGCAAAAAGTCATTGGGTCACCTGCATTACATAACCGACCTGGTTGAGAAACACTGGGATTTACACTGAATGTAACTACAGTGCTCACCATCCTGGTCGTTCTGTTTGTTGTAAAAGGCTTACTTAAATTTATTCAGCTCAATTTTCAAATACACACCCATCATTGTTTTATGAAAAAGGTGCGCTACCTGTTGATTGCGCACCTGAGAACCTGAGTTACCAGGGCTTTTTGAAACTCGATGCCGGGCGCATTCACAATACCCTCACCGGCGAGGTTTCAAAGTTGTTTCAAAGCATGAGTTATTACTTCAATGCTGCACAAAACGTCATCATGCTTAGCACCTATATTATGCTGGCGTTTTTGGCGAATTTTCAGTTTGCGATACTGGTTGCCATAGGCGCAGGATTGTCTAACTTTTTATATCGTAAAATCTATAGTCATGCAAACAGATCGCCTCTGATATTTCACAAAAGGCAACAGTTTCAACAGCTTTCTTGTGCAGGCAATACATAACTACAAATACCTGAAAAGCACCAACTACCTCATCAATTTTTCGCGGAAAATTAAAGACCATCATCAACGAAACCGAAGCACTCAACCGAAAATACCGGCATTTACAATGCCATTACACTCAGTGTTAAAGAGCCGATGATCATTATAATAGTCGTCTTTGGTTATACAGATACAATTAAATTATTCAGGTGCCACGCTTACTTCTATTTTGTTAAGTTTGTTGTTGTTTTATCGGTCACTCAATTTTTAATGGTAGCTGCAAAATGAATGGCAATCTTTTATTAGGTATCTGCCGGCATTACCACTGTATCTACCATTGTCAATGAAATGGACAGCATGCAGGAAGTACGTTCGCCTAATCCGTTTCAACACTTCTGTCTGCAACAGATCACTATAAGAAATGTTGTGTTCTCGTATGGAGATCAAAAGGTACTTGACCATATCCATTTTGATATTCCAAAGAACAAGACAATTGCTTTGTTGGGGGAGAGCGGCTCTGGCAAAACGACATTGGCCAATATTGTTTCTGGGTTGATACAGCCCAACTAGGGCGAAGTTTTGGTTGATGGCGTAAGTTTGAAAAATATCAATCTAAATAGTTATCGTAGCCGTATCGGATATATCTCGCAGGAGCCGGTGATCTTCAACGATAATATTTATAACAATGTCACGTTTTGGGCCCACCAACCGAAGAAAACAAAAAGCGATTTCAACAGACAATAGAGTTGGCTTCGCTAACGGCTTTCATTAATGACCTGCCCGCAAAAGAAATGACCCACCTGGGCGACAATGGTATGTTGATTTCAGCGGCGGACAAAAGCAACGCATTTCCATTGCGCGGGAATTATATCAAAAAGGCTGAGATACTCATATTGGATGAAGCTACTTCTGCACTTGACTCTGAAACAGAAAAAGTGATTCAAGACAATATTGAAAAGCTACATGGCACATATACCATCATCATCATTGCACATCGTTTGTCAACCATCAAAAATGCAGACATCATTTATTTACTAGGTAAAGGGAAAGTGCTGGCAAATGGCGATTTTGACCAGATGATATCCTATTCGGAGCGTTTTAAACGGATGGTTGCCCTGCAGGAAATGTAGAACCGGCAAGAAAACCTTGCACTACTGAATTTTGTAACAACAATGGAACAACAGAAGAAGAAAATACTGGTGCCGATTGTAGGGCAGGGCTCTATTACCCACATCATACGTACAGGGATGCTGGAAAAAATGACCGCATTTTGCCAGCCGGTCGTTGCCTTGTTGTGGAACCAGGAAGACCTGGTGCAAGAGCTTGCAGCAGCAGGGAATAGAAGTTACTTTTTTCCCGGCGTATAAAGTTTCCGGGGCGTACACATCATTGCGTTATAAGATCAATCTCTGGTATCTGCGTTATAAACTGAAAACGCCCAGTGTCAATATTCAACAGAACTACCTGGCGCAGTTTAAAAAGACTGACGCACGGCATTCAATTGAAAAAAAAGCTGCGGGAACAATACCATAGCCTGCGTTTTAAGGTGCAGGCGCGCTATATAGACCAACTAATATTGCGGGAAGGTGCGATGATGCGGGAAGAAAAAGTGTACAACCAGTTTTCGCAATGGCTTACCCACCTTCAGATCAATGGCTTATTTACGGTCACTCCATTTTTGCCTGAGGTTGACTTGGTTGCGCGCTTGTGCAAAGACAAATCTATTCCGGTCATTGCCTCCATTCATAGTTTCGATAATGTAACCAAGCGCGGCTGGCAGTCAGTTGTTTTTGACCATTATATTGTCTGGAACAAATACAACAAAGCCGAACTGCAACGCATTCATAAACCGCTGCAAAAAAAAGGAATGATCACCATTGCCGGCGCACCGCAATTCGACTTTCATTTCGATGAAAAGTTCTCGTGGAGCAGGCAGCAATGGCTGGACAAACTTGGTTTGCCCAACAATAAAAAAATTATTTTATACAGCGGTGGACCCGTGTCGCTTTTACCCGATGAACCGCAATACCTCAAGGCATTGAAGGAGGCATTTGAAAAAGGCGATATTTCCCAGGACCACATTGTATTATTCCGTTGTCATCCGCTCGACAAGGTAGAGAGATGGAAAAAGTATGTGGGTGAATCTCCATACATAGTGTACGACAGTGCACCCAATGGGCAAACCAAACTGGACTACGTAAACGTGTTTTTCGAAGACATTCGTAAGCTGATGTCAACCCTAAAATATACTGAGTTGCACATTAATGTGGTGTCAACGATGGCGGTTGATGGCAGCGCCTTTCATAAGCCGCAGATTGGTCCATATTATGATGAAGTAAATCCGGCAACACAGGATTTGTTCAGGCAGATGTATTACCAGGAACATTATCGCCCCATTATGAAAAGCAAAGTGGTTAATCTGGCACATACCAAAACACAGTTCATAGAACTGGTAAATTCAATCATTGAAAACCCGGCTGCACATATCGCTAACTGCGATCAATGTGTGCAGGAGATCATAACTTTCTCCGACGGACAATCTACCAACCGTGCGGTGGCTGCCATTCAAAAATTTTATGGTGCATGAAGATCTTGCATGTAACACAAAATTATTTTCCTTCGCGTGGCGGACCGCAGTACACCATGAAGCATGTGTCAGAAAAACTGGTGGCTTATTATCACGATGATGTGCAGGTGTGTACTACCAATTCATTGTACGGTCCCGAAACGACTCTCTTTAAGCAAATAACACCTTCTTTAGAAAACGTGGGTGGAGTGCTTGTCAACCGCCTGCCATTTAACAGGTGGCATTACCCGCTGCTCGATCTGTCTAATAAGATGTATGCAAAAGTGACCGGCAGAAAATTGCCGCATAGCATCATCAAATATCGGTGGGGTCTCGACAGCCCGGCAATCAATCAAATGATGGTGCAAAGCCAGGTAGATGTGATTATGGCAACCACTATCATTTACAACTTTGCTGACTACCCAGGCTGGCGTTTTCGCACCGGCAATCCCAAACCCTTTGTGCTATACGGCGCTATTCATCTGCACCAGCCTTTACCGGCAGGGTCGCCGTTGATAGACCGGGCTAAAAGCTGCGATTGCTACATTGCCAATACCGGGTTTGAAAAAGATGAACTGGTACGCTACGGCGTGCCAAAAAATAAAGTTGTGACCATAGGCACAGGCATTGAGTTAGACGATTTTGTAACACCACCTGCTGTAGTAAGATCTTTCAGGGCAGCACACAATATAGCCGATACCGATGTTTTGGTGGGCTATATCGGACGTTTAGTAAAAGGCAAAGGGGTGGCTATATTGCTGGATGCTTTTAGGCAATTGCATGCAAAAAACAAGCAGGTAAAACTGCTGCTGGCCGGCGGCACTACCGATTACGTACCCGAAATAAAACGGGTAATGGCTGCCGAAAACCTTCCTATAATACTTATTGAAAGTTTTGACGATGCCATGAAAGCAGTGCTGTACAATGCACTCGATATTTTTGTGCTGGCGTCGCAAAGCGAGTCGTTTGGTGTTGTCTTTTTGGAAGCGTGGGCCTGCCACAAACCTGTGGTCGGGTCGTGCATGGGCGCTATACAATCGTTGTTGGGCGAAGGCAGCGACAGCTTGCTTTTTGAACCAGGCAGCGCTGATAGTTTGCTGCAGGCTTTGCAAGCCCTGGTAAGCGACCCTGAGAAAAGAATGCAGTTGGGCGCCAATGGTTATAACAAGGTGGTGAACAACTTTACCTGGGAAAAGATTGTAGCAAAATACCGTGCTGCCTACCAGTTGGGCATACACAACTTTGAGGCGGTAAGCCGCGTAAAAAAAATGTTGGTGTAAATTTTTTTTGGTAGCGGGCATGGGTACTTATTTCTGCTTCGTTGTGTCACACCCTTATACTTTTTTTTCTCTATTGAGCGGTGAAAGAATACGGTGCATCCATTTTCTTTTTTCAGAGCTACATCAGGGCAATGCCGTTGAACGGAGCCCCGCTGTATGGCGGGGTAAACTGTCGCCACAAAAGCTGCCTCAGCGTATTAAAAGCTGACTACCAGAAATAGGATAACTAACAGATATAGTTGACGTAGTGTACCGGCAGATCGCAAGGGATAACAAAATGAACATCAACCTGTAATAATAAATTTTTGAATTGACCGTTTTATATTTTTTGGCGGGCTAAGCCAACACTAAAGCGGAAAAGGGTACATGAAAATCGTACATATCAGTCACCTCTATCATCCGTCGTCGGGCGGTGTTCAGTTTTTTTTTAAAAACATTTCTGAACGGCTGGTAAACGATTTTGGCGATGACGTAACGGTGGTGACAACTGACTCGTACTACGGACCTGAGCGGAACATCTTTAAAAAGATCAGCCCTGCTACGGAGACCATTAATGGGGTAAAAGTCATTCGATTTCCGTACCGGCGCTGGCACCTGCGACCATTTTGGCTGGTATATAAAGCGCTGGGAAAACTTGGGTGCAAAAAGCCGGTGTGGATGGTAGAGCGTTCGTATGGTCCGTGGTCGCCACAAATGAAAAAGTACTTGCTACAGGTTGAGTGCGATGCTTTTTGCGGGTCGTCGAGTAACTACTTATTCATGCAATTGCCCCTGTGGCGCAAATGCAAGTTCTTTTATTACGGCAGCATTCACCTGCTGGAAAAACAAAAGAAAGCGGCATTGTTTCCGAGGCAGGTTGCAGCCATGAATGCAGCTAATCTCTACCTGGCAAACACTGGTTTTGAAAAAAACAGGCTGGTAGCGGCAGGGGTAAAAAAAGAAAAGATCTTTGTACTGGGGACGGGTGTGGATATGAAGCCCTTTTTGAACGCAGACCCAACTGAGGTGTTGAAATATAAGGCAGAACTTCAGATACCGGGCAATGCTTTGGTAGTAGGATTTGTAGGACGAATAGAGCTGACCAAAAGTGTGAACCTGGTGGTGCAGGTTTTTGAAAAACTGGCATCAACACAGGCGGATCTTTACTTGTTGGTTGCGGGTTCTGCCAATGCTTATGCTGCTGATTTGCAGCAAAGGTGCCAGGCACTGCCAGCGCATATAAACAGCCGCATAAAATGGCAACTGAACTTTGATGCAGCTAAAAAACCGCTCATCTTCCAGGCAATCGATATACTGGTATTGCCAAGTAAAAATAAATCTTTCGGTTTGGTATTTCTGGAAGCATGGAGTTGTAAAAAGCCTGTTATTGGCGCAGCCATTGGCGCCGTTCGCGATGTGATTGCTGATGGTGTTGATGGTCTGTTGATGGATGTGGACAGTGAACCAAGTTTAACGGAAAAGCTGCAAACATTGATTGGTAATAAAGACCTGAGGTTGCAGATGGGTGAAAACGGATTTGCAAAAGTGAACGAAAATTATACGTGGGATATAATTGTAGCCCGGCTGCGAAAGTGCTACCTGGATGCGCAGCAAACAAACAACTAAAAAGCAGATAACGAGTATTGATATGTTTAGAGAAGAGTCGCTTTGGATAAAAAATGCCTTGCACAAATTGAAACCAGTTGAAGGCAAAAATGAGGTTGCAAATATTGGATCTTCAACCGATCATTTTAGAAAGGTAATTCAACCGCACATCCACAATAATATTATAGACAGCCTAAGCTCAGCGGGTTGGCGGGTGTTTAATGTTGACATGAAGCAAGAGCCGGGTGTTGACCTGGTAGCAGACGTAACAAAATCCGATTTTGCATCGCAATTCAAAGACCGTTTTTCGCTCACCATTTGCACTAACCTGTTGGAACATGTTGAGGATATAAAACTGGTTACCAAAAACCTGGTTGACATAACCAGATGTGGCGGACATATATTGGTCACCGTGCCCTATAAGTACAAAATTCATTTAGACCCAATAGACAATGGCTTCAGACCCACTCCACAGCAGATCGTAAATCTCTTTAACGATGTTGCCGAATACATCATCGACTCTCAGATTATATCCATTAGCGACAAAGACCAGTACCGGATACGCAAATCACGTTTTCCTGTCTGGGGCTACCGTGAAAGATTAGCCTTTTATTTTGGCAAGAGGCACAAGACCTCCGGCATTTTATTTTCCATCAATAAGTAGCAAAAGCAACTTTCGTTAACCCAATTTCTCCTGTGTGCGGTATTGTAGGTGTTTATAATTTTCGAAATAATATTGCTGATCAAAGACCGTTTATTGATTGGTCTTTGAGAAGCATGCACCACCGCGGCCCGAACTCAAATGGCGTTTGGACAAATGAAAAGAACTATATAGCCGGTTTTGTGCGCTTGTCCATCCGTGATCTTTCGGCGAATGGCAGTCAGCCGATGCTTTCTGCCTGCGGTCAATACGCGCTGAGTTTTAACGGAGAAATGTACAATACACAGCCGTTCAGGCAAAGATTAGAAAAAGAAGGAGTGGTCTTTCGCTCTACAACAGATACGGAAGTACTCTTGTATGCCCTGGCACATTGGGGGGAAGAATATGTATTGGAAAACTTCGACGGCATTTTTGCTTTTGGTTTTTACGATGTAGCTGCTAACTCATTGTTACTTGCCCGCGATCGCACTGGTATCAAGCCATTATATATTGGTCATTCAACTAACGGTATCGTGTATAGTTCGCAGTACGACCATATCATTAATCATACTTACATAAAGTCTAACCCGTTAGATACCGGCGCCATTGGTGCCTATCTTTCATTAGGCTATGTACCGGAAAATGCAGGGGCGGTCAGTTCAACCTTTATGTTGCCCCATGGGTACTTTCTCCGGGTCGATAGCACTGGTTTTTCAAAGCACCGCTTCTTTAATTATTCTCTGCGGCAAAAAAAGGAAAGCAGCCGGAGCTTAGCAGAAATACTGGAAGAAAATGTAAAAGCCCAGTTGGTAAGCGATGTACCTGTTGGCACCTTCATGTCAGGTGGTGTAGATAGCCCGTTGGTATCCTATTTCGCGAATAAATATACCAGTCTGCGTTCGTTCACCATTGGGGTTGATGATCAGCAAATGGATGAAAGTGGTGCCGCCCGCCAGTATGCTGATATTTTTAAGACTGAACATCTTTGCCAGCAGATAACCGAAAAAGATCTGCTTGAAACAATTAGTGACAATACCAAAGCATTCTCTGAACCCTTCGCTGATTTCTCGTCTATACCTACGTTGATCTTGTCAAAATTTGCCCGGCAGAAGGTAACCGTAGCTCTTAGTGGAGATGGTGGAGATGAATTGTTTTGGGGATATCCACGCAACCTGCGCATGTTGAAGGAAGGTATGTTGTTCAAACATAACAAGCTGTTGCGACTCTTAACATTTGGCAGAGAAAAATTTACCGGAGCCAAACGCATTGCCCGTAAAAGGCACCTGGAGGTCAGCAATTTTCCGGCATATTATTACCGGTCACTCTTCATTACGGGTGCTGAATACTGGCTGCCTTCGCTATACGCTGCACAGGCAGAAGAGGCTTTTTTTTTACAGGAGTTGTATAGCGAAGCCGATGCGCTTAATATCACAGACCAGCAGGTGATGAATGTATTGCGTAAGCTGGAATTTGATATTCATCTGCAACGCATATTGATGAAAGTTGACCGGGCAAGTATGTATCATAGCCTGGAGGTAAGAGTGCCTTTGCTAAGTAATGAGGTTGTGGATTACAGCACAACTGTAAATTATAGAGATTGTATAAAGAGCGGGCAGGGTAAATACAACCTTAAAGAATTGCTGATCACGCAAACGAATGCTAAGCTGGTGCTACAGCCGAAAAAAGGTTTTGTAATACCTATAGGCGACTGGCTGCGTAAAGAACTAAGAAAAGACCTGGAAGAAAAGCTGATGAATATGCCTGCCGAATTATCTTTTCTTTTCCATAAGAAAGAACTACAAAAATTGTTGTCCGGTCATATGCAGCAGCAAACCGATTGGGGTTGGTTATTGTGGTCATTGTATTCATTGGTTAATTGGCATACTCAACACCGGCATGCCTTATAAACCCTTGCGAATTTGTATTGTCACCAATGAGTTTCCGGCACTCACCGAAACCTTCATTACGGTCAAGGCACTTGAATTGGCCAGGCGGGGACATACCATTACGGTTATAAAAAATCAAGATAGTGGTAACGTAAATGCCTCCCATTTAGCATTGATACAAAAAGCTGGGATAAAGGTGATAACCTTTAGGGCACTGCACTCAAAATGGGAAATTTTTACGACCGTTGTCAGCAATCCGGTTTCGTTTGTGCAGTCATTAAGAGGAACTGGCTTTAAAAAAGGATTGCGCTCGTTATTACACACAAAGTTGTTGACTTCAACAACCTTTTGATATTGTTCACTTCGAGTTTTCGGGTTTGGGTGTAGTTTACCAGGATGCGATAAAAAAAATAAAGGCAAAGGTGGTGGTGAGTTGCCGTGGCACTGCCGAAAAAGTGAAACCTGTTACAGAGCCACATCGCAAGGTCCTTTTAGAAAAGCTTTTCTCAAGTGTTGCTGCCATACATTGTGTATCTGCTGACATGGCAGCAACCATTCTTCCGTACTGCTCGCAAGCTTCTACAATTTTTGTCAATCGTCCGTCAATAGATCCCCACGTTTTTCAAAGGGCTACTCCATATGTGCCCAACCAGGTTTGCCAAATACTTACAATCGGCAGATTTACTTTTCAAAAAGGATATTTGATAGGGCTACTCGCTGTGCGTGAAGTAAAAAAAGCAGGATATAAGTTCACCTGGTCAATAGTAGGAGATGGACCCCAGCAGGAGGAAATATTATACCACATACATGCATTGGATCTTTCAGATTGTGTAAGGCTGGTGGGCAAAAAGAACCGCGACGAAATACTGGATTTGTATAAAGGCAGCGATGTATTTCTGTTGCCCAGCGTTTACGAGGGCATAGCCAATGTTTGCCTCGAGGCAATGAGTATGGAATTACCGGTTGTTTGTACCCGTAGTGGTGGAATGGAAGAAGTAATTGAACAAGGCAGGAACGGCGTGCTTTGTGAGGTGTACGACCCGGCCTCCATCGTCGTTGGACTACGATCAGTTTTGGATGACAGAGTTCATGCGATTGCAATGGGTAAAGCTGCCAGGCAAACGGTATTGCAACAGTTTACAATTGAGCGGCAGATAAATGTTTTTGAACAGGAATACCAAAAACTGCTTCCGCCCGTTTAATTGATTTTTAAGAACTCGTAGGTATTAAACATTTTGTCTTTGTTTTTTTGAGATGCCCATAGCGATGCAGATGAACGGAATGCGACGCAACGATGACTCCATAAAATACAAATGCCCGTACCACGAGTATAAATTACATACGAATTTTTCTCCTGGGTTCATTTTTGTTGTGCGGGCGATATAACTTTTTTAGGCAGCGTGGTGTCATTTTAATTCCGGTTTATCGGAACCCCCTTGTACGATTAGTTCTTTATTTATCTTTCTTCATCCAATACCAAAACCGCTTTTGCAGTTTTCTTTTATAAAATACACACAACCCGGCTGGCAATTCAACTTAACACCTAAGGGCAGGCAGAGCTTTTCTTCCTGTTATTTTCATCCCCGGTTGTTGCCGCTACAGGAAAACATAACCCTGGAGACTGACACAGCTTTCGAAACAATTACTGCACAATACGCAGACATCGGCTACCGCGCCTGGAACAAAGGTTGCCTGACCTGGTGCGATGCAGAAACCAGGGCTGCCATCGAGAAAATGCCGAAGCCGGGGCTGACGGATGAATACACTTTTGTATTTAAATATTGGGGAAAGCCCTGGGCTGTTTTTGCATTGTTGCGACGCATTCTTTCGTTGAACAATCCAATGGCAGAAATACGTGCTTTTAAAAAGGCTTCTGCTAAAAAAAGGATCAATCCATACCAGGAACCCTTTACTCGGGCAGACTATACTACCTGGCAATCTTCTTTGGTGGCTTCCATGCCCCTCGTTGCTGTTATTATACCCACACTGAATCGCTATCAATACCTGAAAGATGTTTTACACGATCTTGAACATCAGGACCACAGGAATTTTGAAGTGATCATTGTAGATCAATCCTCGCCTTTTGACGAAAACTTTTACAAGCAGTTCAATTTGCGTTTACAAGTTATACGCCAGGAGGAGCGGTTATTATGGACCGCAAGAAATCGTGCAATCGCCGCTACTGAGGCACACTACCTCTTGTTTTTTGACGACGACTTGCGGGTGGAGAAGGATTGGATACGTCAGCATTTAAAGTGTCTCGACTATTTTGACTGCGACATTTCTGCCGGTGTTTCGCTTGCCAAGGTGGGTCAAAAGATCAGCCAGAGCTATGGCTACCTGCGGTGGGCAGATCAGTTTGACAGTGGCAACGCGCTGGTAAAAAGAAGCCTTTTTAGTGCAATAGGATTGTTTGACGAACAGTTTAATAAACAACGCATGGGCGATGGTGAGTTTGGTACAAGAGCTTATCTTAATGGTTTCCGGTCTATTTCAAATCCCTATGCCGCACGGGTACATTTAAAAGTTGCTGATGGTGGCTTGCGGGAGATGGGCAGTTGGGATGGCTTTAGACCAAAGAAATGGTTTGCTCCCAAACCCATACCCAGTGTAGTTTTTTTATATAAAAAATATTATCCCGGTGTGTTATATCGCAACGTCATTCTGCTGGGAATGATGTTGTCTAATGTGCATTACAAAAACAAAGGCAGCAATAAAATGCTGGCTTTAAGTGTTGGACTAACAATAATTAAATCGCCGCTGCTGCTGATACAGTTTTTACGAGCCAGAAAGGAGGCCAATGAAATGTTGAAGAAAGATAACGGAATAAAACTGTTGCAGGGTTGAGGAGGGAGATGGAGAAAAGAATATTGATCATCAGCTACGAATTCCCTCCCAATGTCGGCGGAATTGGTAACCATGCATATAATTTGGCAAGATCCCTTAGCAATGAGGGCTTTGTGATAACGGTACTTGCTGATACGATCAATGTCGATGAAACTGAACTCTCAGCGTTTTCAGCTCAGCAACATTTTTCCATTCATTGGATAAAAAGAAGCAGCTTTTTATTGCAGACATACATTGCCAGAATTGTAAGATCGGTACGACTTGCACCCAAAGCTGATCTCGTTATTTGTACAGGTAAGTTTCCCCTTTGGTTATCGATCATACTGCGGTTCTTCAATCGAAGTAAGCAACTGGTAGCAGTTGTACATGGTTCAGAACTTGACATCAAATCTACCATCCCGAAAAAGGTGACCAACTTTGCCCTTACCAGGTTCAATACAATCATCTCTGTCTCTGGCTATACGCAAAAATTTTTGCCTGCCACCTTGCCGGCAACAATAAAGAAATTCATCATTCACAACGGTATCAATTGCACCGAATTTACTGCTGTTCAAAAAGAACAGTTGCCGGGCACCCCTGTTCTGGTAACTGTTGGAAGCCTAACCGAGCGGAAAGGGCAGGAAAATGTAGTTAAAGCTTTACCAACTGTAAGAAAGCAACACCCAGCAGTACAATATCATGTAATAGGAAAGCCTGTAATCCGCGAAAGGTTACTAGAACTGGCGCAACGATTGAAGGTTGATAAGTTAATTGAGATGCATGGTGCAGTTGACCGGGCAGCACTATTGTCAAAGCTTGCGTCGGCTGATGTAAAGCTGATGTTAAGTAATCATACAAGAGATGGAGATTTCGAAGGTTTTGGTATCGCAGTGTTGGAAGCCAATGCTTTTGGTATCCCGGTAATTGGTAGCAAAAACAGTGGCATAGCAGACGCAATAATTGATGGAAAGACGGGAAGACTGGTCGACCCTTCGAACACGCATGATATCGCGGCCGCTTTAGAAGAGATATTGACAAACTATGCAACTTTTTCTGCTGCTGCAAAAGAGTGGGCAATACAACATGATTGGAAGATAATCGTTAAGGAGTATGTTGCAGCGATAAAGGCGTAACAAGTAACATGAAGCTGGGAATAATTTCAGATTGTATCCACTATAAGACGCCGGATGGAAAAGTAGGGACCGAAAATCACATTTTGCTGCGCCAGCTAGAAGCATTGTGTAGCTACTATACAGGCACACTTATCTGTTGCCCCTTCGAAGAATACGATCCGGGTAAGGTGATCTCGTTTTACAATAGTCAAAACATCAACTTCCTGCCCTTGCCGGTGGTCGGGGGTGAAAGCATTGCTGCAAAAATAAAACTACTCTCTACCCTGGTCATCTGGTGGAAAGCTTTTAGAAAGATCGACAGGTTTAGCGACATCGTTTACCAACGCTTTCCAAATAATGTAAATATTCCCGGGTTTTTCTATTTCTGGCTGAAGCGGAAAAAAGTCTTCGCTACTTACACCGGCACCTGGGGCAACTTTGCAACGGAAGCCGCAACCTATCGCTTTCAACGCTGGCTACTCCGCAATTTATTCAGCGGACCGGTTTGGGTATATGCTGCTGCGGCAAGCGAAAACAGTAGCATTCATAATGGCTTTAGTCCATCCTACAACATTGCTGAATGGGAAGAAGAAACGAGTCAGGTTGAGGCTCGTATTGCCAATATCAGGCAAAACGGGCTGCCGCTTTTCAGGCTGATAACCGTTGGTACGCTCATTGGCTATAAAAACCAGATGGGCATTTTAAAAACCTGTGTATTACTAAAGCAGCAAAATTTCTTATTTCAATTAACTGTCGTTGGCGATGGACCAATGCGCCATGAACTTCAAAAATTTGTCGACAAGCATGATCTGCAAAATGAGGTAACACTGGTTGGCAAAAAGAAATATGCTGCGTTGCGGGAGCTCTATCGCACCCACGATTTTGTGGTACAGGCACCCCACTATGAAGGTTTTGGAAAGGTGCCGGTCGAAGGGTTTTTTCATGGTGTTATACCCGTAATCAATAACATAAGCATGGCGGAATATATGACTGCCAATGGGCAACGGGGATTTTTATTTGATGCGGCAGATCCAAAAAACTTAGCTGCGGTATTACAGAAGATAGCTGGCAATATAGCGGTACTTCCAGAAATGATAGCAAAAGGCCGGGAATTTGCCCGCAGCCAAACATTGGAAGCCTGGGCAGCAGATTATCATCAAAAAGTAAACGATTATTTTGGCTAGTAGTAAGTTCATATTCAATATAGAAAGCCTTCAAAGCAAGTACATTATTGCTTTTTTAGTGGGTACTCTTATCGGGTTTAAGGCATTGCCAGGGCCGGTAGTAGGTATTCTTTATCTTGTTTTAACCGGTGTTTGTATTTTCTATTGTATCAAGGGCGATGTGGTCGCCTTTTTTACGTTATTGCCCTATGTTGTTTACACGGAAGTTTTCGTGCGGGGATTTGTGCGCTGGGTTCCTTACCTCACTCTACAGTACTCTTACATTATATGTTTTGCCATTTTGCTGCTACGGGTCAAACGCCTGAAGAAACCACATTCGTATGCCTTCTACTTTTTGATCATGTACACCTTTATGGAGGTGGCAAATAATCTATATCCCGATAAGCCCGATGTAGTGCGGGCAATCATGTTTAATTCTTTTGCCCTTCTAATGCCGGTTGTTTGGGCGTCTTATTTTGTTTTAAAACCAAGATTGATCAACAAGCTGCTCAACAATATAAAAATTGCTTCTATTTATTTGTCGGGTGCCGTTTTTGTTGCCCACTTTACCGGGAAAATAGATTATGGGTTGTACTCCAACGCAGACGCAAGCAATGGTCTGGCGCCGGTGCAATTGAGTGGATACCTTGGATTTGGCTGCATACTTTTCTTCCTCAGCATCATGAACCCCGAGGAGTTGAAGAACCGGGTGTTGAACATGATCACTTTGTCGCTCGCTGCAACGGTCATGATACTTACTTTCTCCCGTGGCGGTTTGTATTTTTTAGGAGCTGTAATAGCCATGTTCCTCTTTTTTAACCGGGCTAAAATGGCGAGCTATGCACGCCTGCTCATTTTTGTACCCATCGGCATATTTATTTATTTCTATGTAGTAAACACTACCGGCGGCGCTATTGTAGACCGCTACGAACAGGAGGGAACAAGCAACCGCGATGTATTGGTTCAGGTAGGTTTCGAACTGTTTGAGCGGCACATGCTTTTTGGTGTGGGCACGGGTAACTACAATACATCCATCATAAAAGAAAAGCTTTTTTATGAAGAAGTCCGGCGCGCACAACGAGTATGTAAGGGCAGCGGCTGAACATGGCATTTTTGGTCTCATTTTTTACTGGGGTTTCTATATTTTCCTGTTCCTTGAAATATGGAACCGGGGGCAACCACAAAAGCAATATGCCGTTTACTTTTTTGTGTTGTTTTGCCTCATCATTGTGCACAACGGTCTCAAAATAGCCATACAACCGCTGATTATGATGCTGGCAGTAGGCACACCATCGCTTATGATTTTGAATAAAAAGAATGCAAGCAATAAAGAACTCGAAGCCCATACAGTTGCCTGAACTCGCTGCGTGCCACATGGTCTGCTTTCCTAAATCTCTGGCAAGCAGGCTGGGCAAAAATTATGTGCAAAAATCTCTTGAATGGTTTTTGGTTTCGCCCAACCGTTTTCTGTTTCACCTGGAAGACAAGGGAAAGGTAATAGGGTATTGCGGAGGTTTCAAGCCGCAAAAAGCGGGCGACGGCAGTAGCAGCGGCATGCTACAACACGCATTTAACAGCGCCATAACCGGCATTTTACGAAATCCTTTTTTGCTGTTTCACCCGGAGGTTAGGCAGCACTATCCTTTTTTGTGGATGAACATAAAGAGAAAGATTACCGGCAAAGCAACACCTTCGCAACCTGTTACAGTAAAACCGTTTCACACCATTTGTAGGTCTGGTGGTCATAGGCGTACACCCTGCGTACAGGGGGAACGGTATTGCCCAGCAATTAATGCAGGAATTTGAAGAACGCGTAAAATTTTTTGCGCAAAACGAATCGGTATTGTCAGTAAAAAAAGACAACGCCCGCGCTATAAAAGCCTACTCAAACTACGGTTGGACAATCAAAGAAGAGCATGCGCAAACCTATGTAATGCACAAATTCATGTAGTACTTTTTGGTACCCGGCAGTTGTTCTTTGTGGCTACATCGTTGCGTCGCACCCTTGTACTTTCGCCTGTTTTTCACCTTTCGGCAAACCGGTTAGACAGCAGATAGCTTTGAGTTACAATTTTACCTGTTCATTTTCTGAGTTATTATTTTTATTTAAATCACGCCCCCCCCAAATGGTATGCCGCTGAACGGAGCCTCGCAGTAAGGCGGGGTAAACTGTCGCAACAATGCCGCCATCCGGGCTATTGCCCGTGACCCCAAAAATAACTCCACTGCATTTATATTACGCACGGCTAAAAAGCGTTATAATTTGGGTAAAATAATCTAAGCATTGAACGCAGCCGGTAAAAAAATTCTGATCGTTGGTCTATTTCTTTCGCCAAAGAACAAGCATAAAATTTTACGAACTGCGGCTGATCAGCTTGCCGAACTGCTGGTGAAAAATGGAATAGAGGTGATCACCGTTTCAACGCTTGTAAACCAGGCTGCCAGGTTGCTGGATACTTTTGCAACGGTTATAGCAAAGAGTGGTCAATACAAAATTGCTGTAGTGCCGGTATATGCCAACCGGCTGAGTTATATATGGGAAATAACGACCACCAAACTGCTGCAATTGTTGGGAAAGAAGATTGTACTGGTGGTGCATGGTGGCAGGTTGCCTGCAAAAATGCAAAAGAATGCAAAGAAGTATCTCCCCATTTTTCGCGCTGCCAACCTTGTTGTGTGTCCATCTGATTATCTAAGTTCCACACTCAGGCAGTACGGAGTGGAAAGCCAGCGCATAGAAAATGTGATCAATCTGCACGATTATGTGTTTCATACAAAAGAAAAGTTTCGCTGCCGCATTTTTTGGATGCGCACATTAGAGGATGTGTATAATCCCGAGATGGCTGTAAGGGTCGCTGCACTGTTGGCAAAGCGCTATGCAGACTTTTCTATGGTTATGGCGGGTTACGACAGGGGCTCGCTGGCAATGGTGCAGCAACTGGCAAAACAGTTACAGGTAGATGATAAGATCAGCTTTCCGGGCTATATAACCAATGAGCAGAAAAATAAATATGCGGAGGAACTCGATATATATATTTGCACGAATCGCATAGACAACGCCCCGGTCTCACTGATTGAAATGATGGCAATGGGGTTGCCTGTTGTGTCAGTGAATACGGGTGGAATTCCATTTTTGGTAACCCACCAATACAACGGTCTGCTAAGTGAACTTGATGATGATATCGGAATGGTCAACAACATTTCCAGGTTAGTTGACAATGCAGCTTTTACCAAAACGCTGGTTGATAACGGAAGGCACTTCGCCGCACAATTTGGCGAAGCAGCAGTAATTGAAAAATGGAAAGGAGTATTCAAAGAATTGGGTAATGAATAGCCAGCGCCAGATGAAATAACTATGAGCCAGATAAAATTTGCTATTGTTGGATGTGGTCGTATAGCCCAGCGTCATGCAGAACACATAAGTAAACTGGGGCTGCTGGTGGCAGTGTGCGATATTGATTACAAAAAGGCATTTGACCTGGGTTGCAAATACAATGCAGTGCCCTACCAGTACATTGATGAAATGCTAAGCAAAGAAAAAGAAGTAAAGGTGGTGGCAATTTGTACACCTAATGGTTTGCATGCGCAGCACAGTATTCAAGCACTGAATACAGGCTACCATGTATTGTGCGAGAAGCCCATGGCCAACAATGTAAATGACTGCGGTGAAATGATAAAGGCTGCAGAACGCGCCAACCGGCGTCTGTTTGCTATTAAGCAAAATCGTTTCAATCCACCGGTAGCTGCGGTTAAAGAAGCAATCGACAAAGGCATACTGGGAAAAATTTATAGCATACAACTGAGTTGTTTTTGGAACCGCAATGAAGACTATTATGCCAACTCTTGGAAGGGAACAGCCGACCTGGACGGTGGCACATTATATACTCAGTTCAGCCATTTTATTGACCTGTTGTACTGGATGATAGGCGATGTAAAACGTGCCTTTGCACTTACGGGCAATTTTGCTCATAAGGGTATTATAGATTTTGAAGACACCGGTGTGGTAGCGCTTGAGTTTTACAACGGCGCCCTCGGCAGCATTAATTATACGGTGAACAGCTATAACAAAAACATGGAAGGTTCGCTAACCATTTTTGGAGAGAAAGGCACGGTGAAGATCGGCGGACAATACCTGAATGAACTGGAGTACCAAAACATTGAGGGTTTTGAGTTTACTGATATTCCGGAAGGTAATAAAGCCAATAACTATGGTAGCTATACGGGCTCTATGTCAAACCACGACAAAGTGTACGAAAATCTCGTAGATGTGTTATTGAACGGTAGCGCCATTTCTACCAACTCTTTTGAAGGATTAAAAACAGTGGAAATCATTGATAAGATTTATCAGTCGTCGAAACAACACTGTACGTAGCATATGAAACATATAACCCTGCAGGTAAGTATTCGCAATGTGAACTTTGGCGAAAACGTAACAGTGATAGAACCTGTAAACATTTACGGATGTAAGATCGGCAGCAACTCGTTTGTCGGTCCCTTTACCGAAATACAAAAGGACGTTGTAATAGGAGAGAAGTGCAAAGTGCAAAGCCATACATTTATATGCGAGATGGTGTCCATCGGCGACCAATGCTTTGTGGGGCATGGGGTTGTTTTCGTCAACGATCTTTTTCAGACAGGTGGTCCTGCTATGGGCAATAAAGAGCTGTGGAAAAGTACGCGTGTAGGCAACAATGTTTCCATAGGCAGCAATGCTACTATATTGCCGGTTGACATTTGCGATAATGTAGTAATAGGAGCAGGATCTGTGGTCACCAAAAACATTACCAAGCCCGGCATTTACGCGGGTAACCCTGCGCGTTTTTTAAGAGAAATCTGAATACCCCAAAATGAAAGTACCGTTTGCTGACTTACAAGTTCAGTACAAGACTATAAAAGAAGATATTGATAAAGCCATTGCAAACGTTATTGGCGAAACTGCCTTTATTGGCGGCAAGTATGTTGCCGGTTTTGAGGCTGCGTTTGCTGAACTCTATGGTGTACAACATTGCATCAGTTGTGCCAATGGCACCGACAGTTTGTATATTATCATGAAGATGCTGGGCATTGGTGCCGGCGATGAAGTGATCACCGTTGCCAATAGCTGGATCTCCAGTTCTGAGACCATTAGCCAAACCGGCGCTAAACCGGTGTTCGTTGACATAGACCCTGTTTATTATTCCATTAACGAGTCGCAGTTAGAGGCGAAGATCACACCGAATACCAAAGCCATAATGCCGGTACACCTACAGGGGCAAATGTGCGACATGGATGCTATCATGCAAATTGCTGCTGCACATAACCTGCCGGTGATAGAAGATTGTGCTCAGGCCCATTTTTCCAGCTACAAGGGCAGGCGGGCTGGCACCATTGGCATTGCTTCGTCGTTCAGTTTTTATCCTGGTAAAAACCTGGGCGCCTATGGCGATGCCGGTTGCATACTTACCAACGATGCTGACCTGGCAGAAAAGTGCAGGCGATATGCGCGCCACGGTGCATTGGTAAAGCACCAGCACACTATTGAGGGTATTAACAGCCGGCTCGACGGTTTGCAGGCTGCTATCTTATCTGCCAAGCTTCCTTATATACTCAACTGGACGAGCCAGCGGCAGCAAAACGCAACCTGCTACAACGAGATACTCAGCGATATACCGCAAATTGTGCTGCCCGCGGTGCGGCCGCATACTGAGCATACTTTTCATTTGTATGTAATTAGGGCAGAGCGTAGAAATGATCTTGCCACCTATTTAAAGGAGAGGGAAATAGAAACTGCCATACACTACCCAACAGCATTGCCCTTTTTGCCAGCCTACGCCTATCTCGGTCACACAGCCTCCGATTTTCCCGTGTCATATGCCTGTCAAAGCCAGCTACTTTCACTGCCCATGTACCCCGAACTTACCCGGGCAATGATGGATTTTGTATGTACCACCATAAAAGACTTTTATAGTAAATGACGCTTTCCATCATTTGTCCTACCTATAATGAAGAGCGCTACATTGCTCAAACGCTCGATAGTTTTATAAGTCAGCAGCACAACTCATTCGACCTGGAGATACTTATCTGCGATGGCAGATCAACCGACCGCACCCGCGAAATAGTCCTGAACTATGCCAATAGTTTTCGCAACATAAAACTCGTCGATAATCCGCAGCGCAAAACACCCTTTGCCTTCAATGCGGGTCTTATTGCTGCCACCGGAGAGTACATTGCCATCTTGGGAGCGCATACCAAATATGCCGACAATTACCTGCAGGTTTGTTACGACGAGTTGATTTCGTCGGGCTCCATTGGTTGCACGGGACGTGTTATTACCCGCGCTGCATACGACAGTTTCGAAGCTAAATTGTCGGAGTGGGTGATGCTTAGCAGCTTTGGTGTATCTACTTCTTCGTTCAGGGCCATGCGCGAAGGCTATGTCAATTCCGTGAACTTTCCGGTGTTTAAAAAACAGGCGCTGCTCGACCTGGGCGGTTACGATACAAAGCTAGAACGCAACCAGGACAACGATATGAATCAGCGCCTTTTGGATGCTGGCTATAAACTCTATTGCACCTGGAAAACCAAATGCTGGTACCGCCCGCCTGCCAACCTGAAAAGTCTTTTTACCTACGGCTATCGCAGTGGTTTTTGGAACGCCAAAAGCCTGATGGTACATGCACGCTCTATGCGTTTGCACCACCTTATTCCATTCTTTTTTACTTTCGGAATTTTAGTCGCCACTATTGCAGGTTTGGCTGAATTTGCAATTACCCATACCACTTATTTGTGGTCTGTACTTGGCATTGTCATCAGCATTCATTTATTGGTTGGCATACTTTACTCCATCCGCTCGCTCAAATACGAGTACGACGGTCGCAAAATCGTACTCCCATTTTTATTCTTTGCATTCCACTTCTCCTATGGCTGGGGCACCCTGCGCGGCTTTTTAAAAGGGCGAAAAATGTAACCCACTTTTGTTTTTGTGAACCAGGCATTTGTTCTCTGTTTTTGCGGCCGTTGCGTCGCACCCGTGTACTTTTTTTTCTTTACTGAGCGCAGCAAAAAACCACTCTTGTTATTGCCTGAGAAAAGCCAGACCAGGGCATTGCAGATGAACGGAGCGTCGCAACTCTGTTACATCAACGTTCAAAGGCCGGCTACCAAAAACTATTGGCGCAATTATAGCCAGGGCTTTTATAATTTTCGTCCGTCGCAAACGTTTTATGAACCGGTACGAATAAACCCATGTAATGAAAATACCTTTTTCGCCTCCTTATATTGACGATGATGTAAAAAATGAAGTGCTGCAGGCGCTGGAAAGCGGTTGGATAACAACCGGACCTAAAGTAAAAGCGCTGGAGCAGGAAACGGCAAAATACGTAGGTATTGAACATGCACTTTGCGTTAATTCGGCAACGTCTGGTCTTATGTTGGCGCTGCACTGGCTGGGCATTGGCAGGGGCGATGAAGTGATCATTCCCGCCTATACTTATTGTGCAACTGCCTTCGCTGTTCAGCATATTGGGGCTAAGGCAGTAATGGTTGATGTAAAGGATGATTTTACGATAGATGCAGACAAGGTAGCAGCAGCCATAACTGCTAAAACCAAAGCTGTTATACCGGTTGATTTTGCGGGTTGGCCATGCGATTATACAGCATTATATGCTGTGGTTGAAAGTGCGAAACATCTTTTTGCGCCAGGCGGCACCGTGCAAAAGCAACTGGGTCGTATTGCCGTACTGGCCGACGCTGCGCATTCTTTTGGCGCAGTTTACAAAGGCAGAAAAGTGGGTAGTGTTGCCGACCTTACCGTGTTTTCGTTTCATGCCGTAAAAAATTTAACTACTGCCGAAGGTGGTGCCATTTGTATAACGATGCCCGCACCTTTTGACAATGCAGATATTTACAAAACGCTGCGCCTGTGGAGCCTTAATGGGCAAACAAAAGATGCGTTTTCAAAAAGCCAGGCAGGTGGCTGGCGATACGATATTGTGTACGCTGGCTTTAAGATGAATATGCCTGATGTGTGTGCGGCGATTGGTCTTGCCCAGGTAAGAAAGTATGATGATTATTTGTTGCAGGAGCGCAAGCGGGTTTTTGATTATTACACACAGGAATTTGCCAAAGAAGAGTGGGCTGAACTGCCACCCTTTAGCCGGGTAGAAAACAGGTGCAGTTATCACTTATTTCCGTTGCGTATTAAAAGTGTTACAGAAGAACAAAGAGATCGTATTATCGATCTGATAGCCGCAGAAGAAGTCTCAGTTAATGTGCACTTTATACCCCTGCCTATGCTTACGGTATTTAGGCAGCAGGGGTATGCTATTGATAATTTTCCGGTTACCTACGACAATTTTTCCCGGGAAATATCATTACCAATATATCCGCAATTAGACAATATTCGCTGTGAGCATATCGTTAGTGTGGTGCGCAAGGCGGTAAGTGAAATTGTAAGTTGATGAACATGATAAGAGTGCTTGATTTGGTTTTCGTGGTGGGTTTGATCCTGTTATCCCCCTTTTTATTGTTGGTGGCCATGGTTATAAGCCTCACCTCTAAAGGACCCGTATTGTTTCGGCAGAAAAGAGTGGGCAAAGATGGAAAAGACTTTAAAGTTTGTAAGTTTCGAACCATGTACACTGATGCTGATAAAAAAGGATTACTAACAGTTGGGGGTAAAGATAATCGGATAACAGGCGGGATTTTATCTTCGCAGGTATAAACTTGATGAACTTCCACAGCTTATAAATGTTGTGACGTGGCGAAATGAGTGTAGTGGGTCCGCGACCCGAAGTTCGAAAATATGTAAACCTCTATACGGAAGATCAAAAGAAGGCACTGCAGGTGCTGCCAGGCATTACTGACTATGCGTCTATTGCCTATCGCAACGAGAATGACCTGCTTGCGTTGGCAGCCGATCCTGAAGATTATTACATCAAAGAGATCCTGCCGCACAAATTGCATTGAATTTTGTTTACATAAATAATAGAAACGTAATCCAGTATCTGAAAATAATTATGAAAACCATATTTACTTCTGTAAAAGGTAAATAAAGGAAATAGCAAATTGTATTTACCTATATCTTTAGCATTTGATAATCAGGCAACCTTTCTTTTTCTTTTGACGTCAGTAAGGTACTGATCAGAACCTGGAAGGTGAATGAGATGAAGTGTAGGAGTTGCGTTCAAATCAATTTTTGCTTGCAAAGATTTCATTGTTTTCATGAAATTTTCGATTGGGTGATCATGTTGATCTGTACCATTAAACAAAAAGGTTGTGAAAAACTTAAGGAAATTTTTACTTAGAAATAAAATTGCACCAAAATGGCTCATTTTCGTTCTCGATCTTGAGAATATGCTGCTTTGCCATTGTGTATGCAAATTATCTCAGGCTAAATTTTGATCTGACACTTTTACACCCGCTTGATCTTGTTGACGACTTAGTGGTAACTATTGTTATCAACTCGGTTTTATTCTACGTTTTCCGTACCTATCATGGTATCATCAGGCTATCTGGTTTCCAGGAAGCATTTCGCAGTATCTCCGCTGTATTTTATTCATTCTTTATTATGTTATTGCTCAACCTTGCACTCAAGGCAATAGCAATGCCTCCTTTCATACCTACTTCAGTTCTCTTTATATACTTCTTCATTTCATCGTTTTCTGTATTTGGATACCGTTTGCTGGTAAAGCATCTGTATAATGTAAGTATCAACCAGGAAGATAATACCCATGTTGTGATCTATGGCGCCGAACTGAATGGCTCGGTATTAAAGAAAACATTGGAACAAACTTCTAATGACAGGTATAAGATCGTTGCTTTTATTGATGACGATGAGAATCTCTTTGGCAAGACCATAGACAATGTGAAGATCTATTCCTTTAGCCAGATTAAAAATGTGATCAAGACATGGCAGATAAAAATGTTGTTTTTTGCCCGCCAGGATTTCGATCCCAATCAAAAGAACCGGATAGTTGATTACTGTTTGGAACAGAATATAAGGGTAATGAATATTCCTCCTATGCGTGAGTGGATACAAGGACACCTAAACATCAACCAGTTGCGCGAAGTGAAGATTGATGAATTGCTTGGCAGACCACAGATCAGTCTTAAAAATGAACATGTAGTCAACCTGTTGCGAAATAAGAAGATATTGATCACTGGTGCTGCAGGTTCCATTGGCAGTGAATTGGCTCGTCAGGTTGCAGGTATTAGTCCCTATTCACTTATCATTTGCGATCAGACAGAAACCGGTTTATATGAGTTAGAATACGAACTGCAGAAAAAATATCAACTGGGCAGTAACCTGAAAGTTTTCTTAGGCGATGTAAAAGATGAGAAAGCGATGAATAATATGTTCTCGCAATACACGCCCAATATTGTTTTTCATGCCGCAGCTTACAAGCATGTGCCTATGATGGAAAATCATCCATCGGAGGCGGTGCGCAACAATGTGCTGGGCACAAAGGTATTGGCTGACCTGGCTGAATTTTACTCGGTAGAGCGTTTTTTGTTTGTTTCTACGGATAAAGCTATTAACCCGACAAATGTAATGGGTGCATCCAAGCGCATTGCGGAGATCTATTGTCAATCACTGCAAACCCGCAAATCGGTACCGAATATTGACGAAGGAATTATTCAACTGACGCCACGTAATACCAAGACAAAATTCATTACAACACGCTTTGGCAATGTTTTGGGTTCTAACGGATCGGTGATACCACGTTTTCAGGAGCAGATCTCAAAAGGCGGACCCGTGACAGTAACACATCCTGATATCATTCGTTATTTCATGACCATACCTGAGGCCTGCTCCCTGGTTTTGGAAGCAGTGACAATGGGCAATGGAGGCGAGGTGTTTTTGTTTGATATGGGCGAACCTGTAAAGATCTTGAACCTGGCCAGAAAGATGATCAAACTGGCCGGATTGACCCCGGGCAAGGAAATAGATATCAGGTTTACCGGGTTGCGTCCGGGTGAAAAATTGTATGAAGAGTTGTTGAATAAAGAAGAGGAAGTGATACAGACCCACAACAAAAAAATATTGATTGCACGTGTAATTGAATACGACTACGAAATGGTTTCAAAAAGCATTGACAAGGTTGTGAGTATTGCCATGCAAAACAAAGATGAGGAAGTGGTAAAACAAATGAAACGCATTGTTCCCGAGTACATAAGTAACAATTCTATCTACGAGGCAATGGATGAGGAAATCCTGACGCCAACATTCACTTCCCACGGATAATAGTAACTTGCCGCTGAATTTTCCAGTACATGTTTAATTTTTTTAGAAGAACTCCCACCACTGTAGCCCCGGATTTGTCGTTTTTAGGTGTCGATATGCACTCGCACCTTTTGCCCGGAATTGATGATGGATTACAGGAATTGGAAATGTCGGTAAGGTTTATCAAGGACCTTAAAGATCTCGGGTATCGAAAACTGATCTGTACCCCCCACATTTTATCTGATCTCTATCCCAATAGTCCACAAACTATTTTACCCAAATTGCAACTGGTGCGCGATGCCTTGCTGCAAGCCGGGGTGGATATGAAGGTGGAAGCTGCGGCAGAATACATGATAGACCATGAATTTGGTGAACTATTAGCCAGGTCAAAAAGAGAAGATCTAATGACATTGGGTGACAATTACATCCTGGTTGAAATGTCCTATCTCTCGCCTTCCCCCAATTTTGAACAGGCAATATTTGACCTGCGCATGTTGGGTTTGCAACCGATCATTGCCCATCCTGAGCGATACAATTATTTCCACGCCAAGTTTGAGCAATACGAAAGATTTAAAGAATTGGGTTGTAAACTGCAGGTTAACCTGTTGTCTCTTTCCGGCGGGTATGGCCCCAAGTAAAAAAGACGGCTGAGCGATTGATAAAGGAGAGATTGGTAGATTTTTTAGGCACAGATATGCACCACGACAGGCACCTTGAAATGCTGAAAGGTCTGGCAGCCAGGAAGGATTTTTACGAAATCATCGCCGAAGCCGAGCTGTTGAATAGTTCGCTGGAGTAATAAGATATTTATTGTAACTAAAAGGTGGATCCATTTGGGTCCACCTTTTTTGTTTTTACCTTTTGGCGTTGTTACCAGGTGTCAAAAGCCGCCCTAGTACAGTCGTCTTCTTTCTAAATGTTTTCCTTTTTTTGAAACATCGGAAGAATTATAAAGCGTGTCAGTTGAATAAACATTTGCCGTTGCAGGGTGCGACGCAACAATGTTTAATAGATATTCACTGCTAAGTACCCAAAAAGAAAAACTCAAATTGCACAGGCAAAGGGAGTTTTTTTTACCCGTATCTTACCTCAGAATAATCTAAGCAACTGCTAAAATCATTGAATGAAAAAAAGGTGAAATCCACCCGGGTCCACCTTTTTTATTTTTACTATTTGACGTTGGTATCAGGGTTTCAAAACCACCTTCACACAGTTATCTTCTTTCTTATTAAAAATGTCGTACGCATGGGATGCTTCGCTCAACGGCAGGCGATGAGTGATAATATCGTCGAGGCGAATTTTTCCTTCTTCCACCCATTTATTCAATTCGTCTATGTATGTATGTGCCGGCGCCTGACCTGCCCGGATAGTTAAGCCCTTATCAAATATTTGGTGCCAGGGGAAGTTGTCATAGGGGTAACCATATACACCTACTACAGCTACGGTGCCGCCCCGGCGTACGGCTGAAAGACACATGCGCAACGCGTTGATGGTTCCTTTTTCAAAACGTATCACACTCGCCACGCGATCAAGGAAACTACGGTCAGCTTCCATGCCAACTGCATCTATCACCACATCTGCCCCGCGACCGTTGGTCATTGATCTGATTTCTTCTATCGGGTCATCACTATCTTTCACATTGATGATCTCAGCGCCGCAAATGGTTTTTGCCATGGTAAGTCGATAGTCCTCAATATCAAGGGCGATAACTTTTGCTGCACCCCGCAGCCAGGCTACTTTTATTGCCATCAATCCCACCGGTCCGCAACCAAATACCGCTACTGTTTCACCGCCTTTTACGCCGCCCCATTCCACCGCGGTATAACCGGTTGGTAAAATATCGGTGAGGAATAATACCTGCTCATCAGTTAAGGCATCCGACACTTTGCGTGGACCTACGTCAGCATAAGGAACTCTTACATACTCTGCCTGTCCACCATCGTAGCCGCCATATAGATCAGTATAGCCAAACAGCGCCCCACCTTTTTCACTCAACAAACCGCCTTCAGGTCCGTAATGATCGGGGTTTGAATTTTCGCAGTGGGGTACCATACCATGACTGCAAAAATAACAACCGCCACAGGCGATGGGAAAAGGAACAACCACCCGGTCACCTTTCTTTAAGCGGGTCACATTGCTTCCTATGTCTTCTACTATACCCATAAATTCATGTCCTAAAACCATGTTGCGAGGTTGGGGAAACATGCCATTATAAATGTGTAGATCTGATCCACAAATGGCCGTGGAGGTGACCCGGATGATCGCATCACCTTTTTGTTTGATTTCCGGATCAGGCACATTGTCAACCCTGATGTCTTTGGGATTGTGAAATACTGCAGCTTTCATAAATACTTGTTTAAATGAAAAAATTGGTCATTTCTAAAGCAGGTACCTATTAAAACTATATGCCATGGAACAATTCCCTAAGATTTACACTAACGCAAGAAATTAGCTGTGTTGTGGATACAACATTATAAAGGAAAAAAGACCTCTTTATCTAAGCAGGTTGTTTACTTCTAATCAGCCGGTTGCAGAAAGGCTGGTAGCTGCATCTTGAGATAACTGTACACGGGTGTGACACAACGATGGTGAGAAAAGAACCTATGCCGGAACAAAAAAATGTACATATATATAACCAAAAAAAGAGGACCGAAGTCCTCTTTCTATGTATGCCATTATATGCGGGTCAAACATTAAACCTAAAGTGCATGATGTCACCATCTTCCACCAGGTAATCTTTTCCCTGTACAGCAAGCTTGCCATTGTCGCGGCAGGCAGCCTCTGATTGAAATTTAATAAAGTCAGCGTATTTGATCACCTCAGCTCTAATAAAACCTTTCTCAAAATCGGTATGAATGACACTCGCAGCCTGTGGCGCCAGCATGCCTTTGGTAATTGTCCAGGCGCGCACTTCCTGCACGCCGGCAGTAAAGTAGGTAGCCAGGTTCAGCAGTTTGTAGGTAGAAGTAATCAGGCGGGCAACGCCACTTTCATGCAGCCCCATATCTTCTAAAAAAAGTTGCCGGTCTTCAAAACTTTCCATTGCCGCTATATCGCTTTCAATAGAGGCGCTGATCAATAAGGTTTCAGCTTTTTCGTTTTGCACTGCAGACTGTAATGCCTTCGAAAAATGATTGCCCGCCACTACACTTTTCTCATCAACATTGCATACGTAAATCACCGGCTTCATGGTGAGCAGGAAAAGATCGTTGATATGTTTTTCCCTGTCTTCGGGGGTTGCCTCAAAACCACGTGCATTTTTTCCCTGTTCCAAAAATGCTTTTAAAGCTTTTAAAACTTCCAGACCACGCAGTAGTTCTTTATCACCCTGCTTGGCCATCTTTTCATTTTTGGAGATCTTCTTTTCTATCGTATCCAGGTCTTTCAGTTGCAGTTCGGTGTCAATGATCTCTTTGTCGCGCACCGGGTCAACGCTGCCATCCACGTGAATGATATTGTCGTCCTCAAAACAGCGAAGCACATGAATAATGGCGTCGGTACTTCTGATGTTGCCCAGAAACTGATTGCCCAAACCCTCGCCTTTACTGGCCCCTTTCACCAGACCGGCAATGTCAACGATCTCTACAGTTGCCGGCACTACGCGTTGTGGGCTAACTAATTTTTCAAGTGCGATCAGTCGTTCATCGGGCACAGTGATGACCCCAACATTGGGCTCTATGGTACAGAAAGGAAAATTTGCGGCAACTGCCTTGGCATTGCTCAGCGCATTAAATAAAGTTGATTTCCCCACATTTGGCAATCCAACAATGCCTGCTTGAAGACCCATTTATAATCCTATTTTAGTTTAATCAATTTGGTTAATTTGAAATGGCGTATTTGCAAGTTTAAAAACGACTTAACTGTTCACGCTTCATCTCTTCTCATTACACATAAGATCTCAACACGTAAACTCGTACCTCATCAAGTACAATTTAAAACTTACAACCTAATACTTACAACTTATAACCTTCCACCCCACACTTTCTTTCGGGCGCAAAAGTAGGAATACTGACCTGATTTGAAACTTTAATTTACTTTAGCGCACCAGCGAAAATTATACTTCCCGGATACAAAGAAAATTATAAAAACACCATGGCTTTAAACATTGTCTGGATCGCATTTATTGTTATTGCCTTTGTTATTGCCATCATTAAAAGCATTTTTTTCGGCGATGTTACCATTTTTAAAACCCTCGTCGATGGCATGTTTGATTCTAGCAAAATCTTCAGTGCTTGATGTAGCCTTTCCATTGGTTGGTACCATGGTTTTTTTCCTGGGCATCATGAATATTGCAGAGAAGGCAGGCGCCATTATGTGGCTCGCCCGCAAGCTCAATCCCGTCATGAAAAGATTGTTTCCCGAGGTGCCTGACGGACACCCGGCAATGGGTGAAATGGTCATGAACTTCAGTGCCAACCTGCTGGGGCTCGACAATGCAGCTACTCCTTTTGGGCTAAAAGCCATGCAAAGTTTACAAACACTAAACCCCGATAAAGAGCGCGCTACCAATTCGCAGGTTATGTTTTTGGTACTGCACACAAGTGGGCTAACCATTATTCCCTTATCGATCATTACCTATCGCATAGCTGCTAAATCAACTGAGGCTACCAGTATTTTTATTCCCTGTGTGTTGGCTACACTTTGCACCACGCTTGCCTCTATTATAGTGGTCAGTTTTATGCAAAAAGTGAAATGGGATGCTGTATTGATTGGCTCTATTGCTGTTACTATATTACTGGTTACCGGCACCCTTTACCTGCTTTCCACCATGAGCGATGAGCAACGCAGTGTTTTCAGCAATGTTGTAGGCAATGCTATATTGCTTACCATTATTGTCGCCATTATTGTTTCCGGTGCCATCAAAAAAGTCTCTGTTTTCGATGCTTTTATTGAGGGGGCGAAAGACGGTTTTGCGGTGGTGCTCAAGATCATTCCCTATCTCGTTGGCATGTTGGTGGCTATCCGATTGTTTCGCGATAGCGGTGCGCTGGGCTATGTTACCAATGCCATCGCTTATTCATTGCAGGCTACCGGCATCAATACCGATTTTGTTCCTTCGCTGCCGGTAGCTATTATGAAACCCTTTAGTGGCAGCGGCGCCCGTGCCCTCATGCTCGATGTGTTTGCCAATCCTGCCTACGGTCCCGATTTATTTCCCGGCAAACTTGCCAGTATTTTCCAGGGCAGCGCCGATTTTACTTTTTACATCATTGCGCTTTATTTTGGTAGCGTTGGTATCAGGCGAGTTCGTCATGCTGTTTGGGCAGGCATGGCCGCTGACGTAATAGGCATCATTAGCGCTATCATTATCGGCTATTTCTTTTTTAAGTAGCAGGTTTGTCCACCCTTCTATTTTTTTTTGAGCCAGGCAGCAGTAACTTTTTTGTTTCATCGTTGCGTCGCAATACGTTCACCGGCAACGCCAGATTGAGCTTTTTTCATAGCAAAACATAAGTCTTTACCTCAATCTACAATCCTTTCCTGTTTCATTTGTGCGCAGTTGCGCACACCAGCATTCCAACATGCATTCACTTGCATGGCAATAATGCAGCGTATATCTCAACAGGAAACCAAAGGAAGCAAGGTTTATGCGCCGGTATATTATTTAGGGCAATCCAGTTTTGCTGCATAACTGCTGCTATTGTCATATCCGTCTATGCGTATAGCCGTTTTACCACCAACTGAGATCCAACTGCTTTTCAGAAAAAACATGTCTTTTTTTGGCAGTTTTAGCTGATAATAATAGAAGCCGGCCATCGGTGTATTGTCGCAACTTTTAACCAGGGTACTGGCAAAAGATCGTTTGCCAAAAAGGCTATCAACGGTGAATTGAGGTTGTAATTCATTGGTTGGAGTACTGATGATACTAAAAGATGTATAACCCATTCTTGGCCCCTTCAGCATTATGCGCCAGGTTAACGGTTTGCCAGCGAACGTAAAAGTTTTCCCGTTAATGGCCAGGTTTACTGTGCCCGTTCTAAAAAAATTTATGCTCGTATCGGCGCTCATGGTCAATGCATCTTCTTTCCACGTAACCGGAAATTTCTTTGGCTGCCCAACAGCCCATTCACCCACGTTTTCATATCCGGTGCTATCAAACAGAAGTTTTTTTACCAGGTCGTACAATTCTGTTTTCATTGTTTGCGAGCGTACAATACATTGGCACGTGCAAAGAACTACGAGCAATAAACCAACTTTTTTCATGCGGGTAAGATTTTACAAATATAAACAGTTCGCATGTAACAAAGAAAGAGTAAGGAAATGGTTTTCTGCAATAGCACTTTGCTGAAACGAGTTAATTAAGTCTTCTCTTTTAAGCTGCGTTTTTCGCGCAGTTCTAAGTGCAGGATGTTAAATATTGCGATAGATTGCGGCTCCATGATATCATCAGTTAAACACTTTGGTTATATGAAAGCGCTCATCACCACACTCATTGTTTTTACGGTTCTTATTAATTCCGGTGCGCAACAACACTTGGATAGCCTGTTACCGGTCCGCGGATTTTGTATTGGCGCTCCGTCGTCAGCCGGTGTTGAGGCATTTACAAAGTTTATAGAGGAGGAACTTGCACCCCGCAAAGTGAATACATTGGTTTTGCGTATAGACTATAATTACCAGTACAAAACTCACCCCGAGTTGGCAGACAGCAATGCATTATCCAAATCAGATGTACGTAAGATGGTACGTGCGTGTCAGAAAAATAAGATCAGGATCATTCCACAGATCAATTTGTTAGGGCACCAATCGTGGGCTACAACAACAACAAAACTGTTGACTGTTTACCCACAGTTCGATGAAACGCCCTGGGTGCAGATGCCGGAAACATATAAATGGCCAAACGACGATAAATTGTATTGCAAAAGTTATTGTCCGCTGCACCCCGAAGTGCACAAAGTGGTTTTTGACCTGGTAGATGAAATATGCACCGTATTTGAAGCAGATGCTTTTCACGCTGGTATGGACGAAGTATTTTATTTGGGCGAAGACAAATGCCCGCGTTGTGGCGGTCGCGACAAAGCGGAACTCTTCGCTGGCGAGGTTCGTTTGATTGACAACTTTTTACAACAAAAAAACCGGCAACTCTGGATTTGGGGAGATCGGTTAATAGATGGTAAAACAACCGGTATCGGCATGTGGGAGGCAAGTTATAACAACACCTGGCGCGCTATTGATATGATACCAAAGGATGTGGTGATCTGCGACTGGCACTATGAACGTCCGGATAAAACCCCTGTTTATTTTGCTATGAAAGGCTTCAATGTGATTACCTGCCCCTGGCGCAACCCACAAGTTGCCGTACAGCAAACTGAGGATATGATTGAGTTTAAAAGAGATTCGCCAAAAGAAATGAAACCACATTTTTATGGTATGATGCAAACGGTTTGGTCCGATGCATCTTCGTTTATAGAGGGTTTCTATAGCCAGAAAAAAGACCAGAAAGGTGGTGGTGATACACCGTGGAATACGTTTAAAACTATGTATGAAAAGATCAACTCTTTGTAAATAGTTTTTATAGTAATGTTCATTCGTTGCTCATATACTTATCTATTCCAGCGGGAGGCGACCATTGGTTATGTGGTTCGTAATAATGCCAAAGCAGCGCCGAAAGATCTTTGATCAATGCCCAGGCTTCATTGGTGGGCGCCCAGCTTTGATCCTTTAAATTTTTGGTAATGATGCTGAAAACATAACTGCCATGTGGCGCATATACCAGCACCGTCTCCGATCGCGAATCATCTACAGAACCTTGTTTGGAAATAGTGTGTATGTAAGGCGGTACCTGCGATAAAGCTTTGTCATCCCAATAGATCCTGCTCATGTTGCGTACCATGCGCTCACTTGCCGCTTCACTCACTGCTTCACCTGCATCAATAAGTGTAAATAACTTGCACATTTCGCGCGGAGTGGTTACGCCCCAGCCATACAGTTCGCGCATTTTTTCCCGGCCAGGAACCCGCGAGTTGACCCGCATGTTCTCAAATCCCTGCTGTTGCAGCCAGTCGTTAATGTATTGTCCGCCAACCAGCTTTTGCAGCCAAAGACTCGCCGTGTTGTCGCTCATGGTTATGCTGAGCATGGCAACTTTGCTTAGTTGAATGGTATCACCATCTTTAAAAGAGCCCAATATGTCCTCACCCGGATAAAGGAGGGAATCGCGATAGGTAAGCTTTTGGTTATAGGCAAGTTCTCCTTTCTCTATTTTGTCCATTACCCCGCATTGTATACTCACCTTTATCATACTCGCTGTTGGAAAAAGTGTGTCAGCATTGATGTAGGCTACCTTGCCTGTTTTTATATTTTGCACGTATATGCCCGCAGTTCCCTTAAAATTTTGTACGAGCGTCTGCAGTTTGGCGGTAAGCTTTTTATCGGTTTGGGCAGTGGCAACAAATGCAGGCAGCAGCAACAAAAGGAACCATTTTTTCATACAAATAATTTCAAAGGACAAACTTAGCGATCTGTGGCGGAATGAAATTCAATATCAAAGTTGGTATAGTTCGCATCCGTTTTATAACGCAATTATCCGGTGGGGGTTCTCCCCAACGCTGATGAACCTGATGCCTTCCCTGACTACTCAATTACCGTGTAATTTATTCCTGCAATTGTTGCTCAACCAGGGCGGTGCCGATGAACGAAATGCGACGCAACAATGTTTAATAGAAAACAAAAGCCCGTCCCAAAAAAAATAGCGTGTGACTTCATTTTCAACTTGTTTTAACAATTCGAAACATTTTGTTGAACCCTATGTCGAGGGGTTTTTAACCTACCTTTGCGCAAATTGAAAAGATGAAAAAGACACACATTGTTTTGCTTGTTTTAATAGCCGTGTCCATTGCCGTTTTGATCAGCTTTATGGGTGATGTGACCACCTACGATACGGTTACTTCGGCGAAGGAAAAACCCGGAAAATTTGTGCACCTGATTGCCAAAATGGAAAAAAATTCGATGAACTATGACCCGATAAAGGATCCTAATTTTCTCACCTTTACGGCAGTTGATTTGCTGGGAAACAGCATACATGTGGTGTATCATAATACAAAGCCTGCCGACCTGGAAAAAAGTGACCGACTGGTGCTAAAAGGCAGGGTACAGGGTAGCAATTTTGAGTGCCAGGACATACTGCTGAAATGCCCGTCGAAGTACAAAGACGATATGAACGCAGCCAAAAAAGAGCTGGGTACGGCTGCCAATTTTGAAACAAAATAAAGGGACGAAACCAACGCGTTTATAATGGAATTTATCGGCGAACATTTACTGCCCGGGCGAATAGGACATTTTTTTACATTACTCTCATTGGTGGCTTCCCTTGTAGCCACCGTTGCTTTTTATAAAGCTGCCAGCGACAACGAACTGCAGGAAAAAAACGGTTGGTTGCGCATAGCCCGCTGGGCTTTTTTGGCGGAGACCATTTCCGTCATTCTCATCTTCACCACCCTCTATTACATAATTTCTGAACACTTTTTTGAGTACAAATATGCGTGGCAACACAGCAGCAGAGCCCTGCAGGTGCAATACCTTCTGAGCTGTTTTTGGGAAGGGCAGGAGGGTAGTTTTATGTTGTGGAGCTTTTGGCATTGCGTGCTCGGCTGGATATTGATCTGGAGATCGGGCAAGTGGGAAGCGCCGGTTATGACGATTGTAAGCCTGGTGCAATTTTGCCTGGCTACCATGCTTGTGGGGTTGTATTTCTGGGGTGAAAAAGTAGGCAGCAGCCCATTTGTACTGCTACGGGAAGAAGGCTTTTTTGACAGCGCGCCCATCTTTTTGCAAAATGGTGTGCTGCGTGCTGACTATATGACTCTGTGGAAGGACGGCAACGGCCTCAATGCACTTTTGCAAAACTATTGGATGGTCATTCATCCGCCGGTGCTGTTTTTAGGTTTTGCATCTACGGTTGTTCCGTTTTCGTTTGCCATGGCGGGGCTTTGGAAAAAAGATCATAAGGGTTGGACAAGACCTGCATTGCCGTGGGCAGCATTTTCTGCGGGGGTGCTGGGTGTAGGTATTATGATGGGGGCAGCCTGGGCGTATGAAAGCCTCACCTTTGGCGGCTACTGGGCATGGGACCCGGTCGAAAATGCCTCGCTGGTGCCATGGCTGGTGCTGATTGCGGGTTTGCACACCAACCTCATTTTTCGCAGTAGCGGTTACTCGCTTAAGAGCACGTATGCATTTTACATTATGACATTCCTGCTCATTTTGTATTCTACTTTTCTTACCCGCAGTGGGGTGCTGGGCGATACATCGGTGCATGCCTTTACCGACCTGGGCATGAACGTGCAGTTATACCTTTTTCTAAATGTCTTTTTCTGGATACCTCCCTTTGTAGCAGCTAAAGAAAAGAACCACCGGCTGTTTGTGGCAGCGGCCTTTGTGCTCATTTTGGTGCTTAGCTATTTCTTCCCTGTCTTTACTATGGTGTCTGGCTTTATGGCTTTGGGCTCGTTGTTTTACCTTTTGCACCACGACAAAGATGTGCCCACTATACTACGGGAAGAAAATACCTACAGTCGCGAGTTTTGGATGTTTATCGGGTCATTGATTTTCTTTTTGTCGGCAGTGGTTATTACCATAATTACCTCACTTCCGGTCTTCAATAAAATTCTCAATACCAAATTTGCGGTGGGCGAAGATCCCGGAAGGTTTTCATAACCAGGTGCAGATATTTGTTGCTATCATTATTGGAACACTAACTGCGGTAACACAGTACCTTAAATACAAAAACACTCCGAAAGAAATATTTTATAAAAAAATTGCTGCACCTACTTTGCTGGCGTTACTCATCACTATTTGCATTGCCATTTGGGGCGGAATAGATTATGAAAAGAAGGGTCCCGGTTTTTTGATCGCCATTCACCTGGGTGTATTTGCTGCCATCTATGCTGTAGTGGCTAATGCCGGATATGTATGGCTGGGTCTGCGTGGTAAATTAAAAGCGGCAGGTGCCTCCGTGGCGCATATTGGATTTGGGTTAGTACTGTTAGGCATTCTCATTTCATCGTCGAAAAAGTCGGTGCTTAGTTACAATACTACTGGTATGTCGCCACTAAAAATGGGCGACAAAGAAAGCCCGCTCGAAAACATAACCCTGGTGAAGGGTTTGCCGACAGACATGGGTAAATACATGGTAACCTATGTGAACGATACGCTCAATCCTGAAGACAGGAAGCGCTATTACCAGATCAGTTTCACCAGTAAAAAAGGAGATGAACATTTCAATCTCTATCCTGATATAATAGAAAATAACAAAGGTGCCGAAGGTGTAACACCTAACCCATCGGCAAGGCACTATTGGAACCGCGACATTTTTACTTACCTCACCTTTCTGGGCGATCCCGAAAAAATAAAAGCCGCCGATACCACTACTTTTCGCAACCGTAGTGTGCACATTGGCGATACCGTGTTTTATAGTAAGGGAATGATCGTTGTCAACAATGTTGTGGTCAATCCGTCGGGTGGCAAGTATGCCTTTACCCCTGCTGATACCGCTATTGCGCTCGACCTGTCGGTGGTCACCAAAGAGGGTAGCCGCTACAGCGCTCAACCTCTACTGCAGGTGAAAGATGGTGGCATTTATTCGGTGCCCGATACGGTGATGGCGCAAAGCCTTATTCTGCAATTTAGCCAGGTGAAGGACCAGGGTAAAGGTGAACTGGAACTGGGCGTAAAAGAAAGCTCTTCTGTGTTAGATTTCGTTACGCTGAAAGCGTATGAGTTTCCTTTTATCAATGTGCTGTGGATAGGCGTGCTGGTGATGGTAACCGGTATAGTCATGAGCATTGTGCAACGCGTAAAACTTATGAAGCGAGTAGTGTAATGAACGCTGTTTTCATTACTGGTTTGCTCCACAATGAAATAACAGATGAACGGAGCGTCGCAAGTAAAGCTTAATAGACATTCACTCGTCTGCTCCAAAAAGAGTGCATTTTCTTTTTTTGGTAGCCAGCATTTATCTTTTATGGTAATCATCGTTGCGTCGCACTCTTGTACAGTTTGTCATTTTTCAACTGTTCTCACTTTTAGGTATTTCTATTTTGACTAAAACAAAACAATCCACACCTTCCTCACACGCTTAGGTTTTCATAATGGTGCCTTGCCGCTTTGCTGTAATTTGCAGCCATGCAACAGTACCTGCAATTACTGCAACACATATTAGACAAAGGTGCCGCCAAAACCGACAGAACCGGAACAGGCACGCTGAGTGTTTTTGGTTACCAGATGCGGTTCAACCTGCAGGAGGGCTTCCCGTTGGTGACTACCAAAAAGCTACACATGAAGAGCATTATATATGAGCTCTTGTGGTTTTTGAAAGGTGACACCAACATAAAATACCTGACCGATAATGGTGTACGTATCTGGAACGAATGGGCTGACGAGAACGGTGACCTTGGGCCGGTGTATGGTAAACAATGGCGTAGCTGGCAAGCTGATGGACGGTCGATTGACCAAATAGCAGATGTTGTCAAACAGATCAAGACCAACCCCGATAGCCGCCGTATGATCGTAAGTGCGTGGAATGTGGGCGAACTGAGCGAGATGGCGCTGATGCCCTGTCATGCTCTGTTTCAGTTTTATGTGGCGCCACCCGCTGCAGCAAAGGGTGAAACAAAAGGAAAGCTCTCGTGCCAGTTGTACCAGCGCAGTGCCGATGTGTTTTTAGGTGTGCCTTTCAACATTGCATCGTATGCACTGCTCACCATGATGATCGCCCGGGTTTGTGACCTGGATTATGGAGATTTTATTCACACCTTTGGCGACGTGCATATCTACAACAACCATATAGAGCAGGTGAAGTTGCAATTGAGCCGCACACCGTATGCTTTACCAACGCTTAGCATTAATCCTGCCGTTACTGATATATTTGGCTTTCAGTACAGCGACTTTACCCTGGAGCAATATCAGCACCATCCACATATAAAAGGTGCAGTGGCTGTATAGAACCTTATTGCCTGCTGGTTGTATCTATGCTGCAAACTCTTTAAATTTTTTATTCTATGCTACTATCCCTAATTGCCGCCGCCTCTACCAACAATGTTATCGGTAAGAACAACCAACTGCCCTGGACCCTGCCGCAAGACATGAAATACTTTAAAAATACCACCTGGGGTATGCCGGTGCTTATGGGACGAAAGACCTTTGCTTCTATAGAAAACGAACCTTTGCCCGGGCGTATCAATATTATACTCACCAAACAAAAAGACTGGAAAGCAGATGGTGTAGTGGTAGTAAACGATTTGAACGACGCCCTGTTTGTAGCTAAAGATGCCGATTGCCAGGAAGTGTTTGTAATAGGTGGTGGTGAAATATATAAAGAGGCAATAAAAAAGGCAGATCGCATATACCTTACCAGGGTTCATACATTAGTAGATGGCGATGTTTTTTTTCCGGAGTTTGAAGACAAAAAGTGGAAGCTTGTTTCTAATCGCGACTGCTACAAAGATGAGAAACATGCATTTGATTATACCTTTCAAGTTTGGGAAAAGGCTTAATGCCGGTTCATAAATCGTTACTCTTTACGAGCCGATATTCTTCTATTTTCGCAGCATGTATTCTGCTCCGCAACTCGCTGTTAAATACCTGCGTTACATTATGACCGCCTCTAACGGGCGCGGTCATGGGGTACATTCTCCCTTTGTCTTTAACTTCATCACCAATGTATTGAACGACGACCGGCTTTTTTATGCGTATCAGTCCATTGAAAGAGAAAGGACTGCTTTGTTGCGTAACAACGAAGTGCTGACCATCACCGATTTTGGCGCCGGCTCTACTACTACTAAAAGCAATAAACGCAAAATTTGCGAAATAGCCAGGTCTGCACTTAAGCCCAAAAAATTTGGGCAATTGATGTTTCGAATCGTGAACTATTATAAGGCAGCAACAACAATTGAATTAGGTACTTCACTCGGCATAACTGCCGCTTACCTGGCTACCGGAAACGAATTAGGACATGTGTACACTTTTGAAGGTGCAGCCGAAATAGCTAACGTTGCACGGGATAATTTTGAGAAGTTGGGTATCAAAAACATTGACCTTATCAAAGGTAATTTTGATGTTACCCTGCCGCTGAAATTAAATGATCTCTCAACCATCGATCTTGCCTTCGTTGATGGAAACCATCGTAAAGAACCAACGATACATTACTTCCACCAGTTGCTCAAAAAAGTAACCACGCAATCTATTCTCATCTTCGACGATATACACTGGAGCAAAGAAATGGAGGAAGCCTGGGAGTACATCAAACAACATAAATCTGTCACGTTAACACTCGATCTTTTTTTTATTGGTTTGGTTTTCTTTCGCCCCGAACAAAAAGTTCCGCAACATTTTTCTATCCGGTTTTAATTCATCGGGCATCGGTAAAAAATTCATTCACCGATATTTCTACTACGTTCACCGACACTTGTAATCACTGCACCTATGTACCATTGCACACACCAACAACGGCGGGTAGCTTTGTTCTATAACAAACAATAAAACAAAAAAAATGGAACAGCATACTAAAAATCAAAGCAGGGTATATACCGGGTTATTCCTGGTAGGTGTAGGGTTGGTATTATTGGCTGAAAAAATGGGTGCACCTATTCCTGGTTGGGTGATCTCGTGGCCAACCGGTATGATCGCATTGGGTGTGATACTGGGTCTCAGGCATAATTTCAGAAATCCGGGTGGACTGATACTCATAGCCATTGGCGGCCTAAACTTGGCAGACCGGCTTTCGCCGGGATTAAACCTCAATGATTATATTTTTCCCCTTGTTATTATGGTACTTGGTCTGGTCTTTATTCTCAGACCTCACCGGGGCAGTTGCAGTAGAAGAGACAAATGGAACAGACGCTTTGGTACTGAACCATTTGGTACTGAACCTACTGTTTCGATGTCAGACGATGACAATGAAAAAAAAAATAACTTGTCAGACTTTATAAATTCAACATCTGTATTTGGAGCGGTAAAAAAAATAATCCTGTCAAAAAATTTTAAGGGAGGTGACATTACTTGTTTTATGGGTGGAGCAGAGTTAAATCTTAGCCAGGCAGACATACAAAAAACTGCAACAATCGATGTGACCCAGATCTTCGGTGGCACCAAACTGATAGTACCAGCCAACTGGAATGTGAAAATGGAAGTAATGACAATATTTGGAGGAGTAGAGGATAAGCGCCCCTTCCAGGGAAACACTATCAATCCTGATAAGCTGCTGGTCATCAAAGGAACCTCCCTGTTTGGCGGGATCGACATAAAGAGCTACTGACCCACACCAAGACCCGTGATAGCAGCGCTCCTATGAAACACTGCAAAATATTTTTTACAGTCACCATATATTTAGTCTTATGAATTGGTATATAGCTAAGATCATCTATCAGATCATTTGCGGCAGCGGCGATCATACGCCACAGTTCGACGAGCAGCTTCGGCTTATCAGTGCAAATAGTCACCTGCATGCTTTTCAAAAAGCCCGCGCCATGGGTCGCCACGAAGAAGATTGTTTTCTCAATCATGTAAACAAACCTGTCCTTTGGAAATTCATCGACGTAGCCGAGATTTTGCCTCTTGACACATTGGCCGATGGCGCTGAAATGTACTCCCGGATAAACGAGGAAGAAGATGCGGACAGCTATATTCGCACTATTAGATTACGGGCAGAAAGCCTGGGCGAAAACGCCGCTTTTGACCATACCGGCTTAAACTAACTCCTCCATTGACACCATCATCTATATCCGACAAAAATTTTAAATTCGCTTTCGTGGGCTGGTGGCTGGTGTGGACCTGTATTCATACCTGGACGCTTAGTACTTTTGGCTTTACCTGGACCATTGCTTTTATAGATGGTGTCGTAAGTAATATTTTATTGGCGGCAACCTGCCTGCTCATTGGCAACAATATGCGCTACTACCTGCCGCAGCAAGAGCGGTATTGGTATGTACTCATCATCAGCCTTGCCATGAGTGGGGTATGGATAGTGGCTACACGGCTTTGCCTGCATCTTATCTTCGCAGCCGACTTCACTTACCTGGCTGTGTTGAGCCGCTCTATTCCGTTTAGATTTGCCATTGGTTTTTTAATGGTCAGTTGCATGGCTATGATGAGCCTTTCGTGGTACACACAACAAGAGCAAAAAGAAGCTAATGCCCGGCAGGCATCTGCCTTACAACTGGCAAAGGATAGTGAACTATATAAATTGCGCCAGCAGTTACAGCCGCATTTTTTATTCAATAGCCTCAATTCTATCAGCGCGCTTACAGGCAGTCAGCCCGACAAGGCGCGGCATATGATACAGCAGTTATCCGACTTTCTGCGCGGTACACTTAAAAAAGATGAATTGGCCTGGATCAGCTATGAAGAAGAACTTCAATACCTCAACTTGTATCTTGAGATAGAAAAGGTGCGCTTCGGCTATCGCCTGCAAACAGAAGTGGTTAGCGACAACGCGGCTTTGCACATGAAGTTGCCCGCCTTGTTGTTGCAGCCTATTGTTGAAAACGCTATTAAATTTGGCTTGTACGATACTCTTGGCGAGGTAGTTATTCGCATAGAAGCAAGTGCCCTTGCAGAGCGTCTTGAGATCCGTGTTACCAATCCTTTCGATCCTGAAACTGCCCGGCCTTTGTATGGTACAGGCTTTGGCTTATCGTCGGTGCAGCGGCGATTGTTTCTTCTGTTTGCACAAAATAACCTGCTGCAAACCAAAGCAGAAGGCAGCAATTTTATCACCACCGTCAGCATACCACAACTCGTATGAAAGCGATCATTATCGACGATGAACCATTGGCGCGCAGCCTCGTAAAAGAATACCTGGCGCCGCACACCGACATAGAAATAGTGCAGGAATGCAATGATGGTTTCGAAGGCGTAAAAGCCATTCAGCAACACCAGCCCGACATTGTTTTTCTTGATATACAAATGCCCAGGATCAACGGCTTCGAAATGCTTGAGCTTATTGAAAATCCACCTGCAATCATCTTCACCACTGCCTTCGAAGAGTATGCGATCAAAGCATTCGAAACCCACGCCGTAGATTATTTGCTGAAGCCCTTTAGCAAAGACCGTTTCGATAAAGCGTTACAAAAACTTCAACAGCAAAAGCCGCAGCAGCCCACGCAGGCTATGCTCGAGACAGCCTCCTTGTCGCCCGCTCAAAGCAATCGCATCGTGGTAAAAGATGGCGGCAAGATCAGGGTCATTCCACTGGCGCAGATACAATACCTGGAGGCAGCCGACGACTACGTAAAGATCTATACCGCCGCCGGCACTTTTTTAAAAAAGAAAACGATGCAGTATTTCGAGCAATTACTTCACCCGTCGCAGTTCATACGCGTGCACCGCTCGTACATGCTCAATGTGCAAATGATCACCCGTATCGATCAGCACGAGAAAGACGGTCACCTGGTTTTGCTTACCACCGGCGCCCGTGTCCCCGTCAGCAAAAGTGGCTACCAAAAACTCAGGGAAGTATTGGGAATTTAGTCGCTGAATGTCGCAGGTTTTTCTCGTGTTATTTTTTTGGGACCCGGCAGCAGAGCCGTGCTGTTGCCTTCGTTGCGTCGCACAGCGTGTACAGCAGTAACCACATTGAGCCAGGGTATATACAAAAAAGTCTGCGAGAGTAAGTACCGTTTTCAATCACAAACAAAGCGTTCATCGTATTCAACCTGGTATTTTATGCCGTTGCAGGGTGTTTTCACCTGCAACTGAAGAATAGCCGACCGAAGCGCGGTAACCGCAAAACCTCATCCAGGGTGATGTGTCAGGAACCCAAAAACATCAAGCACTTTTTCGCCCTTGCAGGGTGTTGCATCGTTCGCCGTTGCAGTGTCTTATGACCTGCAAATGTAGCAGGGTAAGACGATAAAATATAAAAGAAGCCATTGGTTAGTAAAAAAGCCGATGGCTTTTTTTATGTGATATTGGAATGCCGGGGTCCCTGCTGACGCGCAAAGGCTTAAAAGGAGACCCCGGCAGGTCGAAGCTGTATTCTTCAATGTACCTCACTGTCGCTGTGTTTCTGTGGTTCAAAAATGTACTACGTAATAAAAGTCTTAACCATGCGATGCCGATGAACGGAGCGTCGCAACACTGCCCAAATGAAATGATCGGCCGGCTTCCAACATAGCTACAACAGATCTTCCTCGTTGCCGAAGGCGCCGTTTTTCATGTCTTCGTATGCCTGCATAATTTCTTCGCGGGTGTTCATCACAAAAGGTCCGTAGGCAAAAAAAGGCTCGTTGTACGGGGTGGCATAACCAAGTAAGATGACAGCGTTGGTCGTGGCTTTTATCTCTATCATTTGCCCATCGTGGTTAAACTCTATGAGGTGATGTATGCGCGTCACATCGCCATTTACCTTCAATTCGCCTTTTACAATATAAAGAAACACATTTTGATCTTTGGGCACCTGCAGTTGAAACTTGCCGCCTTCGGCAAAGTAAATAGATGCAAGGTGTACGTCGGTGAGCGGCTGAAATGCGCCTTCAATTCCATTCCAGTTTCCAGACAATATGTTTGCGTTTACTTTACCATCGTCGTAGCTCGCCACCGGAATATCTTCTTTTTGCAGACCCTTGTACCGGGGTTCGGTCATCTTGTATTTGGCAGGCAGGTTGAGCCAGAGTTGCAGGAGTTCGAGCGGGCCGCCTTGTTCTTTAAACTCCGGCGACGACACCTCCGCATGTATCAAACCACTGCCTGCCGTCATCCACTGCACACCACCAGCTTTTATAACGCTCACGGTGCCGGTGCTGTCTTTGTGTGTCAGGTCGCCATCCAATATAAAAGTTACGGTCTCAAAACCCCTGTGCGGATGTGGGCCAAAGGGTAAACCATTGTTGTCTGGTAAGTACTCTTGCCAGCCATGATGATTTAAAAATATAAATGGATCCAGCAGGTTCATAGGAGCGGTGGGTGTAGGCATGGCTCTAAATGTTACGAGATCGCGGATGGGCTCGTAAACGGCTTTGTGCTGAGCTTTTATTGTTTTCATATGGCGCTGTTTGTATTTTGAGTTACTGCACTTTGTTAATCAAACAAAGAACAAGCGTGGTGGCCAAAATTCACCAAAATTTTTTGAAAGTTGAGCGCTAGATTTATTATCTGATTTGGCTGCTGCCAGCGTGGTCATACCAAAACAAAAGTGATGCATAGTTTTAGAATGTTGCAACAATTTAGTTTTGGATTGTTGTGGCCAATGCAGCATTTTCGCTGCTTCTTTTTTGGTTTTTCCCATCGGGCGCAAACAGGCAATTCAGTACACCTTTTTAATGCAAATGAACAGGCTGACTTTCAGTTTCAACAGTATTAGTTATGGCAACAATATTGTAAAACCGGAAACCGGAAATTGATACATTCACAGAAACATATGGGTGCCGGTTTAATGTATCAACCCTGCGACCTGAAGCCACAAAATTTGCATTGATATGCTATTTAAAACCAACAAAATACTTACACAATTAATAACTCTATGAATAAAAGAACACTGTTTGTCGGTATGTGCCTTTTTCTGGCAGCCTGCAATACCAAAACGGAAAAAAATGTTACAGGTCCCGATTTTCTTGCCGGCAACATCGACACTACTGTTAGCCCGTCCGACGACTTTTTTGAGTATGCTGAGGGCACCTGGTTAAAAAATACCGAAATACCTGCCGGTGAAAGTTCGTGGGGCATTGGCGACCTGGTGCAGGAAGAGATCTATAACCGCCTGCGTAAGATAAACGAAGCTGCGGTTAATAAAAAAGATACCAAAGGGGTAGAGCAACAGACCGGTGATTTTTGGTATAGTGGTATGGATACGCTGAACATAGAAAAGCAGGGATTGAAACCCTTGCAACCTGATTTTTCCGCGATAGCCAAGATCATGTCGGTGCACGACCTGGTGGTGGTAGCGGCTGACTTCCATACCAAAGGCATCAATGTACTTTTCAATGACTATGTATCGCAGGATGATAAAAATAGCGAGGTCTATGCATTTCAAATGAGCCAGGGCGGTCTGGGTATGCCAAATCGTGATTATTATTTCAATACCGACGAACGCACCGAGGGGGTGCGAAAGGCTTATAAGTTGTATATGATCCGCACGTTTATGCAACTGGGCAATGATAGCGCGACCTCCATAAAAAATGCCAATGCCATCATAGCATTAGAAAAGCGTCTGGCTGGTAGCAGCCGCAAATTGGCCGACCTGCGCGATCCGTACAAAAACTACAATAAGATGAATGTGATAGCGCTGGCGCATTTGGTTCCGCAGATAGACTGGGGGCTGTACCTAAAAGGTATCAATGCACCAAAGCTGGACTCTGTGATTGTAGGGCAACCGGAATTTTACACAACACTTAATAATGAGCTGCAGGCTACATCATTGGAAGACTGGAAAAATTACCTGCGCTTTCGCCTCGTACAACGCAGCGCCCCCTATCTTGACAATGCAACCTATCAGAATCTCTTCGACTATTATAAAACACTCACGGGTGCCTCAGAGCCACGCGCCCGCTGGAAGCGGGTTATAGATGCTGAGGAAGATGCATTGGGTGAAGCATTGGGGCAAATGTTTGTGAAAGAATATTTTAATAAAGATGCCAAAAAGCGCTATACCGACCTGGTTGAAAATATTCGTGACGCCTACAAAGACCGGATAAAAAACTGACCTGGATGAGCGATAGCACCAAGCCAGAAAGCCTTGGATAAATTAGGAAAGATCACTAAAAAAGTTGGCTATCCTGATAAGTGGAAAGACTTTAGTGCTTTAAAAATTGACCGCGGACCGTTTGTGTTAAATATGCAACGGGCAAGATATATGGTGGCACAACTATATGATCAATAAATTGGGTAAACCCGTTGATAGCGATGAATGGGATATGACGCCGCAAACCTGGAATGCATATTATAATCCCAGCAACAATGAAATTGTGTTGCCCGCAGGTATTTTTGCAGTACCCGGCAAAAAAGATGCAGAACTGGATGATGCTTTTGTGTATGGGTATGCAGGCGCATCTACCATAGGCCATGAGATAACGCATGGCTTTGATGACCAGGGCAGGCAATATGATCGCAAAGGTAACCTGCATGAATTGGTGGGCGCAAGCCGATGCAACACAATTTAATGAGCGGGCACAAAAAATCATCAGGCAATTTAACGAATTTAACCCGGTAGATACATTGCATATAAACGGAGGCAACACAGGGCGAAAATATTGCCGACCTTGGCGGGGTGCTGTTAGGACTGGATGCTTTTAAAAAAACCGATGCTTATAAAAAGGGAGAAAAAATTGGTGGACTAACACCACTACAACGATATTTTCTTGGGTATGCCTACAGCTGGATGTTTAAACTAAGAAAAGAAACGTTTGGCCAACCAGGTAATGACAGATGTACATTCTCCGGCAAAGGAAAGAGTAAATGGCCCATTTGTAAATGTTCCCGAATTTTATGAAGCTTTCAATATAAAACCCGGAAGTAAAATGTATAGGCCCGATAGTTTACGGGTGCATATTTGGTAGGGCAGTAAGGTTTATAAAAGCAAAGGATCGAACGTCGTTCGATCCTTTTTGCATTTATCCTGTAAATAAAATTGCTTTAATCTGGTGAGGTAATGAGTTGCTTTCTGGCAAATTCATTAAACTCTGTTTCAACGTCGGGGGTTACATATCCCTCAATTTCTTTTTGATATAGTTTGTTGTTTTTCTGATCAATGGTTATCAATCCATCCTTTATTAGCACATTGCTTACATCGCTCCATTTCAGTGTTCGCCTGGGCAAAGAATTAAATGTGATTGCCTCCGGGGTAAAGCCGATCTCTTTTGGAAATTTTACCTGTTTTTCCAGCAGTGCCGCTGCCACGTATAAAACCCCCATCCATAAATTGGGTTCAGTTCCCAAAAACCACCCTGCCGCACATATCAGCAAACCTGCCCTGAAGTAAACTTTTCCATCTTTGTTTTTTTTTAGCAGCGCATATGCCCACCAAAGCAACAAAGCCAAACATACTATAGGATAAAAAAAATTTACAGGGTTGCGGTAATAAAACCAGCCAAACACCAGCAGTGAAAAAGTGTACAGCAATTGACTGATCTGGTCTGCTAATCTATCATCAGATTTCTTCAATGTAACCAGGTAATCAAAAACCATCTATACACAAGTTTTTACTTTTCACTTCCATCGTATTACTTCTTTACCATCAGGTTACACAATCTAAACAATATACGCGCCGCTATATTTGCATCCAAACCACCTTCGCCCACACCCACTTCATTCAAGTCAAAACCCACTAATTTTCTACCGCTTTCCAGCACCTTTTTAAACAGGTAGTTGATCTGTTCTGTTTCGAAACCGCCGGCTACCGGTGTACCCGTGTTGGGGCAGAGTTTAGGATCCAAGCCGTCAACATCGAAGCTGAAATAAACCTGCTGCGGAAGCTTTTCAACTATATCATTCACGATCGACTTCCAGGTTTCACCCTCGTACTGACGCTCTTTTATGTCCTTGTCAAAATAGGTCACTATCCGTTCCGGGTTGTCCTGTATATATTGGTATTCATCTTCGCTAAAATCCCGGATGCCAACTTGTACCAGCCGCTTCAATTCCGGAATTTCATTGAGGGCATTGTACATTATTGAGGCATGGCTGTACTTAAAATCTTCGTAGGCATTGCGCAGGTCGCAGTGTGCATCTATTTGCAAAATTCCAAACTCACCGTATTTCTCTGCTATTGCCTTCAAATATCCCAAAGGGGTGCTATGGTCGCCGCCAATCAGCCCTACCATTTTTCCTTTTGCCAATATTTCTTTGGTCTGTTCATACACCCACGCGTTCAGCACCAAACTACCTTCATTTATTTCCTTCAAACTTTTGCACATAAACTTATTGGCAAGCACATCATCTCCTTTCGATATATAGTCAATATACAGTTCAGCTTCCTTGCGCAGATAGTCACTTTTCAGCAAGATCTTTCGATCGGCCAGGGCTGCATATAGAAACCACTTTTCCACCCTTCCTGCACCTCGGGGTCAAACAGGTCAACCTGCAAACTCGCGCGAAAAATGTGCTCTGCAGCGCGCGAAGTGCCGGCTCCGAAACTAACAGTCACTTCCCACGGCACAGGCAGCAAGATCACCTTCGATTCCTCTTCCGAAAAGGGAAGTCCAAAAATGTTGTTGTTGGGATTGCCCGCCTGGTTGGGATCGAAATAAGCTAAATCTGGCATTCTTACATTATTTAAAAGCGGTGCAAGTTACCTCATTTACCATTTGCATTTTTGTCTATGTTATCCATCTGCTAATCTTAACAAAACGCACCTTTTCGCCAGCTTTTAGAGTTTAACAAAGCTATTGGGCCTGGAAGCTGCGGTACCCAATGAAGAAGCGGTAATGATGAAAACAGCCGTTGGCGGTCTGCGCGTCGTAGATATGCTATCGGGTGAACAATTGCCGCGCATTTGCTAGTAATTTCGTGCTTCATGGCAACATCTAACCCAACCAGGAAAAAAGCTGCTGAGCAAAAGCCTCAAAAAAGTCAGCAACAAATACTTCAACATACCGAGGAGGCGGCTTTAACCCAACTCAAACGTACATCTACCGGTCTTATACTGTCCGGCATCTCAGCCGGTTTAGACATTGGCTTTTCAGTGTTATTGATGGCGGTGGTTTACTCGTCTTTTACCGGTGTTTTCTCGCCACCCGTCGTCAAATTGATGATGGCCAACATGTACCCGTTAGGTTTTATTTTTGTCGTTCTCGGTCGCTCCGAACTTTTTACCGAACACACTACACTGGCTATTCTTCCCATATTGCAAGGGCTTTCATCCATTAAAAAATTATTGCGTCTTTGGTTCATCGTTTATTTCAGCAATATTTTTGGTGGTCTCCTGTTTGCGCTCATCCTTAATTATTTCGCCAATTCACTCCATTTTCTACAACCCGATGCGCTTCGTCACATCAGTAATGATTTAGTAGCACATAGCTGGTTTACCGAACTGCTCAGTGCCGTACTTGCCGGTTGGCTCATGGGGCTTCTTGCCTGGTTGGTTGCAGCTTCCCGCGAAACTATCAGCCAGATTGCGATCATTTGGATCGTTACTGCATCAATCGGTTTTGCGGGTTTGTCGCATTGTATCGTGGGCAATATCGAAGTTGCTGCCCGGCTTATTCAATGGTAACTTGTCATTTCTGCAGTACCTCAAATTTCTAACTTCAGTTACGCTTGGCAATGCACTGGGCGGCGTACTTTTTGTTGGCATACTCAAGTTCAGTCACACGGCTTTTAGTGGCGCCGAAGAAGAGGTAGATCTGGGGGATTGATTTTTTTTTGTACCCGGCCAATTACTTTGATGGACTTTTCTTGCGTCGCACTCGTGTACGTTCAGTACTCTATTCAACTTTCATTGACTGCTAAATTAACCGCCCATGAAACACAAAGATTTTACCGGCATCCTGCCAGCACAAACCACAGGCAAGGAAATAGAAGCAGAAGCGTCCATAGATTTACAGGACAAGCTAGGTGCCATCATTTTCTTTAGCGAGGTTAGAAACCGGCTTAGGGAAGTAAATCAATGGCACAAAACTCCCGGCTTTGTAAGTGGCAAGTTTCAATTGACAGATGCCAATGGCAAAGAACTGAACAAGCATGCTGAAAAAGGAGATTTTATTAAAGTAGATGTACCTGGTCCCGGCAGCAAAGAAGGAGAGGGCTACGACTGGACAATCATTGAAGAAATGAAAGAAGTCAATGAGGCAGATGTACAGTGCTTCGCCATGCGTGTTCGCCCGGCCCACAACCCAGCTACCAATAGTCCGCATGTAGCTCATTTTTATGATGACGGGGGAACCAGTAATTTCATTGTGACCCGTGAAGGCAACACCGTTACAGTTTCCATAGTTGACCGGAATGTAAAAGCCAATGACAAGACGGAATCCCTTTTAGACAACATCCGGCATATAGCGGTAGGTTTGGGAGCAATGGGAGCATTCTCCAAAGCGCAATGGCAAAACCTGGCGGAGGGTTTGGTCAGGAATGAGGAATGAGGGAAGAAGGTTGAGGTTGAGGCTGAGGTTAAGGTTGAGGTTGAGGTTGAGGTTGAGGTTGAGGTTGAGGTTGAGGTTGAGGTTGAGGTTGAGGTTGAGGTTGAGGTTGAGGTGAAGGTGAAGGTTGGGGTTGAGGTGAAGGTTGAGTTTGAGGGTTGATGATGAGGATAAGGTTGAGGATGAGATTGAGGTTTAGGGAAGAAAGCGAAGGTTACAACTAAGGCTAAGGTTGAGATGTGCATTTGTCGCACCGAGTTATGCAGTACAAGGGTGCGACGCAACAATGACGCCCACAGCCATACTGCTGGTTTCACAAAAAAAACAATTGGGTGGAGGAAGAGTGCTAATCAGGCAAAGCAATTTGGTTTTATTGTAAACCGTAAAACAAAAAATTTTCAAGTCTTCTTCTTGAACAGCTATGCGCGGGAACCGTATTTTACCAGCGTTATAGTTTTACTATTTACGGCTATTTTCTTCACGATGCTTATGTTTACCAAACCAAAAAATTAAGCAATGCATTTATATAAAACGAAACGGGGCGCCGTGTTGCAAACAAACGAAGCCAGTTATCTTTTTTTGTGTGAATGGGATGAATTAATCAGCCACGACAACCTGCATTCATTTTTGCAGCAGGAATGTGCAACCGCCACGAAATTGGAACCACATGATGCTCAAAATCTGATCGCCACCGAATTATTGCCGCCCATAGGCACACAGGAAGTTTGGGCTGCAGGTGTTACGTATATGCGCAGTCGTGAAGCAAGAATGGATGAAAGCAAAAACTCCGGTGCGGCAGATTGTTACGACCGGGTGTATGCTGCCGAGCGCCCGGAACTATTTTTTAAGTCTTTTCCGCATCGTGTTGCGGGGCATGGTGGTACAGTAAACATCAGGAAGGACTCGACCTGGAATGTACCGGAACCGGAGCTGACCTTGTTCATCAATTCGCGCGGTAGCATACAGGCATATACGATCGGCAACGATATGAGCTCGCGAAGTATTGAAGGCGAAAATCCCTTGTACCTGCCGCAGGCAAAAGTTTATGAGAAAAGCGCTGCACTTGGACCTTGTTTATTAATCTTACCGGAAATGATCTCTTTGGATACTCAAATACACATGCGCATATATCGCGGCAAAGAAAAACTTTACACAGATAGCACACCTATCAGTCGCATAAAAAGAAGCCTGGGTGAGCTGGCTGAATATTTATGCAGGGAGTATGATTTACCCGTTGGCGCATTTTTGATGACGGGCACCTGTCTTGTACCGCCAAATGACTTCACACTGCAGGTCAATGACACTATCGAGATCTCCATCGACAACATTGGCACGCTGGTAAATACAGTCGCAATAAAAAAATAAGTAAGCCTGGCAATGCTATGTTGATTCAGTAACAATGTATTAATGCCTGGCATAATAAGTGGAAGAAATGCATATCATTCACTTGATCATTCTCACCTATTATGAATTTTGAAGGGCTTTCAGTGTGGTTGTTGCTTGGCATTTTTATAGGATCTGCTGTCGCTATATGGATAACCGGCATTTACCTTTCTGACACCACTGATGTAATTGACAGGCGTACCGGTCTTGGGGAGGCTTTGGGTGGTATGATACTGTTAGCTTTTGTAACCAATCTTCCTGAAGTAGTAATAACGGTAAGTGCTTCGCTGCAGGATAACATTGAGTTGGCAGTGGGTAATATTCTCGGCGGAATTGCACTGCAAACGGTGGTTTTAGTAATACTTGATTGTTTTGGCGTGGGTAAAAAAGGCAGTCTTCTTGGCAAGGCTGCGTCTATGCAGTTGCTACTGGAAGGTTTATTGGTCATTACTGTTCTAATGTTTGTAGTGATGGGGCACCAGTTTCCATCTTCTTTGATTTTGCTAAGAACCACACCGGCCGCATTGCTCATTTTTATTACCTGGATAGTGGGGCTTTATCTTATCAATAAAGCCAAAAACGGAACGCAGTGGGTACTCAAAGACACTCCTCAAAAAGAAAAGAAGATTCTAATACAGGGGAGAAGGAGGCTCATGGGCGCAGCACCGGTGCTACCGTAGCCATTTTTATTGTTTCTGCTTTGGTTACCATGGTAGCAGGTTACCTGCTCGAAAAAACCGGTGACAGCATATCAAAAGATATGGGCATGCAGGGAGTAATATTTGGCGCTACCATTCTTGCCGCCGCCACCTCGCTGCCCGAGATATCTACCGGAATGGCATCGGTTAAAATCAAAGATTATAACATGGCGGTGAGTGATATTTTTGGCGGCAATGCATTTCTGCCTGTCCTCTTCTTACTGTCAACGCTCTGTACAGGAAAAGCGGTTTTGCCCGATGCCCATAATTCGGATGTTTATCTTACCGGTTTAGCCATGTTGCTGACCAGCATTTATGTTTGGGGTATAGTGTTTAAAAACAAAAAGCAAATACTTTATATGGGCGTGGATTCGTTTGTGGTACTGTTGGTCTATATCGCTGGAATTATCGGTCTTTTTGCGGTTCAATAAAAACACTGTTGAAATCTATAAATGATAAAGACCATTTCAGCAACTACTGAAATGGTCTTGTATCGGGCAACTTATATTTACTTTACTGCCAACAATTCCACTTTTTCAATAGTTGGATCTGCAGATAAAAGCACCGGGGCATTTTGCATTAACAGCGCTGCTATTTTACCATCCAGGTGTGCCTGCCTTCCTTCCTCACTTTCAAAAGTGTCAAAGATGCCAAATGTTGAGGGACCGAGTTTTAGTGCATACCAGGAAACAGTTGCTTCCTCTTGTTTAGCAAGTTCCAAAGCATCCGTCAGAAACTTTTCAACGTCACTTTCTTTTCCTTCTTTGGCTTCGACGCGGGCCAATAATGCATACTTTACCATAATTATGTGGGATTTAAAATGTGAAAATTACCTACGTGATTTTGACCGGCAAAGATTGCTACGCAATTACTTTGTCAGGGGTTAAAGGAAGATCGCGCAAACGTTTGCCGGTGGCATTGAAAACGGCGTTAGCAATGGCGGCTGCAACACCGGTCACCCCGATTTCACCTATACCACGGGCACCTATGGGAGATATGTGCGGATCTGGTTTACCAATGAAATGTACATCGATCTCAGGCACATCGAGGTTTACACATACGTGGTAATCGGCAAGGTCTCTGGTTACCGGGTTCGCCCAACGATGATCATAGGCCGTTTCTTCCATCAGCGCTGCACCAATGCCATATATAACGCCACCGATAATCTGCGACCGTGCGGTTTTTTCATTCATCACCTGACCAATGTCCTGTACACTTAAAAAACGTTTTACCCTTATGGTACCAAAATCTTCATCTATCCAGACTTCGGCAAACTGAGCCCCGAACGAGTGAAACGCATACTGTTCTTTATCAAGGTTCTCTTCCCTGGCTATGTTGGCTTCCATACAGGGGGCTTCTTTGGTACCCTTGCCCGAAACCGGGACAGCGGTTGTGCAAGCCTCGAGCATAGGCTTGTTGTTGCGGCGCATTATTTCGGCATACAAATCAACTTTTGCCGCATCATTCTTCAAGAAGAACCTGCCTTTTTCAAAACCTATCCCTTCTGCCTGCCTGCCATGTAGAGGAGATTTGCCGTCGTTGAATGCTAACTGCAGCAACTCGCCACGTAACATTTTTGCAGCGGATAAAACCGCGGGATTAACGCTGGCAACTGTTTGTGAGCCACCGGAGACGGGTGCAGGCGGCAGTGTTAAAGTCGCCGAGTTTGACGGTCACCTGTTTTACCGGCACACCCAAAGCCGTAGCTGCTGTCTGGGCCAGAATGGTATAGGTACCGGTGCCAATGTCTTGCGTGGCGCTCATAACAGTAACGCTTCCATCCTGCTTCATTTGTATGCGGGCAGAGGCTGTACTGCGGTTAGCGGGATATGTTGCCGCAGCCATGCCATAGCCAATAAGATGTTTTCCATTGCGCATTTTGCCGGGTTGCATGCTACGTTTGGCCCAACCAAATTTCTCAGCACCTATTTTATAGCAGTCCAGCAAATATTCACTGGAGAACGGTACGTTTTTCAGTGGATCCTGCGACGTGTGATTTACTATTCTGAAAGCTACAGGATCCATGTTGGCTATGTAAGCCATCTCGTCTATGGCGCTTTCCAGCGCAAATGTGCCGGGCGTTTCACCCGGTGCCCGCATGTATATAGGAGTACCTACATTCAGCTTCGCTACCTTATACGTTATTTCCCGCACAGGCGCTTTGTACATGATCTTAGTCTGTTTGCCACTCGGCTCAAAGAAGTCAGATAAATTTCCGTAGGTATCGGTATGGTGTTTAAGGGCTGTGAGTTGCCCACTTTTATCGGTAGCCATAGCAACGGTTTGCAAGGTCTCACCACGGCGCCCCGTATTGGTCACCATCATTGCACGGGTGATCACCAGCCGGACGGGTTTATTGATGAATTTTGCACCCATAGCTGCCAGCACAACATGCCCCCAAACTGCACCCTTACATCCAAAACCACCGCCTACAAAGGGGGAGATGACATGTACATTTTCTTTTGGTATTTCAAAGAGATACGACAGAATACCGCTTTCGCCCATAACACCCTGGGTGGCATCGTAGATCTTTAATTTGCCAGCACTTTCCCACATAGCTATAGTAGCATGTGGTTCCATCGGATGATGATTTTCGGTAGGGGTACGATAAACCTGTTCTGTTTTTAGGGTGGCATTGCTGAGAATAGCGTCTGTTTTTCCGGGATTAATTTGGGCGTCTTCGCCCTGGATCTTTTCTGGCTTTTTAGCGTTGGGCAACTCCTTTTGTAAAACTATCAGCGGGTCTTCTTTATCGTAGGTGACCTTAATGAGCGTGGCTGCTGCTTTCGCCTGTTCATAGGTTTCACCTATAACTAAAGCGATGTACTGACCAAAATAGTGCACTTTATTGTCCTGGAGCGAAACCAACTGCTCGCCCAAATTGCCGCCACTCTCCTTAACTCCCTCTGCGTCCAACTTTTTTAAACGTGGTGCGTTCTCATTGGTGATAACCGCCAACACTCCCGGACTTCTTTCTGCCTCGCTCACATTCCACGCGGAAATACTGCCATTAGCAATAGTGGATCGCACGGGAAAAGCATACACCATGCCTGCGGGCTTGAATTCGGCGGCATACTTTGCCTGACCGGTTACCTTCAGGCGACCATCTATACGATCGATAGGTTTTCCAATAACTGCCATAATAGTGTCGGTTTATAAAAAGATCAATAATTATAAAATGATACAAGACCATCAAGCTGTACGCTGTTCGTAATTAATCAGCCTGACGGAACAAGCATAAAAAAAGTTCAAAAAAGATCTTCGGATGAACGGAGCCCCGCTGTATGGCGGAGTAGACTGTCGCAACGATGTTCGCTCAAGGCGCTGTGGCCGGTCACCAAAAAAAAGTGATAAAATGTTAGGTGGTCCAACCCTTTTTTGCCTGCATTAATGCCCGCACGATCGCACGTTTACCCAACTCAACTTTAAATTGATTTTCCTGTAGGGGTTTCGCCAGCGCCATCTCTGTTTCTGCCGCCTGACGAAAGTTTTCTTCGGTGGCTTCTTTGCCCCGCAGCATTTTTTCAGCCTGGAAAGCGCGCCAGGGTTTATGTGCTACTCCACCCAGCGCCACGCGAACTTCGGAGATAGTGTTGCTGCGCAACTCAAGGGCGGCAGCTACCGACACCAACGCGAAAGCATAGCTGGCACGGTCGCGCACCTTAATGTAGCAGGAGTGAGCTGCGAAATTATCAGCAGGCAGTTCTATAGCAATCACCAGGTCGCCATGCGCCAGGTTATTGTCGCGCCACGGGGTATCACCGGGCAGGCGATGATAATCGTTGAAGGGAATCAAGCGCTCGTGCCCGTTTGCGCTGCGCACTTTAACCACTGCATTGAGCGCTGCGAGCGCCACACACATGTCTGACGGATGAGTGGCCACGCACTTTTCTGACCAGCCAAAAATGGCATGATTTCTATTCCTGCCTTCCAACGCGCCGCAGCCGGTGCCGGGCTCGCGTTTGTTGCAGGGCATGGAGGTTTCATAGAAATAAGGGCAACGGGTGCGCTGGTTCAGGTTGCCGCCATTGGTTGCCATGTTGCGTATCTGCTCGGTAGCGGCTGACAAAATAGCCTGCGATAACATGGGATAGTTGGTGCGGATAAGTGGATGGTTGGCAGCTTCGGTGTTCTTTCCGAACCCGCCAATGGACACACCACCTTTGTTGAGGCCGGAAGTGATTGGAGTGACCGACAACTCCTTCAGCCCGCTGACATCAACCAATTCGTTGGGGCGCTCAACATCGTATTTCATCAGGTCGAGCAGGTTGGTGCCGCCTGCCAGGAACATAGCCTGTTCGTTGGCAACGAGTGACTGGGTAGCGCCCAACTCTGCCGCTGCCCGGGTATATTTAAAAGGTCTCATGCTGGTGTGTCATTTTTATTCGCCGGTTACAAAATGAGGTTGACTTTGGTCGCCTGCAAACTGCCAGTCTTGCGCCAGGTTTTTGCCGCTCTGCACTTCTTTGATGGCATCTACAATGTTGGGATAAGCACCGCAACGGCAGATGTTGCCCGACATGCGTTCGCGTATCTCTACCTCCGACAATTGCAGTGGTGCAGGCTTTTGCCGGATATTGTCAGTCACGAAACTTATCTCGCCATTTTTAGCTTCGTTGAGCAGGGCAACGGCAGAGCAAATTTGCCCGGGGGTGCAATAGCCACACTGAAAGCCATCGTGCTTAATAAAGGCTGCTTGAATGGGATGCAGCAGATCGCCCTTTGCCAAGCCTTCTATACTGGTAACAGACCTGCCCTGGCAGGTGGCAGCAAGTGTAAGGCACGATAGCACGCGCTTACCATCCATAATCACTGTACATGCGCCGCACTGTCCATGGTCGCAACCCTTTTTAGTGCCGGTAAGATCCATCCGTTCGCGGAGTGTATCGAGCAATGTCATGCGGGAATCAACAGTCAGCGTTTTAGCTGTTCCGTTTACTTTAAACGTTACCTCTACGCCGTTGCTAAGGCTGGTTGCCGGCGGATCGGGCATTTGCATGGGCTGGGCGCCAGCATCTTTCGTACCTAACATTTGCATGGCAACAACAGCACTGCCTGCCAGGGTTGTCTGCTTAAGAAAATTGCGGCGCTTTACATTGTAGTGTTCCCATTCTTTCAGTACATCTGATGAAAAGTTCTGCAACAGGGCTTTTTCATCTTCAGACATTTCGTGGTGATTGTTTTCGGCTGGCATAAACAGATGAATATTTTGTGAAAAGAAAGCGGTAGGATGATGTTGGATATAAAGTTGGATCAGGTGTTTGAGATGATGTTGTGGCAGTGCAGTAGAAACCTCGTGAACGACCGCTCTATGATAGAAAGTCAATTATACCAACGCCCCATGCGCACCGGTTTTTACTGCACTATGACACTTTCCGGGAAAAACGAAAAGGGCGTAAAAACTGTACCTGTAGTGATTAACAGCCAAAAGACAAATCTTGTTTAGACAATTGTGTATTTTGATGGACAAGGTTGTTGTTAAGAAGAGGAAACTTACAGTCAGCAAGAATCTGAGCCTTTCACTGGCGACGCATTTCTGACTTTCGCATGGGCATGGCATCGACAATGTCGAAAAATTGTTTCGCAGTTACAAGGCTCTTGCTGCGGTATTTTTCACCGCCGTCTTTGCCAATCAGGACGACAGTAAAAGAAGCAGTGTCTGCTTTGTATTTAGTGTAGCGGCTATCACCTTTTGGTACGAGGGTAATGGTCATATCACGTTCGGCTGTGCCGGCTTTTTCTTTGTCAAGAATGGATATTTGTTGAAGAACTTCAATGCTTTTTGGTTTGCCAAATATGAGTACCTGGCGTTTGCTGAGTGATTGCATGGCGGTAGAACCTATTAGAATTAGTGTGAGAAGTAAGGTGTATCTCATTTGGTAGATCTTTTGAAAAAACCTGCGGGGTGCTAGTTGCTTGTGCCAGCAATAACAGTTTGAAAAGCCTGATAGTTCAATGAAAATTGCCGTGCATTTCGGGCACGCATTTGTTATGCCGCTACGGCTACGCCTAATTGATGAAACTGTTAAGGCGGGAGGATTTTCGTGGGTAGGCAGCAGTACATTGATATTTTATTGTTGCGACACCTGCCGGTACTGTAGCGAGGCTCCGTTCGTCTGCAGATATACAGGCAGTGGCGACGGGCAATACACAGAGCTAAGAGCTACGCATGCTATCAGGAGCTGAATTCATCACTGGCAAGTCTTGCGTTTCTAAGCACGGGTACGGGTATGAAGTGTATGAATTAGTAACCTGTTCTTTTGTTTGGCCTATCAGCAAATCAACCCACAAATAATTCAACACGCTAACCCTGTATTTCATTAGAGATTTCCTTCTACATTCGTACTATGTCCTTACAACTTAACCGGTCGCAATTTGGCGACATTGCCAATAACGGCAACACCTTATCACGCTACGAAGCTGAAGACCTGCTGCAGGCATGGGTAACTAACCAACGCCTGCAATTGCACATGCGGCAGGTTGGCTACCTGATGAAAAGCTGGGCAGCCGAAAAAGAAAACCACGACGAAGCAGACCAATGGCGCTGGGAGATGGCAGGTTTGCTGCACGATGCAGACTGGGACCGGTGGCCCGACCAACATTGCAAAAAAATAATAGAAGAGTTAGAAAGCAGAAACGTGGATCCGGAGATCATACATGCCATTGCCTCACATGGGCCTAACCATTTTGGTGTAGAACCACAGACCCGAATGGATAAAATGCTATATGCTTTTGACGAGTTGTCGGGTCTTATACATGCCTACTCGCTTATGCGCCCCGAAGGTTATAGTGGAATGGAATTGAAAGGTGTAAAAAAGCGATTGAAAGAAAAATCGTTTGCCGCCAATGTATCCCGCGACGAAATAACTGATGCCGTGCAGCGTGCAGAACTTGCACTTGACGATGTCATTCAATTTATTATTATCACTCAACCCCAGGTAAGCTAAAGTATCCTCTCTGCTGCGCAATATGTTGCCGTACACGCTGTGCGACGCAACAATGCCCAATAGCCTTCCAATAGCCGGGTCCATAAAAAGCAAAACTCTTATGTCTGTGCTAAAGATTTATTGACAGGTAAAGCAGGTTTAGATACTGAGCATAGTGTCTTAAAAAGAAGTCATGGCTCCTTTGCATTGGTGCATACTCCGAACGTTCTGTTGCATACTTTTGATGGCATGTATGTAACGATGTGATAAGTGTTTTTACCAATGCTCAAAAACATTTGCTATGAAAAAAAGATGTTTGCTTCACTGGATAGCGCTGCTGCTTTTGCCTGCTGTATTGGTAGCGCAAAAGAACAAGCCCATGAATATAATTTATATTCTAAGCGATGACCACCGCTACGATTTTATGGGTTTTATGCACAAGGTGCCGGGGCTGCAAACGCCGGGTATGGACCGGATGGCGCGTGAAGGCGCCCACATGAAAAATGCCTTTGTCACAACTTCCCTTTGCTCGCCCAGCCGGGCATCGATACTGACAGGGCAGTACGCGCATACACATACGGTGGTAGATAACGAGGCACCGTTACCTGGCAACCTGACTTTTTTTCCGCAGTACCTGCAAAAGCAGGGCTACAAAACAGCCTTTATGGGCAAGTGGCACATGGGCAATACTGACGATGCGCCGCAGCCGGGTTTTGACCATTGGATCAGTTTTCAGGGGCAGGGCAAGTACTATGGAAATGTTTTGAACATTGATGGAAAGCGGGAGCAAACACCTGCTGACAGCTATATAACCGATCTGCTAACAGACAAGGCGATTGATTGGATGAACTCGGTGAAGAGTGGACCATTTTGTTTGTACCTGTCGCACAAGGGTGTGCATGCGGAGTTTGAGCCTGCCAAACGCCACATAGATAAGTACAAAGACCTGCCGGTGGTTTGTCCGCCCAGTATGTACCTGACCGTAACCGACAGCAGCAAAGACTATGGCGTGCATACCGCACCTGCCACACCGGTAAACTATGGCGATATTCCCAATTGGGTACGGCGGCAGCGCTATAGCTGGCATGGAGTAGATTATATGTACCATGGCGCCATACCATTCGACCGATTTTACCATTTATATCTTGAGACCTTGCAGGCTGTTGATGAGAGTATTGAGCATGTGCTGGAGTGGGTAGAAAACAATGGGCTGAAGGAAAACACGATGGTCGTGTACATGGGCGACAACGGGTTTTTGTTTGGTGAACATGGACTGATAGACAAACGGAACGCCTATGAAGAAAGCATGCGTGTGCCGCTGCTGGTGTGGGCGCCGGGTATGGTAAAGCCCAATTCTGTTGTCACTGAAATGGTGCTGAACATAGATCTTGCCCCAACGTTTTTGGATATTGCAGGTAGTAGCAAGCCGGCGCAAATGCAGGGCACATCTTTCCTTCCCCTGCTGAAAGGACAGAAAACCCCGTGGCGCGACAAGGTGTTTTATGAATATTACTGGGAAGCTGCATTTCCGCAAACACCCACAACCTATGCGGTGCGTACCGACAGGTATAAATACATTTTCTACAATGGCATCTGGGACATTAACGAACTGTACGATCTGCAAAATGATCCCAATGAAATGAATAACCTGATACGTAACCATAGCATGGATAAAACCGGGATAGAATTGCGTGACCAATTGTTCAATTGGCTCGAACAAACCAACGGGCTGCAAATACCGCTAAAAAAACAAGGCGGCAAACGCTTCGATAATTTGTACAGGGGAACTTATTGATGATTGCCGCTCAACTGGAAGAATTAAAGACCAGATTGTTCTATTTTAAAAAAAAGGCAATTAAAAGAAAATCAGAGAAATATTTAGATGATCATATTTCATTAATTGATTAGAGAAGGAAATGAGAGTCCTTTAAATAGTAGCTAAAAATGATTTTTTAATCTAGAGAAAATATCCCGGGAATTCCCTGATGGGTTTAGCGCATTTGGAGAAATCTAGCCATCGCCGCAACGTTTATTATCTAAAGAGATCTGGAGATATTTTTCCTACTTGCTGACATATTTGCAATACCTGAAATAATATTTTCAAGATCGATATTGTTTTTCATTTTTCCCTTCTCAAGATGCCCAGGATTTTACTTTGAGTTTTAGCTTTTATGTTATTTCTTGTCATTTACATATTCCAGAATATCACCGGGTTGGCAGTCAAGTGCTTTACAGATTGCATCGAGGGTGCTAAAGCGAATTGCCTTTGCTTTTCCCGTCTTTAAAATAGAAAGGTTCGATAAGGTTAGATCAACTCTTACCGAAAGTTCGTTAAGCGACAGCTTTCGCTTTGCCATCATCACATCCAGGTTAACAACAATTGGCATAGCTTAGATTGTTAAGTCGTTTTCAGATTTTATATCCACCGCATTTTGCAGCACTTTTTCAAGTACGGCTACTGCAGTTGCCACTACAATATTGATAAATGTAGCTATGAAACATAAGGCAAGAAACCCCGCAGGGTCATCTTGTTTGTTATGGAAAATTCTTATGTATATACCCGCGAATACAATTAAAATACTGAGTACGATCGCACAATATTTTATGGTTCGTAAAGTTTTGATTGCGGCATGTGAAAACAGTCTATTCTGTTTTATGTAAGCGAGCAGTTTAAATACCTTATACAACGCAACGAAGAACGCGATTGACGAAGCATACAAATACAAAATAAACGGATCATTGTATATGCTAAACAGATCCAGGTTTTGGGCTCTGCCTTCGGTAAGTGGTAGCCGGAGCATAATAAAAAGTGCCAGCATACCTATAAGCACAATAACCGCCTGCAGAAATAATAGCCATATCTTTTTCATGCTAAATGAATTGCAAATTATTTATCAAAAGTAAAACAGATTTATTGATAAACAATAAAAATAAGTTGGAAATCATTAAATTTAAGTCGTGTACTATCAGTTTAAGACGAAGTGCCTGCTATGAGTACCCGGAGAAAGACGCTGAGACATTGCCTGCATTATTCAATAAAGTGAAAACCGCTACGAGATGACGATGAACACTAATATTATTTTACTATCCGTAGAATTATGTATAAAACAGGCAAACGCTAACAAGTAAACTGTTGTACACCTTATGGCAGTTTATTTATAATGAACACCCGCATTTAGCAATAGCTAAAGCAAGCAAAGCCGGCAGAAATTTTACTTCGCTTCAGTTACCAAAACACCCGCAGCCCATTGCAAAGCTATCAACCCTTTAAAGAATTTTGTTTTCAGTTCCAGCAGCTTTTGCCGGGCTTCTAACATTTTGTTTTCGCGGCTGTTGAGCAAGAAGAGGCTGCTTTCACCAATAGAAAGTTTTGCTTCTTCGGCTTTCAACAGCCTTGAATAGTTATTGAAGACATCCTCAGAAATTTTTACCTGCTGCCGCACCGTTAGCACCTGGTTGTAATAATCTTTGATCTTGTTTTCTATTTCAAGCGCCGCCTGGTCTTTTTGCAGGTCGGTTGATTGTATCTTGATCTTTGCTATCTTATAGTCGCCTCGTCCCTGGCGTAAAAACAGCGGGAGACCAAATTCAATTCCATATTTATAATTGTTTTCAAACACATTTTGTCCAATGCCTTTCCATGGCTCGTAGCCTTTGGTTAAGAAATTATAATTGAAGTAAAGCGATGGCAAGAGACTCTGAAATTTGAGCCTGCGTTCTGCCTGCAATGCTTCCAGTTTTCTGTCAAAACTTTGAAGTTTGGGATGGGTTGCTTCAGCGGTTAGTAGCAGGTCTTGTAATGCAGGCAGCGCTTGCTGCTGAATGTTTACTGCCTGCCACGTAGTATCAGGAGTAATGTCAGTCGTTAACGCAAAGGGTTGTTCATTGTCCAGCCACAGGTAGTTCGAGAGCTCCAAACCTGCTGCGACCCACCTATATTGTGCTTCACTTGCCAGCAACTGAAAGTTTTGTAATTGCGTCAATGCTTCAACGGTGTCTATTGCAGCCTTATCTCCGCCTGCAAACGACCTGCGAACAAGATCAAGCCGTTGCTCATTTACAATAATTACTTCTTTGAAGAGATTGTACACATAATACTCCTTCACCCAGTTCCAGTAAGCGGTGGCGGCATCGTACAATAAATTATTCAGCGCATTTAACCGGGTTGCTTCGCTTTGGCGAACCAGTATTTTTCCCTGCTCAACAATGGTTCGCCTTTTGTCGGTTACCAGGTTTTTTAACAGCGGCACACTTACGCCAACATAGCTGCTTCGTCCTGCCGTTGCTTCACTCGTTAATCGTTCTCCACCGTTGTCTTCCAAACCTGCTTTTACATCTACGCCATACCAGGCAGGTATTTTTAATTCGGGGTTTGTATAGAAGTAATAGTTCTTTCCATCGAGTGTCTTCTGTTGATTGCTGATATAAAACGACGGATCGAAAGCGCCTTTTGCTGCAAGCACACTTGCTCTTGCACTGTCAACGCTAAGTGTTGCCTGCCTTGCTACCGGGTGATATTTCTTTACAATATCATAAACATTACCCAGGGTTAATACCTTTTGCTGGGTATAGCCAATCAACGGTGATGTAACCAATAATAGTGACAGTGTGACAAATGATGGCGATAATTTTTTTGTTACCAACAGTACAACAACTTGTAAACATCGTTGCGTCGCACTCTTCAACTGTAACAAATAATTCTGCTGGTTCATTGTTTGCTTTATTGGTCTGTTCAGCAATTGGTGTTGCTTAAATAACAGGTAAATTATTTACAGGCTTTTATAGTGCTTTTACCAGGTGCACAAAGAGATACAGATGAACGTAATGCGACGCAACGATGAGGCTATAAAATACTACTGCCGGTCACCACAGCGTTATTATTTTGTCGCCTCCTGCTTCTTATCTTTTTTCATATCGTATGGCTTATAATAATCAGCAGGAAACCCGTTGATCTGCCGCCACAACTCATACCACACGGGTACATCTTTTAACAACGCGAAGCCAACAGCGCCGGTTCCCAGCTTCAGATCTTTGGGCCAGGCACGGTCGTTTTTATCTTCAACAACCAGCAACCTAAACAAACCATTATCATTACGATTTCTTTCAATTGCCACCACCTTTCCGCTAAAGGTGCCATAGCTTGCACCAGGCCAACCCGAGAACACCACTGCCGGAAAACCATCGAATATAAAACGCATTTTTTGCCCGGTATCTACCAATACGAGGTCGGTAGGTTTTACAAATATTTCAACTGCATAGTTTATGTTCACCGGCACTATCTCTACTATCATTTCACCTTCCTTCACTATCTCGTTTATGCCTGCTTTTGCAGCATTTACAATCTGTCCATCCTGCGGTGCCGTTAACCACCGTTGCGATCCGCGGATACGATAGTTTGCCACCTGGTTCTCGAGCTTGGCAACTTCTGCCGCGGTGCCTGCCATTTCGCTTTGCGCTGCAAACTGCTCACCTCTTGCTTTCAATACCTTTTCAGCAGTTTCCTGTTGCACACTGTTGATTTCTATTTGGGCTATTGTTAGATCCTGCCGGGTGTTTTGAAACTTGTTAAGCTTTTCTGTTTCGGCAGCAACCGCTTTTTGATAGGTTCCGGTCCGTTTCTCAAAATCGACCAATGAAATGATGCCTTCTGCATGCATGCTTTTGGCACGTTCATATTGCTGCGCTGCTATGTTTTTATCAATGATAGCAGCTTTCCATTCAGCAGAATCTGATAGTACTTTTCGCCTCAGTTGTTCGATCTTGTTGCGCAATGAATTTATCTTAAGTTCAAGAGCTGACTGAATAGCTTCGATCTGTCCGCCGGTGGCATTTACCTTGTCGCCATAGAAATCTATCTTTTGTTGTTTGGCATCTAATTGTTCCTGTGTTCGTGCAACAAGGTTAGGATCAAGATAGTCGTCTTTTACATCGGCAAGTGTTATCAGTGTATCGCCCTTTTTTACATAGTCTCCTTCCTTTATATACCACTTTGTTATTCTGCCGGGATTAATGGCATTTAGCTGTTGGGGACGTTGCTCCTGGTATAAAGTAGTTACCGTACCCGTAGCGCGAATATTTTGCGTCCATGGCAGGAACAAGATCAATACCAGCAACACAAAAAAAATGATCACCCACATCTTTAAGCGGCGATAGTAGCCACTGAAATATATTTGTTGTGTGCTTTGTATCTGGTAGCCTGTTTCCTTCTCAATTACATCTTGTAAAACCTGCATGTTAGCTTACATTAAGTGATGAGATAATTTCACTTGCTTTTCCTGCGGCGCGCACTGTTCCCTTCTCCAACAAAATTACCTGGTCGCATTGCTCAGCAAATTCATATTCATCGGTTATTATAATGGCAGTTGAGTTTCGCATTTCGGTAAGTATATATTGTTGAATGCTTGTTCTGCTTTCTTTGTTCAGTGCACTCCACGGGTTTTCGAGCAATAAAAGCCTGGGATGATGAATGAGAGCCCGCATAATGAGAAGCTTTTGCACGGCTGATTTGCCCAACCTGCTGCCTGCCACATCAAGAATGCTATTGTATCCATCGTAAAGACGCGGCAGGTATTGATCGAACTGTGTGATGGCAGCAAGCTTTGTTACATCCGACAAGGGAACATCGGGGTTACCCAGTGTAATGTTATCCAATACACTTCCGTGAAAGATATCCTGGTCGTTCAAAATTATCCCGGTATGCTGGTGAAGGGATTTAAGATCGTAGTTGTGAACGGGAATATCGTTGAGCAACACTGAACCGTTGTAATCGCTGTAGGCGCCGGTAAGTATGCGAAGTAACAAACTTTTGCCTGCGCCCTCCTTACCCATTACACAAACCTTACTGCCGCCCGGTATTTGAAAAGAAACATTGCTGATAGCTTTATGCCCCTCCGTAAACTCATAGGAAAGCTCTTTTACTTTTATATCTACGCCGTTTTGCCGGGGCGTGAATTTGATAATACCATTGTTTTCTAACGGCATTTCAATTAGCTTACTAAGTTTGGTTATACTTATAAGAAGATCATACATAGTATCAAGGCTGTAGATGAATTTTTCTACTGAAGCCATGATCATGAGTATAACTATTTCGGCTGCTACAAACTGCCCAATGTTTATTTCGTTGTTGATAGCAAGCAATGCTCCTACAATCAGCATGCTGGCAGTGATAACAACTTTAAAACCTATCAGCGACCAATATTGGGTCAGTAAAACTTTAAAGTGACTGGTCCGTGCATTTAAGTACCCGCTCACCAATTTGTCGCTTTGTTTTAAATGAAGGTTGGCATTCAAACTAAATTTGAAGGTGCGATACGTGCGGGCCATTTCTTCTAACCAACCTGCCACCTCGTATTTGTAATTGCTTTCTTTTAGGTTAGTTTCCACACCACGCCGGGTAGTAAAAAAAATAATGAAAAAGAGAATGATAAGCAGAATAATGCCGAAAAGGATAAACACCGGATTGTATAATGACAGGAGCACAATGCCAAAAAGGATTTGAATAGAAGCTGCGGGAAGGTCGATCAATAATTTGCCAAGACTTTTTTGAACGCTTACCGTATCGAAGAAGCGGTTGACCAGTTCGGGAAGATAATAGTGGTCAATGCTTTTCATATCAAGCCTGGGAATACGGAAGGCAAATTCAAAGCCATAGCGGGCAAAGATCTTTTGGTTGATACGTTCTATTAAACGCATTTGTGTAACCTGGAAAATTCCACTGATAAATACACCGGCGATGACCAACCCAATCAATACCCAAAGACTGGTACTAAAAGTATACGCCTGTATAAAATTGATGATCATTTGTATTCCGAGAGGAATGGTTAATTGTAACAGACTATACATGATAGCAAAGAAATAGATAGAATATATTTCTCCTTTTTTAAGCCTTATCAGTTCAAGGGTGCGGCGTATTGGTATGCGGAGTCCTGACGGTTGGGTTGGTAGCCATTTTTTATGTAATAGTGTAGCAAAGAAGCGTAAAGCTAAAGAACAAATTGCGGAGGTATTTGTTTGCCCGGCTAAAAAGGGTAGAAGTGATTTGAGGTTTGTGCCCGGCAGTTTGTGGAACAGAAAAAATATGGTTTAACTCATCATTGAAGCAAAATAAGTCTTGTCTTCAATCGCGATAGTGTGCCGGCATTTTCATCAACCATCACCCTGCCTGGCAAGGCTTCCTTTCGCCTGCTGACCGTGCACTCCGCAGCACCCACACCCAGCCACTACCCCAACAATGTAAACGATAAAGAAGTGGGTCTGATAATGGATGCACAAACTATTCGCGGCAGCCAACTGCCTATTGTTGTAGCCGGCGATCTTAACGATGTTGGCTGTTCGTACAATACCCGCAGCTTTCAGCAAATGTGTGGTCTGCATGCTACGCGGCAGGGGCGAGGCTTGTACAGCACCTTTAGTGCCCGCTTTTATTTTATGCGTTAGTTACTCGATTATGTATTTACCTCACCATCCCTTCGCGCGGTAAATTTCGGGCGCCTGCCCTCCATTGGCAGCGACCATTTTCCCTTGTGGGTTCAGTTGTGGTTGCCAGCCACTGTGCCGCAAATTAAGCGTTCTTCTCTGCTGCCTGCCGTGTTGCCGTACACGCTGTGCGACGCAACAATGCCCCATAGCAGTACTATACCCTGGTTACAAAAGTGGTAAGTGATAAGTTGTAAGTTATAAGTGAATAATGAACAAGGATTGAATAGGTGTTTTTTTTGGAGGGTGTTTTGGTAGCCGGCTTTGGTATTTCTATTCAGCATCGTTGTGTCACACCCTTGTGCTTACCGGTACTATATGCAGCTATGAATAATGAATAATGAATAATGAACAATGAATAATGAATAATGAATAATGAATAATGAATAATGAATAATGAATAATGAATAATGAATAATGAATAATGAACAAATCAACAAATCACCAAATCACCAAATCACCAAATACACCAAATCAACAAATCAACAAATCAACAAATCAACAAATCAACAGATCAACAAATCAACAAATCAACAACTCAACAGATCAACAAATCAACAAATCAACAAATCGGCTCCTTTCACAAAAAAAAATTGCTACTGTTAAAAACTATGTGAAAGCGTTCTCTCGTAGATGTGGATGGTTAACCGCATGTCCATCCAAACCTACCGAACAATCCTTCGACAACTTAATCTATTTCCATAGGGTAAATCTTAAAGAATTTTCCAAACCAACAAAGTCATGAAAAAAATTTTATGTATAGCGGCAGCGCTATATGCAATGGTTATTGCTATGCCGGTAATGGCCTCGAGCCACAGGGAAGCGCCGCTTATAGCCAATGATCCGCTTGCGGATAATACAGATGTGTATGCTTTTAAAAGTCCGTCTAATGCAAATAAGGTGATACTGATAGCCAACTACATCCCTATGCAGTTGCCACAAGGCGGACCCAACTATTACCACTTTAGCAAAGATGTGCGCTACGAGATACATGTTGATAACAACATCAATACCCCGGGCGACGATGTGATCTACCGCTTTACTTTCAAAACCGAAAATGAAGATCCTTCTACCTTCTTCGACATCAGGTTAATGAAAGAAAACCAGAAAACAACTTACGTTGTAGAAAGAAGTACCGACGGTGGAAAGAGTTACGAAATGATCGTTGACAATGGCAAGGTGCCGCCACCCAATATTGGGCCACGCTCTATTGAGTCAAATGTAGGGCTGGGCGCTACCAATTATGAACTGCTGATGAACCGTGCGGTAAAAAGAGCGCGGACCGGCGAACGTGTTTTTTGTGGCCCGGTTGATGATCCGTTCTTTGTAGACCTGGGCGGCATATTTGACCTGGGCAACGCACCCCGGCAGGGGACCAACCCACTCAGAAGATGGTTTGAAATGCCTGAACGTTTCTACCATTGCGCTGGAGATTGACATCAGAACCCTGCAAAAAGATCATAAATCCTACAACCAAAAGTCCAGCATTCTCGATCCGGAATATGTGATAGGCGTGTGGGCCAACGCCAGCAGAAAAAAGATATCGGTGCTGAACGAGGTGAATGATATGGGCATGTATGAGAATGGCGAGAACACTTCTACATCGGGTGCATGGGTGCAGGTATCGCGCCTGGGTATGCCACTGACTAACGAAGCTGTTGTACCCATTGGCTACAAAGACCTGTGGAACAGGCTTACCCCTTACCAGGACCTGGGGCTTTTAAAAACCTTTGGCAATTTCTTTTACAATCCTGAGCTGGCCCTGTATATGGACCAATCATTTTATGCTGGTGCAGTGCCTGCGTTTATGCCCTTACACATTCAGAAAAAATCTTTGGGAGCGTATGGTTTTGGCAATACACAGGACGGTTTGTATCCCCTGAAAGGTAACCCCGCCCTGGATGGAACTGCGCTAAGTGAAGCTGCCTTCGGTGGGTTGTTATTACCCGGACCCGGCATGCCCCGCTCTGTTGACCTGTGGCCGATCTTTCACACCGGTGTACCTAACCTGGCGCCATACCAATTGGCAACAGGCAAACAAGGCAATCCGCTTGCTGTGGGCAAACCTTTCATCAACAACTTTTTGCCCAATGGCGGCGATATGCTGCGCCTGAATATGGCTACCCCTGCTACCCAAAGAAACTCGCCCGACTTTAGTTCTGAGGGTTTGGTGCAGGCTGCGGTGCTGGGACTAACCGACCCGCGCTACAACAAATCGACCAAATTGCAGTTTATACCTAACATGGATGGTTTCCCCAATGGAAGAAGACTGGAAGATGATGTAACACGTATAGAATTGCAGGCAGTAAGCGGTGTTGTATTGGCTGCGATCGGTTTGTGGTACGATGACTATGTACCAGGTACTTCTTCCTCCCCTGTTACTCCCGACCTGTTAAGTGTACTGGGTTACAATACGGGTATCGATCATAACGATACTACGTTCACCATGGATTTTCCCTACGAACAATTGCCTTGGCCGGGTACTGTGAACTGCAAATGTGGTCCGGACCAAAATCCTAAAAACCGTCCCTCAATTGATGGTTTGGCTACATTGGATAAGGGGCTTTTGGCTATGCCGGAGGTGATCATGAAATCGTCGCCCAATCCGTTTAGAGAAAGTGCTACGGTTCAATATACGCTGAAGACATCTGCCCAAATCACCATCGCGGTGTTTGATCAGTTGGGTAAGCAGGTAAAGGTGTTAGTCAACAAAAAGCAGGATGCCGGCAACTTTACTGAAACCTTTAGTGGCAGAGGTTTGAGCGCTGGTGTGTACTTTATAAAACTGCTACAGGATGGTACTACCCGACAGACCATTAAAGTGGTAAAAGGGTAAGTCTATTAATTATTTATTGACTTTTAAAGATTGTAAACTTCCGCCTGCTTGTGCAGGAGTTTGCAATCTTTTTTTTGTTCTAGCTATAGTGGGTTGAATTGTTGATGTGAAGATTTATTGAATGATTGATTTGTTGAATTGTTAAATTGTTGAATTGTTGATTGTTGAATTGTTGATTGTTGAAACGTAGTCATTCTGACGCAGGAGGAATCTCATTTATTCGCACTCCTTCCCGCCGCACATCATAACCGAGCTTTTTTTGAACCACAAAGACACAAAGAACAAAGAGGATCACGAAGGAATTTATTCTTGAATTGCTGATTTGTTGAAGTGTTGAAATGTCGTCATTCCGACGCAGGAGGAATCTCATTTCTCCTTCTTCCTTTTCCAGTATAAAAATGCCACTTATACCAAACAATTCAGCATTTACTTTCCTCCGACCTCATAGAAAAGGCGTTAAGAAAATTAGTGAGAGGGGCGGTTAAAAATGAAATAGTTGTTACTGAGGTTTGGTGCTGTTGTCAGCCGGTAAGTCCCGCAGAGCCCGTACCTATTCTACTGTTGTAGCTTATTTCATTTCAGCCACTCCACTAATTTTTAGCCTTTTATATAAGTCTTGATTTTTTTGTTTCTTTTTTTATCAAGAAAAAAAGAAAAACAAAACATCAGTTCTCCGTCCTACACGACTCTTCTCTCTTAGCCTTTGCACGCCGAACAGGACATAAATGTTACGCATTCGCTGACAGCTTTTTGGTGCAGCTTTGCTACTTTCTTTTTCTTGAAAAAAAGAAAGTACCACAAAGAAAATTCAAGAAAGGAACGAAACGGCCCGTTCCTTTCTCTGTTTTTCAATTAAGCGGGACTGCTACTGTGGTGGCGTCATTGGTTTTCCATGCGCATTTATCGCACAACGCTTAATAATTAGGTTCGGGTGTCCACTCCACTAATTTTTAGCCTTTTAATATACAGTCTTGATTTTTTTGTTTCTTTTTTTATCAAGAAAAAAAGAAAAACAAAACATCAGTTCTCCGTCCTACACGACTCTTCTCTCTTAGCCTTTGCACGCCGAACAGGACATAAATGTTACGCATTCGCTGACAGCTTTTTGGTGCAGCTTTGCTACTTTCTTTTTCTTGAAAAAAAGAAAGTACCACAAAGAAAATTCAAGAAAGGAACGAAACGGCCCGTTCCTTTCTCTGTTTTTCAATTAAGCGGGACTGCTACTGTGGTGGCGTCATTGGTTTTCCATGCGTATTTTATCGTACAACGCTTATAATTAGGTTCGGGTGTCCACTCCACTAATTTTTAGCCTTTTATATGCAGTCTTGATTTTTTTGTTTCTTTTTTTATAAAAAAAGAAACAAAAAGGGAACTCCCACAAAGAACACAGAGAAATTATTGTTAATTGTTGAAATGTCGTCATTCATTTAGGAGGAGATCTCCACTCCGCACTCCTTCCCGCCGCACATCATACACACGCTTTTTTTTAATCCACAAAGACACAAAGAACAGAAGGTTTTACATAACAGAACTATAGCTGTCCTTTCAATCTTTCTTACATTTACACAATGAATAATAATAAAGAAATTTTTAAGTCTCTTATTGCCGGTGGTCATGTTGGGACTGACTTGGGTGCTATATTGACTACTGAAAGTGAAGATAACTCTCACATAGCTGCTATAGCAGGGGAGGCGATACTGGCTACGTTAGAAGCTAATGAAGAAGCCCGGAGATCAATTGTGCCGGTTTATGTAGAGGAAGATGGCATACTCTATGAATATTTTTCGGGGGGTGAAAAAAAATTCATAAAAATTCTCACTAAACCAACAAGAAAAATTCCGGCAAACTTCAAAATGAAATAGAATGGTAAAAAGAGTGCGGATTTTCGCAGGCCCAAACGGTTCTGGTAAAACAACCATTATTAACCATTTAAAAAACAAGATATCATTCGGTGTTTATGTAAATGCTGATGAAATAGAAAAAACTTTGATTGAAACCCGAACGTTGAACTTTTCGCTTTTTTCAATTTATCCTACTACTTATCAGTTACAACATTTTTTCGTCAAAGTCAATTATCGCCAGTGAAGCATTCGGACGATCATTTTTTGGCAGAAAATTTTGGTTGATCAAAATTCGATTACACTTGACAAAGAGCTACACGTTAATTCTTACCTGGCTGCTGATTTAGCTGAACTAATTCGTCAGCAGCTTTTAGCATCTGATAAAAATTTTACTTACGAAACAGTTATAAGTCACCGATCCAAAATCGATTTCCTGCACTCCGCGCTTGAGCGTTCTTATAAGGTTTATTTATATTTTATTGCTACAGAAGATCCGCAAATAAATATAAATCGGGTAAATGTTAGAGTTGCCCTGAAAGGTCATTATGTCAATCCTGATATTATTATAAAACGTTACTATAGAAGCCTCGAAAATTTGAAAGCTGCCATAAAAAATACATCAAGAACTTATCTCTTTGATAACTCACAAAAATCAAGTTTGTTGATTGCGGAGATAACTAACGGAGTTGATGTAACGGTTTTTTATCCGGAAATGGCACCTAAATGGTTTGAAAAATATGTTTATGGAGTAATGAAAACGGTACTTTCCCTTTCTTGTCATTCCGACGCAGGAGCAATCAAATTTCTCCTTCTTCCTGTTAAGTATAAACGTGCTAATTATACTGAACCTTTCAGCGTTTACTTTCATCCGACCTAATAGAAAAGGCGTGAAGAAAATTAGGGAGAGTGGCGGTTAAAAATGAAATAGTTGTTACTGAGGTTTGGTGCTGTTGTATGCCGGTAAGTCCCGCAGAGCCCGTACCTATTCTACTGTTGTAATTTATTTCATTTTTGCCACTCCACTAATTTTTAGCCTTTTATATGCAGTCATGATTTTTTTGTTTCTTTTTTTATGAAAAAAAGAAAAACAAAACATCAGTTCTCCGTCCTACACGACTCTTCTCTCTTAGCCTTTGCACGCCGAACAGGACATAAATGTTACGCATTCGCTGACAGCTTTTTGGTGCAGCTTTGCTACTTTCTTTTTCTTGAAAAAAAGAAAGTACCACAAAGAAAATTCAAGAAAGGAACGAAACGGCCCGTTCCTTTCTCTGTTTTTCAATTTAGCGGGACTGCTACTGTGGTGGCGTCATTGGTTTTCCATGCGCATTTATCGCACAACGCTTATAATTAGGTTCGGGTGTCCACTCCACTAATTTTTAGCCTTTTAATATACAGTCTTGATTTTTTTGTTTCTTTTTTTATCAAGAAAAAAGAAAAACAAAAGGGGAATGACGGAATGAGGCGTTTTACACTGGAGGAGTCCCATATACGCTTTGATATAGCAGTCATAAATGAGAACCCTTTTACTTTGAAATAAAAGTATATGTCGTTTTTCCGACACAGGAGGAATCTCCACTCCGCACTTCATCCTACTGCACAATATACCCGAGCTTTTCTTGAACCCTAAAGACACAGACGTTACAGAAAATTACCATGATACTGTCCCCAGGCTTTAAAAATTATCCTTGTCAGGACCAAAGGCATTGAAAAACACCGTTGTATATTTAGTACTTATTATCCACACTTGTTTTATTGCTGCTGCATGCACCATCTACAAAATGCCATAAACATCTTTAGTGTTGCTGTAGCAGCAGTTGATCCGGTCTCTCTTGTTCATCAAACACTCAGCCGAACCGGAAATAAGCTGACTATCGGTAAGCACCAGTGTATAGTCGGGTCAACTAACCGCCTTGTGGTGATCGGTGCCGGCAAAGCAGCAGCAGCTATGGCACTGGCAGTAGAGCAAGTTTTTGGTGATCTCAAATATAGCGGCACTGTAGTCACTAAATATGGTCATGGCGAAATATTGAAAAACATACAATGTCTCGAAGCCGGACATCCACTGCCCGATGCCCAGGGAGTATTTGCTACCCGCCAGATCATTCAGCAGGTTAGTAACCTGCAGCCAAACGATGTAGTTATATTCCTGCTCTCCGGCGGAGCTTCTGCACTGCTTGCTGACTGCCCATCCAAAAGTAGTTTGCCTGAAGTGCAGGAAGTATTTCACTTGCTGTTAAGCGCAGGCGCCACCATCACCGAAATGAATACCGTACGAAAACACATCTCAGCAGTTAAAGGCGGGCAATTAGCAAAGATCATCTACCCGGCAACCGTTTATTCGCTCATACTGTCCGATGTTATTGGAGACGATCTTACAGTGATCGGCTCCGGCCCCACCGTACCCGATACCGCCACATTTGCCGACGCGCTCGCCGTTCTCAGTAAATTTCGTCTGGCAGGTCTCATTTCTACCTCCATAATAAAGCACTTGCACGCCGGCGCAGCCTTACAGCTTTCGGATACACCCAACAATCACCAACCGTATTTTCGAAGAGTCTTCAATCTGCTTATCGGCACCAATACATTGGCGCTACAGGCAGCAAGTTGTAGAGCACAATCCTTAGGTTATACGGCAACCATCGTTACTAGTCAAATGCAGGGTGAGGCAAAGGAACTGGCAGCACAGATTGTTGACAATGCCCGGCAGTTTATGGGAAAGTTGCCTGCATGTTTACTCTATGGTGGCGAAAGCACCGTCACCGTCACGGGTGCTGGAAAAGGTGGGCGGAACATGGAGCTGGCGTTGGCTGCGGGGATTTTGTTAAGTGCCCACCCCACCATCACAATCTTGTCTGCCGGTACCGACGGTACTGATGGTCCAACCGATGCAGCCGGCGCTGTTGTTAACAGTTCTGTTATGCAACAGGCGATGCAGCTGGCCGTCGTCCGCAGGCATATCTCTCTAACAACGATGCTTATCACTTTTTTGCGGGTACCGCGGGGCTGCTACTCACAGGTCCCACGAAAACCAATGTGATGGACATTGTGGTGGTGCTGATAAACCAACTAAATTACTAACGTATGTCGCTGCCTTTTACAGGTCTTCTATTGGTGTTGATTGCGGGTGTTGGCGCTGTCGTTGTGCTTACCACCCGCTATCGCATTCACGCTTTTTTTGCATTGTTGGTGGCTTGCTTCATCGTTGGGCTGGGTGCGCGCCTTGGCATACCTACCCTCATCACTGCTATGAAGGATGGCTTTGGCAATATCATGAAATCCCTGGGTATTATCATTGTGCTGGGCACCACGCTGGGTGTCGCACTTGAGCACACCGGCAGCACTACAGTCATGGCGAATTTCATAGTGAAAAAAGTGCCCGCACACCTTGCTGGTTTAGCCATGGCGATCACCGGTTTTGTCATAGGTCTGCCCATATTCTGCGACTCCGGCTATATTGTGCTCAGTGGTCTCAATACATCCCTTGCCCGGCGCACAGGTTTACCTGTTACCCTGCTCGCTGTATCACTCGCCTGTGGGTTGTACTCTGTGCATTGCCTTTTGCCGCCACATCCCGGTGCCACCGCCGCTGCCGGCATTATTGGGGTTGATTATGGTCGCCTTATGTTGTACGGAAGTTTGGTTGCGCTGCCCGCAATGCTTACAGGTTTCGCGTGGGCAAATTATGCCGGCAAAAAGTGGGGTAGTGATTTGCCAGTACACCTGCATGCGCCCGATACAAATGCCCGGCAGCCCGCTTTTAGCATAGCGTTCCTTCCAGTCATTGTTCCCATAGGTCTTATTGCCGTCAAATCATTTTTGCTGCTCGAGGGCAGTGCAGCTACTTACACTACTTTTCAGCAAGTACTCGCCGGGCTCGGCGATCCGGTAATTGCTTTATCTATCGGTGTTGTGCTTGCATTTTTTGCCGGTCGTAGGTGGCAGCGGGCTACCGTTGGCAGCCTGCTGCACGATGCGGTAGAGAAGGCGGGCAGCATCCTGGTGATCATTGGAGCAGGAGGTGCTTTTGGCGCGGTGTTGCAGGCTACCGGTATCGGCAGCCACCTTGGTACAGGCTTGCCACTTGCCGGCATGGGCATCTTCTTTCCGTTCGTGGTTACCGCGTTGTTAAAGACCTCCCTCGGCTCATCTACTGTAGCAATCATCACTGCTGCTTCCATTATACAGCCGCTGTTATCGCCCCTGGGTCTCAGCAGCGAGGCTGGCAGGTTGTTGTGCGTACTGGCAATGGGCGCCGGCTCTATGCTTATTTCACATGCCAACGACGCCTATTTCTGGGTCATTTCGCGGTTCTCCGGCATCGACCTGCGCACCATGTTGCGGGTCTATTCAGTGGCAACCATCTTCATGGGTATCGTCTCCTTCTTGTGCGTTTACCTTTTGTCGTTCTTCCTGCGTTGATCGGCTAAGCAAGTCATTCTATATCATACTTCTCCAAAGTTTGTTTTTTATGAACCCAGCCTTGCAACAGGCAGTAAGCATTGTTGCGTATTCTAAGTTCAAATAACAACCAAAAATCAGGCAGCTAATTTCAGGTTTTTCACATAAACTTCACCTTTATTCACAACAGCGAACATTCTTAATACGAGTTTAAACTTTACTTCATTCATAATGCCCATATGATGTTTTCCCATTGTAGCCCTTCGATCATAATAGGCTTTCATCTCCGGGTCATGCTGCACTGAAGTTTTTGCTGCCATTGATAAATCGGCTTTTAATTGCTGATTAGCCATCTTGCTTACTCTGCTTTTACCTTTGATGCTGGTGCCTGAAGAGTGTTCATATGCAACTACTCCTATATAAGCTCCATAAGTTCTTCCGTCAGGAAAACACTCAAAATTTTCTGTATAAGCTATGGTCATCCAGCCGTTCACATTACCAATACCAGGTATAGAAGTAATGAGTTCGAAATTTCTGCTCATAGCTTCATCGTTGCTAATGATCTTCTTAATTTCAGTTTCCGTTTTATCGATTAAGTCTAAAGCAACATCCACTAACTTTTTATAACGTTTCATCATTGGATCATTAGCTTTAAAGTCCATCATAGCTAATAATTCATTCATCCGATGCTCATTAGCCTTCTTATCTTTTACAAAGCCACGCCGCTGAGTCAGTAACTGCTTAAGCCTTGCTATGGCTGCATTGCACACCTTATTCTCTTTAAGCTTCTCTCGCTTTTCATAGCCATATTCAGCTATGCGCTTAGAATCAATCTTATCATTTTTACCTCTTTGCATGCCCAGCGACTTTTTAATTTGTAAACCTGGAACACGGGTAAAGCTGATATGTTTTGACTGGCAGAACTGAACCAGCCGGTACTCATATCCGCCGGTGTATTCCATCACAAACCAACAATCGCTCAATGAGATGCTTAATGATTTTAACCATGCCATCAGTTGTTTAAATCCTTCTGAACTGTTGGCTACCCTGATATGATTTCTTTTGCCATCCACCGAAACATCCAGCGTTAATTTTGATACATCCACTCCAATAAAAAATTCTTTCTTTTGCATACATTCTTTTTTTTTGTTTTAAAAGAAGTTGCTGTCGTCTAAGACCTTTGTGAGGTTAGAACCTATTATTCTACATGGACCTGCAGCAACTGTAAAAGAAAGCGGAGACTATTACGCAATTGGAGCCTCTAAGCTCAGTCGCACTCTAAGGTCACTCCGCTTTCTTTTACAATTATCCACATTTTTTGAGTTTTCAACACCCCCTGCACCCCCATATAGTAATAGTAGTAATACAGTAATGGAAAAGATCTTAAATTCAACCAAAGGTCGCACTCTTATATCTTTGAAATCTCTAATCAACAAGGAAAAAGAAGGCAGCAACCTGAGTCGCACAGAAGGCGGTTTTATATCCAGCCAGAGCAACAAGGATAGCCTGTCTTCTTTTCTTTTAAAAGTCTGAACCAGTTCCTAAGGCTATGAGCTATGTTTCATAAGCCAGCATAAAAATAAGAGAAGACGGTTGAAAAGATATTCTAAGTTGAAAGGGGCTAAAAAATTAAGCTATGCAAAAGTTATTAGTAACCCGCTACAATGTTGGAGTTGATTTTTCTTTTAAGAAGTATGATGTAAAACTGGCAGCCAATTACCAGGACAACACAAGAAAGGTAATTGGCTCAAGGAAGTTTGAAAACAATGCAAAAGGGTTTAAGGAGTTAGAAGGTGGATAGAGGATAAGTGCAAGGAGAAAGATGCAGAAGTCAGGATTAGTGGAGAAGCTACCGGTGTATATCATGAGAGATGTTGTTACTACTTACACGAGCAAGGGCTACTATGTTACCATAGCTGTACCAAGCCATGTAAAGCGTTACAAAAAATCGTGTGGCTACAAATCCAAAGATGATAACATTGATGCAACAGCTCTGGCTTACATGGGCTTGGAAAAGAACCTGGATAAGTGGGAACCAATGAATTCATTTTATTACGAACTTGCGTTCCTTGACCAGGCACTATCAATCAGTTCAGGAGATGGAAACGGTACTGCGCAATCAATTGCATGCAGAACAGGCGGGTATGTTCCCTTCTAAAGCGGTTGTACAACAAATTAAAGCCGGTTTTAAAGCTCTTCAGTTCACAGGCTGATATGCTTAAAGAAGCCATTGAAGAGAAGATAAATTCAGAACCGGAAGTAAAGCGTAAAGCAGCCGCAATAACCGATAAGCTAAAGGAGTAGCCATACTCACTGTTGCTACAGTTATTGGAGAAACCAATGGCTTTGCTTTTTTCACTAATCGCAGGCAGGCAGCAAGTTTTGCAGGATATGATGTTGTCCGGGATCAGTCAGGGACAAGGGAAGGGAAAACTAAAATTTCGAAGAAAGGCAATTCGCATATAAGGCGGGCCTTATACTTTCCGGCAATCAATGTTGTTAAGTGTAAAATGAAACCCTTTGCAAACAAGTATGAACGAATTTTTGAAAAAACAAAGATTAAAATGAAAGGCTATACAGCCATTCAAAAGGATCTGCTGATGATGATATTTACTTTATGGAAATATGACAGAAAGTTTGACCCAAATTATAAATATCAACCAAAACAAAAGGCTTTAGTAATATCCGGAGATTGTGAAGCGGTGTCCTCTTTTGGCTAAAATCCGACAGGATTTTTCACAGAACAGGTAAGTGAACAACGGAAAAAAAGTAGTCCCGCAAAGCAGGACTACACAAGATGAACATCCGTTGAATGATCAGCGTATGTCCTCTTTTGGCTACAACAAAATTGAAGAAAATATTTTGATTTTAAAGACAGTTCCTTGTACTTTGATTTCCGCTATTGAGCAGAATACGTTGCTAAAGTCAGGCGTTCTACACTGAAGGATTCTCAAATACATTTTGATATAACGATCCGATATGAATTTCTCCCCTATTAATCGGACAGGGTATACGTCGGGATAACAGTAAAATGTCATCATTCCGACGCAGGTGTAATCTCCACTCCGCACCTCATCCTACTGCACCTTATACCCGAACTCTTTTGAACCACAAAGACACAAAGAACACAGAGGAACACAGAGAAAGTTGTTGCTGATTTTTTGATTGTTGAAATGTCGTCATTCCGACGCACGAGGAAATCTCATTTCTCCTTCTTCCTTTTCCAGTATAAAAATGCCACTTATACCAAACGATTCAGCATTTACTTTCATCCGACCTCATAGAAAAGGCGTTAAGAAAATTAGTGAGAGAGGCGGTTAAAAATGAAATAGTTGTTACTGAGGTTTGGTGCTGTTGTATGCCGGTAAGTCCCGCAGAGCCCGTACCTATTCTACTGCTGTAACTTATTTCATTTCAGCCACTCCACTAATTTTTAGCCTTTTATATGCAGTCTTGATTTTTTTGTTTCTTTTTTTATCAAGAAAAAAAGAAAAACAAAACATCAGTTCTCCGTCCTACACGACTCTTCTCTCTTAGCCTTTGCACGCCGAACAGGACATAAATGTTACGCATTCGCTGACAGCTTTTTTGTGCAGCTTTGCTACTTTCTTTGTCTTGAAACAAAGAAAGTACCGCAAAGAAAATTCAAGAAAGGAATGATAACAGCCCATTCCTTTCATTGTTTTTCATTTTGACATTTGTGCTACTGTGGTGGCAACAGTTGTATTCATGCCTTTAGTTCACAACCGGTTCAAGTCAATATAAACCCAATTTTTAAGTTTGAAGCTAGTTATTCAGAATAGAGCCATTCAGCATTTACTTTCATCCGACCTCATAGAAAAGGCGTAAAGAAAATTAGTGAGAGAGGCGGTTAAAAATGAAATTGTTGTTACTGAGGTTTGGTGCTGTTGTTTGCCGGTAAGTCCCGCAGAGCCCGTACCTATTCTAGTGTTGTAGCTTATTTCATTTCAGCCACTCTACTAATTTTTAGCCTTTTATATGCAGTCTTGATTTTTTTGTTTCTTTTTTTATCAAGAAAAAAAGAAAAACAAAAAGGGAGTGACGAGCCATTCTTCGGACGCACAAAGACACAAAGAACACAGAGGAAACAAAGAAATTTTTTGTTAATTGTTAATTCGTTGTAATGTCGTCATTCCGACGCAGGAGGAATCTAATTTTCTCCCTCTTCCTTTTCAATTATTAAAATGCCACTTATACCAAACAACTCAGCATTTGCTTTCATCCGACCTCATAGAAAAGGCGTTAAGAAAATTAGGGAGAGAGGCGGTTAAAAATGAAATAGTTGTTACTGAGGTTTGGTGCTGTTGTATGCCGGTAAGTCCCGCAGAGCCCGTACCTATTCTAGTGTTGTAGCTTATTTCATTTCAGCCACTCCACTAATTTTTAGCCTTTTATATGCAGTCTTGATTTTTTTGTTTCTTTTTTTATCAAGAAAAAAAGAAAGCAAAAAGTAAGTAATGAAACCAGGCGTTCTACACTGGAGGAAACTCAAAGCTCTCTTTATTACATCAATCTAAAACTGAGCTCCCTCATACTTTGGAATGCCTGTACATGTTATTTCTCCGATGCAAAACAAATTTCACTTAAATCAAAGAGGCTGCCCTTTTGAGACAGCCTCTTTACCGTATCTAACCAATAAATGTTGGCTTTATCTTTCAATCACTATCCTCAGCGTCTTCCTAACAGTTCCATCATCCACAATAACCAGGTACACACCTGAAACAAACCTGTCTATAGGCAATGCAACAACAGTGGTATTTAACCGCTGACTTTGCCACAAAACCTTGCCTTCAATAGAAGTAAGCGTGACGTTATATTCCCTGGTTATCCCTTTGATTTCCAGCCTTGCGTTTTTATACGCCGGGTTTGGATAAACTGCAGCAGACCATTCAGACGTAACCTTCATCGATACTATGTCTTCATTGGTTCCTCTGGCACCCGATCCGGTTGTGAAAGTCGTGGTTGTCGTATATCCACTGGTTGTAAATGGACTTTCCAAACAAACCGATCTTACCTTCCATTGATAGGAAGTAGAAGAAGTGAGACCTGTCAGCGTATAGGATGTGTCAGTAAGGGAAATTGTAATAAATGAGCCTGTAGTTCCCGCACGATACTGTAATTCATACCGCAGGGCACAGGCATTCAATCTCCATTTTACAACCGCTGATGAACCGGTGATGCTTGAAGTAACCGGACTAACAGGTGTTGCACAGCTTAGGTTGTTTATCGTGACCACAGTGGTGTCTTTGCAACCACTGGTGTTGGTACCTACTACGTTATATACTCCTGCACCTACATTGGTTGGATTGCTAACCACTGCAAAGGTGTTGTCGAAATAGCCGTAGGTGAGTGTTGCATCTGTAAAAAGACTGGTCAGGTTATAGCCTGCCGACACACATTTACTCTTGGTATAGGTGGAAGGCATGTTTGGTTTAGGGTAATTGGTCACCGTAACCTTTGCGGTGTCTTTGCAGCCATTTGTATTGGTGGCAACAACATAATAGCTACCCGTATTTACACTATCCGGACGGCTAAGCGGCACATAAGTACTGCTAAAATAGCTATACGAATAGGACGAGTTAGTAAAGCTGGTGCGGAGGTCGTAGCCAAAACCTGTACACTTGCTGCGGGTTATGTCCGAGCCCAGGTTGGGTCTGGAATAATCAGTGATCTTTACCAGGGTCGTGTCTTTACAACCGTTGCTGTTGGTACCGACAATATTATAGTTACCGGTAGGTACACTTGCCGGATTGCTTACACTTGCAAACACGTTATCAAAATAGGAATACGTAAGCGTCGCATCTGTGAAGACGGTCGTCAGGTCATAGGTTGAAACAGCACATTTGCTTTTGGAAAGGGTGGATGGCATACTTGGGCGGGAGTAGTTCGTTACCGTAACTTTTGCCGTGTCTTTACAACCATTAGTGTTGGTTGCAATTACATAATAAGTGCCTGAGTTTACACTGTCAGGACGGCTTAGTGGCACATAGCTACTGCTAAAATAGCCGTAGGTGTATGACGCATTGGTGAAAGCTGTTCGCAGATCATAACCTGCTACTGCGCACTTACTCCTTGTTATGTCTGAACCCAGGTTGGGGCGCGAATAATCTGTAACGTTTACCAGGGTTGTGTCTTTGCATCCACCACTGTTGGTGCCTACTATGTTATAGCTGCCAGTGGTGACACTGTTTGGATTGCTAACGACGGCAAACGCATTGTTGAAATAAGTATAAGTAAGTGTTGCATCCGTAAATACGGTGGTCAGGTCGTACGTAGCAATGGCACATTTGCTTTTGGTGAGGATCGATGGCAGGCTGGGCTTCAATATCACCAAATTTTGTCCATTGTCACTTCCCGTAACAGCCGGTGTATTGGCAATGACACGTACACGATATCCCGTTCCATTTGAAAGCGGATATGGCATCAGGGCAGTGATGTTGATGGATTGTAAACTTCCTACCGGGCTAACAGTCACGCTGCCAATAGAAACCGGGCTGCTAAAACTGCCGGCCGAATTACTCAACTGTGCAGTAAATGCTATTGCCGGCATTGTAAACACCGGTGGCTTTTGCAGTCACGGTAATGGGTGTGCCGGGGCAAGGTGTAAGCGTTGATACCTGTACATTGGAGATTGCCAGTTATATATATTTATCGGTTTACTGCTGGTATCGCCTCTGCAACCATACTGGCTGGTCTCAGCCACTTTCATCAAAACTGCCGGTGCCTGTGGTGGTAAATACCATAGTGGCACTGTTGGCAGCCGGTGTGATGGTGGCAGCCGGCATCACCCAAGCCCAGGTACTTCCTGCTACCGCCGGTACGCTATAGGTGTAGGCAGTGGTGGTATTGGTATTTACATCGGCTGCACCGGTAATGGTTTGGGCAGCAGGTGCATCATGCACAACGATGACATCACTGCCGGTTAAGCCTGTAACTACAGGATTGGTGCTGCTTACCCTCACCCGGTAATTGGCCCCATCGGTTATGTGCTGCGGCATTTTGCATTTATGATGACGCTGGTGCTGCCGGTATAGGAACCTATAACGGTTGGCGAAGCGCCGAAAGACCCTGCCGCATCGCTCAACTCAACCTTGAAGATGTTGCCGGCGTTGAAGGTGCCTTTCGCGTGAAAGGACACATCGAAGCTGTCTTTGGCGCACACGCTTTTATCCGTTACGCTGTTTACCACTATCGAAGGGGCAGCAAGTGCAGTAGGTATGCTAAAGCTCTTTACGTTCATCATACTCCATCTGCCCATTTTATCCAACCCTCTCACCCAAAGTTTATGGTTCCCGGTCGTAAGACCCGGTTACGTTGATGGGTACTATATAGTTGGCAATGTCTGTGACACTATCCAGTGCCACCGGTATCCCTTTACCGTATCCCGGGTCGCTGTCTATATAGTATTCCAGTTTACTCAGTTGTGCTACCGGCGGTGCTGCAGGTGTTGTCCCATTGCCATAGGGTTTGTAGAAAAGCCAGGTATTGGTCAGGCTCCAGTTGCCGGTGGCATTCAGTGCCCTTACGTATAAGCGGTGAACCCCTTCTGCCAGTGGGGTGGGATCGACCGGTATGATGGCATCCTGTATATCTGTACCTGTACCAATTGATAAAGCCGTTGCAGCCCCAAAGCCGGGATCGGTATCAAGGTAATATTCAATCCTGGCGATGTTGGATGGAGGTGGCGGTGTTGGCGGGGTTACCCCTCCGCCATAGGGCTTGTAAAACAACAAGGTATTGGTCAGGCTCCAGTTGCCGCCGGCGTGCGCCCTTACATACAGGCGATGCACACCTTCGGCCAGGCTTGTGGGATTGATGGCAATTACTTTGTTTACCAGGTTTGTGGTGGTTCCTATACCGGATACGGTGGTCGCTCTGCCAAAGCCCGGGTCTGTGTCAATGTAGTATTCTATACGGTCCAGGTTTGCCTGTGCCGTCGTGTCTGATATAAAAAGATGAGAAAATAATAAAATGATTACTATGATCACACCATTGCCGGCTCTGCGCGTTTTTGTGGCGGGCAGGCTTCGTAAGAAAACTTGTAATGGTAACATAGTAGTGGTTTTAGGAGTGTTGAAAAGATCAATAGTAGCGCTGGTGAATACTTTAGCAATACCGGCATTCGTTTTCTATAGGGTCATCGTTGCGTCGCAATCACTTCATCTTTTGTAGCAATGGGCAACTATTTTCACCCGGTAAAAAAATGAAACTGGTATTGGTAAACAGCTATTGGCGAGCCTGCTAATACAGTAAAGAGTTTATGGTTTAACAACCATTTTACCGGTACTATTCCGCATGTCGCCGGGGATTAATTATTACTCCTTACACTAATTGTTACGTTATAGGGTTGGCAGTAGCCGCAGAGGTTGGGGCAGTTAAGCTTATAAATCGCGGGCACTGGCAGGTACCCCGCTTAGTTTGTAGATATAAGCCAGTTCACCACCATAGATGCCGCAATCTGTTACGGCATTTGCATTGTTGAAGCCACCATTTTTTGCGGGTGATTGGGGACTTGTTTTTAAAACAAACCAATCTTCATCAAATTCTGGATAATGTAGCCACTTCCATCGTCAGACGCCGGCTAACCGGTTAAAGATCACGGAAAAATCCTGTTCCCAGCGGTTGTTGCTGCCGGGAGGCAGGGTAGTAGGTTGTTGCTCTGCAAAAAAGTTATTTTCATAGACGGTATTTGTGTTTCCGGAAGAGTTGGAATATCCCAGTATGCAGTTTTTTACCAATACGCTGGCATCATTTAAATACAATGATGTTACCGGTAATATTGGGTGATGGTGAAACACAATTGATAAAAGAAGCAGTAGTAGTGGATTTAGAAAGGTTGACATAATTTACAATACAATTATACACCTGTAGATTAATTAAAGGGATGTCTTCTCCAGACATAGTAAGTTGGGTAATTACACTACTGATAATTTTGATGTTACTGATTTGTCCATAATCCGTCATAGTTGTAAAAATAAAAACCCCATTGCAACGCTGAAAAGTAATATTGGAGATGGGAGTATTTGGGCTGGGTCGCGTCATACACATAAAAATGTACCCGATACGCCCGATACATTGCTGCCATTGCTCCCAGGTGAAAAGTACAGATTGGCATACGAAGGTTGGTCTGTACCTATCGCCTGCAGATTTGGGTTTACGTCGAAATTGTACCCAAAACCAATGATCACCAGCGGTTTGGTAACGGTGCCACCATTAATATTCCCATAGATCTGTATAGTGTCGTTGTTGGCAGAGGCGTCGTGTGCAGATTGGAAATCAGGGTAATCAATTCCTGTCTTTGGTGTTCCGGCATAACCTACCCGGCGTATAGCGGCAAAAGAAAGGCTGCTGAGCAAAAGCGCAGCAAGGCAGAGGGTAAAAATTCTTGTTTTCATGATGTGTGGGTTTGATTGTTTTTATATTGGTAAAGGAGAAAAAGGACTGATTGAAAAATTAAAAATTTTTGGCTGTACAGGATTTTAATCAAACAGTAAAGTCACTTAGGCATAACGGTTTTCTTTACCGAAGACACATTCCTGGAAAGAGCACGAAATCAAAGAACCAGTTAATAACTTCTTATTAAAAGGGTGAAAACACGGTTTTTTTGAAACATAAGGTGTGGCTGTTGCATACTGATTGTCTAAAAGTTAGATGTAATTAATGAGCGAAAGTTTTTTATTATCACAGAGATACAGTTGCTGTTTTTATCTGTTCATTTTTTACTTAATGTTGAAAAAAGCTGGTGCTATTTCATAAAGGATAACCAGATAAATGCTGTACGTTCAACCTGGTAATGGTTTTTAAGTAATCCTCTTGTTTGCAACTTCCGGGGCTCAAATTATGCAGCTTGACAATTAGAAAAAATAATAACAAGTAGCTAATTTTGTAGATATGTTATTAAAAAATCCTGTAAGCTATCAACAATTATTAGATCAGGCTGCTGGCTTTCAGCACAAGCAAAAACCAAATATTGAAAAGATCATAGAAGGATTTTTCGTTCTGAATTTCCTCTCCATGCCGAACCGCTGATCTTTTTCGCAATTGACTATACAGCTCATAAGTATCTCTATATCGATCCTTGCTTTTCTTCTGTTTTGGGTTATGATATTGAGCAGGTAAAAAGTGCGGGACCCAGGTACTTTACCGGGCTGTGGCATGCAAACGATTTCGAAATTTTCAACAAATATATTTTTCCCGAAACCATTTTATTTTTAAATGATCAAAAGGCGACTGATACAGAAAAATATTCTGTCTCTTTTAATTTCAGGATCTGCAATACCGATGGCCGTTACAAGACCATGTTGCAACGGTCAACTTACTATGTTGAAAGTGAAAACGGAACCCCGCTTGCTGCTTTTGGTTTTCTCGTTGATATTACAGAGTTTAAGGAGGATACCCGGATCATTCATACCATAGAGAAAATTGACAGAAATTTCAGTTCCGTAGATAAGTCCCCTTGTTTCAAAAAGATCTACTACCCCGATTTTCCGGACAATGAATTAACCAAACGTGAATTGCAGATCTTGCGTAGTATTGTACGAGGCTTAAGAAGCCAGGAAATAGCGAGGGATATGTTTGTAAGCGTTTTCACTATAAATAACCATAGAAAGAACATCTTGCAAAAGACAGGCGCAAAAAATGTAAGCGAGTTAATTAAATATGCTTCAGCCAGAGGTATAGTGTAGTTGTTGCTGCAGGTAATTTTTAATAAGCGTATTTACCTCTTCGGATTGATCTTGATTTGCGAAATGTCTGGCATCTTTTATTACAAAAATTTGATCGTGGTAAAGATATAATCCGCTTGTGTCTAGATAAGCCGGGTTACAAATATTGTCTTCTGCTCCAAAAATTACCAGTACCGGTATTTTTATATTCTTGATTAGTTCAAGTTCATCTGAAAAAGTCCCCTTTATGGCAGATCGTAAAAATGACGTTCTAAAGTTTTTATCCGTACAGTGATAATCCGTACCATTTTGTTGTAGATCATCCGGATCAATACTTTCAGTGGAAAAAAAATCTTCTATCGTTTTGCTTTCTGCGGCGTTTGTAAATAAAACCGATAAGTCAGCGTCTTTTCTGCAGGTGTCCTGTAAAGTAATTCCATCTCCAATAATTGTAGGGCTGATCAGTACTATGCCTTTGGTGAAATATCGAATGAGATCATTTCTGCGCAAATATTGGTGCCCAACGACAAGCCAATAATATAATAAACGCCTTTTGATAATTTTCTGATTGCGGCTGCAATTAGTTTGGCAAGATAAATAACATTATAGCCTTCAGGATTTTCCAGGGCGGGTGATGCGCCATGTCCCGGCAGATCAAAAGCGACTAGTCGATAGGTGGAAAGTATTTCGCTGCTTAATTGTTTTCTCCATGTATTTGAGGAGCCGGAATTGCCGTGTATAAAAAATATCGTTTCGTCAAATAGTTCATTTTCTTCGACATAAGACAATGTTATGTCTTTATCAATAGTTATCTTTTTGGTTTGCAGCATATATAAATAACTACGTTAGATGATTGCTGTTTTCAATTAAACAAGAGCAAATGTTGAATGGGTACCTGGCTATTCCAGGAAAGACAAACCAAACCATGGCGTTTTCCTGCTATAACTTTTTACAACTTTATTGTCAGCGCTAAGGCTGTGTAAGCAGGTTGATAAGGCATAGTATTAAAAGAAACAGTTTCTTTTTTCAGGGACAATGCAGCTTTGTTTTTACTGTGACGGGCGAGAATAAAGAACGGAATACTTACAAGCGCGGCAGTAGGTCCGGCAATTAGGAGGAATGCTTCTGCTGTAGCAGGACCTGAGCCATTGTAGCCCTGTGCCGCCCACTTCGCAGTACCAATTCCGCCAGCAACTATCATAACCGTTCCCGCACCTAATAGTATCCATCCTGCTGTTTTGTACGACTTATAGTTGCTGGTATATTGATCCTGCAATTGCTGGTTTATGTATGTTTTGCCGGTATCATTCAATTGCGCATTTGTTGCATTGGCAAAACCTGCAAACAAGCAGAAAAGAAACAATGGCTTCATCGTTTAATATTTATTCAAGATTACAAGATCAATTTTACCAAATTCCAAGTATGATATAGATAATTCAGTTTCCAATACAGCAAAAATACATTTGATTAACAACTGGTAAGTCAAGCCAACCGTAAAAGGATGTGTAGTAATATACAGCATTGGCAGGTAAATAGGAGAAGAAGAAACCAGTTTCTATGTACAACCTTAATAAACTTATTTTCCACTGGTAAAATTTACTTCGTCTTCTTCCCTTGTGGGTGTTCTTGCATCTATGTTTGCGAGATCGTTAGCTTCTACAGGAAGTTATAAGAAAATAACAGTCAATAGTTATATACTCTCGATATACCTTAAAGTGTACACCAGCTAGTTCAGCCGCCTGTAAAACAGCTATAGTTTTTTTTTGACAAAAAGACGTCAGGTTTTTTTAATACGAAAGAGGAAGTCTTAAAGTCGTTTTGTTTTCTTTACCGAAGAAAATTTCAAAATAAAATTTGTTCCGAAAAGTTAGAAGCGATAGCCTGGAGGCTCGTACAGCTTCTATTCAGCAAAGTCTGCTATAAGCGCGGTCACCGGAATAAAAATTGTATTTAATTGATTTTACTCTTCCAGTTTAGTTGTTTTGTTTTCCTGTCGTGTCGTTGATATTATAACACCATTTTCAATGCTGCTTCTGCGTTTATCCTAACCGTAATATTTTAGCTATATAAAAAATGTTGCTTCGTTTTTTATTTTGTTTTCTAGAAGGAATGGTAAAAGGTAAAAAAAGACCCATAGCACTGCATAAGATGAACGGAATGCGACGCAACGATGATGCCATGGAAAACAAATGCCCGTACCCTAAGCACTACAAAAAAGATGGGTTTGTTGTTCTACTTAAGAGTTGGCGACAACTTATAACTTATCGCAACAACCCTATAGAATAATATTATAGTAAATGGCATGGCGCTGCAAATAAATTCCTAATTTTCTTCTTTGCCGCCTGTTGCATTTGTTTATATTTCAACAGGATCTACACTATTTGCAAAGCCATACGATATGAAAAAAATGATCTTTTTTCTGTTATTTCTTCCTCTTTTTGCCGGTGCCCAGCACGTCGGTTCTACACCCGAATATGTAAAACTGCTTACTGAAAAATGGGAGGGCGAACGCTTTGCCGATGGGCGCCCGAAGGTGTCGGATGCCTTGCTGGACCGTTTGCAAAACTGTACACTCGAACAGATTTGGGGCTACCTGGGCAACAAAGGTTTTCGCAACCAGGTAGAAAAGAACTGGATCATTTTGAAGCCTGGCGAAACTATGGTGGGCAGGGTAGTGACTGCGCAATTTATGCCTGCGCGCCCCGACCTGGACACATTTGTGCGGGCACAGGGAAAAGCTGAAGGGCGCTCGCAACATGGCGGCATCAACATCTGGCCAATTGACATTCTGACCAAAGGCGACATCTATGTGGCAGATGGATATGGCAAAATAAAAGATGGTACGCTCATTGGCTCGAGCCTGGGCAATGCGATCTATGGTAAAACGGGCAAGGGTGTGATCTTCTATGGCTCCATCCGCGATATGCAGGAACTGAGAGATACAAAGGGTTTTAATGCCTGGGTAAAGGGGCACGATCCATCATACATCAAGGATATGATACCCACCAGCATTAACGCACCTATACGTGTTGGCGAAGTTACCGTATTGCCCGGCGATGTGGTGTTTGCCAACGATTATGGTGTAGTGTTCATACCGGCCTATCTGCTTGAGCCGCTGGTGACGGCTTCTGAAATGACCGGCCTACGGGATGAATTTGAACGCGAGATGCTGCAATCAGGCAAGTACTTGTCGGGCGAAGTGCATGGTGATTGGGCGGAGAACATAAAAGCTGAGTTTAGAAAATGGTTCGCCAGGTATCCGAAGAAGACCGCCATTACCATGAAGGAAGTGGAAGCCTATTTGGCCAAGGAGGGACACAACTAATCATGAATAATGAATAATGAATAATGAACAATGAATAATGAATAATGAATAATGAATAATGAATAATGAACAATGAATAATGAATAATGAAAATGAATAATGAATAATGAACAATGAATAATGAACAATGAATAATGAATAATGAACAATGAATAATGAACAATGAATAATGAACAATGAATAATGAACAATGAATAATGAACAATCAATGTCGTTTAGTTAAGGCATTTACAGTATAAAAGCAGAATGTAGTACCTATAAGTACAAGGAGTGATAACGAATGAAATAACACAACGATGCACAATAGACGTCCTACTGCTGGTTCCCAAAAAAAACTTCTTAACTAGACGACATTGAATGGAAAATGAACAATAAAAACAAACACCAACAATTCAACTATAAAACAATCTAACCATCTAACATTTTGTGCATCTTCGTGCCATTTGTGTCTTGGTGGTTTGAAAACAAAAATTATTTTGAATGTTGAACATCTGAAAAGGTTGTATTTCCTGGCGTCTTTGCATGAGTACTGTGTGCATCGACCCTCATTTTCAATTAACATTGAACAGACAATAACAATTAAACAATCTATCCATTTAACACACCTTGTCTCCTCGTGGTTCAAAACAAATTGCCAATGAAAAATATTTTGCTTTTTCTGCTGTTTGTTTATGTGTCAACATTCGTAACAGCGCAAACTATCTCTAAAGACGAACTCATCTTTCTTACCTCCGCCTGGCAGGGTGAACGCTTTGCTGACGGGCGTCCCAAAATACCCGACGATCTGTTGGAGCGGGCAAAGCACATTGGTATCGACGATGCCTGGACCGTGCTGAAAAATGAAGGCTATACCAACCAGTTTGAAGGCGGCTGGAAGATGGTACACAACGATGTACCGGTAATTGGCCGGGCGGTCACTGCCATGTTCATGCCCAGCCGTCCCGATGTAGAAAAAAACATCAAGACACGTGGCAATCAGCAGGGGCGAAAGGGCAATACCAACTCCTGGCCTATTGAAACCCTGACCAAAGGCGATGTCTATGTAGCCGATGGCTTCGGCAAGATAGCCGGTGGCACGCTCATGGGCTCTACATTAGGTAATTCTATTTATAGCAAGTCGGGTAATGGCGTAGTGTTCGATGGCTCAGCCCGCGACCTGCAGGAGCTGCAAAACATCGATGGTTTCAACGCCTTTGTCCGCGATTTCCATCCATCGTTTCTGGAAGATATGGTGCTGATGGGTTTGAACACACCTGTTCGCATTGGCCGGGTAATGGTGCTGCCAGGCGACCTGGTAATAGGGCAGGGGGAAGGCGTACTTTTTGTGCCCGCCCATCTTGCCGAGGAAGTGGTAAGTACCGCCGAGTTCGTTACCCGCAAAGACCAGTTCGGTTTTGAAATGGTAAAGTCCGGAACCTATACCACCGGGCAGATCGATAGCCAATGGAGCGATGAGATCAAAACTGCCTTTCTTGCCTGGCTGCAGAAACACCCGGAATTGGGCACTATGACCCGCGCACAACTTGACAAGATGATGAGTAAAAGAACCTGGTAGTCTGTCTCCTGCTTACTTCCTAAAAATTGCCTTGCATGAATGGATATAAACTAGCGCTTACTATTGCCGCACTTTGTCTGCTGGCGGCACTTACTTTTACTGCAGTAGGACATCTTGCAGGTGCCGGTCCTTTGTACATTGCATTTTTTATAGCCCTGGCTATTGGCTTCAGGGGGTTCGATCAACTGAAAGGGTTCTCCTATACCATCATCATTTTTGCAGCGGTTACCACTGCCCTGTATTATCCTGCCTATTTTTTACAATACAATGGCTTTAAGTTGTCGGGGCTTATTACCCCGCTAATACAACTTATCATGTTTGGGATGGGTACCTCTATGGGCATCAAAGATTTTGTGGGCGTGGTCAAAACACCCAGGGGCGTTTTTATAGGTGTGGTCAGTCACTTTATCATCATGCCGCTGATTGGTTTTACTTTGGCGAGTATCAGTCATTTTCCGCCCGAGATTGCAGCGGGCATCATACTTATTGGTTGTTCGCCCAATGGAATGGCATCCAATGTCATCTCCTATCTCGCCAAAGCCAACCTGGCATTGTCGATAACCATTACGGCTGTCTCTACCATGCTTGCGCCTTTTGTTACACCGCTGCTAATGAAGTTGTATGCCGGGGCGTTTGTACAGATCAATGTGGTAAATATGATGTGGGACATCGTCAAAATGGTGATCATTCCCATAGGCGCCGGCATTGTTTTCAATCGTTTGTTTAGCGGCAGATCAAAATGGCTCGACGCTGCCATGCCTGTGGTGTCTATGTTTGGTATAGCCTTTATCATTGTCATCATCACTGCGGCAGGGCGCGATAGCCTGCTTACCATTGGTCCGCTGCTGATATTGTTGGTGCTAATACACAACCTGGCAGGTTATACACTGGGTTATTGGTCGGGGCGTTTGTTCAAGATGAGCGAGCGCGATTGCCGCACCATTGCTATAGAGGTTGGCATGCAAAACGGTGGCTTAGCCTCAGGTCTGGCGAAGGAGATGGGCAAGATCGCTACCGTTGGTTTGGCTCCGGCTATCTTTGGGCCGCTTATGAATGTCACCGGTTCAATACTTGCTTCGTACTGGCATCGCAATCCACCTATCGTTCCCCCTCCTGCGGATGAGGCTACAGCTCAACTGAATGGCGCAGGTATCAATCCGTAGCGCTGTTTTCGCACCTTTCTAATTGTATATGTGTTTTTTTGGAGACCGGCAGTTGAGTAGATATGTAGCGCCGTTGCGACTCGCTCCGTTCAACGTCATGGCACTGATGAAGCGCACAGACCATAAAAAAATAACGGGCTGAGTATTCGCTAAAATAAAAGCCGAATCACGGCGTTGCAGATGAACGGAGCCCCGCACTTAAGCGGGGTAGACTGTCGCAACAGTGTTTAATACCCAACTTCTGACCGTACCAAAAGTTATAAAAAAACTTAACCTCGGTAAAAAGTGTAAATAGGTGCATGTAAACTTTTGGTTTGAGCACCATTGTTTTCGAAAAATGATAGTTTTTGCAGAAGTTCTGATACGATATGCAGAACTGCTTTATTATTAATTTAACAATTTCACACCGTCGTTTAGCTATTTCTAAAATTAAAAAACGCATTTGTCTATGAGATTGTCTTGCAAATTGCTTCTTTTACGAAGCTTTTACCTCTCCCTGTTTTTCCTCTTTTTATCTTCACAAGGTTTTGCGCAGGCTGTTACAAAGGTGTACCGCGGTGTTGTGACCGACCAGGGCAATGCGCCTTTGGAGGGCGTGTCGGTTACTATTAAAGGCACCAATACCGGGGTCTCTACCAAAACTGACGGTTCGTTCAGTATTGAAGCAGCCGAAGGTGCTAAACTGGTCTTTAGCAGTGTAGGTACGCAATCAAAGGAGGTCACGCTGCGTGGTTCCGGAATAATGCAGGTACAGCTCAACGCTACTGCCAGTACCCTCAATGATGTAGTGGTGATAGGGTATGGTACCCAACGCAAAAAAGACCTGACCGGCGCCATTTCTACTGTAGATGTAAGTGAAGCCAAAAAGCTGAGCACCAATGACATCACCGGTTTGCTGCAGGGTCGTGTATCTGGTGTTGCCGTTAACAACGATGGTCAGCCAGGTGCTGCACCCAGTGTGCGTATCCGCGGTTTTAGCACTTTTGGTGGGTCGGCACCTTTCTATGTTGTTGATGGTGTGCCGGTAGGTACCTCCATCCGCGACTTTAGCCCCAACGATATAGAATCAATGTCGGTATTGAAAGATGCCGCTGCTGCTTCCATTTATGGAGCTGCGGCTGCCAATGGTGTCATTATTATTACTACCAAACAAGGCAGGAAAAATACTGCACAAAAATTGACTATAATGGCTATTATGGTTGGGACAAAGTATGGCAACACCAGGATGTGACCAACCGCGAGCAATACCAACTGCTCAACAATGAATCCCGGAAAAATGCAGGTTTGCCGTTGTTTCCGGCAAACGATCCGGCATCTCCAACTTTTATCAATAACATCAACACCGACTGGCAAAAAGAAGGTTTGAAGACCGGCAACCGCCAGGACCATAACGTAAGTGTGTATGGCGGTGGTGCCAGCAATACTTACAATATCTCTCTCGATTACTTTGATAACAAGGGAACGTATGTGGGCAATGGTCCTTCCTACACCCGCTATTCTGCCCGGGTAAACTCAACGGCTGAAAAAGGAATATTGAAGATCGGTGAGACATTCAATTATACCCATTCGCATGAAAATTCACTCACCTTTCGTGATGATATTTTGCTAGGTGGTATTCCTCCGTTGATTGGTTCATTGATTGTTGCAATCCCCACAATGCCGGTATATGATCCGGCAAACCTGGGTGGCTTTGGCGGTTCCAATTCTGAGTTTAATGGCGCCAACTCACTTAATGGTATTGGTATCAACAGCATACTGACCAACTGGGTAGATGTTGACCGCACTTTTGGAAATGTATATGGCGAACTGCAACTGATAAAAACAATGCGGTCATAACCTGCGCTTCAGGACCAGCCTGAGCTACGATAAAACCCAAACACGTGATTATACCTGGCAGCCCGCCTTTTACCTCGGCAAGTTCTTTAGCCAGGATATTGCACGCCTGAGTGATAACTCACGCAGTATTTACCAATGCTGCTATAGAAAATACTTTTAACTACGATCTTACTATTGGCAAACATTCCATTCAGGCATTGGCGGGTCAATCGTATCGCCAAAACAATGCTGTGTTGCGTGAAAGCAGCGCACAGGGTTTTACCCTGCCTTATTATCCGGTTATTGACCGTGGCGAAACCAGGTCTGCAAAAGGATCTGAATATGAAGCAACTTTAAGCTCTTATTTCGGCAGGCTTAATTATTCGTTTGATGATCAGATATCTCTTATCTGCTACACTCGTCGCGATGGTTCTTCGAGGTTTGCTCCGGCTAACCGGTTTGGTTATTTTCCTTCCGCTTCGGTGGGATGGAAGATCAGCAGCGAAGACTTTTGGACATGTGCCAAAATCGGCAGTTTCCTTATTGAAATTCAGAGCCAGTTATGGTGTATTGGGTAACGATAAGATAGGCGATTATCTGTATCAAGCCAATATTAACACCGGTATTGTTTACAACTTTGGCGATACCCGGGTTGTGGGTGGATTACAAACGAGTGTGGTTGATCAAAATATTAAGTGGGAAGAGAAAACCATCACCAACGTTGGTTTTGATGGTACATTTATAAACAACCACCTTGATTTTTCTGCTGAATATTATAATGCAAAAAGCACAGATGTTTTGGTAGGTGTGCCCATTCCTGCCACGGTAGGTTCCATAAATCTGTCGCCGGTGGTAAATGCGGCAACACTGCAAAATTCAGGTTTTGAATTTAGCACTACCTACCATAAAACAGGTGGTGAATTTACCTTTGACATTTCCGCAAATCTCTCAACAGTTAAAAATAAAGTGCTGGCGCTGGGTGGTTTTAACGAACCGATTTATGGTGCCGGTGCCAAAACTGCTATAGGTGGCGAAGTGGGCGAACATTATGGTTTTGTTTATGAAGGAATTTTTCAAACCCAGGCACAAATTGATGCTCATGCCACACAGTTTGGTGCAAACCTGGCACCGGGCGATGTAAAGTATAAAGACATCAGTGGACCTGACGGCAAACCCGATGGGGTGGTAAACGAAGCTTATGACAGGGTATACCTGGGAAGTGCTATTCCAAAATATCAATTATGGTTTTAGCTTTTCTGCTCCTATAAAAAGTTGACCTTTCAATATTTGCTTCGGGAAGTGCGAAATTTCTGATCAACAGCCGGTTGTATCAGCGACCTGCATCATTCAGCCGGAGCGCTCAACTACAGCGCAGATATGCTGAACAGGTGGACACCTACGAATACCAATACCGACATTCCCCGGCTGAACGATGCCGACGTAAATAACTTTAAAGATTCTGACCGTCCGGGATGGTTGCAGGATGGAAGTTACCTGAGGATCAACACCGTTTCGTTTGGTTATACTCTGCGTGAAAACATCATAAAAGGATTTGCGAACGTGCACGATCTATGCTACGGTTCAAAACCTGTATTCTTTCCAGGGTTACACCGGGTTACAATCCCGATTTTACTTCTGGAGTTTTCAATCCGGGTTTTGATTTTGGTTCTTATCCTAAACCAAGAACCATCATGGCTGGTGTACAAGTCGGCTTCTAAGTATTACAAAAACAGCTTTTAATACATATTATGAAAAAAGTACATTTATCTCTTTATAGGGTCTTTGCCTGGTGGCTGACCGGGTGCGATAAAAAACTTGACCAAGTCAATCCCAACGCACTAACCACTGTCGGATTACTGGAAAACCAAAGACCAGGCTTTTGCAGGTGTAACCGCCATCTACAATGCACTCATCAACGATGGATCCTATATGCGTTCGTTTCCCGGACTTACCGACAGCCGTGGCGACGACTTTAAAGGCGACAGCCCCTGGCTTGACCTGGTACTAACAGGACAATTTATCATTCCCACCACCTCCGCTCCGGTTTTCTGGATTTGGAGAGACTTTTACCTGGTGGTTACCAGGGCTAACCAGGTGATATACTATGTGAGTAAGTACGATGAAACCGTATTGCCAGCCGAAGAAAAGAAAAGGATCTTAGGGCAGGCTTACTTTCTGCGCGGTCTTGCTTATTATAACCTGGCAACTACTTTTAAAATTGTACCGGTAATTACCGAACCTGCCTTGGAAGCAAGTCGAGTATTATGCCGCCTACATGCAACCGAAGAAGAAGTGTGGAACCAGATATTCAGCGACCTGCAAATGGCAGAAACCAATCTGCCCATTTCTTACAGCAACGTAACTGGTCCTGATCAGGGTCAAGTAGGCAGGGCAACCAAAGGCGCCGCTGCAGGTTTGTTGGCTAAAGCTTATCTCTATCAGAAAAGACTATGCAAAAGCCGGCTACCGCAATTCGAAAAATTTATTCACCGGCGAGCTGAAAGGTGTTTATGCTCTGGTGCCTGACTATCGAAACAATTTTAAAGATGTAAATGAAAACAACAGCGAGTCGTTGTTTGAAGTGCAGTTTGCCGGAAGGTGCAGGTACCGATTTTAACTGGACCGGCGAACCTTCAACCGCCTGGAAAACGGTGCAGGCGGTTTCTAGTCACCTATGGTATGGAAGGTGCAGGCTTTTCTGATTATCTGCCCACCCGCTGGATATACAATGAATATAAAAAAGAAAAAACCATTGATGGAAAAGCTGATCCGAGGTTATTGGCAACCATCGCTTCGTACGAGCCTGCCGATAATTCAACATATGGCTTATGGCAGACCATGGTTTAACCCGACTAGACAGAATCTATCCCCGTAAATATACCAACGATGGATTGGGAAAACCTTATGAAACACCTGAGTCCGGCATCAATTACCGGGTGCTTCGTTATGCAGATATTTTGCTGATGTATGCTGAAGTATTGAATGAGCTAAACCGTACAGCCGAAGCTTATCCTTATATTCAGCAGGTTAGAACAAGGGCAAATCTGCCTGACCTGGCCACGTTAGACCAAACATGACCCAGGCAGCAAATGCGTGACCAACTGGCACACGAAAGAGCCCTGGAATTTGCCATCGAAGGTCAGCGTATCAACGACATCATCCGGTGGGGCTGGTTGTACAATCCAACCAAACTGGCTGAACTAAAATCGCATGATGCAGATTTCAATACCTGGACACCCGGTAACGAATACCTTCCTATTCCACAGCAGGAACTGGATGTAAATAAAAACCTTTTGCCCAATCCGGCTAACTAGATCTGCGAGAACATAAATCCTGTTCGCGCGGGGTTTTTGTTCTAATTTGTCCAAAATTTTATTTGATGAAAAAAACGATTGTTTCTGCATTGGTCTTAGTGTGCTGTTCTGCACAAATGGCAATGTCGCAGGTATCCGTACAAATGGATGTCAGCGCAGCTAAAAACACCATTAACCGCAACATCTACGGGCACTTTGCTGAGCACCTCGGGCGTTGTATCTATGGTGGATTTTATGTGGGCGATACCTCTTCTATTCCGAATACCAATGGTGTGCGAAATGATGTAGTGGATGCTTTACGCAAATTAAAAATTCCCAACCTGCGCTGGCCAGGGTGGTTGTTTTGCCGATACTTATCACTGGAAAGATGGCATTGGCCCAAAGGACAAGCGTCCAAAAATCGTAAATGTTTGGTGGGGTGGTGTCACTGAAGACAATAGCTTTGGTACACACGACTTTTTCAACATGTGCGAACTTTTAGGTACTGAACCCTACCTCGCAGGCAATGTAGGCAGTGGCACTGTACAGGAACTGGCAGACTGGGTGCAATATGTAAATTTTGATGGCGAAAGCCCCATGTCGAAACTTCGCACGCGAAAACGGCAGAGAGAAGCCCTGGAAAGTAAAGTTCTGGGGTGTGGGTAACGAAGCCTGGGGTTGTGGTGGCAACATGACAGCCCGAATATTATGCTGATACCTATCGCAAGTACGCCACCTTTATGAGCGACTGGACAAATACCGGCGGACTGTTTACGAATTGCCTCCGGCGCTAATTCGGCTGATTATAACTGGACGGAAGTGCTCATGAAAAAAATTCCGCACAATATGCTTAGTGGAGTTGCGCTTCACCACTATTCTGTCATCAATTGGGACCATAAAGGACCGGCTATCGACTTTACCGAAGAGCAGTATTTTGAGACCATGAAGTCCGCCCTGTTTATGGATTCGCTGGTTATCAAACATTCGGCCATTATGGACAAATACGATCCGGCTAAAAAGATCGCTTGTAGTGGACGAATGGGGTGGATGGTACGAGGTTGAGAAAGGAACAAACCCTGGTTTCCTGTATCAGCAAAATACCATGCGCGATGCAATGATTGCCGGTGTTACGCTCAACATCTTCAACAATCATTCTGACCGGGTGCGTATGGCTAACCTGGCACAATGTATCAACGTGCTGCAATCGGTGATACTAACCGATAAAGCAAAGATGATTCTTACGCCTACCTATCATGTAATGGAGATGTACAATGTACACCAGGATGCTACTTCCATTCCAGTTACTATTAAAACGGATGATTTTGCAGTAGATGGCAAAAAGTTGCCGGCTGTTTCAGTATCTGCCTCTAAAAACTCTACGGGTACTACCCACATTTCACTGGTGAACATAGATGATACAAAGAGCCGTGAAGTGTCTGTTTCGGTAAAGGGCACAAGCTATAAAAATGTTACCGGTAAGATCCTCACTTCCGGTAAACTGCGCGATTATAATTCATTCGACACACCCGACAAGATAAAGCCTGCAGCATTCAACGGGGCAAGTTTAGCGGGTGGTATGCTTAAAGTGACACTGCCGCCATTTTCGGTAGTTGTGCTCGAGCTTAATTAATTTAAAAAGATTTTATTATGAAGGGTTCAGCAATTGTGGTGCTATTGGCAATGACGGGAATTTTAGTTGCGGGTTCATCCTGCAAGAAAACGGACATAACACCCATTGTGCCTCCTGTTGATACAGTTCCGATTACTCCACCACCACCGTTCGATATCAATTCCATTACCGATACCTATGAGGGCGTTGCGAACAACTACACCAAATGGGCATCGTACAATACGCACGATCCTTCTATCATAAAAGAAGGCGACTGGTACTATTGCTACAATACTGATGTGTCTTATGGTTCGGCGCCACGGGTGGGCATTATGGTGCGCAAGTCAAAAGACCTGGTTGAGTGGACGTATGTTGGCTGGGTATTCAATACGCTTCCTTCCATCAGTACGCAGTACATTACCGGCAATGGTGGCACACCTGTGCAGGGTCTGTGGGCGCCCTACATCATGAAGGTGGGCAGCGAATTTAGATTATACTATTCCCTCGCTTCCGAAAGTCGTATTAGTTGTATAGCGCTGGCAACCGCTGCTACACCCTTAGGTCCCTGGACACAAAAAGGTTTGGTGGTCACTTCCAACAATTCGGGTCCCGGCACCAATGCCATCGACCCGACCGTGGTGGTTACCCCCGCAGGCGAGCATTGGATGGTCTATGGTTCATCGTGGGATGGACTGTACGAATTGCAGCTTAACCCAACAACAGGTCTGGCGCTTAACAGCGGCGACATGGGTGTACGCAAAGTGCGCCGTGGCAAAACCGGCGGCATCATCAATGGAAACCTGGAAGGACCGGAGATGATCTACAATGCTGATCAGCATATGTATTACCTGTTTGTTGCCTACGACTGGCTGGCTACAAAATACAATGTGCGTGTCTTCAGATCTGTCAATCCTAATGGACCGTTCCTCGACTTCAACGGCACTGATGTGGACAATGAAGCTGACAACGGACCCATGATACTGGCGCCTTATAAATTCAATAATCACAACGGCTGGCAGGGCGTTTCACACTGCTCAGTTTTTGCTAACGACGGGCAGTATTACATTGCGCACCAGGGCAGACCGGCTATCAATCCCGCTTTTATGGATCTGCATGTGCGCAAGATCTTTTGGACAACAGACGGCTGGCCGGTCGTATCGCCCGAGCGCTATGCCTGGGAGGACAACAGCACCGTGCCAAAAGACAGTTTAGCCGGCGAGTGGGAGCAAATCATTCTTGGTTACAATGTGGTTCCCGGATTTGGCAACGAACAGATCTATCCCGATCTGCAGCAGTCAACAACCATCACGCTCGATGCTGCAGGCACTATAAATGGCAACGCGGCAAACACCTGGACGTATAGCGCACCCTGGCTGCAACTGAACTGGAGCAACGGCTTTACCGATAAGGTATTTGTGCAACGCGGTCGCGACTGGGAGAACAAAAAGAGCACTTACATCTTTACCGGGCTGAACAATGCAGGCACCGCCATTTGGGGAAAGCATAAGTAACCGCAACCCAACGTATAGTCAGCTTTATATAAGTAAACGTCTGCACTCCGGAAGCATTAGTGCAAGAATGGCTTTGGTAACCGGCTTAAGGGAAAAGTGGCGACATAGTTGCGACGCTCCGTTCACCGGCAAACCATTGTTGAGGCAGTAGAAGCAAATAAGAAAATCAACATCTTGTTAGCGAAAACGACTTTTGTACACCAGCAAGTATTGTTGTAATCTACAGGAGAAGATATCCAATTCACAAAACATATCGCTGCGTATTGCTATGCCGTACACGGGTGCGACGCAACAGAAGAAAAATAGAAATCCTGCGGTTGGGTACATAAAAAAAACACCGCACAAAGCGATCGCCATACCTGAATGAGTTTGTATAAAACATATGTGTTGATTGGATTGCTTACCGCACTGGCAGGTTGCAGTAAAACGAAGAGTGACGGTACGTTTCACTTCACACTGCTGGATGCTGCAGACACGCATATTGATTTTAATAACCAGATCACAGAAAGTGATTCGGTTAATGTGTACGACAACGAGTACATGTACAACGGCTCGGGTGTAGGCATCGGCGATTTTAATAATGACGGACTTGCCGATGTTTTTTTTGCAGGTAGTATGGTCAGTTGCCGCTTATACATCAACAAAGGCAATTTTTCGTTTGAAGACGTAACAGAAAAGGCTGGCGTGGAGACGCAGCAATGGTGTACGGGAGTAAGCATTGTTGACATCAACAACGACGGTTTCCAGGATGTGTATGTTTGTTCGTCGCACTCGCGTGACCCGGCAAAACGCACCAATCGCCTGTTCATCAACGATGGTAAAATGCATTTTAGCGAACAGGCTGCAGCCTACGGTTTGGCAGATACGGGCTGTGCTACACAGGCTGTTTTTTTTGACTACGACAAGGACGGCGACCTGGATATGTACCTGCTCAATCACCGCCTGTACAGCAACACCAATAACAATCTTTCGCAAAAAGACACCAGCGGCAACTCGCCTGCCGAAGACCGGCTGTATCGCAATGATGGTATAGTTGACGGTCATCCTTTCTACCGCGAGGTAACAAAGGAAGCCGGCATAAAAGAAGATGGTTATGGATTGGGTATAGTAGTGACCGATGTAAACAACGACAACTGGCCCGACCTGTATGTTGCCAACGACTACATAGGCAACGACCTGCTATGGATCAATAACAAAAACGGAACATTTTCGAATTGCATTAAAACCGCACTGCGTCACCAAAGCTATAATAGTATGGGCGTAGATGCGGCTGACATTAACAACGATGGGTTGGCTGATATAGCTGTATTGGATATGTTGCCAGAGACCAATGAGCGAAAGAAAATGATGTTTAGCGCCATGGGGCAGGAGAAGTATGATATGCAGCAGCGCCTGGGCTATGAACCCGAGTTTGTACGCAATATGCTGCAACTGAATAATGGCTTAAGAACGATAGATGGACGCCGTGAACCTTTCTATAGCGAAATAGGCCAACTGGCAGGCATAGAACAAACTGACTGGAGCTGGAGCGTGCTGCTGGCTGACTTTGATAACGACGGCAACAAAGACATGCACATCACCAACGGGCTGGCCAAAGATGTAACCAACAACGACTATGCAACTTTTAAGAATGCACAGACCGAAAAGTCATATGCCTTTGGAAATACTGCAACCAAAGGTCTCGACAAAAGTATGATAGCTATACTGCGCGAAAACCTGGATGAGTATGGCAGCATCAAAGCCAGCAATTATTTATTTCATAACGATGGCGATCTCACCTTTAGCAATATGACTGGCGAGGCAGGGCTCGATGTTCCGTCCATTTCAAACGGCGCTGCCTATGCAGATCTTGACAACGACGGCGACCTGGACCTGGTGGTGAATAACATGAACCAGGAAGCATTTGTGTATAGAAACGACTTGCGTAAAACGGCAAAAGATACGGCGCATAATTTTCTGACTCTGCACCTGGAAGGCAGCACCGGCAACGGCGCAGCAGTGGGAGCGAAGTTGACTATTTTCAGTAGTGGTAAAATGCAGTTTGCCGAGCAGTCGCCGGTGCGTGGTTTCAAATCGTCAGTTGATCAGAATTTGCATTTCGGTCTCGGTAGTCAAACCTATATCGATACACTGAAAGTGATTTGGCCCAATGACAAAATGCAGGTCCTTACACAGGTGAGAACGAATCAATTTCTCACGCTGAAACAAGCAGATGCGCAGGTACCTATTGAAACTTTAGCCACAACGACGAATACCTATTTCACAGCAGCAAACACTTTGAATACCGGTTTCAAACACATAAAATCACAGTACTATGATTACGGCAGTCAGCGGGGGCTTCCGCAAAAATATTCGCAGTTAGGTCCCTGTATAGCTACCGGCGATATGAACGGTGATGGACTGGAGGATTTTTTTGTGGGTGGTGCTGCTTATCAGTCTGGCAGGTTGTTTTTTCAAACGACAACTGGCAGCTTTACGGCGACCGATCTGGTACAGGGCATGAAACCCGAAGAAGACCTGGCTGCACAATTATTTGATGCTGACGGCGACGGCGACCTGGACCTGTTGGTAACCGGTGGCAGTACCGAGTTTGGTCTGCACAGTCCCAACAACAACCTACGGTTATATACCAACAATGGCAAGGGTAGGTTTATGCTGAATACAACAGCCTTACCTGTACTGTCGGCGATCGCACAAGCTGTTGCTGTTTTCGATTTTGATGGCGATGGTGACCTCGATGTATTCATTGGTGGAAGAGTAGAACCGCAGCAATACCCGCAAAATCCGCGCAGTTACCTGTTGCAAAATAATCATGGCGTCTTCGCCGATGCTACCGCAAAACTGGGTCGTGATCTACAATATGCGGGTATGCTAACTGCCGCCGTTGCCACTGACTTCAACAGCGACGGTCAGCCCGATCTGATCGTTTGCGGTGAATGGATGCCGCTGCGATTTTTTGTTAATCATAAAGGCAACTTTACCGAGGTGACGGCACAAACCGGATTGGCTCAAACGCATGGCATGTGGAGATCATTGCAATTGGCTGACCTGGATAATGACGGTGACATGGACATAGTAGCGGGCAACATGGGGTTGAATAACAAGTATCACCCCACCCCCAATACACCCATGATGTTGTATGCAAAAGACATTGACAACAATGGCACGAAGGAACTGATACCTGCTTACTACGTTAAAAATAATGATGCGCGCCTGGTTTTATTTCCTGCTCTTGACCGCACACAATTAGCCGACGAAAGCCCGGCGATCAAGAAAAAATATCTGCTGCACAAAGACTTTGCGGCGGTCGATATGCAAAAGCTCACCGATGACTACGGTACAGAAGGCTGGACAAAACTGAGCTGCGACAATATGCAGAGCGAATGGATAGAAAATCTCGGTAAGGGTAAATTTGCCGCGCATGTTTTACCACTTGCCGCACAAGTTGCACCGGTCAATAGCATCGTCGCTGCAGACCTCGACAACGATGGAAATATAGACCTGGTGCTTGCCGGAAACGAATACGAGACAGAAGTGATGACGGGACGATACGATGCGTCGTACGGATTAATTTTAAAGGGCAATGGCAAGGGTTCATTTGTGCCGGTCAATATTGCCCAAAGCGGTTTCATTGTTGATGGCGACGTGAAAAGCCTGAAGATGATCAACCTGAAACAAAAAGGAAAACTTTTGATAGCGGCTATTAACAACGATAGTCTGCGAACCTATTTACAATCTGACCATTCAATTAAAAAAGAAATTTACGCTCAACAATTAAAGTGAAATACAATGAACAAAAGCAGGAAGATCGCAGCAGGTTTAATAATGTTATTGGCGGGGTTTGTCCAACATTTATCTGCACAACCGGGCGTCATTTCGGTGAAGGCTAATGTGGTGAAGGCAACCATACAACCTACTATGTGGGGGATCTTTTTTGAAGATATTAATTTCGGTGCAGATGGTGGTTTATACGGTGAACTGGTGAAGAACCGTTCATTCGAATTCTTTAGTCCGCTCATGGGTTGGAGTGTCTTAAAACACCCCAAAGACAGCGCTAATATTCTCATCTTAAACGTTGGCGAGAAAAGCCCCAATAATGCCCGCTATGCACACATAACCGTCGATCAAAATGGAACCTATGGCATCAGCAACGAAGGCTTTCGCGGCATGGGCGTAAAGAAAGAGGTGAAGTATAATTTCTCTTTGTTTGCCCGCAAAAACGAAGGCGATGTTTCTATACGCGTTGACCTGGTAAGTGAAAATGGGAACAAATTGGGCAGCGCAACACTGGGCGATTTTTCCAATAGCTGGGCAAAGCACGGGGTTTCATTTACCTCCTCAGCCACCGATGAAAAAGCCCACCTCAACATTGTATTTCTTGGCAAGGGATCATCGATGTAGATATGATCTCCTTGTTTCCCGGCGACACCTGGAAAAACCGTCCCAACGGTTTGCGCGCCGACCTGGTGCAAAAGCTGGCAGATATGCAGCCCGGCTTTTTACGTTTTCCCGGTGGTTGTATCGTGGAAGGACGCGAATTGCAAACCCGCTTTCAATGGAAGAAAACCGTGGGTCCGGTTGAAAACCGCACACCCATCGTCAACCGCTGGAATACTGAATTTAAACACCGCCTGACGAGTGATTATTTCCAGTCTTTTGGTCTGGGCTTCTTCGAATATTTTCAGCTTGCCGAAGACATTGGCGCCGAGCCATTACCCATACTCAACTGTGGTATGGCCTGCCAGTTCAATACCGGCGAAGTAGTACCCCTCGATCAGTTGGATGAATACATACAGGACGCTGTTGACCTGGTAGATTTTGCCAATGGCCCGGCTGAAAGTACCTGGGGCAAAGTACGTGCGCAGATGGGACATCCCGAACCCTTTCACCTGAAGTTTATGGGCGTAGGCAACGAGCAGTGGGATGAGCAATACATAGATCGTTACAAAGCTTTTGTAAAGGTCTTGTCTGCCAAACATCCCGAGATCAAGATCGTATCCGGTGCCGGACCATTTCCCAGCGGCGCATCGTTTAATTATGCCTGGAGGAGTTGAAGGCACTGCATGCCGATATTATTGACGAGCATTATTATGCCAATCCTTCCTGGTTTCTCGACAATGCCAATCGCTACGACGATTATGATCGCAATGGGCAGAATTTTTGCCGGCGAGTACGCCGCACAAAGTGTTGCCATCGCCAGCCCGCTCAATAAAAATACCTGGCGTTGCGCACTCTCCGAAGCCGCCTTTATGACCGGTCTTGAGCGCAATGCCGATGTGGTGAACCTCGCTTCTTATGCGCCCTTGTTTGCCCATGTCGAAGGTTGGCAATGGACACCCGATCTTATCTGGTTCGACAACCTGCGCTCGTATGGTACACCCAATTATTATGTGCAAAAATTGTATGGTACCAACAAGGGTTCGCAGGTGGTTTCTATTACCATGAACAACAAGATCATGTCTGGCACCGACAGCCTGTATGCAACAGCAAGTGTCGATAGCGCCAGCCACGAGTTGATAGTAAAACTGGTCAATGCGTCTGGCGCTGCCAAAGACAAAAACATAGTAATAGATGGAGTAAAAAACTTATGGTCGTCGGGCACACTTACGGTATTACAGAGTAACGATCTGGAGAAGGTAAATTCTTTGGATGATCCTTTTGCGATCAGTCCGAAAGTGCAGCCCATAGCAGTGATGAATAAGAAGATCAATCTTTCGTTACAGCCCTACTCGTTTAACATTATCAGGGTTAAGATGCGCTAGGTTTTTTTGGTCGCAGGCATTGGTTTCCAATGGAGCATTTTTGCGCCAGTCTACCCCGCCTTACTGCGGGGCTCCGTTCATCGGCAAAACCTTTTTGAACTGTGAGATTAGTTGAGAGTTATGAAGTTTAGAATGTAGGATCGAAGGTTACAAGAATTCAAACTCATCACTGCAACTCTATATTCAACATCCAGGGTCATTTACATCCAGGTTCATAAACTTCGCGCAAAGGTGCAAAGTAAAATACGCGAAGGCGCAAAGAAAAAAACATAGGTTTTGCTTCTTTGCTCCTTTGTTTGCTTTGCGTGAAACTTCCAAAAGCCGATGACATAGGTTCAACATTCATATTTCAACATTTAAATACCTCATAACTCCAAACTCATAACTCCAAACTCATAACTCATAACTCATAACTCATAACTCATACTCCTACCTAGTACCTAATACTTAAAACCTAAAACTTACAACCTAAAATCCCACCTTCATTGAAAAAAATAACGACCCTTGCCTTTTTTCTTCTTTGTTTCTTCTCCCTGAAGGCGCAGACACGAGTAGAAGCATTGGTACCGGCGCACGACCCGGTGATGATCAAAGATGGCAATACATACTATGTTTTTTGTACGGGTTTCGGCATCACCGTTTACTCATCGCCTGATATGAAAACCTGGACACGCAGGGCACCCGTTTTTGCCAAAGCACCTCAGTGGGCAGTGGACGCAATCCCCGGTTTTCGCGGACATATTTGGGCACCAGATATCAGCTATCACAACGGCAAATATTATCTCTATTATGCCGTATCTGCTTTTGGCAAAAATACTTCCTGTATAGGACTGGCTGTTAATAAGACACTCGACAGTACCTCGGCAGATTATCACTGGCAAGACCTGGGCAAGGTGATTTAGTCTGTACCCGGGCGCGATATGTGGAATGCAATTGATCCCAACCTGGCATTTGATGAAAACGAAACCCCCTGGCTCGTCTTCGGTTCTTTCTGGAATGGTATGAAGCTCGTTAAACTCTCACCCGATCTTACCAAAGTAGCCGAGCCGGAAGAATGGCATACAGTGGCGCAGCCGCCCCAGGAGTTATGCTATTCCTGATACGTCAGCAGGCGATGCTGCTATAGAAGCGCCATTTATTTTTCACAAAGGGAAATATTATTATCTCTTCGTGTCGTGGGACTATTGCTGCCGCGGTGAAAAAAGCGACTACAAGGTTGTCGTTGGTCGCAGCGAAAAGATCACCGGTCCATACCTAGACAAAGAAGGAAAAATGCTCACACAGGGCGGCGGCTCATTGGTGATAGAAGGCGATGGCAAAAAATGGTTTGGTGCGGGGCACAATGCAGCCTACACGATCGGCGGGAAAGACTACATCATTTATCATGGCTACGATGCCGCCGATAAAGGCAAATCAAAATTGGTAATAGAGCCACTTTTGTGGGAAGCGGGCTGGCCCGTGGCGCCATCGCAACAATCTAAAAATAAAAACTTATAAAGTTTTTTTTAATAATATTTCTGGTTATTCATACTTTGCCGAACGCCTCATACGAATAACGATTGAAATGCGAAACAAAACTAAACTTCGGTTCGTCTTTTATAAGCGGTGTTTCTTTATTTATCATGATGTCGTAAACCCTGCACACCTTACATTTCGCAGATCACTGAAGAGTTCCTAAGGTTCCGGCAACTTTACAACCGGCCTGATCTTGCTGGCACGTCAGGTATATTTTCTACACCTTTCCACCCCACTCTTTTACAATGCTAAATGGCTAAATAGATAATGATCAATTTAAATACACCAACAATGAAAAGAATAGTTATGAGTACAGCTTATGGGCTTTTGATGGCTGGAGTTTTTTCGTCTTGTGGCAATGGTGACAACGCCGCTGCAGGCAACGATTTGGGTAGTGTATCTAATGATACAACTACCGCCAAAACAGGAATACAACAGGCAGAGTGGGGAGAGTTCTGATGGCAAAAAAGTGTACTTGTACACCCTCACCAACGACAAAGGAAACCAAGTGAAAATTTCAAATTATGGAGGCACTATAACCTCGTGGGTGTCGCCTGATAAAAGTGGAAACAAAAGCAGCATAGTTTTAGGTTTTAATGAGCTGCAAGGCTATCTAAACCATCCTCCTTATTTTGGTGCAACTGTTGGTCGCTATGGCAACCGCATCGCTAATGGAAAATTTACACTCGACGGCAAGACGTACAACCTTGCTACCAACGATGGCAAAAATCATTTGCATGGCGGATTAAAAGGCTTTGACAAAGTAGTTTGGGATGCATCTCCATTACAAAATGACCAGCCTTCGCTTACACTTAACTACGTTAGCAAAGACAACGAAGAAGGCTATCCCGGCAACCTGAAAGTTGCTGTAACTTTCTCGCTATCTAACGATGATGAACTGACGATTGACTATACTGCTGAAACCGATAAAGCAACTCCGGTCAACCTGACCAATCACAGCTACTTTAACCTGACCGGCGATGTATCGAATACTATTCTTAATCACGTACTGATGATAGACGCAGATAAATACACTCCTGTAGATTCAACCCTGATCACAACAGGGCAATTACTACCTGTAAAAGGAACGCCGTTCGACTTCACAACTCCTACAAGGATAGGTGCCCGTATAGACCAGGTTAAAGGTGGATATGATCATAACTGGGTGCTCAACAAATCGGGCAACGACATGAAAAAAGCAGCCGAGGTCACTGATAGCATCAGCGGACGCAAACTGGAAGTTTTTACCACAGAACCGGGTCTGCAGTTTTATACCGGCAACTTTTTGAATGGCACAATCAAAACCAGTGATGGAAAAGCGATCAATAAGAATGCTGCACTATGCCTGGAAACACAACACTTTCCCGACTCGCCCAACAAGCCAAACTTCCCTTCTACAATTGTGAAGCCCGGCGACAAATACCACACCACAACAAAGTATAAAATTTCAATACAGTAAACAGATGGATGGCGGCAACTTTAAAAGAGTTTCCGCCATCTTTTCCGGCTTACCTGGTAACTATTGCAGTCTAAGGCTAAAACAAAGCGATGCCGATGAACGGAATGCGACGCAAGGATGCCCCGACAAAGATTAATAGCCGGTCACCAAAAAACAATTCAGATGAAAAATAGTAGGCAGGAAAATTTGTAAGTGTCAATTATACACCTATTTTTGTTGCACTTGCATGGTTGCCTTTTAACCCGCCATTTCAAAACCATTCAAACCGCTATATGAAATTTTTTATCGATACGGCAAATCTTGCCCAAATAAAGGAAGCAAATGATTTAGGCATTCTGGATGGTGTAACTACCAACCCTTCGTTAATGGCCAAAGAAGGCATCAGAGGCGAAGAAGCCATTAACGAGCATTACCAAACCATTTGCGAAATGGTAGATGGCGACATAAGCGCCGAAGTATTGACTACCGAGTTTGAAACCATTGTGGAAGAAGGTAAAAAACTGGCTGCATTGCACCCAAATATTGTGGTTAAAGTACCGATGATTAAAGACGGTGTTAAAGCCATTAAATGGTTTACCGACAATGGCATCAGAACCAACTGCACCCTCATTTTTTCTGCAGGTCAGGCTATACTTGCTGCCAAAGCAGGCGCAACTTATATTTCGCCTTTCTTGGGTCGCATAGACGACAGTGGCTGGGATGGTATGCAGCTGATTGAGCAGATTGCCAGATTTTTACAGTACAAGGATATAAAACAGAAATATTAGCAGCTTCTATCCGTTCTGCCAACCATATTATACAGGCAGCAGCAGCCGGTGCACATGTTTGTACCTGCCCGCTGGAACCAATTCTTGGTTTATTAAAACATCCGCTCACCGATATTGGCCTTGCAAAATTTTTAGAAGACGCAAAAAAAATGTAATTCAATTATGGAAATACAGGAATTAGAAAAAGTTGGCGCACAGGTTCGCAGAGACATTGTACGCCAGGTACATTCAAGCCAGTCAGGCCATCCCGGCGGTTCGCTGGGTTGTACCGATATGGTTGTGGCGCTTTATTTCAGCGAAATGAAAATAAATGAAAACAAAAATGCCGATGGCTTTCTTGAATTTGTGAGAGAAGGTTACAACGAAGATTTGTTCTTTCTTTCCAACGGACACATTTCGCCTTTGTTTTATTCGGTGCTTGCACGCAGGGGATATTTTCCTGTGAGCGAATTGAGCACGTTTCGAAAAATAAATTCCCGGTTGCAGGGGCATCCTGCAACGCACGAACATTTGCCGGGTATACGGGTAGCTTCAGGTTCATTGGGCCAGGGTTTATCGGTAGCCTGTGGTGCAGCTTATGCAAAAAAACTACGAAACGAAGACCATTTGGTGTATGTAATGATGGGCGATGGCGAACAGCAGGAAGGACAGGTTTGGGAAGCCGTTCAATTTGCGCCACATCATAAGCTCGATAACCTTATTGCTATTATTGACTGGAACGGTCAGCAGATTGACGGACCTACAGAAAAGGTGATGAACAACCTTGACCTGAAAGCAAAATACGAAGCATTTGGCTGGGATACTGTTGACCTTGACAATGGCAACGATATGGAACATGTGGTTGAAGCCTTGAAAGAGGCCAAAGAAAAAAGCAGGCAAAGGAAAACCTGTAGTTATTTTAATGAGAACCGGAATGGGTTATGGCGTTGATTATATGATGGGTACCCACAAATGGCATGGTGCAGCACCAAACGACGAGCAATTGTTGAACTTGCACTTGAATCAATTGCCCGAAACCCTTCGGCGATTATTAAACATGCACGACTTTGTAATTAACCTGGCGCTTTCATTAACACCATTATCATCAACATTACAATCAAGACATGAAAAAATATACATTTACCGATAAAAAAGATACCCGCTCAGGCTTTGGTGCCGGCATAGCAGAATTAGGAAGAACAAACCCCAAAGTAGTGGCCTTGTGTGCCGACCTTGTGGCTTCTTTAAAACTTGATACTTTTATTAAAGAAAACCCCGAACGTTTTATACAGGTGGGTATTGCCGAAGCCAATATGATCGGTGTTTCTGCAGGTCTTGCTTTAAGCGGCTATATTCCTTATGCAACCACGTTTGCCAATTTTGGATCGGGCCGGGTGTACGATCAGATACGGCAAAGTGTTGCTTACTCCGGTACCAATGTAAAAATTTGCGTTTCGCATGCCGGGCTTACCCTGGGCGAAGATGGTGCTACCCACCAGATTCTTGAAGACCTTGCCATGATGCGGGCCATGCCTGAAATGACGGTTATTAATCCCTGCGATTATAACCAGACCAAAGCTGCAACCATTGCTATTGCCGATTATAAAGGCCCGGTTTACCTGCGCTTTGGCCGCCCCGTTATGCCCATATTTACCGCTGCCGATCAAAAGTTTGAAATAGGCAAAGCATGGATGGTTAATGAAGGAAAAGATGTAAGCATTTTTGCTACCGGCCACCTGGTTTGGGAAGCTATACTGGCGGGCGAAATGCTGGAGAAGAAGGCATTGATGCAGAGATCATAAACATTCATACTATTAAGCCTTTAGATGAAGAGGCTATTCTAAAATCAGTTGCAAAAACAGGTGCGCGGTTACTGCCGAAGAACACCAGTTAAATGGTGGACTTGGGCGATGCGGTTTGCCAGGTGCTTAGCCGCAATATGCCTTCGCCGGTAGAAATGATTGGTGTAAACAATTCGTTTGGCGAAAGCGGAACCCCTGCACAACTAATGGAAAAATATGGCTTGAATGCAAAAAGCATTGTAGAGGCAGTGAAAAAGGTAATGGCCAGAAGAAAATAATACAGTATCCAAAGTTATTTTCTATTGATGAAGTAAGTTTTCACTTCTTGATCATTAAGGTATTTATTGTAAATGAATGATCATCATTACTGTCATCTGTTTCACAACGTAATTTAATCCACTGAATTTCATCAATACTGAATCAATTCTTATGAGCCAGATGAGCAATATGTAATTGGAGTGATTATGGTTCTGATTCTGTAAGAACCATCATTGTAGATGCCGCAAACGGCAACGAAGTGGCCTCTGCTGTTTTTTATTATCCCCGCTGGAAAGAACAATTGTATTGTAATGCCTCAGTCAACCAGTTTCAGGCAACATCCGCTCGACTATGTTGAAGGTTTGGAAGATACCATTAAAGCGTTGTCTTGTACAGGCCGGGCACCGAAGTTGCAGCAAATGTAAAAGCCATTTCTATCGATACTACCGGCTCAACACCGGTAGCAGTTGATAAAACCGGCACGCCGCTTGTCACTTATTGCCGGGCTTTGAAGAAAACCCCAATGCCATGTTTGTGTTTGGAAAGATCATACTTCGGTAGAAGAAGCCGCACAGATAAATGCACATGCCAAAAATTTGATACCAATTACCTGCAGTTTGTTGGTGGCATTTATTCTTCGGAATGGTTTTGGGCAAAGCTGCTGCATGTATTGCGCGAAGATGAAGCAAGTACGAAATAACATTTATTCATTTGTAGAACATTGCGACTGGATACCTTTTTTATTAACAGGCGGCAACGATGTTCAGCAAATGAAAAGAGGCGTTTGTTCAGCAGGTCATAAAATATTATGGGCAAAAGAGTGGGGCGGCTTGCCACCTGATGATTTGTTTGCTACGCTCGATCCATTACTGAATGGTTTTACCGAAAAGCTTTTTAAAGATACCTATACTTCCGATCAAGCCGCCGGAACCATAAGTAAAGAATGGGCAGAACGACTTGGGCTTACCTGCCGATGTTGTAATTGGCGTAGGCGCTTTTGATGCACACATGGGTGCTGTGGGCGGACAAATTGAACCCTATCATCTAAGTAAAGTAATGGGAACCTCAACCTGCGATATGCTGGTGGCCCCGTTAACGAAGTAGGTGATAAACTGGTAGGTGGTATTTGCGGGCAGGTGCCGGGTTCGGTTATTCCCGGTATGATGGGTATGGAAGCCGGTCAGTCTGCCTTTGGCGATGCCTATGCCTGGTTTAAAAAAATATTGACCTGGCCCTTGCAAAATATTCTTGTCCAAATCAACAATTGGTAGATGCCGAAATGATTGAAACAATTGGTGGAAGAAACGCATGGATAAAATCATACCTGAATTAAGCAGACAGGCCGAAAAAATTGCAGTTGACAGAACAGTGCAGAACTGGCGATTGACTGGTTAAATGGCCGGCGCACACCTGATGCCAGACCAGATCGTTAAAGGGCGCCTTTACGGGCTTGCATTTGGGCACCGATGCTGCCCGAAATGTTCAGGGCAATTGCTGAAGCAACTTGTTTTGGTGCCAAAGCAATTGTTGATCGGTTTATTGAACAGGGCGTTCCTGTAAAAGGCCTGATCGGCATTGGGTGGTGTGGCAAAAAAATCGCCCTTTATCATGCAAATGATGGCCGATGTTATGAACATGCCTATTCGCATTCACAAAAGTCGAACAAACCTGTGCTTTAGGTGCAGCAATGTTTGCAGCCACCGCTGCAGGCATTTACTCCAAAGTAGAAGATGCCATGAAAGCAATGGGGCAGGGCTTCGATGCGGAATACCACCCTAACAAAGCAAATAGTGCCTATTTATCAAAAAGCGTACGAGCAGTATAAGAAATTGGGAAAGTTTATTGAAGAATCAAATAATGAAGAATGAAAGCACCAATGAATGAGGAATAATGTAAGTGAACAATGTGGAATGTAGAATTAATGTAATGAATTAAAAATTATGACTTGTATATGGATGCATTTCAGCTTATTATAACAGATTGAAAGCCGAAATATACCAGTCGTGATGTATCCAGAATTAGAATGGTACAGAATTTGCTAATATAGACGACGACTGAAATTGGAAGAGTATCATGGATATTATTGTTGCAGAATGCAAGAAAAGAGCAATGACAAAATTCGTTGGAAGATCTTGAAACAGATAATTAAAAGCTGAAGGTCGATGTAGTGACATAGGTATGAAAGCCGTGGTTCATTAGTAAGAGTAGCAACTGAAGATAATACTGCAAGCTTCTGAAATATTATTAAAGCAAGTAATTGGTATAAATCAAAGAATCTTGAATTAGATTCAACGATCGACTCGGATGTATTAAAAGCAAGTTGGTGAGAAAGCGGATCTATGAAGAGTGAAAATGGTTGATTATGAATTCGAATTGTCATTCAATTGATGACAAGGTATAAATTATTAAGACATTCGAATAATATAGGAAATCGGTAAATGAAATTATTAAAATTATTCTACTCATTCATCATTCATCACTCATTATTCATTATTCATCATTACTATGAGCAAATACAAACACATTAAAAGAAGAAGCTTACGAAGCCAATATGGAGTTTCCGAAACTAGGACTGGTGATTTTTACTTTTGGCAATGTAAGTGCGGCCGATCGCGACTTGGGTGTTTTTGCCATTAAGCCAAGCGGTGTTCCGTACGAAGATCTTACGCCAGATAATATGGTGATTGTTGATTTTGAAGGCGAAACCGTTAAAGGCAAACTGCGGCCATCTTCCGATACATTTACCCATGCTGTGTTGTACAAACATTGGGAAAATATTGGCGGCATTGTCGCATACACATTCAACCTATGCTACCGCCTGGGCACAAACCCAACGCGACATACCCATTTTTGGCACCACGCATGCCGACCATAATACCGTAGATATTCCCTGTGCGCCGCCCATGAGCGACGAAATGATACAAGGCAATTATGAATATGAAACCGGTTTTCAGATTATGAATTGCCTGACAGGAAAAAGGCTATAATTATGAGGAAGTTGAAATGATTCTGGTGGGTAATCATGCGCCATTTACCTGGGGTAAAACTGCTGCTAAGGCAGTATATAACAGTGCAGTGTTGGAAGCAATTGCTCAAATGGCTTTTTTCACCGAGCAGATACAGGCCAGGCAATCCACGGTTGAAAGATGCGCTGATTAAGAAACATTTTGAAAGAAAACACGGCCCGGATCGTATTACGGACAATAAAATTAGGATAATGATTTTTTGCAGTAGAACATTTAATGAGAACATGTACTGAAAGTAATTGTACAGCAAGTGCTCAGTATGCATAATCAGTACAAGTGTGCGACGCAACGATGCTGCCATGAAATACAAGCTGACCAAAAAAATAAAAATAATGATTGATCTTAAAAAACTGGAAGTTTGGTTTGTAACCGGAAGCCAGCATTTGTATGGCGAAGAAACCTTGAGACAGGTTGCAGAACATTCGCAAACAATTGCAACTGTCGTTAAATGATGCATCGCAAATACCGGTAACGGTAGTTTTTAAACCAACTGTAAAAACAACCGAAGAAATTTATAGCTATTTGCCAGGAAGCAAATGTGGCTAAAAATTGCATCGGTATCATTGCCTGGATGCATACTTTTTCTCCTGCCAAAATGTGGATCGGTGGATTAAAGATTTTGAAGAAGCCTTTGCTGCATCTGCATACCCAGTTCAACCGCGATATTCCCTGGGGCGACATCGATATGGATTTTATGAACCTGAACCAAAGTGCTCATGGCGACCGGGAGTTTGGTTTTATGATGACCCGTATGCGCATTAACCGGAAAGTGGTGGTTGGGCATTGGCAGGATGAAAAAGCTCGTGACCAGATAAATACCTGGGCACGGGCAGCAGCAGGCTGGAACGATTGGCAGGGTGCAAAATTTGTTCGCTTTGGCGATAACATGCGCTATGTTGCAGTTACCGATGGCGATAAAGTAGAAGCAGAATATGAAATTTGGATTTTCGGTAAATACCCATGGCATCGGCGACCTGGTTAAAGTGATCAATGAAGTAAGCGATGCGACATTAATATGTTGATGCAGGAATATGAAGACAGTTATAAACTTGGCTGACAATTTAAGAAAAGGTGGCGACAGGCGCCAATCGCTGATTGAAGCTGCAAGAATTGAAATGGGCTTGCGAACATTTTTAGAGCAGGGAAACTTTAAAGGCTTTTCCGATACTTTTGAAGACCTGCATGGCATGGTGCAATTGCCGGGTATTGCTGCACAACGGTTGATGGCCAAGGGTTATGGTTTTGCCGGCGAAGGTGACTGGAAAACAGCTGCCCTGGTACGGGCAATGAAAGTGATGGGCAGCGGGCTTGCCAGGCGGTAATTCTTTTATGGAAGATTATACCTATCATTTCGATCCAGACAATCCAATGGTGCTTGGGTTCGCACATGCTGGAAGTTGATCGAGTCAATTGCAGATGGCGAAACTATCCTGCGAAGTTCATCCGTTGGGTATTGGTGGAAAAGCCGACCCGGTTCGGCTGGTATTTAATTCAGCTGCCGGGCCTGCGCTTAATGCTTCGATTGTTGATATGGGCAACCGTTTCAGATTGATTGTGAACGAAGTAGAAGCAGTAGAAGCCGAACATGATCTTCCTAAACTGCCGGTTGCACGTGTTTTATGGAAACCATTGCCCGATATGAAAACCGGTTGTGCTGCCTGGATCTATGCCGGTGGCGCACACCATACCGGTTATAGTCAAAACCTTACTGCTGAACATATGGAAGATTTTGCTTCGTTTGCAGGAATTGAATATGTGCTGATTGGAAAAGAAACAACCTTGTATCAGTTGAAAAATGAATTGCGCTGGAGCGAAGTGTATTACCAGTTAAATAAATCTTAATAATAATTAACAACATAGTAACTTCCATTTTAATTTATTAACACATTCTAACCCAGAAACTTGCTTATGAAAAATGGACTTAACTATCGCTGACTATGCCGTATTTATTATTTACTTTATTATTGTTGCCGTTTATGGTTATACCGTTTATCGCAAACGAAAAAAAGAACGAACACGATGCTAAAGCTTACTTTCTTGGCAGAAGGAACGCTTACCTGGTGGGCCATTGGTGCTTCACTGATTGCTTCCAATATTTCTGCCGAACAATTTATTGGAATGAGTGGTGAAGGTTTTTTTCTGGTATTGCCGTTGCTGCTTACGAGTGGATTGCTGCTGTTGCACTGATCATTGTGGCGGTTGGTTTATACCGGTTTATCTTAAGAACCATATCTATACCATGCCGCAGTTTCTTAAAGACGCGGTATAATGAATCGGTGGCGCTGATCATGGCGATCTTCTGGTTGTTTCTGTATGTGTTTGTAAACCTTACTTCCATTTTATACCTCGGTGCTGTAGCTATTAACGGTCTTGCCGGCGGTGGTTACCTGCATGTTATTATGGTTGGTCTGGCCATTTTTGCCTTGTTATTTCGCTTGGGTGGTATGAAAGTGGTTGCCTATACCGATGTTATACAGGTAGCGGTTTGATCATTGGCGGATTGGTTACCACCTATATTGCGCTTAACAGTTGTAGGTGAAAGTTTTGGTGTTGGGCAGTGATGCCATTGCAGGTTTTAAAGCCTTGATGAAAGATGCACCGGAGCATTTTAAAATGATCATTCCAAAGCCTACAGCCAGATTCTATCGCAAAATGAATCAATAAGTACCTTACTTTTCCTGGTCTGGCTTCGTATGCTGCTGGTATCTGGATCATCAACCTAAATTATTGGGGTTGTAACCAATACATTACGCAACGAGCATTGGGTGCAGATCTGCAAACTGCACGTACAGGTATTTTGTTTGCCGGTTTGCTAAAACTGATGATGCCGATTATTGTGATGTTGCCCGGTATTGCAGCTTTTGTATTGTATAAAAACGGTCATTTGCCTCAATTGGTTGGTGGTAAAGATGGTGCTTATTCTGCTGTACTTACCTTTTTGCCAACCGGTTTAAAAGGCTTTCGGTTGCTGCACTTAACGGCTGCCATTGTTGCTTCGCTTGCTGGTAAAGTAAACAGTATTTCTACTATTTATACACTTGATGTTCATAAAAAATATTTCGGTAAAGAATGCCGATGAAAGAAACCTGGTTTTTACCGGGCAGAATAGCTGTTTTTGTTGCCATGATACTTGGCTGTTATGTTTACCTGGAACGATTTGTTGGGTATCGGTGGCGTAGGTGGATTTACCTATATTCAAAAATATACCGGCTTTATTAGCCCGGGTGTATTTGCCATGTTCTTCCTGGGTATGTTCTGGAAAAGAACCACCGGTGCCGCAGCCAGTGGTCGGGGTATTGGCAGGTTTTTTATTGTCGGTTTTCTTTAATGAATTTGCGCCGCAGGTGTTGGGTAACGAAACCTTTTTATACACCGCATACCAAATGCAAGTGGTAGTTTGAAATTCCTTTTCATATCTGTATGGGACTGTCATTTATGTTTACCATGATACTCATGATCGGTATTAGTCTGGCCGGTCCGAAAGTAAATCCTAAAGCATTTGAACTGGATCAAATATGTTTAAAGTTGACGCTAAAACACTGTCACTTATTGTAATTACACTGTTGTTGATTGCAGCATTGTATGTTAAGTTTTGGTAAAGGCTTTCAACTAATTCATAAAAAAATTGCCGGCATCGCAGGCAATTTTTTTTATCCCAAATACCCAGCCTACGCAGGAAATATTCACCATAGTGCATTGCCGCTATAAATGCAAGGCAAGGAGGCTTATGGTTTTTGTTGATGCAGCGAGTTCTGCTTTGTCAACAGAATTTTGCATATTGATTGCGGCGGTATCTGTACTTATCACATTGCTGTTTACAGTGCCACCCGGTTGTTGAGTAGTATCAGTAGCTTCTGTCGCAGTGCCTGAGTTGTCTGAACCATTGCAGCCATAAATGCCTGCGAATAAAACAAGGGCTAGTAATATTTTCATGATAATGTAGTTTGCTTAAATGTATCAATTTAGTTGCCAGCAATGTTTGTTTATAATTGCAAATATTATTTGTCCAATTTACGGTCGGCGCCCTGCCGTTCTAACATCCAGCCGGGGTATTCTGGTTGCAACTTACTTACTTCATCAAGTTGCTGCAGATCATCTGCTGTTAGTTGCACGTCTATTGCTTTCAGGTTATCTTCCAGTTGATCCATTTTTTTTGCGCCGATAATTACCGTGGTTACAGCGGGCTGGTGTAGCAACCATGCCAGGGCAAGTTGCGCAACAGAGATACCTTTTGCTTTGGCAATGGGTTCCATAACATCTATTATATCAAATGCTTTTTCTTTATTAACCGGCGGAAAGTCGAAGCTAACTCTGCGGCTGTCTTCAGGTCCTTCCATATTGCGACTGTACTTGCCACTTAGCAAGCCACCGGCCAATGGGCTCCAAACCATAAGCCCCATTTTTTGATCGTTTAGCAAGGGGATTAGCTCGCGTTCCAGATCGCGCCCCGCTATGGTGTAGTATGCCTGCAAAAACTCAAAACGCGCTACACGCGTGTATTTCGAAAAGCTCTGGGCCTTCATAAGCTGCCATGCAGCAAGGTTGCTACAGCCTATATAACGCACTTTACCACTCTTCATGAGGTCGTCAAGCACCCAGATGGTTTCTTCTAATGGAGTAAGTGGATCATACCCATGAATTTGGTAGAGGTCAATGTAATCGGTATTGAGGCGGCGCAAGCTCTCTTCAACCTGTTGCATAATGTGCTTGCGGGTAAGCCCGGAGCTATTGGGACCTTCACCCATTTTGCCGCGCACTTTGGTAGCTATTACCAGATCGTCGCGGTTTAGACCAAGGTTGCGTATCGCTTTGCCGGTCATTTCTTCTGACAAACCCTCTGAGTACACATTAGCTGTGTCAATAAAATTAATACCCGCTTCTACCGAACGTTTTACCAGGTCGTCGACGGCTTGCTGGGGTAGCTGACCGATAGCCGTCCAATAGCCTTTGCCACCAAAGGTCATCGTACCCAAACACAACTCCGATACCTTGAGACCGGTATTGCCTAAAATATTGTATTTCATAATAAATAGTTTACTGGGCTTTTATCATCAAATATCACGCTAAGGCACATGGGCAATTTGTGCTATAAAAACCTGCCCTGGTTTACTTGCCCTGAGAAGTATTAGCTGCCAAAACGTTGTGTTCTTTTCTTGCTCAATATTGTTTTACTGTACAAGCGAGCCTGCCTGCCCGGTAGGCAGGCGTGGCAACGATGTAACCCGGTAGAACCAAAGCTGCGGTTACAAGAAAAGATCTTCCTACTACGTTATCGAAACACCCTGATAACCTTCACAAAGCGACCCATATAATACTCATTTAATGGTGTAATAGTAACGCCTTGCGCTTTTCCAGATGTACTATGGATGAAGTAGATAGTGTCGCCTGCAACAGTGATGATGCCCATGTGACCAACTACGCGAATAGTGCTGTCGGTGCCGGTAAAAAGTATAAGATCGCCTGGCTTTGCAGTTGATAACGAAACCTCTTTGCCATAATTGGTAAACTGAACAGATGAGCGCGGAACTGTTATATGAAAATGATTGAAAACATAGGTAATAAAGCCCGAACAATCGAAGCCTTTGTTGGGATCGGAAGATGCATACAAATAAGGTGTGCCGGTGAGTGAAGTAGCAAAGGCGACCAGTTGCTGCGGTGTTACCTTACCCGTTTGGTTTAGTGAATTTGTATCAGTCTTTACAACTTTATTGTTTGCCGGTACATCAGCAGTTATAGTATCCAAAGCGGTGCTTCTATAAACATACTTTTCCCGGTGGGATTCTTGGCAGGCAATCGATACCATCAATATCAGCATCCAAATTCGCATGTAGTACCTACCTGCAAATACTTAACCATTTAGTTTGTTTAATGAACAGCCATAATTGGCAACTGGTTTAGTTTTGCCAATTCTTTGGTATAGCTTTTATGAAACAAGCTTTCCCACAAACCTTGTTTACGCGGCATTACAATGAGCATTTGTATGTTGTTCTCCAATGCAAAATGCCCGATAGCGCCCACTACTTCAGTTTCATGAAAAGTATAGTATTCAGGCTCGACAACACGTAGCTGCTCCTGCACCATATTGCGGTTTTTTTCTTCAGTACTTCCAGGTTTTATCTCGTGGCTGATCACAAAGACTACGTGCAGTTTTGCCTGTGCAGCCGATACAACCCGTATCACTTTTTGCAGCGCCGGCGCGTTGTTGAAATGTTTGAGATTGCAGGTAAAAGCAACGTTTTGCAGCAAAGTAAAAGCAACATTTGCCGGAATGGCTAACACCGGAAAAGGTAGATCGTACAATACGTCGAGTATGCTGGTATCCCACGACCAAAGATCGCCGTAGTTGCCACCTGCACCAAGCACCACCAGTGAGGCAGCAAAGTCCTCTACTTGTTCTTTCAGGGCTTCCAGCATATTGCCTGCCGTTACCTTTCCTACTATTTGAATGTCGGGAAAATCGCCATGCGCCCATTCCAGTTCGTCGTGCAGGTCTTCCTCAGCGTATTTTATGGCAGTGTCCACCGATGCCAGCGCTATTCCATCGCCATTGTAGTTAACAGGTATGCTGTAGATGTGCAAAAGCAAAATGCTCACGTCCTGTTGATTGGGAAGATGGCTGATAAACGTGCAGGTATATTGCAACGCATTGCGCGAGGTTTGCGAAAAGTTGGTGCAGACAATAACGTTTGGCATAACAATCGTTTACAACTGTAATTTACAAATTATATAGCCACGAAGAGGTATGGATGGCAGAAGAAGAAAAGCAGTAAATGGGAGAAGGTGGAAGAAATTTTTGGTTATAAGTTATAAGTAATAGGTTTTAAGTTAAAAGTTTTAGGTATTAGGCGAAAGGTAGAAGTAGGAGGTGGCAGGCAGAAGGTGGAAGAAACAAGGTCTTTCTTTTTTTAGGGTACCAGCCGGGTCGCTTTGTGCTTCTCCGGTTGCGTCGCACCCGTTTACTGTTGAAGGTTATGGCAGCCTTTGAAGGAAGAGGGGAGGAAGGTTGTAGGTTGTAGGTTTTAAGTTCTAAGTAGAAGGAGGAAGGAGGAAGAAAGTTGTAGGTTGTAGGTTTTAAGTTCTAAGTAGAAGGAGGAAGAAAGTTGTAGGTTTTAGGTTATAAGTTTTAAGTAGAAGGAAGAAGGCGGAGAGGAAGAAAGTCGTAGGTTTTAGGTTATAGTTATAAGTTTTAGGAAGAAGGCAGACGGCTTTAAATTAAGTTTTAAGAATGGAGCGGAGTTAGAAAGTCTGAAAAGTTGAGGGCAAAAAAAATGGCAAGTTACTTACATCGCACCGCTACAACCATTTACCCTTGCTGCATTCCTGCCCTGGGGGATTCAATAGGAGCTGGTCGTATAAGACTTGCCGCTGCAAATGTAGGGGAATGAACATGAACAGCAAAATGCAAAAAACACGGCTGTTTGAAAGAATAGTTTACCACAATAAATTGTACGGAAAAGCTTAAAATTTCCCCCTGCGTCCAAATTACGGCAACCACTTCATTGGCGATAGTTCGCACGTTGCTTCAATTTGTCAAGAGGGTGTTTGCTATGTATTACCGCAACTTAATGGCGCGTGTAGTGTTAATCCATTATGACAAAGAAATCGTCCGTTTTTTTACGGGCAAAATGGGAGAACCTGGCAATGATCAATTATGAAGTAGATCCCGCGGTTTTGCTTCCGTATTTACCTCCTGCTACTGAACTGGATTTTTATCAACAAAAAGCATTGGTGAGCGTGGTGGGTTTTATGTTTTCCGATACCCAGGTCTTTGGATTACGCTGGCCCTGGCATACCACTTTCGAAGAAGTTAATCTCCGGTTTTATGTACGGCACTACGATGGTACCCAATGGAAGCGCGGTGTTGTCTTTGTTTCAGAAATAGTTCCCCGGCCTGTTATTGCAAACATGGCGCGGTGGCTGTACCACGAGCCCTACAGCACCAAAGCTATGCGGCATTCAATTGTGGTAGAAGGAGAAAATTTGCATTGTACCTATTGCTGGCGTCATCAAAACAAATGGAATTGCATTGACATTAATGCAGAGGCTTCGTTGAATGATATAAAACCGGGCAGTGAAGAAGAATTTATTTTTGAACACTATTGGGGATACAATAAATACAACGCGGCAACTACTGTTGAGTATGGTGTTGAGCATGTAATATGGCAGGTACATACAGTTAAGGAATGGTCATTTAAATGTGACGTTGCCGCATTATATGGAAAGTCATTTGTTCCTTTTTTAAACGCTGCTCCTTCATCTGTTTTCCTGGCAAAGGGATCGGATGTCGTTATACGAAAACCCCGCTTTATTCGTGATTAGCCGATATTGGTTAAGCATGAGTGTGGCATATCAGGGTAGCAGGAATGAAGGCTTTGTATGTTTCAATGCTTCAAAACGTTTGCTGGTGGCCAGTACTTTCTTTTTGTTGAAACGTAGTTGTGCCTTGCCAATTACTGACATACCGTTGATGCCGGAAAGCCCCTGCATAGTCCAGTTATAATTGCGTTTGTTTCGCTTGAACCAGTTGTCCCGAAAAATTTTCGCCGGGTTGAAAATGTAATATTCTCCCCGCTTGAGAGCGAAATAACTGAAAGGATTATCTGTGACATTGATGGCCCATTCCTCTGCATCCGTTAACTGTTCTGTGGTCGCGGGATCTAGCACATGGTACACCACTTTCCCTTCAATCAAAATGGGAACAGCCGCAGCTACATGATACTTCCAAAAGTTTTTCAGAAAACCTTTTTTTCTAAAAACATAGCCACTAAAAACCCAGGCTTTGCAATTGTCTATTCCCCAGGCGTCCAGCAATATACATAGGGCATTTGCCCTGTCTTCACAATCATTGTTGGCGTCGCTCCACCTAAAAAGAGAGGATGTTTTAAAATAAGAGAACAATTCATCGGCTAAGTGTCGTGATACTGAAAACGTCGGCTCAAGAGCATCCGAAATAGCCAGGGCAAATATGGTTTTCAATTGTTCTATAAAAGAAAGGTGTTAACCGGAAAGATAAATGAATTGGGGCATTGGCAATGCCTTGTCAAATATTGGCTGGCAACAAGTGTTTTCACATACATTTGGTCATGAAAAAAGCTTTGTTTGACAGCTTTCTTTGGAGGGGATTTTATTTCTTAACGACCTTATTGCTCAATGTTTGTATCGCCAGGGTTTATGAAGCTTCGCAAAGTGGGTGGATCTACTTTATTTCGAATAATTTTTACCTGGTACTGCTTATCGGCGGGCTAAGTCTCGACTCGAGTATGACTTATTTTTCTGCAAGCAGTCGTATAGCCTCGGGTAAGCTGGCTTTTCTTTCGCTGTTCTGGTCATTGGGTGTTGCTATATTAAGTATTATTTGCACAGTGTTCCTGATTGCAGAACACGTTATCAAAACAGATTATACCTTTTTATTGATAGCCGGGGCTGCCTATACTTTCGGCATTTCACTTACCAACTTTTTTACCTCCTTATTTTATGCAAAGCACGATTTTGCCGTTCCTAATATTTTAATGTGCTGCATCAATGCATTGGTCATAGTGCTGGTACCGCTGTTTGCCAAAGGGTATTGGGGTTTCAACCGCGATCAGTTTTTGTATGTTTATTTTTTACAATTCATTTTACAGGGTCTTGGTCTCACCATCTTGTTCTTTGTTAAGTATAAAAAGTATCACCTTTTCGAACTGCCGGGGCGCACAGAGTTTGGTATGCTGTTACGTTTCGCCGTTATAGCCTTGTCTGCAAACATTGCTTATTATCTTATCAACAGGGTTGACTATCTTTTTGTGGAAGCATGGTGCTCTGCCAAATCTTTGGGCAATTATGTTCAGGTCAGCAAAATGGGGCAGCTATTCCTGATCATTCCTTCAATCATTTCAAGTGCGGTTTATCCGCAGGCAGCCAAGGGGCGAACAGAAGGGGTGGTTAAGCTCATCGTGCGAATGATCAGTCTTTTTTTGTTACTGTATGCTGTCATTTTTCTGGGTGCCTATTTATGTAGCGACGTCTTTTTTCTTTGGATATTTGGCGGCACTTTCAATGAGATGTACATTCCGTTTCTGGTCTTGTTACCAGGCATTTTGTTTTTATCTATACACATTATTATTGCTGCTTATTTCGGCGGCAGAAACAAGCCGTTTTACAATGTAATGAGTACAGGCGCGGGGCTGGCGATAGTACTGGCGGGCGATCTTTTACTCATAAAAAAAATGGGTATTACCGGGGCTGCATTGGTAAGCAGCGCCGGGTATACTACGGCTTTCATTGTCTCCTTACTGCTGTTTATGCGAAAAACTTCCAGCCGTTGGGCAGATGTTTTTACAATGGATACCTTTCGCTTGAAAACCTATACCGCCTTGTTCGCCGGTCAATCTTCAAACGCAAAGTAGCATGCATATCGTTGTTTTTCCAGGCTGGTACCCGGGGCGCGCAGACAAATTGAGTGGCGACTTTATACAACGACACATGCAGGCTATTTCCTTGCATTGCAATGTTTCGGTAGTGATACCTGTAAAAGACGCCAACATCCGAAAAAAGGAAGAGCAGGTAACTACGAAGGCAAAATTACTGGAGTGGTATATTTATTACCCCTCCTTCAGTTCGTTGCAATGGCTGGATAACCTGGTTTCATTTACCCGTTATAATTATTATTGTCTCAAGGCGTTCCGCGCGCTACTGCGCAAAGGCAAAATAGATCTTGTCCATATTTATGTGTTACAAAAGAATACATTAATTGGCTACCTGCTACAACAACTATACAGCATTCGCTATGTCATCTCAGAGCAGTCAACAGCCTATGTGAATGGCGATTTGGAAGCTTCTTCCAGGGTAAAAAGGAAGATGGTGCAATTTGCTTTTAGGCAGGCGTTGGATTTTCATGCTGTGTCAAATTTTTTGTTGCGATCTCTTACTGATAAAATGAAGCTTACTCAACCTGGTCTTGTCATTCCCAATGTTGTTGATGCTGAGCTGTTTTTTCCGGTAACCACAAACAGCAACACGGTCACTACGTTTGTACACGTAAGCAACCTGGTTTACCAAAAGAACGTGGAAGGCATGTTACACGCATTTGCTTTAGTAAAGAAACGTGGAAAAAATTTCCGGCTAAACCTTGTCGGCCCCAGCCGCGTTGAAGTAATGCAAATGATCAGAGTTCTTGACCTGAAAGAAGAAATACAGGTCTGGAATGAACGCAACTATAGCGAAGTAGCAGAGATCATGCAGCAGAGTGACGCGTTTGTTTTTTTTACCCGCTACGAAACTTTTGGATGTGTTATTATAGAAGCTAATGCCTGCGGTTTGCCGGTTATTGTCAGCGATCTGGAAGTGACCCGCGAACTGATCAACCAACAAAATGGCTTGTTTGCAAAGAGTGAAGATGTTGCTGACCTTGCTGCCAAAATAGAACAGGTGATAGATGCACCCGATGCATTTGAACGTTTTGCAATTTCGCAACAAACGCGCACGCGTTTCAACTTTGAAAAGGTCGGGCTGCAGTTTATTAATTGGTACACAACGGCTTTAAACCGTCAAGTCAGTAAATAGAAGTTGTTGTTTTAACAGTCACTTGCACAATGATGGTGCGCAGGCTATAGCAACTTATACAGCTTACCCGGCAAGGAAGCGATCACATTTTGGAACTCGAGATTGAGCATGGCTGCGGCAACGGTGCTGCTGGTGAGGCCACTTTTTAAAAATAGTTCATCAATGTGCACGGTATCCTTTTCCTTTAAGATGTCCACCAGTTTTTGCTCATCTTCACTTAGTGAAATGAACAACTCCTTTTGCTGTTTTTTGCCATTTGTCTTATTGCTCCATCCCATTGCTTCTACTAAATGTGCCGGGTCTTCCAGCAACAATGCGCGGTTATTTTTTAGCAGGTGGTTGCAGCCCTGGCTCCTGGCATCCGTCACCCGCCCCGGAAACGCAAATACATCCCGGTTATAGCCATTGGCAAGTTCTGCCGTTATCATACTGCCGCCTTTTATTGCAGTTTCAATCACTATTGTTGCATCTGCCAAACCGGCAACAATGCGGTTGCGGCGGGGAAAATTGTGACGATCGGGTTTGGTGTGACTTTGAAATTCTGTAAGCAGACCACCACCATCCAACAGCATTTGCTTGGCCAGGCTGGCGTGTTGCGGCGGGTAAATTTTATCTAATCCATGCGCCAGCACACCTACAGTTGGCAGCATATTTTGAAGTGCTGCTTTATGCGCAATAGCATCTATGCCATACGCGAGGCCGCTTACCACCAGCACTTTTTGTTCGTGCAGTGCGGCTATCAACTGCTCTGTTAGTTGGCGACCATATTCAGTATTGTTGCGCGTGCCAATTACGCTGACAATTTTTGTTACATTCAGGTCAGCGGCCCCACGGTAGTAGAGTAGCAGAGGGGCATCATAGCAAGCCAACAGCCGTTTGGGATAGTTGTCGTCTTTTAAGTACAGCGTTTGTATCCGGTATTTTTCAATGAATGTTAGTTCGTCTTCAGCCCTGCCAAAATCAACGAATTCCTTAATGCTACCTGCCTTCACCTCACCAATTCCTTCCAACTTCTCCAGGTGTTTTTGCGGCGCCTTAAACACCGCTTCCGCATTGCCAAAATGCATAATGAGTATCTTGGCCTGCACCGGTCCAATGTTTGGTACGGTGGTCAATGCTATCTGGTAAAGCAGGTCCTGGCACATGCGAATGAAAATAGTAAAAAGTAACAGAAGTTAACAAGTCCCGGCAATGATAGGGAAATGTTCTCTTCCCTCATTTTAATCACTTGAATATTTTTGGTACCCTGCAGTAGCTCTTTGTGCTGCGGCCGTTGCGTCGCACCCGTGTACGGTTGGTAATTCTATTAAGCACAAATACACAAATACAATAAAAGGTACTTTTACTTAGTTGTCAATGTAACAAAAGAGAATTCTTATACTGTTCTCATTCCCATCAAAGTGTAATTCTAAAATGGATTTAATCTGTATATTTTCAAAACACAAATGCACAAGGGACAAGAAGATGCAGGCAGAATTTTTCACGAGACGCAAAAACAACACGCAGACTAATTTATGAACCACAAAGACGAAAGGTACACCAGGTAATACAAATAATTTTTTTCACGCAAAGCGGCAAAGCCGCAAAGAACCCGCAAAGAAATTAGTAAGATTATTCTCGCTTTTTCAGTTAAAATTCAAAAATAAATTCTCGAGTTTCATTCATAATTCAGCATTCAATATATATAACGTTTTCCTCTGGTTTTCAGCATTCAAAAATTAGCATTCAACATTCAAAATAATTCTTGAATTTCAAAATTCAACAAGTAACATTCAAAATATCTTCCTCGAGTTTTTCGGCTATTTAAAATCCAGCATTCAACATTCAACATAGTTCTTGAATTTTAAAATTCAACAGGTAACATTCAAAATAATTTCCTCAGGTTTTTCAGCTATTTTAAAATCCAACATTCAAAAATAAATTTCTTTCTAATTCATTCAATATCCAAAAATTTTCTTCCTCTATAGCTCCATCACAGCGGTGCCGTTGAATGGAGCGTCGCAACGGTGTCCGTTCGGAGATCCAACTGCCGGTAACCAAAATAACGGTAGAAAAAATACTCCTCTGAGATAATAATGAAAGGGTGCTTTGCGGTTATTCGCTGATGATCACAAACTCGGTGCGGCGGTTTTTTGCCCGACCTTCTTCGGTTGTATTATCGGCGAGCGGCTTTGTTTCGCCAAAGCCTTTATATAACAAGCGGCTGGCTTTGATGCCTTTGCCAACAAGAAAATCAACGACTGCTTTTGCGCGATTGGTAGAAAGCACAAGATTGTCGGCAGGCTTGCCTACATTGTCTGTATAGCCGTTGATCTGCACCTTTGTGGTTGGGTTTTCTGCCATCAATTGCAGTAGTTTGTTTATTTCTATAGCGCTGATATTTTGCAGTTGTGCAGAGTTGGATTCGAAAAAAATATTTTTTAAAACCAGCGAAGCATTGACCTGTATAGGTTGCAGCGGTATGTCTTTGTTAAAGGTGCTGTCGGCAGATTCGTGGCTTAATGGTATCAGTTCGCTAAAGAATAAATAGCCCTTGCGGTTAACGGAAAAAGTATAGTCTTTGCCGATGGGCAGGGTCATGAAATAATTGCCGGTTTCATCGGTCTGCACGTTGGAGACGAGTTGCTGATTGCTGTTGTCGATGAGCTCAACGGCGCTGGGCAATCCCTTGCCTGTGCGGGCATCGAGCACGGTGCCTTTTACATACAGTGTCTTTGCAGGGCGTACATCGGGGCGCAACTCAAAAGAATAGATATCAAGCCCGCCGCGGCTATCGCTGCGGTCGCTTGAATAATAGGCAGTCTTGCCATCGGCAGCTACAAAAAGACTTCCCTCTTCATCTATTGTATTAATGGGATAGCCAAGATTTTCGGGAGTGCTCCACTCGTTGCCCGGACCTTTGCGGCAAATAAAAATATCGCTGTTTCCATAGCCCGGTAAACCGTCGCTGGTAAAATATAAAGTAGCATTGTCGGCATGTATAAAAGGCGCCAGTTCGTTGCCGGCAGAATTTATAGACGGTCCCATATTTTTTGCTGGTCCCCATTTGCCATTTGGCTGGCGGTAGCTAACATACAGATCGCGTCCGCCATAGCCACCGGGACGGCTGCTGCTAAAATACAATGCCCGGTTGTCGGGGCTAAGGCTGGGTGAGCTTTCCCAACTTTCAGAATTGATATTGCTGCCAAGGTTCTCGGGTTCGCTCCAGCCGGTGGGTGTATTGTAAGAAATATACAGATCGTAGTTGCCAAAACCGCCGCGCAGATCGCCGGCAAATAACAGCCATTCACCGTCTTGCGAAATATTGATTGCGCCTTTGTAGGGTTCAATATTAATATCACCCCTTATCAGTTTTGATCGTCCAAATTTTCGGTCGCCCAAAATGGTGCTTTCAAAAAAATCTTCACGCGTGCCTTCGTGCATGCGGGTAAATACAAACATGCTGTCGTTGATCGTCATAGATGGGTAGTACTCACTTTGGTTTGAGTTGACACTATCACCCAGGTTCACTGGCGAAAAGATATAATCACGCTTTCCCTTATTACTGTATTGTACTGCAAACTCGTAGGTTTTGCGGCGGTATTCACCACTTTTTCGGCTTCTGTCGCTTAATTCAGCAATTTGCAAAAACTTATTAATCGCGTTCAGTGCATCGCCAAAACGACCTAAGCCTGCCAGATTGATTGAGTAGGGGAGGTAATAAAACCGGAAATAGGCTGTGTCTAAAGTTCTGCCTTTTTCAAAGTACTCAACTGCCGATTGATAATCTTTCAAGGCGCCATATGCACCTGCCAGCGATAAGACCGCATCGGCATAAGTGCCATCGGTTTCAATGGCTTTTTTCAACATCGGTATTGCTTCTTTAATCTGCTCATCCTGCAGGCGCAGCAGCGCGTTTTCATACAGCGCTATCGCCTTTTTATTAATCTTTTCCGGGTGATACGTTTGCGCAAAAGTGGCAAGGGAAAGGCAGCAAAAAATTACAGAAACAATTATTTTCATGACTCCGGTTGGTATAAAAATGAAGGTCGGGAAACTTTAATTAGTTAGCTGTTAAAATTAACGCTGTAAGAAGGGTTAAAGTATGTGGCAGATGGAGGCTGTTAGGTTGGGTAGAAAAAGAGGTTTGCATGCTACGGTGCCTATCATTGCAGGGTACAGTAACTGTTTTTCTTTTATGTTTGCAGTCGCAAAAAAAAACTGAATGGCACTTATAAAAAGTATCTCTGGTATAAGGGGTACGATTGGAGGTAAACCGGGAAATACGTTAAGTCCGCTGGATGTGGTAAAATTTACGGCGGCGTATGGTACCTGGTTGCTAACGCAGGGAAATGGTAAAAAGATAGTGATAGGACGCGATGGAAGGATCAGTGGAGAAATGATACAAGGGCTGGTGGTAAGTACCCTCAACAGTCTCGGAATAGATGTTGTTGACCTGGGATTGAGCACTACACCAACAGTTGAAATGGCAGTGCTGTTGGAAAAAGCTGCCGGTGGAATCATACTTACTGCCAGCCACAACCCGAAGGAATGGAATGCACTGAAACTGCTGAACAATAAAGGCGAATTTATAAGTGGTGCCGACGGAGAGGAATTGCTGCGCCTCGCCGACAATGAAGAATTTAATTTTGTACAGGTAGATAAATTAGGTCAAACCCGGCACGATGATACCTACCTGCAAAAACACATTGATGCAGTGGTCAACTATCCGCTGGTAGATGTGGCAGCCATAACCAAAAAGAAGTTTAAGATAGTGGTAGATGGCATCAATAGTACCGGGGCAACAGCAGTTCCGGCTCTGCTAAAAGCGTTGGGTGTAAAGGAGAAAGACATAACTGTATTGAATGAGGAAGTAAACGGAAAATTTGCTCACAATCCTGAGCCGCTGCCACAACACTTAATGCAACTGTGCAATGAAGTGAACCGCAGTAAGGCTAACCTCGGCATAGCAGTTGACCCCGATGTGGATAGGCTGTGTTTTGTAAATGAAGATGGTTCATTGTTTGGCGAAGAATATACACTGGTAGCTATCTCAGACTATGTACTGCAGCAACGGCCCGGCAATACGGTAAGCAATATGTCGAGCACGCGGGCACTGAAGGATGTAACGATGAAATACGGTGGTGAATATTACTCCAGCGCTGTCGGTGAAGTAAATGTAGTGAACCGTATGAAGGAAGTTAATGCCGTGATTGGTGGAGAGGGAAATGGCGGTATTATAGTTCCTGATTTGCACTATGGCCGGGATGCTCTGATTGGCATTGCACTTTTCCTGACCTTCCTTGCTAAAAGCGAAAAAAGCAGCAAACAATTACGTGGCACTTTCCCTGATTATTTTATCAGCAAGAATAAAATCGAGCTGGGGCATGGTGTAAATGTTCAGTCCATCTTCGATAAAATAAAAACAAAGTATAAAAATAATCCGGTGAATACCGAGGATGGTTTGAAAATTGAATTTGAAAATGATTGGGTGCATTTGCGCACCAGCAATACTGAACCCATCATCAGGATATATGCCGAAAGTAATTTTGAAACTACGGCAGATAATATCGCACGGAAGATCATGCACGATATAAGGGAAAACATGTAAGTCATCAGTACAATATAAAACTGCACAATTCTAAAACAGGACCGCACCATTGAAAATGGCGCGGTCTTATTATGTCAGGCTGTAGCTGCTACCGCTTATCCATACACGTGACCACTCATGTTTTTGCCATTTATACTATTAACAATGCACAATAGATTTGTTAGTACAAACGCGAACCAAATTTTTCTCATGTGCATTATAAGGTAACCGGCCCTGGTTTTCACCGGGGCTCTTTTTTTGGTTGCCGACTAAAGCGTTGCAAACTTTTATGCAGGTCAGGTGCTGATACTTTACACCACATCATGTGTCTTTAACCAATACACGCGAAGCGCATTTAATTGGTCAAAAGTAAGACCGGCTTCTTTGTCCATTCTGGGTTCGTCATCATCAACATACATAAAGTGGCTTTGCACACCTTTCTCTGTTGTCAACGCAAACGCATATTTGTCACTTTCCACTCTGCTTACTTCCACATGTGTTCCATCTTCCAACGTAAAATGCATGGGGTATTCTTGTTTCATATGGATCTTTTTTTTGTTTTTATATAAAGTATTTACCTGCTTTTTTTACAAGTTATAGGCTCGGCAGTGTTACAATCGCTGTTTTATTTGATCTACTGTTGATGTTGTTGCATCGCCGGCAATGAACAATTTATCGAAAGCTGCGGCGGCTGCAAAGTCTATCATTTGCTGTGCTTCCCATTCTTTTAAACTGCCAAAGATCAGTGCTGCCATAAAGCAATCGCCACTGCCTATTTTATCCACAATCTCTGTTGCTGCATGTTGTTTCGAAGCATATAATTTGCCGTTCTTATACAATGCAGCGTAGTAAGACATAGGTGTTGCGTTATCCAATCTAAACGTGTTAGCTACTACCTTACAACCAGGATATTTCACCATGATAGCCTGTGACGTTTTCTCTGCATGTTGCAATAACGACTGCCGGTCACGCTTCAGGTCGCTGTCTATTTCTATACCCAGCATTTGCTCAGCCGCCCAAAGATTACCCATTACCACGTTGCAGTATTTTGTTAACTCCGGTATGATCTCGCCTGGCTCTTTACCGTATTTCCAAAGCTTCGCCCGGTAGTTCAGATCTATGGAAACAGTTATATTTTTTTGCCGGGCTGCCTTCACCATTTCCAGGCAAACATCGGCTACGCTCTGCGACAGCGCCGGCGTTATTGCGCTAAAATGCAGCCATGAAACATCTTTTAAAATCTTGTCCCAATCTGCCTGCCCGGGTTTTAATTCGTAAAAGGCTGAATGCGCGCGATCGTAGATAACCCCGGCAGCCTTCAGATCAATACCCGGTGGCAGATAGTAGGTACCTATGCGGTTTCCACTGTATATGAAGTCGGTAGTGTCTATACCTTTTTTGCTGATGCGCTGCACAATATGCCGGCATACATAATTATCGGGTACTGCCGATACATACTTCACATCAACCTGCCACTTTGCCAATGCTGTAGCCACATTCAGTTCGGCGCCACCAACATGCACGGTCAATTGATTGTTATCTATCCAGGCACCGCCGGTGTCCGGAGAAAGCCGCAACAATACTTCGCCAAAACAACATACTTTTTGCATTCCTACTTTACTGTTTTTTTCACCTCACCAATTTCTTTACTCCTTTTTTTTCAGGATAGTTTATGATCAAAGGTCGCACACAAATCCTTTTTTGCATAGCGTTTTTTTTTGTGCCCAGAGAGATGTGCAACTATTGGGCATTGGTTGCGTCGCACTCTTGTACATTTTTTTCGCTGCGCAGCAGTAGGCGCAACCAATATTACACCGCGTGAAAAGATATTCAGCCTTTCAGATTACTTTTATCACCATTCATCGCGTAAAGTTATTTATGGAAAGACAACTCAACCGCTCCTTAGGTCTTCGTTCAGTTCTGGTAGTTGTAATAGGAAATATTATTGGCTCTGGTGTTTATAAGAAGGTAGCGCCAATGGCTGCTGAATTGCATTCATCTGGTTGGGTACTCATCTGTTGGGTACTTGGAGGCGTAATTACATTGTTCGGCGCCTTGTGCAATGCAGAGGTTGCAGGGCTATTGGCAGATACAGGCGGCGAGTATGCCTACTACAAAAAAATCTACAACCGTTTCTTCGCTTTCATCTTCGGCTGGTCACTCTTTACAGTTATTCAAACGGCAGCCATTTCTTCATTGGCCTACGTCTTTGCACAATCGCTTCAAAGTATATTTAATTTTCCGGCAGTGTTTGCTTCCCTGGCTGATTTCAATATTGCGGGTGTCTTCTATCCCTTCGATGGTTTTGTAGTAAAGTTGGTCGCTATACTTCTTATTGTCTTACTTACCTGGATCAATACCAAAGGTATAAAGACCGGCACAGGCGTCAGTTCCGCTATTTTACTGTTGGTGTTCGCCGGTATTTTTACCATCATTGCCGCAGGCTTAGCCAGTAGCAATTCACATCCGGCGCAGGCATTTACACTGGCTACCGATAACAATAGTCCTGTTACCATTTCAGCCGTATTCACCGCCATGCTGGCTGCATTTTGGGGTTACCAGGGTTGGGCATCCATCGGCTATGTGGGTGGCGAAATAAAGAATGCAAATGTTATCATTCCAAAAGGTATTACGATAGGTGTATTCGTTATTATCGCGCTATACCTGTTGGTCAATTCCACCTACTTGTCCTTACTCTCTATTGCAGATCTTGTACATGTTACTCTGGCCGGCAATCAAATTGCAGCCGTAGAAGCGGTGCGTACGTTCTGGGGACATAACGGCGCACTCTTTATTTCGCTGCTGATACTTTTTACTACGTTGGGTTGCACTAATGCTACCATACTTGCCAGCAGCCGTCCTTACTTTGCCATGGCCCGCGAAGGCATGTTTTTTTCGTCTGTAGCTAAACTTAATGAAGCGCGGGCGCCTGCCAATTCCTTGCTGTATCAATGTGTGTGGGCCTGCCTGCTTGTTCTTTCAGGCACGTTCGATCAGCTAACAGATATGATCATTTTTGCCGTGTTCATCTATTATGGAGCTACTACATTAGGTGTTTTTATACTTCGTAAAAAAATGCCGCATACCAAAAGACCTTATAAAGTTTGGGGTTATCCCATTGTACCGGCAATCGTTATTTTATTTTGTTTGGTTCTGGTTGTCAATACTATATTTTCCCGTCCCCGCGAAGCTACTATTGGTTTGGTGCTCATGCTTACAGGGGTGCCCATGTATTTTTGGTTCAAAAGAAAAACAGTTATCGAGCTGGAAAATATAAAAGAGTAAAATAACGTACCGGTTAATGTTTTTGATAAGCAATGGCGCCGATCAGGCGATTGCAGTAAAAATGTGAGGATAGCACCCTGTAATTGTATTTTATAAAGAGGTTTTCCATATCAGGAAGATGAGATGCCTCAATATGGCAGAGAGTTCTGAAAAAAAGGTACATAATTTTGATAAGTGGTAACTGCCAGAAAGCATGTTTCCCGCTAACAAAAAAATCTACGAAAAGCCATTTTCCCTGCGTGGCAAGTGCACTATGCAATTGTTGAAAAATACCGGCTGCGGTTGCCTCAAAAAAATTATCGAAGAAAAATGGTGTAAAAATAATATCGTACAGGTTTGTTATAGCATACTCTTCTATCGGGCAATTAATGAAGAGAATATGATTAGTGCCAACTGGTTTTTTTTCAGCCAGCGCGATCATTTTTTTCGAACTTTCTACATAGGTAATTTGAAGATTGCTACTGCTGTTTGCCAGTTCTTCAAGTATATAACCTGTGCCACCACCCACAATTAACAGGCGGCTGTGTGAAGGGATGTGAGTGAGTAAACTGCGCTGCGCCAGTAACAAACGTTTGCCAAACGTGATGGTCACCAACAGGTCGTAGTAGGGGGCAATGCTATCGTAGTCTGGTGCAGGCACAGGCAAAATTAGATGGCAATTGTGATAAATAGATAATTCAAAAAGGTCATGTCTGTAAGCAAACAAAATATTTGGGCAGGTACGAAAGCAACTATGCTATTGGTATTCTGTTTTTTAAGTGCAGGGAGCGGGGTACAGGCCCAGCCTGCGTTTGACAGTGTTTTGGTGTCATTGTTGAACCAGAAAATAGACAGTTTTGTTGTAGCAAAAAACCTTGATGCGTTACAGTCTTTATATGCTGATGATTTTGTTTTCAGCCATGGAACCGGGTTAATAGAAGGGAAGGAGAGTTGGCTTAAAGCGGTAAATTCTAACCACTATATTTTTCGTAAACATGACTCTGTTTCAGTTGAGTTGCACCCTGACATGGCTGTTGTACGCGGAAAACTCACTATACAACGAGTGGATAAAACAAAAGTTGCTAAGTATGTACTATGGTATGTTAGAATTTATGCGTCGCGCAACAAGAGGTGTCAACTTGTGTCTCACATTACTACACGAGAAATAGACGAGATATTAGATGAAAACGAAAATTAGCAGATAGTAAGCATTGAAGTGTTGCTCTGAGAAAATACTATATTAAAAATTTTTAGCAAGTAATAAACGCTTTGGAAGCGTTTGTGTTGGTTTTTTTTTAAAAGAATTTACTTTATTTGTGCTCCAATTCCTAAGAAAAGAACCCTGCAATTTTTTTGTACCTGTGAAAAATGATTTTATGCCCCCAATTTCTATTTTATTTGTTGATGATGATTTTGATGAATTGTATCTTTTTAACGAAGCCCTTGAACATGCAGGTTTTAATATCACCTTGTCACATGCCAATGACGGCAACGAGTTGATGTCTTCGCTACAGAGTACTGCACTGCCAGATATGGTGATCATGGATATGAACATGCCTCACAAAGATGGTTTGGAAGCGTTGACAGAGATACGCAGCCAGGATACCTTTAAAAATCTTCCGGTCCTTATCTATTCCGTTACAAAAAATCTTGACAGCATTAATGCCTGTTATGAAAAAGGCGCCAACCTGTTTATCATAAAGCCCAACAACTTTGACGGTATGTTAACCGTAGTTAAAAAAATAGTTCAAATGAATTGGAAAGAGAACGCAAAACCCACCCGCGAAAACTTTGTGATCACGGAGGATTAAGCGTTTAAAAGATCAGGAAGTTTTACAGCACTTTTTTAGGTGGAAGATCGAAGGCTATAGCCTGGTGTTCAAAATGACCTTTGTGCGAGCCGTCGCAAAAAGGTTTGTTGGCAGACAAACCACAACGACATATGGAAACGATCTCGCGACCATTCAATCCATAAACATTTCCTTCTTTGTCTACAATTTCGAAATCCCCTTCTACTTTGCATGATCCATTGCTGTTGATCGTAATCTTGGTAGTTGCCATAGCGGTTGTAATATTTGGTGCAATATAGGCAGAACTATTTATTGCTGTTTTGTGATCAGGCAGGTTGCATAGAACGCAAAACGACTGATGGCAAAAACTGGCTCACATCGCCGCCGTTTCTTATTACATCGCGCACCAATGTAGAAGCCACCGAAGTAAATTGGGGAAGACAGGTTAAAAAGATCGTCTCTATACCAGGATCGAGGGTGCGGTTCATATCTGCTATCGCCTTTTCATATTCAAAGTCGTTGACATAGCGAATTCCCCGAATGATAATTTTAGCTCCGATCTTCCGGCAGAAATCTGCTGTCAAACCTTCATATATCATGCCTTTGACACGTGGTTCGTTTTTGTATAACTCCGAGATCCATTCAAGCCGTTGCTCTGCTGTGTACATAGGCGCTTTGCTGGCGTTGTGTCCAATACCAATGATGATCTTATCGAACAAAGCAAGCGACCGATCTATAATATCTACATGACCTAAAGTAAGCGGATCGAATGTGCCGGGAAAAAGACAAAGTCTGGGCATGAGTTGAAGTGTTTAAAAAGACAGTAACCGGATTTATTCACCAATTTAAATAATGATCTGTAGGGAAAAAACGTGAGGCAACCATTCGTAGTTGACAGAGACAATGCGTGGTATTCAGAAGATTTTGGATTTATGTGTATTGCCGGTAAGGCGAGCTTGTTGCAACGATCGCAGTACTTATTATAAAAGCATCCGGCTGCAAAATGCTCGCCTGTTTACTACCAGTTTTTACCCTGTTTCAGCAGGGCTATGCCGATGAACGGAGCCCCGCAGTAAAGCGGGGTAAACTGTCGCAATTATGCTTCATCAGGGGCAGAATGCTGGTTTACAAATAACCAAACAGAACCGACAATTACAAGTCTTTTTGACCAGCCAGCAAGTACAACACAGCCATTCTAACTGCCACACCATTCTCTACCTGCTGCAAAATAATACTTTCGTTTCCATCAGCTACATCACTGTCTAACTCTACCCCGCGATTAATGGGCCCCGGATGCATAATAACAATTTTGCGGCTGAGGCTTGCCAATAATTTGCGGCTAATACCGTACGCGAGGTTGTACTCGCGCAATGATGAAAACAGCGGCTGGTTTTGCCGCTCGAGCTGTATGCGCAACACATTGGCAACGTCGCACCATTCCAGCGCTTCGCGCAGGTTGTAGGTGACGCGCACCGGAAAGGCCTGGCTAATATATTTTGGAATGAGCGTGGGCGGACCAGCAACAGTTACTTCAGCGCCCATTTTGGTAAGCAGGTAAATATTGCTGAGGGCCACCCGGCTGTGCATAATATCGCCGATCAATGGCGATCTTTTTGCCCTGCAGCGAACCAATAGTTTGCTTCTATAGAAAATGCATCGAGCAAGGCTTGGGTCGGATGCTCGTTGATGCCATCACCGGCATTGACAATGGCAGCCGGTATGTGCTGTGCCAAAAAATGCGGCGCACCGCTGGCACTGTGCCGCATCACCACCATATCCACCTTCATGCTCAATATGTTGTTCACGGTATCGAGCATGGTCTCACCCTTGGCAACAGACGAGGCACTCGTGGTAAAGTTTAGCACGTCGGCGCCCAGGCGTCGCTCAGCCAGCTCAAAGGAAATGCGGGTACGGGTAGAGTTTTCAAAAAAAAGATTAACGATCGTTACGTCGCGCAGGGAGGGTACTTTTTTTACAGGTCTTTGCAATACGTCTTTAAACTGTTGGGCAGTGTCAAGAATTGAACGAATGTCGGTGGGTTGAAGATCCTTAATACCTAATAAATGCGGAGTAGAAAGTGTCATTTCAGCGGGCTAAGTTAAACGATAGGGATAATACAGCAGGCGAAAAATTTATTCCGTTATCACCACTTCTGTTGAAGGGTCTTTTTCTTTCCACAATACTTTTACTTTTTGTGTTGGCAAAGCATCAACTACTTTCCCCACATAGTCTGGTTGAATAGGCAATTGCCGGCTAAACCTGCGGTCTATTAAAACACATAGCTCAACCTTATCGGGGCGACCAAAGTCGAGCAGTGCATCCAGGGCCGCCCTTATGGTTCTGCCGGTGTACAGCACATCGTCAATTAAAACCACATTTTTGTTTTCAATGCTAAAATTGATCTCAGTTTTGTTAGGTACTTTCAATTCGCGCCGCACATCATCGCGATAAAAAGTGATGTCCAATATGCCATATTTTACGTCTGCATTGTTGAGGTTAATTTTAAGTTCCTGCACAATCTTATCGCTTACATACAGCCCACGGGGTTGCAGCCCGATGATGACCGTATTTTTTAATTGCAGGTGATTTTCGAGCACCTGGTGAGCAAGTCGCCTGATGGTGAGTGTTACCTGTTGCTCTGTAAGTATGGTCTTCAAGAAAAATATTTTCGTAAAAATAATGCAACCCGTACTAAGTAGCGGAAAGGTGTTGAAAATAGTTGCATCAGCTACTTACCTGTAGTTTCAGCTTTATACAGCAGCCTGCACTTAACAGGTGCGAAACGTTAATAGACTGAAAAGAAGGCATTTAAACTTTACCTTTGCCGCCGGTATTTTTATTTACTGTTGTAAAACAGCAAGGCGCAAAAAACACACAATATGCCAGCACGCACAGACAACTTCCAATCGTTTGTAAAACAAAAAAAGGGAAGTGCCATAAAGGAAGAAATCAAACAGCAAAAGAAAAAGGAAAAGAAAGAGCGGGCAGCAGCCATTGATGCTTTTTATGATAAAAAGCGTGCTGAACGCCAGGCGCAAAACCAGCAATCAACTCCCGGCATCAAACCCGATAGTCGCCCTGAAAAGGTGAAGAAAACTTCCGGCAAACCGCCGCGCGTCAACAAATACCCACCCAAAAGTACCAATGCTGCTGCACCTGCAAAACCAATTGCTGCACACAAGGCAAACAAGAAAACAAGCTCACGCACCGGCGCAGCAAACGATAAAAAAGACACCAACAGCAAACCTTCGTTACCCAAAGAAACTTCCAACCCTGCCAGCTATAAAGGGCCGGCAGAAGGTAGAAAATCAGTAAGTAAAACCTCCGCTTCACATAACAACAAAACTGATAACCACCGGCAGCCCCATGAGGCAGGAGCCGAACAAATGCCACTGAACAAATACATTGCGCACGGGGGTTTGTGCTCGCGCCGCGATGCCGCAGTTTGGGTTAAAGATGGCAAAGTGACCGTAAATGATGTTGCCGCAACCGACCCCGGTATGAAGATCACGTCGTCTGATGTGGTAAAAGTGGGTAACAAACGGGTAATCCCATCGCGAAATTTTGTATATATATTGCTCAACAAGCCCAAAGATTATATCACCACTTCTGAGGATCCGCAGGGACGCAAAACCGTACTTGACCTGGTGCGCAGTGCTACCAGCGAAAGGATTTATCCCGTTGGTCGGCTTGACCGGAACACCTCCGGCGTGTTGCTGCTGACCAACGACGGCGAGTTGGCGCAAAAGCTTTCGCACCCCAAACACGAGATCAAAAAAGTGTACGAAGTGCGTCTCGACCGGGCGCTTACCAAGGGCGATATGGACAAGATAGCTACCGGTATTGTGCTTGAAGATGGCTTTGTAGCGCCCGACGTAATTGCTTACGCCGATTTTAAGGATAAGAGTGTGATCGGCATCGAAATTCACAGCGGGCGCAACCGCATTGTGCGTCGCATTTTCGAACACCTGAAGTATGATGTAAAAGGGCTCGACCGGGTTATGTTTGCCGGTCTTACCAAAAAAGATGTGCAGCGCGGAAAATGGCGCTTTCTCAAAGACCGCGAAATCCGCATTCTTAAATTTATGAACCAGTCTTTTGTAAAGGTGCACGATTAAGCCCGTTTTTTTTGGTGTACCCGTCAGTAGAATCTATATGTTACATCGTTGCGTCGCACTCTTGTACGGCTGCACCCCTATTCACCACGCACAAATATGAAGCTTGATATCATATACGAAAATGAGAACTTCGTAGCCATTAACAAACCGGCAGGTTTGTTATCAATACCTGATCGTTTTGGCAAAGATCCATCCGTTAAAACCCTGCTGCAGGAGAAATTTGGTAAGATCTTTACAGTGCACCGGCTCGATAAAGAAACGAGTGGGTTGCTTGTTTTTGCCAAAGACGAGGAGACACATAAGGACTTGTCTAAGAAGTTTGAAGGAAGAGAGGTCGAAAAATTTTACCTGGGTTTGTTAAGTGGTATTCTTATGAACCGGACCGGCACCATAGACGTGCCTATCATGGAACATCCGGGTAAGAGTACCCTGATGATGGCACATAAAAAAGGGAAAGCTTCTATAACTGACTACCAGGTCTTAGAAGAGTTTGGCTTGTTCTCCTGGGTGCGCTTCCAGATACACACGGGCCGAACACACCAGATAAGAGTACATGCACAATACATTGGTAACCCGGTGGTGTGCGATACATTGTATGGCGATGGTCAACCCATAATGTTGTCGTCCATCAAACGGAAATTTAAACTTAGCAAAAATGAGTTGGAAGAGCGTCCATTGCTAAACCGTTTGGGCTTACATTCTTCTGCTTTAAAGTTTATTGACGCTGCGGGTCACCGGCACGAATTAGAAGCTCCCCTTTCAAAAGATCTGAAAGCCCTGCTACAACAATTGACCAAACATAAAAAACCCAACCTGGTGTAGGTTGGGCGTTCACTTTTTTATAGCCACAATTAGAGTGAGCAAATGAATTTGAATTTCGGTGAGCACACGATCAGGCTGTCCTTTTCACCAGAATAAACGCCTTCTTCAAACGGCATATTTTTTCTTTTTAAAGCCTTACGCATGTCGAGTCCTGTTTGTTTTTCTCCCTTCCGTTCATAGTCGTCCAGTATGATTATGAAGTCGTCGGCGATCAGATCGTTATCTATCAGATCAACAATCTGGTGCCGCGAATACCGGCTGCTACCATAGGGACCATCGATATTTATCAGATCAAATTTCTGTCCCGCAACAGCTTGTATCAAACCTTCATATTCCTGCACTTTATAGCCTTTAATGGTTCTCCTGCTCATTTGCAGCAAAATAGTATTAGGTGCAATGTTGTGTATCTGCTCCGAAAAAAAATTTAGCCAGTTCTCATCTTGTTCTATAACTGTCAACTTTGCCTGTTGGTTTGCCAGGTTGTACTGGTAAGCAAGCTTTGTGCTTTCACCCAATCCAAATTCTAAAATAGATTTGGGTTTTAGTTCGTTGTGAGATTTTGAAGAGAATATACAGCAGGGGATAACCCGCTGCCCACCGCCCGGGATTAAATGACCTTTTGGTGAGCCAGGCAGAATTTGTGATTGCATTATTAAAAACAAAGCCCCAATACACTTCATTTATTTTTCGGTTGTTATCGCGCAATAACTGTTTTGACGTTGATCTTGGAGCAGCTTTGATCTCTAACCCAAATATCTTTTTTGCAAACCTCTTGAGTGCTAAAACCATAGTTGTTATTTAATGTAAATAATAGTGTTCTCAAAAATGAACATAGGCGCGGGATTAGAAATCGTTATTTCGATTGCATTCAATAGTAGTGCCAATAGCAAGTTTGGAGAATGGAGATTTTACCGAAGGTTGCTGTTCATCGATGGCATAGCGCAATAAAAAAGGCAGGTTTCAGAAAACCTGCCTTCAAAACAGTAAGATAATTATGAAGTGTAAATCTTGTGCTTCGGTGCTATTTGTTAGGCTGTGGAGTATAGCGGAGGTAAGGTTTTACAATGTTCAGTCCTTTTGGAAACTTCTTTACAGCGTCTTCTGTACTTACCGCAGGAACAACTATTACATCTTCACCGTCTTTCCAGTCGGCTGGAGTGGCTACGCTGTAGTTGGCAGTTAATTGCAGACTATCTATTACTCTCAGCACCTCAAAAAAGTTACGACCTGTACTTGCCGGATAAGTGATCATCAGCTTTACTTTTTTATCTGGTCCAATGATAAACAAGGAACGAACAGTTGCAGTAGCGGATGCATTTGGGTGTATCATATCATACATATCGGCCACTTTTCTGTCTTCGTCAGCAATGATTGGAAATTGCACATCTACGTGTTGTGTTTCGTTAATGTCTTTTACCCATCCGTGATGCTTATCAATAGGATCTACGCTTAGCGCCATAACCTTTACATTGCGTTGGGCAAATTCTTCGTGCAAAGAAGCTGTTTTGCCTAGTTCAGTTGTACAAACGGGAGTATAGTCGGCCGGGTGTGAAAATAGAACTCCCCAACTGTCGCCGAGGTATTCATAAAAGTCAATGGTTCCAATAGTGGTCTCAGCAGTAAAATTCGGAGCATCATCTCCTAATCGTAAACTCATAGCATGAAATTTTTTGTTTAAAGGGCAACGAAGGTAATAATTATCCCACCAATTTTATAGAGTATAGAAACGGCAGTGGTGTACCACACTTAATGAGCTACGCAACATTAACAAAAGATAAAGGCTGTGAAGAAAAGTGTAAGAGCCCGCTTTAGGTGATTTTTGCTACTGTTTTGCAATACTAAATGAGTTAATTCTGGTGCCGGGTACATCCATCTGCAAGTGCTTTCAATAATTATTATTAAACTTTTGGAATTTACTTTTGATGCTGTTACCTTTGCCGTCCGAAAAATTTTAAAAGGTAACAAATGCCTACAATACAGCAATTAGTTAGAAAAGGTAGAGAAATCATAAAGGCAAAAAGCAAATCAAGAGCGCTTGATGCTTGTCCTCAGCGCCGTGGTGTTTGTACCAGGGTATATACTACTACCCCAAAGAAACCAAACTCAGCTTTACGTAAAGTTGCGAAAGTTCGTTTAACCAATAAAATTGAGGTGATTGCCTACATTCCCGGTGAAGGTCATAATTTGCAGGAACACTCAATTGTGTTAATACGTGGTGGTCGTGTAAAAGATTTACCAGGTGTTCGTTACCACATTGTTCGTGGTAGCCTTGATACTGCCGGTGTTAAAGACCGTAAGCAAAGCCGTTCAAAATACGGTACTAAGAAAGTAAAGGCAAAAAAATAGTGTGCCTTTCTATATGCAGCTAAGTCAATATTATTTAAATAAACTGAGCAGCATTGCTGCAATAAATAATAACAAGCCATGCGTAAGACGCAACCTAAAAAAATTCCTTTAGCGCCAGACCCACGTTTTAACGATAAACTGGTTACCCGTTTTGTTAACAACATTATGTGGCAGGGTAAAAAAAGCATTGCTTTGACTATTTTCTATGATGCAATTGACAGGGTTTCAAAGCAAACCAACGAAGATGGTTATGAAATTTGGAAAAGAGCGCTTTAGCCAATATTACGCCGGGTGTAGAAGTTAGAAGCCGCCGTATTGGTGGTGCTACTTTTCAAATTCCTTCAGAGGTTCGCCAAGACAGAAAAATATCATTGAGCATTAAATGGATGGTGCGTTTTAGCCGCGAAAGAAATGGTCGCAGTATGGCTGAAAAATTAGCCAATGAAATTATAGCAGCAAGCAAAGGTGAAGGTGGAGCTTTTAAAAAGAAAGAAGATACGCACCGTATGGCTGAGGCAAACAAAGCCTTCTCGCACTTTAAAATCTAATTTGTTTTTTATAACATTGAAAAGCTCCGGTTACCGGGGCTTTTTTTATGCCCGTAAATCGTAGTGTAGTTGTTGCCCAGGTTGACCATTGTCCGCAATTGCAGCACTTTGCCGGGAAAGAGAAAACTATCAGCAAATCGCTCAAAAATGGCTTACCTCGCAGGCGGGCGTGGTTAAGATGTCGGGAAATGACCAAATTGACCGGACAAATATAGTTCCCGAAATCCCCTGCGCCTGCTATCAAGATTTAAAATATAGTTCCGCATCACAGAGCGGAGAAAAAAGCTGAATGATATGGAAATAGAAGGTACTAATTAAAAAAAATATCGGCTTTGTTACCATGTCCTTTTAACAGGATTTATATTTAAGTACGAAAACCAAAAGCTATGTCAAAACATGTAAATGAGTACAATCCAAATGCCGGAACACGTTGGTTCGATGCAACGAATAAAGTACAAACAGACAACATGAAACTTAAATTTAATAACATCTTAAGTTGTATTGCTGTTTGTGTTTGCGTTTACAAAAATCCGTTGCGTTCAATTAAAGATCCGGGCTCAACCTGGGTAAGCGCATCACCCGGCATTGTTGAAAAACTTATTGGTATCCACATCAACGTTGGGAACAGTAACCGTCCTGCGGAGATTGTAACCGGTGTCAATCAGATAAAAGTTCTTTTAACAGGGTACGAGCGTTTTGATGTATACCTTGTAGGACCTTTCAAAGAGTGTTATTCTACAAGTTCTCTTGTGCGGCAGCTAAAGACCTTGAACAGTAAATGTATTTATGTTTTTGATACCCCATTGCAACCGTCCAAAGGTGCGGAGATAGATTTTAAAATTGCAAATGAAGGAACACAGCCGGGATTATACTATAGATCTCAGGTCGTTTTTTCCAATATTCTGAAAGATAAATATGATCCGTTAAAAGGTGGTTCACCTATCACTGAGGATCAAAAAACTGAGGGTCGCCACCATTTTGCAAATGATAGTAATACTAAGCCGTGGATAAAAATCTCCTTACAAAGTATGCAAAGACTTTCATAGTACACGCCATTGACCAGGTACAATCATTTGGATTTGGTGTGTAAAGCAGTTTTCGCAGAGATATCGAACCTGGTCCGGCGAAGCGGGAAAAGTTCCCTGGCAATGTCTTCTAAGCATGACGGTATAATAAGACATTTGACTTTAACAATATTGAACCGTAGTTTTTTTCAACATCGGTCCCCACTCTGCCTTTTATTACAGGTAAGTTTCACGCAAGGAAAAAAAAGGAGCAAAGACGTGAACCAGCTGTTTCCACATTGCATCGATGCATGGTTTTGCTGAGCTTCCTGGTGTAAAACTCCTGAACAGCTAGGTAAAAACTTCGACTGTTGTCCGTTGAATAATGCACTGCCGTACAAGCGAGCGTGGCAACGATGCTGGTGCACGAACAAAGGACCGGACACCAAAAAATCAAAATTGAGAATTGCTTACAACCCGAACCGGTTGATTAAGTGCCGGAAGGCATTAAGTAAAGAACTTATTTACAAAAACAAAGAGATAAACCATGCTTTCGATTAAATGAAAATTGGATTTGTTTTAATGGTTTAATATATTTTTAACAGATTAAATCTCATTTAATCTGTTACGTATGAAAAAAGTCTGCTTTTTACTTTTTGCGGTTTTGGCTTATCTGATACCCTTCTCGCAAACGATAACGATTGGTACAGGTATTAATACCGACAAGTATTCGCCCTGGTATCCTTATTTTGGCTACTCGTATGTGCAGACGTTATACCTGCAAAATGAAATTGCTGCAGGCGGCAACATCACTTCTATCAGCTACTATTATGCAGGATCTTCGCTTAATAAATCGAATGATATTGTTGTGTACATGGGGCATACGTCAAAAGCGGCATTCACCAATGTAAACGATTGGATACCCCTGACCAGTTTGACTGAGGTCTTTGGCGGAACCATTCCCAACCCAGCTACAACCGGATGGATCACTATAGCATTAACTACTCCATTTACGTACAACGACTCTGAAAATCTGGTTATTGCTATAGATGAAAATAAGGCAGGCTTTAACGGGAGCACCGGATTTCGCTCAACAAAATTCTCTGGCAGTAACAGAGTTTTAGCGTTCTATAATGATAACACTAATCCCAACCCCGCTATACCACCATCGGTGGGCGGGCAGGTAAGTGATTATGTTGGGAACATTCGCATAGATGGATTGACGATTGAAGGTTGCCAGACACCTACAGGTGTTCAAATTAGTTCAATAGCTACCAACGCGGCCACAGCCAGTTGGTCTGCGCCGGTAAGTGGCTCAACAGTAGCTGATTACGTGTGGGAGTTAAGAACATCGGGTGCGCCTGGCAGCGGAGCGGGTGGATTGACAGCAAGTGGCAATGTAACAGACACCATGGTAAGTCTGGGCTCATTGCTGGGTGCCACCTATTATAAATTTTATGTAAAAAGTAATTGCGGAAGTTCACTGAGCGGATGGAGCCAGGCTGCTGCCTTTGCCACATTGTGCACACCTGCTAATGTACCCTATAAAGAAGATTTTGAAAACGTCAGCGGATCTGACTTCCCCATTTGTACCACTATTGAAAATGCGGGCACTGGAAACGATTGGGAAATGACCGTTGGCCCCGGACAGGGCTTTAACAGCAATACCCTTACTTATTCCTACAACTCAAATAATACAGCAAATGCCTGGTTTTTTACGCGAGGCATTAACCTGATCGCCGGTAAGTCATATCGCCTGGCATTTAAATATGGAAACAGTAGCTCTTTCTATAGTGAAAACCTGAAAGTTTTGTACGGTACAGCACAAGCGAGTGCGGACATGACGGAGCAGATTGTTGATATACCTGGCATAGTTTTGAACGGCGCAGCCATTTCAACCACCGATTTTGTCGCCAGTTCATCAGGGATTTTTTACATTGGTTTCAATGCCTATTCCGACGCTGATGAAGACCAGCTTTATGTAGATGATATCTCTCTTATTGAAACACCCACCTGCGATGCCCCAACTGATGTAATGGTCTCAAATATTACAACCAGTAGTGCGCAGCTAGATTGGACTCCTCCTACTATTGGCTCGCCTGCAAACTACCAGGTTTATTACAGCACAAGTGATGTGGTACCTGCAGATTCAGTGTTAGCTATAGATTCTACCAGTAACATTTCGTTGCTATTAAACGGTCTTAACAGTGGCACCAGGTACTATGTTTGGCTACGGTCAAACTGTGGCGGGGGCGATCTGAGTGCGTGGAGCCAGGTGATCAGCTTTACAACCAATTGCACAGCGGTGGCAACGTTTACAGAAAATTTTGATGGCGTAACTGCACCGGATCTGCCTGTTTGCTGGTCAAAAGTGGGTACAGCCGGAAATGCTTATGTACAGGCGCTGGACGCCGCCAGTGGTACCAATACACTGTATATATTTTCCAATTCCACGGCAGATCTGGCTGTGGTTGCCCTGCCACCTGTAAATAACCTTGCTGATGGAACCCACCGGTTAACGTTCAAGGCAAGGGGTAACTTTTCTCCCGGCAGCAACATAGAAGTTGGTTTCCTGTCAGACGTAACGGACCCCAATTCCTTCAATCCAATAGAAACAGTAACTATAGGAACACTAAGTTATCAGACCTATACAGTTACTCCCGGTCATTTGCCCGGAGTAGAAATTTTTGCCTTCAGGCATACCGGCGACCCTGACTACAGTGCCTTGATAGATGATGTAAGCTGGCAGGTAATACCCAGTTGTGAGCCTCCTGTTGATATTACATTCACCACCATCACAACCAGTTCGGCAGTTGTGGGCTGGTCACCCCCAGCATCCAGTTCACCCCAATCTTATAGTGTTTACTACAGCACCAGCCGTATAGCGCCAGATAGTTCTACCGTTCCTATGCTCACCGGTATAAATACCAACACAACTACGCTCACCAACCTGGTTGCAAGCACTACCTACTATGTTTGGCTGATGTCTAACTGCGGGGCCGGTGACAGCAGTCTATACTCTGCCGTTGATAGCTTTACAACTTCGTGTTCGGCAATCACCACGTTCCCCTTCACTGAAAATTTTGACAATGTTATTACACCCGCTTTGCCACCCTGTTTCACAGAGTTAAATAATAACGGTGACGATGTAGCGTGGCAGACATACGATACCTATGGGGTGAACGGTTCTAACGCAGCCGGATTGCATACAGACTTCAACCAGGGTGAAAATGATGACTACCTGGTTCTTCCGCCACTTAACCTTACCGGACATCAGCGGCTCAGATTTTCGGTAAGCGCCCGTTCTTCGTTTGAAGCCAATGATTACAGGGTTGTATTATCAACAACCAATGCAGATCCAGCAGCATTTACCGATGAACTGGTGCCCCTAACAACGGTCAGCAATACAACGCAAACACCAGTTGATTGGATCGACCTTTCATCTTACACCGGCTCAGTTTACATAGCTATACATGTTCCACCCGGAGGATTGGATGGATATTATTTGTATGTAGATGATATCATTGTCGAAGACATTCCTTCCTGCCCCGAGCCTACAGATCTGCTGGTGTCAAATGTAACAACTACCAGCGCGCAGCTCGACTGGACACCGCCAGCCGCCAGTATACCTGCCAACTATGGTATCTACTACAGTACTGTCAGTAGTGCGCCGTCCGATACCACTATCGCTATGGATACAACTTCGGCTATCTCCTACATGATTGCAAACCTAAGCCCATCCACTACCTACTATGCATGGGTCAGGTCAATGTGCTCCACTACTGATATGAGCACCTGGACCCCCATAGCTACATTTACAACTTTGTGTGCTGAAGTGGATGCATTCACTGAAGATTTCGACAATGTCGTAACTCCCAATCTCCCTGTTTGCTGGAACAAAGTTGGCGCTGACGGAAGCGCCTATACCCAGTCAAGCGATGCATTCAGTGATCCCAACACATTGTATTTATATTCAGGTTCAGCCAGCAACATGGCCGTGGTTTCCCTGCCTCCTGTCAGCAACCTTGCCGATGGTACTCACCGCCTGAGTTTTAAAGCAAGAGGCAACTTCACCGCAGGTGCCAACATTGAGGTGGGTTATTTATCCGATCCCACCGATGCCTCCTCTTTCTCACCTCTCGAAACTGTGACTGTCAATTCGCTGGACTATGTAACCTACAATGTGGATCCAGGTCAAATTGCCGGTGCGCAGGTGTTGGCTTTCAGACACACAGGTAGTCCGGCTTACAGTGTGCTCATCGATGATGTATCCTGGCAGTTGTTGCCAAGTTGCGACATCCCGGTCAACATAACTGTTTCGAACATCACTGTTAACAGCGCTCAGTTAGATTGGAACCCGCCTTCTATTGGCTCACCTTCGTCATACGACATTTATATCAGCACCACGTCTGGCGCGCCGGACAGTACTACAGTGCCAACGATGACGAATGTCGCGGCTAATTCTTTGCAACTTGACAGCCTGCAGGCAAACACAACCTATTATGTTTCTATACGCACCAACTGTTCTGGTGGCGGCAATAGTGAGTGGTCATCGGCCATCAGCTTCACAACAAAGTGTGCTATCATCATTCCACCATCGATAACAGAGCAGTTTGAGGCTGATCAAATCCTTTGCTGGAGTCAAGCTAAAGGAATTCTTAGCGATCCCACCACGTTTACAGGAGACGTCTCACTCTGGTCATCTGACTATTTTACTAATGATCTCACTCCTTATAACTTGTCAGCGAGTTTAAATATTTATGGTTCTAACCGCAACGACTGGTTGATCTCTCCTTCTTTCGACCTGGGATCTGGTACCATTTTCCAACTCGAGTTTGATCTGGCGTTGACACCGTATGGTACTACAGGTCCTGCTAATCTCGGTTCTGATGACATATTTGCCTTACTTATCTCAACCGATGATGGTGTTACCTGGGCACCAGCCAACATCCTCCGCCAGTGGGATCAATCTACACCTATCTCCAGTACCGGCGAACATATAATCATCGATCTTTCGGGCTATACCGGCATTGTAAAATTTGCCTTCTATGGCGAAAGCACAGTGCCAAACGAGGACAATGATATTTTTGTAGATAACTTCAAAGTGGTTCAAACTACCGGCTTACCGGTCACCTTTGTTAATTTTAATGGTAGCCGGGATGCCGCTAATAATCTCCTTAGCTGGACCACCCGTACCGAGCACAACAACCTTGGTTTCGAATTGCAGCATTCCAACGACGGCATCAATTTTAGCAAACTCACTTTTGTTGGCAGCAAGGCACCGGGCGGCAATAGTTCTGTTCGGCTTACCTATTCTTTCGCAGATGTCAAACCTTTCTACTCAACCAATTGGTATCGCCTAAAACAATTCGATAAAGATGGTATGGTCACCTATTCAAACGTGGTTGAGATAAAAGGTTCGGCTCCTGCCACTTTGGTGCTTGCAGCCATGTATCCCAATCCCGTACGCACAACCCTCAATATGGTTGTCAATGCGCCGGTGTCAGACAAAGTAAAGGTTGTTGTTACTGATCTTGCCGGCAAAATAGTAATGCAAAATGAAGTACAAATTGTGCCTGGCTATAATAAGATGGAGCTGCCGGTAAGCAAACTATTATCAGGTGCCTACATCATAAAGGTGTATTGCAACAAAGGTTGCGAAACTGCTATTGGCAGGTTTATAAAGCAATAGGAGAGTAACGGCACTGTAGGTTACGAGTTATTCGTTTACCTGCAGTGCCGGTTTTTTTCTGTTGTGCACAGGCAATAGTATTTTTTTTCAACATCGTTGTGTCACTCACTTGTACGGTTAGCCCACAACGGAACTTTTGTAAAACATAGGCTGAATTTATTGGTGTGATTAAACCATTTTTCTGAGAAGAACGTTCAGACCATTTTTCAAAGCGTTGACTTTATTTTGCCGTTTATCTTTATTTTACAGTTTCAATTTTCGTTGGCTTTTTAGTCCGGGACACATATTTCAGACATTCATTTCCCCCCATTGCCATTTAACTGTTTTGCCCAAACGTCCGCAAGTTTAAAAGTACTTTAAATGAGAAAATGCTACACCTTCACCGGTACAACCAAAACTTTATTCTCGCTTGTTCTGTTTCTTTTATTCAGTCATGCAAAAGCCCAGTCAGACATCACCATCGGAAGCGGGACGGCGGGCAACAACAATATTGGCTATCCCTGTCCCTTACAGGATTATTATGAGGGCAGCCGTTCACAGTATTTATACCTCGCTTCAGAGTTGGTTGCAGCAGGTATGGGCCCGGGAAATATTAACGCCATCAAATTCAATGTTATTTCTTTGGGTGGCGCAGGCGTAGTTGAGAAGTATTCACTAAAGATCGGCTCATCCGCCGTCAGTACTTTAAATGCTACATCGTGGGAGGCAGGCATGGTCACCGTTTTTCCGCAGACCAATTATCAACCCGTCGTCGGCATCAACACCTTTACATTTACAACACCATTTTTCTGGAACGGTTCAGACAACATTATTCTGGAAGTATGCAATGGCGATCCTAACAATTCTAACTCGATTACTTACACCAACAATCCTACTATCCCCTGGACCACAAACCTCAGTTTCGACGGTTCGCACACCTATCGTGCAGACAATGAAGGCAATCTTTGTTCAACTTCTTCAACCGATAATAGTGGCACAGCTACCACACGTCCAAATATTACATTCAATTGGACCATGGCTGCACCGTGTTCGGGCACTCCTGACCCGGGCATTGCTACATCCTCTGCAACCAACACTTGTCTGGGGCAGACCTTTACGCTTAAGACAACGGGCGTAACCGTTGCCTCCGGCTTAACTTTTCACTGGCAGTCTTCACCCGATAATCTCACCTGGACCAACATACCCGGTGCAACAGGGTTCGTCTATACCGGTTCTCAACAGGTCACTTCCTACTATCGCTTCACTGCTTCCTGTGGCAACAATACTGCTTCTACTGCCAGTCTCTTAATTACCAGCCCACCGTTGGTTTCAGGAACATTCACCATCAATAACCTGGCGCCTGCAGGCGGTACAAATTTTCAAAATTTCAATGATGCCTATACCTACCTCAAATGCGGTATCAACGGTCCGGTGGTTTTCAATGTGCTGAATGGACCTTATAACGAGCAACTGGCAATGACAACCGTTGCAGGTGCCTCAGCAACAAATACGATCACATTCAACGGGCATGGAAAAAGCATTGGTTTCTCGTCAACCAACAGCAACTCCCGGGCAGTTATCAAACTCGATAGCGTTAAACATATCATCATCGACAGCCTGGTCATTAACGCCACATCAGGAACTTACGGTTTTGGTGTACAGTTCTTACGCAATTCCGATTTAAACGTGGTTCGCAATTGCATTATCAATAGTTCGTTAGCCACTTCCTCTACCAATTTTGCGGGGATTGTTATCAATGGTTCAGATGCTGGTTCAACAGTCGCAGGTTACACCGTTTGCGACTACAACACCTTCGAAAACAATACCATTACCGGCGGTTACTATGGAGTTACTTTGGTGGGATCTTCAAGCGGAGCCAATGGCTTTAATACATTTTCACGCAACATCATCAAAGACTTTTATCAGTATGGATTTTACGTTTCCGGCAGCTATAATACCACTTTCGATTCTAATATAATTACCCGTCCTGCCCGTACGGTTTTATCTTCATTCTATGGTTTTTATTTTACGGGATTAAATACGCTTGCTTCCATTACAAAAAACCGGATCATCAATCCATTTGGTGGAGCCCCCACTAATGGCAGTGCCTTCTACGGTATCAGCTTCGACAATGTTCCTACCCCTGCCACCTTCGATCACATGGTCATCAATAACCTCATTGTCAGCAACAATGGCAATGGTATAGCCTATGGTATTACCACCAACAATTCTGATAACATTTCCATTTTTCACAACACCATCGCCATCACCAACCAGGCTTCTACTTCGTTTAGTGCATCACGCGGTTTTTCCCAAACCTCCGGGGGCGACGGAATTTATTTATTCGACAACATTATTTCGATAACTCGTGGCGGAACCGGTATTAAGCACTGCATCTTTTTATCTGCTTCCAACAGCACGGTTGCCTCCGATTACAATGATCTGTACATGGGTTCAGTTGCTGGTAGCACAAATGCTATTGGTTACAATGGAACTTCCCGCATAACCCTGGCAAATTGGCGGGCGGCTACCGGTAACGATCTCTATTCTTTGTCACTAGATCCCGTATTTGTTGATGAGGCTAATGGAAACTTTAAACCACAAAATGCTGGCTTCGACAATCGTGGTGTTTACATTTTGATTGATACGGATATTGAGGGCACGCCCCGAAGTCAAACATCTCCTGATATGGGTGCTTATGAATTTGTTCCCCCTCCCTGCATTGCTCCGCCAGTTGCGGGTATTACGGTCTTCAATTATTCAACTCTCACAGATACGACAGTTTGTGTAAATGTTACTGTTCCACTTACCCTTAAAAACAATTCATTTGGTTTTACCCAAACTTTTCAGTGGCAAACTTCAACTACTTTAGCTGGTCCTTTTACATCTGTCGGCAGAGTACTTTCCTATCCTGATACTTCGATCGTCTCCTCCACCTCTCTATATTATCGATGTGCGGTTACCTGCGGCAATTCGACGGTGTATTCAAATCCTGTAAAACTTACTGTCAATCCGGCCCTGCCTGGGGGTGCATACACAATCAATTTTAATAACGCTACAACATGGCCTGCAGGCACTAACTTCAAAACCTTCAACGATGCAAAAGCATCAATGAGTTGCGGTGTCGCTGGTCCAGTTGTATTTAATGTTGTTGGTGGCTCTGGTCCGTACGAGGAGCAACTTATTTTTGACTCTATTCCTGGCGCGTCAACAGTAAACACTATCACTTTTCGTGGCAACGGAAATATTTTGCATTTCAGCTCAGCAAATACCTTACAAAAAGCGGTGATAAAGTTGTCGCATACAACTCACGTTACTTTCGATAGTTTGGTAATTGATGCTACCGGCTCAGGTGCAAACGGTTTTGGGGTCCAGCTATTGAATAATGCAGATTCAAATACATTCACGCGCTGCAAGATCCTTGTTTCCACTGTTTCGGCGAGTACAAGTTTTGCCGGCATTGTTATCAATAGTTCTGATGCTTCTCCTACGTCATCCGGCGCTTCCTTGTGTGATGGGAATGTATTTGACGGAAATATAATTACCGGTGGTTTTTATGGAATACTTGCCCTCGCCAATACTTCCTCTGTTATTCAGGGAAACAGGTTTACCAACAATACTATCAGCGAATTTTATAACTATGGTGTTTATCTGGGTGCGGGCAATTCTGGCACTACAGTCCTTGGCAACACTTTCACCCGTCCAGCCAGAAGTTCCAGCAGTACAGTTGTTGCTGGTATTTTTATAACAGGAACCGGCTCACGCATTTCTGTTTCAAAAAACAGGATCTTTAACTTGTTCGGTGCACTTGCTGCCAGTACCGCCACTGTGTATGGTATTTACCACAGCAATGCTGTGGCTTCTTCTGGCAATAGTGACACGGTTGCCAACAATCTGCTATATAATTTTAACGGAGGTGGAGCTATCTATGCAATTGCTAATGATGGTTCACCGTATGTGTCATATTACCACAATACGATCGCTATCGACAAGCCATCCGGAGCTTTTTTAGAAAGAGGTTTTTATCTTGCTTCCAGACCGGTTGGTCTTCAATTCAAAAATAACATCATCACCATTGTCGGGGAGGCTACCGGCGTGAAACATGCTATTTACATCAACAGCGTAAACGCGGAAATTGAACTCGATTACAATGATTACTATCTAAACGCTGCCGGTTCGCAAAACTATATTGGATATTATAACAGCAACCAAAATACTCTGGGTGATTGGAAGACAGCCACCAGCCAGGAGGCGCATTCTATTAACATAAACCCGGTGTATGCTAATATACAAAACGGCAACTATGCACCAGTCGTAGCACCCTTCGATAACCAGGGCACACCGGTAAATATTACGACTGATATTTTAGGGGTTATTAGAAGTACGACTACTCCCGATATCGGAGCTTATGAGTTCACCGTGCCACCATGTACTGCACCCACCATTACAACCGCTTCTGTTACTCCAACAGGCGGTATTTGCGTAGACGTTCCCATCACACTTGATATACCAGGCACTGTTTCGGCCGCAGGTTTAAAATACATTTGGCAAAATGCACCTTCCGCATCTGGTCCCTGGGTTGACATCAGTGATTCTCTTTTCCTTGCGCAGTACACTACGGGTGCCAGGGCAAACCAATTTTACCGGGCGGCTATTGTGTGCCGCGGAACTGCCAACTTCACCAACGTTGTTCAGGTAAACATGAACCCACTTTTACTGGCGGGCACTTATACCATCAATAAAAATCCTGCACCTGGTACCACCAACAATTTTCTTTCCTTTACCAATGCAGTCAGTGCGCTAGCCTGCGGCATCACCGGACCTATTATTTTCAATGTAGTCGCAGATACCTATACCGAGCAGGTAAGGATTGGTCGGGTTCCGGGTATTTCCGCTATCAATAACGTCACCTTTCAAAGTGCCAATAGTAGCGCTACCTCAGCTAAACTCACTTATAATTCTACAGTAGCATCATCCAATTATGTTTTGCGTTTCGATAGTTCCAGCTATCTGGTTTTCAAAAATCTGACTATCGCCGCCACTTCCGCCATCTATAGCAGAGCTGTTGAATTTGCCGGTAATTCATCGAACGATAGTCTATTGAATTGTGTGATAATAGTTCCTGCAGTCACAACAACCTCTACTGCTTCTGCCGCCGTATATGCTGCAGCTCTAACCGGTTCAAATCTTGTGATAAAAGGCAATACCATTCAAAATGGTTCGAGCGGTATTTATCTTGCCGGTGCCAATGCTTCCACGCTTTCATCAGGTCATCTTATTGAGGGTAATACGATCACCGGTGCCTATAATTATGGTATTTATTCAGCCTTTACCAACCACCTGAAAGTAGACAGCAATCTGGTGAGGGTCTCCTCACCGCTTGCTCCAGTATCATATGGTATTTATGCAACCGGCGCTGATAACGGCTATATTTTCGCAGCCAATAAGATCACGATAGCAGGGGCCGTTTCTTCCAGTGTTTATGGGCTTTACCTAACCAACAGTGATGCACCTGTAAATGACAGCGGTATTATAGCGGGAAATATGATCATAGCCAACTTTGGCAATACCGCTTCTATATATGGATTAACCAACTATCTCTCGAGTGGAAACAATACCATTAACAATGTTATTGCTATTAAAAGTGCGGGTGCTACTGCTTACGGTCTGTACAGTTATAATTCAACTGATATTAACTATTATAACAACTCCATCAATATAGCTGTACCCGCGTCGGTAAATACTTATGCCGCCTATTTCAATCATACCGCCACAAACGGCAATATCAAGATTAAAAACAACATCTTCTCAAACACCGGTACTGGCAAAGCTCTTTTCGTAAATAATCCAACTTACTTCAGCGGCGATTACAATATGTTATTTTCAGCCGGTGCCAATCTTGTCCAGGTAAGTTCTCCCGCTGCAAATTATCCCACATTGAAATCCTGGAGCAGTGCATACTATTGGGATGTAAACTCAATCGTTTACAAGCCTGCATTTGTCAGTGACACTGCCTTGCAGCCGAATATTGCTGCGCCCAACGTTTGGGCTATGCATGGTCGAGGCATACAGATCTCCGGTAACAATTATGACTTTAGTCACAACTATCGTCCCGATGCATTGGTAAAGGGTGTTCCCGACCTCGGTGCCTACGAATTTTTACCATCTTCTTTGCCAACAATGCTAACAGCCATTCCAAATACTCCTGCAGCAGGTCAGATGCAAAGTTTTATGTACGGCACCGATACAGTTATGAAGATCACCTGGGGTGCTACTGCGCCCGACAGCATTACAGTGCGCCGTTATTCAGGTGTGGTACCAAAAGGGTTGCCTGCAAGCAGCGACTCCATGTATTTCTACACCACAGTTGAAACACCTGCAGGCGGCAATTACCCTTACACCATGCAGCAATTTTACATTGATCCCTGGCAGGGCTCTATCCCCGATCAGCATAGTATTGGTCTGGGTAAAACGACCCCGGGCAATGCATGGGTGGTAGGTTTCTCCAGCACCGTAGACGTGAACAAAAAAATAATCAGCCAGGCTAATCTCGACTATATCGACAAGTTTACCGGTCTTGTCAATCCATATGCACCACCTGTCGGTCCGGACAGGGATAGCTCTAACAGGGGTAAGAGATTTTGGGTTGGCTATGCAAAAAGCTATGACTTTACCAGTGGTGGCAACTCGCAAGAAATGGTACTTTACCTCAGCACCGATCAGCAGGCCGCCAACGTCCAGGTCAGGATCAACGGCACCAATTATGTACGCAATTACATCATTCCGCCAAATACAGTGAAAGTAAGCGATCTGATCCCCAAGAGCGGCGCTAACGATGCCAGGTTATTTGATGAAGGGTTTTATAAGCGGGGGATCAGTATTACCAGTGATGTGCCTATAGTAGCGTATGCACATATTTATTCAAGTGCAAACTCGGGGGCTACCATGCTTATGCCAACAGGTGTTTACGGTTATGAATATTATACCCTCAATTCAAAACAGAACTATAGCGACACCAGTGCCTATTCATCTTTTTTTGTAGTATCAGATAACGATAACACCAAAGTGGAGATCACCCCATCAGCGCGCACACTAAAGGGCAGACCCGCTGATTTAACCTTTACCGTAATTCTCAATAAAGGAGAGATCTACCAGGTGCTGGGCGCCATCATTTCTGGGTCTGAAGGCTATGATCTCACCGGCAGCCGGGTACGGTCAGTAGCAAACGATAATGGCAAATGCTTTCCCATTGCTGTTTTTGCCGGTAGTACGCGCACAGGTTTAGGCTGCGGTGCAGACGAAGGCAGTTCCGGCGACGTTATCTTCCAACAGATATTTCCTTCCCAGGCATGGGGCAAACATTATTTGACTGCTCCCTCTTCAACCGATAATTCACCCGGTACTTTCATGACCAATATTTTCCGTGTGATGGTAAAAGATCCCACAACTGTTGTTAAAAGAAACGGGGTCACCATGACCGGCATCATCAACAACCGTTTTTACCAGTTTGAAAGCAACACAGCCGACAACATTACCTCCGACAAACCTGTACTTGTTGCGCTGTATATGTCTTCTTCCTTCTCCTGTCCCAACACCGAAGGCAATGGAGATCCCGAAATGTTTTACCTCAGTCCTGTAGAACAGGCAGTAAACTATACCGGTTTTTATCGCAACGATTTATACCAGATCGACGAGAACTATGTAACCATGATCATACCGACCAATGGGATCAACTCACTCACCATCGATGGAGTACCTTTTGCTAATATACCCGCAGCACAAAAATTCTCGTATCCACATCCCAATGCACCCGGTTATTCGGTTGTTATCAGGCGGTGGAATTCTACGCCAGGTCAAAGTATTGTGAAGAGTGACTCTGCTTTTACAGGTATTGTATATGGTTTGGGAAGCGTAGAAAGCTATGGCTACAACATGGGTACCCTGGTAAAAAATCTACAGGCTGTAGGTTCTATAACCAATAGCCTGAATGCTTCAGGTACTCCTACCGACTTTACTTGTGCCAATTCTCCATTCAGGTTTACAGCCAGGATTCCTTTAAAACCTACCTCTCTCAAATGGAACTTTAGCCGTACACCCACTTCGCCAAACCTTGACACGACTTTGTGAATCCCAATACCCAGCGACTTCAACCGAAGTCAATGGTGTTACCTACTACAGTTTCACCCTGAACCAGGATTATAATTTCCCGGCACCGGGTGTTTATGGAGTGCCAATTATCTACACCAGTCCCGATATTGAAAGTTGTGATAACAGTCGTGAAGACATCATTTATGTGCAGGTATTACCCGCCCCCAAAACTAACTTTAGTGTTTCGTTCTCTGGCTGTAGCGGCGACAAGGCTATGTTCCAGGCAGACAGCCTGACCGAAAATGGTATCAGGGTCAACCAATGGATTTGGAATTTCCACGACTCTACCACGGTCTCTGTTCCAAACCCATCTTTGCTCTATAATACTGCGGGTGCCTACAGCGAATCTTTGCGCACCATCACTGCCGATGGTTGTGTTGGTGATACAACCAAAACAATTATCGTGCGTGCACGACCAGTGATAGAAGTAGTGGAAGACAGTTTGTTGATCTGTACTGCTACAGACACTGCATTTGTCGTACTCAATCCCGGCGATTTAACAATATACACCTGGTACACAACCTCCACCGGAGGCACAGCTACTGCGGCAGGTGTTCGCTTCCCTGTTACCAATGTAACCGATACCATGACCTACTACGTAGAGGCAATGGAAGCAGGTTGTGCCAGCATCAATCGTAAACAGGTATTGGTGAGTGTGCTGCCAGCTTTAGCATCACCCGTGCCGGTTGTTGACCTGGTAACCGGCGACTCGGTCCGGTTTAAATGGGCTGCTGTGCCCTCAGCCGTAGAGTATGAGGTGTCGCTCGACAGTGGTCAAACGTATGTAACACCTTCTTCAGGCGCTACAGGTCTCACCCATACTGTCAGTCCCGTTTCTCCGTTGCAGCAAATTAGCATTATGGTCCGTGCGCTCGGCATTAACTCTTGTCAAACCGGTGTTTCGGCAGAAGTATCTGCCTGTACGCCGGGTACTGTACAGGTTACCCCGGCTTCGGTCGCCATCTGCACCGATAGCAGCGCCTCCTTCAGTATCTCTTCACCAGATACTGCTATCACCTACAACTGGTATGCAACCGCCACCGGCGGAACTCCATTGGCGTCAGGACCCGTGTTTACAGTAACTGGTGGCGCAGCCGGCGCCAGCTATTTTGCAGAAGGCGTGTCGGCTGCAGGTTGTACAACGTCCCGAACCCAGGTCAACCTCACCGTCAATCCGTTGCTGGCTTCACCAGTTGTTACGGTTGATTCTGCAATTGCAGCCGGCGATGCACTCACCTTTAGATGGACGCCGGTAAATGGAGCTACCGGCTACGAAGTTTCAGTAAATGGTGGACCGTTTACCGCGCCATCGTCTGGCGCAACCGGGCTGTTGCATGTTATCACTGGCTTGAGTGCGTTTCAGCAGGTTATGTTGCAGGTGCGCGCACTTGCGGCACAAGCCTGCCAAACCAGTTTGCCTGGCACGGCTACCGGCTCTACGCGTACCGATATGGTATTTATCCCGAACACTTTTACACCCAATGGCGACGGTCGCAACGACCGCCTGCAGGTGTACAGTAATGTGATCAGGTCTATGAACCTGATGATCTTTAACCAGTGGGGTCAGAAAATCTTCGAAACGAACAGCCAGCAGAATGGCTGGGATGGAACCTACAACAACAAGCAGCAGCCGGTAGGTGTGTATATATATGTAGCCCGAATAACCCTGCTCAACGGCAGCATTATCGAGCGAAAAGGGTCTATTAATTTAGTTCGGTAGGTAGCGTAAAAAAGCCCGGTGTTTTTATTGGGTACCAAACATTGGGTCTTTGTGATTCTTAGGTTGCGTCGCACTCGTGTGCAGTGAGTGCTTTACGCTGCTTTAGGTTCGGGTTCCAATGTGTTGTTTGATAACGGTGTTTGCGTTTATTTGGCAATACCTATCGCCGGTAATTCAGTGAAAGATTAGTAGTAGCATTGCTAACAGTAAAGTAGAGAAAGATTTCCGGCAAAGAGAGTTTTGGAACATGACAAGGTATTCGTTTCGCAGTCAAAAGTTTATTCATTGCGATGCACCTGAACGGAGCGTCGCAACTATGTCAAATAAAAGTTTCAACTGCCGGTGACCAAAAAAACAAAACAGGTGGCAGGTACGGAACACAGCCATGCTGGTAAAGGTGACGGAGCCGCGGAGGAAAGTATAAGCAATAACGGTTAGTGAAAGAGTAGGGGACTTTTTTTCGATTTGTGCATCTTACTAACAATGGTGAAGAAATGCCTGGGATGAATTTATGAATGTAAAAAAGAGCATATTGTTACTGATAGGTACGCTGGTGATAGGTGTTGGTGGCCGGGCGCAAAGCTTTACCAATATGGGTAAAGAATTTTGGGTCGGTTACGGGCATCACCAGTTTATGGAGCAACCTCCCTATGACAATGCACAGGATATGGTGTTATACCTCTGCACGCATGAACAGCCCGCGGTGGTGACCGTAAGAATTGAAGGTTCGGGCTCGCCGCTGCCTCCACCGCTCGGCGGTCCGTGGACACGCGTATATACCATTCCGGCAAATACGGTAGTTTCAATAGAAGACCCTATGCCAATTGGGGTTACCGTAACCAGTTCACCAAATAGTATTCCTGCTATTGGTCCCATACCCAAAGGTGGCGCTTTCGATGCACGGCTGGTTACGCCGCCACCGCCTATAGGTACGGGTGGAGAAGGCAAATTTGTAAAAAAAGGAATTCATATCACCAGCACAGAGCCGATCGTTGCCTATGCTCACATCTATGGCGAAACCTCGTCGGGCGCTACCATGCTAATGCCGGTGGAAACCTGGGGCTACAATTATATTTCCATCAACAGTGCCCAGCGAAACGCAGACAATGCTTACTCGTGGATGTATGTGGTGGCGAAAGAAAATAATACCCGGGTTGTGATTACTCCATCGGTCAGGAACTCGTAATAACAAACCAGCGGGTGTGCCTATAACGGTTGACCTGCAAAAGGGAGAAATTTACCAGATCATAGGTGCATTGACCGACCCCGAAAACGGTTATGAATTAACGGGTACGACCGTAAGGTCGGTTGACAATGGCACCGGGGTATGTTATCCGGTGGCAGTGTTTGCCGGCAGCAGCAGAACCGGAGGGGAGTTCTGACTGCTGGAGCAACAGTGGACGGGATAATGACATGCAACAGATATTTCCCGAAGAGGCATGGGGTAAAAACTACCTGACTGCGCCCTGGTCAAACTCTGACGACCCCGGCAGCCTGATGCGCAACATGTATAAGGTAGCAGTGAAAGACCCAACCACTGTAGTAAAGTTGAATAATGTGCCGCTGACCGGGTTGATCGGTAACACCTACTATTATTTTGAAAGTACTACTGCCGATCATATTGAAGCAGACAAGCCGGTAATGGTGGCACAATTTGCCTCGGGTGGTTCACCCTGTTCTACAGGTTTGGGCGACCCTGAAATGGTATATCTAAGCCCGGTGGAGCAAGCCATAAAAAAGGTAGGTTTCTATCGCAATACCCAAGAAAAAATCGAGTTTAATTACCTCACACTTATCATTCCTACCAATGGTATCGGCAGCCTGAAAATTGATGGCACATCCTTTAGCGCCATACCCGCCGGAAGTAAATTTAGCTATACACATCCTAACATACCGGGCTATAGTGTTTGTGTGCGGCGGTGGGCCTCGGCAAAGACACAGTCATTTGTACAAAGCGATTCCGCCTTTACCGCCATTACTTATGGGCTTGGCAGCGCCGAAAGTTATGCCTTTAATGCCGGCACATACATCAACAACCTGAATGCACGTACCCTCATACATAACCAGTTGGATACCGCCCGCACAGCCAACAACTTTACCTGCATAAGAACCAACGTTGAACTCTCATTACTGATCGCTTTTAAACCAAGTCAGATCAAATGGCAAATGAGCTATGTGTCGCAGATACAACCTAACCCCGGCGACCTGGTAACCGGTGACGGCATCAGCATCATAGAACCGGAAGACTCTATGCTTGTTGAAAACAAGTTGTTCTATAAGTATCGTGTGCCGGGCAATCCTTACACCTTTAGTTCGGTTGGGACTTTTAATATTCCGGTGTCGGCAAAGAACCCGGCATCAGACCTTTGCGACCCATTTGAAAAGTTTTTTATAGATGTACTGGTAAAAGACAGACCCACAGCAGACTTTACCTTTACACAAACCGGTTGCCCGGCTGATGGTGTACAATTTACCGGAAATACAACCGGCAACGGTTATACGATAGGGCAGTGGTACTGGCAGTTTCCCAGCGGCACACCAGCCCGCGACAGCATTCAAAATCCCCTGTTTACTTTCCCAACTTCCGACACAACCTATGCAGTAAAACTGACGGCTGTTTCCGATGAAGGATGCCCGGCAGACACTACCAAAAATGTGGTCATTCCACCGGGTATCAAAACCAGCTTCACAGTTACACCTTCTGTCTGCCTCGGCGACCCTGTCACCATAACTCCCGGCCCAACTGCAACTACAGAATGGTATTGGGTTTTCGGCGATGGCCAGGCAGACACGCTAACCAGCGGCAATGTCTTTAAGCATTATTACGACAGTGCCGGAACATACCAGATCAGACACGCCATCAAAGGCGGCGGCACCTGCAACAGTGACACCTCGCTGACGACTGTAACGGTTTATGCAAAACCGTTTGCCAGCTTTGCCATTTCACCAACCGGATGCTTACCAGAAAGTGGATTGGTACAATTCACCAGCCAGGCATTCGCCCCCGATGGTCAGGCGCTCGATCCTTTTGGTTATCAATGGAGCTTTACCGACGCAACCGTCGACACCAGGGATGCCGCTCATGTGTTCGACACATTTGGACTATACCATATTGGCTACCAGGTAAAAACAGTTAATGGATGTGCGAAGGATACTGCTATAGATGTGACCTTTAATGTAAAACCGCAGGTCACCTATAACCTGGGCGTCAGTTCTTCCGTATGTGCCAACGCTGCACCTTTCTCTGTGGCCGGTGCCCGGGTTACAAATGGAGTTCCCGGTACCGGCATTTACAAAGGAGCAGGGATTATAAATTCTATTAGTGGCATGTATGATCCGGCGCAGGTCGCTCCCGGAAATGATACTGTCTGGTATGTTTTTACTTCGGTCGGCGGCTGTTCCGATACCTCCTTTGCTGCACTCGTACTTCACCCGGTACCGCAGCCAGAATTTACTTTTAATTCTACTTGTTTGCCTGCTGCCGGCACCGTAAGTTTTACCAATACGACTACCGTTGCAAACAGCTCCCCCCTGACGTATAAGTGGACTTTTGGCGATGTGCTGACCGATACCTTTACTACGGTCAACCCGGTACACAATTTTTCTGCTGAAGGAATATATACCGTCAAACTGTTGGCGACTGCCAATGGGTGTACGGCTGCTAAAAGTATTGATGCCGCGGTGAGTATTCATCCGGTTTTGGTTGCTACACCAATCGCTGGCATTTGTGCCAATGGCTCGCCCATCGTCTTGAATTTTGGCAGTGTCACCAATGGAGTTGTGGGTGCTTATTTATACCGTGGCAGCGGCGTTACCGACCTGGCAACGGGTACTTTCGATCCGGCTGTTGCTGCCCAAACAGGCAGCAATCCGCATAAAGTTTGGTACATCTTCAACACTGCGGGAGGATGTATTGACTCTGTTTCGGCTGACATCAATATTGCGCCGGTACCAGTGGCTGATTTTTCTATTAACGAAGGATTGGGTGACAATGTATGCCTCAACTCATCTGCGTTGCTTACCAGCCGTTCAACCATTTCTTCTGGCGCAATCGCTACGTGGAACTGGAGTTTCAGCAATGGCGAAGTATTCCCTCCTTATCTAAACGGAAGTGCATTTCGCAAATATTTTGCTGCCGCCGGCAGCACAGATGTAAAATTGTATGTGGTTTCAGATAGTGGTTGTGTAAGTCAGGAAGTGACCAAAACGGTACAGGTGCGTCCGCTGCCTGTTGCTGATTTTACTACCGCTACGGCAGTTTGCAAACCGGGTGCGATGGCCAACTTTACGAACCTGTCCTCCATAGCAGATCAGTCTGTACTTACTTTTCAGTGGAGCTTTGGCGACAATTCGCCTGTACTTGATGTGTCGTCACCACAGCATACTTACAACGATGCGCTAACTGATGCTACCGTTTCATTGCTCGCAACCTCGCCTTATGGATGTGTGGCAGACACCAGTAAAGTAGTAGCATTTTATGCAAAACCCATAGCGGACTTTAGCATCAATCGCGATACCATTTGCCAGGGAGCACAAACTGTTTTCACCGATGTAAGCACTGTTGTCAATAGTACAATAACTGCTCACGCCTGGTCTTTTGGCAATGGAACAACCTCCGCTGCACCTGACCCCGCACTTACCTTTTCAAACCCCGGCCAGTTTGCCGTCACCCTTGTTGTTACCAGTGCGCAGGGCTGTACCGCGGATACAACACGGTCTGTAACGGTGTACCTGCAACCAAAGATCGATGCCGGCCCGTCGGTTTTAGTTGCTGAGGGCGATACGATCACGCTTCACCCTGTCGTCAACTCTTCCAACCTTGCATTTTTGTGGACGCCCGGCTTTGGTCTCAACAACCCGACCGCCCTGCAACCTACCGTGCGGGCGATGCTCACCCAAACCTATACACTTACGGCAACCGGCATGGGCAATTGCCAGGCCTCCGATACGGTAACGGTGCGGGTAGCACGCCCGGTAAAAATACCCAACGCGTTTTCTCCCAACGGCGATGGCATTAACGATACATGGCTGATCACCCACCTGGAAGATTATCCAAACAGCATAGTCGAGATATTTAACCGTTATGGAAAATCGGTGCATAAGATCTCAGGAGGTTCATCGCAAAGCTGGGATGGAAAATTGAACGGCAGTCCGCTGCCTGTTGGCACCTATTACTATGTTGTAAACCTGCGCGATGGCACACCACCATACTCAGGATATGTGGCAATCATAAGGTGACAAAAAGTAGACAGGCAGCATTTAATAAACAGAGAGAAAAGAGACAACAAAGAATAAACTGATGAACGGAGCCCCGCAATAAAGCGGGTAGACTGTCGCAACAATGCCCCTTCAAGCATGATAAAGCCGGTCACAAAAAAGAAGACAGGTATAAACAGAATTGATCCGTGAATAAACTTTAATGACGTACCTCATGAAAAATTTTTACAAAGGTTTGCTATTGGCGGTGGTGCTGCTTCTGGCCCGTGGAGCGGCGGCACAGGTAGATCCGCATTTTTCGCAATATTATGTATATCCGGCTTGGCTAAACCCGGCGTTGACCGGCGCTTTCGATGGTGATTACCGTGTGTCGGGAATCTACCGTAACCAATGGAATTCGGTGTCGTCGCCCTTTCAAACGCCGGGTGCTTCGGTTGAGATCACCACCGAAAAAAACATCAATTTCGGCGCTAGTGTGCTCAACCAAACTGCCGGCGATGGCGGCTATAACTACCTGACAGCGTACGGCTCTGCGGCTTATACTGGTGTGCGTTTTGGCGTGGCAGGTAGCCAGCGTTTGGTTTTTGGCTTACAGGCAGGCATTGTTAGCCGCAGGTTCAATCCCAGCAAATTTACCCTCGGCGATCAGTGGAACCCGGTTACCGGCTACAACCCCGGCAGCACGAGCGGTGACCTGCCAACAAAGACCAGCGCTATGAATTTTGATGCGGGCGCCGGGGTGCTGTACTACGATGCACAGCCCGGCAAAAAAGCCAACGTCTATCTCGGCTTCTCTGCCTCGCATCTTACCCAGCCCGACGATGAGTTCTCGACTGGTGCCAAAGAAAAACTTCCCATGCGCTTTACGATGCATGGCGGGGTTCGCCTGGCGCTTTCCGAAACGGTCAGTTTTACACCCAATATATTGTACCTGCGCCAGGGCAACGCCAGCGAAAAAATGGCGGGCGGCTACGTACAACTGCACGCCGGCAGCACAACCGATTTCCTCTTTGGCACCAACTATCGCTTCGACGATGCCGTGTCGCCCTACGTAGGTTTCAACCACAAAAACATGGTGCTTGGCGTCAGCTACGACATCAATACATCAGATCTTGGGCGAATGGTGAACGGTGCCAGCAGTTTCGAGATCTCACTTTCCTTCATAGGCAGAAAAACCGTGCGCACACCCGAAGAACATTTCATATGTCCACGGCTATAACCAGCATCCATTATTTATTATTTATCCAGCAGAAATAATGAAAACATTTATCCAACGCCCGTTTTTTTACGTTACCAACAGTGGTTTTTCATGGCTTCATCGTTGCGTCGCATTCCGTTCAACGGCAAACCAATGTGCAGCTTTAGGTGCCGGTTCCAGGGTGCGCACAACCAACCGAAAGTCGTTATTCGAAAGTTTAGTTTTGGCGCTAGTCTTAATGGTGAGTGGTCAGGCACAGGCGCAGTTTGCCTATAATTACCTGCGCGCCGGCAACGAATATTATACCAAAGGTGATTACTATTCTGCTGCTCAATATTTCGAAAAATATCTCGACAGTAAATCAGCCGGCAGAACTGAATCTTTTGATCCTTATGTGGTGGGCTACAGCAACCAAAGCAAAGCAGCCGCAAAACACAAGTCGCGCCGACATAGTGTACAAGACCGCGGAGAGCTATCGCATGCTCAATAACTATGCAAAAGCCCAGCCTTATTACAAAGAAGCAACCAGCTACAGCGCACAGTTTCCGCTGGCAAAATACTGGTATGCCAAAAGCTTACGTGCCACTTCCAACTTCGATGAAGCGCAAAGTTTGTTCACCAAATTTGTACAGGAATATGCGAACGATGATACCTATCAACAAGACGCTATAAAAGAGTTGAAGAATTTGCAGTTCAGGCAGTTTGAATTACAGAAGAAAGATCTGTCTTTATACTCAGTCGGCGCATTACCGGTTAATGCAGCAGGTGCTACCTCGGCACCCGCCTTCATGAATGGCAAACTGGTATTTAGTTCTACCCGCCCCGACAGCGGCACCGGTCAGACAAACCCGTTTATAAACAAGCTGTATGAAAGCAACCTGCACGATTCACTGGCTATCAAGTTCAGCATACCACAGGCAAAAGATGAGCATTTAGAAGGTGCCACTTTTAGTGCAGATGGAACACGCATGTATGTAACCAAATGGACGAAGCAGAACGGTAAAACAGTGGCAGCCATCTATAGTAGCACCCAACTAAACGGAAGCTGGAGTGAACCCATATTGGTAACGGGTGATATTAACACTACCGGAAATAATTCGCAACAACCATTTTTAACGGCAGATGGTAAGCTGTACTATGCCTCTAACAAACCCGGCGGATCGGGTGGCTTCGATATTTGGATGACCACAGTGGATGCAGCCGGAAATCCCGGTACTTCGGTAAACCTGGGTGCGATAGTTAATACAAAAGACGATGAATATGCACCTTCTTATTTTGCGCCCGCCAACACCCTGCTTTTCTCCAGCAATGGAAGAACAGGTATGGGAGGTTTTGATTTTTTCCAGACAAAAAATAACAGGGGGAACCTGGTCGCAACCTGAGAACCTGGGCTACCCGGTCAACTCGGTGAAAGACGACATTTATATTGTAAGCACCGGCAAAAAGTATGTGACCGATGCGCTGTATTTCAGTTCGGACCGCTCATCTGAATGTTGCCTGGAATTGTATGCTGCCAGTAAAAGATCACCTGCAAAACGCCTGGCAGGTTTGGTATCTGATTGTGCGACCGGGCTTCCCCTGGAAGGTGCCGCAGTCACTATTACCAATGTCGGCAACACACCTGTAGCCGTAAAAACCACCAACTCCACGGGACAATATGAACTGGCAGTAGAAGAGTTTCAGCCGCTGAAAATAACGGCAACAAAACCAGGCTACTTGCCAAACAATGTATTGGTTAGTTCACCGGCCAATGAAATGGATACGATTGTGAGCAGTTCTTTTTGTATAGAAAAGCCGCCATATGTAGAAAACAAACCGGCGGTGGTGGAGAAAGTATATTTCGATTTTAATGAGGCAATACTTAAACAAGATTCGTATGTAGTATTGGATACCGTGGTAGCGCTGATGAAAAGATATCCTGCCATGTTAATTGAAGTGCGCGGGCATACAGACAGCAAGGGTTCTGACCAGCTAAACCAGGCTTTATCAGAAGCACGTGCCAAAGCATTTTCTGACTATTTGATCAGTAAAGGAATAGAAGCAGATCGCCTTACAAGCGTTGGTTTTGGTGCAACAATACCAATTGCCCCCAACACTTTGCCTGATGGCAAAGACAACCCTGCAGGCAGGGAAAAGAACAGGCGCACCGAAATAAAAGTGCTGCATTATTGATGGGCACACGGTGGACTGTAGATAGTATTGCGTTGAAAAAGAAAGAAGCACATCTAAAATGGTGCTTCTTTGATTAGTGACTGTAAGGAACCGCTTAAATATTTTTATAGATAGATAAATTTGAAATTCGTTGAACCTATTGGTTCTTACAACAAAGTTTGACCTTCCAAGTTGCCTATTGAGCTACGCCAAGATGATATAAAGAGCAATCCTATAACTCTTGTGGAAAGGTCTTAACATGAAAATCACTTTATTCATTATTTGTTCCAGTGGCAGAAAATTCAAGAAGGAACGAAACAGCCTCCCGGGAAAGCAAAAGTCGGACTACAGTCTATTCCTTTCACCGTTCCCGTTTAAGCATTAGTACTACTGTGTCTTCAACCTTTGTCTTTCAAGCGTATTCTCTTTGGGCTTGGTTCAAAGCTCCTGGCTTTTCAAGATCAAATTACCCATCTTGCTATTTCAAAAAGTGAATCAAAGCCAAATCCTATTTTACCACCTTCTTCTTTTCATCTAACCGCTACTGTTGAACGGAGCCCCGCAGTAAAGCGGGGTACACTGTCGCAACAAATGTCACAACAGAGATACCATGCCGGCTCTCAAAAAATAGAACCTGTACATTACCTGCTGCTACGCTTTGCCAAAAAGTTTATACCCCAGCACGCCAACTAATTCTTTTGAGAACATACTCCAATCGTTGAGAGTGCCAAGTGAGGGTATGAAATAATCAGTAATTGACAACTTGCTGTCGATGACTTATAGTCACCTGGATAGCCAACAACCGGTATGCCTGCTTTGGCAAAGACAAGCCTGGCTCGCGGCATATGCATAGCCGAAGTGACCAGGATAAAAGGCGGACGTAAATGCAGGGAGTCAATTATTTTTTTGGTGTACTGGGCATTTTCAAAGGTTGTCCGCGACTGATCGTCAATAAAAATATCAGTGGGTGCTATGCCAAGAGCCAGCATTTTATTCAACAGAAAGGGAGAACTCTTTTGGGCGGTCTTCCAAAACACTTCCACCTGAGATAATAATGTGTTTAATTTTCTTTTGCTGGTACAAAATACTGGTTTCGATGAAACGGTCTGAAGCCGTATTAAAATACCCACTATCGTGGCTGTCGAAACTGGCAATTCCGCCTAACAGAATTCCGGCAGCATACATTTTGCCAGGCGGCAACGTAACGGGAGCGGGTTGCCAGGCGAGCACAAGTTTCGTAAACAAAAAATTGTTTCCAAAAATGAAAATGGTTGCCAGCAGAAGGACGGAGAGTCGTTTTTTGAGGGTTGGGCTCTTTGCCAGTATGCGCCAAAGCAACAAGGCAAGCACCCAGTTAGCGGGTTGTATGAAAATATAGGTAAGCTTGGAAAGAAGGAAAAACATATACAAATATTGTTCTTAGCAGGAACAGAACCACCATAAAATTTTGCAGGTTACAACATCTTTTGCGTGTTCGTAATACTTATCAGGGTACCTGGGTTAATCCCAATGTTATCAACGGTTGGGTTAGTCATTGTTTATCCACACCGCCCGGGGTTGTTCGGGTTTCGCAGACGCTATGGCTACCTTTACTGTGTTTTTTTTACCGGGTAAAGCGATGAACAGCAGGTAGTTCAATCTGCCTGGTGCCGCTAAAGCCGGGCTCTTTTCCAATGCTCTACCTTTTGCATTTTATTAAGATGAACAATTGTAATATTTATAAAAATATTCAACGTTAACCCCCAAGAGCTATGATCGCAAACATAAAGAAAGGTTTTTGCCGCAGCTTTTTTATGGCCGTACAACAGTCTTCGGCGCAGGCTACGCAGGCTAACATTGATCCTGATGCAGATTTTAAACTGGCAAAAGAATTGTATCAGAAAGAAGCAATACAGTCTTGCTTATCCTTTATTTAAAAACATTGCCAATGGCGGCACGCCCAACAGCAAACTACCTATAAGTACGCAATTGGAAGCTAAATATTATACCATTGTTTCTGGATTGAAAATGAATGAAATCAACTGCGGAAGCGGCGGCACGGGAATTTATTGAAACAGAACACAATGCACCGCGCATTCAAATGCTGAGCTACCAGTTGGGCGAATACTATTTCAGGCAGCAACAGTTTGAAGATGCGCTGGCTTGTACGAAAAAGCAGGCATTGATAACCTGAGCAACCGGGAAATTGCTGAGATGAAATTTCACCAGGCTTACAGTTATTTTACTCTGCAACAATTTGATAAAGCCAAGCCGCTTTTTAATTCTATCAGGCAAATCCCTTCTGACCCAAATTACCTGGATGCCAATTATTACTTTGGCTTTATTTCTTTTTACGAAAAGAATTATGATGTGCGCTGGAGTCTTTCAGGAAAGTTGAAAATCAGCCTACTTATCAAAAGATCGTTCCTTATTACATTGCTGAAATTTTGTACTTCAGTGGTGATAAAGACAAAGCAATTGAGTATGGCGAAGAGAAATTAAATGAAGGGTGGGCAATATTATGATTTACAATTGCGACAGTTGGTTGGGCATGCGTATTTTGAAAAAAAGAATTATCAAAAGGCACTTCCATATCTTGCAGGAATATGTAAACAAGGCAGATAAAGTAAGGAGGGAAGACCTGTATGAATTGTCTTACACCTATTATGAAACCAATCAGTTAACCAAAGCTATTGCAGGTTTTAAGCAATTGGGTGGTAAAGAAGATTCTCTTGCACAAAACAGCATGTATCTGCTGGCTGACTCATATTTAAAGACAGGTCAAAAAGCAAATGCAAGAAGTGCATTTTTGTTTTGTGCTTCAAACAGCAGCAATCGGTTCAAAAAGAAATTTCATGCTTTAATTATGCCAAACTTTCTTTTGATTTAGGTTACCAGGATATTGCTTCTACGCGAGTTACAAAGCTTTATTACTACTTATCCAAATTCTACATATTTGCTGAAGCAAAGGAATTATTGGTAAATGTTATGGCTAATACCAATAACTATAAAGATGCGCTGGATTGTATGAAAGCTTGCGTGGCAAAAGTGAAAGTGTAAAACGAGTATATCCTAAAATATTTTATGGAAGAGCAGTAGAATACATTAATGAGCAACAGATTAGTAAAAGCAGATGCATTGTTGACGAAGTGATAAAATTCACCTTATAATACTGCACAATTTCCCTATGCCTATTTCTGGAAAGGCGAAATTGCTTATAGGTAGAACAATTCTGACGAGGCAATAGATTACTTAAACAACTATTTGAAAAGCCCTGTAACGCAGTGGGAAGTTAATGTGACCAATGCACGTTATGACCTGGGACATGCTTACCTGCAAAAAGAAAATTACCGGCAGGCACTTAGTTACTTTGAACAGGTCACCAGAAAAATTACTGCATCTCTCCTCTGTTGAACAGGATGCCTATTTGAGAAGTGCAGATGCTTATTTTATGAATCGTAATTACAGGCAGGCACAAGAAATGTATGATGTTGTTATAACAATAATCTTCCATCTGCTGATTATGCCTTGTATCAAAAAGCAATTATATCAGGAGCAGCGAATACAGAGTGCAGAAAAAATTAATCAACTGCAATCGCTTGAACAAAAGTTATCCAACTTCATCATTAATACCCGATGCCAATCTTGAAATTGCCAATACTTATCTTGCTGACGAAAATTACCGGGCTGCAATTAGCTCCACTAACTAAAATTGGTAAAAAACAAGAATGCTTCATGCGTTGCATCCGCAGGCTTATTTAAATTAGGTATCGCATATTTTAATCTTGATAATAACGCAGATGCCTTAGCCAATTTTAAAACGCTTATTTCATCCTATCCAAATTCGCCAGAAAGTGATGCTGCCGTTGAGTATGTACGAAATATTTTTATAGCGGATCAAAAGCCAACAGAGTTTGTCGCCTTTATGGAAAAGTGGTAAAGAAATTAGTTATACCGAAGAAGATTCGCTTACCTATGCTTCTGCCGACATGCAGTTCAACAACAATGACCAGCAAAATGCTGCATTAACTGGTTTTAAGGAATACCTGAACAAATTTCCTAATGGCAGGTATGCGATTGATGCCAACTACAAGATAGCTGAGATTTATAATGGACGGAAAGAATATTCAAATGCTCTTATCGGGTATGCTTATGTCGCATCGAAAGCCCCTAATAAGTATGCAGAGAAAAGTGTGTTGCAGGCCGCGAGGATTAACTTCTTCGAATTGAAAAATTATGAAGAAGCCGAACTGTATTTTATACAGTTGAAAAATATAGCCACACAGCCAGATATACAATTGGAAGCAATGCGCGGGTTATTCGTTCACAATATCGTCTGAATCAATGGAAAGATGCTGTACCGAATGCAAGAGATCTTTTGGCACAAAAAGGAATTGCGACTGATGATAAGATGATGGCTAATATGGTAATTGCAAAAAGCTACCAGGCAAGCAATGAAACAGAACAGGCTGCATCCTATTATCGTACTGTTATCAGTTTAGGCAAGTCGGAGTTTGCGGCAGAAGCAAGGTACCAGCTTGCTTATATTTTGTTTCAGCAAAACAAACTGATGAAGCTGAAAAAGCCGCTTTTGAAGTGGTCAACAAAGCCGGTTCGTATGAGTTCTGGACTACTAAAGCTTACATTTTGTTAGGTGATATTTACTTGAAACAAAAAGACTATTTCAATGCTGAGGCAACGCTGAAAAGTGTTTCGGAAAATGCTACCATTCCTGAACTAAAACAGGAAGCACAGAGAAAACTGAATGCTGTGGTGAATGAAAAAAATGCCAACAGTAAAGTAGCACAACAGTAATATTCAATAAACCTATTTATGAAAAAATTCTTTGTTTTAATATTCTCAATAGCTGTTGTTGTTTCTGTGCAGGCGCAGCGGTGGAGGAAACGCAGCAGATACTACAAAAAAGAACAGTGGTTATAACTTCGGCATATAAGCCCGTTTTAAAACCTGCGGCCAAAATAAATTTTAGTGCAGGTGTGCCTCTCGCCGATACGACCCATACCAGACTTGTTATTCTATTCCGGCGCAAAACCTGTTCTTTACTTATCAACCTGTTGCATTAAAGCCACTGGCTTTATCCACCGACTCAACATTTAGTTGGGTTAACAGCAATTATGTAAAACTGGGTTTTGGTAATTATAGTACCCCTTTTGCCCAGGCTGGTTTTGCCTTTGGTGATGGGAAAAATACTATTATTAACTTTCATGGAAAGCCATATTTCGCAAAAGGGCAGCCTTCCCTTATCAGCAATATTCAACAAACCAATGCTGATATTACGGGTATCTATAGCGGTAATAACAATCTGGAGTGGAGCGGAAAGTAAATGCAGACTACAGTACTCAGTATTATTACGGTTATCAGCCAGACACATTAAAATATAGTAAAGACAGCTTACGCCAAAGATACTCTACCATTGGGCTTCTGTTAGGGTTGCGTAACAAAGAAGTTAATAGTTTTGGAATATGCATACGATCCAACACTTTCCCTTACTTTTTTTGGAGATAACCGGCATGGTAAAGCGAAACATCTATATTGTTGAATGCACCACTGACAAAAACATTCAGCGACGCGTTGGCTTTTAATGTTGGATTTACCGCTGATCTGACCCGCTACAAGACCTACAGCAGTCAAAAAATAACCAATAATCTTTACTACATCGTCCGGCAGTGCTGGTGAACAAAGCCGGGTTTAGTTTAAACGCCGGTATCACTCCTTCCTGGGATAACAATGATTTTTCACTGCTGCCAAACTTTAACTGCATTGGTTAAAGTAAAGGATAAAAAGTTTGTTTTGCAGGGAGGTTGGATAGGTTATTACCAAAAGAACACTTTTCAGTCTCTGGCTGCTTTAATCCATGGATAGCGCAACCACACAGTTGCTTAAAATACCAGGGTAATAGAACAGTTTGCTGGCTTTAAAGGTTCTGGTGGAAGCCACTTTACTTACAATGCAAAACTTTCGGTGCTAAAGTATAAAAATGCAGTCTTGTTTTTAAATGATATCCAGATGGAAAAACATTTCAACAGTTTATGAGCCGGAAATGAGTGCAATAAGGATTCATGGCGAGGTTGGATATACGGTGCAGGAACAATTTTAGTTTCTTGGCTGGAGCAACTATTAATCAATTCTCAGGACTGAAAGTAAATGATAAAGCATGGGGCTTATTGCCTGTGGAAATTACCGGTGCATTCGGTGGCAGGTGTTGAAGGATCTGCAATTTAAGTCGGATCGTTTTTTTTGGGATGGACCAATTATAAAACAAAGGCGGCGAGATGAAAGTTCAAAAGGTGCTTACGATGTAAACGCCGGGGTTGAATTTACCGTAATTCCGAAATTGAATCTGTGGCTTCAATTCAATAATATTTTCAATAACAAATATGAAAGTTGGAACCAATATCAGGTTTTGGTTTTAATGTTTTAGGAGGAATTGTATATTCGTTCTCGCAACCTGGTAAATAATATGTTCCAGTATCTTTTGTAAATACCTCTTTCTCTATAAAGAAGTCAGCATACACGGAGTTGGTAAATTCTCTGTTATGCGGGTGCCTGCCCGCTACGATTTTGGACAAAAAATCTTTATTGGTCCTGTATTTACGGTCGATTTCAGACCTGCTGAGTTGGGTGTAGAAGATGCTGCATTTTACAGTTTCATAGCGGCTGAAAAGCGGATATCGAAGGTAGAAGCGATAGAACGGTGGAATGATTTTTCGGGCAGGGTACGGGCGCTGTTGCGCACCCGTAAAAAGGCTGATCTGCCAGGTATAGGATTGCTGACCCGTGAAGAAGATGAGATAAAATTTAAGGCTACGGAAGGTCTCAACTTCTTTCCGGTGGTGGGAACAGAAAGAGCAGTACGCCCGGAGGAACGCAGATCAGTGCCGGATAATCGCAGCCTGGTAATTCCGGAAAATAAGATGCTGCATGTAGAAGGTAATGAGGAAGACGATGCCGGTGAAAGTGATTGGTGGATCTATGCCATAGTGTTGGCGATTATAGCTATCGCCGGGATTGTTTATTATTATCTGCAGCATGGCACAATTCTCTAACTACATTTTATTAATCTCCTTTATAAAAGCCCGATTGCTGCACTGCCCCTGAACGGAGCCCCGCAGTAAAGCGGGGGAGACTGTCGCAACTATCCCTCTTCACAGATCTAATGCTGGTTACCGAATACTACTACTCCTCTTCTTCATCTGCAGTTTCTCCATCTGCCGCTACCGCTTCCATAGCTGAGCTAATTTGGCTCAGGTAGTTATACGTCTCAATTTGCGATCTTATTTTGGGTTTGCCCACATTGCTGACATATTCGTTGGAAAGTTTGTTGTCCAATATGCGGGCTTTTACATTATCGTGCAGTTGTATGTCTATTATGTTGCGCAGTTGTTTTTTATTGGCTTTATCGAACACAGGAACCGCTGCTTCTATGCGATGGTCAAGGTTGCGAACCATCCAGTCGGCAGAAGAAATAAACACTTTTTCCTTGCCATCGTTGTGAAAGATCATCACCCGGGCATGCTCAAGGTATTCATCAACAATGCTGATGGCCGTAATGGGCTTTTTAAATTTCGTATTTTCGACAACAGCACAAAAAATACCACTTACTAATCATTTTTACTTTTACCCCTGCTTCGTGGCTGCTTCATACAATTTTTCAATTAGTTGCAGCATCGCTTAGCGAGTTTAGTTTTAAGATAATGGAAGCCTCTTTTTTGCTTTTGCATTCTTTATTTCCCGGTTAATAAGTGCAATTATTTCGCTGCCGCATATTGGTAGGGCAAACCATTAAGGTTTTGCAAAGTTTAAGCGGTTCAGCACCGGCTTTTGGGATTTTCCAGGTAATTGAAAATCCGGTTTATGTCGGCCATTACATTGCTGTTGCTGGTTAGCAGGCAATGGTCGCCATATACACGTGGCAGTTTGTTCATTTAAATTGCCGGTACTTACAAAACCATATTGAATATACCTGGTTGCCATCACGCTTTTTTTAATGATGCATATTTTGGCATGCACTTTTATATTGTCAACCCCAATCAAAACCTTTACGCCTTCTTCTTCCAACCGTTCTTTCCATTCAAGGTTGGCTTCTTCATCAAAACGTGCTCTTAATTCCAGCATTACCACTACTTCTTTTCCATTGCGCACCGCATTGATAAGGGCATTGATAACTTTTGAATTGGATGCCAAACGGTAAGCTGTAATTTTTATAACGTGTCACCTGCGGATCCATTGCTGCTTCGCGCAAGCAAGTCTATAATCGCATTAAAAGAATGATAGGGAAAATGCAGCATCACATCCTTTTTCAATATCACATCGGTTACCCGTAATGTATGTGACAAGTGCCGGATGGATAATAGGGCTGCGGCGCGTTGCTTTCGCGTATTAAACACATCAGGAAAATCCATAAAATGCCGGAAATTATGAATACGTCCGCCGGGAATAATATTGTCTTTTCGCGACAGGTTTAGTTTTCGGATCAGGTATTCAAGCAAGCCGGCATCCATTTCTTTGTCGTAAACAAAACGCACCGTTTTTCCCTTGCGCCGGTTCTTAATTCCTTTTTCTATTTTTTGAATTAAGCGAAGTTGAAATGTCGTTGTCAATATCAATTTCAGCATCTTTTGTTACTTTAAAAATGTGCGATGCAAAATGATCGAAGCCAAAGTAAGAAAAGATGGCAGGCAGGTTGAACCTGATAACATCTTCCAGTAAAATAATGTACTGTTCGCCGGTCTTTGATGGCAGCAACACAAAGCGTCCCAATGCGCTTGTAGGTACTTCTATCAACGCATATTTTTGATCGTAAGCGCTATTGTCTTTGCGCATTACCACGCCCAGGTAAATAGATTTTTCGCGCAGGTAAGGAAACTGCGGAATGCTTTCAACCAGCAGCGGAATCACATTGCTTCGTACCTCTTCTTCAAAATATTTTTTTACAAATTGCTGTTGTTCTGCATGTTCAGTTGTTTTTCACTCACAATAAATGATCTTTTCTTTTTCCAGTTCCTCCAATATGCCCTCCCAAATGCGGTGAAACTCATTTTGCTGCTGCAGCACGATCATTTGTATGTCGTCGAGTATTTTTTGGGGATTCTCTTCCAGGTGCATATTCTTTTTGCCTATCAACGTCATGCGTTTTAAGCGTAGCCACCCGCACTCTAAAAAATTCATCCAGGTTGTTGGAAAATATGCCCAAAAACCGAATCCGCGATTTTAAGTGGCACCGTTGGATCGTTGGCTTCCTGCAACACCCTTGCATTAAAGCTTAACCAGCTTATATCCCTTTCTATCAACTTTTTTGTCATACGTAATTATAGTTCAAATATAGGTAACCGTGGCAGCGCAGCATGTTAAGTTTACCCGCGTGGCTACTAAGAATTTTTCAAATCAATTGCCACACATCTGTCCTTGATTACCGTCGCACCTGTTCTATAAAGTTCGTTTTTATCTGCCGCGTTTGGGCAGTTTGTTTTTTTTGGGTGACCAGCAGCAGTACAAGTAGGATGCATTGTTGCGACAGTCTACCCCGCTTTACTGCGGGGCTCCGTTCAAGGGCAGAATAAAAATGAGCAGTGCGCGTTTTGTTTTTCTACTAATACATCAAATGTATATTTCGAAGCTTTTAAATCCTGGTATTTTCTGCCATTCACAGGCGTTCACCTGGTCAGTATCAAAAAATTCTGCTCATACATTTTTATCGGGGAGAAGGGGTTGATCACTTGTAGAAAATCAGTTTGCATAACAAGCCACTTATACACATCTCGCAAAGGCAATAAAGTAGTAATACCAAAGCTGTTATTTTTGTCGCAATGAGTAAAAGCAGCGCCGAAACCCCTTTAATGCAGCAACACAAAGCGATCAAGCAAAAATATCCTGATGCTATATTGCTGTTTCGGGTGGGCGATTTTTATGAAACTTTTGGAGAAGATGCCATTATTACCAGCCAGGTTTTGGGCATTACGCTTACCAAACGCAACAATGGCGCTGCTTTTAGCAGCGAGCTGGCCGGCTTTCCACATCATGCGCTAGATACTTACCTGCACAAACTGGTAAAAGCCGGCTACCGGGTAGCCATTTGCGACCAGTTAGAAGATCCCAAACAAGTAAAGGGAATTGTAAAACGCGGCGTTACAGAAATGGTTACTCCTGGTGTGGCTACCAGCGATAAAATGCTTGAGCATAACAGCAATAATTTTTTAGCGGCCATTCATTTTGCTGATGAAAAAGCGGGAATTGCCTTGCTTGATATTTCTACCGGCGAATTGTTTGCCAGCGAGGGCGATCACGAATACATTGATAAATTGCTGCAAAGCTTAAACCGGCCGAAGTTATTTTTCAGCGCAATTTTCAAAAACATTTTAAAGAAACCTTTGGCAGCAAATTTTATACCTATACCCTAGATAGCTGGATGTTTGATGAAGCCTATGCAACCGAAAGTCTGCTGAAACATTTTCAAACCCATTCGCTAAAAGGTTTTGGTGTTGAAGGCATGCCACTGGCCATTATTGCTGCCGGTGCTGTTTTCCATTATTTAAAAGATACGGAGCATCCCAACCTGCAACACATCACCTCCATTCAACGGCTTGAAAAAGACGATTATTTGTGGATGGACCGGTTTACCATCCGTAACCTTGAATTGCTTGGCAGTGGCGTTGAAAATGGTCAGTCGCTGTTGCAGTGTATTGGACAATACTGTCAGCCCCATGGGTGCCAGACTGTTGAAACGATGGATCGTACTGCCGTTAAAAGACATTGGCAAAATTAATGAACGGCTCGACCTGGTGGAGTTTCTGATAAAAGATGTGGAACTGCGTACTGAAGCTGGCCCAGCATATTAAACAAGCGGGCGATATTGAAAGGCTGGTGAGTAAAATCCCTTTGAAGAAAATTAATCCACGGGAAGTATTGCAAATTGCCAGCGGTCTGCAACAGGTGGAAGCCATCAAGAAATGAATGCCTGCATGCATCCAACGATTATCTGAAAAGACTTGGCAGATGCACTTAATCCCTGCCACTATATTCTTGAAAAAATAATGAAAGAAGTGGTGGAAAATCCGCCGGTGCAAATTGTCAAAAGGCGGAGTGATAAAGAAGGTGTTAATGCAGAACTGGATGAACTGCGCAACATTGCCAGCACCGGCAAAGATTATCTGGTTCAGTTGCAGCAAAAAGAAAGTGAGGCAACCGGCATTTCTTCTTTGAAAGTGGGTTTTAATAATGTGTTTGGCTACTACCTGGAAGTAACCAACCTGCACAAAAGCAAAGTGCCTGAAAGCTGGATGCGTAAACAAACACTTGCCAATTGCGAACGGTATATTACCCCTGAACTAAAAACCTACGAAGAAAAAATAGTAGGCGCCGAAGATAAAATTCTGGCTATTGAGCAGGAGATTGTACGATAAGCTGTTGCTCGAATTGCAGGATTATATTGCGCCCATGCAGGTAAATGGCAATGTGCTGGCGATACTGGATTGCCTGTGCTGTTTTGCCCAAAACGCCTTGCAGTTCAATTATAAAAAACCTGCGTTGCACAATGGGTTTGAATTTGATATAAAAGACAGCCGTCACCCGGTTATTGAACGAAATTTACCTGTTGGTGAAAGTTATGTTGCCAATGATATTTCACTCGATCCTGCAGGACAACAAATGATTATTTTAACCGGACCAAACATGAGTGGTAAGAGTGCGTTGCTGCGGCAAACAGCGCTCATCACCTTGATGGCGCATATGGGCAGTTTTGTTCCGGCAAGCGCTGCTCACATTCCGCTGACCGATAAAATTTTTACACGGGTTGGTGCAAGCGATAACCTGAGCGGTGGCGAAAGCACTTTTATGGTGGAAATGAATGAAACCGCCAGTATCATTAATAACCTTACTGCACGAAGCCTATTTTGCTGGATGAAATTGGACGTGGCACCAGTACCTACGATGGCATCAGCATTGCCTGGAGTATTGTAGAGTACCTGCATTCCTCTCCTCATGCACCAAAACACTTTTTGCTACCCACTACCACGAATTAAATGAACTGGAGAATAAACTTACCAGGGTAAAAAACTATCATGTTACCAATAAAGAAGTTGGCAATAAGATCATTTTTTTCGCAAACTGGCACCAGGCGGCAGCACACATAGCTTTGGTATTCATGTAGCAAAAATGGCGGGCATGCCACCCAAACTGATTGAAAGGGCCAACGAAGTTTTATCAGCAACTGGAAAGTAAACATGTAGAAGAAAACAAGTGGGCAACCAAGCACGAATGACTTGGCAGCTAATGTAAAAAAACTGTCTGCACCCAAACTTCAACTAAGCATTTTTGATGCCCACAGTGAAACCTTTGATGAGATAAGAACGATGCTTGACAACATTGATATCAACCGCCTGACACCTGTTGAAGCATTGATGAAACTGAATGAAATAAAGCAAAAAGTAAAGTAACCAACAGAAGGTTTAAAGCAAATAACACTCTTAAAGCATTTACCCGTTGTCGTTGGAAAATCGCTTTTACTGCTATCGTTGCCCACTGGTTTGTGGTACACGGGAGTGACACAACGATGACGCCATGAAACTACCCGGCCCGTACCACAAAAAAAGCAGCTCACGTAGAACACATGAACTGCTTTTGACCGTCCGCAAAATGGGAGGGGTTATTGCATGCTTTTATTGCAATTTATCGATAGCATCTTTTATGCGGGAAAAACCTTTTTCGATGTTCTGCCATACTGTTGGCAAAACCTATGCGAATACATTTTGGTGAACCAAAAGCTGTACCGGTAACAGTGGAAACATGCGCCGTGTGCAAAAGGTACATGCAAAGGTCATCAGCATTTCCGATGGTTATATCGCCGGCCGATTTGCCAAACAAGCTACTAACATCGGGAAATATATAAAATGCGCCCTCGGGTATATAACATTTAAAAGAAGATATGCCGCTGACAAGTTCCTCTACCCGGTTCTTTCTTTTTTCAAATTCTTTTACCATTTCGAAGGTGGGTTGCAGGCTGGTAGTTAAGCGCAGTAACTGCAGCGCGCTGTGCAATGGAATTTGGTCCGCTGGTAAATTGCCCCTGTAATTTTTCGCAGGCTTTTGCCATTTCGGCATTTGCGGCAATATAGCCTAGTCTCCAACCTGTCATGGCAAAACCCTTACTTAAACCATTTACCATAACCACTCTGTCTTTTACTTCAGCAAATTGGGCAATGCTTTCGTGACCGCCAACGAAATTGATGTATTCGTAGATCTCGTCGCTCATGATGTACACACCCGGGTATTTGATAAAAATATCTACCAAGCCTTTCAACTCGTCCTTGCTATATACAGAGCCAGACGGGTTGCATGGCGAAGAGAACATAAACAGTTTTGTCTTTTCGGTAATAGCCGCCTCAAGTTGTGCCGGGGTGATCTTATAACTACTTTCAATAGTACTTTCAATCGGCACGACAATACCTTCGGCGATCTTTACCAGTTCGGAGTAAGTGACCCAGTAAGGAGTTGGTATGATTACCTCGTCGCCTTTGTCGACGATGGCCAAAATGAGATTGGCAATGCTTTGTTTGGCACCCGTTGAGGTGACAATATTTTCAGGTTTATAATCAAGGTTGTTATCGCGTTTCAGCTTGGTACAAACAGCTTCCTTCAAATCGGGGTAGCCACCAACGGGTGTGTAGTGCGAATAATTGTCGTTGATTGCCTGTATTGCTGCCTGTTTTATGTGTTCAGGTGTGTCAAAGTCGGGTTCACCCAGGCTTAGGTCCACAACGTCTTTTCCCTCACTTCTTAGCTGGCGTGCCAAGTTTAGCCATTTTGAGGGTTTCAGGCTCACTAAAACGATCTAAAATACTTGATAAAGACATGTCAAGTTTTTATTTTGGACCGCAAATGTAATAAAATAAGGATTGGTTATAGGGTTAGTCCTTTGTTTTAAGGAAAATGTAAACGAGCGAAATTTTGCCGCCTATGGAAGAAAAACACCAACTGATATAAACTGAGAAGTGAACGATAAAACAAGTTAGCTGCGGAGTAACACCGTGCGTAGGTTCTAAATATTGAGACGGTTACAAATGCAGCAAAATGACCATAAGTACTCTCTTATAATACCGGCAACAATTGTTGTAGTAACTTGTTATTGGTAAACGATTGCATGCAGTAGAAAAAAGGGTGAAGGAAGAGTGCAAAAGACATAATTTTTTACTTCTGTGGCGTCTGCCGATATTCGCATTCAATTCCTTTTTTTACTTCTATGAACATATCATTTGAAAATACAGAAAATGCATTTGCCTATAAGTCTGACAAAGATTTGAAGAATGCCCGCTTTCTGTTTGGAACAATGGGCTATCAATGGATCGTGGATGCAGGTGTGCGCATCACACCTTTTGCAATGAAGCTCGGTCTTCCCGTAAAGGATATGATTCGCAATACCATCTTCAGGCAATTTGTTGGTGGTGAAACCCTGGAAGAAACTTCGGAAATTGGTGATCTGCTGCACAGTTACGGTGTTGATATTATACTGGACTATGGCGTGGAGGGAAAAGAGGGAGAAGATAATTTCGACAGAACCACCGAAGAGTTCATCAAGGTTATTGAATATGCATCCACCCGGCCCAACATACCTTTTATTAGTGTAAAGGTGACGGGAATAGCAAGGTTTACATTATTGGAAAGACTGCATGAAGCTCCACGGTTAAGATCGGGCATTCATGACAATGAAATAGAGGAAGAAGAATGGGAGAGAGTGAAAGACCGGATGTATCACATTTGTAATACTGCTGCGGAGAAGAATGTAGGGGTGCTGATAGATGCAGAAGAAAGCTGGATTCAGGATCCGGTTGACAGGCTGACAATGGAAATGATGGAAGAGTTCAACAAGGAAAAAGCGGTGGTGTACAATACCATACAATTGTATCGGCATGATCGGTTTGACTTTTTGAAATTATCGCACAGAATAGCAAGACAACAAAAGTTTATTTTAGGCGTAAAGCTGGTACGCGGTGCGTACATGGAAAAAGAGCGGGCACGTGCGTCGGCAAAAGGCGTTCGCTCGCCAATACAAGCCGATAAGCTTAGCACTGATGCTGCTTACAACACAGCCGTTGCCTATTGCATCGACAACCTGGAAAATATCGCCTGCGTAGTTGCTACCCACAATGAAGAAAGCAATTTGCTGGCGGTAGAATTAATGGAAAAAGGAGGGCTTCCCAATCACCATCCGCACTTGCACTTTTCGCAATTGTATGGTATGAGCGATCATATTACCTTCAATCTTGCCAAGGCAGGTTTTTCGGTCAGTAAGTATTTACCTTTTGGTCCCATAAAAGATGTTATTCCCTACCTGATGCGCCGTGCCGAAGAAAACAGCAGTGTCAGCGGGCAGACCGGCAGAGAACTGGCTCTTATAAAAAAAGAATTGAAAAGGCGTAAGGTGAACTAATAAAGTTTTTTCTCTCTTCTATTCACACCTGCTTGCCTGTAGCAGTTTTAGGTTGAACTTTTCGCACCGCCATTTCGCATTTGTTTAAGATCATTTTTGCACACCTTATTTCTCCTGGAGAGTTTATTTCTTATTAAAAAATAAATAACAAATTGCAAGGTTACTTTGACAACAATGCAGCATAAATTATCGTATTATTATCTAAAATTGTACAATCGCTCTTCATGCGCAAACGTCACCTTGTTTCCTTTATTATTACGCTGTTTTTGCTGTTGTTCATAAGTCATAACCAACTTCAGGCGCAGATCAAATCAAACGACACTTTGCAGGTATATGCTTTTGTTGTTGATGGCGACACCATACCCGGAGGACGGTTGGAAGACGTAACCGTGAAAACCCGTATGCTGGAAAAGTGGCGCCAGTATTGGGCTGAGTGGAGCAGGTTGCGAAACGCTGTTTACGTTACCTATCCTTATGCTAAGGCAGCCGGTAAGGTGATGAACGAAATAAACGCCAGGCTGGTGAATGTGACCGATAAAAAAGAACGCAAAGCCATTATTAAATCGCGTGAAAAAGATCTGAAGCGCGAGTTTGCCAGTAAGCTTACCAATTTATCAGTTTACCAGGGCAAGGTATTAATGAAACTGATCTACCGCGAAACCGGCAACAATTGCTACAACATTATTGAAGAATACAAAGGTGGTTTTACTGCCGGCTTTTGGCAAACAGTCGCAATTATTTTTGGTAGCAACCTTAAGCAAAACTACGACCCGGCAGATAAAGACCGGGCAATAGAATCAATTGTACGCGACGTAGAACGGATGTATGGCGTGCGTAGCTGATAGTACAAGTTTCACCCCGCATTTGACCTTCCTTAAAAAAAGCTGATAATCATTTTCCTTGCTGTTAACTGTGTTTTAATTAACAGAAATCTGCCGTTAAAACTTTACCTTGCAGCCTCTTAGAAGGGTTGTTACTATGTTTGAAAAATTGGATATTCTGGCTTTTGGTGTTCATCCGGATGATGTAGAATTAGGTTGCTCAGGAACAATTCTCGCATCAGTAGCACAAGGAAAAAAAGTTGGAATTATAGACCTTACCCGGGGTGAACTGGGAACCCGTGGAACTGCAGAAACAAGAAAGGAAGAAGCAGCCAAAGCAGCCCGTGTTTTACAAGTGACCATAAGAGAAAACCTCGCGATGAAAGACGGGTTCTTTAAAAACGACGAAACTCACCAGCGCAAAGTAATTGAGGCAATAAGAAAATTCAGACCTGAAATTGTTTTGTGCAATGCACCTGAAGACCGGCATCCTGACCATGGCAGAAGCGCACAACTTCTGGAAGACGCATGTTTTCTTTCAGGTTTACGAAAAATAGAAACAACGGTTAACGGAGAATTGCAGCAGGAATGGCGACCGAAATATACCTTTCACTATTTACAGGACAGGTTTTTACAACCCGATTTTGTTTTTGATATAACTGATTACCACGAACAAAAATTGGAAGCCATTCGTTGCTATGAAACGCAGTTTTATAACCCGGGGATAAATGAACCGGAAACATATATTTCAAGCCCGGAATTTTTTGATAGCGTAAAGGCACGCGCTATGATGCTCGGCAAAAGAATAGGAGTAAAATATGCTGAAGGTTTTATTTGCAAAAAAATGATAGGCATTAATACATTTCGACTCACTCATACAATTTACTACCTGATCCAACCTGCTGAAACACCACAAAAACATCCAAACCAGACCACAAAATTTTCGAACTATGGCCACGCCCAAATTTGCTACTCAAAAACAATCCTTTCATGCAGAACTGAAAAGAAGGATAAACAATTATTTTACCGAGGGAAATATTAAGCCTTCAGGAAACTACAAATTGTATATCAAAGCTGCAATCCTGTTAATTGGCTTTACTGCTACCTACATTCACCTGGTGTTTTTTACACCGGCAACTGTTTGGGTAGCTTTGCTCGAGGCAGCACTGCTTGGTGGTCTTATGTCAGCCATCGGCTTCAACATTATGCACGACGGTGGTCATGGCAGCTTTAGCGAGTCGCCCTTTATTAATAAGTGCGCTGCCATCACGCTGGGCATTTTAGGCGGCAGCCCTTTTATGTGGAATGTAAAACACAATATCATCCACCACGCTTTTACCAATATAGATGGTATTGATGATGATATTGACGCGAAGCCGTTCTTGCGTATGGCTTCTACACAGAAAAAATACAAGATCCACAATTTTCAACACTGGTATTTTTGGTTTCCTTATTGCTTTTTACATTTTTACTGGAGCTTCGTTTCAGACTATAGAAAGTACTTTTCAAAAAAGATCCAAAATATGCCGCTGAAAAAAATGGACACCGGCGATCATATTAGTTTCTGGGTTTTTAAGATCATTTATTATGGACTGTTCATAGTTGTTCCCATCATTACCATTGGGTTCACTCCCTGGCTCATTGGTTTTGCATGTTTTACTGCTGTTACCGGTTTTATCCTCAGCATTGTATTTCAGTTGGCCCACACTGTCGAGCATACACATTTCCCTATGCCCGATGTAGTTACCAACAAAATAGAAGACGAGTGGGCAATTCACCAGTTGAAGACCACCGCAAATTTTGCCACCAAAAGCAAGCTGGTTAGCTGGTATGTTGGCGGTCTTAATTTTCAGATCGAGCATCACCTCTTTCCAAAAATTTCGCACATACATTATCCTGAGATCAGCAAGATCATAAAGCAGGCATGCCAGGAGTATGGAGTGCAGTATGTAGAATATAAGCGGATGACGCAAGCCATTGCATCGCACGTAGGTTACTTGCGGCAGATGGCGAAAGTATCTTAGCAATACAAGAAGTAATATAAAAAAGCGGCTGAAGGTTTCAGCCGCTTTTTTGTGTTCAATATTTTTTATCTCAAATATTTTTGCAGGAGTTGAGCGACCAAAAAAAACCATTTTATTAAAGAGTAGAATTTTTGTGAGCCAGGCTTCATATTGGATGAAATGACTTTGGTTGCGTCGCACTCTTGTACTGAGTATCGCCAGGCAGCCAGGCAGGTTCCGTGTATAAAAATGGGTGGCAGTAAAGTATTATTGCGGCATAAATGCGAAGAACATCTAAACCTATTGCATAATCACATGGCGTAATTAAGTGTATCGAATTATAGTTTCAATAATCACTTTTAACTGCACAAAAAAAACAAGGGCAATGATTAGTTGCCCTTGTTTTATGGGGTGAATGAAACTGACTATGTTATTTCCTTCGCACTGTTGAAAAGAGATATGCCGATAGAATGTGCGACGCAACAGAAGATCGCTAGTAGCACTAAAGCTTTGGTTCTAAAAAACATACTCCACTTTATATAATACGAGCTGTTGTTATTTCACCTTTGCCCGTGCCGCTTTTACCTGCACCATTGTAACTGCCGAAGCCTTATTGCCAAAGCTGTTGCGTACATACGTTAATACGTCAGCTATTTCCTGGTCAGACAATTGCGCAAGTGAGGGCATTACGTTTGTGTAAGTTTCATCTTCAATTTCTATAGGCTGGTTTAACCCCTTTAGAACAATGTTTATAAGGCGGGTTTTATCGCCCATCACATAATCGGTTTTAATCAGGGGTGGATTGAGGCGAGGTACTCCACCGCCATCTTTTTGATGGCAGGTGACACAGGTTTTCATATACACGGCTTGCCCACGCTTCATGGCAGGTGTTTGCACCGGCTTTTTGGTTTGCGCGAACAGGTAAACAATAAATATAAGACACAGCCCTGCTGTTAATGCCGTTTTCTTCATGAGTTTATTACTTGTAAGTGATATGATATAAAAAGCCTTTGTTGTCATCGGTTACATAAATAGAGCCATCTGGTGCCTGCGCCAATCCACACGGACGGTGTTTGGCATCGCGGGTTGACTCTACTTTTGCAACACCTGCAAAACCGTTAGCGAAAACTTCCCATTTGCCACTTGGTTTGCCGTCTTTAAATGGCACAAAAGCCACCATGTAGCCTTCCTGCCCGGTTACATTTCTGTTCCACGATCCATGAAAGGCAACAAAAGCTCCGTTTTTATATTTTGCCGGAAACATGCTGCCCGTATAAAACATTAAACCGTTGGGTGCCATATGCGCCGGAAAAGCAACCACCGGATTTTGCATTTCGGCACACCTGCCGATTTTTTTACCGTCACCACCATACTCAGGTGCCAGCACCTTTTTATTTTGTAAAGGATCGTAGTAGCAGTATGGCCAGCCAAAATTCATCCCTTTTTTCACTTCAAACATTTCTTCAGCCGGCAATTCATCTGCCTGGCGGGGTTCAAAAAATTGGGGGAACATTGAGCCGAGTTGATCCCTGCCATGTTGCATAACGAATAGTTCGTTGGCAGCGTCGTTCCAGTCGAGACCCACAACATTGCGCGTGCCGGTAGCGTAGCGCACACCCTCTTTATATGTTTGATTAGTCTTGTTTGCTTCAAACTGCCAAATGCCACCTGCAGAGTCGAGTATAGGGCATGGGTCCATGCCCATTGAACCATCCTGGCGATCGTGTTCCTGGCACGAGTTAGAATAGGCGCCAACATTAACATATATGTTGCCTTCGTTGTCTAAAGCAATCGATTTTGTCTCATGCTGCCCGCGATCGATCAATCCTTTTACGATGACTTCAGGAGTAGTGCCGGGGTCAACCTTTTGTTGTTCGTTAAGTTTGTACCGGTAAACGGCAGTATTGGAGGAGGCATATAGATATCCATTTTTAATGGCTATTCCAGTGCCACCATAATCACCAAAAGTGGCTTCTTTGGCGCCGGTCTTCGGGTTTATGATCATTATACCATTGTTGTTCTTTGCGCGGGCAAGCTTTACGAAAATGTCGCCGTTGTTGTTAACAACCAGGTGGCGCGGCTGACCAAGATCCTGCGCCAGTACGGTAGCTGAAAAACCTGGCGGTAACTTTAAACCTGCATTCGCCGCTGTTTGTTGCGCACCAGCAACCTGGCTACCAAGTAAGAGTACTAAACCAACCGCTGCTTTACCAAAATGTTTTCTCATGTTTTATGTTTTCGTATTGATCGATCTGTGTGCTACAAAATAATCTGCCAATGCTTCCACCAGGTCAGTATTTTCCATCTCTGTACCTATGGTTATGCGCAGACAGTTTTCACAAAGTTTTACATTGCTGCGGTCACGTACCACTATGCCACGATTGAGCAGAAACTCATACACTCCCTTTGCATCGTCAACTTTCACCAAGAGAAAGTTGGCATCAGATGGGTAAACTGTCTGCACAAAAGGTAGTTTTTCAAAAACAGCTTTTAATGCTGCCCGCATTTGAACCAACTCTTTGATCATATCATTCACCTGACCTACTTCTTCTATTGCTTTTAAAGCAAGTTCCTGTGTTGGCTGACCAATGTTGTAGGGTGGCTTAACTCTGTCCAATATCTCCAGTATTTCGGGGGATGCAAAAGCCATACCTAAACGCAAACCGGCCAAACCCCAAGCTTTGCTGAAGGTTTGCAAAACCACCAGGTTGGGATAATCGGCTATTTCCTGTAGAAATGATTTTTGTCGCGAAAAGTTGATATATGCTTCGTCTATCACCACCAACCCGTTAAAATTGTTGATCACCATTTCGATGTCTTCCCGCTGCATTGAATTAGCGGTTGGGTTGTTAGGTGAACAAATCCAAATGATTTTGGTATGGCTATCTACCAGGTTTTCGATATGTACCAGATCGAGTTGAAAGTCGGGGAGAAGTGGCGCACGTTTTACTTCTATGTCGTTAATGTTGGCACTCACTTCGTACATGCCATAGGTAGGCGGACAAATGATCACATTATCCAGCCCCGGAGTACAAAAACACCGGAATAACAGATCTATACATTCGTCGCTGCCATTGCCCAAAAAAATATTCTGCGCATGTGTACCTTTTACTTTGGCTATCTCCTGTTTCAATTGTTTCTGGTGCGGATCGGGATAGCGGTTGTACCACCGGGTAAGAGGTGAGCCCAGGGAATTTTCATTGGCATCTAAAAAAACTTTTGCGTCTCCGCTAAACTCATCACGTGCCGAGGAATAAGGAGTTAGGTTTTTTATATTCTGGCGCAGCAGACTATCTAAATTGAACATGCATGAAAAGTGTAAGATCAGAAAATAGAAGTGTCGGAGAAAAATAGCTACATAACATTATCGGGGCGCAACTGCAGCCGAAGTTCAACCGCAGCCGCATGAGCATTTAACCCTTCTGCCTCTGCCATTGTGCGCACAGTCGTGCTGATATTTTGAAGACCTTCCCGCGACAATTTTTGGAAAGTTATCTTTTTTACAAAGCTGTCAATGCTTACTCCACTATAGGCTTTAGCATAGCCGTTTGTAGGCAGCGTATGGTTAGTGCCCGAAGCATAGTCGCCGGCACTTTCAGGTGAGAAATTTCCTAAGAAAACTGAGCCGGCATTACTGATTTTATCAATGATCTGCTCCTCATTTTCACAGGCGATTATAAGGTGCTCAGGAGCATATTCGTTAAGTAGCTCAATCCCTTTTAACAAGGAGGAAATGATGATCGCTTTGCTATGTTGCAAGGCAAATTCAACGGTTTCTTTTCTGGGCAAATTTGCCAACTGCAAACTGATTTCGCTGTTTACTTCTTTTACCAGTTGCTCTGAGGTAGTGACCAACAACACCTGACTATCGGGTCCATGCTCAGCCTGCGACAACAGGTCGGCTGCCACAAAAGCGGCATCAGCCGAAGCGTCTGCAAGTACGGCAACTTCACTGGGTCCGGCAGGCATGTCTATAGCTACTCCATCCTTTTGCACCAGTTGCTTGGCAGCAGTTACATATTGATTGCCCGGACCAAATATTTTATACACCTGGGGTATAGAAGAAGTTCCGTAAGCCATGGCGGCAATTGCCTGCGCGCCCCCGGCTTTGAAAATCCTGGTGACCCCCACCAGGCTGGCTGTATAAAGAATTGCCGGATGTAAGTCGCCGGTTTTACCCGGTGGTGAGCAGAGTATAATTTCTTTGCAACCGGCTATCTTGGCCGGTATTGCCAACATTAAAATGGTGGAAAACAAAGGAGCTGAACCGCCCGGTATATAAAGTCCAACCTTTTCTATACCTACAGACTTGCGCCAGCATACAATGCCGGGCATAGTCTCAATTGATTCCTCAACAACATATTGGGCACTGTGAAATTTTTCGATGTTAGCCTTTGCAACCATAATAGCATCTTTCAGCTTTTGATCTAACTTGCTGCTGGCCGCGGCAATCTCCTCCTGACTTACCTGAAGTTTACTTACGCTCACTTTGTCGAACATAGATCCGAAACGCCGTACAGCGTCATCACCATTTAAGCGAACTTCCTTTAAAATATTTGATACTACGGCCTCGAGTGATGAATTGTCTAAAACTGGTCGTTGCAGCAGGCCTTTTCCATTCCTTTTTTTCCGGGTATTCATACACAGTTAACATGGTGCCTATTCTTGGTTTAATTAACTTACTATGGGTTGAACTAACAATAAAAAAAGAGATGGTTATAAACATAGCCTCAAATTATCATTTTTTCAATGGGTATTACCAATATACCCTGCGCCCCTGTAGCCTTCAATTTTTCTATGATGTCCCAAAATTCATTTTCACTTAACACGCTGTGCACACTGCTCCACCCTGTTTCAGCCAGGGGAAGTACCGATGGGCTCTTCATGCCTGGCAAAAGAGAAATGATCTCTTCAAGTTTGTCATTCGGGGCATTGAGCAAAATATACTTGTTGTTCTTTGCTTTCTTAACTGCTTTTATGCGAAACAAAAGTTTAGCAAGCAGCTTTATCTTCTCATCATCAAGCTGCTCGTTTTTAATGAGAACTGCCTGCGAACTGATGATCGTTTCCACTTCCTTCAAGCCGTTCATAAACAAGGTAGAACCGCTGCTTACAAGGTCGCAAATGGCATGTGCCAAACCAATGCCCGGCGCAATCTCAACACTTCCACTTATCTCATGAATGTCCGCCCCGATCCCTCTTTCATCAAGAAACTTTTTTAGTATCACCGGGTAAGTAGTAGCTACGCGCTTGCCCTGCAAATAACCTACATCATCATATTCTTCATTGCGACTAATTGCAAGGCTTAACCGGCATTTGCCAAAACCAAGCTGTTCTACCACCTCTATCTTTTTTCCTTTTTCGTACACAACATTTTCACCTACAATGCCAATATCAGCAACGCCATCTTCAACGTACTGCGGAATATCGTCGTCGCGCAGAAAATACACTTCCAAAGGAAAATTGCTCGCTTCAGTTCTCAATTTATTTACACCGTTGGCAATATCAATCCCACATTCCTTCAACAATTTCATACTGTCTTCGTTGAGCCGACCCGACTTTTGAATAGCTATCCGCAACACCATGTTCAATTTTTTTTTTAATGAATCCTATTACCCGGTTTGCCAGTTTAAAGTTTTCTAAAAACTGCTGCGTAAGTACATAAAAAAAGAGCTTACCGTGGGTAAGCCCTTACTGTTGTATACTGAATGCACAATACTCACAATGGCTTACCCTAAAGGCAAGAAATGATGATGAAACTTGTGCATGTTTGTTTTCATGCGGCAAATATAGTTTAGGGCAGGAGAGTAACAAAAATTTACTTTTTGCGAGTTATTATTCACTAAAAAGTATATACTGCATTAGACCTTCCGGTTAGTTTGCCGGTTTATATTTTTGGGACCAGCTTTTGGAGCTTTCTTCAACACCGTTGTGTCACTCACTTGTACTATTAAAACTACATGCTGCCTTTAGATAGTACATGCCTTTAAGCAAATGATATGGATAGGTAAATAGCAATTTACAGTCTCTGCTCAACAAAGGTTTGCAGATGAACGGAGCCCCGCAGTTAAGCGGGGTAGGACTGTCGCAACCAAGGTCTCACAAAGAAGAAATGCTGGCTCACAAAACACTACATAAATAAATCGTGCACCATAAAGAAGGGCTGCCAAACCTGGCAGCCCGTGGTAGATATTAGATTTATGAACTGGTTTATTGGGTCGGTACACTACCTGCATCGGCACCCTGTATAAGTTGCATTAACTGGTCAAGTTTGGGTTCGAGAATGATCTCCGTTCTACGGTTTTTAGCTCTGCCTTCGGGAGTAGTATTGGTATCAACTGGCTCGTATTTGCTTCGTCCGCTTGCTGTAACCCTTGTAGGATCGACCTGATAAGTATCGGTTAAGATTTGCACGATAGAAACCGCGCGGGCTGTACTAAGATCCCAATTGTCGGCATACTTGCCCTTGATGGGTATGGAATCTGTGTGACCCTCAATCTCTACATTAATGTCGGTATTGGCGTTGAGTACTTCTGCCAGTTTGCCCAAAGCTTGTTTGCCTTTTGGATTGACCACCGCGCTACCCGAGGGAAAAAGGAGATTTTCCTGCAGGCTAACGTACACTTTGCCATTTTTTGTAGATACAGTAAGCTCGGATGAGTTGAATGCAACAAGCGCATCGCTGATCTTTTTGCGCAGTTCCATTGTATTCTTTTTTTGCTGATCGATGAGGGATTGCAATTGCTCGAGGCGACGTTGCTGCTGAGCAATTTGCTCCTGGCTCATATTAAGGCGTGAAGAAGCATCTTGCAGGCGGCTGGTAGCCTCGGTGCGGGTTGCTTCCAATTGTTGCTGCAGAGCAGTGCGTTTCCCTTCAAGGTCGTTGATACTTCTTTCCAGAGCAGCAATACGGTTAGCAAAAGACAAGCTGTCAGCCTGTAGTTTACTGATGTTATCCTGCGCTGCCAGCAGTTGTCTTTTCGGAACACATGAACTCATTAGCAAAACCAAACCCATAAATAAGCCAAAGACCGAAAGCATTTTTTTGAACATAACTATTTTTTTGAAAAAATATAAAATACCATGCCACCAAAAGTGGGAACGGGTGAGAATCAATGGAGTAGAAGGTTGAAGGACCGGCAGGCAGAAAAGTACAACGCAAAAGGATTTGCTTAGATTTGCCGCATGAAAAAGTGGCTACTCCTGTTTTGTTTGGTTGGGTTTGTTGGATGCGAAAAATCAATAAACCTTGTGCCGCAAAAGCAGCAGAAATTGTTAGTGGTTGATGGCTCAATAGAAGACGGCAAACCGCCTTACATACTACTGAGTACTTCCCTCGATTATTTTAGCAGCATAAATCTGCAGGTATTGCAAGAGTTGCTAGTAAGTGGAGCAGTTGTAACCATATCGGACGGTACTGTTACCACAACTTTAAAGGAATACAGGCAGCCACTTGGATTAGGGTATTACCTGATCCACTATGGAAGTGACTCTGCTGATCCGGCGGGTTTATTTTTGGGCAAGCAAGGTAGTTCGTACACCCTGACAATTAAAAAAGACCAGGAAATCTACACCTCGGTTACTACGATACCTGTAGTAACTAAAACGATTGACAGCCTCTGGTGGAAGACAGCGCCGAACAATGCTGACACGAGCAAAGTTGTGTTAATGGCGAGAATTACTGATCCCAAAGGATTTGGAAATTATATACGCTATTACACCAAGGTAGATAGTGCGGGCTTTTTGCCGGGAGCAAATTCTACTTTTGACGACCAGGTAGTAGATGGTACAACCTATGATGCTGAAGTTGACCAGGGTGTAGATCGTAACAATCCGCCGGGGCAAGATGATTACGGCTACTTTAAACGAGGGGATACGATAACGGTGAAAGTTGCGAATATTGATAAGGCAACTTATGATTTTTGGCGAACCCTGGAATTCGGCTATCAAAGTGTTGGAAATCCTTTTTCGAGCCCCGTAAAAATTTTAGGCAACGTTAGCAATGGTGCGTTGGGTGCATTTTGCGGTTATGGTGTACAATACAAAACTTTGATAGTTCCCCAATAGTCTTTGCTGCTACATTGGCAGGTAATGAGCCGAAAACAGCAACAGCAAGATTTTTGCAATAAGATGACGGCACTGGCAATTTTGTAGCAATCAAGCTGGAACATAGAGGAAGATCAGGTAAAACCGGATCATTGTCCACTGGTCGATCATCTTTATTTTCGTAGCCTTAGCCCACCAAAAAATTCACTTCAGGAAGGTTGCCGGGAAATTTACAAACTGATAAAAGATTAGCATGGAAAACACAACAGAGAGAGTACAATGTCTTATAATAGGTTCCGGTCCGGCGGGCTACACTGCAGCCATATATGCAGCACGGGCTAATTTAAAACCGGTGCTTTACCAGGGTATACAACCTGGCGGACAATTGACCATTACAACCGAGGTGGAGAATTATCCGGGTTATCCCGATGGGATACAGGGACCGGAGATGATGGTGGATTTTGAAAAACAAGCAACCCGGATGGGCGCTGATGTAAGGTATGGTCTGGCTACTAAAGTTGACTTTATGGAATGTCCATTTAAAGTTTGGATAGATGAAGAACACCTGATGCTGGCCGATACCGTGATCATAAGTACTGGCGCCTCAGCAAAATGGCTGGGTCTTGAAAGTGAGCAGCGGTTGAATGGCTACGGAGTAAGCGCCTGTGCCGTTTGCGATGGATTCTTTTTTAAAGGTAAAGAAGTAGCGATAGTAGGAGCGGGAGATACTGCAGCAGAAGAAGCCCTGTATTTGTCAAAAATTTGCAGCAAGGTGCATATGCTGGTGCGACGCGACCAGATGCGGGCATCGAAGATCATGCAGGACCGTGTGCTGAAATGCCACAATATAGAAGTGCATTGGAATACATCGACTGAAGAAGTGTTGGGTGACACCAAGGTGCATGGAGTTCGCGTAAAAAATCACATCAGTAATGAATTAAGGGACATTCCTGTAAGTGCGTTTTTTGTAGCCATTGGTCATAAACCAAACAGCGATATTTTTAAGGGTTGGCTCGAGATGGATGAAAGCGGATACCTGAAGACTGTACCCGGTACTTCTAAAACTGATGTTGATGGTGTGTTCGCTGCCGGAGATGTGCAGGACAAACATTACCGGCAGGCGGTAACTGCGGCTGGCAGCGGCTGTATGGCTGCACTTGATGCAGAGAAATATCTTATGATGAAAGGAGATTTTTAAGCTGGCGAATTCTTTCGAATTTATCCGAAAAGAGCGGCATTTTTGCCGCTCTTTTTTATCTGTTACTTGCGCCTATAATTCATTTTTTATTTGAGAAAAATAGTAATATTGGCAAACTCATTAAATTGGTAATTTATTAACCAATTTAAAACTTGAGGGCTGGCATTCTTTATGAAGTAGTAAAGGGGCAGTCATCGAATATTTTCAATTAAATTCAAAACCCGTGCACAAAGAAAAGAATTCTGTTGTACTTGCAAATTCAACAATCCGGAGCAGGTATGTTTATAATCCACCGCTTATTTTTTCAATGCCGCTGGGAGAATTCTCAGATGAAATGGAAAAAGAAAGAGACAAGAATTTGTTTCTCAAGATTTAAAACTTATCCAAACAATCACAAGAAATTAAAGAAGAACTTGAATTGTTATTAAAAAGTCATAGCGCTGCCGTTGAACGCACTAATAATCTGATCGCATTTTCTTACGAAGTTAATAACCGCTACTTCAGTAGAAAATTTAGGTTACTCTAAGTGCCGGCTCCTTTTTTTACAATTTTTAAATTTTCTATCTATTGTTTTGCAGAAGTTGGGATCGCACTAAGCATTTGTTAATAAGCCGGACTTTTTTCGCTTTACTGCTAACTTGTGTTGATAAACAATTATCAAATGTTTTTATCAATTTGGTTGATCACGAGAATGATTGAGCTTGTGATATATCCAGATTGTTTCTCCCATATATTAAACTTAGATGCTGGCAATGTCTAAAGATGCAATCTTCTCAAAATGAGGGTTTTTGAAAGCTTAGTTGTAACGACGATAATTGCCTCACTCTATCATCATTAAGCATATGTAATGAATGAAAATAATTCCGCTGAAGGCGGTGAGAATAAGGAAAATGTACATTTCTTTCCGGTCGTTGCAATCGGGGCATCGGCAGGAGGGGTAGAAGCTATCACAGAATTACTACAAAACCTATCGCCTGATAACGGTATCGGTTATGTGTATATACAGCACCTGGACTCAGAACATAAAAGTGCCCTCGTACCCATTTTGCAAAGGGTAACGACGATGCAGGTCAATGAGGTAAAAGAAGGTATGCAGGTGCAGACTGATCATATTTTTATCATTCCTCCTAACGTCAATTTAACTATAGAGAATGGTGTATTTCAACTTTCCAAAAGGGAACCTCACCCTGCGCGACACTCACCAATAGATGAGTTTTTTTTGTCTTTGGCAGATAATCATAAGGCAGGATGCATTGGCGTTATACTATCGGGTACAGCCTCGGATGGTACGATAGGTTTAAAGGCCATCCGGCAGGCTGGCGGTTTGACCTATGCACAAGATGACTCCGCCCTATTTCACAGTATGCCAGCTTCTGCCATTGCCGAAGAAGCAGTGGACCTTGTTTTGTCGCCTAAAGCGATAGCAGAAAATCTTAACGAGCTTAGTAAAAAAGGAGACCTTCTGCATTCTATCCAATTATTCGACAGACAATTCGACTCAACTAGTGAAACTGGCAATTACGATTTTGAGAATTTGAAAACAGAAGAGATAAACGAACTTTTGCACCTTATAAAGGATACGCTGGGTGTAAATTTTATTAATTATAAGACCAATACCATCAGGCGGCGTATAGCAAAAAGAATGCTGGTGCACAAGTTGGCAGCATTGTCAGAATACATTGAATTTTGCCACAACAACCGCAATGAACTGGATATATTATACGGGGATTTCCTGATCAACGTAACCCATTTTTTTCGCGATAAGGAGGCGGTTGACTACCTGCAAAAAGAATTGTTGCCTGAAATATTAAAAAATAAAAGTACCACTGATCCGTTGCGGATATGGGTGCCGGCCTGTTCCTCCGGAGAAGAGGCATATTCAATGTCCATACTGATTGCTGAAGTTTTGGAAGAAAGGAATTACCGCAGGGCTGTACAAATTTTTGCGACGGACCTCAGCGAAGCGGCAATTGCCAAAGCCCGCGTTGGACTTTATTCAGCTTCAGATGTAACCGGTGTTTCTGACAGGAGACTTGATAAATACTTTACCAAGGTTGACGGACATTACCGGATCTCTAAACGAATCAGGGATATATGTGTTTTTGCACCGCATAACATACTCAAAGACCCACCTTTCTCAAATGTTGATCTGATTAGCTGCTGCAATCTTTTGATCTATTTGGATGCGAGTTTGCAAAAAAAACTACTGACCAGTTTTCACTATGCACTCCGCAAAAAGGGGTATCTGATTTTAGGTAAGTCCGAAACAGTGACCTCATCGGTTAATTTGTTTGCTCCCTTAAACAAAAAGCTAAAAATCTTCATAAAAAAGAGCGATACCTCTTCGCCTCATGGGTATGATTTCCGCTATCTGGCAAATGAGAGTGATGCTTTAAAGACACGGGGCAGCGTACTGCCGGTTATTCAAAATATCAGAGAAACTGAAACCCTCGAAAAAATTATAGACGGCATATTGCTAACTCAATATGTTCCCTCTGGTGTTGTTATCAATTACGACTTTGAGATCCTTACATTCCGTGGTAGTACCGGTATGTTTCTTGAACCCTTGCCTGGTAAGGCATCTTTGAACCTGCTGAAGATGGTGCGGCCCGGGCTGGAAGTTGAGATCCGGAATGCAGTTCAAAAGGCAATCAAAACAGTCGAGTTTATCAAAGTTTCCGGTTTGAATATTACCCTTAAGGGCAATATTCACCACATTAGTTTTGAGGTTGTGCCTCTTGTATTGCAAACCCATCAAAAACTTATGCTGATAGTTTTTGAAGAAGTAAAGACACCCTCGCCTGCCGAGTTAAAAATAAATTTTTCGAAGGACCGGCGGGTCAAGCAACTGGAAACTGAGTTGACTGCATTGCGTGAAGACCTTCGCTCAATAGTGGAAGAACAGGAAACAGCCAATGAAGAATTGCAGTCGGCCAACGAAGAGATCGTATCGAGCAATGAAGAACTGCAAAGCATAAATGAGGAACTGGAAACATCAAAGGAAGAGTTAGAGTCGACCAATGAAGAGTTGATCACCATTAACCAGGAACTACAGGTACGGAACGAACAGCTTTCAGAAGCACATGAATATACCCAGTACGTCATTGCAACGATAAGGGAAGCAGTCATTGTTTTGGATGCATATCTGCGGGTAAAGACAGCGAATGAGGCTTTTTACCGCATCTTTAAATGTCGAGAAGAAAAAACAGAAGGAAATTTGATCTATGAGATCAATCAAAGACAGTGGGATATACCTGGATTTCGCGAGCTACTTGAAAAAGCAACAGGAAAAGCCAAGGAGATCAACGGCTTTGAACTGAACCACGATTTTTTGGGTGTAGGTGAAAAAGTTTTGTTGATCAATTTAAAAAGGGTGGTGCAGCAAAGCCAGGGACAACAATTTTTACTGATAGCAATTGAAGATATCACAGAGCACCGAAAAGCTGAAAAACTGCTGCAGGAAAGGGAGGAGTGGACCAGGAATATGGCTGACAATGTGCCGGTAATGATCTGGGTAGCAGGAGCAGACAAAAACTTCACTTTTCTTAATAAAACCTGGCTGTCATACACGGGGCGAACATTGCAACTGGAGGCCGGTATTGGCTGGACAGAAGGCATACATAAAGATGACCTGGGCACAGTGTTGTCAACCTTTCATGGGAGCTTTGAAAAGCAAGAAAATTTTATTATTGAGTACCGGATGCGGCGGTATGACGGTGAGTATAGGTGGATATTGAATAATGCTGTAGTGCGCTACGACAACCAGGGCGAATTTTCAGGCTATACAGGCTCATGCACCGAGATACACGATAAGCGGGTGATGAATGAAGAACTGGAAAAGATGGTGGCGGAAAGAACAATGGCACTTAACGAAGCGAACGCAAATCTGGCCCTGACAAATAATGAGCTGGGTCAGTTTGCCTATATAGCCAGCCACGATTTGCAGGAACCTTTGCGAAAAATATCAACATTTACCAACCGGCTAAAGGAGCGTTTTGGTGAAACCCTGCCGGAGGGCTCAATTGAGTTTGTTGACAAAATCAATTCATCGTCTGAAAAGATGCGGTCATTGATCGATAATTTGCTCAAGTTTTCCACGATCAGCCAAATGGATAAATCTTTTCCACTCACTGACCTCAACAAGATTATGCGCGATGTGATCTCGGATTTTGATCTTTTGATACAGGAAAAAAATGCGGTGGTAAAAGTGAGTGAGTTGCCCACTGTACCGGCAATTCCCTTGCAAATGAACCAGCTTTTTTACAACCTGCTGAGTAATGCCCTTAAATTTACCCATGCCGGTGTTCATCCGCTGATAGAAGTTGACTTTCGCGAACTGCCCGGACAGGAGACTGAAAAAATATCGTGGCTAAACCCCGCTATAAAGTATGTTGAGATCAGTTTTAAAGACAATGGCATAGGCTTTTCAGCGGAGTATAGCGAGCAGATCTTTGTTATTTTTCAGCGCCTCAATGAAAAAGGTAATTTTCCGGGAACGGGTATAGGTTTGGCGCTGTGCCGAAAAATAGTTCGTAATCACGGGGGTGAGATTTATGCTACCAGCAAGGACGGCAAACAAACCATATTTAATATCATATTACCATCGCGCCAAACTGTAGAAAACGGGCAGTAAATCTCCCCTTGTGGCATTGTTGTATTTTCTACTTTCAGTTGTATAATAATACCGGCTTTACATGATTAAAAGAAACATTATAGTTGTAGGTGCGTCGGCCGGAGGTGTAAATGCATTGGTGACTTTGGTAAAAGCGCTGCCACCGGATTTTGCGGCCAGTATTTTTATAGTTATGCACCTGCATCCGTCAACACCCAGCACCCTGCCGTTGATACTTACCAAAGAAGGTGGCATGAAAGCGTTGCATGCGCAGGATAATGAACCCATACAAGAAGGAAAGATCTACATAGCGCCACCCGATCATCATATGCTGCTGGAGAAGGATCGGATTTTGGTGCGGCGCGGTCCTAAAGAAAATCGTTTTCGCCCGTCTATTGATGCGCTTTTCAGATCGGCAGCCTATATCTATGGCAGCCGGGTGATAGGTATCATTCTCTCCGGTATGCTCAACGACGGCACCTCGGGCATGTGGTCGGTAAAACGCATGGGCGGTGTGGGTATTATTCAGGATCCTGCAGATGCTTTGTTTGACAGTATGCCGGTCAATGTGCTTGAATTTGTAGAAATAGATTACTCGGTGCCGATAAGTGAAATGGGCGAAGTAATAATAAAACTGGTGAATGAGCAGGCTGCGCCCAGGCAGGAAGTGACCGCTGCTGAAATGGAGCGTATGAAAATGGAAGTAGTTGTAGCTGCCCACCACAATGCCTTTGAAATGGGCATACTGCACCTGGGTAAGTTAACCCCATTTACCTGCCCGGAGTGCCACGGCTCACTAATAAAATTAGAAGAGGGAAAGACAGTGCGTTTTCGCTGCCATACCGGTCATGCCTTTACTGCCAGCACACTGTTGTCGGGGCTAACACAAAACATAGAAGACCAGTTGTGGAGTGTTATGCGGGCACTGGAAGAAGCTACTATGCTGCTGGAGCACATTGCACAAAACTTTAGCGAGGTAGGCAATGCGGAGGCTGCCAGAGAGTTTCAGCAGAAGGCAGACGAAAGCCGCAAAAGATCGGTACTCATCCATGAAAATGCATTGAACCAAAAAATTATAAGTGAAGATTTGCGGCACCGCAAAGGCGACAGGGCTGTAATTTCTTAAAGAAAAAAAAATCTACAGGCAAAAAAACATGTGCAGTTTCATCATGCAATACCAGCTTTGAGCCCTACATAAAAAAAGTTTCAACAGAGTGTTGCCGATGAACGTAATGCGACGCAACAATGCTCAATCAGGGGTACAAAAGCTGGTCTCCAAAAAACAACAAAATACAGGCTGACTTGCCTGGTGCAGACCTACATAAAGCCAAAATCAACTACACGCTTCAAATATTTTTTGTCCTGTATTATCCAGGTTACTTCATAACTGCCACCATTCTCGGGTTTTAGCATATACACGTAAATTTTTCGTCCGTCGCCCGACACAAAAACTTTGCTCTGCGACTTTTGTACTCCCTTCTCCATAAAGGAAAAAACCGGGTTGCACAGATCGGTACATGCAGCGGCCGGCACCTGAATGGTATCTTTATCTACAATAACCGTTACATTGCTAACATTGGTCTTTGGCAGCTTGCCATAATCGCCAAAAAATGGTTTGTTATCAATCTTTACCAGGTATTTCTCGTCGTAGTACGAAAGTTTGTGTTGTGCCGGGTTAAAAGGGGCAGAAGTAATTTCTACTTTAATATTGTCGCCGGCAAAGCTAATGGAACGGGGGGTTGCAGCAGTAATGGGAATTGACTTTAGCGGTGCCTTTCCCACGCTTTCATCTATGCCACCCATTGCAAAAGTGGCAACATCACTTCGAATGTCCTTTTCAACTATCCTGGTAAACAAGTCTTTTTTACTTCTAAAATCGGGATAATCCTGGGCAAAAGACACAAACGTGAGCGACAGCAAAAAAATGATAAATAATAATCGCATAAGTATTAATTAGTAAATTAGAATGACTAAACTAAACTTTTACCCTATACCCACGACCGCAATTTGTTTTGTTGTATTGTTAATTCTCACCAGCTTCTGGTATTGTTTGCGGTTGTAGATACTTGTGAGGCTGCACCGGTACAGCCCCTGGGCTGGCTACCCTTTCCAATGGCAATGAATAACTAAGCTTTGCAAGAAGCACCCCAATAGCGCCGTTCCATTCATCATTCTTAAAAAACTGTTTGTGGCATAGAATTATTGTCATAGATATAAATCGTGTTAAATATGAGAACTTCATTTCTTCTCCTGTCCGCCGCCCTGGTTATAGCATCGTGCAAAACTGCAAAGACTACCGAACAAGACACTAACACGGCAAGTCGTCGTCTCAACCTGCCCGATAATACCGGATCGACCCGCCATGCAGCAGATACGATTGCCATCCGCGGCACCGAATACCTTCCCGTGTTAGGCGAGAGTGAAGAAGGAACCCCACAGGCATTGGAGGGTATGTGGGAACTGGAAACCATGAATGGTAAAACCATAGCAAACAGTACTCTCAACGCGCCCATCCCCAAAAAAGTAGCGCCGGGTACAGAGACCCGCCACGACAGTGTAACAACCACCGAAAAAGTAAAAGGAGTGACCTACACCACTACAACAGTACAGATAGATAAAACTGCCGACAATACCAATCGTATAACACCGCCGCAGGGTTCCGTTTATCACATTCCGCAAAAGCCCGGTATCAGTTTCTATGGCTCCAACGAAACTTTCTCGGGCTACACCGGGTGCAACCGTTTTGCCGGCAGGTATGCGCTAGTGGGCGACAGCGCCATTGACCTCAAAAATGCAACCGCTTCCACCAAAATGGTTTGCCTGGGCGACTACGACGAAGACGAATACCTCAACACCCTGCGCAAAGCCACCGCCTATAAAGCAACCGATGGCAAATTGCAACTGCTATCCGGCAACGATGTCATCCTCATTTTTCATCGCCTTGAAGAGTGAGTTTACAGGGAACCTCTTGTTTTTTTGGTACCGGCCTTTGTACCCTGATTTTACATCGTTGCGTCGCATTCCGTTCATCGGCAGTGGCGCTATTGGGCTTTTTTAAACTGCCTGTTATAGACCACGTTTGCAGCCTGCTACAATTTTACATACAGCCCCAAACCCATGTTTTGCGAGGCGGGTGCAATTGAAAATATGTCAATGATTTTTTTGACCGCTATGCCATTAAAAATATCGACTGCCTTGTAGGCTGCTGATTTGGTTAGGAATTTAACCAACAAACCAGAGCCAATAGTTATAAGACCCGAAGCAAGCGCCCCCTTATAGTTGACAGTGGAGTCTGTGGTGCCTATCTTTCTGGCTAAGCCATACACCGCAAGTGCACCACCCGCATACGATGCTACTTTGTAAATGGTGCGCCCTGTTTTAAATGTGGAGTATAGTTTGTTGATCTGGTTATTCCTCTTCAGGCTCAGCACATCCTCTACTTTAGACAGGTCAGGTATGGGTGTTTTGCCCAGGGAAAACTTAGGCGCAAAGCCTTTTTTTACATACATCACTTTGCCGAGTATGCTTTTGTAGTCCAGGTGTTCAAGGTCAATTTGTGCCGCTGATTTTTGGCTGTGTAAAAGAGCAAAAACAATGAGTAAGAGTGTAAGTGTTGTTTTCATAATTGCCGGTTAAATGATTTCTTTTGATTTGATTTTTTGTGATTGCCGTTGAACTTTATTATAGGTGCATCAATAAAAACCTGGTAACAGGTCGTCACCCGTTGTGGTAAGTTTATGATCAATACACAAACCCTACGACCGTTTGCAAAGCAGATAAGTAAAAAAAGGAAATGATAAAATTGCTACCGTAGAGCTGCGAGGGTAAAATGTTTAAACCTGGGTGAGACCAGATTTAATATAGCCTGGTGCAAAAATGAAAATCGGGGTTGCCTGTAAGGAACAACCCCGATTTTTGCTGAAAATATTCTTACTGATACTTTTTATTGACCGCGGCTATAATTGGGCGCTTCTTTCGTTATTACTACATCATGCACATGGCTTTCGCGCATGCCCGCGTTCGATATACGTACAAAACGCGCCTGCTGAAGTTGCTCTATAGTTTGTGCCCCGCAATAGCCCATGCCTGCCCGTAAACCACCGGTGAACTGGTACACTACTTCATTCACATGCCCTTTGTAGGCAATACGTCCTTCAATGCCTTCAGGCACATATTTCTTAATGTCTTCTTCCACATCCTGAAAATAGCGGTCACCACTTCCCTGCACCATTGCACCAAGTGAACCCATACCGCGGTACTGTTTAAATTTTCTGCCTTCATAAATTATGGTTTCACCGGGGCTTTCTTCGGTGCCTGCAAATATGCTACCCATCATTACCGCGTTGGCGCCTGCAGCCAACGCTTTTACCATGTCGCCGGTATAGCGTATGCCACCATCAGCAATCAGGGCTACGTCGGTACCTTTGAGTGCATAGGCGGCTTCCATTACGGCTGTTAGCTGTGGTACCCCAATGCCCGCAACAATCCGGGTAGTACAAATTGAATCCGGGCCAATACCTACTTTCACTGCATCGGCACCTGCTTCTGCCAGCGCCTTTGCTCCTTCGGCAGTTCCCACATTTCCAGCTATTACCTGCAAGTCAGGAAAATTGGCTTTCAGACTTTTCAGCGCATCAATTACCCCTTTGCTATGTCCATGAGCACTATCCAGTGTCACTACATCTACGCTTAAGTGCAGCAGTGCAGCGGCGCGGTCGAGCATGTCGTTTGTAATGCCCAATGCTGCACCTACCATCAACCTGCCAAACTCGTCTTTGCCGGCGTTGGGAAAATTTCTCAGTTGCAATATATCCCTGAAGGTGATCAACCCAACCAGGTTTCCGTGGTTATCAACAACCGGCAATTTCTCCACTTTATGCTGGCGAAGAATTACTTCAGCCTGTTTCAGATTGGTACCTTCAGGAGCGACCACTAAATTTTCTTTGGTCATCAGCTCGCTCACTTTTCGCTGTTTATTATCTTCAAATCGCAGATCGCGGTTGGTTAAAATGCCCACCAGTTTGTTGGAAGAGTCAATAATGGGAATACCGCCAATTCGATTATCCCGCATCAGGCGCATGGCGTCGCCAATGGTGGCATCAACCGTTAGCGTCACAGGATCAACGATCATAGCGCTTTCACTTCTCTTCACTTTCCGCACCTGTTCTGCCTGCTGGTCGATGCTCATGTTTTTGTGCAAAATGCCCATTCCACCTTCACGCGCAAGCGCAATCGCCAGGGTTGCTTCGGTCACTGTATCCATTGCTGCAGACAGCATCGGAATTTTTAATTTTATATGTTTTGTGAGGTTGCTGGAGATATCAGCGTCGCGTGGTAAAACCTGGCTGTAACCGGGTACAAGTAGAACATCATCGAAAGTTAAACCTTCACCAAAAAACCTTGAAAGAATAATATCGTTACCGTAAGAAGTGGGATTTGTTGCCATGAGCAAAGATAGAGTCAGGAGATTATACGCTGCAAATAAAGTTACTTTCCCGCCACCCTGCAAACTGTTGCCAGCATGGTTCTCAGCGGTTTCAGTTTATAAGTTTGTCAACTTTTTGCAGCCTGTTGATGTGCTGAGTTACCCCTCTTTTTTTCAGTACCTTGCCGCCAATTTTTGTGTGTTGAAAAATAAACGCTCTCTTTTTTTAAGTGTCCTTTCAGGCTTTTTTTTTATTGCTGCCTGGCCAACTTCTCCGTTCACTTTTTTAGTTTTTGTTGCCTGGGTTCCGCTATTGTTTTTTGCTACTTACCAGCATAACCGCATTGTATTTTTTCTGTACTCTTTGTTATCTATGTTTCTCTGGAACGCCGGAACAACCTGGTGGATTTGGAACTCCACCGCTGCAGGAGCCATTGGTGCCATCGTTGCCAATAGTTTTTTAATGGCGGTTCCTTTGTGGGGCTTCCACCTGTTTCTTAAACGCTATGGTATGCGCACAGGCTTGATCAGTTTTGTAGCCTTCTGGCTTACGTTCGAATATATTCACCTCAACTGGCAATTGAGTTGGCCCTGGCTTACGCTGGGGAATGTTTTTGCCATGCATCCCGCCTGGATACAGTGGTACGAATACACCGGTGTTAGTGGTGGAAGCGCGTGGATACTTCTTACCAATGTTGGTTTGTTTCTCACTATTAAAGGTATTGTAGATGGGAAGAAAGCTAAACCGGTCGTCGCCGGCACAATTGGGGTGTTGGTATTGCCATTGGTATTGTCGTGGATTGTACAACCCGGTAGCCAAAAAGCGACCTTGACAAAGGCCGCGAATGTTGTTATAGTTCAGCCCAATATTGATCCCTACAGCGAGAAGTTCGACGCGTCATCAACCGATGCTCAAATACAAAAATTGGTACAGTTGTCCGAAGAAAAAGCAGACAGCAATACCCGTTTAGTACTTTGGCCGGAAACTGCTTTGCCTGTGCCGGTATGGCAAGACCAGGTCAGGCAGAATGAAAGCTATCAACCAGTTTTCCAATTTGTTGACCGGCATCCTGGTCTGACCCTGCAAACAGGTATAGAAACGTATAAAAGTTACGGCCACGAAAAGGCAACCAATACTGCAAGGTATAGTGAAAGTGATGGAATGTACTATGATGCTTTCAATGCTGCTGTTGCCATTAAGGCCAATGTACCCCTGCAATTTTATAACAAAAGTAAACTGGTACCCGGGGTTGAAACGTTGCCCGATTTTTTACTTTGGCTGGGTGCCATTTTTGAAAAGTTTGGAGGCACAACGGGTGGTTATGGGCACGATAAAGAAGCGGTTGCATTTGCAGTACGCGGAAATCCGTACGTAACGGCACCGGTCATTTGTTATGAAAGTATTTACGGTGAATACCTTACTCATTATATCAGAAAAGGTGCGAACATAATTACGATCATGACCAATGATGGATGGTGGGCGAATACGCAGGGACATAAGCAACACCTGCAGTATGCCAGGCTGCGCGCAATTGAGACCCGCAAATGGGTCGCACGCAGCGCTAACACCGGAATATCCGCTGTAATTAATAGCAATGGTGATTTATTAGAGACCCGCCCGTGGAATGTGGCTTCGGCTATCAAGTACAATATCCCCGTTGAAGGGGGTGAAACATTTTTTGTGCGGAACGGCGCCTTATTATTCGGTTTAGGTCTGTTCATCACCATCGTGCTTTTATTGTATCATGTGGTCATTGTTATTAAAAGCAGATTGTTGCGCCAGTTCTTCCCATAATATTTTGAAATTTGCACAATGGAAAAAGTTGTTGATTACCAGGGAGCAAACATCTGCTACCATGTCTATGGCGAAGGTGAAAATGTTGTGTTGTTACATGGTTTTGCAGAGGATTCAAGCATTTGGTCCAGGCAGATAAACTCATTAAAACCCTTTTGCCGGTTGATCATTCCAGACCTGCCGGGAAGCGGCAAATCAACAATGTTGCATACACCAACAATTTCTATGGAAGATTATGCACGCAGCATCCAGGTCATCTTATCACACGAAAACATTGCGCAATGTATCATGCTGGGGCATAGTATGGGAGGGTATGTGACCCTTGCCTTTGCTGCACTCTTTCCAGGTCACTTACGGGGTTTCGGATTGGTACATTCAACAGCTTTTGCCGACGATGCTACTAAAAAAGAAAATCGTAAGAAAGGTATTGAACTCATGCGGCAATACGGTACCTATGCATTTTTAAAGAACACAACTCCTAATCTTTTTTCCGCCCGTTTTAAAAAATACCATGAGGATGAAATCTCCGGTCTCATTGAACAAGGAAAGAATTTTACAACAGAGGTATTAGTTCAATATTACACCGCTATGTTAAGCAGAGTCGACAGAACGTCGCTGCTAACAAATAGCCACGTACCTGTGCTTTTTATTTTGGGTGATGAAGATGTTGCAGCTCCGCTCACCGACCTGCTGCAGCAAGTTCATTTGCCAAAGACATCAGTGGTGCATATTCTGGAGGGTGTAGGACACATGGGAATGTGGGAGGCGCCCGAACAACTCAGCACGCATTTACTTAGTTACATACAGTCCATCGCTGCAAATAACTAATAGCAGTAAAACCTCATTGATACAATAGGACATAGTAAGCTATATATGCTGCGCAATTCATTTGGATCATTATACTTTTCCTGCTGCTAAATATTTTAAAATGTCCAGACAACTTAACCATCTATTACTTTGTCAAACCTTTTATAATTGTGTTTCAAAACCCATGTATAAACAAGAACTTACTTACATTTAGCAGCAACTAACTGGTCTTGTTTAGTAATGATCTATATGAAAAAGATTGTAATAGCTATTGTCACCTTTTTTTACTTTATACCAGGATTTGCTAATCATATATCAGGGGGGGAATTATTTTATGAATACACTGGGCCGGGAGCTGTTGCCAACACTTCGCGCTATAGAGTTACCATGCGTCTTTTCCGTGACTGTAATTCATCCGGGCAGACATTAGATGGTGAAACAGTCAATATTGGTATCTACAAATCAAATGGTCTGAATTTATACAAGACTTTGGCGCTTACCCTTGTTCAACCAATAAGATCTATTAAACTAAATACAAATACAATTCCCTGTCTTATCAATGCTCCGAATGTCTGCTTTCAAATTGGCATTTTCACCGGTGTCATAGACTTACCTGCTACACAAGATGGATTTGTACTTTCCTGGGTACGCTGTTGTCGCCCAGACGATATTGCTAATCTTTCTCTTCCCACAGGTATCGGTGGAACCTTTGTTACGAGTGTTCCCGGTACCGGTGTGATGCCAAGTGGTTTTAACAGCAGCCCACAATTTGCCATCAAAGACACTGCTCTCGTTTGTCAAAACAAATCCTTTGTGCTTGACTTTGGGGCGTCTGACAATGATGGGGATTCGTTGAGTTACTCTTTCTGCAGTGCCTATGCGGGCGGTTCCTCCTCCAATCCCAACCCTGGTGCTGATCCTAACGGTTTGACGCAGACCCTTCAACTTCCATCTTTGCCCTACCAGGCTCCATTTGCAGGCGACAGCCCTTTGGGTTCGGGCGTGATCATAAATGCCAACACGGGTAAGATCACCGGTACTGCACCCGCAGCCGGACGTTACGTGATCAACGTTTGTGTTACAGAATGGAGAAATGGAATTGCACTCAATCAGCATCGAAAAGACTTTATACTGGCCGTGGGCAATTGCGATTACGCTGGCGCAGAACCTGTACCCTTAACAGGCGCCTGGTGCAAAAGCTTCAAAGTAAATTTTAGCAACAACAATACTTCCTCTACCATCCAAAGCTATTACTGGGACTTCGGTGTTGCTAACTCCACTACCGATACTTCTACCCAACCGGTACCCAACTACACCTATGCCGACACCGGAACCTACCGTATTAAACTGGTTGTGCATGGCTCAAGTGGTTGTGTTGACAGTGGCAGCACCACTTTGGGCGTTTACCCCGGTTTTGTTCCTGATTTTTCTGTTACCGGTAGTTGTTTTAAATCACCTTTTCAGTTTGAGGATAAAACCGTCAGCAGCTATGGCTCTATCAGATCGCGAAAATGGGACTTTGGCGATCTAACTACAAATGCGGATGTATCAACCGATCAAAATCCAGCTTATTTATATCCGGCACCGGCAAACAACAAAGTGTTACTGGTCGTTACCAGCAGCAAAGGTTGTGTAGATTCTATCAGTAAGACCATACCAGTCAGAGACATACCCTTGCTAAAACTTTCCTTCAGGGATACACTGCTTTGCGGAGTTGACTCTGTGCAGTTGCATGCCAGCGGCACAGGCGTATTTACCTGGACGCCCGCTGTCAATATCAGCAATCCATCCTCACCCGATCCGGTGGTTTATCCGGCAGATTCTACAACTTACGTTGTTCAGTTGTCAGAGGGGTCGTGTAGCACCCGGGATTCATTACATGTCAATGTCATTAAATCAGTTGTTGTCAACGCCGGTGCCGATACTATTATTTGCAAAACCGATGAATTGACCTTGCAACCCACTACCAACGGCACTACTTTTTTATGGACCCCTGTTGATGGCTTACTAACTCTGCCCTCCATTAAAAACCCTGTTGCCCGGCCAGACACAACAACCCAGTACACCCTTACAGCCAGTGTGGGCAAATGCCAGGCTATTGATACCATCATCATTCGCGTGGTACCTTATCCAACTGCAGATGCCGGGCCGGATATGGGTATCTGTTATGGAAACCGTACCCAGCTTACCGGGGTAATGAACGGGACGAACTTTACCTGGTCGCCCGTTAATATGTTAGAGAACGCAACTACACTTACACCTATCGCCGGACCTGAAAAATCAACGGTGTTTGTACTCAGTGTCTATGATTCACTTTCAGGATGCCCCAAACCATTTAGGGACTCGGTTGTTGTGAGAGTAGTTTCGCAGGTAAAGGCGTTCGCCGGCAACGACACCTTGGTGGTTGCTAATCAACCTTTACATCTCCAGGCATCAGGTGGAGTAGCCTATGTTTGGACCCCAACAACAGGTATGAATGATCCTTTGATCGCCGATCCCACTGTTATATTAACCGCCAGCTCCAACTCTGTAGTTTATAAAGTAAGGGTAAGCGTGCCTGAAGGTTGTTTTGCTGATGATGAAGTGAAAGTGAAAGTATTCAAGACCGCTCCCGATATTTTTATTCCCAGTGGGTTTACGCCAAACCAGGATGGACGCAATGATGTGTTGCGCCCTGTACCTGTTGGTATTGCCAGCCTCGAATATTTTCGCGTTTATAATCGCTGGGGACAAATGATCTATTCTACTTCCAACATCAACGAAGGGTGGGATGGCTCCTGGAAAGGAAAGCCGCAAGCTACCGGCACCTACGTCTTCATCGCCCGGGGTATAGATTACCTGGGAAATACTGTTTTCAAAAAAGGGACTTCTGTACTCATACGCTAAGCACGTACCCGTTAGTCGTGTCTTTTTCGATTTTTCATTTACACCTTCATTGCTACCTTCGCAGCCATATGGAAAAAATAGTCTTAATAACGGGCGCTACCTCAGGATTCGGAAAAGCTATTGCAGAAAAATTTGCCTCAAACAATTGGAATTGCATCATTACCGGCAGGCGGGCCGACAGGCTGCACGAGCTTGCAGATGACCTACGTGAGAAATACAGCGTACGCATACTCAGCCTGGTGTTCGATGTTCAAAATAAAAACCAGGTACAACAAAACCTGGGCAACTTGCCCGCTGAATGGAACGAGATAGACGTATTGATCAACAATGCAGGTTTGGCTTTGGGTCGCGATACTTTTGACAATGGAAACACTGATGATTGGGACACAATGATCGATACAAACGTCAAAGGTTTGCTTTACGTTACTAAGGCAGTGCTTCCAGCCATGACCGCCCGCCACCAGGGTCATATCATCAATATCGGGTCTATAGCCGGCAAAGAAGTCTATGAGAAAGGCAATGTGTATTGCGCCAGCAAATTCGCTGTTGATGCTATCAGCCGTTCACTACGTATCGACCTGCTGCCCCACAAGATAAAGGTAACTGCCATACATCCCGGTGCCGCCGACACTGAGTTTTCGCTGGTACGCTTCAAGGGCAACAAAGAGCAGGCAACGCAGGCATATAAAGGCTATACGCCCCTCTATGCCACCGATGTTGCCGATATTGTTTGGTATTGTGCATCGTTGCCGCCTTCAGTTTGTATTAATGAGTTAATTGTAACCTGTACTGCCCAGGCCAATGCAGTCTATTTTCACAAAGAGTAACTCCTTGCATTACTATTTTATCACTGCTTTTTTTGATACCCGCAGGGCGATGTATGAAGAGGCATCGTTGCCACGCCTGCCTGTCCGGTAGGCAGGCTCCGTTCACCGGCTGAACTTTGTTTCTGCAAACAAGTTGTTTCAAATTTTAATTTGTCATTTTGCAATGGAATTTTAATTGCCTAAAAAGTAACTAACCTATAAACGCTGTCAATGAAATAGTCCGGCTTTACGGTCTAATGGAGGTCTTGTAAAGTTTAGACCGTTGTTGCAAAAACTTCTATATCCTATTACCTTGTTTACAAAATTTGTAAACATGAACCATTTCTTTAAAAGCAGGAAGTTTATCTTTTTAAACTTCCTTACAACATGCTTATTTATCTCCCTGGCTCAAGCCCAAACTAAACCCGCCGTTTCTTCTGCGGCACCTGTTAAGGTTACCTCAGTTGAAGGGATAACCGAGTATCAACTTTCCAATGGTCTACAGGTACTTCTCTTTCCTGATCCATCAAAACAAACCATCACCGTCAACATCACCTACCTTGTTGGTTCGCGTGTTGAGGGATATGGCGAAACCGGCATGGCTCATTTGTTGGAACACATGGTATTTAAAGGTTCAACCAACCATAAAAATGTTCCCCAGGAACTTACCGATCATGGCGCCTATCCCAACGGCTCCACCTGGTACGATCGCACCAACTACTTCGAGACCTTTTCCGCCAGTGATCAAAACCTTAACTGGGCGCTCGATCTGGAAAGCGACAGAATGGTCAATTCTTTCATCGCCAATAAAGACCTGCAAAGTGAATTCTCTGTGGTACGAAACGAGTTTGAGTCTGGCGAGAACTATCCTTCCAACGTGCTCATGGAGCGCATTTTTTCAACGGCATACATCTGGCATAACTATGGTAAATCAACCATAGGTTCAAAAGAAGATATTGAGCGGGTGCCTATCGAGAGACTGAAAACTTTTTACAAAAAGTACTACCAGCCCGACAATGCTGTGCTAATGGTGACGGGCAAAATAGATGAAGCGAAAACCATTCAACTGATCAATAAATACTTCGGCAAAATACCAAAGCCCACCCGCAAGTTAGATGCATCCTATACTGTAGAACCCGAGCAGGACGGCGAGCGTGAAGTAACACTGCGCCGGGTTGGCGATGTGCAATCTGTAGCCTGCGCTTATCATATTTCCTCCGGTCCTCATCCTGACTATGCTGCGGTCAGCGTCATTAGTGAGGTATTGTCTAACCAACCTTCGGGGCGTCTGTACAAAGCTTTAATAGAGAGTCAAAAAGCAACCTCTCAATACAGTTATGCCTTCCAGTTAAAAGATCCCGGGCTCATTTATTTTTCGGCTGATGTGCTCAAAGAAAAATCAGCAGTTGATGCCAGGGATGCAATGTTGAATGTGCTTGACAGCCTGCCAATAAAACCAGTAACCCAGGAAGAATTAGACAGAGCCAGGAACACCATTCTGAAAAATATTGAACTTGCTTACCGCAATTCTGAAAATCTGGGTCTCACCATGAGCGAATTCATTGCGCAGGGCGATTGGAGAACCGGCTTTTTGTACCGCGACAATATCAAAAAACTTACTCTTGACGATGTGAACAAGGCTGTTACTACGTACTTCAAAACTGCTAACAGAACGGTGGGTATGTACATTCCAGATGCAAAACCAAACAGAGCCATTATACCACCTACACCCGACGTGGCAGCATTGGTGAAAGATTATAAGGGCGACCCGGCTCTTGCCAGTGCAGAAGCCTTCGATGCATCGCCGGCAAACATTGACAAAAGAACCAAAACAGGTACCATTGAAGGCGGCGCAAAATACGCGATCCTCACAAAGTCAACCCGCGGCAATAGTGTGCAAATGCGCATGACTTTGCGTACCGGCAATGAAACCTCGCTGCAAAATAAAGCGCTCCTGGTTAGTACAACCGGACGCATGCTTACCAGGGGAACCGAAACTAAAACCTACGAACAAATTAATGATGAGCTGGATAAACTGCAGTCTCAAATTTCGATAAATGGAAATGGGCAAACAATAAACGTAACCGTTGAAAGCAATAAAGATAACTTCCCTCAAACACTTGCCCTGCTCAATGACATGCTGCATCATCCCGGTTTTCTTCAAAAAGAACTTGACGTGCTGATACAGGAAAACATGGCAAACATCAGACCAGCAAAAAAGTGATCCGCAGGCAATTGCCAGTAACCTGCGCGAAAGACTGATGAACCCTTATCCACAGGGGCATCCCTTTTACACCATGACCTTCGATGAACAAAGCCTCGCTACAAAGAACATAACATTGTCTGCAGTTAAAAGACTTCTATACCCATTTTTTAAATGCCTCTAATGCGACAGTAGCCGTGGTAGGCGCCTGCGATGAAAAGAAAACGATCGGGGCTTTGACCAGCATGCTTCAAAACTGGAACGGTACCGAAAAGTTTGCCCACATTGAAGACAAATATTTTGACGTTGCAGCAACCGATCAAAAAATAAATACGCCAGATAAAAAGAATGCAATTTTCTTCGCTGCGCAAAACTTGCAGATCAATGATGCTGACCCTGATTATGCAGCCATTATAATGGGCAACTATATACTGGGTGGTGGCTTTCTCAATTCACGTCTCGCCACCCGGCTCAGGCAAAAAGATGGATTGAGTTATGGTGCGGGTTCGTGGGTATGGGCTAACTCCCTCGACAAAAGCGGCACCTTCGGATCTTACGCTATCTACAACCCTGACAATCTTGATAAACTTGAAAAGGCTTACAAAGAAGAACTTACTAAACTGCTAAAGGACGGCGTAACTGCCGACGAACTAAAAGCTGCAAAAAGCGGTTACCTGCAAAACCAAATGATCGACCGCACACAGGATAGTTATCTCGCCTACAAACTCAACAACAGTCTTTTCCTGGGCAGAAATATAGCGTGGGAGGGAAGCCAGGAAAAACAAATAGAGCAATTAACTCCGGAGCAGGTTAACACAGGCATGCGCAAATATATTCGCCCCGACCAGATTACCTATGTGAAGGCTGGTAATTTTGATACGCCGAAAAAATAGGAGAGAAGAACAGGTTCTACTTTACAGGTTGCGGGTTAAATGGGAAAGTTTTAGGTAGCCAGCCACATAACCTTAGGAAGCTTTACTTGCGTCGCACTCTTTTACATTTAGTTCTCTATGCAGCACAAATGCCCTAAAATCTGAAGTATTTTTTTAGTAGTTAACAAGGTACACGAAGATTGTTTTTGCTCAATAGAGATGTGCAGTTGCAGGGTGCGACGCAACTATGTTTAACAGGTATTCATAGCTAAGTACCAAAAAAGAAAAAACTCCATTTGTACAGGGGCAAATGGAGTTTTTATGTATAAAGTGGTATGATATTGAAGATCTAAGCAACCGCCTTTTTAACCAGGTCGGCGGCTTCGCTCAGCAGAATGGCGCTCTGCACTTTCAACCCACTTTCGTCTATGAGTTTTTTAGCTTCTTCGGCATTGGTGCCTTGCAGGCGCACAATGATCGGAATGTTGATATTACCCATTTTGTTATAAGCTTCTATCACACCGGCGGCAACACGGTCGCACCGTACAATTCCACCAAAAATATTTACGAGGATCGCTTTCACCCTGGGATCTTTCATAATGATCTTGAAGCCAGCTTCCACGGTTTGGGCATTGGCCGTACCGCCAACATCCAGGAAGTTGGCAGGTTCGCCGCCGCTCAGTTTTATCATGTCCATGGTAGCCATTGCCAGACCGGCACCATTTACCATGCAACCAACGTTGCCATCCAGTTTTACAAAGTTCAGGTTAAACTGCCCGGCTTCTACTTCCAATTCGTCTTCTTCTGTCACATCGCGCATGGCAGCCAGGTCGTTGTGGCGCATCAATGCATTTTCGTCGAGATTCATTTTGCAATCCACTGCAATGATCTTGTCATCTGACGTTTTAAACAGGGGGTTTATCTCGAGCATGCTGCAATCGAGCCCCACATAGGCATCGTAGAGGCGGGTAACAAATCGTACACAGTTCTTAAATGCTTCGCCGCTCAATCCTAGATTGAAAGCAATTTTTCGCGCCTGGAAACCAGGTAATCCGCCACCCGGAAACACCCACTCCTTAAAGATCTTCTCCGGCGTTTCGTGTGCGACGTCTTCTATATTTACACCGCCCTCGGTGCTGTACATTATTACATTTTGTCCTTTGGTTCTGTCAAGCAAAATAGACAGGTAAAACTCTTTGGTTTTGCTTGTGTCGCCATAGTACACATCCTGTGCTATTAAAATCTTACTTACTTTTTTTCCGGCTTCACCTGTTTGAATGGTCACGAGTGTACCACCCAATATATTTTTTGCTATGTTCGAGATGTCCTCTAAACTTTTACCTACTGCCACACCTTTCTGATTCTTTCCGATAATATTTCCTTTTCCGCGACCACCCGCATGTATCTGGGCTTTAACTACGGCAAAGTTATTTCCGGTATCATTTTTTATTTGCCTGTATGCCTCTTCAGCAGCCATTACTGTATCTACGGCAATGCCTTCCTGTACAGGAACGTTATACTTTTTCAGTAGTTCCTTAGCCTGGTATTCATGCAAGTTCATAGCGTTACAATTATTTTGGCGAAGATAATAGAATTACAATTTGGGCAGGGGAAATAGGTTATACTTTTTAGCCTGGCTGCTATTTATTGCCGCGTTGTAACTTTCTGAAAAGGTATTTTGCTACTTGGGTTATCAAACGCTAATTTATTTATCTGTTTATAATTGATCATAACTCCTGCCAACCGTTTATTAGCAGCATTGCAATAGGTGGCTACAAATTCAATAATAAAAAAAGAGACTGCCAGTTGCGGCAGTCTCTTTGTAAAAACATTCGATCGTGTAGTTATTTAATGATAACCAACTTTTGGTTCCATGTTTGTCCGTCGGCTACCAATTGAATGATGTAAACGCCAGATTTGAATTTGTTAAGCTGGTTGAATTCGATAGTGTTGGTACCGTTTACCACCTTTGCGTTTTGGGTAAGTACCAGTTTTCCGGTACCATCCATTACTTTGATCACTGCAGGGCTCTCTTTATCGGTGTCAAAACTCAGTTCGAAAAAGTTACGTGCTGGGTTAGGAAAGACGGTCATTGTTGCCTCAGACTTAGCTTCAACATCTATAATGTTACGTGCTTTAGGTTTGTTTTTTGCTTTCATCAAACCAAAGTCAAGTGTAGAGTTGCTGTTGTTGTCAGAGCCATCCGTTGTCGGTTCGGTGCCGGCTGCCAGCGTTATAAAGTTGCTTTGAATTTCATTTCCAACAAGTCTTACTCCATTGTTGTCATCATCAATGTTATTGTCAGGATTTGTACTTCCCACTGTACTCATAGCATATCCGGCAGTAGGCGTTACACCAACTATGTATTTACCGGCATCAAGATTTCCGAAGAAATAAGAGCCATCAGCAGCAGTTACCACGCTATTTATTGCCGCACCATCTGCTACGTTATCTCCATTTGCATCATTGTACAGGTTTACGGTTATTCCGCCAATACCCATATCTTTTCCATCTTTCTCATCTCTTGTTCCATCCTGTTTGTAATCAAAGAAAACCATGTTTCCAATGCTCAAATTAGGGCAGGGAGGAGGAGGAGGGCAGTTCTGCACACCTGTAAAGCCCGCATCTACTGTAAAGTCACTTTCGTTGGCGGCGATTGTCACGGTAACAGGGGCACCATTTACCGGGTCACTATCTTTGGCAGTGTTCGAGCCTTTTTTAGCAGGGCTTGGATATAAACCTGCAGGTGCTTCGAAACTAATTTTGTAGGTGCCGGGGCCAAGGTTTTTGAAGTTATAATAGCCGTCGTATTCAGGTGCATTAGCATTATTGGCGGCTTCGTACTTGTCTGTTACAGTTGTAGCAACAGTTCCATCAGAAAAAGTGATCGTTACCAGTACACCATTAATTCCGTGTTCACCGGCATCCTGAATGCCATTGCCGTTAACATCTTTCCAAACGAAATCACCAATGAATGAATTACCACATTCCGCGAGGTCAAAGGTCATATTGCCGTTGGCATCATCGCCGTCATTAGTAGGCTCCATCTCGAAACTGAGCGTGATAGCATTTGAATATACTATGCCACCTACTCCATTTGGACCTACCAGTCTTACCAGGTTATTGTCGTTGTCAATATCCTTGTCGGGGTAAGGGCTGGTCAATTGCGTTGAATTGTTAGGGCTTTGCTGATAACCAGGCAAAATTGGCATTGAAGCTATATATCTACCGGGCGCGAGGTCGGTGAAAAGATAGTTGCCCTTCGCATCTGTTACTGTAGTTTTTATCGCCGGACCATCAGGCATATTGTTGGCGTCGTTGTCAGTATATAAACTGACAGTTGCACCCGGAATACCTGGTTCGTTTGGATCTCTTTTGCCGTCACCATCGAAGTCATTCCAAACCTGGTTGCCAAGGCGTAATCCTGGTTTGCCAGGCATAACAGAACAGAAAACGCTTTGTCCCGCATCACCGCCTGTTTTATTTTGATCACCATCGTGTACCATAAACTGGTAACGGTACATGTGTCCAGGAATTAGACCCAACTCGCTTATGTTCCAGAATATCTCTGCTGAAAAGCCTTCGTCTTTCAGTCCGCCCTTTGGAAGAGAACCACCACCAAGATTGAGGTTATTCTTCGCCGGATCTGCATCTGGAGTAACTGTAATTACAGCGGGACTTTTGGTGTTATCCACTGTTCTTACTGCGCCTTTCCAGGTACCACATACTCTGCTTGGCGGAATGGGTGTGCCACCCTGTTGCCAGTCACCGACACGGCTATCCATGCCATTCACAGTTAAGTCAGTAACAAACAAAGCCGGGAACAATGGACGTCCGCCACCTGCAGCTACATCGTTGGGAGCCTGGTCGCCACTTGCAACTGTACTTCCTACCAATGGGTTACTAACACATGTTGGAGAAGAAGGAGTTGGTGTAATCGGGTAGTCCGTTGTGGTAGTTCCTGAAGCTGATTTTACAATCACTCTTCTTACACCTAGTGTAAGGGCACGCTCATCGCCGTACCAGGCTTTGATCACTGCGTTGTTAGCTCCTGCACTGGTATCAAGTTCGGCAGCCTGCAATACCTCACTTTCATTAAAAGGAACTGCTGACCTTGGAAGATTGCTGTTGTCCGGATAACCCAATACACAAGAGGTACAGGTTACGCAGGGTGTAATGCAATTGCCGGCTGTCACCGATCCGGTTCCACTATTAGAACCCGTTGTATTTGATCCGCCACCACCGCGTGCACCACCAGTCACATAACTTTTAAAGTTCTCAGGACTTCCAGCCTGACCACCACCATCTACGGTTAATACACCCAATGTATTATAATCTGTGCTAAAAGTTTTATACACTGCAGCAGACCATTGCCAGCTTACCTTTATACCTGCAGCACTGCCTGCGAAATTAGCAGTCCATTTAACGGGTTTTACACCGCCGGGGAAACCGGAAGAGGGTACCGGAAAAGCCAGACCACCGGCAAAAATATCACCACCTGTTTTATAAGGCACCTGGACGGTCCAGGTTTGAGTGGTAGTGTTGTAAGTAGTGGACGCAGTTGTTGTTGAATTTGAAAAAACAATCTCTGTCTTTGGTACAGGCAACGTGTAGTCATTTCCATTAGCAGTAAACGAAATAACTCCATCGACTAAAGTAAGGGTAGTAGGTGAAGTTGTTAAGCCTGACACCTTCAAATGAGAATTGAACCAGATGTAGTTTCCACCCGCAATAGCAGTACCGTTAAAATCGGATGAAATCATGTCTTGCTCTGCACAATCTGGTGTATTGCCATTGTTTACAAGTCCAAAGTCAAGCGACAAATTTGTATTATTGTCATTGTCCCCATCATTAGTAGGTTCGCCATTAGCTGAAAGCGTTATTTTATTACTTCTGATTTCGTTGGTAGCGGCATTTACTCCGTTGTTGTCGTTGTCTGTATCGTTGTCAGGATTGCTGCTTGATGATGTTGTTGGCGCTACGTCAAATGCAGAGGTAAGAACCACACCGGCAATATAATTGCCAGCTTCCAGATTTTTAAACAGGTATGTGCCATCGCTGCTGGTAGTAGTGGTGGTCACAGGTGCTCCATCTGGTGAATTGTCCCCGTTCACATCCTTGTAAAGGTTTACTTTCAAACCACCTATTCCTATTTCATTGCCATCTTTCATTCCATTTTTATTGGCATCGTTCCATACCAAATTACCCAGGGTCAAGGGACCAGGGCAGGGACCGGGAACAACCGTTTCACTATTATTTCCGGTTTTACTTGGGCTGGCATGTACTTCAGTTATCATAGGATAACCAAATCCATTTGCACCAAACACACTCTGTTTGATGGTTACTTCATACCAAACATCATATATCCAATTGGGATAGGTGCTATTGGGCGTGTACGTTGCTGTTGTAGAAGGTGAATTAGTTACCAGTACATAGTTGTATGTATTCAGATTTTGATCGAGTGAAGTAGTAACATTTACAATATCCGAAGAACTTCCCAGTAGCATTTTTCCTTCGCCACCGGTTACGCCCAGACATTTATATCCTGACGATACTGTTTTGTCAGCGGTAATATAATCCATGCTGAACTCGGATTTCTTTCCACCGCCCGCGTCGTACAGTGCCAATTGCAAATGGTCGGAGCCTACCAGGTCGGCAAATTTGTGACCTTTTGTCCCCCAGCCCACTGCTGTTGTACCGTAGGTGTTGTCTACAAATGTTTTTGCAAACGTTGTTCGAATGGTAATTGTACCATTGTTATTAAAAGTCCAGACCGACTTGGCATTGGCAATATCGGGTATCGTTGGACTGAGAAAACATTGCTTTCCACCGCTGTTTGACTGTCCCATTCCTTGCAACAAGGCAGCCTGGGTGAGCACAATAAGTAAGAGTTGTGTAAACATTTTCATGTAATCAGAAATATTTAATTGTAATAAATAGGTTTCCTGTGTTCTATAAATTTGCAGAGTTTCCTTTCGGAAAATATCACTTAAAGATGGCAGGTCTTATTAAATGGTTGCAAAAATTTTTTACAAAAAGAGGGAGAATTTTTAAGGCGGTTTTTTTGCTTTTAACATCATTTCCAGCAGCTTCAGACCACCAATGCATTGCCATTATTGACTTTTCCAAAAACCAGTTGCAGCTATTCTAAATCCAGACCTTGAGAACTTGTGCCTGGAAAAAATATAGTTGTCAACGGAATCCTGCCAAGTGCGACAGGAAACATTGGAGTTTGTGTATTTAATTGTATATGTGCTTTATGAGTTAGCCGCTAGAGAGTATTGTTGAAAAGGTCTACACGATTTTTTATTTGAGAAGTTTGCTCCACCAGGCTATTGACCGCTTGTTTTTGCCCTTTCAGTTGAGGATAAATGCAGGATAAGTTAATTGTACAATACTGAGAATTTTCTTTCAAATACCCTTATTTTGCGTGGTGCACTGCTTTGATAACTGCTTTTGGTGCAACTATTAAATTGTTACTAACATCCTGATTATATATAGCCTAACCAGAACGGTTTGTTTGCTTTGTGGTAGTCAGATCCATTTTTTTTCTCCATAATCCAATTATCCTTGCGGAAATCAACCGGCAATAGCCCTTGAAAAGTTTGTTCACTTTAAGGGATTGCTTAATTCAATAATTCTTTAAAGGATTGAACATGAAAAGGGTAACCCCGTTGATGTTTTTTTGTCTTGTTTTTTTTCTTTTTTCTTCTGCAACTTTTGGCCAATCTTCCAAAGTAAGTGTGGGAAATCTGGTGTGGAATGATGCCGACGGCGACGGTAAAAAAGATCCCAATGAATATGTTCTAAGAGACATTACAGTCAGTCTTTACACAGATAATAACTCCGACGATCTTCCTGATGGCGCCGCTATTGCGTCGTTTGTGACAGGTGCCGATGGTAAATATCTCTTTCAAAATCTGCCCGCAGGTCGTTACATTATTAGCATCCCCGTAATACCCGGATATCGCCCCGGTGGAATAGCCTCTACCAGTTATGAACCCGACAACAATGTTGATAATGACAACAATGGTGTAAGAGCTGACGGTGGTTTGTTGTACTCGAAAGCTATAACACTCGATCCGGGGGATGAACCCGATACAGATGGTGACGGCAGTAGTGGCAACAATACATTTGACATAGCCCTCTGTGGCAATTCAGCCATTGGTGATTATGTTTGGCACGACGAAAATTGTAATGGTCTGCAAGATGCAGGTGAAACTGGAATCAATGGTGTTGCGGTTACCATCACCTATGCTGATGGTACTACCAAAACGGAGATCACTCACAACTATTTAGGTCACGACGGTTATTATGATTTTATTAATATAGGCCCCGGCAATTACCTTGTAGCTTTTACAACACCCGCAGGGAGTACCCCTTCTGTTTCAAATGTGGGCGGCGACGACAATATAGACAGCGACCCGGTAAATGGGATAGTGAATGTGACGATTGCAGTTAACCAAAGTGATTTTACAATAGATGCCGGTTATTGCAATCTGCCTGGAAACCTGAGACTGGGCAACCTTGTCTGGAACGATAGTGATGGTGATGGTAAAAAAGATCCGAATGAATATGTTATCAGTGGTATTACCGTCAGCTTATACGAAGATGCAAATGCCGATAATTTGCCGGATGGTCCAGCCATTAGCACCTATGTAACGGGTAATGATGGTATGTATAGTTTTACCAACCTGGCCGGTGGAAAATACATAATAAGTATCCCAGTTATTCCAGGATATCGTCCGGGTGGCATTGCTTCAACCAGCTACAACCCGGATAATGATGTTGACAATGACAATAACGGCATTCGTTCAGATGCAGGTATATTGTATTCCAATTCTATTACACTTTCAGCAGGTGCCGAACCTTCTAATGATGGTGATGACGCCAACGGAAATCTGACTTTTGATATTGCACTATGTGGTAACTCAGCAATTGGTGACTATGTCTGGTACGATACAAATTGCAATGGCATACAGGATGCGGCAGAAAGTGGTATCAACGGTGCACTGGTTACCATCACCTTCGAAGACGGTACAACAGAAACTGCGGTTACACACAATTATCTTGGCCGGGATGGTTATTATGATTTTACCAACATTGGTCCTGGCACCTATACAGTGGCATTTAGTACTCCGCCAGGATATACTCCTTCTCCTTCCAATATTGGTGCGGATGATGCAGTGGATAGTGATCCGGTAAATGGTAGCACATCGGTAACCATTGTCGCTAATCAAAGTGATTTTACTGTAGATGCTGGTTTTTGCCAGGGTGGTAATTTAAACCTTGGCAATCTTGTTTGGAACGACAGTGATGGTGATGGCAAAAAAGATCCAAATGAATATGCAATCGGAGGTATCATGGTCAGTCTTTACCGCGATTTCAATGCCGATAATCTGCCTGACGGACCAGCGATACAAACTACTGTCACTACCATAAACGGTATCTATAATTTTACTGGTTTAATGCCAGGTCGGTACATTATAAGCATACCTGTTTTAGACGGATATCGCCCCGGTGGAATTGCTCCGACCAGCAACGATCCCGACAACAACGTTGACAACGACAATAATGGTGTCAGGGCATCTGCCGGCATTTTGTATTCTAACGCCATTACCCTGGCTGAAGGTGACGAACCCATAAATGACGGTGACGGAGCCAATGGAAACCTAACCTTCGATATTGCGCTTTGTGGTAATTCAGCCATTGGCGATTATGTTTGGTTCGATAGCAACTGCAATGGCATACAGGATGCGGGTGAGAATGGAATAAATGATGCTTTGGTAACCATCACTTTTGCTGATGGCACAACACGTACAGCGGTTACGCACAATTATTTAGGTCAGGATGGCTATTACGATTTCACCAATGTTGGTCCCGGCTCTTACCTTATCACATTCACTACACCTGCTGGGTACACCCCGGCTCCAGCAAATGCCGGTGCTGACGACAGCGTTGATAGTGATCCCGTTAATGGCAGCGTAACCGTCAGCCTCGTCGCCAATCAAAGTGACTTTACCATTGATGCAGGTTATTGCCAGAAATCTGCAATTTTAAACCTTGGAAATCTTGTCTGGAACGACAGTGATGGCGATGGCAAAAAAGACCCCAATGAGTATGCGATCGGCGGTATCACCGTTAGTCTCTACGATGATAATGATGGTGACAATCTACCCGATGGACCCGCCATACAAACAACGGTTACGAATATCAACGGCATCTACAATTTTTCAAATCTTACGTCAGGCAGATATATTATAAGCATCCCGGTATTGCCAGGCTATCGCCCCGGTGGAATTGCTTCCAGCAGTAACAATCCGGATAACAATGTTGACAACGACAACAATGGTGTTCACAACGTTTCAGGAGTATTATATTCTAACGCGATCACCCTTAGCGAAGGTGGAGAACCCACTACAGACGGGGATGGGGCAAACGGCAACTTAACATTCGATATTGCTCTTTGTGGCAATTCTGCTATAGGTGACTTTGTTTGGTTTGATGCTAATTGCAATGGCATTCAGGATGCCGGGGAGTTGGGTATCAACGATGCTTTGGTAACTATAACCTATGCAGATGGCACTACCAAAACAGAAGTGACCCATACCTACCTGGGCAATAGTGGATATTATGATTTTATCAATATTGGACCCGGCACTTACACCGTTACGTTTGAGACTCCCGCAGGTTTCAATCCGTCTCCTGCCAATGCGGGTTTAGACGATAGTAAAGACAGTGATCCTATTAATAAAATCGCCAGCGTAACCATAGCAGCAAACCAGAGTGATTTTACCATCGATGCGGGTTTTTGCCAGCCTTCGGCAAATCTAAGTCTGGGTAATCTTGTGTGGAACGATAGCGATGCTGATGGCAAAAAGGATCCGAACGAATATGTCCTGAGAGGCATAACCGTTAGTCTGTACCTTGATAAAAACGCAGATAATATACCTGATGGTCCTGCTGTTCAATCCACAACAACAGGTGCTGACGGAACGTACCATTTTGTGAACCTGAATCCTGGTCGCTATATTATCAGTATTCCAATCTTACCAGGATACAGACCGGGAGGCATAGCAGCAACAAGTGACAATCCTGACAACGATGTGGACAACGATAACAACGGTGTACGAAAAGTGGGCAGTATTCTATATTCTAATGCCATTACACTCAGTACGGGCGGTGAACCAACAACTGATGGCGACGACGCAAATGGAAATCTGACATTCGATATAGCCTTATGCGGCAACTCTGCTATTGGAGATTTCGTTTGGTCCGATTTGAATTGCAACGGTTTGCAGGATACAGGCGAACCGGGCATTAATGGGGTGCTTATCACTATCACTTATGCTGATGGAACTACCAAGACCGAGGTTAGCCATACCTATCAAGGTAATGATGGGTACTATAGTTTCGTCAACATAGGTCCCGGCACTTATCAATTACACTTTGAAACTCCTGCCGGTTATTCGCCATCAACCGCAAATGCCGGTACAGATGATACCAAAGACAGTGACCCGGTCAACACCAATACTACCGTAACCTTGAAGGTCAACCAAAGCGACTTTACCATTGATGCTGGTTATTGCTCGGCATCAGGTTTGCGCCTGGGAAATCTCGTTTGGAACGATCTTAACTTCAATGGTATAAAAGACCTTGGCGAACCTGGCATTGATGGAGCAACAGTTAATCTTTATTTAGATGCCAATGGAGATAACATTCCGGATGGTCCATCTATTGCTTCGACGACGACAGTAAATGGGCTGTATGGATTTTCTGGTTTGACTGAAGGACAGTATATAGTAGGTGTTGTCGTTCCCTCTGGCTATACAACTGCGGCAACAACTGCCACCGGTTCTCTGCCTGACAACGACATCGACAATGATAACAACGGTGTATTACTTACAAACGGTGAAGTAAGAACTCACTTCATTACGCTTTCGGCAAACAACGAACCCGTTAACGACGGAGATGATGCAAATGGAAATCAGACGCTGGATGTTGCTTTGAAGGGTGGGGCAGTGCTTGGAGATTATGTCTGGTGCGACCTCAATCAAAACGGTATACAGGATTTCAACGAGATTGGCATCGCAAATACGTTGGTTACGTTGATCTTTCCCGATGGAACTACACGTACTACGCTCACAGACATTTTAGGAAAATATACTTTTAGTGGTTTAGGCCCCGGCACCTACACAATTCAGTTTGCTACGCCACTGGGTATGACACCGTCACCGGCTAACCAGGGAAGCAACGATGCTAAAGACAGTGACCCCGTGAATGGCGAAGTAAATGTTACTCTTCAACCTAATGAGTCAAATACAACCATAGATGCAGGATTTTATAAAACGCCCTGCATGGTTGCTGCCGGTACCTGCGGACCTGGATACCTGACTTTGCAAACTTCATTGATCAGGAACGGAGATTTTTCTTCGCCGGTTACCAGCCCCGCAGCGGGCACCGTTTTCAGTGGTGGCAGCGCTACATCCGGCATAACTTACAATTTCTCATTTGGTAGTTTCATTGCACAAGCAGGCTATGCGGGTGAAAATGTGGTCCCTGGCGACAACAGAACTTTTTCAATCATTACTTCAGCCACCAATTTTACTGCCCCTAATGGTGTCAACCAATTACCTTTTCCAGGCGATCCCGTTAACAGTGTTCCGGCTACCAATTCATTCTTGTACCACAATGGAAATGATCTGGGCGGTGATGCCCTTGTTTGGCAGCAAACAGCTACAGGTCTTGTCATTGGCACTACTTACAGGTTTAGATTCTATGCTTCCAATATGTATGAGCCCAGTACCGGACAAAATGCGCCTTTACTTTTAATAAAATCAGGTGGCACAAACGGCTTGCCCGATGGTGTAGCAGCCGGTGGCACAGTTACACTTGATGAAGCCTCTACTGCTAATTCAACAGCACTCAACGGTTGGAAAAGAGTTGAGTATAGCTTTGTTGCTACTTCGGTTACCATGACCTTTAAGATTGTTGATGCTTCTGCCTCAGCGAATGGAGATGAGGTGGCTGTAACAGCTATAGGTCTAGAGATATGTGAGAAGGACACCGACCAGGACTGTATCGCCGATATCGACGATATAGATGACGACAACGATGGCATTCTTGATGTAATTGAGAACGGAGGTTACGATGCTCTGCAGGACTGTGACAACGATGGCATACCCAACTACCTCGATCCCACACCAGGTTGTGCCGCATTGACCGGCAATGATATCTACGGCAATCCATTTAAGCCGCTCACGTTTAGCGATTGCAATGGAGATGGCATCAATGATTTCTTCGATTGGGACCACGACGGTGTTATAAATGAGCTGGATCTTGACAGTGACAACGACGGTATTTTAGATGTGCAGGAAGCACGCGATCCCAGGGCTACAGATAATAATCGCGATGGTATGGTGGACGGAATAGATGCAGACAATGATGGCTTACTTTCTTCTGCCGATGCCAATGACAACGACCCGACTATAGCCGCCAGCATTGGTCTTATACCACGCGATCTTGATCGTGATGGACTGCCAAACTATCTCGACCTCGATAGCGATGGCGATGGTATTGTTGACAATCGTGAAGCTCTGGAATTGGATGTGTTTGCATCGGCTTATACCGGCTTAGCCAACGGTACAAACGACAGCGATCATGATGGCGTACGTACGGTAAATTATACATCCAACGACAATGATGCTGACAACTTTCCTGGTTTTGGTGCAAAAGGAATTTTGCTGCGCGACAATGATGCCGACGGCTTCCCGAATCCATACGATATTGATATTGATAACGATGGCATCACCGACAATGTAGAAGGTCAACCAACTTGTTCCGAGATACAGCCTTCAGGTATTGACAGCGACGGCGATGGTCTGGACGATGCCTATGACGTCGACCTTAATCCATGTGTCAGAAAAGCGTCCGGCATCACTCCTTACGATAAAGAAGGTGATGGCACCCCCGACATTCGCGACCTGGATACTGACAACGACGGCGCTCCCGACATCAACGAGGGCTCCGGTATTTACAATGATTTTGTAACCCGCTTCGGCGACGAAGACGAAGATGGTCTTATCGATCAGTTCGACATCTTTAACATCAAAACTGCAGTTGCAAACTTTACTCACAACGTTGCTCACAGCGAAATGGGCCCCAATGGTAACTTCAACGGGCCGGTACCTGCAGGCAGCAATGCATCGCTGCCCCAAAGCGAACCCGGAGTTTGCCCTGGTGCAGACCGCGACTGGCGAAATGTCTTCATACTTCCGGTCGGTCTTACCAGTTTCAGCGGCACCTTGGGCAACCAGGTGGTTCAGCTTCACTGGTCAACAACGGCCGAGGTAAACATGGATACATACCAGGTCGAGCGCAGTATCAACGGTCGCGATTATGTGCCAGTTGGTCTGGTTAAAGCCACCGGCAATGGAGCATTGAACACTGCGTACACTTTTACCAACAACATAGAGTCGCTTTCGGCAACTACTGTGTTCTACCGGTTGAAAGAGATAGAAAATTCAGGCATTGCCAGATATAGCAATGTTGTAGCCTTCAGGCTAAGTGTACCTGGGTCATCAGTTTCGGTATATCCCAACCCCGCAAAAAACTATTTCGTACTTACCATTACTTCAACTAAAGAAGGATCGGCAAACGTGCGTATCATGGATGCTGCGGGCAGATATATGCTTACCCAAAACAGGCACATTGCAACAGGCACCAGCAACATAACTTACAACGAGATCAAGTCCTTTGCTTCCGGAATTTACACAGTTCAGGTAATCATCGACGGACGCATTTTCAACCAGAAGTTGCTCATCGAAAAGTAGGTTTCCTATGTTACAATTGAGGGGTTTTTCCATTCACCTGGGAAGCCCCTTTTTCAATTTGGGTCACCAGCCATGAATTTTTGATGTGGCATTGCTTGCGACAGTCTACCCCGCCTTACTGCGGGGCTCCGTTCAACCCCATCACTTTGTTTTTACTGTTACCTGTATTATGCTTCAGAAATAGCTCTTTTTATTCTGTACCATGTTAATTTTAGGCAATTGACCCGTTAGGTTTTGTATTCCTTGCTCCACTTACAACTTATAACTTACAACTTACAACCTACAACTTTCGCCTTCTATCACTAACCTTATGTAGAAATTAATAAATCGCTAATCTGGCACTCACGCAAGGTTAAACTGTAAATTGCAGCCCCAATTTATTAGTAATGGATATAAGCGATAAATATATAAGTTACGCCGCCACAGGTTACTTTTCGAAGATGATGGTTGACTATGTAAATGGCGATGAAAAGCTGCATCCATTTTATGATCATCCGGTTTCGCTGAGTGGAATACGGGCAGCCATTGATAATCGGAACCAGTTTGCAACACCACGGTCCTTACTGGTAACCGAACTACAAAAACAATATGCAGGAATACAGTTAAATCAACTGCAACAACAAAACCTCGATCTGCTTCTGCAGCCAAATACATATACCATATGTACGGCACATCAACCTAATATTTTTACCGGGCATCTTTACTTCATTTACAAAATTTTGCATGCAATAAAACTGGCTGAGACCCTGCAACAGGAAATGCCGGAAAAGAATTTCGTGCCTGTCTACTATATGGGTAGCGAAGATGCAGATCTTGAAGAACTGGGAAGTATAACGCTTGCCGGAAGAAAACTAGTTTGGCAAACGGACCAAACAGGGGCGGTAGGCAGAATGAAAGTTGATAAGAAGCTGCTGGCACTCATTGACACCATCGCTGGGCAAATAGGTGTTTTGCCACATGGTGTCGAATTGATACAAATGTTTAGGGACGCCTACACAGCAGGTGCAGAAATTCAACAGGCTACGCTGAAACTGGTGAATAAGCTGTTTGCAAAGTTTGGTTTGTTAGTGGTCATTCCCGATAATGCCGAATTGAAAAAACCTTTTAAAGCAATAGTGGAGAAGGAACTGACCTCCCAATTTTCGCACAAGCTGATTGAAGCAACCGGTACAAGATTGAGTGAGCATTATAAAGTACAAGCGAGTGGGCGAGAGATCAACTTTTTCTACCTCACCAACAATGAGCGGGAAAGGATTGAAAAAACAGATGGCTACTTCACAACGGCTTCCGGAAAGCGGTGGGATGAAAATGAGATGCTGGCGGAAGTAAAGGAGCATCCAGGCAACTTCAGCGCCAACGTTATACTGCGCGGTGTTTTCCAGGAAATGATATTGCCGAACATAGCCTTTATCGGCGGCGGCGGCGAGATAGCCTATTGGTTGGAACTGAAAGGTGTTTTTGCCGCAGCCGGGGTGCCGTTTCCGGTTTTGGTAGTGCGCAATTCATTTTTATTAATTCCGCAAAAGCTTGTTGCTCTTACACATCAACTTGGTTTTAAAATTACTGATCTTTTTAAGGACAATTTACTGCTGACCAATACACTGGTAAAAAGGCAATCTGAAAAACAACTGACGCTTCAGGAAGAGAAAAAAGCCCTGCAGGCTATATATGAAACAATGAAAACTGTTGCGGGAAACATTGATGGTACACTTACCCATCATGTATCAGCATTGTACAAAAAAACGCAAAAAACAATAGATGAACTGGAAAGAAAAATGCTGCGGGCTGAGAGAAGGAAATTTGAATCCCAGGAAGGTCAGATAGATAAATTGCGACGACAGTTGTTCCCGGGAAATTCGCTGCAGGAGCGCGTGGATAATTTTGCTACCTACTATGCTGCTTATGGAAACGACTGGTTACACGCGATCTATAAAGCTTCGTTGAGCCTGGAGCAGCAATTTTGTCTATTAGAAATAGAAAAATAGCCTTGTATTCTATTTTTCATCAAAGGCATTTGCCCAGCCTTCGCTTTTTAAATTAGTAACTTTCTCCAAAACACTTGCTTCCATTTCGGCTTTAAAGTTTTGTAAACGGTTCGCCAACTCTTCATCAGCCGTAGCCAGAATTTGTGTGGCGAGTATGCCTGCGTTTTTGGCTGCATCCAGGGCAACCGTTGCAACCGGTACACCATTGGGCATTTGCAGGATCGACAAAATGGAATCCCATCCATCAACACTGTTCGACGACTTTACCGGTACACCTATAACCGGCAAAATAGTAAGCGACGCCAGCATACCGGGCAAATGGGCTGCACCACCGGCGCCTGCTATAATAACTTTCAATCCTCTTTTGGCTGCTGTTGTTGCATAGGTTACCATTCGTTGCGGTGTGCGGTGAGCAGAAACAACGGTTAGTTCAAAAGGCACTGCAAAGGTGGTTAGTATATCGGCGGCAGCTTTCATAACTTTTAGGTCGCTGTCGCTACCCATTACTATTCCTACAACCGGTTTGGGTGATGTGTTCATTTGTATTGACTTTATATAAAAACGGCAAGTTCTTTCCCGCTGAGCGTACTGAAGATTGCGTAATTTTTATTACCTGAAAAATGCCGATTAATGCTATGCCGATGAACGTAATGCGACGCAACAATGCCTCCACAAAGTACCTATAGCTGGTTACCAAATAATGCTTACACCTGCTCACTCACTACCTGTAGCATTTTTTTTATTTTCAACGAGGTATGAATCAGTTCCTGCCGTTCGTTGCTTACAATGGTTACATGCCCCATTTTGCGCCCTGGTTTGGTTTGCTTTTTTCCATACAGGTGCACAAAAACATTATCTAGTTTCAGCACTTCGGGCAAACCACTATACACTGCATTGCCGCTATGATTTTCGGCACCGAGCACGTTTACGATAGCCGACGAAAGAATGGGATCGGTATTGCCAAGCGGATAACCAAGCATCACCCGCCACAACATATCGAATTGGCTGCAATAGTTGGCTTCAATGGTATGATGCCCGCTATTGTGTACACGTGGTGCAGTTTCATTTACCCACACCTCATCGTTTTTATCAACAAACATCTCAATGGCAAAAATGCCGGGACTGTTTAATTCCTTTACCACCTTTAGTGCCAGCGCCTCTGCTTTCCAAAGAACCTTGTCGGGTATTTGCGCCGGACTTATCTGAAAATCGAGCAGGTTAAGCCGCGGATCGAAAAGCATTTCGGCCGCCGGGTAAATTGCCGTTTCGCCTTTCAGGCTCATGGCGACCATTACTGCTAACTCTTTTTTGATGTCAACCATTTTTTCCAGAACCGAGGGTGCATCAAAGCCTTGCTCAAAGTCGCCGGCAGTGCGCAGAACCTGTACACCACGACCGTCGTAGCCACCCATGGCTAACTTGTGTACGGCAGGTAAATGGGAGGTTAAATGCAGAAGTTCATTTTTGCGGGCAGTTACAACAAACGCAGGTGAAGGAATTTTATGCAGCGCATAAAACTCTTTTTGCAGTATTTTATTCTTTATCGTCTTAATGGCAGAACTGGTGGGAAAGACTTTTACACCTTCCTGCTCCAGTTTTTCCAGCGCCTCTACATTTACTGATTCTATTTCTATGGTCAGTACATCAAGACCTTGGCCAAATTGATAAACTGCTTCAAAATCGTTGATGTTTCCTGCAATAAAATGATGGCACAAATGTGCTGCCGGGCAGTGCGGATCGTTCTCCATTACATAGGTTTCCACCGGGTAATTTGCTGCAGCTTGCAGCAACATTCTACCTAATTGTCCGCCCCCAAGAATCCCTGCTTTCATAGTTGCTAATGAGCGGCGAAGATACCACTCCACAATTTTGCATTGAAATAATTTAGCGGTAATCTCGTTTAGTTGGTAGTGCTTTAAAGTGATAGACGGCTGGTATGTAGCCAGCATTGAATGGAAGGCAGATTATATTTGTCACATTTGTTAACAGCTAAGACGCCAGCTTTGTACCTGCCTTTTTTTATGCACTTTAACGTTAAATATTTTAATAATAGTGCAGTAGTAAATATTTTTGAAACGATGAAACGTACTCTTTCTGCCTTATTTTTTACTTTTTTTGCGGTCACAGTTTTTGCTCAAACCTCGTTTGTCGATTTTCAAAAATCATATTCGCGCGTGGCAAGTGCTATGCGCTCAAAAGAGGAGATCCTCAAAGATCAGTTTGCCCAAGCGGGTCTGCAATGGCCGGCAAAACAGATTTATATCAGGTCTTTTAAATACGATAGCCAGCTTGAAGTGTGGGTGCGCAACACTAACGATGATGCTTTTAAACTCTTCAAAACCTACAAGGTTTGTGCTATGGCGGGGTCAATTGGTCCCAAGCGTTTACAGGGCGATTACCAGGTGCCCGAAGGCTTTTATTACATCAACGAATTCAATCCCAACAGCAATTATCATTTGTCTCTGGGCATCAACTATCCCAATCCCTCAGATAGGGTGCTGAGCGACTCACTGAAGCCCGGAGGTGACATTTATATACATGGCAATTGCGTAACGGTTGGGTGCATCCCCTTGCAAAACGACCAGATTGAAGAACTGTATATATTGGCTGCCATGGCAAAATCGCAGGGGCAGGATTTTATACCGGTTCATATTTTTCCCATACGCTACAACAACCGCAAAAGTTTCGAATACCTGGCGCGTACCACCAAAGACAACCAGGATCTGCAACGCTTTGCCATTAAAATAAAAGAGGTGTTCGACTACTTCGAGGAAAAGAAAAAGCTGCCTTTGATCTTCATCAATAAAAAAGGTGATTACGTGGTAATGTAGCTGGTGTAAAACTTTCAATAAAAAAGAGCAGGCTGAAAACCTGCTCTTTTTTATTGAAACCTATGTTGCCTATAAGGGCGTTTTGGCACAGGCATTAGTCCCTTGTTGTTACATCGTTGCGTCGCATTTCGTTCATCGGCAGTACCCTAAGTGAGCGGTGGTTCAACCTTATTGGTAGCTAACTAAAACTAACCACGTCAGTATTCGTCGGTAGCCGCAAAGTCATTTTTCTTGTACATCCAGTTGCCGCGAAGTAAAGTCTGGAAACGCAACCGTTTCATTGCCCAGTTCTATTGACCTTTCACTCAGTGGTGTTATCGCACTCCACGCAGCCGCGTCAAAAACATCCATGGGTGTCGCAATGTTTCGTTTTACACTTTCAATAAAGGCATGCAGTACAAAAAAATCCATTCCGCCATGCCCGGCGCCTTCTGCGTCTGCTAGCCCAACGCTTCCACAGCGGATGATCGTATTTGTCAAGCCATTCTTTTGCCGGATCCCATTCATGTGGTTTGCTTATGCCTTCTACATAAACACTGTCATTTACATCCATCCAAAGTCCGTTGGTACCCTGTACTCTAAAGCCAAGTGAGTAGGGGCGGGGAGAATTGGTATCGTGTTGTAATAATATAGTTTCTCCGTTGGCGCATTTCAAATGGGTGGTCACTATATCGCCCAGTCTGAAGTTGACACTTGCATTCGGATGATCTTTGCCACCTTTATTTACAATATAGCGGTGCAAGCCACGGGCTTTGGTATCAAACGAAGAGAGCGAAAGAAAGCGGTTGCCCCTGTTAATGTCTAACATCAATGCGACAGGTCCAATACCGTGTGTAGGATACAGATCGCCGTTGCGGTGTACCGAATGCAAGGTTCGCCATTTTGCTTCTGAAAAGCCTTTGTCGCCAAACTCTACACCACTGTTATAAGGTGTTTTTCCATCATTAAATTTTACCCCCCGCAAATCATGCTGGTAGCCTGCCTGCATATGTATCAGTTCACCCAAAACGCCTTGTTTCACCATATTCATTACAGCCATTACATCGCGGCGATAACAAACATTTTCCAACATCATTACATGGGCATTGGAATTGGTGGCAGCTTCCACCACATCCCAATGGTCCTGCAGAGTGATACCTAAAATAACTTCTGAGGCTACATACTTTATCCCAGCTTTTATACTATCCAGTATCATGGGTGCATGCCATTCCCAGGGTGTTGCGATTAGTATGGCGTCATACTTATTGGCGGCTAATAGTTCCCGGTAGGCATAATCACTGCCAGTATAGATTTTCGGCAGCGCTTTGTTAGCCTTCTGAAAAAGTTGCCTGGCAGAGGCCAGCATCACGTCACTAATGTCGCAGATAGCAGCAATCTCCACGTCTTTTCGGTGCAGCAACAATTCCAAATGGTTCTGTCCCCGCAAACCGGTACCAATTACACCGATCTTGACTTTTTCAACCTGTATTCCAAAATTTCTCGCCAGGCTGGTAGAAGAAATGGCAAGTGCTGCAGAGGCAGCAGTTACATCTTTTATAAAGGTGCGACGTGTGGGCATAAGCATTTTTTTGGGTGTTAAATGTAGGTTTTTTAAAATCATGTCAGGGAGTAGACGCGCAGTCCGCTTTATTATTTCGGGAAAAAATATTGGCACCAACTGATTGTCAACTTTTCGGTTATTTAAATTTAATATCTTTGTTTAACTTATTTGTCAAAATAAAAATATGCCTGTTAAGGATTGTAAGACTGAACAACATTTAAAAAACACAGCAAAAAAGATTTTTCTTACCGAAGGAAAGATGTTTGCAACCACGCAGGATATAGCCGATGCGGCTGGGGTAAACCGCACACTCTTACATTATTATTTCCGCTCGCGTGAAGCGTTGTTCAACATTGTATTTACCGAGGCATTATCGAATCTGCGTACCCGCCTGCACGAGGTAATGGGTTCAGCGGAAGAATTTTACCCTAAGATTGAAAAGTTTATCGATGTCTTTTTCGATGAACTTACCAAGACCCCCTATCTCGAAACTTTCATTGTATTACAACTAAACCAGGAGCCTGAGAAATATAATGATTATTTTACTGAGATCACCGGTGGTGCTGAAAGAACAAAAAAGTTCCTGCACGAAATACAAATGCAAATCACGCAGGGAAACATTAGGGGATTGAAACCATTGCATTTTTTTATGAACCTTTTTTCACTGATGGCATACCCGTTTGTTTCCAAGCCCATTTATTTAAATATGTTTCACATGAATGAAAGATCTTTTCAGCAGTTATTATCGGAACGAAAAAAGGTAATTTTGTCCACTCTTTTTGTTGCGCACCAGGAATGATTGTTTTGTTGCCGGGAATTATCCTGCTGCACACTATTGCTTTGCTACGTTTCACTTGTATCACCAAACTTTGATTTCTTCAATTACAATTTTATATGTTTAGACAAGTAAAAATTTCCACCGGTTTTTATATCAGTTGCATTGCACTATTGGTTGCCTGTGGAGGCAAAGATGAAAAGGCAGGTGCACCGGGTGCTCAGCAGCAGCAGGTAAAAGATTATCCGGTAATGACCATAGTACCGCAAACCACTACACTTTATACCGATTTTCCAGCAACTATTCAGGGTCAGCAGAACATAGAAATCCGTCCCAAGATAGATGGCTATATTGAAAAAATATATGTAGATGAAGGCGCGACAGTTCGCAAAGGGCAAATACTTTTTAAAATAAGCGCTCCGCAATATGAGCAGGAAGTACGCACCGCCAGGGCAAATATTAAAATTGCCGAAGCTGATGTAAATGCAGCACAAATGCAGGTCAATAAAGTACAACCTCTTGTTGAAAAGGATATCATCAGCCACTTCGAACTGGAGTCTGCCCAATATACTTTGCAAGCCCGCCAGGCTGCTTTAGCTCAGGCAAAAGCAACTCTTGCAAATGCACAAACCAATCTCGGCTACACATCTGTAACCAGCCCGGTCAATGGGGTTGTAGGTACAATACCTTACAAAATTGGCAGCCTGGTTAGCAGCAATACCGCTCAGCCGCTGACCACAGTATCCAATATTGGAAACATCTATGCTTACTTTTCTATCAATGAAAAACAAGCCCTGGACTTTTCTAAAAACACCAAAGGTGCCACGACTGCAGCGCGTTTGGCTACTATCCCACCCGTAAGTCTTATTCTTTCTACCGGTACCGAATTTCCACAGAAAGGTCGTATTGAAACCGCCAGCGGATTGATAAATGTTGAAACCGGTTCACTCAGCGTGCGGGCAACATTTTCTAATCCGGGTAATGTGGTACGCAGCGGTAGCAGTGGTGTTGTGCGCATTCCCAGAACTGTTGACTCGGCAGTATTGGTTCCGCAGAAAGCCACTTTTGAGGTGCAGGGCAAAAAGTTTGTGTACATCGTTGAAAGCACAGGCACAGTCAGAAGTTCAGAGATAACTGTCTTAAACAACGACAATGGACAGTATTTTGTGGCACAAAGCGGTGTGCGTCCCGGAGAAAAGATCGTATTGGAAGGAGTTGCGTCGCTGAAGGAAGGAAGTGCCATTAAAGCCCGACCCGTAAATACCGATAGCGTTTACCAGGTAGTGCTTGCCAAAAAAGAGTAAAATAGTATTGATAATTAAAGATGAAAACTGGCGCTCCTGGTCAAGCTGTTACCGGCAATATGAATAGTCATGCAGCATTTAAATGCAGGTAAGATGTTTCAGTTTTATTCAATCGACTTCTGCTAACCTACAATTTCTACAAGTTTAGAATATGCTAAAAACGTTTATAGAAAGACCGGTTCTTTCAACTGTTATCTCTGTTATCATTGTTATTCTGGGCATACTTGGTCTTACTTCTTTACCCATTTCCCAATATCCTGATATAGCGCCGCCAACAGTGCAGGTATCTGCATCATACCAGGGAGCCAATGCAGATGTGGTGTTAAATAGTGTAGTTGTGCCACTGGAGGAACAGATCAACGGGGTAGAGAACATGACCTATATGACCTCAACTGCCGGCAACGATGGCTCGGCTAATATCACCGTCAATTTCAAGTTGGGAACCAATCCCGATCTCGCTGCTGTAAACGTGCAAAACAGGGTAACACGGGCAACAAGCCTTTTACCACAGGAGGTTACCCGCGCCGGGGTGACAACTGTAAAACGACAAAGTAGCAACCTTGTTATCTTCTCATTATATAGCGATGTACCTGCATACGATCAAACGTTTTTGCAGAATTACGCGCTCATCAATCTCGTTCCGCAGATCAAACGTATTCCGGGTGTAGGCGACGCTACTGTATTTGGTCAAATGGATTATTCTATGCGTATCTGGCTAAAACCGGATGTAATGGCCAGCTATGGTTTGGTGCCTTCTGACATAAGCACTGCATTGGCAGAACAAAATGTAGAGGCCGCACCGGGACAGTTTGGTGAACAAGGCGAGCAGTCGTTTCAATATGTAATAAAATATAAAGGGCGGCTAAAGAATGCCAGCGAATTTGGCGATATCGTAATTCGCTCGGTAGCGAATGGGCATATACTCCGGTTAAAAGACATTGCGCGTATTGAGTTGGGCGCTCTCAGCTATTCAAGCACTACCAAAACCAATGGCAAACAGTCCATTGGTGTAGCCATTGCACAAACCGCAGGTTCCAACGCAAAGGATGTAATAGACGGTACGCTGCGGGTACTGGATGAATCGTCGAAAAATTTTCCGGCGGGCATCCATTATGTAAACCTCATAAACGTCAATGACTTTTTGGATGCTTCTATAGAAAAAGTGATCCATACATTGATCGAGGCATTTATTCTGGTGTTCATAGTAGTGTTCGTTTTCTTGCAGGATCTACGCTCAACACTTATTCCCGCAATCGCAGTGCCCGTTGCCATTATTGGTACTTTTTTCTTCCTGGGTGTGTTTGGCTTTACCATAAACCTGTTGACTCTCTTTGCCCTGGTTCTTGCTATTGGTATTGTGGTAGATGATGCTATTGTAGTGGTGGAAGCGGTGCATGCCAAGCTGGATCATGGTTACAAATCCGCACGCAAGGCAACCATAGATGCAATGAGCGAAATATCGGGTGCCATTGTTTCTATTACCCTGGTGATGGCTGCTGTGTTTATCCCTGTTAGTTTTATTACCGGTTCGGCGGGCGTTTTCTACAAGCAGTTTGGTCTTACACTTGCTATCGCCATCATTTTATCTGCGGTCAATGCCCTTACGCTCAGCCCTGCCCTTTGCGCTCTTTTCCTTAAACCACACGATGAGGAACACAAAAAGAAAAACTTTATTCAACGCTTTTATACTGCTTTCAACACTGCCTTCGAGGTTACTACCAACAAGTACCAAAAATCAGTCTCTTTTCTTGCGCGCAAACGTTGGGTAGCTGTACTGATGATCGCTTGTTTTGGCGGCATCTTTTACCTTTTGATGGAAACCACGCCAACAGGTTTTGTACCCAACGAAGATATGGGTACCGTTATGTCTGACATTAGTTTGCCACCCGGTGCCTCACGTGAACGTACAGATGAAGTAACCAAAGAGATCGCAGCGTACGCAGCTTCAGTGCCTGAAGTAGAGAACATATTGCGCATTAGCGGGCGAGGCATGCTCAGTGGCTCTGGTAGTAACTACGGTATGGTGATCATGCGGCTGAAAAACTGGGATCAGCGCGGCGGTAAAAAACAAGATGTTCAATCTATTATTGGGCAAATGTTTGGCAAAACCAGTGGCATTCGCGATGCACGCGTTATCTTTTTTGCACCACCAACTATACAGGGTTTCGGGGCAACCGGCGGTTTCGAATTTCAGTTGCAAGACAAAAGCGGAGGCGACATCAACAAGTTCTCTGGCGTTAGCAATCAATTTCTGGCTGCATTAAATGCGCGACCTGAGATTCAGTTTGCCTCTACCTCCTTCAACCCCAACTTTCCGCAGTACCAAATTGATGTAAACGTACCCAGGGTTAAAGAGGCGGGCTTATCGGTAAACGATATTTTAAATACCATGCAGGGATATTACGGAGGTGTATATGCATCAAACTTTAACCAGTTTGGAAAGCAGTATCGCGTAGTGTACCAGGCTGAAGCATCTTTTAGAGCCAACCCAGACGGACTTAATAATATTTATGTGCGCAACGCCAATGGCACCATGGCGCCTATCAGCGAATTCATTACGCTCACCCGGGTTTATGGGCCACAGGCAATCACCCGTTTTAATTTGTTTACTTCCATATCCGTCAACGGTACGCCCAACCCGGGCTACAGTTCGGGCGATGCGATCACAGCGGTGAAAGAAGTGGCAGCCAAAACCCTGCCGCCGGGGTATGGTTATGAATTTTCGGGCATCACCCGCGAGGAATTGTCTGCCGGTTCGCAAACGGTTTTCATTTTTATGTTGGTTCTTATATTCGTTTATTTTCTGCTGAGCGCTCAATACGAAAGTTATATATTACCTTTTTCTGTTTTGTTTTCGCTGCCTGTCGGGCTGGCCGGTGCGTTTATATTTGCCTGGCTTTTTGGTGTAGACAACAACATCTACATGCAGATAACCCTGATAATGCTGGTGGGTCTGCTTGCGAAAAATGCCATACTTATCGTGCAGTTTGCCGTAGAGCGCCGGCGCCATGGCATGCCCATTGTGCAGGCTGCCCTCGAAGGCGCAACAGCGCGTTTACGCCCTATATTAATGACCTCTTTTGCCTTTATACTTGGCTTGCTGCCGCTCATGTTTTCGTCGGGGCCGGCGCAACAGGCAACAAATCTATAGGCACCGGTGCGGTTGGCGGTATGCTGATAGGGACGATTTTCGGGGTTTTTGTGATCCCCGTGCTGTTTATAATCTTTCAAACTTTGCAGGAAAAAGTAAGTGGCGATCGCAAGCACTACGAGATAGATGAGGATGATGAAACACCTGATGAACCCGCGCTGGCAAAGGCTTAACGCGATAAATACCCAATAGTGTAAGACCAATGAGGAAGAAGAATATGGAGCCAATGCCTGGGAACAAATAAGCTACATCGTTGCGTCGCACTCTTGTACAAATAGTTCTTTATTGAGCAAAATAGACCTTGACATAAAAATAAACGGCAGCGCTCAATCAGGGCTTGTACAAATAGTTCTTTATTGAGCAAAATAGAGCGTGACATAAAAATAAACGGCAGCGCTCAATCAGGGCTTTGCCGTTGAACGGAGCGTCGCAACAATGTCTGTTTATACCATACAAATGCTTGCTACCAAATAATACCAAAGGCAAACAAAAATGATGAACAAAAGGAATGTGAACTTTACAATATTTATGGCGGCATTGCTGCTGGTACTTGCGTCGTGCACTGTTACCCAAAACTACCAGGCACCCGCTTTAGAAACAGCGGGTCTGTACCGGGATTCTGTTTCGGCAGATACCAATACCATTGCCAACCTGCACTGGGACCAGGTGTTTACCGACCCGGCACTGCAAACGCTGATACGCGAAGGGGTAAACAAAAACCTCGATCTGCAAATTGCCTACACGCGCATTCAGCAGGCCGAAGCTTATTATTCACAGAGCAAAGCGGCATATTTGCCAACACTTAATGCCAATGCGCAAATCACAGAGTCAAAATTATCGGCGGTGCAGGGGTTTGGTATTCGCAGTAGTTCAACACAGTTTCAATTAGGCTTAACATCGGGCTGGGAAGTTAATTTGTGGGGTCAACTGAGTGCCGCAAAAAGAGCCGCCCTGGCTAATTTGTTGCAAAGCACCGCCTTTGCGCGGGCGGTACAAACCGGGCTGGTTGCCAGTATTGCCAACTACTACTATGCACTGCTGGCGCTGGATAAACAAATGGCAATAACTGAACAGACGGTTAGAAATTGGGATACCACGGTGCAAACTATGATGGCGCTGAAGGAAGGTGCAGTAGTGACGGGAGCGGCAGTAGTACAAAGCCAGGCAAGCCGTTATGCAGCAGAAGTAACCCTGCCCGACCTGAGGCAAAATATACGGCAAATAGAAAATGCGCTGAGTGTTTTGCTGGCACGTGCGCCCGGGGCAATTGAGCGCAGCAGCATTGAAGATCAAAACCCGGTTGCGCTACTGCAAACCGGGGTGCCGGCTCAATTGCTGGCAAACCGCCCGGATGTGCAACAGGCAGAGCTAAATTTCCGGTCTGCGTATGAACTGACGAACGTAGCGCGCACAGCTTTCTATCCGCAACTTAACATTACCGGTTCTGCAGGTCTATCGAGCCTGACGGCTAAAAACTTTTTTGATATTGGAAGTCTTTTTGCGAGTATTGGCGCGGGCTTAACACAGCCCATATTTAACGCAAGGCTCAACCGTACCCGGCTGCAAGTTGCCAAAACTCAACAGCAGGAAGCCTTGCTAAATTTCAAAAACACATTGCTATCAGCAGGGCAGGAAGTATCGGATGCTATGTCGTTGTATCAAACCGCAGTGGATAAGATAAGTGTAAGAACCAACCAGTTAAATGCGCTGCAAAAATCGGTAGAGTATAGCCGTGAATTATTGCGTTATGGTTCGGCAAACTATATTGAGGTGATACAGGCAAGACAAAGCTTGTTGGGTGCAGAACTAAGCCGGGTAAATGACAGGCTACAGCAGTTGCAGGCAGTGGTTGATTTGTATAGAAGTTTAGGCGGCGGCTGGAAATAGATACGTTTACAACGAGTGAATTAGATCAGTTGACAGCCCGGTAGTACTGGCAATCAGGTCAATTTTTATACCGGCTGCTTTCATGGCTTTAGCGGTTTGTAAAATTCCCTGTTCAATTCCTTGTTGTATTCCTTCTTCAATCCCTTCCTGCTTGCCTTCGTCACGCGCGGTTTCAATTACATTTTTCAGATCACGGTACACCTTCAGGCTGTTTTCGTAATACTGCATTTCTGCCTCATCTAATTGGGCAAGTTCTGCTTTGTGAAACGCTTCCATAAACACAACTTCTGATTGGAAAATTGCCGGAATATTTTGAAAGTCTTCCAGGTGTTTTATAAAGAAAAGCCATTTATCGAGGCGGGTTTGCAAGTCTTGTTCCTGCAAAGTAAAGTTGGGCATCTCCAGGTAGATATAGGTTAGTTTATCATAGAATGTTTTTCCGTTCTGATCTTTCAGCTTTACCGTATGTACTACTTCATGCTTCTCGCTTTCTACTGCATAGTCATCGAACGTAAAGTCTAAAACACCCACACAGAAAACAGCCTTCAAATTGTAATTCCATTCCCCTTTTTCCGCCTGTTCGCGGATGGGGAAAGTGGAGTAGTAAATAGTGCGTTCCTTAAAATAGTTTTGTTTGGCTTTTTGCAGTTCTACGATAAACTTTTCGCCCACAGTATTCTCACAGATAGATATCGTAAATAGCTCTCCGGTCGCCGCTTATAACTCCAAACTGTTCAGGATTTCTGAAGGTGAGATCTTTGATCTGGTTAGTAATTGGCAATAAAGCATTGAGAAAATCAATGAGTAACACCTTGCTGGCTTCTTCTCCAAAAATTTTTTTGAAGCCAAAATCAGTAAATGGATTGATGTATTTTGCTTTCATGCAGGTATATTATGCCTGCTTCAAAATTACAGAAAGGCACCGGCAATGTACTACACTATCTCACTTTGAATAATTGGGTCTTTTATGTAGGCGGAAATAATTTCTGAGCTATTGCTGGTAACTATAAACAATTGAGCCGAGAAGTTCCTTTTGCTTGTTGTAAACAAGTTCTTTTTCTTTCATTCCATTTTCATTGTAAGCATATCGCCATATCAGATAGTTCGCATTGCCGCTTTGGGTTTGTATCATTTGCACTATCCGGCCGGGGTTATCATATTCAAACACATAATCAGGTAGCATGGTTTTCGCTTTCCGGTTAAAGCGTACTATATCCGTCAATTGCTTTCTTGAATTATAATAGTAGTAATAGGTTTCTAATACACGATTATTTTTCGTCCATTTTTCCTCTGCTACGTTGCCCTGTTCATCGTAGGCAAACGTAACCAGGGTTGTGTCTGTTTGGTTTTTGATCTTCAACATTCTAACCGGTAAGCCCTGTTCATCATAGGTCCAGGTATGTGATTCAGAACTCAGGTCTGTTCCATCAAAATCTTTGCTGTTCGAATTAATAGAAGCTATCCGGCCACTTCTGTCATACTCATAAGCTACCGTGTTTATAGCATTATTACCACTATCAACAGTACGGGAAATTTTGTTGGTCTGGTAGTAACCGGTGAAATAAGACTCTGAGTTGCCAATAGAGGCCGAGCGGGTTACGATCCTGGCTCCATCATCTAATATCTCCTGCTGCAGAAGAAAATCTTTTGATGGCTGACTGCCCTCAAAACTAACTGCATTGATCTTTTTATATTGATAAGATTTAATGAGTTTGTATAGTTGGTTTGTCTGTTTTGTTCCCAATATGTCAGAATAGTAATATTGCGCTCCACCGGTTATAGAAAAAGTTGAAAACAGAACAATTGCGATTACGTTTTTCATGGAAATACTTTAAAACTTTTCAAATGTAAAGTGTGATATGTTAAGGAAAAAACATTGCTCCCGGTACAGTCTTTCAACTTTACATTTGCTTTGGTTTTTATTCAATCCTTAACAGGTCTCTACTTCTGCCATACATGTTGCCATAATCGCTAATCGATATGTTTTCAGAAACCATTTGATTGTGTATATGTTTTTAGAACCGGCAAATAAAGAAGGGAGTTTGATGGTACTTTGGGTAACACTCCGTTTATTAGTTGTACATAGATGTGAAAATAACAGTTGCAGAAAATTACGTTCATTGGGTGTACCTGGTTACCGGGAGAAGAGATGGAAATTTGTTGTCTTTTTAAAAAAAAATAAATGTCAATCGAAAGAAGCTTCAGCAGGCTGGTAGGTATTATGGATGAACTACGGGAAAAATGTCCCTGGGATAAAAAACAAACCATAGAAACTTTGCGTCCGCTAACTATAGAAGAAACCTATGAATTAACTGACGCGATAACCGACGGAGATTGGAAAGGCATAAAAGAAGAACTGGGTGACATTATGCTGCACATCATTTTTTATGCTAAAATGGGCGCTGAAAAGAATAAGTTTTCCCTGGTTGAAGTCATGGAAGGCATCAGTGAAAAATTGATACGCCGGCATCCGCATATTTATGGCGACGTGCAAGTGAATGATGACATGATGTAAAGAAAAACTGGGAACAGATAAAAATGCAGGAGGGCAAAAAATCAGTATTAGGCGGTGTTCCTAAATCGTTGCCGGCAGTCGTAAAAGCCACACGCATACAGGAAAAGGCAAAACAGGTTGGCTTTGAATGGGATAACAAAGAAGATGTATGGAAAAAAGTAGAAGGAAGAAATAAATGAATTACAGGAGGCTGTTAATGAAAACGATCAGCAACATATAGAAGAAGAATTTGGTGATGTAATGTTCAGTCTCATCAATTATGCACGGTTTTTGCGCATCGACGCCGAAGGCGTTTTGGAGAAAACCAACAAGTAAATTTATTGATCGATTTACTGCCATGGAGGAGGTGGCAAAAGACCAGGGAAAAAGCCTGGATGAAATGTCGCTGGCAGAGATGGACGTCTTATGGAATGATATAAAAAGGAAAAGCAGGCATTGATACAAATCCTCAACAAAAACTTTTACAAGAATGGTTACCTATTAATCATTGCCGCCTGGTTATATACAATCTCTTTTATTTTTTCTAATTATTGGTCTTATTCTTCTTCGCCCAGTCGTGTACAAAAGCAAATTGAAAGTTCGATTAGCAATGGCGAACAAACCTTTAGTTCGTTCGTAGCTGATACCAGTTTTGTGCAGCAATTATCTTCCAATCTTATCAACAAAGAGAAAGCCGAAGAGTATAACCGCTCTGATATTGGTCTGTTTGTTTATCTGCTGAAGAGTGGCAGTTTATCGCTTTGTTATTGGAACACCAATAAGATGATACCGGATAGTAAAGACCTGCAAAAACCAGATGGCAAATATTTTTCAGAATATGCCAATGGCAAATTTGAGATCATAAAACGCACGTCTTACTACAACGGAAAATTGATAATCACTGCTGCATTAATTCCCATTTACTGGAGCTATTTCTTTAAAAATGAATACCTGCGTTCTGAATTTAAAGCCGTTAATGGAATTGAAAAAAAATATAAAATTGTCAGTAGCACTGCTGATTTTTATATCAGGAATGGAGATGGAAATGTCTTATTCGGCATGCAGGAGAAGAAGAACTCTACTGATGAAAGTCCCGGAGGCTGGTCTTTGACGTTGCGCGTTGTTGCGATTATTTTTGTCCTGATTTTTTTAAATGTTTATGCCTTCGATATTGTGCAAAAGAAAGGGTGGAGGAAAGGATTTCTTTTTTTGGCACTTACCATTTTGTTCCTTCGCTTTTTGAGTTATGTATTGCCATTTCCGTTCAATTTTAGAAGTCTGCCACTCTTCGCCTCAGATATTTATGGATCCAACAGATTACATCCGTCTCTGGGAGATCTTCTGATCAATATTATTTTGGTGTTTTGGCTGGTGAGTTTTGTAAAGTTCTCTGCCGGAAATTATTTGAAGCGATCAAAACCAATTACAGGTCGCAACGGATGGTGGGCAACCGGGCTGCTAAGTATTATTTTAATTGTACTGGCGTTTACAAGCGCGGGCATCATCAGGAGTTTGATCAGCGACTCCACTATTTCCTTTGACGTTACCCGTTTCTTTAGTCTTGATATGTATTCGCTGCTGAGTTTTATCATTCTCTGTTTTATTACTCTTACATTCTTTCACTTTAGTCATTTTCCGTTATTATTTCTTCGTAATTGTACCGATGTTCCGGTGTATGTGAAATATGTGGTAGTGTCAGTTGCCGGATTGTTATACCTATCATTCAACCTGGGAAACCCAGCCTCAACCAGCAACCTTATTGTGTTGGTTTGGGTGTTGCTTTACATGGGTATCATGGAATATAGAAAGGAAGATATTTTTGTTCCTATTTTAAAGTCTTCCTTTTTTTTAATCTGGCTTATTTTTTTTGCGGCAAGCATTTCCGCGCTGATCATCTATCAACATAGTCGCAAAGCCCTGCAGCAACATATAAAGATTGCAGAAAACATTGCTGATGAAGGAGACCATGGAGCAGAACTACTCATGAGCATTGGTATGGCCGATATCAATAATGAATTCCTGAGCAATAATTATGAGCGCCTTACTGTTGAGAACAGTAATAAACTTATAAAAGACAGCCTGATGAATGATTACTTCACAGGTTATCTAAATAAATACGACGCACGCATTTATACTTTCGACAGTTTTCATCATCCTTTATACAATGATAACTCATTATCGTACGACGCCATTGTAAACCTCATCAATAATAGAAGTAAGAAGGCGCCCGACGGAGAGATGTATTTTTATCAGAACAGTTTTAAAGACTACAATCTTCTCTTCCAGAAAAACATCACAGACAGTGCAGGTGCACAGTTGGGTCATCTGTTTGTATTGGCTGAGCCTAAACGTTATAAAAGCCCGGCCGTTTACCCTGAACTCTTTAAAGAAGTTGAAGATGTGACCTCTGAACTTGACCTGACCTATGCAGTGTACTTTAAAGGAGAACTGATCAGAAGCATAGGCGATTATAACTTTCCCGGGCGTATAGCACCTGACCAATACCTGAAGCAACAGTATAAAGAAGTACGTAAGGGGAATACCAATGAGCTTTGGTACAATGCAGGTAACTATAAACTTGTTATTACCGTGCAAAAAGAGGCGCTGTTTCTTGAGTTTATAACCTTGTTTGCCTACCTGTTTGGTTCTTTTCTATTCATCGTGGTATTATTTCAGGTGGGTGATTTATTTATACGCTATAGGTTTAGGTTGCATTTGATGCGACACAAAGTGAAGTTTAATATTCGCAACCAGATACAAGGTGCGATAATTTTTATAAGCATCTTTTCGTTCATTGTTATTGGCGTTTCTACTATATCTTTTTACATCACCCGTTTCAATCAGAATAATACTGAGCGCCTGGTTAAAGCCATAAAGACGTTAGGCAATGAGATTGAGGCGCAGGTGGTCAACAATCATATTTTTGATGATGGTGTTGAAATATATGATCCCGGAGCAAGCAAAAGATTAGAGCAAACCATACGGGAAATATCTGAGATACATGACGTAGAAACTAACTTCTATGACCTGGATGGAAATTTAAAGGTCTCTACTCAACCCTATATTTACAAGCGACAGATACTAAGTAAAAAGATGTCGCCGGGCGCCTTTTTGCAATTGCATTACCAAAACGACATGCAGGTAATACAGGAAGAGCAGGTCAGTCATTTTTCTTTTTTAAGCATTTATACAGTGATCAAGGACGAGGAAGGAAAACCTTATGCCTACCTCAATATTCCGTACCTGAATACGCAACTGGAACTGAACCAGGAGATCTCGAACTTTTTGGTAACACTTATCAATCTCAACGCATTCATTTTTGTGATTGCCGGAGCTATTTCTGTTTTGCTGACCAACCGGATCACCAAATCATTTAGCCTGATCACCGAAAAGATGAATAACATCAATTTAGGCAAGGCAAATGAAAATATAACGTGGAATACAAACGATGAAATAGGCGCCCTGGTAAAGGAGTATAACAAAATGGTGCAGAAGCTGGAGGAAAGTGCGCATGCCCTTGCCAAAAGCGAAAGAGAGGGCGCCTGGCGTGAAATGGCACGGCAGGTGGCACACGAGATCAAAAATCCATTGACCCCAATGAAACTTAGTATTCAGTATTTGCAACGGGCCATACACGAGAAGAACCCGAATATGCAGGAGCTATCGCAAAAAGTTTCCTCAACCCTGGTAGAACAAATTGATCAACTGGCTAAGATAGCTTCTGACTTTTCGCAATTTGCCAACCTTAGTTATGTGCATACAGAACGGTTCGACCTGACTGAGGTATTAACTTCTCTGATCAATTTATACATCGCCAATGAAAAATTGCACCTCACATTTGAACCGACTGAAATGCCGGCCATGATAGAAGCAGACCGCTCGCAGATGAACCGTTTATTTACTAATCTCTTTCAAAATGCTATAGAAGCTTCCGATACAAAGGAGATAATATCACTTTCAATAAAGTGTACCCTGTACGGGAAGTATGTAAAAGTTGATGTGTCGGATGAAGGTTATGGCATTACCTTAGAAAAACAATCGAAAATATTTACCCCCAATTTTACAACGAAAACGTCGGGTACGGGGCTTGGTTTGGCAATTTGTAAAGGCATAACCGAAAATGCCAATGGCAAGATTTGGTTCGACACTCATGAGGGAGAGGGTACGACCTTTCATGTACTATTGCCGTTATCTTTTGATGGATAGAATATTCAGTTCCAACTGTAGAAGCAACTAAGGTTTTGTGCACTACTCAAAGGTTACATAAAGGCTTTGCAGATGAACGGAGCAACTGTCGCAACTATGCCTCCTCAATGTTTAACTGCCGGCTACCGACAAATAGCAAAATATGATACTTTTAAGCAATCTTTTCAAGCTTATTCTTACCCGAAAAACATTTTATTACCCGCACCAAAACTTACACTATGACCCAAAAAAAAGGCAGTAAATCAGCCCGCATTTTCGACAGGTTTTCTACCAAAGCAACCAAAATTGCCGGTAAGCCGGCATCTTTTCTTACGGCTTTTGCTATAGTACTTACCTGGGCTCTTACCGGTCCTATTTTCGGCTTTAGCGATACCTGGCAATTGGTCATTAATACGGGAACCACCATTATAACTTTTCTCATGGTTTTCTTGATACAACAAACGCAAAACAAAGACACGCTGGCGGTACATTTGAAATTGAATGAACTGATCGCATCTAACAAACAGGCAAGCAACCGGCTGGTTGATGTGGAAGACCTGACCGAGGAAGAGTTGGAAGTAATAAAAAAGTTTTATATCAAGCTTTCGAAGCTGTCTAAAACTGAGAATGTGCGGGCAACGCACTCTTTGGATGAAGCAGAGGAAAACCATAAACAAAAGCTGCAAAAAAAGTAGCGTTTACTTTTCTTGGCGTTTTAGCTGAGTCTTGTGCCGGCAAATTGCATTCTTTGCTGAATTTTTGGTAATGGGTCTGAGCATATTGACCGATATTTGCCAACGCATTTTTATAGCCCGAAACGATTGTGTAACTGTCAAAAACATTTTTAAATGAAGGACTTTTCTTACATCACAAATTCGCACCCAGCATACATAGAAAACCTCTACCACGATTTTCTAGCAAATCCGGAAAATGTGGATCCGGAGATGAGGAAATTTTTTGAAGGCTTCGACTTTGCAGTTAGTGATAGCTCAGGTGCCGCAACTAATGGTCAACCAGTAAATGGGAAGCCTGCTGACACGCAAAACCTGCAAAAAGAATTTAGCGTTTTTCAACTCATTCGAGCGTATCGGAAAAAAGGGCACCTTGTAGCCAAAACCAACCCAATTCGCGAAAGAAAAGACCGAAGGGCGAACCTACAATTATCAAACTTTGGGTTAAGGGATGCGACCTTAACACCAAATTTCGAAGCAGGCAAATTTGTGGGTTTGCCAAGATCGCGTCGTTGAAAGACATTATTGCCAACTTGCAAAATTGCTATACTGCATCGGTAGGTGTTGAGTATTCGGGCATGAATGACCAGGAAAGAATAGAATGGCTAGGCAACGAGGTAGAAAACGAATTTCATAAACCCTTTACGTACAGAAGAAAAAAAGTGCATTCTTGAGAAATTAAACCAGGGAGTGATGTTCGAAAAATTTCTTCATACCAAATATGTAGGGCAAAAACGATTTTCATTGGAAGGTGGCGAAACAACCATTGCCAGCCCTTGATGCTATCATTAATACCGCCGCCGATTTAGGTGTTCAGGAAGTTGTTTTAGGCATGGCACACCGCGGTCGGTTAAATGTTCTTGCAAATATTCTTAGGTAAAACTTACGAGCAAATATTTACTGAGTTTGAAGGCACGAGCTGTTCCCGATACTACCATGGGCAGTGGCGATGTAAAATACCACATGGGTTTCAGGGGCGAACATACAACAAAAGATGGCAAAAATGTAAACCTGCAACTTTGTCCCAACCCTTCGCACCTTGAAGCGGTTGATCCTGTGGTGGTTGGTTTTGCGCAGAAGTAAAGCGGATGTTATCTATGAGAGTGATTACGATAAAATTCTACCTATTTTAATACATGGCGATGCCTCGGTTGCCGGGCAGGGTATTGTGTACGAAGTGGTGCAAATGAGTGGTTTGAAGGGTTATTATACCGGTGGAACCATTCATTTTGTCATCAATAACCAAATTGGTTTTACTACCGATTTTGATGATGCCCGTACTGCTGATTATTGCTACTTCTATTGCTGCAATGATACAGGCTCCCGTGCTGCATGTAAACGGCGACGATCCCGAGGCAGTGGTTAAATGCGTAAATATTGCCACCCGCTTCAGGCAGAAATTTAATACAGATGTTTTTATTGACATGGTTTGTTATCGCAGGCATGGCCATAACGAAGGCGACGATCCAAAATATACACAACCAAAATTTATGCTTTGATTGAAAAACATGCTAACCCACGGGAAGTGTATAACCAAAAATTGATCGACAATGGATCTATTGATGCCGATCTGGCTAAAGAAATGGAGAAAAAATTCTGGAGCGATCTGCAGGAAAGGCTAGATGACATTAAAGCAAAATCCCACTGCCATATACCTATCAAAAACCTGAATTATGGTGGCAGAATTTACGAAGAGCCACAAAAGATGATTTTGAAAAGTCTCCTGTAACAGCTATAACCGAAGAGCAATTTAAAACTGTTTTCGACAGCCTGATGAAATGGCCCGAAGGTTTTCAGCCACTTACGTAAAGTGGAAAAGTTGGTGCAGGATAAATTAAAGTTGTTTGAAAACGAAAACGCGGTTGACTGGGCAACCGGAGAATTGATGGCTTATGGAAGTTTGCTACTGGATGGCAATGATGTAAGGATGAGTGGACAGGATGTACGACGAGGCACCTTTTCTCATCGCCATGCTGTTTTGCGCGATGAAAATACTGATGAAAGTTACAACAGGCTTAAGCCGCATACCCGGTGCCGAAGGGAAATTTCGAATTTATAATTCTTTCCTCAGCGAATTTGGTGTGCTTGGGTTTTGAATATGGCTATTCTATCGCCAACCCCAATTCCCTTGGTTTTATGGGAAGGCCAGTTTGGCGATTTTTTCAATACTGCCCAGCCTATGGTCGACCAGTTTATTTCGTGCGGCGAAACCAAATGGCGGCAAATGAGTGGGTTGGTCATGTTGTTGCCACATGGCTACGAGGGTCAGGGTCCCGAACACAGCAGCGGCAGAATGGAGCGTTTTTTGCAAATGTCTGCAGAACTAAACTGGATCATTGCCGACATCACAACTGCAGCAAATTTCTTCCATGCTTTAGCGACGGCAGTTAGCCTGGCCATTTAGAAAACCCATGATTGTGTTTACCCCAAAAGCCAACTTGCGACATCCGGGCAGCTATAGCAAAATGAGCGAATTTGTAGATGGTGGATTTAAGGAAGTTATTGACGATGCTTTGTTACGAAAATGCCGACGAGGTGAAAAAAGTATTGTTCTGCAGTGGTAAAATTTACTTTGATCTGGCTGAAAGCCAGCAAAAAGAAAATCGCACCGATGTTGCAATCGTAAGGCTCGAGCAGATTTATCCCTTGCCGATGAAGCAATTGGAGCAGTTGTATAAAAAGTACAATAAAGCCACCTGGTTTTGGGTGCAGGAAGAGCCTATGAATATGGGTGCTGCCAGTTTTTTGCAAATGAACTTAAAAGGAATCAATTACGGTGTTATTAGCAGGCAGCCAAGTGCTGCCACTGCAACCGGCTATGCCAAAGTTCACGCACAGGAGCAAAAAGAAATAATTGATACGGCATTTAGTATTTAATTGAACAGATGATCGGCGCTCACAAAATGGTCTTCCGTAGATTTTTTCTGGATCGCAGGCTTTTGTTCTTTTATGGAACATCGTTGCGAAGCACCGTTTAAATGCATCGCATTGGTGAGGCTTTTTCCGCATTGTAGAGTTGAGAAACCAAATTCATTTGTTCATTTTTCTTAATAAATACCTCGTGGCTTAACCAAGTTTTCTTCCTCATTTCTCACGCAAATTTCTGTTTACAGCTATCAAACTATTGTTTAGTATTGTTCTATAAAATTACGCTGAAACAACTTATTTCCCCGAAATTTGCAAAACTTAAAATCAAGGTATGATTGACATAAAAGTTCCAACGATTGGCGAATCTATTACAGAAGTTACATTGATAAAATGGGTAAAAAAGGATGGAGATTATGTTGAAAGAGACGAAGTGATTGCAGAACTTGAAAGTGAAAAAGCAACTTTTGAAGTGAATGCTGAAAAAGCAGGCGTTTTAAAAACAAAGGCACAGAAGGCGATACCTTGAATATTGGCGATGTACTGGCACAAATTGATGAAACGGCTCAAAAACAAGGATGCAGCACAACTGACCGGAGATGAATCGGCTGCTTCCACTGATGAAACAGCAACGCAGCCTGCACCAAACGAAACTGAACCGGCTTGACAACACCCGCGCTGCTGCAGGAAAAGGAATGATTGAAGATAAAAGTGCCAACCGTTGGAGAATCGATCACAGAAGTTACGCTTAGTAAAATGGGTTAAAAAAGAAGGTGACCTGGTAAAGCGCGACGATAGTGATTGCAGAATTGGAAAGTGAAAAAGCAACTTTTGAGTTAAATGCCGAAGAAGCAGGTAAATTATCGCTATAAAGCTAAAGAAGGCGATACTTTAAAAATAGGCGACGTGATAGCTACAATTGATAGTGATGTAGCTGTGGAGCCAGTGCACCTGCAGGTGATACAACAGCAAACAAAGCCTCCGACAAAGACAGAGACCTGCTCCGCACAAGCACCAGTAACTACTGTTCCAAACGATGTAAAAGCATCGCCTGTTGCAGCAGCTATGATTGCTGATAAAAAAGTTGAAACGTCTTCTATTACGCCTTCGGGCGCGGGTGGAAAGATTATGAAAAACGATGTGCTGCAGGCATTGCTAATCCCGGGAAAAAAGCAGTGAGCGGGCAGGAATTGTTTAGCCGGAATGAGCGAGGGAAAAAATGAGCAACCTGCGCAAAACGGTTAGCCGCCGGCTGGTTGAAGCAAAAAATACTACTGCCATGCTCACTACTTTTAATGAAGTAGATATGAGCAAGATAATGGCTCTGCGTACACAGTACAAAGAAAAAGTTTAAAGAAAAGCATGGGGTAAACCTTGGCTTTATGAGCTTTTTTACCAAAGCTGTTTGTTATGCCCTGCAGGAATGGCCATCAGTAAATGCTTATATTGACGGAGATTCGTTGGTGTTATCATGATTATTGCGATATTTCTATTGCTGTTTCTGCGCCTAAAGGTTTGGTTGTTCCTGTTATACAGGAATGCAGAAAGTCTAGTATGGCTGAAATTGAAAAAGAAGTAGTGAAGCCTGGCAGGTAAAGCAAGCGACAATAAATTTTCAATGGAAGAAATGCAGGGCGGAACATTTACCTTGACCAATGGAGGCGTTTTTGGTTCATTGCTTTCTACCCCAATCATCAATATACCGCAGAGTGCTATTCTGGGCATGCATAAAATACAGGAAAGACCAATGGCCATAGATGGACAGGTGGTTATTAAACCTATGATGTACCTGGCACTTAGCTATGACCATCGCATTATTGATGGACGGGAAAGTGTAAGTTTTTTGGTGAGGGTAAAAGAATTGCTTGAAACCCCGAATCACTGTTATTTGGAAAAGATCCGGTTAAGACTTTGCTGGAATTATAATAAGCCGTTGAATTATCTTGAAAAAAAAGATGCTGATCAAAAATGGTCAGCATTTTTTTTTGACTTTTTATGGGTACTCTATAATGATTAGCAAACATGAGAAAGGTTGAATAGAGCTTTGAATGTAGAAGAGTGTGACACAACGATGTAGAAGGAAGAACTACTGCTGGTTACCAAAAAAACCTATAAATGTTAATTCATTTGAAGTGCAGGCAGGCGATAAGTTTGACCATCGTACACAAACAATTCATCAATTTCGTAGGTCCAGTAGTTAAAGAGCGGAGATTTTTTTAAATAGTCTCGTTACCTCGTCTTTAGTCTCGGCGGTCATCATTATCCACGAGCGATAGCTTTCCATACTTACCGCATAGGAATCTATAACTCCTTTATTAATCAGGTAATTGATATAAGTGCGGTGCGGCGGAACCAAGGTCATAAAATCTTCATCCATAAAAAAATTTATGGTGACGATAAATTTTTTAAGATTGGATTTTCCATGCCATAGTAACATTTATATTGTCCAATCTACAATTTGGTTTACCCATTCGTTTTTGATGGGAGCGTTAATTTTTATATAATTATCGGTATACCCTTCCATCATTCCGTTCTTGTTTTCGCCTTCAAATAAATACCTTGCCGGTTTGCCCGATGTGTTGCCGTGTGTGTTCGCTCATTTTCATAAAGCTGAGGTTTCGCAGTTTTTTGTTTCTTTCATTTCGAATATTTACTGGCACCGCATCCTTCATTTCTAATAGCCAGTGTATTGGGCCGTTCGCTATAGGTAAAAACATGCAGGTACGAAACATCCAGAGTATGTAAGAAATCGAATAGTCTCATTGAAAAATTCTTCTGTCTCGCCGGGAAAACCAACAATAACATCTACACCAATGGCACAATGCGGCATTAATTGTTTTGATCAATTTCACTCTTTCAGCATATAATTCCGCTTCTATATCGGCTCCGCATTAAGCCCAAGTATAGTATTGCTGCCACTTTGCAACGGAATATGAAAATGCGGCATAAACTTATCGCTGTTGGCAACAAATTCAATGATCTCGTTGGTAAGCAAGTTGGGTTCAATGGATGAGATGCGGTACCGCTCAATTCCGTCAACCTTTTCCAAGGCTTTCACCAGTTCGAAAAAAGTTTCTTCATGTTTTTTACTGCCATCCGGCCCTTTGCCAAAATCGCCCAGGTTTACCCCGGTCAACACAATTTCCTTTACGCCGGTTGCAGCCAGTTCTTCTACATTTGTCACCACATTTGTTAATGCTGTCGCTCCGGCTTTTGCCCCGCGCCATGGGTATGGTGCAAAAGGAACAGTTATAATCGCATCCATCCTGTACTTTTAAAAAGGTGCGGGTACGGTCGTTTACCGAAAAAGAGGAATGTAAAACCGGTATACCTCATCAATATCGCAACTGCAAATTTTTGCGCTGTCACTCTTTGGTAAATTCTCGTAGATGATGGGCAATATTAAATTTTTCCGCAGCTCCCAACACCAGGTCCACACCTTCAATTTCAGCAATTTCCTCTGGTTTTAACTGTGCATAACAACCTGTAATAACTACCAGGCTTTCCGGCGCTTTGCGTTGTATGCGGCGCACCAGCATGCGGCATTCTTTATCGGCATTATCAGTTACCGAACAGGTATTTATAACATATACATCAGCCTTTTCCGTCAAAGTCTTTCTTTTCAAAACCTTCCTGTCTCAAGTAATCTTGAGAGAGTAGAAGTTTCTGAAAAATTGAGTTTGCACCCGAGTGTATGAAATGCTACAGAACGTTTATCGACATATGCCCGCAAAGATAGTATAAGAGAAGAATGCCGATAGAATGGTTGCCTGATACGGGGAGTTTTATAACAGACGTTTCACCTTCCGGTAAGTGTGGGACGAGAGATATTTCGGCGACTTTTCCCGTTTGATCACATTGCTTTTAAGAGGTCAATGGTCTGCTTTGGATCTGGCGACCTAAAAACCGTGCTGCCTGCAATTAAAATATCAGCGCCCGCATCTACAATCGATTTTGCGTTGTCAAGGGTTACTCCGCCGTCAATCTCAATTTGCACTTTCAAACCGCGCCCGTCGATCATTTTGCGCAACTGCTTAATTTTTTCAAGAGTATATGGAATGAATTTCTGCCCGCCAAAGCCAGGATTAACACTCATCAAATTTACCACGTCTATATCGTGCAGTATGTCACTGAGAAATTGCACCGGCGTATGTGGATTTACTGCTACCCCGGCTTTCATACCCAGGCTTTTTATTTGCTGAACAGTACTGTGCAGGTTAGGACAGGTTTCAATATGCACCGTTAAAATAGTAGCACCTGCATGCTTGAATGCTTCCACATACTTTTCTGGTTCAACTATCATTAAATGAACATCGCAGGGCTTGTTGGTGGTTTTGGTTATTTGCTCTATCACCGGCAATCCATAACTAATGTTCGGTACAAACCTGCCATCCATCACATCCAGGTGAAACCAATCTGCCGCACTTTCGTTCAGCATGTTGCATTCGTCAGCCAGGTGTAAAAAATCGGCAGCCAGCAATGAGGGCGCAATCAGGGGCATGAGTTGTCTGTTTAAAATAGTATGATGATTAATCGAGTCGTTTGATTGCATCCGCAGCTTCAGCAATTGATTTATCCAGACCCAATGCACGTTTATAATCCGTCAGGGCATTTACTTTATCACCGGTTGCTTCATAGCATTTTGCTTTCCAATAGTAAGCATCGGCATAAGTATTATTTACGGTTGTAGCTTTTTCAAAAACAGCAAGTGCTTCATTATAGCGTTTGCTTTCATACAATACAAAACCTTTCTCCATGTAAGCTTCCATCAGTGTATAGTTTTCATTGATCGCTTCATCAAACAACTTAATAGCTTCTGTACCATTTCTTTTGCGGGCATAGTATATGCCGGCAATGAAATCGCAGTCCGCCTCAGTTTCTCTGCCCATCCGCATCCGTTTTACCGAAGTGCAGATTGCTAAAGCTTCGGGGTTCTGTGTTTCTGCATACAAGTTGGCAAGGCTCAGTTGTGCCTCCACCGACGGGTATATTGCCAGTGCCCGCAAATAACTCTTAATAGCACCCGCCGTATCGCGGTTGCTTTCCTGCAACTGACCTTTGGTAAACCACAGTCCATTGTTATTCAGGTCTTTTTTTATGAGACTGTCGGCTTGTGAAATCGCTTCATGATAAAGGTGCAAGCTGTCCAACGAATTTATCAATCTCATGCGAAGCCCGGCACTATCCGGATTTTGCCTGATCGATTCTTTTAAGTTGCTCACCACTTCATCCTTCGCTGCATTTTGTTGTGGTGACTTGCTGTCATCTCCACATGAACAAAAGAAAAGTAAAATAACCGGTAAAACGATCCCTTTTTTCATGGCGCAAAAATAACCTTCCAGCAGCGCTTCGCAGGTTTTTTTGTTTTCTTTCACACCCAAAGGCAGTGATAAAATAACTTTTAAAATTTCTTTTTAGCGGGCCAGCAGCAGCGATGATAAGGGTTACTTTTGCCAAAAAAAATTATGTACCAGGGATTATTGCATCTGCACAATCTCGGCAGGTGGGTGGTAATTATATTATTGTTGGTGGCCATTTTTAAAGCGCTGGCAGGTATGTCAGGCACCAAGCCCTTCACCAGCGGAGACAAGAAAGTCGGCTTGTTTCTTATGATCTCAGCTCACGTTATGTTGCTGATTGGTTTATATCAATGGTTTGCCGGCCCCGGTTTGGGCAGCATACAAAACATGGGTATGAAGGCTGTCATGCAAAATAGCGTTGCGCGTTTTTGGGCAGTCGAACATCCGGTCGGCATGCTTATAGGCATTATTCTTATAACCGTTGGTCGGGGAGTGGCTAAAAAAAACCTGCCCGACAGTGCTAAACACAGCCGTAGTTTTTGGATGTATTTGATCGCTTTGATTATTATCCTCGCTTCCGTTCCCTGGCCGTTTAGGGAGGTTGCACGTCCATTGTTCCCCGGTATGCAGTAGCAAGGCGAGTTCTTTTTTTCGGAGCCTGGCTTTACAACTTTTATCAGGCAGCCGTTGCGTCGCACTCTTGTACCGTTGTCTCTCTATTGATCGGATTAACAGGTCAGGCAAACTCTTTGTACGACTTACATACGTTAGCAGCAACCAGGTATGCAGAGCTTAAAACTAATTTAGATGAGTGAGAGAATTGTAAAGATTGAAACAGACATTGTGATACCAATACGGTTAAAACCAGTTGAGCGCGATTGCCCACGTTGTGGTGCTATACTGGTGCTTAACGATAATGAGCAATGTTATGAATGTCTGAAGTGCGGGTATATAGACTGTGGCGATGATAAGTAAGAACTGTTTTAACAATTTCCCGCAAAAAAAAGGGAAGCTTTTAGCTTCCCCTGTTGGCGCCTGTCGAGCGCACCTTTTTGGTTATTGCGGCAGGTTTTGCCGAACTCTTAATGAATTTTGAAGCACCCTGACTCTTTTGACTTTTGCTGACCTGGTTATCAGCCTTTTTATTGTTGGTTGGCAATGACATAATACATCATTTTTGGTTAAAACAAATATAGCTGATTTGTTTTCAGCAAGTATAAAATTACTCAACATCTATTCATCACGGCTTTAGGTGAATGGTCGTATCCATTCTCATCGTATCCAATTCGTTCACTCCCGATCCGCCTGAATTGCCCTGTGCCGGTGTACTGGTAATGCTGGTATCAGTTGTTGGTGTATTACTGTCTTTGTTATTGTTGCATGCTGTACCAACTATAAGCAAAATAGCAGCGATGATTGTTTTCATTGTCAAAAAAGGATTTACTGAATTATCAATTGACCGCATTCAATGCCGTTTATAAAGTGTCTGTAATCTTTTACTGGAGTATGTAGTTACTACATGTATAAGTAAGTTCCGATAAAGCGGAATTTCACCTACATTATTTTTCACATTGCAACAAAGTCATTATCAAAAATCTCCTAACTGTCGGCGCACAAAGTACGTTTTACATAAACGACAAAGATTGTTCATTTCTGATTTTTTATTCAATATTCCTGCCAGCAGACTTCAGATATTACAACCCTGTTTCAACTGGTCATTAACAGCACATTACAATGTTTAACCCGTAAGTTTTGTATGCTGGTTTTTGGTACATTAGCTGTTAATATTCTTATCTTACCCTCAAAAATAGACCATATGAGAACTGTTGCTCAAATACTTGCACGCAAAGGCATCAACGTTATTTATGTGCAGCCCCAAACTTCTGTTATAGAAGCCTTAAGGATAATGGCCGATAAAAATATCGGCTCAGTGGTTGTTGGTGAAGAGACCAATTTTCTGGGCATTATGACCGAACGCGACTATTCACGTAAGGTAGTGCTCAAAGGCAGATCGTCAGAACACACTACTGTTTCAGACATCATGTCTTCCGAATTTCCTGAAGTATCGCCTACAGATAATATTGAGCACTGTATGAAGTTATTATCAATGCATCATCTCAGGTACCTGCCCGTAAAAGAAAACAATAAATTAGCAGGGATTATTTCAATCAATGATGTAGTTACAGAAACCATTTTAAGTCAATCAGAAACTATCTCTTTGTTGCACGACTATATACATTCCTGATTTACGAGTGGTTGTGTTTTTTTGCCTGGTTGACAAGTTTGAATAAGTAATTATTTGCTCTGCAAGATCTAAACGTAAAAGTGATGCAATGTGAGCCAACAGATGGATGTACCTATCTGTTGGCTTTTTGCATACAACTATGCACCTGTTAGCGAAGCAAACTTGACAAATCTCCCCAAACAGTAAATTTATATGGTTCAATTTACCAAGCAGATCAAAGTAATCATGAAAACTTTTGACAGGGCAGGGCAAAAAAAAACAGGCGATCCGGACTTTTCGAGTATGCATCTTCAAGACACCGGCAGCCTGTTAGTGGGAGCAGTTTTTCTGAAACTATTTCTTCGGCTTCTTATATAAAAACAATTGTTTTATGAAGTCCGGGGTGTTGTCTTAGGCCCTCCCTGGCATTGATCGTTACTTTTTGTTGCTTCAAACACTTTGCTCTTGCAATTTTCTGTGTTTAAAGGCTTCATACAATTTTCATTGTATCATTCACCGTTTTTCGGCGTCAATCAATAACCCCATTAAATACTCGTTGATATTTCTTAAAAGCACTTACTAAAGGTAAGGCATAAAATTAAAAGTGACAATGCCTGGAACAGATAAATAAACAGTGAGTTTTCCCCAAAACAACTGTGGCTTTTATAAAAAATTACTTTTCAGCATAATAGCTTGCCGCGTTGGGATCGTACCTAAATAGAACAGAACAGCCTGTAGCAGTTTCGCCGCTTACAACGTTTGTCAACAAAAAATTAGGCTGAAGAGTTAGGGATTACTGGCATTTGCAAGTAACTGACAAAGTAAATCTAACCAAGAAATATTTGCAGTTCGAAATACCTGGCGCAAATTTTATGCGTTTTATTTTAAAAAAGAGAGCGGTGAGTTCGCCGTTCTTTACCAAAAAAGTTATCAAAACAATTCACATCAAATTCACACCTTGTGCATAATGTAGTACAGATTTTGACCTTCGTTTAATTACATTTGGTAAGTACCAAATACTTGCTGCAAAAGTAGCAAACAGAAACGCCGGCACTATTTTATAACAATAAAAAAAAACAATTTGACAGACACAATCATTAACCTTGAAATCAGTAAATCCTATTGAGTTTTTTGGTGTAAACAATGGCAAACTTGATCTGCTTAAAAAAGAAATTTCCATCTATTAAAAATTTTAAGCCGTGGCACCCAGATAAAATTAAGCGGAGCACCCGAACAAATTGAAAACGCCAAAGAAAAAATTGACCTGATTCTTCAATACCTGGAAAGAAACGGACACCTGAGCGAAAATTATTTTGAACAAATTTTAGGAGGCGATGATGCTGAAGTTATAGACAATTTTGTTGAACGGAATCCAAATGACATTTTGTTTTTGGCCCTAATGGTAAAACGGTAAGGGCACGGACCGCCAATCAAAAAAAAATGGTGCAGGCTGCCGACCGCAACGATATTGTTTTTGCTATTGGCCCTGCAGGAACCGGTAAAACATATACTGCTGTTGCCCTTGCAGTAAGGGCGTTAAAAAACAAAGTGGTTAAAAAAATCATTCTTACCCGGCCTGCGGTTGAAGCGGTGAAAACCTGGGTTTTTTACCCGGCGATCTTAAAGAAAAGATTGATCCATACCTGCGGCCTTTATACGATGCGCTGGACGATATGATACCTGCCGATAAACTTGGGTTATTATATGAGTACACGCACTATTGAAATTGCACCACTGGCCTACATGCGTGGCCGTACACTGGACAATGCATTTATTATTTTAGATGAAGCGCAAAATACCAACGACCTTCAGTTAAAAATGTTTTTAACCCGGATTGGTGCTAATGCAAAGGCAATTATTACCGGCGACCCAACACAGGTTGACCTTCCAAAAAACCAACGAAGTGGGTTGGAAAAAGCTTGCCGAATTTTAAAAAAATCGACGGCATTGCCCATATTGAACTGGATGAAGAAGATGTTGTTCGTCACCGGTTGGTTAAGGCCATCATTAAGGCTTACGAAAAGGAAAAAGATAACGAACAGGTGCACAGGGTTTTCAAGGGTGCCACACAGGTAAACATATCGATCGAATTGTTATACAAAAGTAGGTTGCCTATAACAGGGCGCCATTTTTTATAATAGTGCGTCTGGTGTATTTGAACTTATGTCTATTCAAAGTGCTTTTGATGATAGTTTGGAAATTTTTATCTTACCTTTATCGCCCAACCAAATTTGCATGAAAAAACTTTTTTCCTTGCTTTTTTTAACTGTTACTATTCGCTTGTAATAACAACGAAGACCGACTATAAAAAACCCGAAAACGGACTGGATGCCGGCCGGGAATTTATTAGACAATCGCTTAAAGGACAGTTTACTACTGCAAGGTAATACATGCTTGCAAGACGAAGAAAATAATTATTGGCTGAATAAAGTAAGTAAGGATTATAACCAATATCAGCGAAAAGGATAAAAACGGCTATTAGCAAAGCTTCAGCATCAATATTATGGAAGTAAATGATGTAGGTGCCCGACAGCGTTGTGGTGATCAACTTTAGTAACTCGTACATTAAACGGTCCCCAAAAATTAAAGGTGGTAAAATACAATGGCGATTGGCAGGTGGATCTTAAATATACCTTTTCAGACAGCCTGCGTAAATGTACCTTTCTCTGACTTTATGTGGCAACTATTGTTTGACTATGTCATAATATTCATCTTTAGACAGATCAGTTGCTAAACCATTGTCGTAATAACGTATGCAATCACTTAGACTATTAAAAATTATGAGCCAAACATGGAAAAAATTAACCAATGTATTGCATCCATGGCACGGCGTATGTATGGCGAACTGGCACCACGAATTGTTAATGCCAGTAATTGAAATACCACAGGGTTCAAGGGCAAAATATGAAATTGATAAACCCAGCGGGCTTTTAAAACTAGACCGGGTTATTTATTCATCGTTTTATTATCCTTCCAATTATGGATTTATTCCACAAACTTATGGCGATGATAAAGACCCACTTGATATTCTGGTTATTTCCAGCTTAAGTATTGTACCTATGTGCCTGGTAACTGCTAAGTTATTGGTGTTATGCAAATGATTGATGGTGGCGATGCCGATGATAAGATCATTGCTGTTGCGGCACACGATCCTTCTATCAATTACATTAACAATATTGAAGAATTGCCTAAACATTTTTTTGGAGAACTGCGTCACTTTTTTGAGGAATACAAACCTTGAAAATAAAACTGTAATAGTAGAAGAATTCCAGGATAAATCCGTTGCCCTTAAACATTATACAGCAAGCTATTGACAGCTTATAAAGATGACGGTTAAATTATCTAGCACAACGATAACCTATAGAGTTAAATACAAATTTTAATGTGACGTAGCATTGTTTCATTAAATTTACTTTTGATCGTTAAGTTCTAATTAAGGTATTCTTTTTATTACCCGCAATTTATGTGTTCGTTTGCCGGTTTCAGCTATTTATAATTCCCTGGTGATCTATATGTCGATCCTCACTTTGCCTGAGGCATGAATGATCGTAGTTGCTACTCAAGCAATATTCCCACATGAGTAATCTTGCCTACCTCGTTGTCAAAAAAAGCAAGGTCGCCGCAAACTAACTTCCTGTAAAAAACCAATTGCCTCACCTTGGGTTGCCTGCTGGTGAGCATCACGTAGTAGAAACAAGTTTAAAAACATATAAACGACCTGCGTTAAACCACTGCAATCAATTCCAAAAACTGATCTTCCGCCCCATAGGTAAGGCGTATTTAAAAACTGCATGCATATCTGTTTTGAGTGCTTCTTTGGTATATTTCGTAGCACAGGCTCAAAAATTACCGTGGTATTCATATTGTTATGTCTCCAAGATTCCCAGCTTCATAAACAGACGATGCAAACGGCATATGCATTTTTGTGCATTGTCCAATAAACTTCATTGCTCCACTGCGCATACAGTTTTTTCTGCCCGGTTACGCCTGTCAACAATTCCCGTCTCCTGCAGTTGGTTGCCTGGCACCAGCCTTGTATATTGGTCATAACTGGTTGTTATTTTATAAAAATCACCGCGATGTTCCAATACTTCACATTTTCGCCAAATAACATTTGACTTACTTGTTCACTGCGGTGCGATGCCTCGGCACGTACCGGGCATACCGGCACACTACAAATTAAAAATGGCCATATGAATCATTATAGAATTTGTGGAAATAGATACCCCACGGCATCCTACTAAAAATTATTTACATTGAAGCGTGGCTAAAGACCCATTTGCACATATCGAAGATAAAGAACTGCTACATAAATTTTACAGCGAACGAAACAACAAGTGGCTGGGTATTTTGCTGGAGCGTTACACCATGCTGTTGTTTGGTGTTTGCTATGAAGTATTTAAAAAATGAAGAGGAAGCAAAAGATGCTGTACAGCAAATTTTTTTGAAAGTGATTACAGAATTGCCTAAATATAAAGTTGAGTATTTTAAAAGCTGGCTGTACATGGTAGCCAAAAACTATTGCCTGATGAAAATAAGCGACAGGCGTGGACACATGACGGTTGAAATGACGGATAAAAATGCAATTGAAGAAGGCAGCAACCGCGCCGAACTGATAGAGAAAGACGTAAAACTTTCTACTATTGAAGAAGGATTGAAGGAGTTGAACTATGAGCAGCAACAATGTGTAACTTTATTTTACCTGCAAAATAAATCGTATGTACAAATCGCCTCCGAAACAGGATATAACCTTTTGCAGGTAAAAAGCTTTATCCAAAACGGAAAGCGAAATTTAAAAATAATTGTAGAGCGGAAACTGAAAAAAGTAAATGGCTGACTGGAAAACCATATTATGGGACAAAGAAGAACGCATTAGCGACGAGGAATTGTTGAAATACCTCGATGAAAACACTTCGGCAGAAGAGAAGGATATGCTTGTAAACAAAATTGAAAATTCACCTTTTGAAGAAGATGCATTGCAAGGTTTACAACAATTGAAAAAGCCGGCTGAGGTAAAGAAATATGTTGAACAGATCAACCGAAAGCTTCGCAAACAATTACATACCAGGAACTCAGAACCCAGAAATTATAAACTTCTTGGTACGCGATGGGTACTACTTACGTTATTGCTATTACTGTTCATTTGTGTGGTAGGTTATTTGTTAGTGCTGCTCATTGGTGGAAAATTATAAGATTTGTCGCCGCATTGTACCCCTAAAAGATAATCGAATTTTTGATGAGGCGTATGGCTTATATGCGCCACTTCTAATATTTATATGGGGCTGTTTGTACTTAAATCAAACTTCTTTTAGTGTCAACACTTTTTTGAAAGCTGTTTATACCACAGTTTTCAGTTGAACAAATCAAAAAAAATTGTAAAGTTAGCTATCGTTTACTTTCTACGGCATCGATGGCAGTATCAACAGTTTGCTTTAGTGCAGCGTACAATTTTTGACGGTCTTTATTCTTCAGGTTGAACACAAGTAAAAAAGCCGCATACCTTCTTCTCTTATCTATCCAGGGAAAGCTGCCGAACAACCCCGGGCTACTGATAACATTGCTAGTGCCACTTTCTTCAACGTTCACCCATTCACCAAAACCATAACCCGCCATTGCCGCTGCTTCAGGGGGCGAATAGGCTATGGTTGCTTGTGCAATTCTATTCTTTTGCATTTCTTCAATACTGGCGCGGCTAAGTACCTGCTTACCATTAAACTTCCCATGTTCTAAAAGCATCACCAAAAAATTCATGTAATCTTCCGCGGAACTCCAGGCGCCGCCGGCAGCCAGGGGTATGTTAGTTTTGCCAAAGTCGGTATTGATCATGTTGCAGGGTACGGCAATACGGTTGTGAAAAAGATTTTCAAAGTTGTCCTCGCCAACTTTTTCACAAATGGCTGCTGCTATTTGCAAACCAGTATTGCCATAATGAAAGGTAAAGCCAGGCTTACCTTCCACTGGTAGCAAGGCAATGGCTTCGATACTTTCGGACATAGAGTTTGCCTTTTTAAAATCCTCCAAGCTTTCTTGCAAGCCGGCAGTTTGTATGCCGGTAAGGTGACTAAGGCATTGCCATACCTTTATGCCACCCTTATTGTGTTGTGTCATTATAGGGAGGTATTTGCCAATTGTATCTTCCAGCTTAATTTTCCCTTCATCAACATAAGTCATCACCAGGGCTGCGGTCAGCCATTTGCTGCTGCTGGCAATTCTTTCGCGGCTGGATGATGTAAAATCGGCTAATACTTCGGCAGCATCTTTTCCCTGCCGGCGGGCTAACATTTTACCTGCAATTCTTTGCCGTTTGCTAAGGTCATTCTGGCTGTCGTTTAGCACCAATCGCCCATCCTTCCACACCATCAATATGGCACGACCACCCAGTTCACCCAGGTGCTCTTTTACCCAAGCTGTGCTTTCTGAAAAGTTGTACTGGCTGTAAACAGGTGATGGGTAAAAGATAAAAACTATTGCAATAATTAGTGTGAAAGTGATTACTACTGGACGAAGCATTGCTAAGGGAGTATTTGTTGTAAGGTGATGCAAGGACAGAATAAATATATACCATGCAAGGTTATAAAGCTTACAAATAGAAAGTTATAAGTTGTAAAGAAAAGGTGAGAGGGGTATGGTAGAGGGTGTAAGGAAGAGTAGAGTAAAAGGTAAACAGATGAACAAAGGTGCCTGCCCGATGAGCAGGTGTAGCAACAATGTTTCATCAGGGATAGCTGGCTTGTAGCCAAAAAAAATAATTAGTTCAATCAAGGGTCAGTGGATGAACTGAGCCTCCCCACGTAGTTTGAGGGCAGAGGCAACAGTGCCACACCGGGCGAACTATCTCTCCTAATAAATAGCCTGGCCTAATTGAAGGTTAGCAGTTGAACGGAGCGTCGCAAGAATGTCACATCAGGGATAATTGGCCGGCGACAAAATGAAATCACCAATGTACTTCCAGTGTATCAGCATGTTCCCAACCTGGTGGCGGTGGATTTTGCCGTGCAGGTGGCAAGGGATAATAGATAGAATTTGGAAAATATTCGAAGCATATATGCGGACCCGGCGGTATGTAAATGAGCGCTGAGATCTCTAATTGATACTGTGAAATATTGAAAGGAATGACGACCAATTTTTTGTGTGTGACCGAGGAAGCCGAAAAATAACCGAGTGCAAAATCGGTATGATCCGCATTGTTGTAAACATTGCCTTTTATAGATGCAGGCAGCGGATCGAGAATGCTGCCGGTACGTGTTTGCTGCTCATTGTATTTTACCGAAAACTGGTATTCTTCGCGGGAGATGGAATGTTGCATGATGTCGACATAATGGTTGCCATACCAATATATAGGTGAGATGCCAATCTGCCGGTTGATGATCTTATTGCCATTGCTAGCAGCGTCGCTATACACCTGCAGACCACTGTTGGTAATTCCCTGGAAACAATACTCGCCATATATACACAAGGTGCCGCATGATACACCCAACGTTTTGCGGGGCAGGTAACTTTCAAACACCCAGTTATAGTAATTCTCCTGGTTAGGCGGGTCATTTACATCAATATACATTACCAGCTTTGGCGGCAAAAACATATCGAAAATGGGATCAAATAGAACCGTAACCTTATCGATGGGTACCGGCGGTAAAATTTTCTCAGGTGACGAAATGTATTTTTTACCATCCTTCAATTCTACTGTTACATGATAGCTTCTGCCAACTTTGCCCACATAGGTACTGTCGCTGGTTTCGTAGTTACCGTCGCCAATATGAACCAGCCTTGCAGTATTTCCAAGCTCATCGGCAATGGTAACCACCGCATCTTTCACCAGGTATTCGTCGGGTATTTTGTTGCCTGTTGACACCGGGCGTGTATAGGTAAGTTTTACTTTGTAAGGCACGCTGTCGGTAGTTATGTTTCCCTCTACCACCAATACCGGTTTCTCGTAGCGGGTCTGCACATCAATTTGTTTGATACAGCCCGCAGCTATGCAGCAAATAGTGAAAATCAGGGCAGTAATAGTTTTCGGGCGCATAGGTTAAAAGTTATAGGTCCAGGAAAGGGATGGAATAACAGTACCTAAAACAGATAGCTGATAAGGCAACAATGCAATTGGGCTTCGCTGGTAATAGATAGAGTAGGCATTTTGATGAGCATACAAGTTATAGAAGGAGAAATTGACAATACTGTACCGCCGCTGTTCGGGGTAGCGTCGCGAAACATAGGTAAATCCTGCATCAAGCCGGTGATACAGTGGCAGCCGGTCGAGGTTTCGCTTAGAATAATCGGTTACAATAGTGCCATTGTATTCATAATTGCCATCAGGAAAGGTAGCGGGGCGGCCCGAGGTGAGTACGAAATTTGCACTGAAGCTCCAGCCGCCGTCGAGTTTTATTTTTGATACGACAGACAAATTGTGCGGGCGGTCGGTACTGGCGGGATAGTAAATGCCATTGTTCACCTGTTCCGATGGAAATTCATTTACCACCTGGGTCTCCGCTTTTGAATAGCTGTAGTTGATCTGTCCCGTTACCTTTCCGGAGTTTTTAATGAGACTTATTTCTACTCCATAACCGCGACCGCGCGCTGCCAGCAATGCACTTTCTATATAATCGTTCATCAGCAAGGTTGCACCGTCTTTGTAGTCAACCGTATTCTTGATGGTGCGATAGTAGCCCTCTACCGCAACCTCAAACTTATTGCCTGTAAAGTTTTGGAAATATCCAAGGGAATATTGTTCGCCCCTTTGTGATTTTATATAGTTATCGCTCAGCTTCCAAAAGTCGACCGGTGAGATGGCAGTGGTATTGGAAACCAGGTGCAGAAACTGTTGACCACTGTTAAAGCTGAGCTTAAGGGTAGCCCTGTCGGAAATTCCCAGTTTTAATGACAGGCGCGGTTCAAAACCACCATACTGCTGAATGTTTGTATTGTTGCCGAATCGGGTAGTATCGCTAATGGTCTCTTTCGACAGAGGAAGTCCTGCTTCATAGGTATAAACTGCCTTTGGTCCCAGGTAGTTGTAAGTTGCGTACCGTATGCCGGCTTGCAAAGCGATCCTGTTTGTAAAGGTGATCTCATCATTTATGAAAGCCGCTATTTCCCGCCCTTTCTCTTTTTGAATGATAGTTGTGTTGATGATGCTTGCAGCGGCGGTGGGGCGTTGCTCACCAGGGGAAATATTATACAATATGTAGTCGCCGCCAACCTCAATCTTATTCATTTCATCAGGCAGATAAACCAGCGACAGTTTGCCCTGCTGTTGAGCAATGGTTGACGAAATTTTAAACTCATAAGTAGTTGCCAGATTATTAATGCCTGAAACAAATTGGCTGTAATTGGCATTGGCTTTCAACGATAGTTTCGGCGTGAGTAAAAAGGTGCCATTGAGTGATAAAAGATTCGAATGCCAGTCGTACGATGTGGCTGTGTCGAACCTGAACTTATCGTAACTCTTATACCCGGTCAACGATATTTTGTTATTGGCAGTAAAGGAGTATTCTGCCTTAGCTACTGCATCAAAGAATACAGCCCGGCTGTCGCCAAACTTACCGGGCAAAACATTCAGTGCAATGTTGGGGTAGGCTGCCCGCAAACCGGCAGCAAATGTCAGCTTATCTTTTACCAGGGGACCGTTTAGCGAAAACCTGGCACTAACCGGCCCGAGCCCTGTTGTATAGCGCATACGGTCTTGTCCACCACTTTTTACCTTCATGTTTAACAGCGACGAAATTCTGCCACCATATTGTGCGGGCATTCCACCTTTGTACAGCGTCACATCCTGTATCTCGTCGGGGCTTACCGAGGTAAAAAATCCCAGCAAATGCGAAGTATTAAAGAGGGGAGAGCCATCCACCAAAACCAGGTTTTGATCAGCATTGCCACCGCGCACATTAAATCCACCTGCACCCTCGCCCGCAGTGGTTATACCAGGCTGTAGGGTCAGCGCCTTTATAATGTCTGCTTCACCCAATATGAGGGGACTGCGCTTGATCAATTCCGGGTTGATGCGCACTACATTCATTTCAACCGACCGCACCCGCGATATTTCTTTTGTACTGTTCACTACCACCTCATCCAATGTTGCATCTGCTTTCTTATCAAGTACCAGGTCCAGAAACTGATCGTTGTGCAACAGATCAACTGTGGTGGTTGTATTTTTAAATCCTATCGCTGATATAATAATGGTCTGTAAGGGCTGACGAACAGCCAAAAAGAAGTAACCGCTATCATTCGATACAGTTCCGGTCTTTGTGTTCCTGATAGTTATGCTGGCATTTCTTACAGCCTCACCGGTTTCACTATCAGTTATTTTTCCACGAAGTTTATAAGGTAGTTTGGGCGTAGCAAATTACAACACACGGCACCAGGCAAATACAAAGTGCACACATGTGTAGCAGATGTTTCATTGGCAAATTTTTATAGGCACCAAATCGATGCGTTTAAAGCTACAAAAAAGCATGTTTGTATTATGCCTCCGGTAGAATGTTATTTCCTCGAGGTGTTCCGAGCTCATTTTTCCCGTGCCAGGTTTTTTTCCAGGATCATGAATGTCAAGGGTATTTTTGGTTTGCCAAAGCGTTCACCGTCGTCAAAAGGTTGGCGTTCACCGGTATCGCTGTAGCCCCGGCGTTTGTACCAGTCTATAAGTTCGGTACGGCTGGCAATCACGGTCATTATTATTTTTTTACTGCCCGCTTTTGCTGCCCGTTGTTCTGCCGTCCGCAAAATTGCCTTGCCCAGCCCGCTCGCCTGTCTATCGGGTCTTACGGTCAGCATTCCCAGGTACATGTGCACTTCTAATTGCTTTAAATAAACACTTCCTATTACTGCCTTGTCATCGTCCCGGTACAGTAGTATTTCACTGTTGGGTTCATTTATGTATTCCAGCAGCGTTTTTTCATCAATTCTAATTCCGTCCAAAAGGTCTGCTTCCGTGGTCCAGCCTTTTCTTGACACATCGCCGCGATAGCAATTATTTATCAGTGCGGTCAGTTCTTTTACATCTGTAGAAGTAGCAATACACATTTGCATTTCAAAACCATTTACGCAAAGAAAAACAATTGCACAATGCATTTTGGGCAAAGAACATGCAAACTTTTTACTGGTAGGTTATGATAAATAGGAATAGAGATCTAAGACGTTTTCTCCGGCAATTGATGTAGAAGTTTTTTTAGATAGCCTGCAGAGGTTCCCTGGGTGAGCATTGTTGCGACGCTCCGTTCATCGGCAATACACGGATAAAGCTTTTCTTACGAAGTAAAATAAATTTGAAAGCTGATATTTACATTCATACTCAAAACCATCAATTATCGATATGTACAATTATAAAGTTTCGGGTTTATATGTATATCCGGTCAAGTCGTTGGGTGGTATTTCACTTGCTTCCGGTGAACTTTGCGAAACCGGTTTGTTACATGATCGCCGATGGATGCTGATAGATAACAACGGCGTCTTTTTGTCGCAACGCACAGTGCCTGCGTTGGCACTGTTACAGGTGGCGTTATTCTCCGATCATTTAATGGTAACGCATAAGCATGATATCCACACACCGCTTTACATACCTCTCACAACAAAAGCCGACACCCACATTCCGGTTTCTATTTGGGATGATGTCTGCCCTGCAATTGTTGTTGCAGATGCCGGCGCCTGGTTCAGCGAAGTATTGCAAATGCAGGTGCGTTTAGTTTACATGCCTGATTCTGCTAAGCGCCTTGTTGACCCGGAATTTGCCGCAAATGGTGAAGTGGTAAGTTTTGCAGATGCGTATCCTTTCTTGCTTGTTGGTCAATCATCACTTATCGATCTGAATTCACGGCTGCCAATACCGGTACCTATGGACCGCTTCAGACCAAATATTGTTTTCACCGGTGGTGAACCGTATGTAGAAGATACTTTTCAGCAATTCAAAATTGGCGACACCCAGTTTCATTGTGTTGAACCTTGTGCACGCTGTGTACTCACTACAATCAATCAGCAAACCGCAGCTAAAGGAAAAGAACCACTGAAAACGCTGGCTACCTACCGCACCGTTAACAATAAAGTTTTGTTTGGGCAAAATGTCGTGCATAGCGGCACGGGAAGGCTAAGTATCGGAGATAAACTTTACGTATAGATCTGCTAAAAAGCTACTTACATTGCCTTACTCATCTATGATCTCTGCGTTGAAAACAATCGCAAAATTCGATCTTACTTTTTCCTTTACTTCCTCCATCCGCACCATATATCCCAGTTCTTTTTGCAATGAAGTGACCTGTTTGTTTACGATGCCGCAAGGTACAATGTGGTCAAAATAGGAGAGGTCTGTGTTTATGTTGAAAGCGAAACCATGCATCGTTACCCAGCGGCTGCAGCGAATACCCATTGCACAAATTTTTCGTTCTCTTCCGCAGACGCCCGGCTCAATCCATACGCCCGTTTCGCCGGCACTTCGCTCACCTGTTATATCATAGTCAGCCAGGGTCAATATGATTACTTCCTCCAGGCTGCGAAGATACCAGCCCAGATCCGTTTTAAATCGTTCAAGATCAATGACCGGGTAGCCCACCAATTGCGCAGGTCCGTGAAAGGTTATATCACCGCCACGGTTCGTCCGAAAGAATTCAATACCCAGGCGTTCACGTTCCATATCTGAGATAAGTACATTGTGTATATGTCCGCTTTTGCCCAGGGTATAGACCGGGTTATGTTCTACAAAAAGTAAATGATGCTGTAGGGAAGGTTCGCTGGGTAATGTATTGAGGTTTGATATGAGTGCGTCAGTGTGCACCATATTCCGTTCCTTTTTCTTAAGGATCATATCCTGCAATATGCGTTCCTGTAGTTGCCATATTTCCTGGTATGAACGGTTTGTGCCAAGGTCTTTAAAAATTATCTTTTCCATCTGCATCGCAAAGCTATTACATCGCTGTTAGTGTTCATTACACATGCAAGTAAAGACTGCAGAAGACAAGGCTAAATATTGCCCTATTTAAAATATTTACTGCTGCGGATATATCTTTTATCTTTAACCAAGGTAGAAAAGAGTTTGTGTACCCGATACAATCCAAAGTGATCAACAAAAGCGAAAAGATAATTTGTCAGGTCACGTAAAAACAAAGCACCTTATAAGTACAGGCTGATTAAATTGTTACGCTTTTCTGCCGTAGAAAATTGGAAATTATGAGTTTAGAATATCAACTAAAAAAGCCTGAAGATCTCACTAAAATCAACAGCAACGATCTGGGTGAACTACTATGGTGGTCGTACATGCTAAACGCTAGTCCGGAAGAAATTTTGTCTGTCATCGACAAGGTTGGTGTTGCTACCGACCTTATAAAAAAACGGATCAAATTAGAATTGGAGTTAAAGACATTTAAAGTCATTCTAAAGGAGACCGGAACACCAACTGATCTTACAAATATCTAGCAAAGAATGGGTAGTGTTTTTAATTATGAATCTTACAACCAAATGCGGACATTCAGTTTTTTTTGTGGTTAGTTTCTAATATTCGCAATGGGAGCAGGTTTTTTCCCGCTTGCTATTTTTCTAAGAGGGTGCGGTCCTCAAAACCTAAAAATGATAATACTTGCATAAAGTAAAAGGCTGCTTTTAAAAGCAGCCTTTTACATATAAGAGTTAGCGTTACTCATTTCCCGACGATCACCTTCAAGGTTTTCCTGGTCTCGCCAGTCACTACCTGAATGTAATAGATACCATGCGTTTTGTTGGAGAGATCGATTTCGCGCATGTTTATTCCCTGGCTCAATCCATACTTAACAGTCGAAAGTGTTCTGCCTACAGCATCTGTAATAGTTGTAGTAACTACACCATTAACCGGCGAATGCATTGTCAGAATCGCCTTTCCTGTAGTAGGATTGGGTGAAACACTAGCTGAAAAAGCAGAAACAAACGTTTTACCAGATGAATTGGCAGGTCTGTTGTAAAGTATAGATTTCGTTACTTCAAAGCTGGCATTGGTAGTACAATTATTAGCGTCAGTCACCGTTACTGAGTAAGTTCCGGCAGCCAAACCTGTACGATTCTTATCGGTAGAACCGTCACTCCACAAGTAAGAATAAGGAGGTGTTCCACCACTTACTGTTAGCGTAATAGTGCCATCGCTGGCTCCACATCCGCAGGTCTTGGTAGTAACACCTGTTACCACCAATGCTGGCGGCTGTGTGATTTTAACCACTATCGTTACTTTGCATCCGATGGCGTCAGTTACGACAAGCGTGTAAGTTCCGGCACCCAGTTTAGATCTATCTTCCGTAGTAGGTCCATCATTCCATTTGTAAGCAACTGCCCCCTGCGCACCCATTACAGTCACATCAATTGAACCTGTCTTAACTCCATAACAAGTAAGGTTAGTTGAAGTATAAGTAACAGTAAGTGTGCATGTCCTTACTATAATACAGTAGGAGATCATACAACCGTTTGCATCAGTAATCATGACCGTATAGCTTCCTGCGGCTAAGCCTGTCCTGTCTTCTTTGGTTACACCGTCGCTCCAGGCATACGTGTACGGAAGTGTACCTCCGGTTACGGTGATATCAATGGCTCCATCATTTCCGTTGGTGACATTGGTTACTTTGGCACTAAACTTCAATTCTGTTGGTTGATTGATTGTAAATGATTTGGTGACCTGGCAAAGCGTAACCGGATCTGTTACAGTAACAGTATAGGTCCCCATGCCAAGTCCTGTTCTATTTTGGGTTGTTGGCCCATCACTCCATTTGAAGGTTACTGTACCAGTATTGCCGGTAACTGAAGTAATAGTGATTGAGCCATTCGTGTTACCAAAACAAAGCACATCACTCTTGGTTCCGTTGACAATTAAAGAGCAAGGTGGCTCTGTTATATCAAACGATTTTGTTACAGCACAATTTTTTTGATCAGTTACGGTTACGGTATAAGTGCCGGCTTTCAAACCGGTACGATCTTCTGTTGTAGGCCCATCATTCCATTTATAAGTGTACGGAGGTGTGCCACCCGAGACAGTTATGTCAATTGATCCGTTACTTCCACCAACCGTAGTAACATTTCCAATTACCGAGGTTACGTTTAGAGCCGGAAATTCAGTAATGGTAAAAGTTTTTGTTGCTGTGCAATTAGGAGTAGATCCATCAGTTACAACTACACTATAGTCTCCTGCCTTTAAATTGGTACGGTCTTCTGTTGTCGAACCGTCGCTCCATTTGTAAGTTACAGTACCATCATTACCGGTTACGGTTATATCTATCGAACCCGTTGCAGAACCGTTACAAGTAGCATTAACAACTGTGCCAGTCACCTTTATATTGCACGGACACGGAACAGGTTTCACAATTTCAGAATTGTTTTTTGTCTTGCTTGGACTGGCATGAACAGATGCTATATCAGGATACCCAAATCCGTTGCTGCCAAAGGCTGACTGTTTAACTGTCACTTCATACCAAACATCGTAAACCCATTTTGGATAGGCTGAATTTGGCGCATAGGCAGCGTTGGTTTGTGGTGAGTTGGATGTTAACACATATCCGAATAAATTAAAGTTTTGATCGAGCGATGTCATGGCATCAACCACATCTGAGGCATTTCCCAAAACCATCTTTCCATCTCCTCCTGTCACGCCAAGTGATTTGTAGCCTGATGTTGCCGTAGATGAACTTGAGATATAGTCAATTTTAAAGTCCATTTTTTTATTTCCTGCTGCATCAAACAAAGCCAGTTCTAAATTGTCTGATCCCACAAGGTCATTGAACTTATGACCACTTGGCCAGCCAATGGCGTTTGTTCCATATGTATTGTCGACAAAAGTCTTGGAAAAAGTAGTTCTTATGGTTACTGTACCATTTGAATTGATGGTCCATACAGATTTTGCATTTACAGTCGCGGGTATAGTCGGGCTGGCAAAACATTGTGCTCCGCCTGAACCTGGCGGTGGAGGTGGTGGAGGTGTGCAGGGCACTTCGGTTACAATTTCGCTGTTGTTGCCGGTTTTACTTGGACTTGCATGCAAACCGGTGATAGAGGGATAACCAAAAGAAGAAAAGCCAGCGCTGCCAAAAGCAGATGCCTTCACAGTCACTTCGTACCAAACATCATATATCCAGTTGGGATAAGATGGATCTGGTGTGTAGCTCGCGTTGGTCGCTGGTGAGTTGGTAATTAGTTTATATCCAAATGCATTGAAGTTCTGGTCAAGTGATGTTACCACATTGGTAATATTAGAAGCACTTCCCACCAGTAACTTACCGTCGCCACCAGACACGCCCAGTGATTTGTAACCGGAGGGTGCGGCACTGGAAGCTGACAGATAATCCATTTTAAATTCTAGTTTTTTCACTCCTGCAGCATCGTACAACGCCAATTGCAACTGGTCAGACCCAACCAGGTCAGTAAACTTATGCCCGCTTGGCCAACCAACAGCATTTGTGCCGTAGGTATTATCAACGAATGTTTTTGACAGACTTGTCCTGATTGTAATGGTCTGATCTGTCGCGTTATAGGTCCATACAGACTTGGCATTTACGACATCTGGTTTGGTAGAACTGGCAAAACACTTTTGCCCATTGTTACCACCACCCGGCGAACCGGGAGAGGAATATTTGAAGCTTCCGGCATGAAAAATATTTTTATCCGCAATAGTGGATGTAGGAACGCCAAATCCCCCGCCTCCAAAGCTGGAGCCGGTTGAGGTGATCAATCCTCCGCCATCATTTGTTACCGTCGGTGTATAGCCACCAATGGTATTGTTTCCATTTTTATTAGCCTGGTTAAACCCAACCGCTACAATAATGTAATCACCTGCCGCAAGGGTAACCGGAGTAATCGATCTAAACCGAAATTTCGCTTCTAATGGATCAGAATTTCCCGAAATACTTATTGGCCCGGTAACAGTAGCGCCATCAGACACCCGCACGATGCCCACATCGATGGCTGAACTAATTCCATCTTGCCCATCATCAAAAACGCCCAGATGGGAGACAACAATTGGACTATTGACAGTGAAATTTGAACCCAGCCGGTCAGAGAAATCGCCCTGGTTACCGGCGTCCTGCGTACCTCCAAATGCCACGTACGATTGGGCCTTAATAATGCTGGATAAACCCAGTAAAAAACTACATAAAATGGCCTGAATAAGCAGTTGCTTAATTAAAGTAAACTTTCGCATATTTGTTAGTTTTAGTTGAATTTTTCTGAAAATGATCAGCAGAATTGTTCGATAGAATATTTGAAAACTACATGTAGTGGAGAAGCAACCGTGTAAAGTAGGATTTAAAAACAAATGTTACAAGAGCCAAAAGCCTGACCTAAAAAAATTACTATAGTTTCAAACTTTCGGCGGTTTTTTAAAATTTTGATTTTCAAGAGAATTATTGTTTTTTTTTGCAGGGATAACAAAGCTTTTTTGGTGTATCACCTGCTGAAACAGGAGTGTCTCCCTTATAGTGCTACCAGTGGTTCAATTAAAAAAATCACCAAATGCAACAGAATTTGCGGCAGGGGGAGATCGCATATAGCCACCTCATTTTTCCCTCGATATAAAATATCTGTTACATACTTTAAGCAAAAATTAATTTCTACCGGATATCAGCCAGTCAAAAAACAAATTTTCAAGTAGTTTTCGAATTGACATATACCGCCCCTTTGGTTTTTTGCCTTTCTCTTTAGTACTTACTATTGATCATTCACTGTCGTTTACTTATAGAGATTTTTTGAGACTATCTTTTGGAATTCCTTTCAACATCGTTGTGTCACTCCCTTGTGCTTTTAAAAACTATATGCTGCTTTTATCAGAAAATCCCATAAGTAAATGTTATTGATTTGATTTGTTCAAAACTTCTGAACTGCTACCTGGTTAGCACTCGACCATTACCTAAAGCAATCTGTTTTTTGTCATCGAATTTTCTCTATCTTCCTATCTATAAGACAATCATCAAATATGAAAAAGTTTCGTCTTCTTTTGCTTCTTCTGCCATTAATAATCTATTCTTTCCAGGTTGGAACAATTGGCACTAAAGAAGCCCATGCAAAAAAATGGGTCAGCCTGTTCAATGGTAGAAACCTGCATGGCTGGGTACCAAAATTTGCAGGCTTTGCTGCAGGGGTAAATTTTGGCAATACGTTTCGGGTAGAGAACGGCATACTCAGTACCCGCTACAATCAATACGATAGTTTCCGAAATCGCTTTGGAGCGTTATACTTCGATAAAAAGTTCACCAACTATAGACTAAAAGTTGAATATCGTTTTGCAGAGCCATTGACACCTGGCGCCCCAGCCTGGGGCTTTCAGGATGGCGGTATTCAGTATCATTGCCAGGCTCCAACTACGGTCGCAAGGGATCAGCCATTTCCGGTTTGCCTGGAATACAATATCCTGGGGGGCACTGGCAAAGCTGACCGCCCTTCTGGGGAGATCTGTTGTTCGGGTATGTATGTATTCATCGATGGACAACGCAATACATCGTATTGTACACCGCCAACTGTAAAGCGTACTGTACCCGGCGAAGACTGGGTGACTGCGGAGATAGAGGTACGCGATGGAAAGATCACACATTACATCAATGGTGAGGCGGTGTTGTCATTTGAAAACCCGCACTATGACTTTACTCATCCAATTGGCAAAACATTTATCATAAACGGTAATGACGTGGTACGGGATGGATATATATCGTTACAGTCTAACAGCCATCCGATGGATTTTAGAAAAGTGGAAATAATGGAGTATTGAATAGTTGATTTTTTAAATATTTAATCCACTTAGGCGGAAAGACTGAAAGACATGTAAAAGCATTTTGTTTGACCGCAAGATGAGCTTCCTTGTTCACCCGAATAACCAAAAGTTTTGAACCAGGAAAACACTACGAACGCAATATTCTTCCTTAATCACTCACACCTTCCACCTTCCACCTTCCACCTTCTGCCTTTCGCCTTCCACCTTCTACCTTCCGCCTTCTACCTTCCGCCTTCCACCTTCTGCCTTCCGCCTTCCACCTTCCGCCTTCCGCCTTCCACCTTCCACCTTCCACCTTCTGCCTTCCACCTTCTGCCTTCTACCTTCCGCCTTCTACCTTCCGCCTTCCCTCATATTCTGCCGATGAATGTGCGACGCAACGGACGCACAATAGCAGCACTATAGCTTTGGTACCAAAAGTTCTTCGCTATTCTGCTTTTTGCAGCCATGTGTTTGCGGTAATCAGCCTATCTTTCTCTCTGCAAAAAGGTATGCTATGCCCAACGACTCTCTGTACTATAGCGACTATCTGCAGCTAAAAAATATACTGGACAGTCAGCACCTGCGCAGTGTTGCGGCGGGAGCGCCGGCACATGATGAAATGCTGTTCATCATTACACACCAGGCGACAGAATTGTGGTTTAAACAGATCTTGTTTGAGTTGCAGTTTGTACTTGCCGTTTTTCAAAAGAAAAATATCAACGACAACTCTGAAGACCTGAACCTGGTGCGGCACCGCCTGCACCGTATTTTAAAGATCAATGAATTGCTGACCCAGCAGGTGGCGGTTCTCGATACAATGACCCCGCTTGACTTTTTGGCATTTCGCAACCTTCTATCTCCTTCGTCGGGCTTTCAAAGTCTGCAATACCGGCTTATAGAAGCCCGTTTGGGTTTGAACCTGCACAAAAGACACCAGCAGGAATATTATAAACGTACCGATGCGGGTGGCTTTAGTGCGGAAGACTATGCCGCTATAAATGCGGTAGAGAACGAACCAACACTTTTGCAACTAATTAATAACTGGCTGGAGCGCATGCCATTTTTTAGCACGGAATACTGGCATTCTTTTGCAGCAAATTTGGGCGGTGATATACATCCATTCTGGTCGGTATATCGCACACTTTATTATGACAGCCTAACTGCAAAAGAGAAAGGAAAGATTGACCAATTTGATCGTGTTTTTTTTGAAAAGAAGCAAGTGAATAGCAACGGAGCGGTGGAAGATGAGCTGGCAACCGATCTTTCGCCAGCGGCGATGCGGGCGGCATTGTTTATAATGCTCTACCGCGATTTTCCGGTGTTTCAGACCACGTACCAAATACTTGATGCGCTGATAGAAATAGACCTGGCTATGAGTAATTGGCGCCACCGCCACTTTGTAATGGTACGCCGTATGATAGGTATGCGGGTTGGCACCGGCAACACAACCGGCAGTGGATACCTGGAAGGCGCATTAGGTAAGCACTATGTGTTTAAAGATTTGTCTGGGCTTTCAACTTTTTTAATAGAAAGACGTCAGCTACCCGGGTTGCCTGAAGAACTGGTGCAACACTTGCGCTTTGCCCTGTCGTAACCTAACAATACAAGTTTTAGAACCTACTGCAAACCTCCCGTTAAATAACCATTGCAGAAGCGGCTTTATAGAAATTGTCATGTCAAGGGAGGTAATTTGTTGTTAAGTTCGCTTAGCCGAATAGTAAAGCTTTGGCGAAGTGATTTTTTGTATGAAAAAGATTGTAGTTGTTATCGGGGTGATGGTTGTAAGTTCCTTTTCTGCTTTTTGCCAGGTAAGTGCGGGTGATAAAATGGCTTTAGAAATACCTGTTGCATCTACCAATAGTACCCATAGTATCAGTGCCTATGCGATGTCGCATTATACTTCTGACTCCGACCGTATTCGGGCGTTGTTTGTCTGGGTAGCGAACAATATTGACTATGATGTGGCCAAGCTGACCCAACCACCGCCAACAACGCCGCCTTTACCTGCTGATGTTCTCACAACCAGGAAGGCATTATGCCAGGGCTATGCCGACCTGTTTATAACGCTCTGCCATGAATGCAACATCCCAGCCATTTTTGTGGGTGGTTACACCAAATTTTCTACGGGCACTGTATCTGACCTCGCACACGCCTGGGTTGCAGCGCCTATCGGGGAACGTTGGTTCCTTTTCGATCCAACCTGGGCGGCAGGTACTGTTGAAAACAACCGGTTTACACGTAGTTATTCTGATCGGTACTACAAAGTACCTCCGGAGCAAATGATCAAAGATCACATGCCCTTCGACCCGATGTACCAGTTTTTGAATTTCCCGGTACGGTATGATGCGTTCAATAATAATCTACCTGAAATTGCCGGCTCCAAAAAGATTTATTTTAATTATGCGGACACTATAGCGCAGTACAATAAGCTAGACAGCCTTGGCAGGCTCATTAGTTTTGCCAACAGGATCAATTCTAATGGTGAGAAAAATCGACTGGTGAACGAAGCCTTGCGTATACTCAATAAGAATCAAAACGCTGGTCAGTCAAAGGTGGGTTTTGAAAATGCTGTGGCAAAATTCAACCTGGCAACTAACATTTACAATCGTTATGTTTTCAACAAGAACCAACGATTTGCTGCTATAAAAAATGATGAGGAAATATTTCAAATGGTCGACAGTATTCACCTCATGATAAAAAGCATCTATCCCATTTTAGAAAAAGTAAATCCGGAAACCCCGGAAAATCGCCAGGCTTTGCAAACGTTGCAAACGGCACTTACACAATTCTATTATCGCGTTGAGGCAGAAGACGAATTTTTGAAAGGGTATCTAAAACGTGATAAAACCAGCCGGTAACTGTAATACACAGCTTTATTTGGGGCTTCTGAGTACCTCCGATTTGCTAAAGCAAGCAATATTAAAGATTGCCCGCATACTCATTTTTCAAAAACGTTTTAGTGCCTTTTTCGCTACCTCGAATTGCGAGCGGTACTTTTGTTGCTTTGAGTTTTGGCATTTCACGAAAATTGGGCATCCCGCTTTCTTTTTTTGAGGTAATAATGCCAGAGAAAAAAAGTCGCCAACGAACGTAGCGGCTGCCAGGTTTCGCCTAAAGCCTGCATCTCGTGCCGGGTTTGCACACCGGTAAGTTCTCTGATGGTTTGTACAACTGCAACATCTCCGAGGGGCAAAATATCTTTGGCTTGCAGGCAAAAAAGCAGGTACACATCAGTCGTCCAATTGCCTATGCCTTTTACTTCCATTAACTTATTTCTTATTTCATTTTCAGGTTTACCGGCTAATGAATCAATGTTCAATTGCTCGCTGAGAACTGCAGCAGACAATGCCCGTAAGTACCGGGCTTTTTGACGACTGATAAAACAATGCCGCATTTCTTCATCTGTTAATCGCAGCAGGTTTTTGGGCGTAAAATCGATAATATATTGGCAAAGCTTTGTAAAATGTGCCTGGGCAGATGATAGACTAACCTGTTGTTCCAATATGATTTTGGCAAGTGTAAGAAACCCTGGTTCCCTGACCCAGTTAGGAGGAGTGCCATAGAGAAAATGGATCGAGCTAAAAACCGGATCTTTTATTATCAATGCCTGCATGTCCAATTCATTTACTATAGGTTGCATGCTAAGGTGTTTTCATTATTCGCCTGTTTGCCAAACCGGTGGTTTGCGGATGAAGGAGCCTGCCTACCAAAGGCAACCAGCGCAAAATGCGTCTTAGTGTACAGGTTTGCGAGCAAAACAAAAGCCTACCGGAATTGGATAGGCTTTGTTGGCAGAAACAGTTTAGCGGACTACATTATTTTGCCGGAGTTATAATGATATTTCTATACTCAATGGGTCCGTGATCCCCCTGTATGTAAATAGGACCAGGCTCACCCTCGTTACTATCGAGTGCGCCGCCGGTAATGCCAGGAATTTCCTGGTTGCAAATGGTAGTTACGCCATTGAGTGATACGCTAAGCATTCTGCCAACCAGGGTAATGTCGTAGGTCTGCCATTCGCCGGCAGCTTTACCCGCCTTTGCAGAAGCAGGAACAAATCCATAAATCGCACCCAGTTGTTCCTTTGCCTGTTGCCCAACTTCATCATCTTCTATTTGCATTTCGTAGCGCCCGCGCAGGTAAACACCGCTATTGCTTCCTTTCGGATACTTAAATTCGATGTGTAATTTGAAGTCGTTGAATGTTTCGTCGGAAACAAGGTTGGCACCGGAGTGTGGAGATCGTAATACTCCGTTTTCAACTATCCATTGATTGGTGCCCATTGCATGCCAGCCAGTCAAATCTTTTCCGTTGAACAATTTAATGGGTTTGCCCCAAACGGCAAATGCCTTTCTCTTAATGAAGGTGCACGCACCCCGGTAAATGAATAGCTCTTGCCATCAGGGAAAGAAATGGTGCCCGAAAGCGCATCGTTTTGTAAAGTTGCATCCATTGATAATTCACCGTCGCCCTGTTCCCACTGTGGCGGAATAGAGAAATTTACCTTGCCATCGCTAAAATTTACTTTGGAGATAGGACGCGCACTGCCACCTGTACTTACAAATTCACCTACCAAAGTTTTATAACCCGAGTGATGCACCTCTAGCCAGGACGGTTGTTTTTTACCAGCCATATCAATGGTAATATCCCAGCGCCCGATGATAGCGGGTACTTCCGCCTTATAGGCTACCGTATTGGCATTTGCACCGGCGAGACAGAAAAATAAAAGACAGACCAGAAGCGAATTCTTTTTCATAATGGTATTTTATCGTTGACCAAAGTAATTGTAAAAAACTGAAAATCGCGACGATGATGTGATCGCTGTATGTATTCAGGCAGTTAGTTACCAGTAAGTAAGTGTGACCACCACATAAAAGCCGAATTAATAATATTTGCATAAAGTCCGTACTCAGAGAAGGTTATACCTTAGCGGCAATTATTCTGTATATGAAAATACTCTTGTTAGCAGTAGTGCTAAACTGCGCCGCCACCTCAACTTTATGTCAGAATTCAGCTACAGAAACACACCGTATTAGTTTGCCCAATGGCTGGAGTTTATCGCCGGTGGGAGAAAGTTTGCCCCTGGGTGATCTGCCGTTAAACATGGCAGTGTCACGCTCCGGTAAATTGGTGGCAGTGACCAACAATGGACAAAGCACCCAAAGTATTCAATTGTTAGATGCTAAAAATCACACTGTCCTAAGTACCATCGAAATTGCCAAAAGCTGGTATGGTCTTACGTTTAGTGCCGATGAAAAATACCTGTATGCCAGCGGTGGCAACGATAACCGCATCATGAAGTATGCGATTGTAAATAATGCCTTACAGCCCGTTGATTTTATACAGTTAGGCAATCCGTGGCCAGTTGCCATCTCACCATCTGGTCTCGACATAGATGACGCCAAAAACAAGATGTATGTGGTGACAAAGGAGAACAACCGCTTGTATGTAGTAGACCTGGGTAGCAAGAAAATTACTGATTTGCTGAGTTTAGGTGCCGAAGCCTATACCTGTTTATTGTCGCCTGATAAAAAAGAGCTGTACATCTCTCTGTGGGGAGGAGACAAAATTTTGATCTTTAATACAGTAAACAACAGGCTAAGCGATTCTATTGCCGTTGGCGATAACCCCAACGACATCTGTCTGACGCGAAAGGGCAAATATTTATTTGTGGCCAACGCCAATGACAACAGTGTGTCAGTAGTTGATATAAAAAAACGCCAGGTGATTGAAACCCTGAATGCAGCTTTATATCCTGACGCCTTAATGGGCTCCACTACCAATAGTGTGGCTTTGAGTAAAGATGAAAAAACTTTGTACATCGCAAATGCAGATAATAATTGTCTGGCAGTTTACGATGTAAGTAATCCCGGAAATTCTGTTTCTAAAGGATTTATTCCGGTGGGATGGTATCCGACCTGTGTACGTGTATCAGGCAACGAGATATTTGTTGCCAATGGCAAAGGCTTCACCTCTCTTGCCAACCCCGATGGACCTAATCCCTATAGCAAACGCAAGCAGCTCGGTTTTCAAAAAGGTGATACTTCCAAGCAAAGAGAGGTACAATACATTGGAGGTCTTTTTAAGGGTACGCTGAGCATTCTTACTGCCCCATCAGAGGAGGAACTGGCAAATTATTCCCGGAGGGTGTATGCAAATACCCCCTACAACAAAGCCACCGAAATGATGGCCGGCGGTGAGGCAGGCAATCCTGTGCCCCTGACAATCGGAGACACCTCCCCCATAAAACACGTCTTTTACATCATAAAAGAAAACCGCACCTACGACCAGATTTTGGGCGATGTACCAGAAGGCAACGGCGATACATCGTTATGCCTCTTTGGCGAAAAAGTTACACCTAACCTACATGCACTTGCCAGGGAGTTTGTGTTGCTCGACAACTTCTATGTAGATGCAGAGGTAAGCGCCGACGGACACAACTGGAGCATGGGCGGCTATGCAGATGATTACCTCGAAAAGACTGGTCAACGAGCTATGGCGGCCGTGGCGGTTGTACGAT
>CAVSED010000015.1:0-198308 GCA_963726895.1 uncultured Chitinophagaceae bacterium | reverse complement strand
ATCTTATTATTGACTTTGACTGTCCGCTGCGAAATGAACTATCCGGGTACTGGAAACCTACTGCATTGAAAATACAAAAGCACTAACATAGCTATGCAGATGAACGGAGCGTCGCAACGATGATCAACCGGAGACAAACTGCTGGTTTCCACAAAAAAGAATTGGTTATTTTTAGGCGATTTATAAAATACCCTGTAGCAACGGAACGGTTTTTTTTACCTTGTTACCTTTCGTTTGCACTGGTGCAAATCAACTGTACGCAATCAAACATTTTTACCTAATAATACTATACAATGGAACCACAACAGTACGACTTTGCTATAATAGGTGTTGGTGTTATGGGCAGCAACCTGCTGCTTAATATGGCCGACCATGGATTTGCTGTTGTGGGCTATGATCTTAACCCGGTTAAAACACTTGCTCTTGAAAAGGAAGCTACGCCCGGTACCATTGTTAAAGGTGTAAATACTGTTGCCGAAATGGTAAGCCTGTTAAAGGTTCCCCGTAAAATGATGATGCTTGTACCTGCAGGAAAACCGGTTGACGATGTGATAGCCGGCCTGCTGGAATATGTTGAGCCCGGCGATATTATACTTGACGGTGGCAACTCTCATTTTACTGACACATTGCGCCGCGTAAAATTGCTTGAAGAAAAGGGATTGCATTTTATGGGAGTAGGCATATCGGGCGGTGAAGAAGGTGCCCGCATTGGACCCAGCATTATGCCCGGAGGCGATAAAGGCGCTTATGAATATTTAAGGCCATTGTTTGAAGCCGTAGCTGCCAAAGTTAATGGAGTGCCTTGTGTGGATTACCTGGGTAAAGGTGGCGCGGGGCATTATGTAAAAATGGTACACAATGGTATTGAGTACAGCATTATGCAATTGATTTGCGAAAGCTATGATGTATTGAAAAGCATTGGAGGTTTAAACAACGATGAGTTGCATGAGGTATTTACCCAATGGAATAATGGCGACCTGCAATCTTTTTTAATAGAAATAACCGCCCTGATCTTTAAGACCAAAGATGCAGACACCGGCAACTATTTGGTAGATATGGTGCTTGATCAGGCGGGCTCTAAAGGCACCGGAAAATGGACAACACAAGAAGCTTCTGACCTGCCCATTCCTATCCCTACTATCGATGCGGCAGTTGCTGCCCGCAACATGTCGGTTTATAAAGAGCAACGCACCAAAGCTTATGAATTGTATAAGCCGGAAATACCTGCGCTTGACAGTGAGCACGAAAACCTGGAGAGCGACCTGGAAAATGCGCTTGCCTTTGCATTTGTTATTGCCTATGCACAAGGGTTAAGTATGCTGGCAAAGGCATCGGGCACTTTGCAAATGGATATACCATTGCCATCCGTAATACAGGTGTGGAAAGCAGGTTGCATTATTCGCTCGGCGTTGCTGGTCAACTTTACCGACTCATTTGCCAAAGATGGCACCCTGCCGAATTTGTTGCTGAACAGTGACATTGCCGATCTATTGAAAGCGCGTGAGCAATCTGTTCGAAATGTGGTGGCACAAGGTGTACAAAGCAAAATTCCGCTGCCGGGTATTATGAGTGCGCTTGCTTATTACGATACGTATAATAGCAAAACGATGCCGACCAATCTTATACAGGCGCAACGCGATCTGTTTGGTGCGCACACCTACCAGCGCATAGACAAGCAGGGAGTTTTCCATAGCGATTGGGGATAGGAGGAGATTGTAAGTGATACGTTGTAAGTGATAAGTTGTAAGTTGTAAGTTGTAAGTGTTTGGTTAAGAGTGATGAGGCTGTTTTTAATAATGGATGAAGGCTGATGAATGATGAACAAATGATCGATCGTCAACGTAAGTTTCCGGTCGGTCTTTTTTTTGTGTACCGTCATACGAGCCAGGTGGAACTTTGGTTGCGACGCTCCGTTCGGCAGTATATCATTGTGCAACTATGGCGAAGAAAGATGCACATCAATATATTTACAAAAATAATTTAACCATGAACAAGCCTGTTTCTATTCGCCCTTTTGTTGGTTCCAAAGATTTTGCCATTTCGCGTGCATTTTATCGCGATCTCGGTTTTGAAGAAGTTGTTTTGTTTCCTAACATGTCTCTTTTTAAAACCGGCAATCTGGGCTTTTATTTGCAGGATGCCTATGTAAAAGACTGGATAGATAACACAATGATCTTTCTGGAAGTGGAGGATGTTGATGATTATTATGCCGGGTTGCACAAATTGAATTTGCCTGCCAGGTATGAGCAGGTCAGGCTAACACCCGTACGTGTTTTTGACTGGGGCAAAGAGTGTTACCTCAACGACCCAGCGGGCGTACTCTGGCACTTTGGTCAATTTGCTAAAGGTTAATAGATGATGGCTTTCTCTATGTAAACGTAGGAACTGCGCCTTGCATACAGCAGCCTGATATCCGTGTATATTTTTGCTAAAAGATTTAACAGAGCGATGCCCTTGAACGGCGCGTCGCAACCATCGCCATAACAGAAATTCTTTGGCCCGCTCCCAAAAAAAGAACTAATAGTGATTTGTATTTGGCTTCCTTATTTTCCTAAAACCAAAATTAGAAACAATGAAAACGAACCTTACAGCAAACGCACAAATAACCATAAACGCTGGTGTTGAAAAAGTTTGGCAGGCATTAGTGGATCCTGCAATCATCAGCCAATACATGTTTGGTACCCAGGTACAAACAGATTGGAAACCCGGCAGCCCCATAACCTGGAAGGGCGAATGGAAAGACCAACCTTATGAAGACAAAGGACAGATAGTAGCCATAGAACCCCACAAAAAATTGGCGTACACACATTATAGTCCGCTCACCGGGCAGGATGATATTCCTGAAAATTACCACACGGTTACTATCAACCTTTCTGGAGATGAGCAACAAACAGAGGTGAACTTATCTCAGGACAAAAATGCCAGCGAAGAGGAAAAGGAGCATTCGAAAAAAAATTGGGAAATGATGCTGTCATCTATGAAAAAATTGCTGGAATCCTAATCGATCATTTTCAAAAAAACCAAATACAACAACCTGCTATATGAGAATTTTTTACGGCGCATTGCGCAGTGTCGTGCACTTAACCTTGTGGCTGCTGCTATTTGTGGCACCTGTTTGCCAGGCGCAAAACAACGACCTCACCTATGCCGAAAAATTGGGCTATCCCAAAGGTGCCCGTGTGCTTATACTGCATGTTGATGATGCGGGAATGAGCTATGACTCAAATGAAGGAGCCATCACTGCAATGACCAAAGGTGTTGCCAACTCATGCAGTGTTATGATGCCCTGCAGTTGGGTTCCGGGTTTCCTGCACTTTCTACACGCAAACCCGCAAACAGATGCCGGGTTGCACCTCACACTTACATCGGAGTGGAAAGATTATCGTTGGGGTCCGCTCGCCGGCAAAGCGAACGTGCCGGGTCTTACCGACGCCGAAGGAGACCTTTGGCCTTCTGTGGCAGAAGTGGTGCAACATGCTTCTGCAGATGAAGTAGAAATGGAGATAAGGGCGCAGATTGACCGTGCTGCAACTGCCGGGTTTAAACCCACCCATTTCGACTCGCACATGGGCACTTTATTTGCCTCCCCGGCCTTTATGGAACGCTACATAAAAATTGGCATAGAAAAGAATACCCCCGTTATGTTTCCGGGTGGTCACAACAAACTTATACAGCAACAACTACACACTACCGATGCGCAAATGCAACAATTTCGCGCAGTGGGCAACACGTTGTGGGCGGCAGGTCTGCCGGTGCTCGATGACCTGCACAACGAGAGTTACGACTGGGTGATTCCGGCAGAAGCAAAAACCGACGATAAAAAATTACAGGCATTTAAAACGGCAAAATATATTGCAGCACTACAGCAACTGCAACCCGGCGTCACTATGATGATCATGCATTGCACCGCAACCTCCGAAGTATTTCCTGAGATCAGCGACAGCGGCCCTGTTCGTCGCGGCGATCTGCTCGCAATGACCGATCCTCTGTTTAAAAAAGCGCTGCACGACCAAGGCATAATACTCACCACCTGGCGCGAACTAAAACAGCGCCGCGACAACGTAAAATGAGCCATTTTCTTATTGTTGTGTTTTTTGTTGGAAGCCAGCATAAGTGCTACTTTATAACGATTGTTGCGACGCCTGCCTATCCGGTAGGCAGGCTCCGTTCAACTTTTAGTTGGTAACTGAAAATGGGTGGAAAAAAAGTACAACTGCGCTAAAAAAGATCCCCCAATTTGTTTCATTCGTATCCAGGCTTTTTTATTCCTTCAAGTTGTATGCAAACTTTTGCAAACTCTTTTTATTCAGACGTATGCTGCACCTTTGCGATGCCGAAATTATACATGAGAAAAAAACCTGCCGCTAATGTCTGAACCTGTACTGGAACGACGTCTTGGTCTGTCGCAGGCCACCGCCATCAACATGATAGATATGGTGGGTATAGGCCCGTTCATAACCTTGCCCATGGTCATTGGTATGATGAACGGGCCATGGTTTTTGTATGCCTGGGTGGCCGGTGCTTTACTCAGTTTTGTGGATGCCATGATCTGGAGCGAATTAGGCACAGCTTTTCCCCGCGCCGGTGGCAGTTACAATTTCTTAAAAGAAGCATACGGCAAAATGGACCCGGCAAGATGATGAGTTTCTTATTTGTTTGGCAAACCATGATACAAGCGCCACTTGTAATTGCCTCTGCCGCCATCGGGTTTGCAGCCTATTTTTCGTACCTGGTGCCCATGAGCCAGGTAACAACAAAACTAGTGAGCGGCAGCGTGGTAATATTCATTGTATTGCTGCTCTACCGGCGCATAGAAGCAATTGGAAAAATCAGTATTTTCCTGTGGCTGGGGGTTATCATCACCATGTTTTGGATCATTGGCAGCGGCATTGCGCATGGCAACTTTACGGCACCTGTTCACCACATCAACGATGGACTTACTTTTAATTTTGCCTTTATCTCTGCCATTGGTTTTGCCAGTGTAAAAAGTGTATATAGTTACCTCGGCTACTACAATGTATGTCACCTGGGTGGCGAGATCATTAACCCGTCACGCAACATACCCCGCAGTATGTTTTTGTCTATTGCCGGCATAAGTGTTTTATACTTGCTCATGAATATTAGCGTGGTGAGTGTGATCCCCTGGCAGCAGGCTAAAGAAAGTGAGTTTGTGCTAAGTGTGTATATGAACGAATTGGCTGGCAGTACCGCTGCAAAGGTGATCACCTGTTTGATCTTGTGGGTGGCATTTGCCTCAGTCTTTTCTGCCACGTTAGGCTATAGCCGCATACCCTATGCAGCCGCTGTAGATGGCGCTTTTTTCAAAGTGTTTGCAAAACTGCATCCAACTAAACACTTCCCGCATATTTCGCTATTGGTCCTCGGCGGAACAGCCTTTGTTTTCAGTTTGTTGTTTAAACTAAGTCATGTGATAAGCGCTATACTGGCAATGCGCATTCTTATACAATTTGTTGGACAAGCCATTGGTTTATTGCTCTTGCGCAAACGAAAAGCCGCGGCAGCGTTTCCCTATAAAATGCCGCTCTTTCCACTACCTGTTTACCTGGCTATTGCCATGTGGTTGTTTATACTCTACAAAACAGGATTTCAGTTAGCGCTATATGGTCTCACCGTTATAGCTGCAGGTGTCATCGTCTATCTTTTTAAAGCAAAATTGAATGAAGAATGGCCGTTTGCAAAACTGGAAGAATAATAATTTATCTTCTTTGGAAACTTGTTTCAGCAATAATGATATCCACGATATCTACTTTCAAAATTCTACACGATGATCCAATAATATAGCAGGCAAAGAGCAAGAAAGGTCTCTATACTCCACAACAGCAGCAGGCGAAGTTTTAACAAGTACTTTAGCAACAGATCTGTACCAAAGACCATAATTGCAAAGACCAACAAACTGAGCAGGAAAGGAAATCTCAATCCATCGAAGCCGCCGCCGGTTGTTAGCAACTGCCAGGTTGCTGCAAGCAATGATAGAAGGCTGAGAATAAGAAAAGGCGAAACACGAAAAGCGCTCCGGAGTACCCAAAATTTTTTTTCTTTCGGGCTGGTATCCGTAGGGCCGTGCCTGTTTGCCATTAGCACAAGATTAGACAATAATAAATACTGCGAAAAAAGCCGCGAAAAGCTATTAATGTACAAGGGTGCGACCTGCCTACCGGCAGGCAGGCGCAACGATGTCGCCAAAACATTCTTCTGCCGGGTACCAAAAAAATAAAGGGTTAAACCTCCGCCATATCTGGGATCATTTCGGCTTTGTAGGCGCCACTGTCTAATTTTTTCTTAGTTTCTTCAAAGGCTTTTAGTGTCAGGTCTATGTCTTCATCGCTGTGTGCAGCGGTAGGTATAATGCGGTAAATAATATCGCCTTTTGGTATTACGGGGTACACTACAATAGAGCAAAAAATGTGATAGTTTTCGCGCAAGATCCATAACCATTGAGGTGGCTTCCGGCACGTCGCCTTTCATATAAATAGGAGTAACAGGCGAGTTGGTGTTACCTATGTCGAAACCGCGGGCTTTCAAACCTTCCTGCAGGCGGTTTACATTGTGCCAGAGTTTCTCACGTAGTTCAGGCATTTTCTTTACCATCTCCATTCGTGCCAGCATACCCTCTACTACCAGCAGCGGCAGGCTCTTGGCAAAAATCTGGCTGCGTGTGTTGTAGCGCAAATAGCTGAGCACATCTTTAGGTCCACTAATAAAAGCGCCAATGCTGCCCATGCTTTTCACGAACGTAGAAAAGTAAAGGTCTATTTCATCGGTACAACCCTGCGCCGCGTCTGCGCCGGCGCCGGTAGCCCCCATGTACCCAAAGCCATGTGCATCGTCTATTAAAATTCTGAACTCATATTTTTCTTTCAGTGCTACTATCTCTTTTAATTTTCCCTGTTCGCCATCCATGCCAAACACCCCTTCTGTTATTACCAGTATGCCACCGCCCGACTTGTTTGCCATTTCGGTAGCGCGCTGCAATTGCTTTTCGCAATCTTCTATATCGTTGTGTTTATACGCATAGCGATGTCCCATATGCAGGCGCACCCCATCTACTATGCAGGCATGCGATTGAGATCGTACACGATCACATCGCGGCGGTTTACCAACGCATCTATACAACTCATTATTCCCTGGTATCCATAGTTGAGCAGCATGGTATCTTCCCGCTCAACAAACTCGCTGATGACTTTTTCCAGCTCATCGTGTTTGGTGGTATTGCCACTCATCATACGGGCACCCATAGGGTTTCCCATTCCATACATTGCAGCGGCTTCAGCATCTACTCTTCTTACCTCGGGGTGATTGACCAGACCGAGGTAGTTATTTAAACTCCAAACTATCATTTCCTTCCCGCGAAACATCATTCTTGGTCCCAGTTCGCCCTCCAGTTTAGGAAAGGCAAAATATCCATGTGCCCTATCCATGTGCTGACCAATTGGTCCACCATCTTTCACCAGCTTTGCAAAAACGTCTGCCATTCGTATTTGTATTTTGTATTGTAATAAGACACCGGTTATGCGCTCGTGTTGTGCAAAACTGCAAAGCAACCGGTTACCGTAGTTAAAAAGCCGCGGCAAAGGTAAGGCAATAGGTAAACATTGTTTAAGCGTAATCGCCGGTTGCGCAGGGTTTTGCGTTTTGTTTTTTAGGTGACCAACATTTAATAAGATGCAACATTGTTGCGACAGTTTACCCCGCCTTACTGCGGGGCTCCGTTTAAAGGGCAACTCTTTGTTGTGGCTTTTTATGTGTAGAAAACAGGAGAAGTATCAGCGCTTGCAATAGCAAAATTGTTGACCAGAAAGTATGCACATTTTTGTGTTGCCATCACCAGATTGCTTTGTGACCGGGATATTTATATACCGCCTTAACATTGTGCATTCAATGCAGTTGATGTAAGAAAGATTTACGTATAGAAAATAAAGGCGCAGAGACACAAAAACTTATGTTCTTCTTCTTTGCGCCCTGGCTTGTTTTATTTTGCCTTGTTGGCAAGTTTATGACACCTTTATGCAAACGACATTAATTGCATTGCTCTTTGGTTTCAGTATTTTTGAGGTAGAACAAGCGACAAGCAATGAAAGCAAAATATATAAATCCCTTTACTGATTTTGGTTTTAAAAAGATCTTTGGTGAAGAAGCAAGTAAAACGCTGCTCATCGATTTTCTTAATGCATTGTTGCCAATAGATAACAAGGTGAAGGACCTTACATTTAGAAACCCTGAGCAACTGGGTACCGCAGGTGCAGACCGCAAAGCCATTTATGATATCTATTGTCAAAACACGGTTGGGGAGAAATTCATTGTAGAGCTGCAGAAAGCTAAACAGAATTACTTTAAAGAACGCACCATTTACTACTCTACTTTTCCCATACGCGAGCAGGCAGAAAAAGGTGAATGGAACTACAATCTCAAGGCTGTTTTCTGCGTGGGCATTCTCGATTTTACTTTTGACGACTACGCTTCAGAAAAGGAAAGGCATGAGGTAGTACACACAGTGAAACTAAAAGACCAAAACGGAAAAACGTTCTATGAAAAGCTCACCTATATTTATCTGGAGATGCCCAACTTCACGCTAGGTGAAGAGGAGCTAAGCACACGCCTCGACAAATGGTTGTACTTTATAAAACACCTGGAAGACTTTCAAAACATTCCGGCTATATTTCAAACAGAAGTAGTCTTCATGGAAGCATTTCACAAAGCCGAACTTGCCCAACTGGGCGAAGCAGATTTGCAGCACTACGAGAACAGCCTGAAGGTGTACCGCGACCTGAAGAATGTGATTGATACCGCAAGAGACGAAGGAAAACAAGAAGGCTACCAGGAAGGAATTGAAAAAGGATTACAGGAAGGAATTAAAAAAGGATTACAGGAAAATCGAACAGGGAAAGATACAGACTGCCAGGGCTTTGAAAGCGGCTAATGTGCTACCCGAAATCATTGCATCGGCAACGGGACTTACTACAGACGTTATCAACACACTCTAATTGACACAAGTATCAAACTATTAATCGCAGCCGGGCTTGCACAACTGGGTCAGGCAGAACTTGAAAATTACGAGAACAGCCTAAAGGTGTACCGCGACTTGAAAAATGTTATAAACACCCCCCGTGATGAAGGTTACCAGGAAGGCCGTAAGCAGAATGCCATTGCGATCGCAAAGGCTATGAAGATTGCCAACATTTAAATAGATGTAATTGTGACAACTGCGGGACTAGGTCACGATGTAGTTATTAATTTATAAACTTGTTGGTTACAGATGTTCTAACTGTAAATATCTAACAGCCCTTCGGGTAAGTCAACAAACACCTGTCTTTTCTTCTTGTCAATTTTTTGCAGACTTTCACTGTGGATGGGTATCAATGCCTCGTTGCCATTGTAATGTATTTTGCACAAGACCTGCATGGGTTGTTCAATCACCTCCAACACTTCTCCAATTTCTTGTCCTTTATTTATCATCATATAGCCCAATAACGAGATGGGTGATGATTTGGCGGCGAATTTGTCGAAGTCTTGTTTAAGTATCCAAATGTCTTTTTGGTTCAGGCGGCGGGCAATTTCTTTTGTTTGAAAACCTTCCAATTTTATGTACACTTCCTGCTCGTTTTTCGCTCCTGTATTTTCTACAAAGTAGGGAAGGAAAGAATCTTTCTTATCTTCTATGAAAACAGTTTCCAATCCTTTCAGATCGGTTTTTTTTCCTAAAGCATGCTGTAGTACCACCTCGCCTGTGAGACCATGCGTGGCTACTATTTTGCCGATGTGATAATAATTTTTCATTGTTGAAAATGGATGAGAAAAGCTGCACAATGATATAGCGATGAACGTACTGCGTCGCAACGATGTTGCCCAAAAATGTAAAGCCGGGTTTATAAAAAAAGTCCCTGCGAAAACAGGGACTTTACAAAGTCGATTCACCCAAATTAGTTACGCGGTGGGAGCAGCACCGGCTGGTGCATCATTTCCTCTTTCAACACGCCTTACAACCGGCGGATTTCTCCTTGCTCTTTGGCTTCGACGGTTTTCTTCAGCAGCGCTTTTTAATTTGCGCTTCATGCTCTGTATGCCATACCTGGAATTTCTCCATAGCTGTAGCATCATCGAACAAACCTAAGCTTAACACCACGCAAAAGGTGTTTCAGGTACAATACTCCTTTAAAGGAAAGAATTCTACGAACTGTATCGGTTGGCTGTGCACCTTTGTGCAACCAATCCAGTGCTTTTTGGCGATCTAACTGTACAGTTGCAGGAACAGTTAATGGGTTGTAAGTTCCAATTTTCTGGATAAACTTACCATCTCTTGGTGCACGGGCATCGGCAACTACTATAAAGTAGAAAGGACGTTTTTTACTGCCGTGTCTTTGCAGTCTCATTTTTACTGGCATCTTAAATAGAAATTTAAATGCGGTTAAAAAATTGATTTACGGAGGGCGAAGGTAAGTTATAAGGGCATAAAAACCAAAGGAAAATACGAAGGTTTGCTTATGATTTTGGCTTTGGTAATTCTTTAACTTTTCCGGTTTTGGGAAGAGCAAAGGCGCCTGATTTTAGTCCTTACATCTTTCTTCAAGTACTATTATCAGGCGTCAATTTTCACACATCGGTTGCATCGTACACTATCACCTTTTCCCAAAGTGCCGAGCAATTTTTAATAAACTCCAAATGAATAGGATGATCCTGGTAGGTCTTTTGTCCTTCCAGGTCATCAAATATTAATAATTCGGAAGCGCTAAAACTGGCATCGACCACGGGTCTGTGTTCAGTAGATGCAGGTACTCCTATATGAATACCCCGCACTGTTTCAATTCCTTTTAAAGTTTTTAAACCTGCCAACAGTTTTTCCAGGTCTTCTTGCGACTGTGGATTTTTAAGCCAGAAATAAACATGGTGAATAACCTTTTTGTCGGTCTGCGGTTTTCTGAAGGGTGCGGCGCTTACTGCCAGGCTTGTGCTTAAAACACCCGCAACAGTTAAAAAATTTCTACGGTTTTGTTTGGTCATGATGTATTGTTTTGTGTGTACAAATATAATGGCGATGAAAGGCGACCAGGTGTTTGTAGTCGAAATTCATTTCGGTTTGTGCTTCAAAGCCGGAATTTATTTCATTTTGGGAAAGTGTCTCTTCCGGGTATTCGTTTGCCTTTATCCACCATTCTTTGCCGGGGTTAAAGTCTTTCTTTGTCTCATGCAAGTAGCAAATACCAAAACAGGGAAAGGCGTTCCCCGGTAGCTGAAACTGCAGAAAGCAAATCCGTTATTCTATTTTTTAAAGTTCCGTTCAAACCCCCTTAAAACCACTCCACACCATGAAAACATCTACACAGGCAACCGACAACCAACTCGTTCAGTACTTTCAGCAAGGCGACAGCAGCGCGCTTGAAGTTTTAGTAAACCGTCACAAAGACAAGATCTTTACCTCCATCAGCATTTTGGTAAAAGACAAGTTTTTGGCAGAAGACCTTTTCCAGGATGTTTTCATTAAGATCATCGACACACTGCGCAGCAACCGCTACAACGAAGAAGGTAAGTTTCTGCCCTGGGCTATGCGCATTGCCCACAACCTGTGCGTAGATCATTTCCGCAAGGTAAAACGCACCCCACCCATCACCACCAGCGACGACCACGACATTTTTGAACTGATCAATGTATCCAACGACAGCGCTGATACCAACATCATGAAAGGACAAAGCCATGATCGCATCCGCAAGATCATAGACATGCTGCCCGAAGAGCAAAGAGAAGTGATCATACTGCGCCACTATGCTGATCTGAGCTTTAAAGAAATAGCTGAGATGACGGGTTGCAGCATCAACACAGCCCTGGGACGTATGCGCTACGGTTTGCTAAACATGCGCAAGACCATGCTTGAAAAGCAGATCGCACTGTAGAATGCAAAACTAATTGCCAATAAAACTATTAACCATAAACTCGTACAGTTATAATTTCTTAAGACCCCCAAATCTGCTCAACAAAAAACCTTCCCTGACCGGAAGGTTTTTTTATGTTATAGTCAGGCGCTAATGCTAAGCCTGTTTACTTTCCAGTATTTACCTTGTTTCAGCAGGGCGTTGCAGATGAACGAAGCGTCCTCCAAACCTTAGGGGGCAGGTGCAACAATGCTTCATCAGGGGTAGATGCCGGTCTACAAATAACAAAGCAGACCGGAAAACTACATCTCATATTAGACCAGCCAATAAGTATAAATGATTGCCTGCTAATTATAATTTGAACCTGGTTGCCAAAGTAAAAGTTTTTATAATTGGTTAACTTTCAGAAAACTAAACAGCATGTCAGCAAAAATCTCCGCGCACAACTGGCCCGAGCTATCTTACACCGATTGGAAGGACACTTTGCAAACGGTACAACTCTGGACACAAATAGTTGGCAAAGTGCGCCTGAAAAATATGCCCTGGATCAATCATTCGTGGCATGTGACACTATATATCTCTGCCCGTGAACTCACGACCGGAAGCATCCCCTACCAAAATGATGTTTTTGAAATAGAGTTTGACTTTATCAACCATGTTTTGGTTATTACTTCCAGCACGGGAGCTAAGGAACAAATGCAACTGCAGTCGCAAAGTGTGGCAAGTTTTCATAAGGGGTTTTTTGAGGCATTGCATAATGCCGGTATAGAAACTTCGATCGTTGCAGCACCCAACGAAGTGGACCCGGCAATTCCCTTTGCAAAAGATGAACTACACTGCACTTATGATGGTGCAGCCATGCACCGCTATTGGCAGGCATTGGTACCCGTGCACAATGTATTTACAACGTTTAGAGCGGGCTTTGGCGGCAAGTGCAGCCCGGTCCATTTTTTCTGGGGCGCCTTCGACCTGGCGGTCACCCGTTTTAGTGGCAGAGATGCACCCAAACACCCGGGTGGCGCACCCAATATGCCCGATGTAGTTATGCAGGAAGCCTACTCGCACGAAGTAAGCAGTGTGGGTTTTTGGCCGGGTGGTGATGCCTTTCCACAGGCTGCCTTTTATTCTTATTGTTACCCAACCAACGAGGCATTCGGGCAGCAGACTGTGCAACCTGCTGCGGCATTTTACAGTGCTGAAATGGGTGAGTTTTTTCTGCCCTATGAAGCCGTAAGAACATCTTCAGATCCTGCGGCTACCTTGTTGCAATTCTGTCAATCTACCTATGAAGCTGCAGCCATAACCGGTAAGTGGACCCGGCAGACACTTGAATGCGACCTGACTGCTTTTGAAAAATAGATATAACCAACAAAAAAGCGATGCAGAAAAATTCTGCATCGCTTTTTTGTTGGTGTTAATGCTACTGGGCGCTATTAAGTCCCCGCCCGGTTTTGTGCTGCAATTCATCAATCTTTTTAGAGGCATCAGCTTTCGACAGCGTTTCATCCATCTCTTCTCCAGCCTCGTCTGACAGCGTTTTCAAATAAGATTTTTGAGCGCCGGTCATTGGCTCAGCGCCGGTTGTCCACTCCGCCGGATCCTTTATTGTATTAGAGCCTGGTATCGCTGCATTGTGGTCCTCGTTTTTCGTATCCATATAAATATTTTTATAACTCAATATCAAAAAATGCACCACGCGTAGCCGGCACCATTCGCAACCGCTACACACCTACCTTTGCCGAAAAAGTATGGCTGACGATCTCGCTATAACAACTGGCACTAAAGAAGAGCAATACATTTCACTCATTCCGCAAATAGAGGGTTTACTAACCGGTGAGACCGACCTGGTAGCCAACATGGCAAACATGGTGGCGGCATTGCGCGGGCAATTTGGCTGGTTTTGGGTTGGTTTTTACGTGGTGAAAAACGATGAACTGGTGCTGGCACCTTTCCAGGGGCCGGTTGCCTGCACACGCATCCGCAAAGGTCGCGGCGTTTGCGGCACAAGCTGGCAAAATGCCCAAACACTTATAGTTCCCGATGTTGAAAAATTTCCCGGGCACATAGCCTGCAGCAGCTTGTCAAGATCAGAAATAGTGATGCCTGTAATAAAGCAGAACGAAGTAGTGGCAGTACTAGATGTGGACAGTGATAAGTTGGATCAGTTTGATGAAACAGACCAGAAGTACCTGGAGCAAATTGTTTCTATGCTCAACTTTTAAAGTTCTCTGGTTACAAACGCCTGAACAAAAGGAGGCATTGTTGCGACGCTCCGTTCAGCGGCAAATCAATGTTGAGGCTTTTTTCTTTGAAGTATTAGTAAGAAGCTACAGTAGCGCTATCCAGTACATGACCGCGTTCGGTTTTAAGCATACGTGCCGGATAACGGTTGATGACAATGTAATCGTGCGTAGCCATAATAACAGAAGTATTAAAATCTTTGGCGATCTGGAAAAGAAGCTGCATGATCTCATCACTTGTTTCCGGGTCCAGGTTGCCTGTGGGTTCATCGGCAAGCACCAGTTTGGGCGAGTTAAGCAACGCCCGGGCAATATCAACTCTTTGTTGCTCACCACCGCTCATTTCAAAAGGCATTTTAAAGCCTTTGCTTTTCAAACCAACTTTATCCAACACATCATTGATCTTTTCTTCCATCAGCTTATTGTCTTTCCAGCCTGTTGCACGCAGCACAAACTTTAGGTTCTCATGTACATTTCTATCTGTAAGCAATTGAAAATCCTGGAAGACCACGCCCAGCGACCTGCGCAGAAAAGGAACCTTCTTCCAGTTCATCTGGCGAAGGTTATAACCGGCAACCATACCTTCTCCTTCAGTTAATGGTAAATCGCCATATAAAGTTTTCAGCAAACTGCTTTTCCCGGTACCTGTTTTACCGACCAGGTAAACAAATTCCCCCTTATTCACATTGATGTTTACATCCTGTAAGATCAGGTTGCTGCCCTGGAAAATTTTGGCATTGGTTAACGATACAATTGATTCAGCCATTGGGGATTTTTTATACGGGCAAAAATATTGTTTCGAACCAGTAAGGCCTACAATTAATAATCAACAGGCTGAAAAAACGCTGTTAATAAAAAAGGTGAATGACAGGAGGCACTTACCTATAAGTATATTATCTAACGTACTTATCTCGAGGCTTTGTGGACAGGGAAATAGATTGAAAACATTGATGTTTGTATGGGTTCAATATCGATCAAAATAAATACACCTGAATTACATCAAAACTTTATCTCGCCGAAATCACCTTTTAAAATCAGTTCATTTTTTTGGCGGCTTGGGTACGACCCACTATTTTGGCGTCTATCCCGAACTCTTTAGCCGCTTGAATTATTTCATCAGCTTTGTCTTCGCTGGTAAATATCTCAAGTCGGTGTCCCATATTAAAAACCTGGTACATTTCGCGGGCATCAGCTTGTGAGGACTGCTGAATGAGACTGAAAAATTTCGGGTGGTGCAAATAAATTGTCTTTGATGATACGTAATTGGCTGGGGCAGGTATTTCATGCACTTGGTTTGCCCGCCACCACTACAATGTATCAGTCCGTGTATAGTCGGCAAAATGATTTTCAAGCAACTATTTTACAACCGGTGCATAGGTACGTGTAGGACTTAACAATAACTTTCCAATAGTTGGTTTTCCGCCGAAACTGGTTGTAATATTATCGGTCAATTTGTGCTTGCCTATGTACACTACTTCATCGTCAATTAGTGGTTCAAAAGTTTGCGGGAAATTGCTCAGCATAATATTTCGACAAAACATCGTGGCGGGCACTGGTAAGCCATTGCTGCCAATGCCACTGTTGTATTCCGTTTCGTAAGTTGGCCTTGCCAAAACTTGCCAAACCAACAATTACATCGCCGGGTTGTATCTTGTCATTGGTGATCAGCTGATCTTTTTGCCAGCGTGCGGTCATGGTACCATTTACGGCAATGGTTCTCACCACATCACCTACATCAGCAGTTTCGCCACCCAGGTAATGAATGTTCACACCAAATCTTTGCAAGCCAGTCAAAAATCTCCTGTGTGCCATTGATGATTACCTCCAATACTTCTCCCGGAATATGTTGTTTGTTACGGTCAATGGTAGAAGAAAAAAGCAAGTTGTCGTAAATGCCAACACACAAAAGATCATCGAGGTTCATAACCACTGCATCCTGTGCAATTCCCTTCCAAATGCTAATATCACCGGTTTCCTTCCAGTACAGGTAAGCCAGTATACTTTTTGTACCTGCACCATCGGCATGCATCACATTTACCCATTCGTTATCGTTGCCCAGGTAGTCTTTATAGATCTTACAAAAAGCGTGGGGATACAGACCCTGGTCAAGGTTTTTGGTCGCCGCATGTACTTCTTCTTTCTGGGCAGAAACACCGCGCTTTGTATATAAAGACATACTTCTTTTTCGCGCAAATGTACGGAGAAGCAATCTCTTTTTTAGTACACCCCATTGACAACGATACGGTATATGAATGGGAACAAGTTTTTTTAAATAAAAAAAAACCAGGGATTTTAGAAAAAAAGGTAGAAAAAGTTTAGTAAAGCTTTGTAAGATGAACGGAGCGTCGCAACAGTGCATCAACAGAAGACCTACTGCCCGAAACAAAAAGATAAAAAAGCACAAACTCACCTACGCGACCACCGAGGTTTCATTTGTTTTTTATTAACCTATTGTAGTAACAGATAACTAAAGTTCGTTGCTGTAGACGTGTTGCCGAATATGAAATCCACTTAGCTTTGCCCGACTATTATGATACAGGTTCATCGTGATCTCGCTACTCTTCCTTTGTTTACAAAAGCGGTCATTACCATCGGCACTTTTGATGGGGTGCACCTGGGTCATCAACAGATCATTGCGTTACTGAAACAAGAGGCTGCAAAAATTGGTGGAGAAACGGTCATCATTACCTTTCATCCACATCCGCGAAAAGTAGTAGCTAAAGAACAGACGGCTATATACATTTTGACAACTTTGGCCGAAAAGATTGAACTGCTGGACCGGCAAGGCGTAGAACACCTGGTGGTGGTGCCGTTTAGCGACGCGTTTGCCAGCCAACCGGCAGAAGAATACATCCGGAACTTTTTGGTGAAAAATTTTCACCCACACACTATCATCATCGGCTACGATCATAAGTTTGGCAGAAACCGGGCAGGCGATTACCACCTGCTGGAGCGCATGGGCACAGAACTGCACTACGAAGTGAAGGAAATACCCGGGCACGTGCTAAATGAAGTAACTGTTAGCTCTACCAAAATACGCGAAGCACTTGTAAAGAGCGATACCGCGACCGCCAATAGTTTCCTGGGCTATCCCTATTTTTTTGAGGGAATTGTAGTAGAAGGAAATAAACTCGGGCGCAAGATAGGCTACCCTACTGCCAACCTGGTGGTGGACGACCCTGAAAAGCTGGTGCCCGGCAACGGTGTGTATGCAGTAAAGCTTACCATAGGAGCAGATATAACAAAGCTTAACGGGATGATGAACATAGGGGTGCGCCCAACAGTTGAAGGCACAAAACGCACTATCGAGATAAACATTTTTGATTTTGAGGAAGATATCTATGGCAGCCACCTGCGGGTATTTATAATTGCCCACCTGCGTGGCGAAGTAAAATTTGCCGGGCTTGACGAATTGAAAGCCCAGTTAGCCAAGGATAAAATTCAGGCGATAAGTTTGCTGACCAATGGCTAATAGTAACACCTGTCCTCAACCAATCAATTGATCATTTTTACCACCATTTCCTTTAGCAGGTCCGCATCACTTGCGCTGCCGGTTGCTATACCAATACTTTTAAGGTTGTACTCGTGCAACAGTAACAATATTTTTTCGGTGCCTTCCATTCCAAACGCTTTGGCTGCTGCCTGCCCTTCTTTGGCTGCATAATAATTATTATTAAATAATTGCTTTACTGTGGCTTCGCTTTTGTCGGGCAGACCAAAGTATATATATATTTTGCTGAAGTAGGAATAGATGCTGGGTAAGATAACTTGTATGGGTGCCGCCTTTGGATTGGCTGCAAAATATTGTATGATGCGGATGGCTTTGGTGAGGTCTTTTTTACCAATGGCTGCCTGTAGTTCAAACGCATTAAACTCTTTGCTGATACCTACGTATTTTTCAATCGCATTTTCATCGATCGTTTTGGTGTTGCCCTGGTTGATCCAAACTTTGTCAACCTCATTTTCCAACCTGCTGAGGTCGTTGCCAATATTGTCGATGAGTAAAGCGAGTGCTGGCGGTGTTATATCGTAGCCTTTTGCTTTGATCATGTTGCGTGTCCACTCCGGCAAATTGTTTTCGAACAATTTTTTACTCTGAAAAAAAACGGCGTTCTTTTTTAGCTGCTTGCTAAAGGTTGATCTGCCATCAATTTTCTTTTCTCGTGCAGCTACTACGAAAATGGTCGATGACAAAGGCTTCGATATATAAGGTTCCAGCTTTTCTATGTCGCGCATTTGCTTGGCTTCTTTCAATAGCACAACCTGTCGCTCGGCAAACATGGGGTAACGGCGGCAGGCGCTTACTATTGATACCCAGTCCGCATCTTTACCGTAAAATACTGTCAGGTTAAAACCGGCTTCACTCTCGCTCAGCAGGTGGTGCTCGGCGTAGTCCATTATCTTATCAATAAAATATGGTTCATCGCCCTCGAGCCAATATATTGGTTTGTAGATCTTTTGTTTCCAATCCGAGATGATCGCTTCAGCAGACATTTTCTCTATAACATTTTAGGAGTACACCAGAAGGTAGAAGGCGCAGGTAATCGACCCTGTTAAGATAGTAATTCAATGACCATGGCGCTGGCCCCGCCACCACCATTGCAAATGCCGGCAGCACCATATCGCCCGCCTTTTTGTTGCAGTACGTTTATCAGTGTCACCAAAATTCGGGCGCCGCTGCAACCCAGCGGATGACCCAGCGAAACCGCGCCGCCATGTACATTTACTTTTGCCGGATCTAGTTTCATACGGCGCGTGTTTTCTATTCCCACTACTGCAAAAGCTTCATTAAGTTCAAAAAAATCAATGTCTTCCATTTGCAACCCGGCTTTCTCTACCGCTTTGGGCACGGCTAAAGAAGGTGTTGTTGTAAACCATTTTGGTTCCTGTTCTGCATCGGCATAACTCAATATCTTTGCTAGCGGCTTTACATTCAAATCTTCTATATGCTTGACTACCGGTCAACACCAGTGCGGCTGCACCGTCGTTCATGGTAGAGGCATTGGCTGCAGTCACCGTTCCCTCTTTGCTAAAGGCGGGGCGAAGACTGGCAACTTTTTCAAACTTCACTGCAAAGGGTTCGTCATCGCGGCTCACCGTCACAGCATCTCCCTTGCGTTGCGGAACTTCAACCGGCACCACTTCTGCAGCAAAAGCCCCGTTGTTCCAGGCTGCCTGGCTGCGTTTATAACTTTCTATAGCAAAGGCATCCTGTTCTTCGCGGCTAATACCGCACACAGCGGCACACATGTCAGCGGCATTGCCCATAGCCAGTCCATCATATACATCGGTCAAACCGTCTTTTGCTATTCCGTCTATTAAAGCACTGTTGCCATATTTATTTCCCCAGCGCATGTCTTCTGCGTAAAAAGGCACATTGCTCATGCTCTCCATGCCACCGGCTATTACCACATGCCGAGCTTCGCCCAACGCAATTGCTGGCAGCACCCTGCGCCACGGCTTTCATGCCGCTGGCGCAAACTTTATTTACCGTGGTGCAAATTACGCTGTCGGGCAGCACCGATGCTTTGCATGCCTGGCGTGCAGGTGCCTGTCCCAGGCCTGCCTGTATCACACAGCCCATCAGTAATTCATCCACTTTTTGTGGATCAATGCCTGCCTGCTTGATCGCTGCATCTATAGCTAATGCTCCCAATGCAGTTGCTGCAAGGTCCTTTAATGAACCACCAAAACTGCCGATAGGTGTACGCACAGCCGCTATTATATATACCTCTTTTTTTTCCATATACAAGCTTTACAATCTACGGTTAAAAAGGACCAAAGATAAGTTCAAATTTGCTGTTGCCCGGGGGCGATGGGTAATTGAGTTTACCGCCATTGGATAGCTTAGGATATTTTTGAGCTGTAGCGTTGCTCCTGTGATTTACGCTGGAGGGTCTTTACTTTTCTACAGCACATCCAGTTTACCTTACAATGCTGTCCAATCGCTAAATCGATCTTTTGACAGTTGCATTCCCGATAACTTATATTTCCTCTGCTTGCTATCACAATTCCTTTTTCATCAGCCAATCAGTTTGTACGTCTTTGCCCAATACAAAGTCGTGCTCACCAAATTTTGCAAAACCAAATTTTTCATAAAACCGGATTGCACGTTCATTCTCCTCCCACACCCCCAGCCACAGCACGGTAATATTTTGTCGTTTGGCTTCTGCTACAGCAAACTCCATCAACGCCTTACCTATTCCCTTTCCGATTTGATTTTTGACAGCATATAAACGCGAGATCTCCATTGCCGTTTGCCCACTTAAATGTGCAGGCGCATTACCGGCTGATAGTTTTAAAATCCCCGTGACTTCGCCGTCTAACCAGGCGAAATAGAATCTATTATCCCGGTTATCTAACTCTCTGCGCAATTTTCCGGGTGTGAGATTTTCTGCCAGGAAAAGCTCCATGTCACTCGCTTTATTTGCAGCAGCGAAGGTGTCGTAAAATGCCTGCCGGCTGACCTGTGCTAATAACCCGATCTCAAATTCCTGAACGGGCTTTATTTCAATTGCCATACATTACTGCGTTTTTTTACCAATGCAAATTATTGGTTTACCGTAAACCTGTAGGCTGAAAATGGTACTGTATTTCCAGGGTTCGCTTTTTGTTGAGGTGAATAAACAAGTAAATTTTTAAAATATGAATACCAATAACGAAGTAGTTACCGAACAATTGATCGCTTTACTTACACAAGCCAATGCACATGCAACCTTTGAACAGGCAATCAAAAATATTCCGTTCGCGCATCTTGGTACAGTGCCGCAAAATTTGCCTTATAGTATCTGGCAATTAGCAGAGCATGTTCGCATAGCACAACGGGACATTCTTGATTTCTCACGAAATGCCGGATACAAGTCTTTGGAATGGCCTGAGATTATTGGGTAAAGGAGGTTGCTCCCCCTAACGAAGCGGAATGGCAGCAATGCCTGCAACAAATAAAAAGCGACAGGGATGAATTTATACAATTACTTACTACAGAAAACGCCGATCTCTTCAGCCCGTTTGCGCATGGCGAAGGGCAAAATTTGCTCAGGGAAGCCATGTTACTGGCAGACCACACCAGCTATCATACCGGTGAGATCATACTGCTGCGACGAATACTGGGCATTTGGTAACCGGGCACCTGGCAGATCTCTAGTTCCCCCACTCAGAGACTTGCTCTTTACTTTGCCACACTAACTAATAGGCATGAACCTGCTCGTTATAGGCTATTACCCGGTAAATGTCAGCCTCTACCTGGGGTAACCATTCTGGTAACTCATCGGTAGTAGCAACAGACCAACAACCATTATCGCTACTTTCAACAATAATAAACGGGGCAAAAAGGCTTTCGTCTTTTAATGAGATCTGGTACCTGACAGGGTAAAGCAGCCGGTTAAATTGAAGGGCATGTCCGTGAAGAGTTTTTTCAAAGGTTTGTTGCATCGTGGTGTCTTTTTGGAAGGCTTATTAGATATTACAGGTTCTTTCGTAAAGGTGCGTAAAGAAAAGAATAAGCATTCTTTTCTAATGGTAATAATTCCTAAAAGATCAGGTCAATTTTTCCGTTTTATTTACTTATTTCAAAATATCAATTACACATAGATCACAATCAACGCTCATGAACGAATTTATTATCAACGTTAGTGAGGTAGAAGAACTACAAACCATCCGAAACATCACTGAACTGGAGACACTTATGGAAAGAGCCCGCAAAACGATCATTCAGGGAGGCAGCGTTATACTTCAGCGAAACAACCCCGATGGTAGTTGTTATCAATTCGATGAGATAACTACCGAAGCGGCAATGAACGATTATAAAATGTCAGTTTTTAAATATTTATAACACGGCCCACGGTGGTGACAGAGTAATGTTTCCATACCCCATTTATATCAACAAATGCTATCTTTTCACGAACAATTTGACGGTTATGAGTAAATTATATGTATCACTTCTTGCTACCCTTTGCAGCCTCGTTTTTCTTCCCGGCACTCCAGTGTACAGCCAGGTTTATGGTTGTCCCGATCCGGAGGCAAACAATTACGATCCGGGTGCAACTGCCAACGATGGCAGTTGCCAATACAATACTACCAATTATGCTCCTGTGGTTAAGGTCAATCCGCTCAATAGTTTGCTGACCGAAACCAGTGGTTTGCAGTGGGCAGATAACTCTTTGTGGACCTTTAATGACGGCGGAGGAGCCGCTGCTATTTATCGCATTGATACAATAACCAATACCATATTGCAAACAGTCAATCTCACCGGTGCTACCAATGTCGACTGGGAAGACATAACCTTGGATGGGACCAACTTCTATGTTGGCGATTTTGGTAACAATGCCGATGGTGCCCGCAACAATTTAAAGATCTATAAATTTCCCCTCAGCGCCATCCCCGACTATCACACCCATGCGGTGGCAAATATTCCGGCAGCAAACATCAGCACAATTGCTTTCACTTACAACGATCAGCCAACTCCCACTCCTACTCCACTACCCAACCAAACTGCTTTCGACTGTGAGGCAATGATCGTAGATGGTGGCAAACTGCATCTTTTCAGCAAAAACTGGACGACGCCTGTTTCCACTCATTATGTAATTGATGGCACTACCGGCGGCACCTATGTTGCTATGCCTGTTGACACACTTGCAACGGGCTACCTTGTTACCGGTGCCGACAAATCACCTGGTCAGCAAATAGTAGTTTTATTGGGTTACCAGGCTGCCATTCCCGGCAATCATTTCATGCATGTTTTGTCCGATTATAGCGGGGGGAAATTATTCAATGGCAACAAACGCAAAATCAACCTTGGCAATGCCGGCACCATGGGGCAGGCAGAAGGTATTGCATTCAAGACCAGTTCTACCGGTTATATCAGCAACGAGCAATATTCTTTTTCCGGCAAAACTCAGCGCTTTCGATATCAGCCCCTTTATTTCGGGTTACGTATTGCCAGCTGCAGTTGCTTTCTTTTACCGGGTCATTTACCGGCAACTCCCATCAATTGAAATGGGTCTTTTCAGAGAACGTTCAAAATGTACAAGTGCAAACAAGCGCCGATGGCAACCATTTTATATTGCTGACAACATGGGAAAACACAAAAGAAGGAACTCTTAAAAACCAGGCAAACTCGGCGACTTACTACCGGCTAGCCTGGAAGAATGCAAACGGTCTCACCAAATATTCGCCCATTGTCTTGCTAAGGGGCAAACAAATCGCCCGCATATCACAGCCATCGCTGGCAGCGTCCGGGCAGTTAGCTTTTACCCTCACCGGCGGCGAAGCGATGCTTTCCTTTGTTCTAACCACTACCGATGGTAAAATACTGGCACGCTCATCCTCCCAGGCGTTTACTCCGGGCAACTGCAGCCTGCGCTTTCCCCGGCAGGTAAAGCAGGGCAGTTTTGTGTACCTGACCTCATGGGCAAACCGTCAAAAATCGACCGTCTTATTACAGGTACAATAGCCCATAATTCTCTACTTATGTTTTTTATGTTACGGGCACCAGTAAAAATAAAGGGACAGTTGTTGCGACGCTCCGTTCATCTGCACCGCAACGATTATACTTTTGGCGCATATAGTTCAGGCTCGCTGTCTTTTAAACCAGTTGCTTCATATACTACCAGCCTGGTTGTTCGTGTATAGTATTTTTGGTGCAGGTAAAAAAGCGTCGAAAAGAAAATTACTTTATAAGTTTGCACTCAGTTTTACGGGTTTATTGTTTAGCAAACAATAAACAACTGAGGCTAAAAAAGTAATCACAACTATGGATATAGACAATTTTAAAAAGTTGACCCTGGAAGAAAAGCTACATGAAATTAAATACCAGGGTACCATACTGGGCGCCTATGAGCGTAATGGCGAATCGGGTACTACCAAAACTCCCGGCGACATTTATGAACTGTATGATTTTTTCGTGTACCTGAGCGAAGATGAAAAAACAGTAGTTCCTTCCCGGAGAAATCCTCTGCCTGCATCTGAATAAAACCTGCTTAATTTTTACTCCTTTATCCGCCATTGACAAGATTTCTCCTGCCAATGGCGGCATGCTGGTTTTCAACACGACAGTTACCTTTCTGTAATTAGCCGTTAGTTGATGCCAGGATTGTTCTCACCTTTGCAATTAAATAATTCTTACGCAACAGTTTCAGGCATAGAGCCGCCCGGAAGTGAATATGGCGCAGAATAAATTTGCTGCCTTTTTTGTCACTTTTTTTCCTTTTTAAAAGTCTATGTTACCATTCTTTTTATTTGCGACAAATGAGTTTAAAAAACATGTTTAGAAAACCTTTTTCTTTCGACGGGCGCATTCGCCGCCTGGAATACGGTCTTACCCTGTTGATCTATTTTGCTGCTGTGTTGTGCATAAATATTCTGATCACTTCAGAAGATGTTGCTTTGATCGGCGTGTTGCTGTATATACCATTTGCCTGGTTTTTGTTTGCACAAGGCGCTAAACGCTGCCACGACCGGGGTCGTAGCGGCTGGTGGCAGTTGCTGCCGTTTTATGGCTTGCTACTTTTGTTTGCCGAGGGCTACCCAGCCACCAATGAATACGGCAACGATCCGAAAGGAAGAGCGGAAGTAGAAGAAATGAATGTTCCTGAATAACTATAGTCTTTCTCCCTTTACTTTGGGCAACAATTAATTTTTTACATGCTCAAGAAGAGGTTATTGGCGCTGGCTATTGTATCGATGTATCAGATCAACAGCAATGCTCAGGTTGCAGGTAAATCAGATACCCTTACCGACGGTAAAATAACCCGCATAGGTACTACCCTTTACTACGACATTGGCAACGGAACCACCCTTGCTTACGAAAAACCACGCAAATGGGATTTCATTCTCGGTTTGCCCAAAGATGCCAAAGGCATTGTTTCCACCACCTTTAGCCGGCAAAGTATAAAACCCTTGGCGGCTATTCCCGGCAGTACCATTGTGTTGCTTTTGGCTGACGACGACATAACCCGCGGCGTGCGACAGTTTGCCAGCAATATAGGTGTAGACCCCAGTGAGAAAAATAAAAATGCCCTGAACTTTAAGCTGGGCGGCAAAGAGGTAAGTCTGTTGCGTTTACCAGCCAATTTAAATACAGCCTTCTACCAGTTAGGACAGGGTTTCCCAAGCCTGGGCATTGGATTGGGATTATTTGTGTACGGTAAAGTAAACAATGATTACCGTGCGCTCAGCACCGCCAGCCAACTGAGCGAAGCATTCATATTGATGGGCGTTGGAACGCAGTTATTAAAAAGAATTAGCGGCAGACAAAGCCCCAGTGAAGCGGTAGTAAAAGGGGGCAAATGGGATTTTCTACCCTCTTTGTCTGACTATCAAAACCATACGCCCAATTATGACGCATTTCCCTCAGGACACCTGGCAACACTGATGTCTTCGGTGACCATTTTTTCGCAAAATTATCCCGATAAAAAATGGATAAAGCCAATTGGTTATTCGCTAACTGGGCTGGTTGCTTTGTCGATGATCAACAATAAAGTGCACTGGGCGTCCGACTATCCGCTGGCAATTGGAATGGGTTATTTATGTGCGCGGCAAGTTGCCAAACGCAGCCGCCGCGAGATAAAAACCGACAGCCTGCTCTTTAAAAAACATAATGGTGAGCTTACTTATACTTTTCACTATATGGACGGAGTAATGATGCCAGGTATCTGCTATAAATTTTGATGAGGCATTTAAATCACCAACACCGGAAGTCTGATTTAATGGCTACATAGTTTGTTGTTATATTGTTTGCAAAGGACCAAAGGAGAAAATGAGATACCTCATTCTCCGGGATGACAGCCTTTTTTCTCAGCCAAATATTTGGTTTAGCAAACCAGCAAGATGAATACCGCCTTTGAGTAATTGCTGATTGACAATTGCGATGTTCTTAAAATTGTATTGATAACCCAGTTTGGGCGTAGGGTCCTGTAGATCTTTGCGAAGCTGCTGAGAAATAGTATATAAGTCAAAAAGCCACACGGGTATGGGTTGTTTCTGCCATTCGGTCTTTTGTTTTTGTGAGGCATGGTTGATAGCGCGGGTATATTCGGTGTAGCTCAACTCCTGGTATTCAATAAGCTGCTCGTCCCAAACCCGGTGTATGTTTGACGGTTCATTGAACCATTGCACCTTCAGGTTATTGCCTCCGTTGTCACCTTCTTCGCTTACATGAAATGGCTGGTGCACATCGCCAACTATATGTATGAGCAGGCGGAGATACATTATCTTTTTATCGCGGCCGAGCTTTTTATTTTTCAACTCTTTTACGAGAAAATTAATTTTTGTATAGGCATCGGCGCGGGTGTCGTTTTGTAGCACCTTTTCCATCTGCGGGAAGGTGAGGTCCTTATCAAAATCGATCCAATGCCAATTATTAAGGTATTTGTAGGAGGTGTCTGATTTTATAAAGTCGGCCCAGGTACTGGCAATGGCAATGGATTCGTCGCCCAGGATTTTTTGTATTTCGAAGCGGGCTTTAGGGGTAAGATAGGAGGAGGCAATTTCGCCGACGATGCGGTGCCCCAGCATACCCCAGGCCATAGATTGAAAGGGCAGATAAAAAAGAACAGCAACAAAAAAAAGTGCTTTGGAGAGGAACCTGGAAAAAGGGAAGTAGTTCATAAATGAAGCGGCATTTTTTAGGTTGCGGCAAAAGTAAATAATATACCAGAAGGATATTTTATTTTCCTGACCTGTGGTGCATAACGATTGCATAGTTGCTGCAACAAACCGAGGAAAATGCTGCATAGAAATACCGGACGTAAAAGGGTGTTCCGATAAACCGGAATTAAAATGACACAACGATGATGAGGAAAGGACAAATGCAGGGAACCAAAAAAATATTCGCGGAAAACGTGTGAAAATAAAAAAGACAGTACAACACCGGAATGTTGTACTGACTTTTAGCAGAGAAGATCTTTATTCTTTTACCAATTTTTCAATATAGGTTTTGGTGTTGGTAATGATGCGTAAGGTGTAGAAGCCCTGCAACAACCGGCTAACCTCGGTGAACCTGAACTGGTTGACACCTTTATTGATCAACAATGGTTTTTGCATGAGTTCTTTGCCGGTTGCATCGTAGATGATCGCTGTTGCTGCCTGTTTCGTTAATGAAGGAATTTCAACGATAAGCACATCGCTCACGGGGTTTGGATACACCTTGATGCTGACCTCGGCACCTTCTTTTTTAAGGGCAATAATTTTAGAGACATTGACTGTACCGTTTTTGTTGACCTGCACAATTCTGTAATAAACCATACCTGCCAGGTAGGCGGAAAGATCGTCGGGATATCTATATACTTGTTGGGTAGCGGTGTTAATGGCTTTGAGACTTTCCAGGTCGTCGAAAACCAGGGCGTTGCTGCTGCGCTGCACAAGGTAATGATCAACATCGGTCCCATTGCTGACGACCCAGGTAAGATGCGCGACCTGTGTTTGGATAGCACCTTTGAAACTGGTAATGGTCAAAGGCAAGATATAGCTTGCGCGCCAATCGCGATCTATGCCTGATGATATGCCCACCATCTTTACACTGGAGCCAGAAGGAACAGGACCATTGTAGTTGCCTCCCGTACCGAAGTTGCTATTGGTTACATTTCTATACAAATTACCTGCCGTGAGAGAAGTAATATTCAGTACATCAAATTCATCCAACAAACCATCACCATCGGTATCTGCCTGGTTAATGTTATCTATAGTTATGTTGAACAAACGCGATGCTTCGTTGATATCAAGCGCACCATCATTATCTGTGTCAAAATCTCTGTAATCCGGTGTACCGTCTCCATCATGATCGTAGGGGGTAAGCCCATTGCCGCCGAAGGTTGTTTTACTGATGTCATAAACATCTGCAATACCATCTAAGTCGGTATCAAGGTCATCCGGCAATATGTATCCATTGGTAGCCTGGGCTTCAATGTTATCGGTTATGCCGTCGTCATCGCTGTCTATATCAAGGTAATTGGCGGGGCCACGACCATCTGTATTGCGAAGACCCAATGCAGCCAACGCCTGCACACTGGTCGCCCATCCATTGGTACGGGCACCAGAAACCTGACCATTGGTAATACCAACTGAACCCGGAAAACCGGCTTCAATCACGTCGGCAATACCGTCGCCGTCGCTATCCAGATCATATGGGTTAGGTCTTCCCATGAAATCAGCATTTTTAAACGGATAGGCGGAGGCTCGACCCGTTGCAAGGGCAGTGCCTGTTTTTAATAACGGTCCGTTCAGATTTTCAATGATCATGTCATTGTTGGCATCTCCGTCCACACTATCAGCCAGACCATCAAGATCACTATCCGTAAATCCATCGAGCCTGCCATCGTTGTTGGCATCAACTCCGCCAACTTCCACCACATCAGGTATACCATCGCCATCGCTGTCAAGGTCGAGTGCATTGGAAAGTCCATCGCCATCAAGATCAACATAACCCAAACCGCTGCCGGAGCCTGCCGCACCGGTATTATTGGCATCTACATTTTGTGACTTAAACCATCGCCATCGGTATCGGTAAAATTGTCAATTACTCCATCGCCATCGGCATCAGCTCCAAATGCCTCCACCACATCGGGTATGCCATCGTTGTCGCTGTCTAGGTCAAGAAAATCAGGAACGCCATCGCCGTCCCGGTCAATGTGCTGTACAACCTTTGGCATTTAATGGCCATAATCCGGATCCTGCCAGTTTACTATTCCATCCCCATCACTATCAAGTGCAGGGTCAATTCCACCGGGGCACAGGAGAACGTGGTTGCACCTACCAGGCATACTTCAATTACATCCGGTATACCATCGTTGTCATCATCTATATCATATATTTCGGGTATACCATCCCTGTCGGTATCTATCAGCATTTGCACACTGCTGTCCCGGCAGGTTAATTCAATTCCGGCATTATCAACTGCGTAAAAGGTAAATACTACTTTGTACATTCCATCCACGGGATCTACCAATATGGTTTGCGATGGCTGGCCCGTTGGTAGAGGAAGGTATAATAACGCCCGCCGCAGGAAAAGTTGCGGCATGTACGCATCCCATTGATAGTGATGGTGGTTGCATTGGCGGAAAGGCAATAATGCGTATGGCCGAAACAGTACCCGGAGCTGGATCGGTACTGGCCGTAAATTATGAAAAAGTGTTGGCTGGTACCGCCACCGTTTTGGTTCCACCCGGGTTTATGACACTATTGGTTCCGTTGCCGGCAGTTGGCCGTTGCTCTATGCCAAAATTTACTCCTGTAACATTAAACAGACCTGTATTGACTGGCACAGACAGATTGGGAGTTCCGGTTTCAATACCAATGCCTGCATTGTTGGGAGTACCATATGCATCGCCCGTGCTACCCAGCCTGGCGGCAGATTTGCCGAGCTGGCGGTGTTGCACCAACCGCCACATCGGTGGTTGAAAGTAATATAGTATAGTTGCTGGTATACCTCGGCTTTTGTAAACGAGTAAGTACCATTTAAGACTGTTCACCGTTGTTTTAAATAACAACTTTATTACTTGCATCGCACCAGGTAAGCATACACTGTATTTCCGAGGTGCACCTGTACCGTTCCATTAACCAGGTTATCGGTAAACCATTGGCATCGTTGATACAGTGTGCCGCTAATGGTGATTATTTTTTTAGCCATACCATAGTCAAAAGGGAACAAACAGGTTCCGCCATTATTTACCGTAAGTAGCTTTTATGGTAGCTGTAGAAATATAATAATCTGCGGGTACCGTTTGCGGATCAATTGCAGTGATATAACAAATCGGGTACTTTAATAAGTAATGACTAATCATCAATAAAACCTCATCTGTATCGTCAACGTTGCGTTGGTTAGAAACCGTATGTAGGTATTGGCCGAAACATAAGATAGAATATCCAGGTTTTACACCTTTACATATGCTGCATCAACTGTGCCATTGCCTGAGATGGTAAATAGGGTAGTGAATGTACTACCATTGGTTGATGCCTGTACATAAATATCTTCACCGCACGTAATGATGTTGTGCCTTGCGATAAGTAAAGCTTAGAAATGCTGCGGTTGCACCACCGCTGATATTAACGGTGCGGGTAGACAGATTTGTTTTTGATCCTTTAATCCATAGCGCATAACCAAAAGTGCCATCAGCTACAATTTCTACATCGGTATTGCTATAGGTTTGGGCGGGGGTTACACAAAATCCAACCGACGCATCACCAGCATCTACCCAGTTGGTTAACCAGTGCGTATGCCATCGGTACCAGATGCACAGGTATTAGCCAGCTGGCATCATCAAAATTATCTGCATATAGTTCTTTCAGGATAAGTAATAAACTGGTAACCACCTGATTTGTCTACAGATACAGAATCCTTCAATTCATTGGCATCTACTAATGCCATTGCAGTTACCATCAGCATATAAATAAACTTTGCCGGGCATAAACCTGTACCACCATCGTTGCTAATACCATCTTTATTTTTATCTAAAAATACCTGCCCGATAATAATGTTTTGGTTGGCCGGTGTAGGGCAACCGCTTATTGTACATAATAACCAGGGCTGCATATCGCAACACCGGTACAGGTGTTGAGCATACACTGTATTGCAATGTATCCTACTCCGGTAAAACCTGGGTTGGGTGTGTACAGTAATGTACCATTGCATTTACCGTTACCGTACCATGTTTGGGCTGCAATAAGCCCGGCAATGGTAAGCGTTGCTGGATCTATCACAGCAGTAAAGCCTGCATCATTGTTTAATACAGGTATGGTTACAGGCCTGTCGGTTAAGTGTATAAGCATAATCGTCGTTGGCAAAAATCATCTTTTGCGCACAGTAAGGTTTAATGGTAGTACCCACATCCCAGCTTGGATTACCTGCATGTTGCGGTAGTGGGATCTTCGCCATATACGGCTGCTATTTTTGTACCATCGCAGGTATAAATGGCAATACCACTCTGGTCTTTATCAGTAGTATCGAATACTCTTTTATAATTTAAGGCATTTAAGCGTATAGGTTACATCGTACCGGAAACCGCATGGGCTTACACTTCCACCATTTAATACATCGCCATTGTATTTTACATAAATGGTAGTGTTTGTGGCAGGTGTTACCCAAATAGGGTTATCGTTTCGGGTACCATCGGTAGTGCCCGGTGCCCAGGCAATGGTTGCAAATGTGGTTAAGCCGCTCCTCTGCTATCAGGTTAAACGCCCAGTCGTAAGTAGCACCGGAGTTACCTTCCACCGACCCGGCGTATAAGAGTCAACAATTTCAATTGCGGTAAAAGATTCACCTGTTGGATTTTCAAATTTGTAGGTTTTAGTAGCCGACAGCGCCAGCGGAAAACGCTACTGCCGTTTTTGCAGGCAGAGTTAATCGTACCACTGGCTGGTGCACCACTAGGTCCAGTTGATATTGATAGGGCGGTTAAAATTGTTGTACAACATTACCACCGCAGTATCGGGCGATTGGGTTGTTGGTACCGGTGTATAATATACATTTGAATACCAGGTAGCAGGGAAAACAGGACTCGCGGATGAATAACCATCCACACCACCAAAATGCAGATCCACACCAATAGGTGCCGAACCGGTAACGGTAGCACCTGATCTTACACCACCATTTACCAACAACGACTGGCCCTCGTTTAGTATAGCGGTCGTTTCAAAAGTTCCGTTGTTGTCTTTATCAATATTTACCACGGTATTATTTTCCGATGCACGGATGAATAAGGCGGTGTATTTAAAATCCTGGCTGTTAAAATCTTCGCCCGACCGGTATGGTAAATGATTTTCCAAAATCGGCAGTAGAAGTAACGTTTGTTTTCATTACCTGCACACCAATGATGGAAGGCTCACCAATTACCTGGGTCATCGTAATTTCTCCTGACGAAACAATTTTATCTCTTCCATCATAAAAAATATTGGCCGCTACCCGGGGTACAACAGGCATGGTATTATCCAACACAATACTTCCACCTGCAGGAATAATATCGTTAGGATAACCAGGCGCAATTCCGTTGTAAGGATTGCCATCGCCCCACACTTTTGTAGTAGCTTTGCACCGGGCTTAATATATCAGCTTCATAGCCATCTTCCCAATGATCCCACTGATAACCATACCGGGGTAAGGAATTTTTATACTGATAATGGTGCGGATGTTATTGCTGGGTATAGGCAAATAAGCGTGATGCAGTTGAATGTATAAGGGCCATTCGGGCATCCGCTTCAGGGTAAGGAATAAAATAGGTGTGGCTTATCGATGCTTCAGCACATGGGTCTACAATAGTAGGATCAACGGTTATCCTACCGATTGCCGTAGCACATAATGGTGTGGGCGAAGTATTGTCGCAAATCTGGTAAGTAAATTCATCGGTTCCGGCAAAAGTACCGTTAGGCAGGTAAACCACCTTTCCATTGGATACGATGGCGTTACCATTTTGCGGGTTGCGAAATAATTTTTAATGAGAGAGGATTGATGTCATTGTTTGGATCGGTATCGTTGGCCAGCACATTCATAATAACAGGTGTACCACCGGCAGTTATCGCAGTATCATTTACCGCTTTTGGCGGGCAAATGGCACAGTTTGAAAAACTAAATGGTTCGCTGTGCAGTTACAGTATTTTCATATCCTTCTTTCGCTGTGGCTGTTAATATCAATATAGCTGGCTACGGCAGGTGTGTTCCATACATATTCGTAGGTACGTGTACAACCCGCAGTTGCAACCGAGTAGCAGCAACTGTTGTACCCGGCGGTGTAAAGGTTAACACTCAATCCGGTTATATCGGCAAAGCCAAACGGATCAGAAACTACAGCCCTGACGTAGGCAGTTGTATCCTGACACCGCCCCATCTATTATGGAACCGCCGGGGTAAGGTGCATTATAAACGTTCAATGAATTAACATCGATAAAGGTAGAAACCGGTAATTCTATTTTTGAAGGTTTTGTTTGGCTGTCGTACTGAATGGTAAAGGTTACTCCGCTTTGTGCAGAAGTTATAACCAAAACAATTGACTGTCCCGCCGGTACCAAAACATCTGCCCCTAAAGCACCTGTAAAGGTTAGGGTACCATTGCTACTATTGTAAGCCGGGTTGCTGAGCGTAATAATGTTGGTTGAGCCATATTTAAGCACTGCGGTAATTGCCGGTGTTGCAGGCATAGTTCCGGTATTAACCGTTAGGTAAGTAATAACCTTTATATTCTGACCCACCTTGATGTTTAACGCGCTACAAAGAGCAGGCGCCTGGGTAAAAGTTACACTTCCGCCATTAGAAATTACCGCAGTATTAGCAGTTGAATTGTCATTTGTAGCAACCGGATCTATTCTATCTAAAGCCTGGGCAGGATCAGACAAATACAATTGTTTAAAAACACTATTGGGGTTTGTAGTTGCTGTATGAGTAGATGTTACCGTACCAACACAACCGGATGATGTGGCAGTAATGATGGAATTACCTGACCAGTTGGTAGCATAGGTAACTGCGCCGGTTGAACTATTAATCGTGTTGCCTGCAGAGATACTTGTTCCATCAAGGCTATAGCTTACAGGCGAACCATTATTAGCAACTGCATTGTAGGTAACTACGCCTGCACCCTGCACACGCGAAGAGGTTGCACCCAGATCAAAAACTGCTGTGCCATTTCCGGAGGTGGTTATTGTATGACTGGATGTAGCAGGCCCGTTACAACCTGAAGCGGTTGCAGTCACAACGGAATTATTGTTCCAGCCTGCCACAAACGTTACCAGCCCTGTTGATGCGTTGATGGAATTACCTGCAGCTAAGCTCGCAGCATCCAAACTATAGCTGATAAGGGTCGAATTGGTGGCGGTTGCTGTATAAGTGGACGCACCTGCACCCTGGCAACGGCCGGAGCTAAGTCCCTTGTTAAAAACAGGCGCACCAACATTCGGAGTTGATGTTGCCAAATGCTGCGCAACAGGTGTGCCGCATCCTGCTGCAGTAGCTGAAATTGTGGTAGTACCCACCCAACCTGTAGGATAGGTCACTGTTCCATTAGATGAATTTATAGTTACGCCAGCGCTTATGCTGGTTGCATCAATGCTGTAGGTGATGGTGGTCGCTGCGGTAGCAGGATAGGAAACCGTACCTGCTCCGTTACAACGGCTACTGGTTTCGCCGCCGGTAAATACAGGAGTAGGTACCACGGGCGTAATGTTAACTGTATGCACAGCCGTAAGCGGACCTCCACAACCGTTTGCAGTGGCGGTTATGGTAGTTGCGCCTTTCCAACTTGCCACATACGTAACGGTACCGGTGTTTTCATCAATCGTATTACCATAGGCTAAAGCAGCATCGTTGAGACTATAAGTGATACTTAACGCGTTATTCGCCGCTGCAGTATAGGTTATTGTTTGGTCACCCTGGCATATACCCGAAGAAGCGCCCATTGAAAAAACGGGAGCAGTTACAGGGTTGCGGGTGGTAACCTGATGATAGGCAAAATCGGGACCGTTACAACCATAGGCTGTTGCAGTAATAGTACTGGTTCCTGACCAGGTAGCAACATATGTCACTGCTCCGGTAGCAGAATTGATGGTGTTGCCCGCACTGGCGCTGGTAGCATCAAGACTATAACTGATACTTGTGCTGTTGACTGATGTTGCTCCGTAAGTAATGGTTTCAGCAACCTTACAACGGCTGCTCGCACCTCCCGCGGTAAACACCGGCGTTTCCACAGTTGGGTTTATCGTTACCATGAATGTGGCCGACTTTGGACCACCACATCCGTTAGCGGTAGCGGTCACCGTTAAATTACCGCTATAACCTGCGCTGAAGTTTACCGTACCGGTAGCGTTGTTTATGATATTGCCAAAACCTGCACTGTAGCTGTCCAGGCTGTAGGAAATGTTGGTAGTTCCGGATGCTGTTGCGGTATAGGTTACGGAACCACCACCCTGGCAGCGTGATGTAGAAGTGCCTGCACTAAATACCGGGGTACCAATAATGGGATTCGTAGTAACCTGGTGAGATGAAAACGCTGGGCCGTTACAACCTGTTGCACTGGCGGTGATGGTAGTATTACCCACCCAGGTGGCGGTATAGGTTACCTGCCCGGTAACAGCATCTATGCTGTTTCCTCCCGAAATACTTGTAGCATCTAAACTAAAAGTTATTCCGGTACTGTTAGTTGCTGTTGCAGCGTAAGTAACCGAACCTGCACCCTGGCAACGGGCCGAGCTTGCACCCAAAGAAAAAACGGGTGTGCCTACAGTAGGCGTAATGCTTATTGTATGAGTAGCTGTTTTTACTCCACTGCAACCGTTAGCACTGGCGGTGATGGTTGTTGTACCATTCCAGCCTGCCAAAAAAGTGACGGCGCCGGTGGATGAGTTGATTGTATTGCCGTACGAGGAACTGGCTGCGTCAATTGTATAATTAATTGTCACGGCATTGGTGGCGGCAGCGCTGTATATACTTGTTCCGCTTCCCTGGCACCGGGTAGAATTTGCTCCCATTGCGAACACCGGTGTACCGACCAGGGGGGTCACAGTTACCGTATGCGTGGAAGTTGCCGGACCATTACAGCCAGTAGCATTTGCAGTGATTATTGTAGTGCCGCTCCAGCCTGCTATATATGATACTGAACCATTGGCGCTGTTGATGGAAAGTCCGCCGGCAATACTGGCAGCATCAAGGCTATACGTGATACCTGTGCTGTTGGTGGCGGTGGCGCTGTAGGTAACTGAAACGCTACCACTTCCGTTGTTTAGTTGACAACGGCTTGAAGTTGCACCGAGGCTAAATACCGGTGTGCCTACAGTTGGTGTATTGGTAACAGTGTGCGTTGCAGATGTTGTTCCGTTACATCCGCTGGCGGTTGCCGTTATGGTAGATGTACCACTCCAACCTGCTACCCAGGTCACCATTCCGGTAGCACCATCTATGGTGTTACCTGCATTGCGGCTTGTAACATCCAGGATATAAGAAACACCAAACATGTCGCTGGCTGTGGCAGTATAGGTCACTGTACCGTCGCCCTGGCAGCGGGTTGACGATGTACCCATAGCAAAAGAGGTAGGACCTAACAGATTAAATGTAACTGCAGTATGTGTAGAACTTACCGGGCCATTACAACCGGTAGCCGTAGCTGTAATTATTGACGTACCCGTCCAGGCGGCGGTATAGGTCACTTTACCGGTAGAGGACGAAATCGTATTTCCGGCACTAAGGCTCGTGGCATCCAGGCTGTAAGACATACCTGTGCTGGTAGTAGCCGAGGCTGTGTAAGTAACATTTCCACTAGCCTTGCACCTAAACGAGCCGGCGCCTGATGAAAAAACGGGAGTACCCACTGAGGCGATAAGGGTTACCGTGTGGTTGGCGGTTAAGGGTCCGCTACAACCGGCAGCGCTGGCAGTAATCACTGTTGTACCATACCAGCCGGGTGCGTAAGTAACCGCCCCGGTATTCGCATTGATCGTATTGCCACCGGCTATACTTGCAGCATTCAGACTATAGGTTATGCCCGTGGTATTGCTGGCAGTTGCCGTGTAAGTGATTGTACCCGGGTTTTGACAAACGGTTGAAGCAGTACCCATTGAAAAAACTGGTGTTGTAACCAGGGCATTAGTGGTAACGGTATGGGTAGCGCTGGTAGAAGCCGTACAACCTGTGGCTGTAGCAGTAATAGTTGAAACTCCTGAATAGGAGTTTTTGAATGTCACCGTACCCGTACTTGCATTAATACTGTTGCCGGCGCTTATGGATGAAGCGTCGAGGCTGTAGGTAATGTTGGTTGAGTAGAGTGCTGTTGCTGTAAAAGACGCAGTTGAGCTACCTCCTCCACCGGGCTGGCATCGTGCCGAATTTGGCCCCAGCGCAAAAACAGGCGTTTGCAACTGACCATTGGTCGAAGCGGTATGTGTTGTAGTTACGGGGCCATTACATCCCGTAGCGGTGGCGGTTATGTACGAGATACCGGCATAGGTGGAAATATAGGTAACTGCACCAGTTAAGCTATTGATGCTATTGCCGGCAGACAGGCTGGCAGCATCCAGGCTAAAGGATAAACCGGTATTGTTGGTAGAAGTGGCTGAATAGGTAACCACGCCGGCACCATAGCAACGGCTGGAAGATGCTCCGGCGGCAAATACCGGCGTGCCCACAGTAGGGGTTGTAGTGATCATATGTGTCGCCACAGTACTTGTTCCACAACCATCGGCTGTGGCGGTGATAACACTGTTGCCACTCCATCCGGCAGCCCAGGTAATCACTCCCGTAAGGGCGTTTATTGAGTTGCCACCACTTTTGCTTGCATTATCAAGTACATAGGTGATCAACGTATTATTGGTGGCAGTAGCACTGTAAGGTACGCTACCTGCACCCTGGCAACGTGTGGACGTGTTACCCAATGCAAATACTACCGGGCCAACATTGGGATTTGTTATTGCGGTATGGGTGGCCGACACTGGACCATTACAACCGGTGGCTGTAGCCGTTATATATGCTGTGTCTGCCCACAAAAGCAGGTAGGTAACTTTTCCGCTACTGGGGTCAATTGAGTTACCGGCCGCGGTAGCGTCGGCATCTAAGCTCCACGTCATACCGGTACTGGTGGTTGCCGAAGCATTGTAAGAAAATACCTCAGCCTTGGGGCACCGGACAGAATTGGCACCCAGGCTAAAAACCGGTGTTCCTACTGAAGCAATAACTTTTATTGTTAATGAAGAACTTGTGGGGCTGCAACCCGCTGCGTTTGCCGTTATTTTAATTTGCCCTGAAAAGCTGGGAGAATAGGTTACATCGCCGGTGGTGGCATTAATGGTGTTACCACCTGCCAAACCGGTGGCATCAAGGCTATAACTCATACCCAGGTTGGCATAAGCGGTAGCTGCATAGTTTACTGTACCGCTCGCCTGGCAAATAGTGGAATTATTAGCTACCGAAAAAGTGACAGATCCCACTTTATCATACGTAACGATGTCAATCGATGTTGTTTTTGGCCCATAACAACCGGCGGCGCTGGCAGTAATGGTGGTTGTTCCAAACCAACTGTTGTTCCAGCTAACTAAACCGGTATTTGTATTGATCGTATTGCCTGCGGATACACTTGCGGCATCTAAGCTGTATGTAATGCCTGTTGTGTAACTGGCAGTGGCTGTATAGCTGGTATTTTCTCCCCTGATACATCGTGTTAGCGAAATGGAATTATCGAAAACGGGAGGTAACACATCAGGGCGTACAAAAGCGCTATGCGTACTTGTTCTTGGGCCGTTACAGCCCGTAGCCGTTGCGGTAATCGTTGAAGTGCCGGTCCAGGTGCTGGTGTAGGTCACAGCCCCCGTTGCCGTGTTTATGGTATTACCTGCAGACAAACTGGTGTTGTCTAAAGTATAGCTGATACCCGTATTGCTGACAGCGGTAGCAACGTAAGTTACGGTACCTGAATTTCTACAGATTATGCTCGACGCACCCAGGGCAAATACCGGAGTACCAACTGATTGTAATATAGTAACTGTGTGCGTGGTCGATTGAGGACTGCAACCATTGGCTGTAGCAGTAACCGTGGTCGTTCCATACCAGGCAGAAGCATAGGTTACCTGACCGGTAGCCGCATTTATTGTATTGCCATTGGCAAGGCTGGTAGCATCCAATGTATAGGTGATGCTGGTTTGGTAGTTTGCCGTAGCCGGGTAGGTGATACTACCAGGGTTTTGGCAAATAGTTGACGATGAACCGCCGGTAAACACGGGTGCTGTAACTGACCGGTTGGTAGTTACTGTGTGAGAACTGACCGATGGACCATTGCAACCTGTTGCGGTAGCGGTAATGGTGCTTGAACCATACCAACCTGCTACAAAGGTGACGGCGCCGTTTGCCGTGTTAATAGTGTTACCTGCAGCCACGCTGGTGGCATCTAAGGCGTAGGACATGCCCGTACTGGTGGTAGCGGTGGCGGTATAGGTTACGGTACTAACACCCTGGCAACGCACCGATGATGCACCCAATGTAAATATGGGTGTGCCGACAGTAGCCGTTACAGTTACGGTGTGGGTAGAAGTTTTAGGACCGTTACAACCGGCAGCGCTGGCAGTAACAATGGTATTTCCGCTATATCCGGCAGCCCATGTTACCTGACCGGTAGCGGCACTAATGCTATTGCCTGCTCCGGTAGTGTTTATGCTGTAAGTAATGCCCGTAGTGGTAGTAGCATTGGCGGTATAAGTTGTAGGTGCCGACGCCTGGCAGATAGTGCTGCTTGTACCCAGGTCAAAAACCGGTGTTCCCACTGTTGGTATAATGGTTATAGTATGGGAAGAGCTTTGCGGGCCAGAACAACCTGTAGCAATCGCTGTAACAATTGTGGTTCCCGTCCAGCCATTATTCCAGGTTATTTTTCCAGATCCGCTGTTGACACTGTTACCACCAGTGATGCTTGCATTGTCAATACTATACGTGATGCCGGTATTGTTAGCGGCGGTAGCCGTATAGGTGGTAGCCGCTGATGCCTGGCAGATAGATGAGGAACTTCCGGCTGCAAAAACCGGTATCGCAACATAATTGTTAGTGGTTATGGTGTGGGTTGAAGTTCTTGGGCCGTTACAACCCGTAGCCGAGGCTGTAACCGTTGAGGTGCCAAACCAGGGTTCCACAAAGGTTACCACACCTGTTGCCGGATTAATGGTGTTTCCTGCGGCGAGGCTGGTAGCATCAAGGCTATAGCTCATACCGGTACTGGTGGTGGCTGTAGCCGTGTAAGTACCTGTACCCGCACCCCGGCAACGGCTACTGGCAGCACCTATATCAAACACAGGAAAACCTACCGTGGGCGTTACATATACGGCGTAAGTTGTGGAGAGCGGGCTACACCCATTAGCAGTTGCTATTACTGAAATATTTCCGCTGTAGGCTGCTGAAAAAGTCAATACACCGGTTGCGGCTACTATACTATTACCACCCGCTTTGCTTGTGGCATCCAGGGCATACGTAATACTGGTTTGGTTGGTAGCGGTTGAGGTGTAGGTAGCAGTACCTGCCCCCTGGCAACGCACGCTTACCAGACCATTGCCAAAGACCGGAGCAGTAACCGAAGGTGTGGTAGTAATTGTGTGTTTGGCATTGTTGTTTCCACCGCAACCGTAGGCTTTGGCTGTTACGGTAGTGTTACCATACCACCCGGCCGGAAAGGTAACTGCACCCGTATTAAAATCTACGGTTACTCCGTTGTTGGTACTATTGCCGTCAATTGTGTACTCCACATAAAACATATCGCTGGCACTGGCGCTATAGGTAATAGATGCTGCACCCTGGCAACGGGTTGATGAGGAACCCATGGCAAATAAAACAGGACCCAGGTCGGGCGTAGCAATTACTGATATGGTTCCCCAGCCATCACTCCACAATAATGTGCTGCTGTTGTAGGCTCTAATGTAATAAGTGCCCGATGCTGCAACTTTATAAGTATTTGTCCGGGTAGTCAAATCTGTTCCGCCCGGTACGGTTTGCCAATACCAGTCAATGCCCGCGGGTGGTGTGCCGGTGCGGGTTATTGTTACCTGGTCGCGAACACACTGTGGCGAGTTGGAGGTAGGGTCAGCAGGGTCGGCAGGTATAGGGTTGCTAACACCGGTTAATATCACATTATCTAACGAAACAGTGGTAGTGTTAAGTAGAATGTTAAGGGTATAGATTTTAAAGGTTACACTCGCCTGGTTTACAAAGGCAGCAGTGTTCAGGTTTACACTCACGTTTGCACTGGCAGTTTTAATGTTACCGGTGGCAAAGTCGGCTCCGTAATTATCGGAGCTGCTGCGTAGCGACCAGGTAGATTGAGTAGAACCATTGGAACTTGCCAAAATAGAAAATTGAATTTTCGACAACGTGAGCATGTAACCAGGATCGGCAGTAATCGTAAACTCTACGTATTTATTTTTATCGTAGCTGGCTTTGGTGTTGTTGTTACTGGTTACGTAATTAGTGGTGGAGGCTACACAGGTGTTGCCCGAGTTTGCAAAAGCGGAAAAGCTGGCATTCGCCGGCTGCGTAGTAACCGACTTGTTCATATTGCCACAAGTGGTAGCCAGTGCATTATTGAACGTGTAGGTACCCAATTGTGCCGATACCTGGGTTGCAGAAAAGAAACAAAAAAATAAGGTGGCACAGATTAGGCTGAATGCTTTTACAAAACCAGGGTGCCAGGCAGGTTTCTGGCTTTTATCCGGTGCATTCGTGCAACCGGCAAAAGTGGATGGGTACGAGGCATACAATAAATTTGAAGCAAAAACCTTGTATGAGTTCTTCATAACGAAATGGTATAATCCCCGCCTTTTGTCTGGGAAAAAGCAGTTTTTATAACAACGGATTAATTATCAAAATATTGCCCTGATAACGGATGAGGTGAACATATAAACTGCGGGACGGATCTACTACCCTATAGTGACATCTAAGGGAAAGCATATCCGGCAATTTGTAAAGATTTTGTAGCAGGCAGTAGAAGCAGGCTCAACATCGTTGTGTTATTTTAATTCCGGTTTATCGGAACACCCTTGTACGGCATAACTCTTTGCGACCAGGCCAGTAAAAACAGAATTTAGAATGTTATAGCCGACAGTGAAAGCAAACTCAACATCGTTGTAATCACCTGCCGCTAGTTGTGGCATCCCCTCAGTATTTTAAACCGGCTTTATACCGCTCATTTTTCATTTCTTGCTATATTAACCCCAGAGAAATGCAGGAGTTTTTCACAGAGAACGCAAGTTTCCTTTTCCCTCTTCCTGCTTTCTCTGTGTTTCCTTCTCAGTGCCCTCTGTGGTTACCTGCCTTTTCTATGTTTCCTTCTTATAGCCCTTAGTAGTTTATGGCTGCTTTTTTCATTTCTCGCTATATTAACCACAGAGAAATGCAAGAGTTTTTCAGAGAGAACGCAAGTTTCCTTTTCCCTCTTCCTGCTTTCTCTGTGTTTCCTTCTCAGTGCCCTCTGTGGTTACCTGCCTTTTCTATGTTTCCTACTTAGTCCTACCGACTTCCGCCTTTTGTGTGCAGATACTTTTTGGCGTTTAACACTACACAAAAAAGCCCCCCAATGGTTTGCCGGTGAACGTATTGCGACGCAACGATGGCGCTATAAAAAACGAAAGCCGGTCTACCAAAAAAACCAGCAGCTTTGGAAGAACTGAGAAAAAGAGATTTACAATAGCCGTTTAGGGGGAACAGGCATGATCTCCCTGCTGGGACCAATCTTTGGTAGCAAGAAGAGAAAACATCAATAAATAGTCCCGGAGGCGGACATTTGGTAGAGAAAAATAAAGTGCATTAAATTAATAGTCCCGGAGGGACGCACATTTGGTAGAGAAAAATACAGTGCATTAAATAAATAGTCCCGGAGGGACGAAATTTTGGTAGAGAAAAAAGACACATTACATTAATAGTCCCGAAGGGACGGACATTTGGTAGAGAAAAATACAGTGCATTAAATTAATAGTCCCGGAGGGACGAACATTTGGTAAAAAAAAGAGAACATTAAAATTAATAGTGCCGAAGGAACGATAAAGTAAAATTTATGCCGAATACCTATTCACAAATAAACATACAGTGTGTGTTTGCAGTAAAAGGACGTGAAAACCACATCCACCAAACAATGCGCGATGACCTGCACAAATACATGTCAGGAATATTGCGCAACGACCACGCTTATCCTCTTGCTGTGGGTGGATGGAAAGACCATGTGCATGTATTTTTTGAATTGCTTCCCAGTCTGAAAATTTCTGATCTGATGCGCATGTTGAAAGCCACTTCGTCTAAATGGATAAATGATAACCACCTGGTAAAAGGGAAAGTTTCAGTGGCAGGAAGGATATGGTGCATTTTCGTATTCACGTTCACAAAGACACCAGGTTATCAATTATATCATTAACCAGGAAGCACACCACCGCACCAAAACCTTTCGGGAAGAATACCTGGAAATGCTGAGGAATTTTGAAATTGATTGTAAAGATGATTATATGTTTGAGTTTTATGAATAATATGGGCGCCCCACTGGGGCTACCAAATGAACGTGATGCCGGGGGCTACCATAGGACCGCCCCGCTTGGGCTGCCATATGAACATTGATGTGGGTGCTACCAAAGCAAAGGCGTAAAAGGTCTATTAGTAATAACCCAAAAAAAATGCCCCCGGAAAAACCGGAGGCATTGATACAATACTGAAAGCGTATAGACTATTTCTTGTCGTCTTCTTCCTGTTGCAATTTTTCTTTGATAGAAGCCAGCGCAGCTAAATCGCCCAAAGTAGCTTTTTCAACTTTCGTTTGAATGGTCTTAACGGCTTTGTTGGTTTTCTCTGCCTCTACGCGGGCTTCTTTGCGAGCCGCATCTTTTTCCTGCTGCTGAGCCTGCTCCCAAATGCGGGTATGGCTAACAACAATGCGTTTTTCATTGCGGTCGAACTCAATTACCATAAACTGCGCCTGCTCATCAACACCCATGCTTTTGCCATCTTCTTTTATCAAGGTGACGGGCAGGAGCAAATCCTTCTAGACCATACGGAAATTGAACGGTTGCGCCTTTGTCGTCTTTACGGGTAACAGTTGCCTCGTGAATTGTACCGATGCCAAAAGTATCTTCCAGTGTATTCCAGGGATCTTCTTCCAGTTGCTTATGACCCAACTGCAATTTGCGGTTTTCTTTGTCTATACCCATAATGATCACATCTATCTTCTCGCCCACTTTGGTATAGTCTGCCGGGTGATTGTAGCGCTTCAACCAGCTAAGATCGCTGATGTGTATCATGCCACCAATGCCCGGCTCCAGTTCAACAAATACACCATAAGGAGTGATGTTTTTAACCAAACCTTCGTGCTTGCTGCCTTCAGGGAATTTGTTTTCAATTGTGCTCCATGGGTCGTCGCTCATTTGCTTGATCGACAAGCTCATTTTGCGGGTATCCTTGTCGAGGGTTACGATCTTGGCTTCGTATTCATCGCCCAGTTTAAAGAATTCTTTGGCGTTGATTGGCGTGTTTGCCCAGGTGATTTCACTTACGTGTACCAGACCTTCTACGCCCGGCATGATTTCAAGAAATGCACCGTAGTCTTCAATGTTCACCACCTTACCTTTCACTACTTCACCTTCTTTAATGTTCTCAGGCAGTACATCCCAGGGGTGTGGAGTCAATTGCTTTAAACCAAGGCTGATACGCTTCTTGTCGTCGTCAAAATCCAATACAACCACGTTCAGTCTCTGATCCAGTTTCAACACTTCGCTTGGGTGGTTGATACGTCCCCAACTGATGTCGGTGATGTACAACAAACCATCCAGGCCGCCAAGGTCCATAAAGGCACCGAAATCGGTGATGTTTTTGATAGTTCCTTCCAATACCTGGCCTTTCTCCAGTTTCGCTCATTATCTCTGCACGTTGTGCTTCGATGTCGCTTTCGATAAGTGCTTTGTGCGATACAACGGCATTTTTAATGGCCTCGTTCACCTTCACCACTTTAAATTCCATTGTTTTACCAACAAACTGGTCGTAATCGGTTACCGGCTTAACGTCAATCTGCGAACCTGGTAAGAATGTCTCCATTCCAAATACGTCAACGATCAAACCACCTTTGGTTTTGCTGGTAACAATACCGGTAATAACCTCACCGGTCTTGTGTACTTCAACAATTCGTTCCCAGGCACGGAAGATCCTTGCAGATTTACGGCTAAGGTGAAGGTGTCCGGCCCTGTCTTCTTTTTCCACCACCATTACCTCTACGTCGTCGCCAATCTTTAAGGTTTGGAATATCGCGGAATTCATTTAATGAAACCAGTCCATCACTTTTAAAACCAATGTTTACAACCACATCAGTTTTAGTAAGGGCAACCACGTTACCGTTAATGATCTCACCATCGTTGATCTGTACAAAGGTGTTGTCGTACACGCTGTCGTACTTTTCTCTTTCTTCTTTTTTGTAAGTACTAACATTACGTTTGTCAATACTCCAGTCGAAGTCGTCGTGGGCGGTTTCAACTCTTGGCTCAGGTCTGCTTTTGCAGGTGGACCTGAGCTGCCGCTTCTGCAGGCTGATCTTCTGCAGGCAGCTTCGTCAGCCGGAATGTTCAGGAACTTCCTCTTCTACAGGTGCATTTGTTGTCGCTGTAGTCGCTTCTGTAGCCGCAGTTGCGGTCTCGGGTGCGCTCTCCTGTGCTTCAGCGTTTTGGTTAATAATTTCGTTTTCTTGCCATAAAAATATCCCGGTATTTTTTATCCGGGCGGCAAAAGTAACAAATGTTGCCTGAAAATGTGGATAACAAAAGATTAAAAAAACAAGGGCGCGCCCGTTAGAGAGCTACCATGTGTACACAAATATTACATTTAGGACCTTCAATGTTTCATGGAAAAGGGACCATTTTTTGCTCCAGAGGAGCACCCTGTTTATAGTTAATAGAGAATTTAAAATTGCAGGCTCCGTAGGTGCCGCCTCTATGGGTAATCAGGAAGCACCTACGGAGCTTCTATAATTGTCTTGATATGATTTTCTATAAACAGGGTGCTCTACAGAGCAAAAGACAAAGGAAAAAAGTTGCGTACTCACGGTAGGTTAGAGAGCGGAGTGCTTTTGGTGACCGGCAATGGTACCGTGAGGAGGCTTTGGTTGCGACGCTCCGTTTTGTCGGTAGTAAGGCTATGGAGCAAAACAAAGCGGTGCGAAAATACATTGAGCCATACACCACAAAAATGAATTTACTTAGTCATGTAAAACAAGCGAAAACCAACAGAAGATGGAAGAGATTTTAGCTGCCTTTGGCTTACCGGCCGCCACCTGCCAGCCTTTCGGCAGCGGATTGATCAACACAACCTGGCTGGTAAAAAATGGTGCAGAGCAGTACATTTTGCAAAGAGTGAACACGCAGATCTTTCAGCATCCTGAACTTATAGCGGAAAACATCGAAAACATTTCACGCTACCTGCAACAACACCACCCTGGGTATATGTTTGTTAAACCGGTAAAGACTCATCAGGGAAGTTCGCTGCATTTTCAGGAAGGTGAATATTATCGTGTATTTCCTTTTGTGGCAGGTGCTCATACGTACAATGTTGCCCAAACCCCCACCCTGGCATACGAAGCGGGAAAACAGTTTGGCATGTTCACGCAAAAGCTGACCGGCTTTCCTATAGAGCAGTTAAAGATTACCTTGCCCGATTTTCATAACCTCTCTCTCCGCTATCAACAGTTTATCACCGCTTTGCAGCAGGGCAATGCGGCACGTATAGACCAGTCAGCCGATGAGATCAGGTATCTGCAATCGCTGCAAAACATCGTAACCACCTTTGAACAGATCATCCGCGACCACTCATTCGCCCTGCGCGTCACCCATCACGATACCAAGATCAGCAATGTGTTGTTTTCACCAGAGGCAAAAGGCATTTGCGTGATAGACCTGGATACAGTGATGCCCGGCTATTTTATCAGCGACATTGGCGATATGCTGCGTACCTATCTGTCGCCCACCAGCGAAGAAGATGCTGATTTTGAGAAGATAAAGATCCGCACAGATTATTTTACTGCCATATTGCAAGGTTACCTCAGCGAAATGCACGCAACGCTGAGTGAGGCAGAAATTGAAAGTTTTGTGTATGCCGGTAAGTTTATGATCTATATGCAGGCATTGCGTTTCCTCACCGACTTTATTAATAACGATGTGTATTATGGCACGAGCTATCCCGGGCAAAACTTTGTGCGGGCAGGCAACCAAATAGTACTGCTAAAGCTTCTTATAGAAAAGGAAGAAGACCTACACCAAATTATTACAAGTGCGTGGCAGCAGAATTAAAAAGTATTAGCTGAAACGATCTGCCTGAGGTACGCGGAAATTAAAATATTCTGATGAGCATGTAGTAGCACAACAAAAAGAATTTCGCTTCGTTCTAATACGAAATGCATAACAAAATGATGGCAGAAGCGAAAATAACTGACTTTGTTTGGGCAATCGTTATTACCCAGGTTACTATAGTTTCATTGAAAATAGCGGCGATAGGTTCGGCGGCGAATTTAACCTGGCTGGCTGTTTTTACGCCAACATGGCTACCACTTAGTATTGGTTTGCTGGGCTTTTCGTTGTATGTGCTAGGACGCAAACTTTTTCCGGAAAAGAAAAAACACGTAACCTATACCAGTACACGCTGGCAGGAAAGTCTTGCTGAATTTCATAGAAATAAATAGAAATATATGCTCCTTGCAATTGTTTGTGTATCTCTCACTTCAGCCTTTGTTATAGCAAAAGACGCCCTGAGAAAACAGAACTGACACGTCTCTAATCTTCACTCCTTCATTTGCAAAGATCTTACTGCACGTATGCGGCATTTCTTTGTAGTGGTGTTCCTTCATCTGCATTTTAATGATGCACGCTAGCTTTCGGGAAATGCGTAAATTTTTGCTTTTGGCGCAAATGCGAAATGGTAACGTAAAGTCAATTAGTAATACGCCTCCCTCCTTTTGCCAGGTAACGGTAAAAGTGCAAATCATTTCATCTCTCCCTAATCAAGGAAAAGTAATAAGATTAATAGCTGCTATTTGCCAAATACGCAAATGAAAAGAAGTGCAGTAGTAAAATGATAAGTAAACAATAACCGGAGATGTTATTGCTGGCAGAGGCTGCGGTAGTACTCAAGCAGTTGCTGAAGGGTGATACCAACTGAACTTATACACTCTGCGCTATCGTAATATTCGTCGAACATTCTTGTACCATTTATTGATGATATAAGAACGCAGATAGGTTGCACTTATATGGCCAATACCAAAAGAATAGCCATGTTTTAGGAGAAATGATTACGACATTCTTGTTTCAGACAGGTCCAGGATGATCTGCCATTCCGCATCGGTAATGGCACAAACAGATAAACGACCGAGTTTAATGAGTGCAATATTTTCAAGTCTCGTGTCTGCTTTAATGGTTGCCAGCGAGACCGGCTTCTTCAACTTCTTTACAGGCTTTAGATCTACCACCACCCAGTTGGTGTCTTCGGTGGTAGGGTCCGGGTAGGCTTCTTTTACCACTTTGGCAACACCTACAATTTCCAAACCTTCGTTGCTATGGTAGTAAAACACGAGATCATCCTTTTTCATTGCACGGAGGTTGTTGCGTGCAGTATAATTTCTTACTCCATCCCAAAAAGTTTTTTTGTCTGCAACAAATTGATCCCAGCTATATTTTGAAGGTTCAGATTTTACCAGCCAGTATGACATGGGAGATTTAAGTTTTAAGTTGTAAGTGGTAAGTTATAAGTTGTAAGTTGAAAGTTGTAAGTTGTAAGTTTTAGGAAGGTGGAAGGTGATAAGTTTTAAGTTGTAGGTTGTAAGTTTTAAGTTATAAGTTATTATTTTTTAGAAAGGTGAAGGTTGTAATCTCCTTTTTCACCTTTTTCCTTTCTTTTCCTTTCACCTATTACCTTTTACCTTTTACCTTTTACCTCAAATTACCAAATTAACAAATCCCCAAATAAACAGATTTACCAACCACTCGCCAATACATCGGCGATGTGCATGGTTTGCAATTCGTATTCTTTCTTGCGTATAAAACCGTCGAGGTGCATCAGGCAACTGAGATCAGTGCTGATGAGGTATTTGGCACCAGTTGCCAGGGCATGTGAAACTTTTTGATCTGCCATAGCAATACTAATGGGCTCGAACTTGACGGCAAAAGAACCTCCAAAACCACAACAGGTTTCTACATCCTCCATCTCCGTTAACTCCAAGCCTTGCACTTTGCTTAACAAACGGCGTGGTTCAGCTTTAATCCGGCATTCACGCAGCCCGGCACAACTGTCGTGATAGGTTGCCTTGCCCGGTAGCGAGGCGCCTACATTATCAATGCCTAATACTTTGATCATGAATTCGCTGAACTCAAAGGTCTTCTCCCCTATTTTGATAGATGTATTGTGCAACGACGAATTATCGAAGAGTTTGTGGTAGTAATTGCGTACAAAACCCACGCAACTGGCGCTGGGTGCAACAATGTATTCAGCATCCTGAAAGTCGATCAGGAACTTGTTGCAGACGGCTTTGCTTTCTTCCCAGAAGCCGGCATTGAAGGCCGGTTGCCCACAGCAGGTTTGGTTTGTATTGTAGGTAACCGTGCAGCCCACTTTCTCCAAAACCTTTACCATGTTGAAGGCAGTTTGCGGATACAACTGATCGACAAAACAGGGTATAAAAAGATGAACATTCATTGCCATACGTGCCTCTGAACCGAGGTTTTATTTTATGATTTTCTACTGCAGGCGGAAGAAGCTATATCAAGGCTTTGCCGGTGAACGGAGCCCCGCTATATGGCGGGGTAGACTGTCGCAACTATGCCTCCTGATAGTTCTGCTGCTGGTTACAAAAAAACAGCAAAAGGTGAGGTAGCTAAGAACAAAGAGCTACCTGATCTTTCTTTGCATAGCGATCATTTTAAGTGCGGTAATGGCTGCTTCCTCGCCTTTGTGACCATGAATACCACCAATGCGTTCTTCAGCCTGCGCTTCGGTATTCACGGTCAGCACCCCGAAAATAACCGGTACATCGAGGGTGAGATTGAGTTGCATAATGCCATCGGTTATGCCTTTGCAAACATAATCGAAATGGGGAGTATCGCCGCGGATGACCGTGCCAATTGCAATATAGGCATGAGCTTTTTGCAAGCCGGTATGCAGCGCCTTAATAGCGAAGGGAATTTCGAAAGCTCCCGGCACCACTATGGTTTTGGTGCGTACACCATTTGCCTTCAGCACTTTTTTGCAGCCCTTCTCAAGCCTGTTGATGATGTGCGCATTCCACTCGGTTTTGACTATAATAACGAAGGCATCCTGTACAACCGGGATGCCTTCATTCAATTCACTATTGCCTTTGGTAGCCATAATTATTTTACACTGAAATCGTTTTTCTCAACGCTCAATCGATAAATAAATTTATCAATAGAATAGCCTTTTTCTGTCTTTGGATATTTGTCTCTGATCTGTTTATAGAGGTCGAGCGCTTCGGTATTTTTGTTCATGCTTTCGAGCAGGTAGCCTGCGCGAAACAAGAACTCAGATGAATTAAGATTCATCTTCGGGAAAATAGGTACCGGCTTTTTTATAGCTATCAACCGCTTCCTCTTTTTTACCAAGCTCGCTATAAGCATCGCCCAGGTGACCATAGGCGATCATTTGTATTTGCCTGGAATCGGAACTAAAGTCTTTAAAATGTTTGACGGCATTAGTAAAGTCGTGCGTTCGCAGGTAAATGACACCAGCATAGAACTGTGCAAGATTGCCCGCTTTGGTGCCACCGTAATTATTAATCACATATACAAACCCTTTGTTTTGCCCGTCGCCATTGAGAGCAACACCAAGGCTATCGTTTCTAAAATATTCTTCAGCTTTAAACATTGCCTCCGCAGCTCTTTGCTCCTTGGGTTGTTGAAACATATTGTTGTAAAGAAAGTCAACCCACCAACAATTACTACAGCGCCACTACTATGCCAATGATCATCTTTCTATATTTTTCCCAAAACTCCTGGATACCATCCAAGAGCCTCACATCACCCAACTTCAATCACTTTTTTTTCAGCCATTTTTATTTTGTTTTCTTTTTATAGTTTTTTAGAGTTTTGAACAAATTATTACGTAAGAAAAGGATAGTCCTGGTCGACGTACACATCCTTCAGCACTTCGCTGTCATCGGGCCAAGGGCTTTCTTCAGCAAATCGTACGCTTTCTTCCACTATATCATTAATGCGTTGCATCAATTGCATCCAATTCTTCCTGTGTAGCATATTTGTTGTCCAGTATGTTTTTAGTAACCAATGATAATCGGATCTTTTGTTTTGTATTCATCCAATTCTTCTTTGCGGCGATATTTTTGGGGATCGCTGATAGAGTGCCCTTTGTAACGGTATGTTTTCATTTCGAGCAAAGTTGGTCCGCCTTTTTCACGGGCTCTTTTCACTGCACGTTGCAACAGCATCGTGAACTGTTTCAGGGTTCATACCATCAACCTTATCGGCCGGCATTTCGTAGGCATCAGCCAATTTATAAATATCCATCACGTTGCTGGTCCTCTCAACCGAAGTACCCATTGCGTAATTGTTATTTTCACAAATGAATATCACCGGCAATTTCCAGAGCATGGCCATATTAAAAGTTTCGTGCAAAATTCCCTGGCGGGCAGCGCCGTCGCCAAAAAAGCAAAGCACTACGTTATCGGTACCTTTGTATTGTTCGGCAAAGGCCAATCCTGCACCTGTACCAATTTGTGCACCCACTATTCCATGTCCGCCAAAGAACTTTTGTTCCACACCAAAAAAGTGCATACTGCCACCTTTACCTTTTGATGATCCTGTAGCCTTTCCATATAACTCAGCCATACAGGCATTGGCACTAACACCTTTTGCCAGTGCCCAGCCATGGTCGCGGTAGGCAGTGATAAATGGATCATCCTGACGGGTTGCCGTCATACAACCGGCAGCCAGAGCTTCCTGGCCTACGTAGGCATGAAAAAAGCCGCGGATCTTACCGGCCATTTTATATTTTTCTTCTGCCTTCAGTTCAAACTGGCGAATAAGTTGCATTAACTCATACCAGTACAAGTAGGTTTCTTTTGAAAATTTTGTTGGCACTTGTCAGAAATTTTTTGAGCGGCAAATATAGGTGAATAGAACCAAAAACATAAATAGCCGGTCATAGGTATATGATTTTCTATGTGTTGCTGCACCAGGACGAATGAAAGGCGATGGGCACTCAATAAAACAGCGCAGAAGAAATGCTGTTGGTTGTAAATATTTGCAATGCTGTAGCAGCGTTTGCACCAGCATTTGTGTTTCGCATAAATTTGCCATCCCAATGCTTGTATTACAAAATATTAAAGTCTATCAATTTAAAAACTATCTGCAGGAAAACTTTCAGTTTCATGAGAATATCATTGGCATTTGCGGCAACAATGGCCTGGGAAAAACTAACCTGCTGGATGCTATCTACTACCTGAGTTTTACCAAAAGCTATTTTGGTAAAACCGATAGCAGCAGTGTACACAAGGGACTGCAGGGCATGCGGATAGAAGGTGATTTTTTGCGTAATGATTATAAGGAAAACGTGGTTTGTATTGTGCGTGAAAACAACCGCAAGGAAATGCAGCGGAATGGGGAAGATTATAAAAAGTTTAGCAGCCATATCGGGCTTTTTCCCGCGGTAATGATAGCACCCGATGATGTAGAACTGATAACAGGAACCAGTGATGTACGGAGAAAATACCTGGACACCTTGCTGAGCCAGTTGGATGCGCAATACCTGCAAAACCTGATTGACTACAACAAGGTATTGCAGCAACGAAACAGCTTGTTGAAAGCAACAGCAGAGCGAGGGTACCTGGACGAACAACTGCTTGATATACTGGATCAACAGCTTTTACCACCAGGCAACTATTTGTATAATAGCCGCCAACGGTTTTTAAAAACATTTCTGCCTGCTGTAATTAATAGATATCACCACATTGCCAGATCGAATGAAGACCTGCAACTACAATATTATAGTCCCTTGCTTTCTGATGACTTTGCTAGTCTGCTACGCACCTTTCGCCCCAAAGATTTGTTGCTGCAGCGTACAACTGTAGGCATACACAGGGATGATCTTGAAATAACCTTGACCGGTGACGTGTTTAAAAACATTGCTTCACAGGGACAGCGGAAGAGCTTGTTGTTTGCCCTGAAACTGCAGGAGTTTGAACAACTGAAACTTGCCAAAGGTTTCCCGCCTATTTTGCTGCTGGATGATGTGTTTGAAAAGCTGGATGAAGACCGCATGCATAACCTGCTGCAGCACGTATGTATTGATAATAAAAGCCAGGTCTTTATAACCGATACCCACAAGGAGCGGTTAGAACTCTCGCTGCAAAAACTGCAGGTGAAATATCAGTTGATAGAATTGTAACCAGCTTTCTGAATTTACTTTTTAAAAAGCTCAATAAAGAGATAACAGTTGAAGAGTGCGACGCAACGGCCGCTGCATTAGAAAATTTTAGCTGGGTTCAAAAAAATATTACTGTGTTTTAGTCTCCGCCGCCAATGCCTGCCTGAGCGAACGCACTTCTGCAGCACTCACTGTATCCAGGGTGTAATCGCCTGTCTCAGTTGCAAAATCAGGGTGAACGAACAACATAGAGGAAGCGCTTTTTTCTGATAGAGAGGAATGAAACTCGACCGCGCCGGTTAGCTTGGCCAAGTGTGCAATATTAGTTTTTCGCACACCGCTGCCGGGCAATATGATAATACGATCCTTTGCTTTCTCAACCAGGGCAGCGATAAGTTCCACTCCATCCATCGCCTTTGGTTTTTGCCCCGAGGTAAGAACCCGCCGGCAGCCTGCGTCTATAATTTGTTCCAGGCTTTGCAGCGGGTCGCGGCACCGGTCGAAGGCGCGGTGAAACGTTACCTGCATCGGATGTGCCAATTCAACAATTGCACGCGTACGGTCTTTGTCTATAGCGCCATCGCGCTGCAGAAAACCTACAACGATCCCATCCATCCCAACCTGCCTGCAAAAAATGACATCAGCTTTCATGAGCTGAAATTCTTCAGCACTATAAAGAAAATCGCCACCACGTGGACGAATGATGGGAAATAATGGAAGCGAAAAATCTTTGCGGCATTGCACCAGGTAACCCTGCGAGGGTGTGAGCCCGCCCTCAGATAATGCACTGCACAGCTCAATGCGATCAGCTCCTCCGGCAACAGCAGCCGCTGTGGAGGAATAGTTGGCGGTGGCGATCTCCAGCAGGTATTTTGACATCGTTACAATTTTTAATGAAGCAAAAATATACACCGCTCCGGCATATTGCGGCTGCACACTTTGGTCTCTGGAATTGTGACCCTGTTTTTCTGCGCAGCAATTGTTGTATTTTGCTCCCGCCCAACATAATTGCTCTCTGCTATTTGGCATTTTTAAGCATCCTCAATTATTTACAAAACCCTGCACAACATGAGTACGATTTTAACCGGTCAGCCAACACTTGCTAATCCAGTAGAAGAACAAAGCAACAGACCCATCATGATCATTGGCGCTTTGTTTTTCGTGTTTGGGTTCGTTACCTGGCTCAACTCGGTTTTAATTCCCTATCTGCGTATAGCCTGCGAGCTTAACAATTTTGAGTTTTACCTGGTTGCTTTTGCATTTTACATTTCCTACCTGGTTATGGCGTTGCCTTCTGCCTGGCTGCTCAAAAAGACAGGGTTTAAGAAAGGAATGGCTGCCGGTCTGTTAATAATGGGCGTGGGGGCTTTGGTCTTTATTCCGGCTGCTCTTAGCCGCACCTATGTGTTGTTTTTACTGGGTTTGTTTATACAGGGCACCGGTTTAGCTGTGTTGCAAACCGCCTCCAATCCCTACATTACCATTGTGGGGCCGCGCGAAAGTGCTGCCCGGCGTATCAGCATTATGGGCATTTGCAATAAGATCGCCGGTGCCATTGCGCCGATCGCATTGGGAGCCGTTGCCCTCAAAGATGTCGATTCATTGAAACAGCAAATTCTATCCATGTCGCAGAGCGATAAGGTTGCCGCTCTCAATACGCTTGCTTCCCGTGTCATCACACCTTACATCGCAATCTTTTGTGTGCTGTTGTTACTGGGTGTTTTTATCTATAATTCGCATCTGCCCGATATTGACACCGATCATGAGGATGAGGAAGTAGCCAAAGCCAACACATCGAAAACGAGTGTCTTTCAGTTTCCGCATCTTTTATTGGGCACGCTTACCTTGTTTTTGTATGTGGGCGTTGAGGTACTTGCCGGCGACACCATCATTAGTTATGGTTCGTGGCAGGGCATTGCTTTATCGACCGCTAAGTTTTTTACTGCCTGTACTTTAACGGCTATGATACTGGGTTATATCATCGGTATAGTAGCCATTCCTAAGTATATACGACAAGGTACTGCTCTACAAATCTCCGCCGTTTTGGGGGTTGTATTTTCAACTGCAGCCTTGCTTACCACAGGGTACACTTCGGTGCTGTTTATTGCCATGCTGGGTCTGGCAAATTCACTCATGTGGCCTTCTATTTGGCCGCTTGCTATTGCCGATCTCGGTCGGTTTACCAAAACAGGTTCATCGCTGCTGATCATGGCTATTGCCGGTGGAGCGTTGCTTCCACTCTTGTATGGTCGCCTCGCCGATGTCTTCAATCCGCAGCATGCCTATTTTATTCTGCTACCCTGCTACTTATTTATCTTTTATTTCGCGGCTGCCGGTAGTAAGATTTGGCGCTGAAGACCCAAAAAGAGAAGCGTTTTTTGGTACCCGGCATTTGTACCTGATGCAACTCTGTTGCGTCGCACAGCGTGTACGTTCTGCTCACTGTTCGGCAAAACCATTTGTCAAATAAATCGTGGCATTGGGGTTACTACAACGCGAAAGGGTGCAGATACTAATTTTTACCGAAACAAACCAACCGGCAGTATTATTTCCCAACGATTGGGCTGTGTTTCTACAAATCCATATTCTTTATTCAGCAAGCGGCTGTAGCGAATGCCAAATGATACATCCTGTTGATTCCACCATTTGGTATCAAAAAATATTTCACCACCGGCCGTACTGAAGTTGAACCGGCTGTCGTTCACTTTACCACTTGTAAAATCGTAGAAGGCATTGGCGCGAATTCTTTTCCAATATACAATGTTGCCAAAACCCCAATCAGGGTACACCAAAGGAAAATGATAGTTGCCACCCACCTTATACATGTCAGGAAAGTTAACGCTTGTATATCCGCGCGAAAAGGGAAAGTTGTTAGAGAAAAATTCCCGTATGTTGTCCCTGTGTTGCCAGGCAGCACTTACCACCAGGTTGTGTGTCATCAGCAGACCAGGCAGGTACAGATTTCCCGAAGCTAAAAACCGGTTTTCACTATACTTATTAATGATGCTTTGGTATTGCAGTAGCAACGTTTGTCCCCACCTCGGGTATATATGTTGCACGGCCTTTTGTATCTGTGCAGAATATTGAATTGTTCCATTCCAGAAGTTGAAGTTTTGCCCGGTAAGCAATTGTTTTCCTACACCGGTCCAATGTATCTGTTCATTGTTTATGGTACCACTTACCGTAAGGAAGCGATACTGCTTGCCGGGCAGAGAAATTCAGCGGTAGCCTGAGCCCCACATTGGTAGTCATCTCGTTGTAGGAAAAGGTTGTATCAGCATTGTAAAATGCATCGCGCCCCCATGTGTAATTAACGCCCAGCGTTGGTTGTATATACCAGCCGCCATAAATGGTGTTGAGACCCGCCCGGTGACTGCCTTCATTGTAATTGTAAGTGTAAGAAAGCTCAGTTTGCAGGGTGTTGAGCACGTTTTCGCCTATGATTGAATAGGTAATTTCAGGATCATCGAAATACGGGCGCCAGCTATGGAAATTAAGGAGATTTGTAGCCTTGCTGTATTTGGTTACAACAAAATCTTGCGGGGCAATTTTTTCCAACGTCGAGCCAGGTTCCTGCGCTAACGCTTTCGCCACATACAGGTCGGGCAATGCATTTTTATCTTCAACTTTATTTACCGGTTGCCACAGAAGGCTGTCTTGCGGGATACTAATAAGCTGATATCCCTCAGCAGTAAAGTGAGAAGAGATAAGCTCTTTGCTATTTTTGTTGAAGATTCCCTGGTACAAACCTGTTGGTTCTTTCGCCAGGCGATAGGTTGTTGCAGAGCTCGCAATATGTGCCCAAATCTCGTCGCTACCCAGGTAGGAACATGAGAAGAGCAAGGTATCTCCCTGCACCGTTGGATAGCCAATAATGCGGTTAGCAAATGGAAGTACAATGGTTTCCTGTCCATTAGAAAGGGTAACCTTTATTATTGCCATTTCACCATCTTGCCGGCGTACAAAAGTATAAACAGAACTGTCGCCCCGTAAAAATTTTGGATATGTATAGACCCGTCCTCTTACTGCCTGCGAACGGAAAATAGTATTGCCATTTGAGTCAAGCGCAACCAGGTCCGACATTTGGTTTGTACGGCTTTCCACCGTAATTATTTTGTTACCATCATGCGAAATGTCAGGAGAAAAGTAGCGCTGCTTATGGCTGATTACCCGGTGATTACCAGACACCAGGTCAACGATCTTTATATCACTGAATTCCCTGTAGCCCCAACGCCTGTCAGCTTTGTAAGTTGTAAAAATCAGCCTCCCATTTTTGTATGAAAAATAATCATCGTTGCCCAGGTCGCGTACAGCTATAGTTTTTTCTTTTCCTCTTTTCGATACCTCTACCAAAGTTGGTATGTGCCGGTAACTTCTGCGCAGCACCACAAGTCCCCCTTCTTCCGTTGCATAGGGATATTTATAATCTGTTACAGCATCTTTGTTCTGTCGTGTCAGCGTTTTTATGGTAAGACCTTTTGCTTCATTCCATTGTTTATCGTAAAAGGCAAATGCATTCTTTACAAACTGCCTGTAGCTAATTCCTGCATGTTTTTTAACAGCGCTTTGCCAGGGATAAACCAGCGAATTAAATGCGGCAGCATCCCGGGAAACATTTTTCCAAAATTCATCACCGTATTGCTGCCTGCCATAGGCAACCAGCAAATAGCCAAGACTATAATGATCTGGCACAAAGTCACGCAACGAACCATTGCGAAGTTTCATGTACGAGTACTGTTTGTTACCCTCATTAAGTGCCTGGTAATTTTTTAAAAAATAGGGCAACCTGCCCCTCCCCTGCGTGCTGAGAGATGTTTCGTTGAACACTGCATCTCCTTCGAAAAACCAATTGGGCACTGCGGCAGAATTGGCAAAATCCTGCCCTTGTTGCCCAAACAAAATGGCTGCGGTTTTCGATAGCCCCACTCTAAAATTGCTGTATTGTTGTACATGCCGGTATTCATGTAGCGCCAATTGATCGGGCCAGTAAAGCGCACCCAATTCAAAACTGTTTTGTGGTGCAAACAGAAAGAATTCACTCCGGTAAGGGCCCAGGCTCACATACCCATTGGAAATAGTGCCCTGGTTTTGCAGAACAATATTGATCTTTCTCAACCGCTGACCTATTGATCCGGTATGGTATTTTTGCAGGTCAAGAGCTACCGCTGCGATCCGTTTTGCTGCCGCATCTAAACCCGCTGGGAAAATAATACGCACCGTATCTGTATTTATTTGACTCCACTGTAAGGAAGCCGGATTGCCGCCAAATTGTTGTGCCCATCCAGAAAATGTTAGTGTACACAAACTAAATATGATAACGACCGCCCGGGTAAATTTATCTATGGTACAAAGGAATTTATTTCGCGATTGCATTGTGTTTGAATTTACATGCTGTATCTATAATGCAAGAAGCCCGCTTGAAAAACGGGCTAAGAGATAACTTTATTTTACTAAACAATTATGCTTTGGAAAGAATGATCTTAGTCATATCATGATATTTGTTTTGGAAGTCATGAACCGATATGGGAGTAGTAATGTGCCTTTGGTCTTCACGATACCACATTTCAAAAGTGGAAAAATTTCCTGGCTGGTGTATCAGCACCCTGAATGCGCCTTTTAAATACTTAACAGAACCGTCCGAATTTTCCTGCTTTTGAAAACCGAGTTTAAAAAGTTGAGCTTCATCCAACGGAATGGATTTTACATGAGCTGCATCATACCAAAATTCCTGTCCTTCGCCGTTCTCAATACAAACTTTTGCATCTATCCGGTCAATATTTGTTATTTCACCTTCCTTGTACTGACCGTCGTATTCCGCCATTACTATGTCGCCCACCTTTAGTTCATTCAGTTTAAGCATTGCTATTAAAGTTTAATTGGTTTAAAATTTGAACCGTAGTTTTCGGGTTAACTGCTGTTTTCTTCTGCAACAACGACCATCTTAAAAAAGAGTTATGCCATCGTTATTGCTGTAAATTAATGAAATTGCGAGGAAACAATTATCAATACTTAAAAATTTGAATTGAAAAGAATAGGATTGTTATCGGACACACATGATTATCTCGACCCCGCTGTTTTTGATCATTTTGTCAATTGTGATGAGGTTTGGCACTGTGGCGATTTTGGTGCGATAGACGTAGTTAGAACACTTCAAAATTTTAAACCGTTGCGAGGTGTTTATGGTAATATTGATGACCCACTTGTGCGCCGGTTGTTTCCTGAAGTGTTACATTTCTCCTGCGAACAAGTAAATGTTTTGATGGTGCACATTGGTGGCTACCCCAAAAAATACTCCACCTTGGCCAAAGCTGAGATCATTGCACATAAGCCGCAGCTTTTTATTTCCGGGCATTCGCACATACTTAAGATCATGTACGACGAGCAGTACAAGTGCCTGCATATAAATCCGGGTGCGGCTGGCAGGCAGGGATGGCATAAGGTAAGAACCCTGGTTCGTTTTGAAATTGAGGGCTCCGGGATAAAAAACTGTGAAGTAGTTGAATTAGGTAAGCGCTGATAAGTGTAGTATAGCGATGGGAAGGAAATAATTATCTCTTTACAGTAATGGCAACATTCACATTACTAAAACTGTACAAGTAAAAACCTAAAAAAATTTGAGCTATAAACAATAATTTTCTGGCGCCTGCGTTTAGTATCTATCATGATTTTGATTAAATGAAAGTTTTTAATTTTAAAAGGTTTACTCCTGTTTCTACAGGAGTTTTTTTTGTTTCAAATTTTTACAGATCGACGTTATAATCGGTCGTCCATTTGACTTGGGCGACAAGTTTTGCCAGGTCTTTTGAAATGCCCCATCAGTGCCATACCGATGAACTGAGCGTAGCAACGATGTAAAATTAAAGAGCAAATGCCCGTACCCAAAAAAACCGCCAAAACTTAGCGATCGAAGAACCAGCTATACATAAAAATGACCTGCAAAACAGGTCATTTTCTATTTACAATAAAGTAGCGTTAATTTCTATTATTGTCAAAGCGAGGTTTGTCTTGCTGTTCGGCTCTGGGGGCAAAATCAGGCTTTGGCATCAGAATTTTGCGGCTTAGCTTAAACTTGCCGGTCTTAGGATCGAGACCTATCAATTTCACTTTCACCACATCGCCTTCGTTCAGCACACCTTCCATACTCTCCAGGCGTTTCCAGCTAATTTCGCTAATGTGCAACAAACCCTGTTTGCCCGGCATGAACTCAACAAATGCGCCGAATTCCTTAATACCTTTTACAGTTGCTTCGTACACATCGCCTACCTGTGGCACTGCAACAATTCCTTTGATCCAGGCTACCGCTTTCTCCACTCCTTCTTTCATAGGTGAGAAGATGCTTACTTCACCAACACTTCCTACTTCTTCCAGATTAATTGTGGTTCCCGTTTCGCGCTGTATTTCCTGTATCACCTTGCCTTGCGGTCCGATTACGGCTCCGATAAATTCTTTGTCGATAAACAACTTCTCCATTCTTGGTGCATGAGGTTTCACTTCAGGTCGTGCGGCGGGCATACAAGCATACATTGCGTCGAGAATGTGCAGACGTCCGCGTTTGGCTTGTTCCAGTGCTTCGGTCATTACTTCCATGCTAAGACCATCGACCTTTATGTCCATTTGTACACCGCAAATACCATCGCGTGTACCTGTTACTTTAAAATCCATATCGCCCAAATGATCCTCATCGCCCAATATATCAGTTAGGATCGCATATTTGCCGTCTTCACGGGTGATTAGACCCATAGCAACGCCGCTGACGTGCTTAGCTACAGGCACACCTGCATCCATTAAGGCTAATGAACCGGCACAAACTGTCGCCATAGATGACGAACCGTTACTTTCTAATATGTCACTAACAATCCGGACGGTATAAGGGTAATCGTTGCCTGGCATCATTTGGCGAAGACTGCGCATGGCCAGGTTTCCATGTCCAACTTCGCGACGTCCGGGTCCACGCATCATTTTGACTTCGCCGGTAGAGAAAGGAGGGAAATTATAATGCAGAATAAAGTTGCTGTAATCAGATTTGGCTGCACTTTCAATCAGCAGCTCATCAAGCTTTGTACCGAAGGTAACCGTAGTCAGAGACTGTGTTTCACCCCTGGTAAATAATGCCGAACCATGCGGAGTGGGCAAAGGATCAACTTCCATTGCAAGCGGTCTTACTTCTTCCAATCTACGACCATCGAGGCGAACGCGGTCTTCCAACATCATATTACGCACTTCTTCCCACTGTAGATCAGCATAGTATTTTTTGGCAAGTTTTTTATCCGCATCCGTGGCATCTTCACCCAAGCTGGTGATTAGTTCATCTTTTAAAGTAGCGAAGGCTTCACTCCTTGCATGTTTTGACGAACCGCTTCTGGCAATAATGCCAACACGATCTTTAGCAAATTCGTTTACTTTCTGTCTCAGATCTTCATTTTGCAAAGGCTTGGCATAATCTCTTTTGCCTTCAACACCAACCTTTGTTCTTAGCTCTTCCTGCGCTTTGATATGCTTACGAATGGCATCATGAGCAACCTGCAGTGCATTGACCAAATCACTTTCTGCGCACTCTTTAGCTTCCCCTTCAACCATCATCAGGTTTTTTTCGGTGGCAGCTATAATAAATTCAAAATCAGCAATAGCCAATTGTGAACGGGTGGGATTGATGATAATTTCTCCATTGACCTTAGCAATTCTTACTTCACTGATAATTTCTTTGATGGGAATATCGGACACTGCTAATGCAGCAGAAGCAGCCAAACAAGCCAGCGAATCCGGCATTACTTCAGCATCGCTGGAGATTAGACTGATGAGAACCTGTACTTCACAAAAATAATCTTCAGGAAAAAGAGGTCTAAGTGCCCGGTCAATTAAGCGACTGGTCAAAATTTCATAATCGTTCAGGCGTGCTTCCCTTTTAAAGAAAGAACCAGGAATACGACCTGCCGAGGCAAATTTTTCCTGGTAGTCAACTGAAAGTGGAAAAAAATCCTGTCCTTCACGGGCTTCACTATTGGCAACAACGGTGGCCAATAATATACAGTTGCCCTGGCGAACAGTGACTGCACCATCGGCCTGTCGTGCGAGTTTCCCCGTTTCAATCAAAATTTCCTGACCATTTCCAGAGTCGAAAGCGACATTAATAGGTTGTGACAACATATAGCGAATAATATTTTATAGCGGCAGGCGTGCAAAAGAAGATAGCTGGCACTTCTTTGCGGTGAATATTAAAATACCCAAAGCCAGGTAAGGTATAATTAAAAAAAGTATTCCCAACCGTATTCTATCAGTTGGGAATAACAAATGTCATTATTGAAAGATTATTTTCTTAATCCTAATTTTTCAAGAAGACCACGGTAGCCTTGAAGATTATGTTTTTGCAGGTATGTAAGTAAGCGTTTACGTTTACCAACCAGTTGCATTAATCCACGGTGAGTAGAAAAATCTTTTTTGTTAGCTTGTAAGTGTTTAGAAATTTGGCTTATACGCTCAGTTAATAAAGCTATTTGACCCTCGATCGATCCAGTATTTTCAGCTTTGCCACCAAATTCAGTAAAAATGCTTGCTTTTTTCTCAGTTGTTAAAGACATCACGAATTGTTTAAATAGACACCAATTTTTGTATTTACTTTTTTTATCGGCTGCAAAAGTAGGATAATATCACAAAAAGCAGAAATTATAAAAATTAATTTTACCCGTTCCTATTCAATTGACAGATCAGGAGGGAAAAAATATGGAGAAATGACCATTGGTGTAAACAAGTAGGAATACATCAAATGGGGTATAATGCAAAATGTTTTTTCAAATCTAAACGCAAGGTGCGGGACAGCAACAGACCACAAGCAGCGAACACGCCCTCACTTGTTCAAAGTGTTCAACCTTGTTTTTGTCGTGAGAGGCAGAATATAAGTTGTTAAATCACCTTCCGTTAACTGGCCATGAGCGGGTTGCATAGCAGGGTAAAAGATGTTTTCAATAAAGCGATTGAGAATAATTTCTGAAGACAAATGTGTTTCAGCATATAACCTCGCATTTGTTTTTAAAAATGCGGAATCGGAATTGATTGCCTCCATTATTGCATTGTAGAGCAAACACATGTCTTCCGGTTCTATCAGTATTCCGAGATCTGTTGCATGCATCACTTGATGTAAACTTGTGCCTCTTGATGCCGTAACTATAGAAAGCCCGCCGACAGCAAGAATGGTGGTTAGTTTGCTCGGCATTACCAAATCAGCGGTATCCTTCTTTTGCAAAACCAGGTGAACATCAGCCATATTCAAAAAAGTGTTGAATTTTTCACTGGGTTGGAGTGGTAAAAAAACAACGTTGTTCAAATGCAGATCAGCAGCCATTTGTTCCAGGTGATACTTGTAAGGACCGGACCCACAAATGACGAATTTCACATCATCGATGAGTTGAAAGAACTTTGCGGTATGAATGATTGATTCAAGCTCCTGTTTAAAACCAATAGCGCCGGAGTACAACACGATCTTGTCCGTTGCTTTAAAGCCGAAGCTGGCTTTTGCTTCCTTATTTGACTGAGGGTAAAATAAGCGAGTGTCTACCCAGTTCGGGAAATGCACGATATCCTTATTACACTTTGCCTTCACTTTTTGCATCATTCCTTCCGAAATTGTACTTACAATATCTGCCTCCCGCAAAATGTATTTTTCGATGTTGAAAAGGATCTTCAGAAAGTAACCGGACCTAATGATCTTCAGATCCCGGGCTGCATCAATTTGCAAGTCCTGTATGTGATAGATAAATTTTGCACCTCTAAATTTTTTATACAATACCCCCAGCAAACCGTTAGAAAAGGAGGGAGCAACGGTCATGATGAAATCCATCCTGGCGGAAAATAGCAGGTATATAAGTACGCAATATGCCGAAAGCAAAAAGGTAAAATCAGATACAAGCCTTTTGAACCCGGAAGGATTTTGCGGAACATAATGGGGACACCTGTAGATAGTTACAGGCAACGATGTTTTGGAAGGAAACCTGATTTCTTTTGAAAAGCGAAAAGCCTTTTTTGCATAAGGCTCCTGTACCCTCCACTGGGGATAATATGGATAAGTTGTTACAACAGTACAAGCAATATTTTGACTGGCAAACCAATCAATCATTTCACCATTGTATTTGCCAATTCCCGTCGGCTCAGGATGAAAATTGCCTCCTAATAATAAGACCCTTTTCCTCATAAGTTAGTTTTACGATCTCGTAAGCAAAGTAAAGTTTAGGTGGTTTTCAGGATATTGTAATGCCAAAGCTCAGTTAGAAAAGTTTAATCAGATAAACTATACGAAGAAAACATACTTAGAGAATGAGTTATATTCTTATTTACTCATATAAGCTACAAAATAATTTGCAAATTGCTCTATTAAAGACGCCAACACACTTAAATATCTCTTTGCTTTTTGTTGAAAGTTAGACGTTTAAATAGCCAAAATAAATAATAAAATCATCTTATTAATTACGTACCACCCGCTTATTTTGTTTGATCTCCCGCATTTTTAATTGAATTAGAAATTCGTAATATGCCATATTTGCGCAATAAGTGAACCCAGCTCTTCCTTCTAAAAAACCTCCACTAATTATATAAGCCTGTATGAACCTAAGCACCGGCCAACCTGGTATTTTACTCAACCACGATTTTAAAGCTGGATTTCGTTTACTACCTGCTTTACTAAAGACTTCTTTTAAAGGTGGACGATAGTGCAGGCGATCTCCTGCTTCCAGAGTTGAATACCGGTTATGCCTTTCAACCCAATGATACCAGCCTTTAGAAAAGCCATAGTGCAAATAAGGCGACTTTATATACTTAATTGTTCCCTTAACCTCGTCTTCCTTCTGCCCATGTCCAAAATCTTTAAATTTTGCCCTACCTTTCTTCAACAACCGAAATTGCCATTTTGGAAAATTGTCACAACGTTTTAACCACGTTTCGTTCAGTATCATTTTCCAGCAACAAAAAAATCCAGCTACTTCTTCTGAAGCGCTCCTGATTGTTTCTCTTATTTCGGACTTCAAACTCAGGTGTCGCCTGTTCGTCCGCATCTAAAAACAATATCCATTCATATTTTATCGCCAGATTTTCAAGAGCATAATTTCTTTGTTTTCCAAAGCTTTCAAATGTTTTCTCCCAAACTTTTGCGCCAAAATTCTTCGCAATTTCCTGCGTCCGATCGGTACTAAATGAATCTAAAATATGAACATCATCAAAACCAGCCAGCGATGTAAGGCAAGCTGGCAAATCTGCTTCCTCGTTTTTTGTGAGTATTATAACCGATATCATTTATAAGTGGAACTCACTTTTTTTCTTATTGGTAATCACAATAACTCCTTCATCAAAGTGGAAATCAGTCAACACCTCGCTTTTGAGACAGCCCTGAAAGCTATGATTTAGGATGCCTTTTCATCAATAGAACCTGACAACTTCAACCAACTTTTATAACAAAAGACAATACAATAAATGTAAAGGATGCTTATCACATTGGCTATTAACAAAACGTGATGAATCATTAAAACACGGTGTTAGATTGCTCGGCTTTGTTATCTGCCAGTTTTCCTTTATAAACAACGAACAGATAAAACCCTTTACAGTTGACAATCCAACATGAATACTCATTCTTTAAAAGAACCAGAGTGGTTTGCCAAACTGGTAAACTCCTTTCCGGAATATCCTCAATTATTAACCAACCATCTGTAGAAAGATATTGGAGCGCAAATTTTAGCGTATTTAAATTTGCCTCCGGTGAGTGCAAACCATCGTCAATGATCAAGTCATATGTAGAAACTCCAAAACTGCTGTTGAGTTGTAAATAAGTTGAATAAACAGTCTGATCTAAATAGGTGGTCGAAATTCGTTCGTCTTGAAAGAGAATGTTGCGATCAATATCAGCCCCAAATATTTGAGATGTTGGTAAAAAGTCACGGAACGCCCTCAAGGAAGCACCAGGCTTGCCGTTTACACCCATGTTGGAAGGAACAGAGACATTATTAGTCCCTAACCCAATTTCGAATAGCGTGATTTCCTTTTTATTTTTCATTAGAATGGAAAGTACACTGACATAGATAAGATCATAATTATGATAGGAGGATTTGTCAGAACCATATTTATTAAACAAGTCTTTCAAGCTATCATCAGCGTCTTTTCGGGCTTCCGGCAAAAACTCTTCTGCTTTAAATGGTTCTACAGGATTTTTGGTACATGCTATTTCAGAAAGTATCTTAATGGAGTTATTTGCAGAAGTAAACGTATTTGCAGGATAAACATAATGATTTTGTGAATTGGGATAATAGACCGAAAAACTCTCTACCAGTTTTTTGTTGTTATATAATTTATATACCTGAAAGGCTTTGGTTAGGTTGTTGATCAATTTTGCAAACATGCGAACACTGAAGTTTTTTTGGCGATTAGCGCGGTTATTTTAAATTTTAATCTGCGGTCAGAATTCTTTCTTTCAGCGGTTTACAGGGATGTCCGGCACAAACCATCCAGGGCGGCATGTTTTGCGTTACTACTGACCTGGCGCCAACAACACAACCTTCCCCTATTGTTACACCCGGATGAATAAATGCTTCTGCCGCAATCCAAACATATTTTCCTATAACGATCGGTTTGGTGATGAGAGGAAATCCTTTTTTTGTATAATCGTGAGTGCCACTACAAATATTCACTCCCTGAGAAATGACCGTTCGAACTCCAATAGTTATTCTGCCTTGCGAATAAACTAACACTCCATTGGCAATACCACATTCGTCTGCAAGCTCAACATTCCAGGGCGCCCAAAACTTTGCACCGGGATAAACATGCACGTCTCTGCCTACCCTGGCGCCAAATAGCCGCAATAACATTCTTCGCCAGGCGTGCAGAGGTCTTGGTGAGTAGCGAAAAAGCAATAGGTACACTCCGTTCCAGATCAGCCGGGCTACCCTGTTGCGCAGTGAAAAAGAGGGTCCGCTAAATGTGTCGGTATTGTGTGTCATACCACTTCTTTTTCTACCCTTCCTACCGCATTCAACAAATCATCTGTTGCTTTATCCGGCGAAAAACATTCCTGGTAACACACAAAAGCATTTGAACACATACGATCCCTATTTGTTGTATTGGTCGCTAACCATTTGCTCATTGCCTGTAAAGTACCCATATTCGTATCGCTCTCTACGAAACCGGCATTATGTGATCCTATTTCCCTCCAAATATTTACCTGGTCAGAGATCAGGACAGGCTTTCCGCAGGCCAAAGCTTCCGCAACTGCAATTCCAAAATTTTCCTGATGGCTGGGCAATACAAATACTTCACACCCGTAAATGGCTCCCCATTTTGCGTCTGATAATAACATTCCAGTAAAAAATATGTCGTCCACGGCTCCCGCTGCAAGCTGAACTAATTCTCGTCCAAACGGTTTTTCCAAGCCGGGACCGGCAATAACAAGTTTCGGTATTAACCCCTTATTCTGCTCTTTTAATTGTAAGTAAGATCTTACCAACATATCCAATCCTTTTTTTGCGTCAATTCTACCTAAAAAAAGATAATAAGCACTACCCCGCAGTTGTGGACAGATTTTTTCGAATGCTGTTTTCATTTCATTAGAATAACCTTCTGGTCTTTTTACGCCTATTCCTGACACATATTCTTTTTGCGGTCTATAGGGCATAAAGGTCGACCCAGCTAACCGCTGCTCTTCAGCAGTTGTAAATAATACCCCGGCAGCACTATTGACCAGCGGGGCTTCTATCCATTTCCAGTACAACCAGTTCCGAATGGCTTTCCATTTTCTGCCGGGGGCTTTTTGAAAATAGGGATCCAACATGCCATGCGGCATAACAAACAATTTTGGTAGCTGTTGCTTTCCCGATTGAGCTGTAGCATTTTTCAACTTTTTCAATTGTTGTCTGGTTGCAAAGCCCGGGTACAGCCACAGCCCATGCACTATCACAACATCAAAACGCACTAGATTTTCCCGGAGCCAGGCGCCCAATTTTCTGCTATATGCCCATGCTCCTTTCGCCGGTCCCAGTGCATGAATATTTAATTGCCACGATCTTAAAAATGTTGAACCAGGCGCATCCACTGTAACCGCTTCACTATGAATTCCCTTTTCAGCCAGCCCTTCCATCATTGTGCGCACAGCCTGTCCAACACCTCCCTTCGCAGGATCCATTTCAGCCATTACATGTAGAAGACGCATATTTCAAATAAAAAAGTCAACTTGACCAACAATTAATACACAAAACCTTCCAGGCGGTGAAAATATTTAGCATCGCGGGGAATGTCAGACAATTCTTTAGCCGGTACTCCGCCATACAGTTTCCATTCTTCGCTGAAACTTTTATTCAGGAGCGATTTAGCACCAAGGACAGAATAGCCCGGAAGTTTTGCTCCACCCAGGATCACTACATTGGTACCAACAAAAGTGTACTCTCCAATGGTGATCGGCAGACTACTCTGCCGGTTTTCAACCACATCAATCGAGTGCGTTAGCAGTTGCGAACGATAGCCAGCGATGGTAGAAAATTTACCAATCTTAATGGTATCCGTACAGTCTAAATGATGATGTTTGGTGATATTGGCAAAGTCGCCTACCAGCAATTCCGGTTTACGATCTACCTGGTGCTGAAAGTGTTTAGAAGAAGTGTTTGTTGGAAATCCGGTGATCCAGTTACTACGCCCTATTCCGGAATGTTGTCCCATCTTTATTTTATCCAGGTGCAGGGCGACAGTAAAATGATCGATAGTAGCTCCCGCGCCCATCTCCAATGCACGCGGAAACACCCAGGCTAAACCGATTCTTGCCGTTGGATGAATAGAAAATCCAAAAAATTTTTGCAAAAATTTGCGCCGCAATGACCAGGGCATTAGAAACGAAAAAATTTTAAGCAACATCTTTCTTAAGTATCATCTGGTGCAGGTGAAGATATTGTAAGATCATTTCACCAGGTTGAAACCGCAGTATGTTTTTCGCTCCCCCATTTACCAGTTCTGTTATACGTCCCGGCGCTTGCAGCGACAAAAAAGCGGCAGCAAATCTTTGCGCTGAATGGGGATCAGCGTGAATGGCTGCCCCGCCACTTATTTCCGGCATCGGTTCTAAATTACTCGCTATCACTGCTGCATGGCAGGCTTGCGCCTCTATAACCGGCCAACCAAACCCTTCAGAGAACGAAGGGAAAATAAATGCATCACAGACCGAGTACAGCGCAGCTAGAGTAGCATGGTCAGGTTGCACAATCGACAACACTCTGTCCCTAACACCCGCAGCATCAATGACACGCGCCAGGTCTGCATCCACTTCTTCACCGGCAAAACAAATATCACCATTGTATTCTCCCGCCAGGCAGGTCAACATTTCCACCAGCAATTTGCGGTTTTTGCGGGGCAAGGATGAACCAACATGCAACAAAAATGATCGAGTATAGATGCCTTTATCTCGCAGAATCTGCAAGGCTTCTTCTCTGGGTACCGGGCGAAAAACAGCATTAAACGCATTGTGAATTACTACCCAATCTATTTTCTCTTTCCCACTTGTGCCGGCAAGTTCTAGCAGTTGCTGGCGAGTATAGTTTGAAACACAGGCTATTTTATCTGCACTGGCCAGGTTCTTCAGTATCCATTTCTGCAGTAGTTTTCCCATAGCCGTTGCGGAACAATAAGCATCTGCAAAGCCCAGGGCTCCGCGAATTGCCAACACATCGTGGCAGGTTATAGCGGTGCGCTTAGCTGGCAGCCAGGGCAGGTAGGGAGCATTAGAATGATCGCAAATATGAAACCGGCAATCGTTATCACGCAGGCTTGCTACCAGTGCCCGCAGAAATAAAACAACCGGAAAAACGACCCATTTATCTAAATATCCCAACCATTTGCCAAGCCCCGCAAGGGTCGTGCTTTGCCCACTTGCAAACACTACCGGCGGTTTCCAAAGTACGGTTCTTACGCCTGCTTTTTCAAAACCTTCCTTCAGCATGCCTGCAAACCGGCTCATACTCTGCTGTTTATCAGGTGGGTAATTGCCAATGAGAATGATTTTCAATTTACAACGATGGTTTATGCCCGCAGGCAGCAATTTGGCGTTTTCTTTTTTAGGAACCCGGCAGCAGAAAGGCTATTTGGCGGCCGTTGCGTCGCACTCTTCAACTTATTCTCACTTTTGGGCGAGCGCACCATTTAGACTTACGGTAAACCACAGGTAGTCTGCTTATACCACCGTTGCAGTTTGTCTTTTCAGTTTTAAGTTCAGGCAACGTATATACGATTTGCGGATCTTCCAGCTTCTTTTCCAATCCGCCAGGGTCAGTGCGGCATAAGTAGCTGCCCAAAACGGGTCCAGGTATTTCTGCCAGGTGGCGTAACCATTGTGTATCAGAGAACCAAAAACGTCCCAGGGTTTTGGTGACCCTACAAAATGCAGGATCATTTTTTCGCCGGTTTCAGGTTTGGAAGCATAGGGCAACCAGGCGCAGTTAAAAGTTTTTGGCAGTTCGGCGAAGTTGCCGGAAAACACAGCGTTTAATAACGCCTGGTCGCACGAAAGCAATTCAGTGGGAAATCTGCGCGCAACGTCCAGACATTTTTCTTTCAAATTTTCCTGGCGCCATAGGTCAAGGTTAAACAACAAAATACCGGCGTTAAATGATCTTTGGTTCGTCGGCAGCCTAAGTTTATGCAGGTAAAAATCGTGTTCGAGTTCATTTTCTAACACACCACCATGCACGGCGGCAATGGCTTTTCCTGCAAAATCAAATGCTTGCAATTGCAATACATCTACTTCTACTACCAGGTCTGCATCCAGGTACAAAACCCGGTTAGTTAGTAATAATTCCGGCAACAGCAGGCGCCCGTAAGTTGTCCAGTCGCCATGCAGTGAGCGAAAAGCACCAAAATTTGCCTGGGCATCAAAGTCTATAAACTGGTGAAACCCTTTGAAATCCTGTTTATGTAATAGTGCAGTTATGTTTTTTTTATCCGTGTCTTCCAGATCACCACACAAGAAACAGAGACGCAGGTGATGTGTATCGCTGCAATTTTGTATAACAGAGCAAACCGTTACTCCCAAACCTACGAGGGCTAATTTATTGATGCAAAAGGCTACATTCATTTGTATCTGCTACCCTGTTTGAACATGCTAAGAGTGTTATGTTTCCATCTCATAAAAAGATAAATAGCGCCGGAATATTTTACGCTTCTAAAGCCTCAACAAAGCGTTGCCGACGAACGTATTGCGACGCAACGATGAAGCCATAAAAAACAACTGCCTGGTCCAAAAAAAGCCGTCTTCCGAAGCGCAAAGACCAACTTTATTGAGGTGACTTTTTTACCTGGGAGGGTGCTGGAAAGTTCTTGAGCGAACTGATAAGTAAACCGCCAATCAGGGTGCTGAAACCTAACGCCGTAGGTTGCCCCCACTGACTCTGCGGTATGGTGAGTATGCCAAAACTCAAAAGCATCCAGGGCAGTATGTCGCCGGTTTGGAGTTTGCGATAACCGGCGCGGGTAAGTTTAACAACAAAACCAATGCGGAGAATGATAACTATGAGACCCATAATTGCGCCCATTTCTCCAATCAGCCGCCCCCACTCGCCTTCTGAGATCAAGTACACGATATCGCCGGACAGTACCATGCTGCCAACATTGGTACCCATACCCAGACCAAACCCAAAAAAAGGCATGCTGCCTAAACCATATAGAGCACCCAGCATTCCGCCCAAAAAACGGTCGAGAAATACGCCACTGACACCTCCCTCTACCTCGTTGGCCGAGTTCGAACCGGTTGAAGAATGCTGCCGACGCAGTTTGAAAAAAACTGGTATGGCTGAGCAATGCCAAACCGATGACTGTGCCAATTACAGCCAGAAAAATACTGCCCATAAAACGTGGATTTCGCACGGAGGCGAGAATGGCAAACATGACTGAAAGACCAACCTGAAAGAAAAGTCCCCGACTAATGGAAAGCGGTATTGCCGCCAGTAAACCTATAGTAGCAGCAATGTGAACCATTTTGTTGAGGTCACTTCTATTGATCCAGAAATAAATGATAAAGCAGGCAGCCAGGCTATAGAACAGACTGGTGCCGGTGGTAAAAGAAAAGGTTGCTGGCGGACGAAAATACCCAAGTGCGCCTGTAAAACCGGCACCGCCCACGTCGCCGCCCACTCCTCTATTGACCCAGGCTGACTGCGGACTATAGAATTGCAGGGCTATCAATATCGTCATTGGCACCGTTATCCACGTGATGACCTTGCCCATTGCTATAACATCTTTCTTGGTAAATAGTCTGCCAATAACAAAGATCATTGGAAAGTGAAAAATTAAAATACGGGCGCCGTATAAAGCAACCATCAGGTTACCGTGTCCAAAGAGCACGGCAGTAAAAGTTGCGATGACCCCAACAGCAACCATCCCGGAGAGATAAACAGTTTTGGGTAGCAGCCCACGGCTATAGGCCATTACCACCACATACACTGCTATGGGATCGCGCACCAACAACAGGGGTGTAGATAAAAAAGGTAAGAACCATTTGCGTAAGGCTCCTTCAAAAATGAGTAAAATGAAATAGGCCCAGATCGCTTTTTTAAGCAGCTTGTCCTGCTCAATAGCATCCCTGCTAGCCTGCCACATTTTCATTGGCGATGTCTCAGACACCAGGGCGGGCTCCAGCCTATTTTTTGTTGTGCTGCTCAAATTATATCTGCACCAAACGTTTTATATATTGCTTGAAATACTGGCTGCCAGTTCCTGCCCGTAAAGTTTCCATGGCCTCCTGCTGGCAGTATCCATTGCTGCCCGACCGGCTACTTGTATGCTTTCCGGCGCGAGGAGTAAATTATCTATTGCGCCAAACAGAGCAGCTTCTGACCCTGCTTTTATTAACCACCCGTTCTGTCCATGCTCAATCAAATCGGGGCCGGCTGTGCGTTCTGTTGTTATTACCGGCATTCCCTGCGACATAGCTTCTGTGATGACCAAACCAAATCCTTCGAAAAGCGAAGGGAAAAGTAAGACATCGTTTTCGCGCATGAGTTGCAAAATGCCGGCGTGTGGCAAGGTTGGTATCCAGCGGTGCCGGGTGAGTGCCTGGTCAAGTGCCTGGCAACTTCCACCTACTTTATTCCCCACAACCGTCAACTCAACGTAGCCTTGTAATTTAGAAACAACCGAAAACACGTCGGCGATGCCTTTGCGTTGGGAAAGTCCACCGACAAATAACAGCTTAAGTTTTCTATTTTGCGCATTTGTATAACTGCGGCTTTCTGCTACAGGAGGAAAGCCATAAGGAATTACATGAACAGGCGCTAGCCGGCCTGGGAAATCGGACAACGTACCTGCAGTAAAACCACTGGCAACATATATGTGGTCAGCGAGCCGCAATTCCTCCTCCTTGCGCGCCAGTTTGGTCTCTGAGTTAATAAAGTTGGGCAGGGTTGCAGCCCATTGCGGCCAGCGCTCTAATTCAGCCGTTAGTAGCTTTTTGGCAGTGCGCCAATAACCGATCGGCAAGTCATAAAATGACTTTACACCCAACATCTTTGCAGCTAAGAAAGAGAACATAGCTGCATCTTCGTAGGCGTACACTGCCTTGAGGCCTTGCTTTGCCAAACGTGGCAGGCGGGCTGCTACCACTTTATCTATGCTCTGGTAAACGGCATCCACTGAAAAGACACCGGTCTCATGTTTGGTAAGAGTTGTTAGCCCCAATTTGCCAGATAGCAAACGTCCCGCTTCACGCCAGGGAGACGTATGGGTAACTGACGCCAGCGCAGAATTGTATTGCCGGCGTTTTAACTCAGCAAAAGGCGGAAGTGAACTAAGTTGATGGGCCAAATCGCCGGGAAAGGTTGCGATGGAGGTAAAAAAAGCAGCAAGTTCGTTTGCTTGTAACAAACCATCCAAGGCAGCCCGCACAAAAGAATTTCCAGATGGATGGGCTAATAAGACCGACATTATTTTTTAAGTGCTACCGCATCCTCAAAGACAGAAAGGTACCTTTGAGCAACGGGTTTTGCTTGGTGTTTCAATAAGTGTTTTTCTCCTGATCGTCTCAGTTCGGCTACCAGGCCGGGCTCAGTTAATACCCGCATCATACATTCTGCCAAACTGTTTACATCGCCGCGCCTAAAAAGCAGCCCACCGTCACCAACAGCATCAGGTAAACCACCGCCATCAGCAGCAATGGGAATACATCCGCACGCCATCCCTTCCAACGCAACATTTCCAAAAGGTTCTTCCCAAATGGAGGGTATTAAAATAAAAGAATGTGTGTTCAATTCTTCTACAAGTTTTTTACCCTGAAGGATGCCGGTAAACTTGATATGATTTTGCAGTTCGTAGTCATTAACCGTTTGTTCCAAACTCGCTTTTTCTGCTCCGTCTCCAATTATTGTTAAACATAAATCATCAGTAAATACTTCATCCATAGTATCAATTAGATGCATCAACGCATTGATTGCCAACCTACAACCCTTATCAGACACCAGCCTGCCAAGAAATACAAAATCTTTTCTTCGCTCCTTTAAATCAATTTTCCTGAAAAGCTTTTGCTGGTAGGGATTGGCAATTACGATAGCGTTGGGAAAAATTTTCAAGCGAACTGCTTCGCTTACAGCAATCACTTTAGCAGCACATTGCAACCATTTGATTTTCAATTTTTCCTGCAATCCAACAGAGCCATCAGCCTGGGTTACCCACGTGTTCAGCGCAACTACTACAGGTCGCCCGGATAAGAGTGCAGGCCAAGACAAACGAAGCGCCGGATTATTCTCGAAGACTACATCAGCCCAAAAGTGGTTTGCGACTAATTGTCCAATTCCCGGATTACGCAAAACCTGAAAGGAAAATGTTTTTGCATCTTTTCTATTTGACCAGGTGAGCAGTCGAACCTCATGACCTAAGTCCACAAATTCCGTTGCAAGTATTTCGGAGTTTGTTTCGATGCCCCCTACATCGGGTGAAAAAAAATGCGACAAGATCAGGATCTTCAAGGGCAAAGTGGTTTAAGCAGTTGATTTTCAGTTGTTTCCAGCCTTAGCCCTTTCAAATAATTCTACATATTTCGCTGTAAGTTTATCAGGATCAAATTTCTCCAGTTGATGTTTTCGCTGCGCATGCAATTGATTTTTTAGCTCCTCATTATTTAGGACCCGTTTCATAGCGGCGTACAACTCATCTGCATTACCATTGGTAAAAGAAATGCCTGCCTCTCCAACCACTTCGGGCAGTCCACCATTTTTCGCTACGATCATCACACGGTCAGCAGCTAACATTTGCAAGGCAACTCCGCCCAATGGTTCCTCCCACCAGGATGGAACCACCGATATGTCGGAATCTGCTATTATGCTAAGCAATTCTCTTCCTCGCTGAGGACCTAAGAAGTGGACCTGCTCTTCCAAACCTAATTCCTGAGTAAGTTGTTTTAAATTATTCTCTGCAGCACCGTAACCAATGATTGCCAATGATATAGAAGTGCTATTTAATTCGTTACTCAAATTAGCAAAAGCCCGAAGTAGGATTTCCACACCTTTCTCCGGCACTAATCGTCCAAGAAAAACAAAATTGAAGCGCTTGTTTTTACGCTCTGCGATTGCAGCGAAATCAGTAACCGGAAAAGGAGTATAAATTTGCACCTGGTTGGGAAATGGTTGTCGTTTAGCAATCCACTCCGAGCCCGCAACGTTGCAATAAACTCGTTTTGCCGCCCATCTCCTTACATACAACTTAACTCCTTCGCGGAAGGCGAAGGCAACACCTTCTTTTTGTCTGTAAAACATTATTGATTTCCAGGGTTCCATAGGTGCCGGTTGATTTTTATACCAGCCCAGGGCGTCAATACAGCTTAACTTATATCCATTGTGTACCCAGACCAGCGGTTTACCGGCTAATTTTGAAAGCCAGAAGAATTTTAAACTCAATTCTATGTTACAGATCACATCAGTCTTTCGCATGTATTGATATATTGCCTTATGAGACGGTTGCCGAACTACAATAAAAGGATAGTTATCCTTTACCTCACTCGGTGTCTCAGTTAAAACGGTACAATTATGTCCCAGGGTAGAAAGGTTGCGGGCGAGGGTTTCTGTTACTATTTCAATACCACCGACCGAGGGTGAAAAAGCGTAGCAATAAAGAAGAATATTCATTTTTAAACAGCAGCTAAGCGTGCACGGGAGTCCTGGTTTTCAGTAAATCATGAATAAGTTGCGACGCGACGCTACCAATGTCGAATGATGAAGTTGGGTGTCTACTAGAGATACAATCCGCAAATGCTACCTGGTTATAGTCAAGTATGCCTGGCGGAGCATGAAATTGAAAATCATTCGGCTGATAGGGTTGCGCAATGCAAATAACCTCAAGTTGATGAGCCAGCATTGCGGCTACTGCCCCACTCTTTTCTGACATGATGAAAGGCGTAGATGAAATGCCAAAGTCTGCCGCAGAAAGTGCAGCAGAAATTCGCGCTCCATTCATTTCTCCTAAGATCCTGGCAGTAAGCCCGTTTTGTTTCCAGACCTGTAGCCATTTTTGAAGACCTGCTCCGGATCTGCCCGCAAGAATCTAAATTAACCTTTACCTGGTGTTTTCGTTGGTATTCAGCCACTTCCCCGGCGAACTTCTCTATTTGGGCATTGGGATGTATAGAACCGAAAGTTAGAATTGAAATTTCCTTTTTTGTATGGTCCAAATACGTCTGGCTATCTGCACGTTTTGTATGCACAGGAATATTTGAGAATAAGGGCAGCAGCTTTGCTTTAATTGCTTGTTTAGCCAAGAGGAATTGCGAATATTGCGATTGTGTGTGCACAACTATGGGTTGTAATTGCGTTACCAATTGTCTCACAATCGCTTTCTGCACTGCGGCTGTTAGTTTTCTTTTCAGGTTAAAATGCCTGGAAACCAGCCAAACTTCATGCAACATGATGTGCCACTTTGTTGCGCCAACAGCTTGCCTGAGCAACTTTGCTAAACCAACTGGAAAGCCACGACTACTATATGAGTAGGGTACAAATTGCAGACTGACCAACTCTGGTTGAAAACTCTGCACGTACTGCTTTAGTGATTTAGCCTTTTTAGTATTGGTGAAAGCGGAAGGAATTCTACATACTCTCAGTTCGACTTCATTTTGCACCTGGTCCTCTTCAACCAGAGAATGAATGTGCCAGTCGTGCAGGGCAACTAACCTAACTGCATGACCCTGGCGCAGCAACTCTGCAGCAAGGCGGCGGGTGTAATCACCCACGCCATCTTTGCCTGCCGCCAATGAGCCACATATAAAAACTATACGCATGGTTGGGAATGCTGCTTTGGTTTATTGGTGTAGCCTGTTGTGCGCAGAAAGTTCAACCAGGGCGTTGGCGATGAATGTGCGACGCAACGGCCGCCTGAATGAAAGAACAAATGCCATGGCTCCAAAAAAAATATGGGCTGCCTAGCAAAGACAAATGGCGCCGCCGGGAAGAACGGGCTGGCTGCTTTGAATTTTTTTCAGTAATCGAAAAAGACCGAGCGGCAGCAAACGATTAAGCAATTTGTATTTCTTTATCACCTTTAGCGAAGGTCTTACCGCAACTATTTCGCGCATAAAACCAACTATATCTGACAGCTTTTTTGTACCGAAATATTCCTTGAACGAAATGAAGCGGGAAGCATCCTGCAACCGGTAAATGTCTATTATTTTTTTGTCGAATGATTGTTGTTGTAAGTACAACAAGACCGCCGCGGACGACCGGATAAGGCGGTCGGCTTTGGCAAGTTGGTTCGCCCGGTTGGTTGTTTCGCCCGAATAATTATTGCTGTGTATCCGCCAGACCGACAGCGGTTTGGGCGAAAAATAACTTTTGCCAAAAGGCAATATCGCCAGCAGCAAAAACTCGTCGATGTACATATCTACCGCCGGCGGTATATCGATGCTTCGGAGCACCGCAGCACGGGCTGCATAGGTAGAACCGCCACCAAAAAGCATGTTGTTGGTATAAAACCGGTGCAAAAGCCACCTGCCGTCCAGCGGTTTGCCGAGTATGTCTGCCGGAAGATTTTCCTCGCCGGTTTTACCGGTTTGTTGATACACCAAACGCGCGGGTGAAGCGACATGCACGATGGTTGGGTCGGCAAAAATGGTTACGGTGTTTTTGATCTTATCGTTTAAAAAAAGATCATCTGCATCCAGATTAAATATGATCTCGCCGGTGCTCATCTCCACACCTTTGCGGGTGGCGCTCGCTTTGCCGCTATTGGGTTGCCATATATATTGTACACTGCCGTTGGCTACGTACGCCGCCAGCGCTTTTTCAGTGTCGTCGGTAGAGCCATCATCTACTACTATCAATTCAATCAGGTGTTGCGGATAGTCCTGTTGTAATACACTCACAACAGCTTCTTCTATATAGTTGCCGTAGTTGTAGGTCGGTATAATAACGGAGACTTTTGGAAGTAGCACTTGCATTACCGGTTACGCATGGCGGGTTACAAATTGTTCAGGATCAGGCTGCAAAATGAGATCGATGTTGGCTAAAATGCGTTGAATATCCCAATTCCACCACTGTATGGTTTGCAGATGTTTAATTGTCTCGTCATCAAAACGCATCCTTATGATCTTTGCGGGGTTTCCTGCTACAATTGCGTAGGGTGGCACATCTTTCGTTACCACGCTGTTTACCGCTATCACCGCACCATTTCCAATTTTTACGCCCGACAAAATAGTTACGAACTTTCCTATCCAAACATCGTTTCCCACATTGATGTCGCCATTACTCAGCGGATGCCCGGTAATGTGTTGTGCCTCTGAAAAAAATACGGGAAAAGGATAAGTACTCACCCAATCGACCCGGTGATTACCCAAAATAAAAGTAACATCGTGCGCAATGGAGCAAAACTTCCCAATCCTGATCTTTACATTTTCGCCGCCGGAAACCAGGTGCGGACTACCATCGGGGCTGCCATAGGTATAGTCGCCTATCTCCCAGCCGGCATAGCGCGGGTTTCGGTTTAAAAAAATGGTTGGCTCAGTTATAAAGCGGTTCATGATACTGTTGTAAACCCTTCTTATAAAACCTCTGAGTGAGTTCTTCTTATGTACGTAATGAAATGGTTTTGAATAAATTTCGTTCATTTTTTAAGCCGGTTATTTAGTAGTAACGATCGGGGGCAAAAAGACAACAGTTGCACTTGACAACTATCATCAAATCAAAGTTTGGTCTGTACTGAATAGCCGTATGACCCTGGAATAAATAATAAGTATGCTTTGAATAAGATGGCTGTTTTTTATTTGGTGGCGGGCAGTAGATCTATGTTGGACTTTGGTTGTGTCACTCCCTTGTACTATCGGTTCTCTACGGAGCCTTTTTCCAGGCAAATTTTACGAACAAACGCCGTAGCTGGTTTTCTGTGCCAAATGACCTTGTCGTGATCGATTTGTATGCCAGGGCTTTTTTCTCAACCAGGTGCCACGATAAATATGCATAACCCAACGAGGCGAAGATGGTGATCAACATAACCCGGTATGGTTGAAGGGAATAACTGTGGACCAATGTTCGCTGTACCGGGTAGCTGATAATATAAATACCATACGAGAGGTCGCCAACAACCGCACCTATACTGTTAATACCACGGGTAGAAGATATACCGGCAGGAATGACAACCAATGGCAACACAAAAAATTGCAGCAATGGAAAAACAGCAAACACAAAAGACAACAGGCAGAGAACGATACCAATGCCTAACAGGATATTTTTATGCTTATACATCTGCTGTTTAAAAACCGCACAAACAGAGCCGGTTAAAAAGTACAGTGCCAGGTTAAAGTAATTGCCTTGCAGGTTAAGTATCCAGCTTTTGTTAAGTACACAACAAAAGACCAACCAGGCAAACGAACCCAAAACAAACCACCTGGCATATCGCCTGTAGAAAAATGCCAATGATAAGAAAACATACATGATGAACTCGTATTTGATGGTCCATAACGAGCCGTTGATCTCTTTGCCTGCAAATACGCCTGCGATTGCCGGTTGTTGTTTTAGCAAAAGAAGATTATTGGGTATGTACGTCCATACATCCCTGTTCTTCAGGTAGGGCAAACTACCTTCATAGACCAGTGGCAGTAGCAACACCGTTAAGATAAGTACAACGAAAAGTGCAGGAAATAAACGTAGAATTCTTTTCCGGTAAAAGTCACCGATTGACTTACTACGCAGCACACTGCCATAAATCAAAAATCCGCTGATTATAAAAAAACCACGCACACCTAAGTAAGAAAGTTTTACCTGCCCACCTGTAAGCCGCAGCAGCCAGTCCATATCGAAGCGGCCACATAACTCGAACGAGTGTGTGACCACTACAAGTAGCGCAAATAATAAACGTAAAAAGTCGAAATTGTTTTTGTGCATGTTGCCGTTACCTGGCAATGATTAACGAATTAAAAATGGGATCTGCGGGAAGGTGTGGAAGGTAGCTTAGAACAGTAGCAAGTGCAGTGCACCAATAATCCAATAAAGACTTACCCGGTCTCTGGCAGGCATTGGTATTTTGCCACGGTTAAAAATGTAGTGCGGGAAGTTGGGATAAAATGCCTTTTTGATAATTATAAAAAGAAGAAGAATTGAAATGGCAACAGAAACAACCAGCGCAAAAAGAAGAAAGCTACTTTTTTGAGTTGCTGTATTGACGCCTGTTTGCAACGCAGGCGCGGCAGTATAAGTAAACTGCTTTTCCATCACCGGCTCGTGAACCGGAGTTGCTGCTGCAACTGCGACTGGCTGTCTTACCGCTACCGCTATAGAAAAGCCGTTAGCATGCGAAATCGATAGCGCATAGTCTCTGAAGACTGGTACTCCCGCTGCAGTATGCTCTATTTCTATTTGATTAAAGGGAGTTAATTTAATTGCATTATTAGTTTTGCAAAGCGCTTCTTTTGCGCAAAACAGGCCGGCAAGTGTTTCATAGGTTTTTGGCTTTAACAATGCATACGAGATCTCCTTGTTGGTAAAGTTGCTTTTATAGAAAATGTCTTCACGCAGATCAACTGCCTTTGGCAGGTTATCGATATGCTCTATATCAATGCCGATGGCTGTCGTTGTTGCCTGTGCCGGTTCATTGTTTGGATTGGTGTCAATGATAGCATTTGTACTGCCGCTGATGGTTTGTACATCTGGTCCGTTCAATCTGTTTAGCAGGTCTCCGTAGCTGTTGATACCCGTATAATTTTTGATATTGAAACCTGCCTTGTTGATGATCGCATACATTCTGTGGATCATGATAGAACCGGGTATAGCAGTATTGTCTATAACGGTGCCGTTGTGTATTTCTTTTACATCGCGCTTGATAAACGTACCTATAATTTTTTTCAGATCTTCCATGGTCAGTAATTAAATAAACACGTATCACAAATTAATTTCTCTTCGCCACCCTTTGTTTGCACTTTTATGAATCCTTTTTCATTCAGGTCTTCAGTCAATTCTTTTAAGCATTTATAACAATACTCAACGGGGCCGGTTACCTCCCCATCAAAATAAAAACTTTCAACCCTCGCTTTCAGTTCTGCTAAGAAATTGCCGGCATATTTACCTTCGGTAACACGGTGGTCGAATGACAGGCTGACAACATAGTTGCCTGAAAGCTCGTTTAGTTTAGCAATACCTAATATGGCTGAATTGTTTTTGTTAATGAGGGGAGCAAAGAAGGAGACCCCCGTACTTGAAATATCTGTGACGGTGAACGTGATGTCACTCAAATCATTAACCGATAGCTTTTTATCGAGGTACTTGTTGGAAAGCTCATAGATCTTCTCCTCTATTTCAAATATGCTCAATTGCTCGGTAGCCGGTAACTTTACCACTTTCAAACCATCGTCGAGGTCACAGGCAATCCCAATATTAACTTCTGAATACTTGCCGATTTTATTGTCATCGAAAAAAGCATTTAGCAAAGGATATTTGAGCAGCAACCTGGATGTTTCGAAGACCACCACCGGTAGAATTGACTCTTTTAAATAGGAAAGCTTCTGCTTTAAAACGCTGACAACCTTTTTTCCACTTATGGTGATGTATAATGTACTTACCAGGCCGTTGTTATAAACAGCAGATAAATACTCTATTTCTCTTTTCTTGCCTGGCGAGCTTTTCATACACAACATTTTTCAACGGTTCTGGTTTCTTATTATTTTTTTCAGGTTGGGTACTTGCCTGTACGTTTTCTAATTGTTCCTGTTGCAGATAAGTCATGACCCGTTCCTCGTTTACAAAGGCAAATTGCTCAAATAGCGATTCCTGCAAGTTGTGTAAACGTAACAGTTCACGAGCCTTTCTTGAAAATTGAGGTACAAAAGATGTTTGCACCTCCGACATATTTTTGTCAGGCGTTGCCGGCAATTTCGCAGGTGGTGGTGTTATTGATTCCGGTGCGCTGTCGTATATTTCTGCCAACAATGCATTGACTTCAACTTCATCATCAGTTTTGCAGAAATAGGTAATGTAGCCATCTGTTTCAGCTTCTATAGTTGTGACGGCCTTCGACGTTTCTAATTCCAGTATCACGTTGCCGCTTTTTACAAAATCCCCATTGCTGAAATTCATTCCGACCACAAGCAGGGTTTGATCATTCACTGATTCCTGCGGTGTATATATGCGCTGCACAAGTTTCATTTTTCCTGGAATTTTTGAATAGCAGTGATCAGTCTTTCAACTGAAGGCAAAACAAGATTTTCTAATGATTTTACAGATGGAACCGGCACTGGAAGTGAGCCACAGCGGAACGCCATAATTGGAAACTTCACCTGCTCTAAGACCGAACTGATGATCTCACTACCTATACCTCCGGCAACACTGCCTTCTTCAACAACAATAAGGCGGTGGGTTACGTGCACGGAGCGCAAAATCTCCTTGTATTCTATCGGATGTATTTTTGTAAGAACAACTACCTCGGTAATCTCATCTGTTTCAAAGTAAATTTTAGTCAGACTGTGTAATACCCAATCGGCACAACCTCCGTAGGTCACAATGGTGAGCGTTGGTTTTGACTGTAGCGGGGATGCTTTAATAGTTGGATAGGCTTCGGTAGATCTGGCGACAAAATAATTGGCGATGTCTATCGCTCCTATTTTTTTCCCGTAATCCACTTTGTTCTCAATTACAAGAACCGGATTTTTTTCCTTGTGTACAGACCGGTAGATCTCACCCGGATCGATCATCGTGTTTAAAGCTACGGTTGTTACATTGTCTATGCCGATGAGTAGTTTATCGAGTGTCTGCGAATGAGTGGGGCCATAGCCGCGCCCTCCACCCATGGGTGTTCTAATTACCACCGGGCAATGTACTTTGCCGTTGTACATGTGGTGAAACTTTGATGCATGGTTAATGATTTGATCGAGAGCCAATGTAATAAAGTCGCCGAACATTATTTCAGCATAGGGCTTAAAGCCCGCAAGTGCAAGACCGTTGGAAATACCTACCAGGGCAGCCTCACTTATGGGAGTAGAAAACACCTGACCCGGAAAAGAGTTCGAAAGATTTTTTGCTATTTTGAAGGCTCCACCATAGGGTGATAAAACATCTTCACCAATGAAAAGAGCTTTACTGTCTGCTGCAAATGTTTGGTGAAAATATGTGTTGAGCATTTCAACCTGTCTCTTGTTTTCACTGTTTACAGGTTGCCAACCATAGGCGATATTTTCATTTGTCTCAATGTAATACTCAGTTAACTCCAGGTCTTGCTCCTGCTCAACCTCAGCGACTATCTGGTTAATTTTTTCATTGATCTTTTCCAGGTACTTCTCGTAAATCTTCTGGTCTTCACGGGCAAAGCACTCGAGAAAATCATTGTTGCGATAGTTCGATACTTCGTCTTTGTCGCGGTCATCATCGCCTTTTGAATGTGCATTGAGCCGGTAGGTGTCAACAAGGTGAAACAGTGGCTTTCCTTCGTTGCGTACATACTCTATTGATTGCCGGGCGCTTTGTAATAATTCGTCAACGATTGCCGTTGTACTCCGTATTGTCTTAATACCAAATGCTTTTGCCCGGCTTTCTATATCGCCTGCCAGGTTAATTTCTTGCGGGGTAGATTGCGCATAAAAGTTGTTTTCGCACACCACAAGCAGCGGTATCTGCCATTTTGAAATGATGTTCATGGTTTCATAGAACACTCCTTCGCCAAGAGTTCCATCACCTATGAAAACGACCCCTATCTGCCCGTTTTTGTTGAGCTTGTTGGCAAGCGCAAACCCTGCTGCCACAGGCACTATTCCACCTTGAATACCATTTGAAAAAAAGTTTGTGTTGCACAAATGCTGACTGCTGCCAATACCACCGGAGGTGCCGGTTCGTTTGCCCAGTAATTCAGCAATTAAACCCCGGCAATCACCGGTAAAGGACAAGTAATGACCATGACAACGGTGATTGGAAAAAATAAAGTCTTTCTTTTTTAGCTGACCTGCAAAAGCAACAGCAGAAAACTCCTGACCAACACAAGTATGTACGGTGCCATTGAGTTTTCCTTTTGAAAACAGTTCCAAAAAAGTTTCTTCCACGCGCCTGATAAGCAATGCCTCTTTGATGGCTTTGTGGCTAACCTGTGCTGTAGTTAAATTCTCGCTCGTTTCAGCGGCAACTTTTACTTGTATGTTTTCAGAACTGTTCAAATGTATAAGGAGATGTTCAGGTGTTTTGTAATCTTGTGATTAACGGCGCGCTACATGGAAGATCATTGGTAAGACGCAAGGCGACCCAGGAAAGCAGGGAAATGGTACATCAAAATTTATTAGCGGTACTCTTTATCTAGTTTGAACAAGGCACGAACACCAAAATAAATCTGCAACAGATCGCAACTTATTTTTTTACGCGCCCCGGCAAAACGATACTTCCAGGCATTTTTTAGCGTGTCGCTAAAAAATATGAGAAATGAACGGAAGTAGAATTGATAATTCATTTTGTTTTTTTCTGCGGGATGTTTCGAGATGAAATATAACTGGGCTTTGTAGCGCTTTAAAATAGTTGAAAATAATTTTGGGTTAAGCCGCCAGGGATGCAAGACAGCAGCAGAATACAGGAATGCATGTTTGTCGGTAACCTTTTTCAGCCGCGCGAAAAAATCGACATCTTCCATAGCTGCAAACGGGAAATTTTCATCGAACCCACCCAGGCTTGTAAAAAGTTTTTTGCTAACGCAAATATTGCACGACCAGAAAAAACCTCCTGTATTGTTAAGCGGCGCTTCCTGCAAAAAAGAAGTTTGCGGCTCATCTACGTAAATGCGTCCTTCATAGGCTAAGAGGTCAGGTTTTGTAGTGATCGCCGCTACATATTCCTGAATTAAATGGGTATCGGGCAAACAATCATCGTCGATAAAAACAAGCCAGTCGCCGGTAGCATGTGCCGCACCAAAATTGCGGTTTGAAGCCGGGCCTTTTTTAGGTCCTTCAATCCATTTTGCCCACCTGAAATGTTTGCTTACAAGATCCTTTGCAGGGTTGTTTTTGCCATCGTCAGATACAATTACTTCGAAGGGTACATTGGTGGTCTGCACCTGTGGCGAAAGCCTGCTTAGGCAGGAGAACAAAAGATCGTTGCGGTTGCAGGTAGGTATAATAACGGATAGAAGCATTTGGGGGGTGATATAAGAATTGGAGGCGCACTTTGTAACGCTTACCACTTAGAAAAATATACTTACATCCGTTTCGTTTAGAGATAAGGTCTTTTTGGGACAGGCATTTCTACTACTTATTTAACATCGTAGCGTTATTTCAATTCCGAATTACCGGAACTCAATTGTACTTGTGGATATTACCTGCTGTTTTTGCAACAGAAAAATAGTAAGCTGCCAAAGTTGGCTTTTCTATTGGTGCACAATGCTGAAATTGTACAAGAGTGCGACGCAACGGCCGCCGCCCAAAAGGACAAAAGCCCGGCTCAAAAAAAATTCTCCTTTTCTACAGCGGTAAAAAAATTAGTTGAGTGAGCCTGAAAGAAAGTCGTTGAGCTTTTTGTGTACACGTTCGAAGCTGAACTCATTTTTTAAAACCTGCCAGCCATTGTACACCAAAGACTGGTAGTCGTTGATGTGAGTGAGAATATCGTGCAACTGGCCGGAAGCCAGTTGATCGTCATTTGTTTCGATGCAAACGCCGCACTGGTGTTGGCGCAAAAAATGATGGTTTGCCGAGTAGCTTGGCCCGCAACTAATAATAAGCCGGCGCGCCTTGAGATAATCGGTGATCTTGGTTTGCACCGAACCTTTGGAATGGGTGACCCACTCTTTTGTAAAAGACGAAGAGAGTATCAAGGCATCGGCCTGCGCCAACTTTGCATGTATATCTTTATACGGAATGTTGCCGCCATAAACAACCCCGAGCGGCTCAAGCTCGTTCTTGCGCCAGTTCCAAAAATCGGCTGTTGTATAGACTATGATCTGCACTTGCGGTGCATACTCTAACATCTGCGCTGCGCGAGCCACTACACAAAACGCATCGAAGTGCATGGGCCAAAGTGATCCTGCATATGCCAGCGTAAAGATGTTGTTGTTTTGGTGGGGTTCTATCGCAGGCGCGTCAGATAGATCAACGGGATTGTGTATCTCGAGAACCCGGGCTGGTTTTACCCGGTAGCGTTCGCTAAGAATGCCGGCAAGGTTTTGACTGATCATAAGCCAGGCGTTATTTTGGGCAAGAATGTTGTGCGCCCAGGCATGTATGCCTTTGTCAAGAAAACGGCCACGGCTTTGATTCATCCAATCGTCCATAAAGTAGGGAAATACATTGTGCAGCGGTAAACCTTCCAACAATTTGTGGTGCATAAATAAACCAACCGGTCCGTTGGAGCAGGACACAATTACATCGGGATTAAAATGCAGCATCGCCTTTTTAATACCGTAAAATTTTCGGAAAGTCTGGTTGTAGGTGTAGTTGAACCAGTCGGCAAAAGGTCTGATAAACCGTGCCAAACGGTTGCGTGGAACTTTGATGATCTCGAATTGGTAGGTTATATAACAAGCATCGAACGGTGCAGTAGGAGGATAGAGTTTGAATGAACTGCCGGAAGTAATGCACAATAAATCACCCACCGCCGAGAACGAAAAAATATTGTATAACGTTTGCGCCAGACCGCCCGCATCAGCACACATGGTAGAATCGCTCAACAATAAGATCTTCAATATTTATAGTCTTTTTTTCCAGCTTTCCACTATCTGACCGATAGTTTCTTCTACGCTTATGGTAATGGTCCATTGCGGAAAATGACTTTTCATTTTCCGCAAATCGCTGTAGTAGCAGATATGATCCCCTTCCCTGTTCTTATCAATATATTCATACACCTGTTTTTTACCCGAGAACTTTTCAGCCATGGCAAAGGCTTCGAGAATGGAGCAGGTATTGTTTTTACCACCACCTAAATTGTACACTTCGCCACACCTGGGATCGCTTATGAACGCATGCATGAAAGTGGCAATGTCGTGTGAATGTATATTGTCGCGCACCTGCTTTCCCTGGTAGCCGTAAATAAAATATTTCTTTCCTTCGAGGTTGCACTTTACCAAATAGCTAAGAAAACCGTGCAGCTCAACACCGGTATGGTTGGGCCCGGTAAGGCAACCGCCGCGCAGACAGCAGGTGGGCATATTAAAGTACCGGCCATACTCCTGCGCCATTACATCGCTGGCTACTTTGGAAGCGCCAAAAAGAGAATGCTTCGACTGATCTATAGAAAAGGTTTCTGCAATACCATTGAGGTATTGAACATCATCATAGTCCCAGCGGGTTGGTAGTTCTTTCAGTTGTATGTTGTTGGGTGCATCACCATACACCTTATTGGTGCTCATGTTTATAAAAGGTGCCTCGGGTGCAAATTGCCTGGCTGCTTCCAAAAGATTTAGCGTGCCCCCGGCATTGGTGTCAAAATCATCGAAGGGAATATCAGCAGCCCGGTCGTGACTAGGCTGCGCGGCTGTGTGCACGATCACATCAGGACGAATGGTCTTCATGACGTCGAGAATACCCTTCCTGTCCCGGATGTCGAGCTCGTGATGAGTAAAGTCTTTTATTTGTTCACTCAGCCTTTTCTGGTTCCAGCGGGTGTCGCCCTGGGGACCAAAAAATACTGAGCGTTGATTGTTGTCGATACCATGTATAGAAAACCCCTGTGAAGCGAAATAGATACAAACCTCGCTGCCAACCAAACCCGAAGAACCAGTAACCAAAAGCTTTTTCATTGATAGTTGCGGCTGTTCAAATGTTTTATACTACAAAGGGCTTCTATGAATTTACTCAGGCGATGTCTCTTATCCAGCTAACATAATTCGCAATGCCTTTCTCCATGGTCACCTGTTGGTGATAACCCATATTCTTCAACAATGTGATATCCGCTTTCCAACACGCCGGATCGCCCTTGCGTTCTTCGCCCGAAAAACTGATAATTGCCTGTGGGTAATGCGTGGTAAACAGGTTTGCAACGGCACCTATTGAGACCTCTTCGCCGTTGGCTACATTATATACTTCGCCGGTGTAGCGGGCATTTTCAAGTACCAATAGCAGGGCTGCAACCAGGTCTGTTATATAAATAAAATCACGCGTCTCGCTTCCGGTTCCGAATAGCCTGACATGTGAACTTGCATTGATTTTTTTCCAAATGTCCCACAGCAATTGCTTTCGAAGGCCAGGGCCAAAAGCGCTGAAAATACGAACCGAAGAAGTGTGTGCGCCAAACAGCCGGTGATACTCTTCGCAGATCACCTCTGCCTGCCGTTTGTGATAGCCATAAGGCGACAAGGGTTGTACTGCATCCGTTTCTTTTATGGGCAGATGTGCCGGGTTGCCGTAAACTGCCGCACTCGATAAGTTTAAAAATTTACAGGTTGGACTGTTCCTGCGAATAGCTTCCAGTATTTTAAAAACGTTTACCGTATTCAGGTTGTAATCACGCAGCGGATAGGCAAGCGAGTCGGGTACACTTGCTGCACCCGAACAATTGATGCAGGCAGTAAATTGCTGCTCAGCAAACAGGTCGTTGAAGTCAGAATTTGTTGCATCTATTTGCCGGTAATTTTTTTCACCATAGTTGGCAACCACATCACTGCCCCAGCACTCATACTTACCTTCGTTTATGCAATGTTGCAATAGGTGACTACCAATAAATCCTTCAGCACCAATGATCAACAATTTCTCCATCACATTGCTGCGACTATGCCGCTGTTTTTAAGTAATCCATTTTTTTGCAGATAGCTTTCATTCAGAAAGAGTGCATTAGCAAACAACAGTTCATGTTTTTTGCGGTAGTGATACAGATCGTAAAGCGCATAAAAAGCAAACCCATTTTTGGTAAGCATGTCGCTGATAGTTTTAAAGGGAGTATGTCGCTCATCATCGTCGCAAAAGCCTGCCTCTATCAATATGCATCCAATGTTGTTATCGCCCATTAGTTCCACTGCGCCGGTGAGTGTTTCCATTTCAAAGCCTTCTACATCTATTTTCAAAAAGTCAATGCCACTTTCACCGGGCAGAGCTGTTTGCAAAATGTCAGTTACAGTGTGCACAGGCACAATGGTGGCGTCAACTGAGACAGCTTCATCGTTATTTATCTGCTTAAAACTGTTCAGTTGTCCATTGTCAAAAAGCCTGAAACTGATTGTTGCTTCTTCGCTGCCAGCAGCACAGTTTTGCAGCAGCACCCTCCTGTTTCCTTTATATTTTTCGGTCAGGTGTTCAAAAGATTTTACGGTGGGTTCTACCGTTATTATCTGCGCATTGACAAACGTTTTTAAAAATTCGTCTGTCATCCACCCATGATAGGCACCTACATCCATAGCTACGCGAAACCTATCGAGGTGAACCAGAAATTTTAGGTCTGCGTCAAAGTAAATGCCCGTAGGCATAAAGCCTTCTTTCAGCAAGTAAAAGCCTTTTTTGCGAAGAAAATTTTTAATTAATTTTTTCATTTAGGCTAAGATGTATAAGGGGTAGAAATAAGCTGGAGTAGTTTTCGGTAGTCAGCTTTTTACCAATGAGCAACATCGTTGCGACGCTCCGTTCAACCGCAAAACTTTAGTGGGCTTTTTTTCAAAAAAGGAGGAGAAAAAAATTGCTGCAAATGCTTGCTATGCCGTTATTGCATGCACAAAATCGAGCGCGAAATTCTCAATATTTTTTTTATAGTTATAATCCTGGTCAGCAGGTTTATTTTCAAGTGTTTTTATAAGATGCGCTGCCAGCACCTTCTCATTTTCTACGTCAAAATATTCACAACTACAATGCTCGCCTTGCTCGCGATGTACCCGCAGGTCAGATAAGATCAGGAATTTACCCATGGCTTTTGCATCTTCTACCACTGTGCTCCAGCCTTCAAAAAAAGATGGCTGTACTACTGCAATACTATTCTTCATTATACATAGTTGGTCCTTTCTGTCTATGAAACCCAAAAATGTTACGGTGTCTTTCAAATCATTGTCCGCGATAAATTGTTGAATGTTTTTTACATGTGCATCATCCGGGTTGATCTTTCCGGAGAAAGCAAGTTTAAGCGAAATGCCGGCATCCTTCACCAACTTTGCAGCCTTCAGCAAAGTCATATGATTTTTATGCGGCCAAAATTGGTTAGGTGTAAAAAAGTAGTTTTCGCCCAGTCCGTATTTTTTACGCAAATCTTCCATGTTCACTTTCGAAAAATCGGGGTGGGTTACTGAAAAACGCACGATGAAAGTTCTTGAATTATTTGGCGGATAGATCTTGTTGAAATCATTACAACCATCCTGGCTGCTAAATATCAGATCAGCTTTTTGTTTGATCACCGCCCGATGTAATTTTTGCCTTCTCCGGGTTTCATCCAAACCAATAAAGTGGGGATAATAGTATTCCTGGAAATCAGGCATCCAATAGATCTTTCTATGGGTATCGTGCAGGTGCAACTGTTCGTAGTAGCCAAATATCTGTGGCATTATCTCCTTCGACACTTTTTTTTTGATCAGGTTCTCACCGGTTAAAATGCGTGCCACTTTGTTGACTATTCTCTCTGCTATAGTAAATTGAATGTTCGAGCAGGCATAACTAAGATAAGGGTAGCCGGTCTGCTGTTTTGCCAGTTCAAAACTTTCTTCATTATCAGAATAGATAACGATCAAAGGTCTCCGCTCGTCTGCAAGTGTGTTCATGGCAGCTATTAGATTCAGGAAATAATAACTACCTCCTATCCAACCTTCGGTAAAGGAAAATAACAAACCAATAGTTGTTCTTTTTACAGCGCGTGGATCTTGTACTCCGGCTACTTTCAAAACTTTTGGTGCGGTTAGTTCATTACTTTCTGGCAACATACGAATACATTCTTCCGGGAAACTTTCTTTCATCTTTCACAAAGAGTTCCTTGTTTTTTAATTTATATAAAGACAGCACTCCTGGAAACTTTGCCAACGTACCCAATTTATTTTCAAGATTACTTTTTAGAATTTTGGTATAGTGTTCATCGTAGTTTTCAGCTATTTCCTTTGGCAGGGGGAAATAGTTTATTACGGAATCAAAAAACTTCAGCTCTTTTATTACCCGGAGACCAGCCTTCGTCATCGCCTGTTTGTATTCGTCGGGTGTAAAAGCATTTTCACCACCATAAAATTTTTGCAGCGGATGAGTTTCTAAAAAGTTTTTCTTGTCGTTCTCATCAAACACTACATGGTCGCGAATGGTCATCAATATGCCGCCGGGTTTAACAACTCTTGCACATTCGGCAATAAATTTGTCCAGTTCGTATGCATGATGCATTGCCTGCCGGCAGTAAACAATGTCAAAGCTGTCATCCTCAAATTCTATCTCTTCAGCAAAGTTTTCATACACCTCCAAATTGCGCAGCTTATAAAGTTTTTGCAACTGCCTTATTGCATTGGCTCCAACGGTGTCGCTGGGGTCTGGTTCTGCCACCGTTACGTTGTACCCCTTCAAAGCAAAATTGACAGCGCTGATGCCGTTGCCGGAACCGATGTCTAAAATGGTCTTTGCTGCGGGCATGTAAGTACTAATGAGCACCAAGGTTTCGGCAAATTCATCGCTGCCCGCAAACCTTTTAATGTTCATCTCAAGATCTTCACTGAAATATGCCCAATCGATGAGGTCGGCATATTCATTTTTAGTTCTTATATACGCAATGGTCTCGTGCCAGTTCATGAGGTGTACTTTACAATTTTTGCCGGGTTACCCGCTACAATGGCATAGTCGGGCACGTCGGTAGTCACTACGCTGCCGGCACCTACAATGGCGCCTTCACCTATGGTTACACCTTTTAGAATGATAACGTTAAAACCTATCCATGCTTTGTCTTTTATTATAACCGGTGCATGTTTCACATGTGTCCAGTTTTTATAAGCTCCCATATTGTTTTCATCCACACCCCGCTTCCAGTCGGTCACATCATTTTTACGTTGTTCCCAAACAAGTGAGTGGGCATTGTTGTCGGCTATGGTACATCCCCACGAAAACATAACATCGCTTCCAATGGTGATTTTATCTATGCTTATAAAGGTGGTTCCGGCACCTATGAACGTGCGGTCGCCGACACTGATAGATCCATTTTGCGTTTCAAAAATAAACCTGCCTTCTACCTGCGAGTTTGCACCAATACTCAAACAATGCCGTGCTACGTTTTTGTTGCGAATGATCAAATTGGCAGCGTTAAAATTGGTATTAGCCTGCAGCGAATAAAATGGCTTCAGTTCTTTCGTTGGGTCTTCCGCGCCTATTTTCAAAAGGTACTTTATCCATCTTTTAATCAATTGCAACAAAATGTAGTGGAAATTTAAGAGGGCAAAAAGTTTGATATGCTTTTTATCCGGTTTACGACACGTGCAAAAAGTCTGCGCTTTTTGTGTACTTCTACTGAATAAAACTTACGGGACAGTTCTTTGTCGTAGCTATGATCTATCATTATATCTTCAGGATGGCGCAAGGGGAATTCCGTCTCTGTGGGCGCCATATTCCGGATGTCATCGCGCACGATCACCGTGTGGGTAGCATCGGGTTCAAAGCCTATATTTTTGACCAGGTTACGGGTAGCAATGATGTCGATACCGCTATTTACCAGGCGATGATACCACCATTGATAATCCCATATATCGCACTCTTTGTTGCAGACTGAGTTGAAGATCTGCTTGAAAAAAGTACATTGCCTTTCGGTGAATTTGTCTTTAAAAAAGGTCTGCATTTCCGCACTTTTCCAGGAAGCAATTGAGTAGTCAAACCCTTTCCAGGCGCGGCGCCACGATGCCCACCCCCAGCAACCGGCAAATTCGGAAAAAAGATAACTGAACTCGCCAGGGTACGAAGGCGCCAGGAAGTTGGTACCGGTTATGCACCTCACCCGGTTATCTTTTCTATACCTCTCCAACAGTTCAGCACAAAACGGAAAAAAACTTTCTGACGGCCAAACATCATCTTCCAATACAATCCCTTCTTCTACCTGGTTAAAGAACCAATCTATTGCTTCGGCAGGACCGTGACCACATCCACGGTTTTCTTCTCTAAACAGCGTTTTTACTTCGCACTTCCAATCCACACCGTTGGTTACAATGCGGCGGGTCTCGCGACATTTTGCTTTATCCTCAGCATTGTTTGGGCGGGGACCATCAGCAACCACAAAAAGCTTTGCCGGCTTTGCTTTTCTAATTTGTGCAAATACCTGGCTGGTGGTAACCGGGCGGTTGAATATGAGAAAGAGTACGGGTGTGTTCAGCATGAGGTACAGCTTTTATCCTTTACCAATAGCAACCTTGTTCCACTGTTTCAAAATTGCCTGGCACTTCAGAAGGTCTGGGACGAGTTCCAAAAATCATTATAAAGGTTCTTAAAGAAATCACGGTTATCCCAGCGCGATCCTTTTATTCCAAATAATATCTGCGTGGGTCCACCCATATGAATTGCCTGCTTACCTAACTTTTTTATATAGCCGGCAAGCGGCATTCCGTAAGCTCCGGCACCAATGATCGCCACATCAAAATCAGTATTGCTAACCTGCTGACACATATTATCCAATGCTTCGAACCAGTTATTGAAAGACGTATTATTGTTAGCAATGGATTGCACTGCTTTAATAGTTTTCAGTTCGAAACTGGGTAGCACTTCGTTGCTGAACAACCTGCTATGATGACGATAATTTTCGGTAATGCTTTCAGCAAAAGGATGGATCACCAAAACTTTTTTTCCCTTCAAAGCGGTACTCCACGGCTCTGCATGGTAATAGGGTTCAATACTTTCCAGGGGCATGAGCACAGCCTGGCTAAAAAAATTTTTATGCAATTCACTTTCACCATACAAATCCCAAACACCCAGCAGATCAATAAATGTTATTTCCTGCAGCAGGCGTTGTGCAAAGCGGGTCAGCATTTCATCGGTTGCAGGAAAGAAACCGGCATTGGTTCCCATTTCACGGCGCACATTGGCAGACCAGCCTTTCCAGTACCCATCGGCGCCCTGCTGCGCCTGAAGAACCAAGCGTTTCCACCCACTTTTACGGGCTGCAGTGAAAGAAAGATAGTTCATGACACAGGCCAATTCTACCGCACCAAATCGCGCAACCATTAGCGGCTCGTTTTCTTCGATCTTCTTTTTTATCAGCTTGTTGCCGTCGCTGCTGCCCAACATAGCTGCACTGTAGCTAAGCGCCGGTTTTTTGGTAAACCGCCCACCCAGGCGGCTAAGCCTTTTATAAAAAAAATGGAGTATTCTAACAAACATGTGGGTAACCTACTGACGCGTGGAGACTGGTTGTATGATTTGACGGAGAGTTACAAAAAAAGAACAATGTGCGGGTGCGCCTGCAGTTTCACCAATGAACCAACCGATAAACGGAGCGTCGCAACCATGTCGCCCGAAGATATAAAGCCGGCTACCAAATAAGAACCGGATTGCTGACAGCACTATGATTCTATATTTTCTTTTTTAACGGCTTCCAGGTAGCCGCGGCCAAACTTTGCTTCGGGCTCTAAAAAGTTGCCTTCCGCCCATTCGTTCCAGGCTTTTAAAAAGATAACCCGGCGACTATACGGACGCTGCGAAACCGCCTGTATGCAATGGCGCAACATGCGACTGAAAAGTGCCGGTGTAGAACCGTGCAACACAAAAGCGCGTTTGCCACTGCGCGGCGAATGGTCCCAATTAGGAACCGCCACCGGGTATTCGCGATCGGTAAAAGTTTGCCTGTTGGCAACCTCTACAATATCGGCGTAGCGGAAAATGCGTGGCTTTTTAAACACATCAGCCTGCAGTTCGGTCAGGTTCTTTTTGAATAACCGGTAGCTGATCTTGTTGGGCAGCGTAATGGGCATTTGATTAATATAATGATGCGGCAAGTGCGGTGTGCCCGCGTCGAGTTGATAGGTTGACAAATCTGCATCGGCTATGCCCATGCCGATAAAATGAAAACCAGGCAGTCCTTCTTTTGCCGCCAGCGATTGCCAGGTTTGCACATAGTCGGGAAAGGAAGGAATGAGCTTTGGCGCAAAAACCGAAAAAGCCAGTTTGCCATCAATTTTTATATAACGATGATCTTTGAACGCCCGGCAGCAATGCATAAAAATGCGCTGTATAATCGTCGATACCCGGATAAGTTTGTTCAATGATCATCTTCTTGTTATCGCCCACCCAAATTGCCGTCCACGAATGGTTTGCCCAGCACAGACAAAAAGGAAAATCGGGTTCACCGCTTCTCAGCACTTCATTGAAGGGCATCTCGAGCAGGCGCTTACCGGCAAACCAATAATGCCAGTAGCAAAAACCTTCTATTCCATACTGTTTTGCCAACTCTGCCTGCGCGTTGCGTACTGCCGGCAGGCGCAGATCGTAGTAGCCCAGTTCGGTAGGCAAAAGTGGTTGGTGATGCCCCTTGAACAGCGGTCTTGCTTTTGCCACATTCGTCCATTCTGTAAAACCTTTGCCCCATTGTGCATCGTTCTCAGGTATGGGATGAAACTGCGGCAAGTAGTAAGCTATCAGCCGGGCTTTTGTTGGTAACGGTGGATTGTGCAATTAAATGTGTGCTTAAAAAAAGGTAGTTGTGTAGTGATATTTACCAGGTTACGGGCATTTGATTCTTTGGGTTACATTGTTGCGTCGCATTCCGTTCATCGGCAAACCATTGGGCAACATTGGGCCTGTGTGCAACTTGCAATCAAAATTATGTAGCCCGTTCATTGTTTGGTTGAGGGGTCGTGTACAAGTACTTCACCATACTTTGCAATATGCCCAATCGCCATATTTTGTTGCCTAAGAGTGGCAGGCTGCCTGCAATTAGTTGCCAGCGCTGCCTGAAAGATGCAACGGGAAAACTGAGCAACTGGTGAAGCCAAAGCTGATCAACTGCGTCCAGATCTTCGGGGCGTATATCAGGAGATTTTATCAATGGCAGTACGTTCTTCCATTTCGTATGAATGCTAAGATTGCTGGTAAACCATTGCAAGTCGTTACTGCCTTCTGAATAATGCTCGAGGAAGATATTGTACACGACAAAATTGTTATGCGCAATACTGCTGTGCAGAGAGAAATCGAGATCGTATGCATGAAAACCACGCAAACGTTCTTCATCGAAGCGGATAGCCTGCCAAACTTTTTTTGTGGTAAACAAAAAGGCGCCATCCAACGTAGCTACCAGCGATCTTTCCTCGAAGAGAGGATTGTGATAGTGATGCTCTTTCTCCCGCGTAGAATATTTAAAATGCTGCACCAGGTTTACCCTTTTGGGCTCAATCCCATTTACATCGGGTTGCCACCAGCCAGAAATCATTGCCGGTTTAAATATGCTGCCGGCAATACCAATGACCCCGGTGTTTTCAGTTGCAGCAAAATGAGCGATGGCTCTCTCGCCCCAGTAATGTGTAAGAAAATTTATATCGTCGTGCAGAAAACACAGGTAGGGATATTTTGCCCGGTGTGCCGCAGCGTTATAAGCCTGGCAAATACCCGTTGTACCGGCATCTGCATCAATGATCAGTTCAAACTCAACACCAATTGTTGCAGCAATGTTGGCAGCAATGTTGGCAGCGTAGGTAGCATTGTTTGAGCAAATAATACATGAGATCATTCCTTTATTCCAACAATGATCTGGTGATAAGGCGGAATAAACTTTTCAGCTTCTACCTGTATGTCGAGGTGGGCAAAAATTTGTTCGAGTAATTTGAAATCGAAGACATGATGATGCAGGCAGCGATTAAGGAAATTCTGTTCCGAACGTTTTCTGAATTGTTCCGGCGTGCCTGCCTGCGGGTCACGCAGCAGGTCGTGATTAGTTAGTATCTCTTCCATATGGGTCAAATCTGTCTCAGCAATATTGGCATCAAAATCCTGCAGCAAGTGGGCAAAAGAAGTGATGTGTCTTTTGTTGTCGAACGTGTTTTCTTTGCGGGGTAAGATCAATAATATAGCTGCCGCCAGGCTTTATGACACGTAACCATTCGCTAACAGTTTTAATGGCATTGGCACAGTGTTCAAGACAATGCGATGCCAGTAAAAAGTCGTAAGTGCTGTTTTCAATTCTATTCAGATCACTGGCTTCACTAATGTATTGGTAACCGGTTCTGTCGTGCGAAAATTGATAATGTTTACCTTCTTTTATTGATCCTTCCCAAACGGTAGTATTGCTAAAATTGCACCCGTCTAAGTTTTCAACTACATCATAGATGGGTAACTCGTTAGTAAAAATGGGGCTTGGTCCACCGATCTCAATGCCACTTTTGCCGGCAAAGAGCGGCAAAATTTTGGAGGCAAATTTTTCACGCACACTTTTTTCATACTTTTCTTTAAGGTGAAAGTTGCGTTCCACTTTATTCAATATGCGGTCAATGATCATAGATGGGCAAAATTAGTTTCGATAGCAAAAAATATTCAGTTGCAGGTCCATACCAAAGTTTATTCTGCGTTCGGCAAAGGGCTCAGGATTGGTAAAAGCTTCTTTGATATGATAAGTAAAGCCAGCTTGCTGCACGATGTCTAATATGAGATGCAGATTTTGCGGAGTGCCGGGAAAACTGTGATACTCGATGAAGAGATTATCGACATTGGTCAGTTGGTCTGCACAATCCCGTATCACTGCATACTCCGCTCCTTCTATATCAATTTTTAGAAAGTCAATTCTGCGATCGAGATAGTCCCGTAAGCGAATGGTTTGTACGTTAACAAATTTATGAGCCGCCGAGGGTTGCTGCAGTCGTCCGCCGGCGCCGCCTTCCGATAGAAAAGAAAGTGTCTCGCCGGCACAATTCCAGACTGCTTTATTGATAATGGTTGTGTCGCTGAACTGAAATGAACAAACATTTTTTTGCAGAAAAGAATGAACATACGGATCGGCTTCAAAGGCAATGATCTCAGCCTGCGGGTACAATGATTTAAAATAAATAACACTCATTCCCAGGTTGGCGCCGCAGTCAATGATAAAAGGTTTCTCCCGTTCAGTATTGAATTTGTATATCTGGTCGCGATCAAACAATTCATATTTGCCTAGCTCAAATGAATCGCAATCGTGCACGTATAAAGTATGACCATGAAATTCTACTTCATAGGGCTCGAAGCGGTTGCGCCTGTTTTTTTCGTGGTTGTCGAGTTTTTGGAGGTGATAACCCGACTTTAAAATGAGCGACCTGATGATGTTTTTCATGAGAAACGAAGTAGAAACTAACCTTTCAATTTTAGGTGACGGAATACTTTGTGGAATAAACCTTCTTTGTGGTTGGTCTCTATAGTTTCAGGAGTTGGGAATTTATCTATGTCGATGATCATTTTACCGGTCATTCTTGCTTCCGGCTTTTTAATGGTCCGCTTTTCTATAGCCAGCACACTGTCGTAATAATGGAGAGCATAGGCAGTTCTGGTAAATTCGTTAACAACGAGATTTTCATTTTGACTGTGCCAGGCATTGATGTAGTCGATAAAGTTTTTGCTGTACTCAATAAAACTTGCCGAACTTTTGTAGCCACCACCATAGTGTGGCCAATACGAAGTATGCAGGTCTTCACACAAATACAAGCCGCCTTCTTTTATGTGCCCATACAACTCTTCAAATGACACGATCTGCTGCGACATGGTATGCCCGCCATCGTCTATTACTATATCTACCTGTGGTATTTGCGCCTTTACTGATTGCAGGAATTCGCGGTCTTCCTGCGAGCCAATGAATATTTTTGTTTTATCATTTTCAAACTGCAGGCATTCGGGGTTAATGTCGATCGCATAGATCATGGCGTCTTCACCAAAGTAGTCGCGCCACATGTTAAGAGAACCGCCCTGGAAAACACCAATCTCCAGAATAGACACCGGCTTACCCCTAAACCTGCTGAACAATGAATCATAAATGTCGAAATAGTGCATCCACTTGTGAATACAATTCTCCTGGTTCTTTTCAAAAAATTGCAATAGTGGATTCATAATCAGCTCCTAAAGTTTTTGGAGTTTGTTTATCTGGTGAATGGATTTGAACCAATTGGGACGAATAATGGAATTGAGACTTGTATTGTTCTCTACAAAAAACTTATTACCTACATAAGTATCCGCAATAATCTTAAAAGACAGGCTGATCTCATCACTGTTGATCTTGCGCACATAAGGCACCGAAACATTGAAATCTATCTTGTATTCTCCGTGTGCAAGGGTATAAGGCGGTATGGTAAAAGTGATCACATAAGTACCTCTGTACACTTCAGCATAGTCGTTGAAATCGTTGTAAAGGACGCTGGCTATGGGATAGCCATAAATGGATTTTACCGTCAATCCAATTACCAGGTCATTGAAGTCGTCGAGCGCTTCGATGGTTAACGAAATATTTAGCGGTGAGTGATTTTTAAATACGTCGCCGCCCTCGGGTGCGGTTACTTTTGTTTCCAAAATTTTCAGGGTGCTGTCGCCATCAACACCTTTCCAGGAGGTATAGTTTTCATTGGTCTTTTCGTAATAGTTAATGGCATGATGAATGGCTGTGTCCAGCACGATCTTCCCATTTTCGAGAATGATTCCACGGTCGCAAAGTGTGCGTACTGCATTCATATTGTGGCTAACGAATAACACTGTTCTTCCTTCACCTTTGCTAATGTCGCCCATCTTACCTAAACACTTTTTTTGAAACTCGGCGTCGCCAACGGCCAGTACTTCATCTACTATCAATATCTCTGACTCAAGATGTGCAGCTACCGCAAATGCCAGGCGTACATACATGCCGGATGAATACCTTTTAACAGGTGTGTCTATGTAGCGCTCTATGCCGGCGAAATCTACAATCTCAGCGAGCTTGCGCTTGATCTCTGCCTTGCGCATTCCTAGTATTGCGCCATTAAGAAAAATGTTTTCGCGCCCGCTCAACTCCTGGTGAAAGCCGGTCCCTACTTCCAGCAGGCTGGCTATGCGCCCCTTGATATTGATCTCTCCGGTGGTGGGCGAAGTAACCCGGCTGAGCAATTTAAGCAAGGTGCTTTTGCCGGCGCCATTGCGACCAATGATACCAACTGCTTCACCCTGGCTGATCTCGAAATTGATGTCTTTGAGACTCCAAACTATATCGCTTGTGCCTTTTGTAGTGCGGTCGTTGGTTTCACCTACGGTAAGAAACGGATCTTCTTTGCCACGCACTTTTGCAAACCAGCGTTCCAGGTCGCGGGACAAAGTACCGGTACCTATTTCACCTAACTGGTACGCTTTGGAAAGGTTGGTTGATTTAATGGCGATGGCCAAAAGAAATAAGTTTATAAAAAATAATGATGGATTAATTGTCGGGCAGTGTTGATAGTTTCTTTTGCGCAACAAAACAGAAAGAAGATGCAACTGTATTGTGCACCTAAAGTGGAAGCAAAAGCTCAACCGGAGAAATGTGGATGAACGGAGCGTCGCAACGATGTACCATAGCTAACTAATGCCGGCTAAAAAAAATATAAGGGTATAAGATCAATCGGTGCAGGCTAAACCGTATCAACGAAGTTCTTTTCGACCTTGTTGAAAATGATAATGCCCACAACCAGAAAGAGCAAAGTGACGGCAGCGGAATAACCCAACGAGCCCCAGGAGAAACTGCCTTTGCCAAGAAAGCCATACCGGAACGTTTCTATGAGTGAAGTCATTGGATTTGCTTCGATAAGCAGGCGGTATTTTTGATTTACAACTGATAAGGGATAGATAACGGTAGTGGCATACATGAGTAACTGAATGCCGAAAGTGATAAGAAAAGCGAGATCGCGGTACTTGGTGGTCATGGCAGAAATGATCATACCTGCACCCAGCCCCATAGCAGCCATTAATACTACAACTACCGGAAACAAAGCCAGCGCCCAGGTAGGCTGAAAGGCAGTGTGCATGACAAAGGCATAATACAAAAGCACCAGCAAAAACAACACGAACTGCACGGCAAAACGCACCAGGTTGCTAACAACAATACTTAATGGCATAATGAGACGTGGAAAATACACCTTACCGAAAATGGTAGCATTGTCTTTGAAAACTGTGGACGTTTTGGTAAGGCAATCAGCGAAATAGTTCCAGGCGGTGATGCCCGCCAGGTAAAACAACGGCTGCGGCAAACCATCAGTAGAAAAGCCACCAAACTTGCCAAACACCAGGGTGAACATGATGGTTGTGAGCAAGGGTTGAACAAAAAACCATAGTGGACCGAGGATGGTTTGCTTATAAAAAGAAATAAAATCGCGGCGAACCAGTAACCAAAGCAGGTCGCGGTATTCCCATACATCGCGCAGATGCAGGTTCAATAAACTGTCGTTGGGTTTTATTGTAAGATCCCACTGCGGTGCAGCCTGTTGTAGGTCGGTCCTCATTAATTTTTTTCGGCTTGTTTAAATGGCAAGCGGAAGAATGGCATCGGCAACTTTTCTGTGTTTCCATAGCCATAGGTATTGTTGTATCCATAGCCATAATAGCCATACTTGGCACCTGTTTTCAGATCATTGAATACAATACCAATATTGTTCAGCTTGTTGGTCTTAGCCAGGTCGTTAAGAAATTCCAGTTGTTTTTTCTTAGTATAGCGCTGCCGCACCAGGTAAATGACAGCATCGGCATATTCACCAAAAATGAAAGCATCACTGACCAGCCCCGCAGGTGGGGAGTCGATAATGACGTAGTCATAATTCTCTTTGAGCGTTTGAAAAAGCCGGGTAAAATTTTCATTGAGCAGCAGATCGGCGGGATTGGGTGGTATAGGTCCGGAGCGATAGATGTGCAATGAAGGAACTTCATCGAGCGTTTCATACACCTGCGAAAGATCGGAGACTTGTCCCATCAGGTAATTGGATAAACCTTTCTTATTTTCCAGACCCAGGCTTTTAGAAATGCCGGGTTTACGGAGGTCGAACTCAAGCAGGGCAACTTTTTTGCCGGGTATGGCCAAAACGGCCGCGAGGTTGATGCTGACAAATGTCTTGCCTTCGTTGCTAATAGAAGAGGTGAGGAGAATGACCTGTTTATCTTTCTTTTCGAGCAGGAAGGAAAGGTTGGTGCGTAAAATGCGAAATTGCTCACCAACCAGATCACGCCCTAAAACTGCTAATGATTTTTCCTTCTTACGTTCTACATGCGATATGTCGCCAATAATTGGAGTTTTTATTTTGCGGGTAATATCATCGCGGCTCCGGATGTTATCGTTGAAAAGATCTAACAGGTAAATGATGGCAATAGGCAACATTAGACCCAGCAAACCTGAGTACAACTTTATGTTTTTTGTTTGCGGCTCTACAGGCCCATAACCCTGTGCAGGAGCAATTTGCTTGTAGTTGGAGATACTTGCAGCCGTGCTGGAAATGGCTGTTTCTTCCCGCTTTTGTAAGAGGTACAGATACAGCCCCTCGGTAATACTTTGCCGTCTTTTTATCTCTTGCATCACCCGTTCTTTGCTGGGCAGTGAATTGAGAAATTGCTGACTTGGCATACTGTTGCGGCGCAGGTTTCGTTCCTGCAGGGCAAGGTTGCGTTGAATGTTTTTTAAAGCTTCCTGAATACTTGCTTTTGCATCTGCGATCTGGTTGTTCAGATCTTTGAGCGCCAGGCTGTTGCTGGTCAATGAAGACGCATCCTTCTGGCGCCGCAGTTGCAATTCGTTGTAATGGGCGGTAAGGGAGGCGAGAGTGGGATCTTCCAGACCCAATGTAGAGGGAACCAACCGGTCGTTGTCACCAGGCTTGCTAAAGTAATCCTGTATCATATTAACAACACCCTGTTGTATATTGACCTGCGTCAACTCTTTAGTCACATCGTTGCTGTTTGAAAAAGATTGCGCTGATTGTGCTTCTATGTCAACGATCTGGTTTTTGCCCTGGTATTTTTCCAGGTCGCTTTCTACACCGCTTAGTTCCTGCGAAACGATCCGTAAGCGATCGTTGATGAACAAGATGCTGTTTTGGGAAATTCTTTTTCGCTCTTCTATATCTGCTATATTATACTCGCTTGCCAGTGCATTTAAAATATCTTCTCCACGCCGTTGGTTTTCTATTAAAATACTGAGCTGAATTATGCTGGTCTTGCTATCGAGAATGCCAATACCCAGCTTACCTGAGATCTCATCAATGGTATGCTGCACCGGCGACCATGTTGCAATACAGTCAATGTTGTCACTAATGGTAACTGGCCCATTGGGTACCAGCACAAATGTTTTGCCCTGGTAGGTAAATGGAACATCCCAGGTATAGTCAAACTTTTTCAGGTTATCGTCAGTACCAAATTCAAAGGTGCCGCCTTTTACAGTTTGTGATGTAACGGTAAGACTGAAAGGACTGCTGCTATCGAGAATATTTTGCGGTATCAACAAAAACGGTACGTCTTTATACAGATCGGTTTGTAGAAATCGTCCTTTTTTAAAATAGGAGATATTAAAGCCATTTTTTACAACGATCCGTTGCATCAGGCTGTTCGAACGCAGTAACTGAATCTCATTATCCAGGTTTACCTGCTGTTTGCCACTGAGCGCTTCTTCTATGAGGTCAGATGAACCCTTGGCATTGCCGTTTTGATTTGACTTAACGAGTATTAAAGTATTTGCCTGGTACTTGGGAACACTGTAGCGGGCATATAAAATGCCAATGCCAAAGCAAACCACGAACGATATAATAAATAAAGGCCACCACGACAGGTATTTATGCAAAATGTCTTTCACATTAAACCCGCCGGCATTGGTATTATTTGCACTAAAAATGTCCTGGTCTTCCCCGTACATAAATTACTTTGACACTGCAATGATAAGGCTTCCGATACTGATGAGTGTTGTTACAAGTGAAACCACGCTCAAAAAAGTCGCCCAGTTTCGCTGACCGGTCGGGTTGATATCTAACTGTTTTAATTTGATGTTATTAGGTTCAACATACACTATATCGTTAGCCTGCAGTTGGTACACCGGCGACTGAAACAATGTTTTACTTCTGAGGTCTACATTGTAATATCTTCTTTTACCACCTTCTTCACGTATGATGGTAATGGCGTCACGTTTGCCAAAGTCGGTCAAATCGCCGGCGGCACTAATGGCATCTAAAATGGTCACCCTGTCTTTGGTAAAAGTATGTTGACCGGGTTGCTTCACCTCTCCAAGTATATTAATGTTGAAGGGCATTAAACGAATAAAAACTACCGGATCTTTTACATATGGCGTCAGCTTTTCGGTAATGACAACCTGCAGTTGTACACGGGTCAATCCCGTCGCCTTTACGCTACCGATTACCGGCATTTCAATATCGCCCGACATGCTCACCAGATAACCTAAACCTCCTGCATTACCAATGCCGGTTACGGGCGCATTGAACAAGCTTGTTTGTTCCTGGTTCACACTTTTGCTGATCACCTGAATGTTCAACATGTCGTTTGGCTGTATCAATGGTTCACGCAGGCGCACATCAGCATTGTCTGCATCGTTCTGAAAATATATATATTCCTGCCGCAAATTTTTGGTTGGTGTGCACCCTATACTTTGCAGTAAAATGGCCAACAATGCAACAATCGAAATGGATTGCGTGAACCTGAAATGTTTCATAAAACTAACTTTCTTTATAAGTGTCAACCGGCGTTTTAGCCATTCAGCTTTTTAAATTATTCCAGGCTAACCAACGCCGGCGTAGCTATGCTTCCCATGACCGCAGCGAACTATGCAACACGGCTTCGCCATCCTCACTTACATAAGCTTTTTTGAGTGTCCGTTTTGGCTAAAGGCGAAAAATACAAAAAAGGGTACTCTCTGATCGCCTCATTAATACTTCTTAAGGTTATATCAACCTGGTGCCTACGTAACTTATATAAAAATATATTTATACCTAACCTATCCTCTTCGAAAAAGTTAACTACCTGTTCTTACTTTTAAAAGAATGTTTGGGCAACATCCACTGCAATGCTACTACAATATTGCGTTGCATTTTTTCCTCTGTTTTTTGCTTTTACATCTGTTTAACAAATTTCTGTCAGCACCCCTTTTTTTAGTTGCCAGCAGCAGGTCATTCAGGAGCATCGTTGTGTCACTCACTTGTACCTGCAAATACTATATGCAGCTACTGCCGTTGCTCATTTCATTGTACCGTTAGCTTTCTTGCTTTACTATGGCGGGTGGGATATTCACCAAAAGAGGGTGGAAATGATAACCTGCCCTTTGCCAGGCTGATTGAAAATAAAACTGTACAAGTGAGTGACACAACAGAAGGTGACAAAAGCGCCACTGCTGGTCTCCCAGAAAAGATCTGTAGCAGGCAAACATTCGGTTTATAATCGTTACCAGAACATTTATAAGACAGAGAATAGAAAGATAAAAGATGCAATATGCGCAAATAATTTCAAGAAGCAGAAGCATGTACCAAATGATGGAGGCTACCCAGGTTTGGGCAGCCTCCATTTGTTTTACTTATTATTTGGCTTTTATCAGTTTCAGCAGCACTCGTTCTTTGCCTTGTATCACTTCGGCAAAGTAAACGCCACCCAGCCAGTTGTCTCCCATCTTCAGGGTTGTGTTGGCGCTGACATTCTCCTTCACCGCTATCGTTCTGCCTACCATGTCGGTCACTTTTACCATCACCGGCGTTTTGTCGCCGCTATTGATGACCAGGGTAAAAAAGGTTGAGCTGGGATTGGGCATCACACCAACTGTGAGGCGGGTAAGTTCTACTGCACTGGTAAGTTCGGCAGGTGCGTCACGCCAGTAGGTCGAGCCACAAGACATTGACTTTTTGTCGGAGTACCCAATGTTATAGTTGTAGTACGCACCATAGTTCTCAGGAGTTGCGGCCAGATCGTAGTTGTAGTAGGGATTTTGTCTGTTGCCACTTATAGGCTTCACGTTTACCCCTGCATTGGAAGGCAGATATGAATACTGGCTTGCAGCAGCCTGCCACTGCAACTGTACGCCTGACTTGTCAACGGCAATGTCGGCTGTCCACGTAGAGTTCTTCATGCCTCCGTTGATGCCGGTAGAAGGTGCAGGATAAACAATTGCGTTCATAAAGGCATCCTGGGTGCAGGAAAGCGGAACGACCGTTTCCCACACGTTGTTGATAAACTTAGTGGAGGCACTGCTTACCGATGCATCAAAAACGATGTGCGAGTACGGCAGTTCAATAGTCACAGGACCATTATTGCCGTTGTAGGTGACCTTGCTGTTGTAGATGTAAAAATTCACCTTACCGGTAGAGCCCATTTTAGTGGGAGCAAACACACTATAGATCCACAGGTATTTGCCAGCCGGTACGGGATAGGAATAGAAGCTCGCCACAATGGTGCTGGTAGTGACACAGGCAGCGCTGGACGGGTTCACCTTTACGGTTACATTTTGCGATTTTGTACATCCGTTGTATTTGAGCGTGTACACATAAACCACACTTACCACGCTGCGTGTTGTGTTGACCAGGGTTTCACTGATGTCATTGGTACCACTTGCTGCTGAGTTGCTGATACCATCAACGGCGGCTCTCGTCCAGCTAAACGTAGTGGTGGAATAATTGGCCTTTGGTGTATAACTGAATACACCCTCGCTGGTAATAGTGGCTGACAACGCAGATGTGAGTGTTGGAATAGTCATGGACGAACCGATAACCACAGAAGCAGAAGACGAGCAACCATTTGCAGCGTCGGTAACGGTGACTGTGTAGGTACCGGCGGCAGTAAATACCCGCACCCTGGAGGATGAGCCCTGCGTGCCGGCTGACCATGCATAAGTCAACGACCCCTGACCAGTAGCTGATGCCGTAACGGTAACAGACGAATTGGAACAGGTAAGGGTGCCCCCGGTAAGTGCAGCAATGGACGGAGCTGTTTTGTTGCTGGAGAGGGTGATCGATTTGGAAGCAGTACAGCCTGATGAATTAGTGACGGTGACTGTATAGGTGCCTGCTGCTGTAAAGGTGCGGCTGGCGCTTGTGTTCCAGTCATTCCATTTGTAGGTTCCTCCCCCGGTGGCCGTCACACTAATGGAGCTTGTGGTACAGGTAAGGACAGTTATACCACTATTGTTGGTAATGGCAGCCGTTGGTGTTGTACCTGAACTTGTAATGACTACTGAAGCCGTGGAACTGCACCCGTTGGCGGCGTCGGTTACGGTTAGGGTGTAGGTGCCGGCAGTAGTGAAGGTGCGAATATTGGCAGAGGCGCCTTGAGTACCACCAGACCATTGATAGGTAAGTGCTCCCTGGCCGCTGACAGCAGCCGCTACACTAACCGAAGTTTTAGAACAGCTCAACGCTCCGCCGGTCATTGGCGAGATAGCAGGTGCTGTTTTGTTACTGGTAATGGTGATGGAGGCAGTTGCCATGCATCCGCCGGACTGTGTCACGGTGACCGAATAGGTACCCTGAGTAGTAACTGTTTTAGTGGCGCTGGTAGAATTGTCGTTCCACTTGTAGGTGCCCCCACCGGTAGCAGTCAGACTGATAGACGGATTTGAACAGGTGAGCACACTCGTGCCGCTGTTGTTTACGATAGAGATAGCGGAAGGTGTTGCGGAAGTAATCACAACCGGCGATGTAGCACTGCAACCATTTGCTGCATCAGTAACGGTGACATTATAGGTGTTTGCCTGGGTAAATATCCGGACATTTGGCGAAGCACCCGCTGTGCCACCTGACCAGGAATAGCTAAGCGCTCCCTGTCCTGTCGCACTGGCTGTTACGCTCACCGACGAAGATGAACAACCGACTGAGCCTCCTGTGAGCGGAGAAATAACCGGCGCCGTTTTATTGCTGGTAATGATAATTGATTTAGAAGCTGTACATCCGCCGCTACCGGTGACAGTAACGGTGTAAGTGCCTGCTGTGGTCAACGTTCTGGATGCATTGGTAGAATTGTCTTCCCACTTGTAAGTACCGCCGCCGGTAGCCGTTACACTGATTGAACCTGTAGTGCAGGTAAGTACGGTAGTGCCGGTGTTGTTGATAATGTTGGCAACAGGTAAATTCACATTGTTTCCAATCGTAACCATGGCAGTGGAGCTACAGCCATTGGCAGCATCTGTTACGGTAACTGAATAGTCTCCTGGCACAGTAAATATTCTGCTATTGGCGCCAGCACCTTGTGTGCCACCCGACCATACATAGGTGAGTGCTCCCTGACCAGTTGCCGTTGCTGTAACTGTACCGAAGTGGTAGAACAACTCAGGTTTCCTCCTGCTAATGGAGTGATGACAGGTGCCGTTTTATTGCTGGTAATGATAATGGATTTAGTAGCTGTACATCCGCCGCTACCGGTGACAGTAACGGTGTAAGTGCCTGCTGTAGTCAACGTTCTGGATGCATTGGTGGAATTGTCTTCCCACTTGTAAGTACCGCCGCCGGTAGCCGATACACTGATTGAACCTGTAGTGCAGGTAAGTACGGTAGTGCCAGTGTTGTTGATAATGTTGGCAACAGTTGTACCTGTTGTAGAGCTAATTACAACTGAAGCTGTGGAACTGCATCCGTTAGCTGCATCAGTTACTGTGACAGAATATGTGCCTGCGATTGTAAATAATCGAACATTGGCAGCGGCGCCTTGTGTACCTCCGTTCCAATTGTAACTAAGAACTCCCTGACCTGTGGCAGGAGCAGTAACGGTCACCGAAGTGGTAGAACAACTCAGGCTTCCTCCTGCTAATGGGGTGATGACGGGTGCCGTTTTATTGCTGGTAATCACAACAGAGCTATTGGCACTACATGCTCCATTGCTGACGGTAACCGTATAGGTACCTGCATTGGTGATTGTTCTGGAAGCGTCGGTATTGTTATCATTCCAGAGATAGGTGCCACCGCCCATAGCCTCAAGGGTGATAGACGGCGTACTACAGGTGAGAACATTGGTACCGGAATTGTTGGTGATGGAAGCCGCCGGAACAGCATCGACTGTAAGAGTAGCGGTGGTGGATAGAGTGGTTGTTTGACCAATGCTCCATACCGCACGATATTGTTTGTTATTGTCTGCAAGCGTTGCGTTTATCGTCAACGGGCTGGCTGTAGCACCACTGATATCATTCCAGTCGCTGCCGTTTGTACTAACCTGCCACCGAACCGTTGGTGTAGCAGAGCCAGAAGCGAAAGAAGTAAAGCTGACCTGCCCGGCACCGCATACCTGCTGGTTGACGGGCTGACCGGTAACATTGATCACCGGAGTACTGCTGCACACAACAGTGACCACTGCAGTTGCCTGTGCAATATTGCCGTAGATGTCTTTGGCAGTCACAGTAACGACATTGTCACCACCTTCGCCTCCACTACCGGTTGAGTAATTGAACGTTCCTGCCAGGTACCTGTTGGGCGAATTGTCCAGTACATTCGGGAAATCGAAATCGAGAGAGTCATTGTCCTCCTCGTATCTGCTGGTGCCAATGTAACTGATCGCTCCGTTGCCAAGATCACCGGGAGGGAATCCTTCATAGTTATTACTGTTTCCGATCAGTTCATTATCGTTGTAGCCAATGGTCACAATTACATAGTCGCCTGGCGGAAGGATGACCGGAGACACATCTTTGAGCCTGTAATTCTGGCTGAAATGATCAGCCTGTCCCACTATATAAGTATCCAAACCTGGTATGATGGTCAGGGTTGATTTATCCCAAATATTAACTCTTATTCCACCTTGCTGGCTTCCGGTGATACCATTGCCCTGGTGATCAAATACACCCAATTGATTGACCACAATTCCGGAAGGATTGTTGACCCTGAACTCCAAACCGAGTGTGCCATACCATGCCTGGTTGCCGATGTTGGTACTGGCAACATACGCCTGGTGAGAGTCTGCACAGGTGAACTGGGTCTGGCTAACACTGATGCTGGCATTGTCAACACCACTTTCGTCAGTTATAGAAGTAATCACATCCTGCGGCTGAATGGTTGCAATACCGTTCACAGATTGTACGGTGACATTTTTGGTAATGATGACCGGAGGAGTAACGTCACCCGAATTGCAGTCTATTGTAAGTCCTTTGAGCACCGGTGTTGCATCTGCAGACGTGGTGGAAAGATCCGCACGGTACTGAATATATCGTGATGTACCACCTACTGCATCGCCAGACGCTGCTATTTGTGTGAAAGCCGACCAGGTCGCATCGGGAACAGGAACGTTGCCTTGCCGTACATATATTGCCAGCCCGGTACCTGTGGGTACTTCTGCACTCCAGGTAGCAACCCCCCAGGTTTTGGTCATTCCTGCATCAAACACCTTTGAAGTAAAGCTGCCTGGCGACATATAAGGCGTTGCTCGAATGAGATCTACAGACAGTGCCCCGTCATTGTTCAATACATCACTGATCTGGATAAACATGTTGGAAGCATTGACGAAGTTGATGGTCGCAGCAGGGTTTGCATTTCCATCCACATAGAATTCAAAACTGCTGACTTTCCATTTGATCTTGAATTGATGTGAGCTACCCAATAAACCGGCACCCAGACTGATGGACGCACCATCTGAAGTACGGGCGTACAAGTTACCATCGGGACCTCCTCCTTGACCTATCACCACCCAGGGTGCTGTGTCGAAGGGCTGATCATTTGAGAAACCGATGTTTTGGAAAGAGCCAAGGGTAAATGTGGCAGTAAACTCAAGCGTTGTTCCTGGAGCAAATGAATTGGTAGAATATAAATGGGTACCATTTACGGTTACTACTCCATTGATGAAGCTTGTACTTCCGGGATTGAATACGCCCTCTCCCCAGCCATTTGGCACTGAAGTACCATTGAAATCTTCATTTAAAATTGGTTTGAGCGTGATAGCTCCACCTTCCAGTGAGGATACAATCACATTCGCGTCGGGACTTCCTGCATTGAATTCTGCCACAACCTGGTCGCTTACACAAACAGACGGAATGGTGAATGACAAAGGAGAATTGGACGTTTCCGGTTCAGTGGTGCTGTTGTTTGAGCCGTCAACCGAAGTGACCCGGAAATAATAGGTAGTACCGACATTAAGGCTGGTAAGCGTAATAGAATGTGTCAATACCAGACTGGCATTGCCAGAGGAAAGATTTAAGGAAGTTGCTACAGATCCATAGTCCACTTTTGAGCTAGCTGCCTCATCAGTAGTCCAGGTTATGGTTGCAGTACCATCAGCATGCGGAGATGCTTCCACCTGTGTGATTACAGGCCCTGTGTTATCAGATGAGTAGGTAGCTGCATAAGTAGCCGAAGCAGCGTCAAAAAACGCGTACTGAATTCCTTTGATTAATTCTGTGGTAAAACTTACAACCGAACCATTTCCGGTGATGCTGCTCAAGCGACCGTCTTGCGAAGCCATAGGCAACATTGCCCGGAGATTTTTGGCGCCTGCTCCTACTATTATGGAAAAGTTTAAAACGTTACCATTCCAGGTCATAGGACCAAAAGCGGACGTGTTTCTGCCGTCAAGCCAGGTAAGCATTTGCTTCGCAGATACAACAGGGACACCGTGTACCTTGGCACTGGCAACAATTGAGTTTGCTTCGGCGCTATTGGCAACATCAAAATGGATATTTGTAGTAAACACGCCATAGTAACCCTCAATACCAACTGCCTTGTCCAGGAGAGCATTACAAAAATCAGGAAACACTTCACCGCTTTCATCCGGCATCTGAGTTACAGCCTGGTAGCAATCGATCAGCGATCCATCTTCTTTTGTAAAGCGCATCGGGTAGCCGGATCCAGTGAACATACCGGGACGGTTGTTGATCCAGGCGCCCGGCCAATAATAATAGTTAGCATCAAGTCTTATACCGTTTGCGACCTCCACTTCTGGCACTACACTATAAGAAGGCCATGCGATACAGTGTGTTCTGTTCGTAGTCGGTTTAGGTACAGATGGAAATGTACCCTGGAAAGCAGCAGATTGCGAGGTGATGAAATTTTGAAATTCGCTGCCAGTGAAATTCTGACAATTTGTATTGACGTGCAGCGCCACTTCAAACCCCAGGTCACTGTATTGCTTTGCCTGGGCATCGGTGAACGTGGTACCCGGGTAAAGGTATCCGGTCGAGCGGATACATTCCCAATCATCCACTGAACAGCCAGGAGTGGACTCAGCGATGTTGATATCAAAGCGTGGTTTCATTCCGCCATCACCATGGTTGTCACCGGTCATCACAATTGCTGCCTTGTAACCTTTTGGCAAAAACCAAAACTTTGGTAACGGTTTGCGGTGCAGGGTGTTTTTTATAATAATATTCGATAGCAGGTGCTGCTGTTCATCAGCCTGTGGAATAGCTATCTTGTTAAAATCTATCCAGTCCGGATAAAACTGGTCATCAGACCTGATAGGATCAATTTGTCCGTCCCGTTTTTGACCCGCCCATGCAGGATTGCCCTGGCGGGTATATACAACTGATTTGGCAAGATCGTAAGCGAATGCTACTGCAACGCCTCCATTTGTTCCTACGCTCCTGGACGTTACAGCCGGATAAACTGTAGGCGTAGAGGCACCGGAATACAACATAGCGAGGCTCGTAGCACTGGTGAGTGTATATAGTTCAGCCGCTCCATGGTATTGTATGGTCTGGTTGACGATACCAGTACCCGGGCCGGTCTGTTTGATCAGTAGATACTTGTCAGATAGTAAAGTACCGGATGGTGCAATTCCCAAAAGTGAAGCTAGTTGAGAATTTGGTTTCATCGAAATGAACGTCCCTCCGGCATTCACCCAGTCAGTAAACATGGTCACTTTGGCTGCTGGTATGTCGGCGGCAGGCATTTCCCCCAATACGACCACATCATAACTATTCAATACCGTCGCTGTTACCTGCGAGATGTCCATAGCACTAAATTCATTAAGACCCTCAGCCCGCAGGATCTCTACCGGATAACGACTAAACGGATTACTTGCCGAACTGACTACCAGTATGGGGCCTCCTGCACCGTCTAGCGGCGAAGGCTGGGCCACAGATGAAGTTGTGAAGGAAAAGGTCAGGTCTGCGTTTAAGGCATTGCCGGCAACATCCTTTACACGAGGATCTGCCGCACCACCCTTTACTTTGACCAAATATGTTTTAGATGGAAAAAATGCTGCCGTTGGGACCACGGTTGCCACATGTGTCGTGCCGTTGTAGGTTACAATGGACGGAATAATGGCATTGGCGTCATTGGTAAGCTCAAACGTAGTAGCGGAAACTGTTGCGGGATCCAGGGCTTCTGAAAAGGCTACTGTAACGGATGCACCGACACTTACTCCGTTGGCTCCATTGTAGGGAGAATAAGAAATGATGGTTGGTGGGGTGACATCAACAACGGGAACAGTGGTTGTATTGAAAACAACATCCACGGAATAATTACTGGATTGATAATTATCGGTGGGAAATGAGGACGTTCCCGTGTATTTATATAAACCATTCGGGCCATCCTCACCGGTAGCTAAACCCCGTAGAGGCCCGTTGATTATCGCCTGTGTAAAAAAGGGATTGGTAAAAGCATAGTCACCGGATGGACTGAAGAATGATACTACATAGGTTGTGTTGGCAGTGACAGAAACAGGTGTTGAAAAATCTACCTGCTGCCAGCCAGAGGCAGACTTGTTAGCAAAGATTGCTTCCGCCAAAAGCACTCCTGCACTGCTCCATAAATGCCCGATGTGAACACCTGTAGTGCCTGGTCCTTTATAGTACCGCACACCGGTGATGACACCATCTTGTGTAGTTCTGAATTTCATACCGAGTTCTATCGGAGTGCCATCATTTACAATCGGCGAAGCAGGTACATCTGTCGGCTGAAAGACTGAACACGGACATACGCCTGGCACCACACCTGAAACGGTGATGCTGATCGCATTTGGCGAAGGCACACTAGCGGCAGTCTCCAGGTTTCCCATGTCATCAAAAGCCCTGCTCTTTATTGTGAAATTACCGGAGGCAGAAGGAATCCAGGTATAAGACCACGTACTGCCGCCTGTAGCTAACTGCCAGGTCGCTCCTCCATCAACAGATATTTCTACTCCGGCTACCACACCACCCGCGTCCGATGCAGTACCGCTGATCGTGATGGGAGCTCCGGATGTAAAGGTTGCGCCGTCAGTCGGCGCCGAGATGACCGAAGCAGGTGCCTGCACATCCGTGGAGGCAGTGGCCAACGTTAGCCCTGGTTGCAGCGGACCTCCGGGTTGCACACCCATATCGGCAAAAAGATTTACAGTGGCTTGCTGCATACGCACATCAGTGGTCGAACCCCCTCTGTCATGTGTACCGTCCAGACCCCACGACCATTGCACGGTACCTGCACCAAATACAAGAGCACCGCTGCTGTGGCGGTACAAAGAAAGTTTATGTGTGTGTCCGTTCAGGGTGGTACTTGACATGGTGACTCTGCCTGCAGGGTAGCTGCCAGCGTACTGTTCCCAGTCCCACTCGTAGCCCAGAGTACCGGCAGAAAAGGTAGCTGTTTGACCCGGAGCCAGGTTGGCCACCGAGGTATTCCGCCAAAATCGCAGCCCTTTGTATGTGTCAGGCACCTGTATCGCTGAGGTAGTACCGTCCCAACTGATCTGACCGGAGAGCGTATTTTCCGGACGGCAGCCGTCGTTGCTGCCATAAGCTGTACCACAGCCATCTCTCCACAAGCCTGTCCACGTATTTGGTAGCGGATCACATTTGGCATTGCATACGTTTTCACCCTGAGTTCCTTCTTTGTAGCAGACCAGCGTCCGGTTATTATCTTCCCACCGGGCTTTCCAATATATTTCGTTGCCATCAAAGAACGCCAGGTTCACCCCTGCATCGCGGGCACTTTCAAACCTGCTCCTTTCGCTAGCCGACCAATATTCATCATGCCCAACAGCCAGCATTATTTTATGCATGGCAGGCGTTATGTTGGTAGTACTTCTGTCCATATCCACATCAGTGGTATAGCTCACGTCGTACCCATTTCTTTCCAGCCAACGCAACATCGGGTACTCCGCATTGAACAACCAATCTTCTGCGGCACCACCACCTCCGCCACCATTACGCGTATAAAATGGACGGTTGTAGCTCACCTTGGTAGCATGATTAAAGCCCGGAACACTGGTTCCCGAGCCGTTTACATACAGGCTGTTTCCGCCATAATTGTTGTATGCCTGCCAGGTAGCGTCCGACGTCTTAAACAATATTTTGGAGGTACCTGCGTCATCACGCACAATAAAAACAATATGGCTGGAACCATTGTTGTCCCCGCGGGTCAGTTTGGCTAGGTATATCCCCGAAACTGCATTTGCCGGAACCTGCCACGAAGCAGACTCTGCCCAGTTGCTGCAATCGGTCTTACCCGTAGCTATATCGTATCCGTCGGTCGGCTGGGTTTGCGGAAGCGAGACCGAGGGAGAAATGCTCGCCTTCAGGCAAGCCCCATTGCCCTGATAATATCCCAGGCGGTAAATATTAATAGCGTAACTGGATGCATTAGTCTTGATCTTAAAATGAACAGTTTGTCCTTTTGCAACGCTAATGTCTGTGGCAAACCCCTGAATGCTTAAATCGCCGGCACCGGAAATATCCCAGATCGCCGGGGCTGTACCCGTGAGTTGATTTTCAGTTACTATTACATTTTGCGAATAACCTGCACAAACAAGGAGAAAAGAAACCAAAAAAGTAAACATAGGTTTGGCACAAAAAAACGACAGTAGATGTCTGGTCATGATGGTTGGTTAAGGGTTGTATATAAAAAGTCAAGTGTAAACGCCAGGGCTACGCCACAAACCATAGGATGGTCCACCGCACAAAAGCGCAGGAATTTTCAAGAATAATTAGTGGAAAAGTTGAAGAATATTGAGATATCAGATGCAGAAAAAATGGATAGTATCCATTGGAAGACTTTCTGGCGATCTCGTAGAATGGTAGATAAATAACAGAAACGGATGCAAAATATAACAGCAAATCTGATCCCGCTTAAAAAAAAATTTTTCGTTTTATGTTGGACGTTTTACTGCTTCCTGGAGTTGCACATGGTTGATAACTAATAAATTATAATATTAGAGAGATATAGTTACCATCGCATGTTTGTAACAGTTTGTTAATTACTGCAAGTACAAAAGGATAACTCCTCAATTGAAATAAATAAATTTTCATGCCTGTTTTGTTCTTAAAGGAACAGATGTAAAAAGGAGGTCCAAAGCTGGTTGTAAATTATCGCTTCACCAAATAGAGCATAGAATAGATCTTTCACAAAAACCTTTTTTTTATACTCCATTTGCTGACTTACAGTTCCTCATAACTGCCGACAGGCTATGTATAGATTTTTGCGTTGAATAAGCAGCACCTGGTTAAGCCATTAACATAATTGCCATCTCGCGCCATCAGGGCCGCTGGTGTTCAGCACGGTAGTGCTCCAGCAGCATATCACCGCCAAAATCGGTGGTTATATCCCTGATTACCGTGTGTACATGATTGCCATTGTTCTGCGTATTGTCGTACTCGATCACGATTGTTGGGCCGGCTATGCGGTAGTACCTGGGGTGACCGGGTCCGTCCTCGCGGCTTCCAGCCCAGGAAAACACCACCTTTGCCAGACCCGCATCCTCTATTTTGGCCATCATACGTGCAGCGAACAGCCGCGTGTACCGGTGAATATATGTGCTCAGCAACTGCATAAAAACCAACTGCTGATGTGGGCTCATATTACCGTAAGCCAAACCAGCCTGTCTGTCTATATCTATCTCTCTTTTGGTCGTGGTCAAGATATCACCGGGGGCTGTAGCATCTATCAACGCTGTTTTTAATTGTTGAGGGTCGAGACTGTTCACCAACTCCAGCGCGAGCACATTTTCCGGCTTCAGTATTTCCAGCCCCTTTTGAGGTCCTGCCAAAACCACTGCCGGATTAGATCCAAAAAATGAAGGTGTCCCGGCTACGATCCTGTCACCTGCTATCGTGAAGTTTTGCGACACATGGTGTCCGTCCAGTCGCCATCCCCAGGTACTTCTCCTGTCAGGGTCACCAAATACGGTTATAAAATACTTCCCGGTATCCCGGTAGTGATCGTCTTCTTTTCTGTTTTCCATTGCCTTCAGCACTTTTTCCAGGTTCATGATCTGCGTAGCCTTCCACAGGCTGCTATCGCTCATGGCGGTCCGCAAGAGGTTCCGGGCAGCCGCCCGCTGTGTTTGGTTCAGTTCATTGATCGATATTCCTTTCCGGTCGTCTTTAGGAATATAGTTCCAGACAAATCTCTCCGCAGTGTCAAACCGGTATTGTGCCTTTTCAAGTTGCTGTTTATCGAGCGACTTCAGAAAGTTTTCTCCTGCCCGGCTAAGGCTTTCATCCTGAGCAATACTAATATTTCCGGCAAACAGCAGTACCAGGAAGGCAATCATGCTTTTCATAAAGGCAAATTTTAAGCGCAAAAGATAAATATTTTTCCACTTGACAGGTTTATAACTTTGGTTCATATACGCCTTCAGGGTCTATTTTTGCGCCTGTGTATCAAACAAGACCTGTCTACTATTTTTAGTGAATAATCAATGCCAACTGCTAACACCTTTTTCCCTGAAGCCGCCCCTTCCCTTCCCGGTCATTCCTATTCGCCCCGCACTCACCGGTACTCCGCGGCTTCCTTCTTCTTTCTTTTCGGTTTTTGTTTTGCCAGTTGGGCTTCCCGCATTCCTGCCATCCAGCAAAAGCTACACCTTAGCGAAACTGCTTTAGGAATTGTACTGTTTGCATTACCGGCAGGTTTGTTGGTGTCATTGCCGCTATCAGGTTGGCTGGTCGATAGAAAAGGCAGCAAGGTTGTTATTTCTTTTGCAGGTATCGCCTATAGCTGTGTACTTGTTACGCTCGGTCTGGCAAATTCTACACCGGCGCTGGTGTCAGCGCTTTTCTGTTTTGGTCTCGCGGGCAACATGGGCAACATTTCCATCAACACCCAGGCAGTCGGAGTTGAACGATTGTACCGCCGCAACATTATGGCTTCTTTTCATGGCATTTGGAGTCTTGCCGGTTTTGCCGGCGCAGCCTTTGGCACCTTTATGAATGGTGCAGGTATTATACCTCCGTTGCACTTCGCCATAGTGCTTGGCATATGTCTAACGATCTTTTTAGTAGCAGGGCGCTTTTTACTGCAACGCGATTTGCAAGCGGCTGAAAAAAGACCTTTGTTTGCCCTCCCCGATCGTTCATTACTTAGCCTTGGTCTCATTGCCTTTTGTTCTATGCTCTGCGAAGGCGCCATGTTCGACTGGAGCGGTATTTACTTTAAAAAAGTAGTGCAGGTACCACCCGCCCTGGTTGGTGCCGGTTACACTGCCTTCATGTGCACCATGGCGCTCAGCCGTTTTGTTGCGGACTATTTCACCTCGCGCTTTGGCTTTACCCGCATACTGCAGGCAAGTGGTCTCATTACTTTTACCGGTCTTATACTGGCAGTTGCCCTGCCCAGCTTTTACCCTGCCGTTGTCGGCTTTCTTTTGGTTGGCGTGGGTGTTTCTTCTATTGTGCCATTGGTATATAGCGCGGCAGGCAGATCCAAAAAAATGTCGGCTGGCGCTGCCCTTGCATCGGTTTCCACTATCAGTTTTTTTGGGTTTCTCTTTGGTCCGCCGCTTATCGGCATTCTCGCTGGCATATCCGGGCTGCGTCTCTCCTTTACCATCATCGCCTGCATGGGTCTCATGATTACAGTTCTGGCAACCATTAGCAATAGCCAACAAAAAACAACACTCGCCCCGGCTTAATTTTTTTTGCTTTTTTGGGAGCCAGGCTTTTGTTCTTTGTTTATACATTGTTGCGTCGCACTCTTGTACCGAAGGTCTGTGCGCGGCAAGTGCAACAGGGGTAGCAACTCATATCGGCAGAGCCCTTGTTCAGTTCTCATTATTCCTTTTTCGTAGCTCTATGTAGCATTGTAAAAGATACGGCCGTATAACTTTTAGGCAGTGAATGGATGAATGTGACCTTTCCTTAACTACAAAGGTTTTGTAAGCGTCACCTACGGAAGTGCAGGATCGTAAACGCCGAAGATGTGTTTTTTACCCAGGAGGCTGAGCAGCCATTTAGAGATAATGGGATAAAATCCGTCTACCAGGCTCATGGTAACGAGATATGCATATTGATTATGTATTCCAAAATAAGATTCGCGGTACCAGGTACCCAGCAACTGCATCTCGGTCATCTTTATAATAAAACTGGTAAAAGCGAAAAAGATGATCTGTTGTACCATGGGGCGCTGGTAACAACAATAGTACAACCAGTTGAGGCAAATGCCGATCCATAAGGCGCAATGAATAAGATTGTTGAACCAGGGCAAAAAACTCATAACACCCAACAGGTAACCAAAATAATTGCCGGTAAACATTGCCACAAACCAAAAAATTCCCAGAAAATAAAAGTTCGGTTTGTAGCGCGCTTCTATCGCAGGGTGTGGATATTTTATAAACAGAAACATGAAAAAATAGACCAGCAATACCAGTAGGTAATCTAACAGGGGATTATCTATTCCGAATATAGCTTGCATACTGTCGTTTTCATTTTGTGTGTCCGGCGCGAACAATGAATGTACTCATTACATAGGTAAAAAGAAAGTGTTTACCGGTAAATGCTTCTTTCTTTTACAGGATAGCCGAAATGATTTTTGCCACTTGTGCTACAAGTAAAAATGGCTTTACTTTACCGCATGGGCGAGTATTCGATGGGCGATGCCATAAAAGCATTCCTGAAAAAAAGCAAATTAAAAACGGGCATACAAGCCTTGCAAATTGAGCAAGTTTGGGAAACCCTGATGGGTAAAACGATCGCCCGCTACACCGACAAAATTCAAATTGTTAACCACACTCTATTCATAAAAACCAACGTGGGGCCACTACGCCAGGAATTGATGTACCAGAAAGAAAAAATAATAGAACGGGTAAACGAAGCTTTGGGCGAAAAAGTAATAAAGGAAGTTGTGATACAATAAGAAGTGTAGTATCGCATAAGTTTTTGCGCCTGCTTTTTGCTTTCTTGCTCTATTTGCCCCAACAATGGTTTGCCGCTGAACGGAGCGTCGCAACAGTGTCGCATTTCCTTTTCACTGCTGGTGACCATACACTGCAAAACATAAAAAACGCCCTGCAGTCCGGGGCGTTTTCCATTACTAATATTTTGGTCTATCACCAGAGTTTGTTTCGCGGATCTGGTTTCCCTTTTAGTTCGTACTCTCGCGGCGGCACGCCACCCAGCAGGTTGCGTACAAAATAGTCCCAGCGGCGGCGGGTCATATAAAGTGAGTACTCGCCATAGCCATGCCGGCTATTGGGAAAAATGATAAGATCGAAGTCTTTATTTGCTTTTTCCAATGCTTCTATCACCAGCAAGGTATTATAGGGTGGCACATTATCATCGAGCATACCGTGCGCCAGCAGCAGTTTTCCTTTCAGGTTTTTTGCATAGTTCTGGTTGGCTTGCGCTTCGTAGTTTGACTTGCCGGTGCTGTCTTTTATTAGCAAGCCAATGTAGCGCTCGCCCCAGTCATCTTCGTAGTTGCGGTTATCATGGTTACCCGACTCTGAGATGCCTACCTTGAAAAAGTCGGGGAAACGAAACATGGCTGCAGCGGTTGCAAAGCCACCACCGGAATGTCCCCAAATGCCTACGCGGCCCGTATCGATAAATGCATATTTGGCGGCAAGTTGTTGAATGCCGCTTACCTGGTCGGGCAGGGTGTTCTCAGCCATGTTTCCATAGCAGAGATCGTGAAAAGATTTGGAGCGCAACGGATTGCAGGAACCTTCTATTTCCACTACAACAAAGCCCAGTTCAGCCAGGGCTGCATTGTCGCCACGCGAAGGAAGAAAAGACCAGGAACCTACGCTACCACCCTGCGGCCCGGGATAAATATAATCGATGACAGGATACAATTTTGTTGAATCGAGATTGGTGGGAGTAAAAAGTAAACCATACAGGTCATTAACTCCATCCTTAGCCTTTACTTTTATGGGCGTTGGTGGCTTCCAACCAGTTGCAACAAGCCGCGAAACATCCGCCTTTTCGAGGAGCATAGTTGTCTTTCCATCGGCACTGCGCAACGAGCGTTACAGGCGGCACGTCTGGTTGCGAGTATGCATCTACAAAAAACTTGTTATCAGCGGAAAATGATATTTGGTGATTACCCGTTTCGGGGGTCAAAGCGATAAAGTTTTTCCCATCGAAACCGACCTTATAAAGATGAGTATAATACGGGTTTTCATTGGACTGATACCCGTTGGCAAGGAAATACACCGTGCGGTTCTTCGTATCAACATTCATTAGTTGCGTTACTACATAGTCACCGGTGGTGATGAGGTTTTTAATTTTGCCACTTCGTGCGTCTATAAGGTACAAATGCCCCCAGTTGTCACGTTCAGAGTACCAGATGATCTCGTTGGTTGACGGAAGGTAGCGCCAATTGATCTTTCCCTGACCGGACTCAAACTGGGTAGCGGAGCTTTCTGTAAACACTTCACGCACCTCGCCGGTGTTTGCGTTGGCAATGCGCATTTTTTCTACCTTATGATCGCGGGACGTGGAAACAAAAGCGAGTTGTGAACCGTCGGCTGACCAATCAACATCATCCAAACCTTCGCCACCACTGGCAATATCATCGGAGAGTGTGGCGCGATGCGGATCGGGCGGTATCTGCAAACGTATCACCTGCGGATTTGTAACGTTAATGATAACCCGGTGAAGCATGGCTACAGCGGAGTCGCCGGGCAATGGGTACTTCCACTGCTGCAATTGTGGTTTGCCAACGTTGGTGGTTACGAGATACATGTCACTAACGTTGCGCTGGTCTTGCTGAAAAGTAGCGATCTTTTTAGAGTCGGGTGACCAGGTAAGAATGGGGCGATCACTTTTTGTCCAGCCTGCATTGTCGGTGGCATAACCAAAGTCTTTCATGCCATCTGTGGTCAGTTGGGTTTCGGTGTTGGTAGATGTATTGTGTACCCAAAGGTTGTAATTACGGATGAAGGCGGCATATTTTCCATCGGGTGAAAGTACTGCATTGGCAAGCGGTTTAGCTGGTTCTTTTACTGAAAGATCTTCGGCGCAACCATAGGTTTGCAGGTTGCATTTCCAGTTTTTTTTGCCGGCACCAAAGGTGATGGCAGTTCCATTTTCAACAAAGTCAAAATCAGTAAATGGAAGATGCTGCCCGTCGTATGTTTTATTGAAAGCAGCAGATAAAGAGGAAGCCAGTTTTTGCTGATCGAACGCGGCGGTCTTTGTTTCTTTCACCGGATCGACTACTACAAATTCACTACCCTGCGCAGTTAAGATGCGATACCAAAAGCGACCGCCCGGCAGCCAATGCGGCTGCACCTTCAGCCTGTCAACTAAAGCGGCAGTGTTGTATGGCATAAAAGACTCGGCATGTTGGTAGTCAGCTACAGTAAGCACCGGTCCACTCTTTTGCTGTGCCGTTGCAGAAAAGACAGTAGCGATCAATGCTGTAGAAATAAGGGCGCTTTTACAAAGTAGGTTCATATACAATGATTAAAAACAAAGAATAAAGCTGAAAGTAAGTGAATTTTTTAAAGCTGTTGTACACCGGGAGCACTTGTACTGAAGAAGTGTTTTACTTGCTAGAACTTCACGTTCCAGGTGACTGACGGAATGATCGGGAAAATGGAAACCTGTTTTGCTTGCACCTGCAGGTCGCCGTTGATGGCACTACCCGACTGATCGAAATAGATAAAATAAGGATTGAGCCTGCTGTAAACATTGTACACGCCAAATACCCAGCTAGCGGTGTACCTTCTTTTCTTTTTAGGTTGGGGCGTAAGCGTTGCAGACAGATCGAGGCGGTGATAGTTGTTTAGACGATAGGCATTGATCCGGCTGTTTTCCTGTGTAAGAACACCATTGACAAAATAAAAACGCTCGGGTACGGTGGCAGCATTGCCGGTACCAAATACAAAAACGGATGAGAGTTTCCATTTCTTACTGGCTTCGAAAGTGCCAACAACAGAAAGATCGTGGCGACGGTCGTATTTGCTCGGATATTTTTCACCGCTGTTTAACTGGGGAAATTTTCGCCAGGTCCAGCTAAGTGTGTAACCTACCCATCCTGTAAACCTGCCTCTCACCTTGTTCACAAAAAATTCCGCACCATAACTCCAGCCCTTCCCAAAGGTGAATTCTTCTTCCGGATCTTTGAGTGAAGGCGTATAGCCCTCGCGGTACTCGATCTGGTTTTGCATGTCTTTGTAGTAGAGTTCTACCGAAGTTTCGTACGTATTGTTAGCAAAATTTCTAAAATAACCTGCGGCATATTGCCAACTGATCTGCGGCTTTACCAGTAGCGTACTGGGAACCCAAAGATCGGTAGGTAAAGTAGAACCGGCATTGCTGACAAGATGGATATATTGCAGATTACGTGTGACTGCCGCTTTGATAGATTCATCTTCGTTGAGTGCATAACGGATGGTGGCGCGGGGTTCTAAACCGCCATAAGACTTCACTGTTTTCCCCCGTCCGTAAACGATGCTATCGAGCTTATTTCCATTGTTGTCGCGCGTATAGCGTGTATAAGGACCTACCTGCTGAAAGGCACCGTAGCGCAAACCTGCATTCACTTTTATTTTATCACTTATATCCCAATCGTCCTGGATGTAAACACCATATTCGTTGGCGTTCTTTCGATTGGCATTGTTCGGATCAAATTTGGTTGTATCCTGCTCGGCGGTAAGAATATTAGGCAGGAACTGGTGATAAGTGAACAGACCGCCAAACTTTACTTTGTGCTTTGGCAATGGATAAAAATCAAAATCGATCTTGGCATTGAGATCTTTGATGCCCGAGGAAAGTTTGATGGCAAAGTTGTTTTGAACCGCACCAAACGAGAACTTGTAATCGTTGTAAACCAGTGATGTGTTGCTGAATAGTTTGCGGTTGAAGATGTGGTTCCAGCGAAAGGTCATAGTAGAATTGCCCCACGGAATATTTACATTGAAGGACCGCTGTGTGTTATTGAAATTGAAGATATCACGACCCAAATAGCCGCTGAGAAAAATGCGGTCTTTGGTTGAAATAGCATAGTTGACCTTGGCATTAAGATCATAAAAATAATAGCCCGAGCCATAGAACTGGCTTGACTTTTTAATGGCAGGTTTTATCAAAGCGTCTATGTAGGTACGCCGGGCAGAAACGATATAGGATATTTTATTTTTAACGATCGGACCCTGGATGGAAAAACGCGAGGCGATAAGACCGATACCGGCATCGATTTGCATTTTATTGGTGTTGCCATCTTTCATGCTAATGTCAACAACCGAGGAGAGCCTGCCACCATATTGGGCTGGCATTCCACCTTTGATGAGCGAAACATTTTTAATTGCATCGGAATTAAAAATGGAAAAGAAACCAAACAGATGTCCGGTGTTGTACACCACCGCATCGTCGAGAATAATGAGGTTTTGATCGGGACCACCGCCGCGTACATAGAACCCGGAATTGCCTTCGCCGGCATTGCGCACACCCGGTAATAGTTGCAACGTTTTAAGTATATCCACTTCACCAAACAACGCTGGCATAGACTTGACCGCCTCCATACTCAGATCTATTTTACCCATCTGCGCGGTCTTTACATTGTTGTCTCTTTTGCGCCCGGTTACCGTTACGTTTTCTACAATAAAGTTGCGGGGCAGCAGGTATATGTCGGTCTGGTAATTACTATCGAGATCGAGAGAAAAAACTTTTGCATTATACCCAACAAAGGAACAGGTAAGCAGGTATTGACCTTTTGGCAGCGTGAGTGAGTAATAGCCGTAAGCATTGGAAGTAACCCCTTTGCCGGCTGCGGCAACACTCAGGTTGGCGCCGATAAGTGTTTCGCCCGTAAGGGAATCTTTTATGTAACCATTGAGTGTAAAGCGCTGCTGTGCCTGCGCACTGACCGGCAAACAATAATAAAGGCTAACAACAAAGACCAGAATGCTTTTCAATATTGACGTGGTGTTTTAGTATATACCTATAAGTACAACTTAATAAAAGCCCCATTAAAGACATACAGATGAACGGAGCGTCGCAACCTTCGCTCAACCGGAGAAACTAAAGTTGGTAACCAAAAAAAAAGTGAACGACCCAACTTGCAACTGTATTGCCACCAGCGTATCCGATGCGAAAAGACGCAATACACCAGGCAGATTAATTTGTTCGGCAGGAAAGAAACTTAGATAACGCGCTGAAGGTACCGGACGACAGAAATTTATTTTCCGCGGAAGTCGATAGAGTCTTTTACTTCGCCACAGGTGAGCATTTTTTTGCCAAAATATGGGTTGCGAATATCGGAAGCAGCGCTTAACCAGTAGGCACCGGCATCGTTGAAAGCCATGGGGCAATACTGGTGGTACACCACACCCTGGTCGAAACGTACGGTGCGGATGAGGTCGTACATGGCGTCGCTGATAACCTGGAATGACTTGCGTTTTGCCTCCATATCTTTTTCGCCGGCGAGTGCTGCCGCCTCTGAAGAAACAGTTTGCACATACCCTTTAGCGGTAGTAACAATACTGCTGTCGGCTTTTACCGAGCTAAGATCGAGACTGTCGGCGCTGCCGGCCAACCTGGTGGCGGAAGCGTTGGCGAGGTCGTCGCTTGATAGTACTAGGGCATCTTTAAGGTGGTAGTAGCTATCTAAAAAGTTGGTAAAGCTGGCATTGAATTCGGCTGAGTTTTTACTCTGGGCGAGAGGCTCACTTTTCTGCTCCACTTCTACTGGTTTTGTATCGCTGCCGCCACAGGCAACAAAAAATAAAACTGCTGCGATCAAAGAATATTTCATGTTAAAAAAATTTGCTGCAAAAGTAAATCAAATTGCTATCCAAACGCATTGTATACTTTTGCCGCGCTTAAAAAAACAGTTGATTTTTATGTTATTAGGTCTGCAAAATGTTACGTTTGAATTTGGTGCGAGGGTAATTGTAAGTGATGCTACCTGGCACATTCAACCCGGCGAACGCATTGGTTTGATTGGGTACAATGGTACCGGAAAATCTACGCTGTTAAAGGTGCTGGTGGGCAATATACACCCTCGGCAGGCACGGTGGAAAAAGGACGGGACACTACCATTGGCTACCTGCACCAGGATCTGCTAAGTTTTGACACCAATGACACCATAACCGGTGTGGCGCTGGGCGCTTTTGAAAGCGTTCAGCAGCTGGAAAAAGACATTGAACAGTCTGGGCAAAGAATTGGAAGCAAAATCACGAAGATGAAAGCTTGCTGTTAAAATATACCGATGCATTGCACGAAATGGATGTGCTGGATGGCTACAATGTGCACTACAAAGCAGAGGAAGTTTTGCATGGCTTGGGCTTTAGCAACGATGACCTGAAAAACCCTACAAACAATTTAGTGGTGGCTGGAGAATGCGGGTTCTGCTTGCAAAAATGATACTGCAGGCACCCGATGTATTGCTGCTGGATGAACCGACCAACCACCTTGATCTACCGTCCATCGAATGGCTGGAAAAATACCTGATCAACTATAAAGGCAGTGTGGTAATTGTAAGCCACGATAAATTTTTCCTGAACCGGATGGTGAATAAGATAGTAGAGCTATACCAAAAGCAACTGAATATATATACCGGCAACTATGACTTATTACGAAAAGGAAAAAGAGATAAGGATAGAAATGCAGCAACGTGCTTTTGAAAATCAGCAGGATTATATACGCCAGCAGGAGCGTTTTATTGAACGCTTTAAAGCCAAAGCCAGCAAAGCTGCACAGGCTCAAAGTGTACAAAAACGGCTGGATAAACTAGATGTGATAGAAGATGTGCAATTAGAGCGGCCGGATATTCGCATCAACTTTTCAATTGGACAAAACGCCGGGGCGCAGTATTGGTATCGCTAAAACATGTGAACAAAAGGTTTGGCGATAATGTGATACTGGAAAATGCCACTGCCGAAATTGACCGCGGTGATAAAATTGCTTTGATTGGCGCCAACGGAAAAGGTAAATCGACCCTGCTGCGGATTGTTGCCGAAAATGAACCTTTTGATGGTGAACAGGATCTGGGGGCACAATGTGGATGAAAGTTTTTATGCGCAACACCAGTTGGAAGCACTGAACATAAACAACACCATACTGGATGAAATGAAAGAATGCGGTAGCCAGAAAACTGAGATGGAACTACGCTCGTTGCTGGGTGGTTTTTTGTTTAGCGGCGATGATGTGGAAAAGAAAATTAAAGTACTGAGTGGGGGCGAAAAAGCCCGGGTGGCACTGGCAAAGACCATTGTAAGCAAAGCGAATTTCCTGATGCTGGATGAACCTACCAACCACCTGGATATGCATTCGGTTGAACTGTTGGCAGACGCACTGAATAAGTATCCGGGCACCATTATACTGGTAAGCCACGACCGTTATTTTATCAGCAAAACGGCCAATAAAATCTGGGAAATAGTTGACCATCAAATAAAAGAATTTAAAGGCACCTACCAGGAATGGGTAGAGTGGAATGAGCGGATGGCAAAACAGGAAGCAGACAAAAAAATTGAAACCAAAAGCAAGGCAGAACCCGTAAAAAAAGAAGAGCCAAAACCTGTAGTGGAAAAGGTGAACAATGCACCGGTAAACCGCGAAGCACAAAGAGAACTGCAAAAGCAGCAGCGCCGGTTGAGCACCTTGGAAGCCGATATTGAAAAAGCAATAGCCGAAAAAATGCGCCTGGAAAAAGGTTTGTCTGCACCTGAGAACTACAGCGATAAAAAGAAGTTTGCAGCAGTTGAGAGTGACTATAAAAAAGCCAGCGAGACCTTGCAAACGCTGAATAAGGAATACGAGATTCTGTTTGAAAAAGTAATGGAACTGGAGACAAACGTGAAGTAAACGGACAGAAGTTGTATCTATAAGATTTGGATGGATTTTATGGATGGTACATTACAACCCGCACCACATATCCGCCATCGTTGTTGCTTTCTAAAAATGTAGAGATGCTTTTACGATCCAGCTCATCAAAATCGGTCGCCTTTATAAAGACCACTTTCCGCGTTTGGGTATTGGGACAGTCAGGTGTATAGTAAACAAATTTTTCGCCGAGTATAGCCCGCAGATTGGTGGTTAGTGCTTCGAATGCAACCCGCGCATCCGGAAAATCCTGCACCCATTTTTGCATCATCAATTGTTGTGTGCCCATGCTATCAATTGCCGCACATTCAAAGCCGGGCAATATATCAGTACAATAAAATTGCGCTGCTTCGTTGAACTGTGTGTACATCTTTGCAAAGCTCTGCCTGAACAATTTGCTGCGCACCGGTTCATGCCTCACGATACCATGGTACAATGTGCCCTTTCCACCTTTCAGCATTAGTTGCACCGTATAATTATTGGTGGCGTTCCGCAACACATTCACTAAAATATTGTAACCGGTAAAGCAACCATTTTTTACTTCTGTAATGGCGGTTTGTTGTACGATAGACGGGTTGCTGGGCAAACTGTCCTTTAGCTTTACTATTGTGCGTTGCTGCAGTGCCAGCGAAATATTTTTAGTTAGCTGCTGCATTTGAGCTTCAGCCTCTTCTAATTGGGCAAAGCTGTCAAAAGTGTACTGGCAGTAGCCGCTGCTGTCTTTTACTACCTTGCCCGATCTGCTGCCCGGCAGCATAGGCTTTAGTTTAAATCCCTCTTTTTGGTGCCGGCTTTTTACTTTAGCAAAGTTGGTTGACGCTTGTTTGTAAACCTTCAGGAAAGTTTTGGAGAATTTATCTTTTGGGATAGGTAACGAGCCACCCGGTTGCCCATTGGTCTGGTGATGTACCAGTAACGTGAGAACAAGAAAAAGGACAATTCGTGAACTCCGGATCATTTTATTCTTTGGCTTTAAGGAAGTCGCTGACCAGGTAAGCGATCAGCTTTCCTGTCATCTGGTTGCTTCTCCCGTTCGAGAGTTCTACCGCACCTTCACATATATGCAGGTAGGCAGTTTTGCTATCTGCCGCCGCATACGATATAAACTGGCGCGCGTGTATGGGGTCTACACCGCTGGGCGTAACCGCGCTGCTGAGTGCATTTTCCACTATATCCAGGTCCAGTTCTATACCGGTAAAGTTGTCTTCGGTAAAGGTTGCTGCATGTGCTATTGCTTCCAGGAAATTCTTCTTTTCGTGTATAAAAATGTCTTCGTAGGTTATAAAATCAATGAATGGATTATTCACCACATCCATCCAAATGTTTTGTGTCAGGTAGTTTTCATGCACGCCTATCACACAATACTTCTGCAAAAAACCATCTTCCTCAGCATACGAAAATGCATTGCCGCTGTGCCGCCCTTCCAGTGGTCTAAAGTCGGCATGTGCATCCAGGTTAATGCAGTTGATAGAAGCCAACGGTATGTGCCCGCTTTGTACAATCCTTTCGCTGCACCTTTTATTATGGGGTAGGCATTGTTATGTCCGCCGCCGATAACTATGGGTATTTTGCTGCGCTGCGTTATCATCTTTATCACTGGTTCCACCGCTTCATCCACCTGGTTTACTGCATGGCGGTATGCCATTACTTTCTCTTCGTGCGACTGCGCGTTATCTTCTATCAGGTCCGCCATTTTGCTAAAGTCAAAATAACCCAGCACCAATATATCGCTGCCTTCTAAAAAATCGTTGCTCTGCACATTTACAAATGCCTCCAAAAATGCATTCCAAGCCGTGCTGGTACCACCCACTCCATAGTTCGCCTTTACACCAATGTCTTCGGGTATGCCCACGATCACAAATTTTGCCTTCGAACTCATCCAACGATCTCTCCAGGTTAGCCGGGTCGCTTACAACCTGCAACCTCTCTCCTATTTTGGTTTCAAAACGGCGCACCCTTGTCAGGGCGCTGATGTCTTGCCTGGCAAAGCATTTCAAATATGGCATGTGTATTATTTTTACTTAGGTTGTAGCTTTTTCGAACCCAAAAATTGTTTGCGCTGCAACCTAAAGCAAAATCACGGATAAATTTTAACCTGCCGCAATTTGATAACGAAGAACAATGATTGCTATTGTGTTAGGCACCGGGTAATTGTTTAAATGTCTTCTTCAGCTTGCTCTTTCTACGTTTATACCTTCAAATTGGCAGAAGTTAATAATTTGGGTCACACGTTTATACAGAGAAAAGGAGAAGTTTTTGGTGACCGGCATTGGCACTTTGTGAAGCGGTGGTTGCGACGCTCCGTTCATCTGTAAATCCAGGTTGAACTTTTTACCATTTTTGCCATCATGACCAAAAAGGCACTGCGCAATTTTGATCTTATATATTTATTTATGATTTGCAGGCTGCAGATCAACATACCTTCTACAGTCTTCAGCAGTATCCACATCATGCAGCATAGGCAACATTGCAACGGTTCTTCCATTGTGTTCAATGCGCCTGAGCGTTTCGCTGCATACCGTTTCGGTACTCCAGGCAATATCAGCAAAGATTTCTGCGAATGGTTGCTTTAATCCCAGCAAATAATAACCCCCATCTGCACTTGGGCCTACTACAACATCCCGCTGTTGCAATGCATAAAAGGCTTGCGTCAATATAGCTGTCGTTAGTTCATAGCAGTCGCTACCAATGATCACAATGTTTGCATATCCCAACCCAAAGAGTTCCTCAAAGGCAGTATGCATCCGCTCGCCTAAATCGCCGGGCGCTTGCTCACGTTTGGTACATGCATTCCACCAATCATTGGCAACTATGCCACCTGCATAAAATACAAATTTGTCGCCTTCGAAATTTTGGGTAACCTGCTTTGTATGTTGTAATAGCTTTTTATATACCTCTAATGCTATGTCGTCTCCAAGGTCTTTGGCGATCCTTGTTTTCACCTTACCTTTTTCTGGCTTACGAACAAATAGAATGAGTGCTTTCTTCACTGCTTTGTTTTGTGGTGTGTAGTACAGAAAAAGCTGTGCTTACTACAATGATTTGTCCAAACGTCATCGTCCAGTACTTGTCATTCAGTAATTGCCACTTCCATCTTTAAATTTGGATTCAATTTTTTCTTACGAACAATTGTACCGCCTCAATTTGTCTATTGCTTTGGCTGCGCAATGTTTCACCGTACAAGGGTGTGACACAACAGGTGCTGAAAAAGGTGATACTGTTCGCTACCAAAGAAAATTAAATGTTTACGAGATAATCGAACAAGGTTTGTTCGGTGGGCAACTGCAATTTCTTGCGCAGGCGGTAGCGCCCTGTTTCTACACCGCGCACGGAAATATTCATGAGTTGGGCAATCTCTTTGGCCGACAAATTCATACGCAGGTAGGCGCACAGTTTTATTTCGCTGCTGGTTATGTTGGGATGTTTTTCTTTTAACTGCACCACAAAGTCGCTGTGTACTTTATCAAAATGGTGGGTGAAGTTTTCCCACTCTTCATCCATGTTTTCATCTTCGCACAGGTTCCTGATCGTCTTCTTCAGTTCTGCTACACCTTCCTGGTTATCGAGCTTTCGCATCAGTTGTGTCAGCTCAGATTTTACCTTCGAGATCAATTCACCTTTCTTCAACAAATGCATAGCCGACGAAGCGAGCTCAGAATTTTTGTAGTTGATCTCCGTCTCCAGTTTCTCGTTGCGCAGCACCATCATTTCACTTTCTGTCTTGCTAAGTTCCAACTCGTGAATGTAGCGCAGGCGCTGTTGCTCCTGTTCATATTTCATTCTTTGGCGTCTGAATTTTTGGCGCAGCGCACGATAGGCAATGACGGCAAGTACAATGGCAATGACGAAGTAAATAAAATACGCCAGCCAGGTTAGGTACCACGGCGCCAGCACCTGGAAAACATAAGTGGTAACCGGCAACTCACTTCCCAGGTTGTTGCGCGCCTTTACCTCGAAAGTGTAGGTGTTTGCACCGAGGTTGGTATATTCTTTTTCGGTGCGTTTGCTCCATTCAGACCAGTTCTCCGTAAAGCCTTTCAGCCTGTAACTGTATTCCTGGTTCGACTGGTCGCCAAATAACGACGATGAAAATTCGAACCGGATGGTGCTAAATCGACTGTCAATTGCGGGATAGTTTTTTGTATTTGGCAGCTTATCTACAGCGGATGCATAGTAGCCACCAAACAAAACACTGTCTGTGTTATCTGCTATTTGCACCGATCTTATCTTAACATCCAGCGCATTCTTTGAACGTTTGTATTTATCGTAGTTTATATGATAGAAACCTTTGCCTCCACCAATAAAAATATTATAGCGGTCCACCGGGTTAATGTTCTCAAAGCCGCTTAACATTTTATTGTTCAGTTCGGGTATGTCTATTACCACAGGCGACTTGCCGCTGAGGTCAAGCACGCCAATAGATTTTTCGCGTATAAACCAAATGTTGCCTTCGTGGTCTTGTTTTACATAGCGAATTGGTTCGTCGCCCAAATACCTTTTAAAATATGCTGACGCTTCAAAATGATCTGTTGCCTTGTTATATACATACACCCCTTTGCTGGTAGCAGCCACTATTGCACCCTGCAATTTGTAGAGGTGATTGTTCAGTTCTGAAGGTAAACCTCGCTTTCCGGAATAGGTAAATATTTTATAATCATCGTTACTTTTTACGATCCGGTAGATGCCATGGTATGGGTGCGAAACCCAAATTTGCCCGCTGCTGTCGATCTCTACAAACCGCGAAGATTCTGTAAAGCCTTTTACCTTACCTGCATTAACGAACTGGTTGTTTTGTTCTGTGAAAAATTCTAACCCGTTGTAGTTGCCGGCTACTATCTGTTTGGCAAAATCGGCAAACTGCACAAAACGCCAAAAACCAGGGTGCAGTGAAAATGGCTTTGCTATATTGTTGTCAACCACAAAAGCTCCCTCATGATGACCCAGCAGTAATTGGTCATTTAAAACTGACAATGCCCACACTTGTCCTTTTGTATTGTTCACCATTGAGAAAGTTCCTTTGGTAAAACTAAGATCCTGGGTGGGCTGCAGCGGCACAGAGAACAGACCATTTGTGGTACCAAGAAATAATTTGCCGTGGTAAATGGCTGATGCATAACCCGAACCATTGTCTGTTAGTGGCACCACTTGCTTTATAGGATTGTTATAAGCAATAAGGTCTATACCATTGTTGAGACCTAACCATAAATTGCCCTGGTTATCGTTGAAGATGCTGAGAACATTGTTATCCTGCAGCCCCTCTTTTTTAGAGAAGCTTTGTATTATATCGCCTTTGTGATTGATGATGTAAACACCATTATTGCTGGTTGCCAATGCAATAGAAGTGCTGTTGACAGTTGTAGCAGCATAGATACGATCGCTCCCAAACAACTGGTTATTTGGCGTTACCATTTTAGTGATTCCACCCGGAGCCAACAGGTACAACCCGTTTTTGAGCGTAGCAACCAATGCTGTGTCGGGTGTTATAGACAAAATAGCCGTTACAGGATCGTTGATCGCAAACGGGTTTTGCGTTGCAACAGGAATAAGGCTATCATCGCGGTATTCCAGTAAACCATACCTATTGTCGTGTACATATAATTTGCCATTGTCCGAGCCTAAAAAAGAAAATTCAGACAATGCATTTACCGAAGTAAACTTGCCCCGCCACAGCTTAAAGATTTTATATGGCGTTCTGAAGTAAACAGCATCTTTTAGCACAACAATATTCCACACATCTCCAAACTTTCTGTCACCTGCCGCTATAAGGTCTGTCAGTGAATGATAGCTTAAGGTTCCATTCTGTGTTGGCGAAAAATACCCGAGCTCATCCTGACCCCCCACATATATTTTACCATCCCCAGTAGTTTCTACCGACCGTACTATGGTTTTATTTGGCAGGGGAAAGATGGCCCAGCTTTGTCCATCAAAGGTTAATAAACCTTCATTGTTTGCCAGGTAAATACCGGTTTTGTCCTGCCTGATGTCCCAGTTCTGCAAACCGGCATTGTAGGCTTGTTTGGGATAGTTGATCACATCTGGCAAGCCAATACTATTTGGCCAAATGCTGCCAATGGAATCAATAAAAGAAAAAGAAATCGATACATAGTCACTTACCCTAATCTGGTTTGTGAATGTATCGGAATTTGTGCTGACGTAGAAATGAAGTAGCAAAAAAGGTAGAACTGACTTTATATACCGTTGTGGCGTACAAAAGCCGAAGTCATTTATTTTCAATGATTTGCAAATAAACTACCTTACATCTTCTATCTATTGAAGCTTTTTTTACCATGTTTTTTTTTCGTTCAGGCTCCACTCCTTTACCCTAACACAATCTAGCCGTTGCTAAACTTTTCAAAGATGCATTCCTGTACTACCTATCATTGATGGTGTAATAAGTCGCTCAATATTGTACAACACCTGGATGCACCATTCGTTCATTGCCAATTAATAATACATTATGAAATTTTCTACAAAAAGTGCCCGCCTTTCTCTGTCCTGTTTACTACTGCTGTTTGCCTTTTTATTTTCCGGCGCTTTCAATCATCTGCGCTCACAAACACTGGTTTGGGAAGAGAACTTCAACTCTTCTGCTGTCAACCCTCATCGCTGGACGTACGACTTTGGCGATGGCTGTGAAAGAGCGTTGTGTGGCTGGGGAAATTCTGAATTAGAATATTATACCAGCCGCCCAGAAAATGTGCGGATTGAAAATGGCAACCTTGTTATTGAAGCAAGGAAAGAAAATTTTGCCAATAGTGCATTTACCTCCGGACGTATAAAAACAGAAGGTCGGGTGCATTTTAAATATGGTACCGTAGAGGCGCGCATAAAATTGCCGAATGTTACCAAAGGGCTTTGGCCCGCCTTCTGGACCCTGGGAACAATTGGCCCTTCCTGGCCCTCTATAGGCGAAATAGATATGATGGAAGTGGGCTCAGGCCAGGCTTTACAGGACGGCGTAGGCAACAAGCGTGTATCATCGGCAACACATTGGAGCAATGCCTCCGGCGCTCACGAGTACGCAACCGCTTTTACAGATGCACCGGTAGATCTTTCACTTGACTACCACCTATACAAAATGGTATGGACAAGTGATTTTATAAAAATGTATGTGGACGATGTCAACTTTTACACATTCGACATCAGTGGTGGTGCAGCCGCAAACCTGAGTGAGTTTCATAATCCGCATTTTCTATTATTGAACCTGGCTGTCGGTGGTGCTTATGTCAATATCTATGACCCAAATGGCATCACGGCTCCCTTGCCTGGCAAAATGTTGGTTGACTACATCAAACTTTATCAAAACCCCGGCGACGAATTATTTATCGGCGACGAACATGCAAGCGCCGGCAACTTCGGCATACTTACCGAAACAACTCCCGTAACAAATTCACTATCCTATGGCATTAACGCCGATCTGTATTACTGGAACAACCTGGTCAACATCACCAGCCCGGCTCCCGTACCATTTGAAGGCAATAGCCTGCTGGCTGTGCATGCTGCCGCCAACGATTGGTTTGGAATGGGCATTGCCAACAATTATATCAACCTCAACAACTATGCAACAGGGTCCTTGCAACTCAACTTTAAAACGACCTATACCGGGCAATTTAAAATGGGAATAAAGACCGGTCATGGTAAATCATGGATCAATTTTGCCGCAGGTACGCAAAAATATGGAATGGTACGGGATGGCAACTGGCACCAGGTTACCATACCAATAGCCGATTTCAATAACCCTAACGCAGGCATGAATATCGATTTATATTCAGTAAAAGGCGCCTTTATGTTTGCCGGTGATCCTGCTACCTCCAACGCAGATTTTTACCTGGATAACATTTATTTTTCCGGCGGTATTTCTCCCAATCCATCGCCCCTTGTCTCCATTACTTCTCCGGCAAATAATAGCATAGTGGTAACCCCCGCTGATGTAGTAATTAATGCAGATGCCTCAGACCCGAATGGGTCGGTTGTAAAAGTTGATTTTTACAGCGGCGCTACCCTCCTGGGGACAAACTCAACAGCGCCCTACACATTCACCATTGTTAATCCCCAACCGAAAGTCGACACACTTATAGCAAAAGCCACTGACAATGAAGGAGCGATAGCTACGTCCACTCCTGTTATCGTCTTCGTATCTGCCCCTGGCAATACGGCACCCGAAGTATCCATTTCGTCTCCGGCAGATGGCGCCTCGTTCTTAACTCCTGCCAACATAGTCATCGACGCCAACGCTACGGATGATGTAAATGGCGGCATCTATAAGGTTGAATTTTATACCGGCGACACCTTGCTCGCAACAGATGTATCAGCCCCCTACTCCTTTACCTGGACGGGCGCAAAAGCAGGTAACTATCACCTGACAGCAAAAGCAACTGATATAGGTGGACTTACAGCTATTTCTTCTCCCGTGCAAATTTTTATGGCGGATCCAATAAAGCCCACCGTTGCAATCACCTCTCCCGCCGACAACAGTTCCTTTACGCCACCGGCTACCATAAACATAACAGCCAATGCTGCTGATGAAAATGGAACAGTAACAAAGGTTGAATTTTATGCCGGCACCTCGCTGTTGGCTACAGACAGTGTTGCACCCTATGCCACCACCTGGAGCAATGTGCCCTATGGCAACTACATTGTAACTGCAAAAGCAACAGACAATGATGGTAATTTTACTGTCTCTGCTCCTGTCAACATCAATGTGGCACCCGTTGCCTGCACCGGCACAGCCGTTAGCGGCGATTACAGCTACGAAGTGTATACCGCAGGCAATTCGGTCTATTTCCGGTTCCATCCGCTACAACCTATTGCAGGAAGCAGTTCAGCAATCATTTACCTGAAATTAGGTAGCGGTTCGGGTACTTATCCCGGGTATGGCATGATGGCTTCGGGCGCTGATTTTATCTTTAGCAAAGCCATTGTAAACGGCACTCCTACAAGTTTCTACTTTTCATACAATGTGCCTGCGGGCGGTGAACGCAACTCCTCGACTGATCCACATTCCTATGTTGTTGGTACCGTTTGCGTAACCGGCGCGCCAACCGTTTCCATTACTTCCCCGGCTGAAAATGCCACCTTCACATCACCGGCTAATATCACCATTAAAGCCACTGCCGCAGATGCCGATGGCACTATCAGTAAAGTGGAGTTTTACAACGACAGCCTTTTGCTCGGTTCCACCGACACCCTTCCGTATTCTTACACCTGGAACAATGTTGCAGCAGGTTCCTACACGTTGGTAGCACGCGCGATTGACAATACAAACAAGGCAACCAATTCAATACCGGTCCACATTATCGTTAACGAACCCAATACCGATGGCTATTGCGGCACCGCGGTTAATAAAGATTATGAATACAAGGCTGAAACTGCCGGTGGAATCGTCACCTTCACCTTCCATCCTTTAGCGCCCATTACAGGATGTACTTACGCCCTTATCTATGTAAGAGAAGGCACAGCAGGGGGGTATCCCGGTTATGGCATGACCGCGTCCGGTTCAGATTTCATTTTTACCAAAGCGATAGCCGATGGAACTCCTCTTAGTTTTTATTTTACCTACAATGTTCCCAGCGGTGGCGAAAGAAATTCATCAGCCAATCCACATAGTTATACTGTTGGCGACAATTGTACAGGGCTTACGGGTACCCCTCCTTCAATCAGCATCACATCACCGGTAAACAATGCCACCTTTACCGAACCTGCTGCTATCACTATTGAAGCAACAACTTCCGACAGCGATGGCACTGTTACCAAAGTTGATTTTTACAATGGCGCCAATTACCTCGGAAGCGATAGTACCCTGCCGTTCGCATTTACCTGGACGAATGTTCCCGCAGGCAACTATACCATTACCGCAAAAGCAACCGACAACAGTGGTCTTTCCACTATTTCAACCTCCGTTAAGATCGTGGTCAACATAGATAATTCTAACGGCTTCTGTGGCTCGGTGGAGAATGGAGATTATAATTACAATATGTCAACAAGTGGCGGCATGGTCAATTTTCAATTTCATCCGTTAGATCCTATTGCAGGCTGTAGCTATGTGTATATCTATGTGCGGGAAGGTACATCCGGTGGTTACCCGGGATACCCAATGGTGCAGGTTGGTACAGACTTTACTTTTAGCAAAGCCATTGCCAATGGCACCCAGTTAAGTGTTTATTTTACCTACAATGTACCTGCCGGTGGCGAAAGAAACTCAAGTGCTACTCCACACAGTTATACTGTCGGTACCGTATGTTCCGGTTCACTCCCGGTTATCCCTCATCAGTTTTACCGCCAGTCTGCGTGCCAATGGTGAAGTCGCGATTGATTGGGTCACTTCAAACGAACAAAACAACCGCCAATTCCTGGTTCAGAAAAGTACCAATGGCATTACCTATTCGTTATTAAAAACCGTCGCAGCCACCCAAACTCCTGGTGACCGCCATTCTTATACGGTTACAGACCCGGCACGGCACCAGGTGTAAACTATTACCGGTTAGTGCAGGTTGACAACGATGGTCGCCGGGTCGACTATGGTGTCAGGACTATTCAGTCAATTGCACGTGCGGGCAAAATTTCAGTGTATCCAAATCCGGTAACGGGCAATACCATTTACATCGAAATGCCGGGAACCAACCTGAAAAAAACAAGTGTGCGTTTGGTGGATGTGCTGGGCAGAGTGATATATGATGCAAATAATTATCCCGTGCAAAACCGCTTACAAATCAACCTGAACAAAAAACCGGTTGCCGGTGTATATCTGTTGCAGGTTGACAGAAACACCCCTGTTAAAGTGATCATTCGATAAATGCTGGAAATGATGGGCAAGAAACCTTGCCCGTTATTTTTTACCTTAACCAGATTATTGGTTGCCAGCTTTGGCGATTTATTTTAGCAAGATTGTGTGATCTTTTGTTGTGCGGGCAATGGGTACCTTGATGAGGCAGCGTTGCGACGCTCCGTTCATCGCCAACTCTCTGGTGTAGCCATAAAAAAAGCAGATAAAGCTACCATCAAGCGCAAAGAAAAACACATGTTACCAGGATACGAAAACATACTAACGATTTTTAGCTTGTACCTGTAGATAGTCTTTAGTACGGCAATCGTCTTAGTCTGCATTAGAGTGTATTTGCATTATGAAAAAGATCAATTATTGTTGCCGGCGCTTACAGGTTTTCCCGGCAAAATCCGATAGCTGTTCGAAGCAATGCATACTTCAAATTGTAATGCTACCCAATAGGTAAAAAAGCTCACGGGAAGTAACACCATTGTCAGAAACCTTTCTGACGTAGAAATGAAGTAAGTTGATTTGACTAATAATCAGACATTTATAAATTTTGGCGTAAGATTGAAGTGGCATAAAATACAGTGCTTGCACTTGTGTAACCTAATTTAGCTTTTCAATTTTATGAATCTCTGCCTATAAAAATAACTAACGATCGCCTGCCGGGGGGTTTTGCCGGTGCGATGATCAATACTTTTCACTTCATCAAAAAAACCTTACAAATGAAAAAAATGTACATTCTTATTTGCTTTCCTTGCTCTCTTTTTAGGCAAGGCATCTGCGCAGCCTGCAACTGCCCGCACCTGTTCCACCCGCCCGCAATGCTACTGATGTGATCTCTCTCTTTAGCGCGGCGTATGATTATTCAGTGCCGGGAATTGACTGGTTTCCCAACTGGGGTCAATCGACGGTAGTTTCCGAATTCATTCTTCAGGGCGACACATCTAAGTTATATAACTACTGAATTACCAGGGGGTACAATTTTCAAGCCCGGTCAATGCATCGTCTATGACCAGCCTGCACATGGATATCTGGACAGCCAACTGTACCACTTTGATGTGTATCTGATTAACACCAGCCCCACTACCGTGGAGCAAAAAGTGTCAATTACTCCTACAAATTCCGGTTGGAAAAGCGTCGACATTGATTTGTCACAATACACTAATATTGCACTCAATAATATTGGGCAATTTAAATTGGTGGGCGATCCTTTTGGCAGTAGCATTGTGTACCTTGATAATATTTATTTCTGGAAATCCGCGTCTACACCAACCATCAGTAATTTTTCTGTTCCTGCTAAATTGGTAGGCGATGCACCATTTGCATTAACTGCCCCTACAAGTAATAGTCCCGGCGAATTTACTTACACCAGTGGCAATACAGCCGTTGCTACTATCAGTGGAGATATGGTGACTATTGTTGGTGCGGGCTCTTCTGTTATTACAGCCAAACAGGCTCCTGCAGGTGGTTATGGAGCTGGCACTGCTACCGCCACCTTGGTAGTTACCTACCCACCGCCTACAACAACTGCCCCTGTTCCAACCCGGCCTGGTTATGCAGTTATGTCATTATTTAGTGGGGTATATCCTAACGTACACTGGTATCGATTGGTTCCCTAATTGGGGACAGTCTACAACGGTAAGCGACTACATTTTAAACCAGGACACACTAAAAAAATACGAGAACCTGAACTACCAGGGTGTGCAATTTGGTGCACCAGTTGATGCGTCGCAAATGACAACCCTGCACTTTGATCTGTGGACACCCAATTGCACCGCCTTTGATGTGTATTTGATCAATACCAGTCCAACTACCGTGGAGCAAAAAGTAACCGTAAATCCTACATTGAACGGCTGGAATAGTTTTGATATTCCGCTTTCATCATACGACATGATCGCACTCAATAACATCGGACAGTTTAAACTGGTTGGCGATCCATTTGGTAACAGTACTGTCTATCTGGATAATATTTACTTCTACAATTCATCTGTGCTGCCGGTTAGCCTTGCCGAGTTTAGAGCAAGTAAGTCTGGCTCAACAACCGTGCTTAACTGGAAAACGCTCGCAGAATTTGACAACAAAGGTTTCGCAGTTGAACGCAGCAAAGACGGTCTTACCTGGGCGCAGATCAGTTTTGTAAATGCAAAAGGAAATGGTACCGCTGCAAGCATTTACACTACCGTTGACCGTTCACCAATGGATGGTAATAATCAATACCGCTTAAAGCAAGTGAACAACGATGGCAAGATCACGTATTCATATGTTGTTTCGTTAACTGGAGTAAGAACGGAATTGGAAGTATCTACTTCTATCCTAATCCAGCCAAAAATCACCTCGATGTGCAGGTTGATGCGATAGCAGGAAAGACAGCCATGCTGAACCTTACCAATGAAAACGGCGTACTTGTTAAGACTGTGAAATTGACCAATAACAGCGCTGCGGCAACCGTTTCATTCGATATGAGCGGTGTGGCAAATGGTGTTTACTTTATTACATTGAGAGATGGCTCAATGGTAAAAACTTCGAGGATAGTTATTAATTAAGATAAGCAATGATAAAGAGACTACCATGCGTGGTAGTCTCTCTTTTTTACCTGGCTGGTTGTGCATTTTAGTAGGTGTGAGCCTGGCTGTATATATTGGGCTATGGTGATCATTATACATCATGACAACCTACTGCAAAGGCAGCACCTTAACCAGGATGATGTAGAAAGATAATCAAGGCAAAAATTTTGGTTATCCGCAGGTAAAAAGACCTTTTGATAAAGGCTGAAACAGGCACAATTGTACAAGGGTGCGACGCAACAAAAGTCGCCTTTAGTTGTAATGCCTGGTACATAAAATAATATACCGTGTTTCGTTAAATGATCAGCAGCGACTAAGACCAAATCTGTGATCAATATTTTTTGGAAGTATAAGTAACAGGTCAAAAAAAAAATAAAGACTGCGTGCAACAAGCGTGCAAAAAAACAAGTAAGCAACCTTAAGGGGTTTTGCAGCTAACTTTTTTCTCATTAAAAAATAAGATGCCTCATGAAATTAAAAGTGGCTATACTATGCCTGCATATTTTGTTTGCAAGTTTTGTTATGCAGGTAAATGCGCAAAACTATCAATGGTTCGCGGCGTAGTAAGAAGCAAACTGACCGCGAACCGTTAGTTGGCGCAACAGTTACGGTTGAAGGTTCTACACGCAGCACCATGACGGATGCCAACGGAAAATTTACGCTGCCCGTTGCAAAAGGTAATTCTATGTTGGTGACTTATGTGGGGCTGATGCCGCAACGGTATGTGGTGAACAAAGCCGGTACGGTAAATTTTGATATGGAAGAAACCGCCAAAGAGCAAAATGAAGTGGTGGTAATTGGGTATGGATCGAAGAAACGGAAGGAACTTATCTACTTCTATTTCATCGATCTCAGCCAAAGAGATCACCTCGACACCTGTTGCAGATGCCGCGCAGGCACTGCAGGGAAAAGTTGCGGGTGTAACCATAGTGCAGGGAAGTGGCGCACCCGGTGGAACGGGTGGTACGGGAATAAAGATCAGGGGTATTTCTTCCCTGACGGGCACGAACAATCCCTTAATAGTGGTAGATGGATACCCGCTGCCAGATCAGGGCGCTGATAATGTTTTAAATTCATTTGGCACCGGCGATATAGAGTCGATAGACGTTTTGAAAGATGCGGCTGCCGCTTCTATTTATGGAGTGAGAGCATCGAATGGGGTGATCATGATCACCACTAAAAGAGGTCGTGCCGGAAGAACAACTTTGTCGGTAGATATGTATGCCGGGCTGCAGGAAGCGTGGAAATTGCCTACGCTATTGGATGCCCGCGAATATGCAGTGCTGAATAGTGAAGCACGTATAGCCAGTGGTCTGCAAGTCCTGCCCAAACTGACCGACGCAGATGCGATAGCGCAACAATATGGCAAAGGCACTGACTGGCTGGATGAGATATTTAGAAGAGCAGCTATGCGCAGTGTTAACATTACAGCTACCGGGGGTTCTGATAAAGCTCAATACCTTTTGTCGGGCGGTTATTTTAAGCAGGATGGTATCATTTACAAAACGGATGTTGAGCGCTTTAATCTGCGCTTTCAACGGTGATGTGAAAGTGAATAACTGGATAAAGCTGGGTAATTCGCTTTCGATGAATAAACTGATAGAACATGGAACTGATACGTACTCACCGTTTAACAGCGTGATACTGCTGGCATTGACCTCGCCGCCAACTGTTTCGCCGCGCAATGCTGATGGCACGTATGCCGGTGGCAATGGTAGCACAGATGGTTTTAACGAACCCAACCCGATCTACCAACTGGAAGTTCCAAAAAACCAGTATGTGAAATACAGACTAACAGGGAATGTTTATACTGAAATATCGCTGCTGAAAGTCGCTGAAATTTAAAGCGGTGTTCGGCGGAGATTACAACTACCAGGAATTAAACAACTTTAGCCCGGCGACGCCTTCTTCGGGTGGTCGTCCTTTTATATTTAACAGGTTACTCGGCACAAAAAGGTTTGTATCCCGATTACCTGGCGGAATACACTTTGACGTACGACAAAATTTTTGCGGAGAAGCATAAGATAAATGCAGTGGCAGGTTATACCTTCCAGGAAAACAGGTATTCGTATGTGCTTGCCGGACGTGGAGGAAATTTTTCGCAAAGCATTCCTGTCTTAAATGATGTTGTATTCAGACCTACTGATATCTCTCAAACATATAACGCTGCAGAAGATGGCGTCAATAGTCGGTTGATCTCTTACTTTGGTCGTTTCAATTATGATTTTGATAGTCGCGGGTATTTTGGTTTTTCCATCCGCAGAGATGGCAGTTCTAATTTTGCCCCTCAAAACAAATATGCAATATTTCCTTCTGTGTCTGCAGCCTGGAGACTTTCGCAGGAACCTTTTTTACGGGATGTAAAGTGGATCAATGAATTAAAAGTTCGCAGCAGTTTTGGTTATACCGGTAATCCTAATGTGGCTGCCAATTCGTATATACAAGGTATCAATCAAAGCTTTCAATACACTTTTGGTAATTCAACCGGTTCAGGTGGGGTAGTAGGTGGAGCAGCGCCCAGCCGCTCTTTTAACCCCGATATTCGTTGGGAAAAAAATGAACAGGTGGACCTTGGATTAGACGGAAGTTTGTTTAATAATAAACTTGGTTTTGCATTGGATGTGTACCAGCGACGTTCAAAAGATTTGATCTTGTATGTTGCCCCACCTTTTATCTCCGGTACATTTGAAGTCAGTTCCATTTAATACGGGAACGTTGCAGAACCGTGGTATAGACTTTAGCGTGAACTCAAAGATAATAAGCAGCAAACAAATTAGTTGGAATGCAAATGGTGTATTGGGTACGTACAAAAATAAGGTGATCTCGTCTGGGATTATCTGCGCCTCTCGACGGAGGTTTTGCCCGTATATCAGGCGGTAGCCTTCGTACCGTACAAGGGTTGCCCGCCAACTTCTTTTACGGCTTTGTGACGGACGGTATATTCCAGGATAGAAGCGAGATAAACAAACATGCAGTACAAACTGCCGGCAACGATCCATCTACCAGCACTGCCCCCGGTGACTTCAGGTTTAAAGACCTGAATAATGACGGTATTATTAACGACCAGGACCGAACCAACATCGGGAATGCCAACCCAACTTTTACCTATGGTCTTACAAACACTGTTACCTTCAAAGACTATTGAACTGACGGTGTTTGTGCAGGGATCGCAGGGTAACAAAGTGCTGAATTTTACCCGTTGGTATACTGAAAGCGGGGTAAGCAATGGCAACTATTCAAACGATGTAATTGGCCGGTGGAAAGGTCCAGGAACGAGCAATACCATGCCAAGGCTGGTATTAAACGACCCCAATGGAAACAACCGGGTTTCGGATCGTTTTGTAGAAGACGCTTCCTATCTAAGGATCAAAAATGTTCGGCTGGCCTATGTAATGCCTGCTGCATGGGCTAGTTATTTGACGCTGAAAAGAGCGCAGTTTTATGTAAGCGCGCAAAACCTGCTCACCGTTACAAATTACAAAGGAATGGATCCTGAAGTAGGCGGTGGTGTTGACATTGGTTTTTACCCGCAGGCACGTACCATTTTAGCTGGTATAACAGTGGATTTTTAATTTAAAAAAATGCAACGATTTATGAAGATCAATTATAAATATCTTTTGGCAGGTGTAGCCGGAACCCTGTTGACTGCGCGGGTGCAAAAAAGACCTGTTAAATATAGCGCCAACCATTCCTATTAATTCTGTAAGCAACTACTACCAAACCCAAGATGAAGCAATAGCTGCGGTCAATGCTACGTATACCCCCTTATCAGCTATCTACAATGGCGCTGCCTGGCATTTGGGCGATATTATGAGTGATGATGCAGACCTGGGTGGTGGGGGTGGTGGCGATGGTATAGAAACAGCCGAGCTGGATAATTTCAGTATGACCTCCTTTAACCCGATCCTTAACATCATGTGGGCGCAGTGTTATTATGGTGTATTGCGCGCCAACCTTGTGCTGACCAAAGTGCCTGACATTGCAACGATCTCTCCGGCTATCAAAAATCGTAGCCTGGGTGAAGCCAATTTTTTAAGGGCATTGTACTACTTCCACCTCGTGCGCCTCTTTGGTGATGTGCCGTTATATACCAATGTAATAACTGCCGAAGAAGCTGCAAGCATCGTGCGGTCTCCAAAAGAGCAGGTATATGCACAAATTATTACAGACCTGAAAGCAGCGGAAGGACTTTTGCCCAACACCTACCCTGCCAATGAAAAAGGCAGGGCAACAGCCGGGTCGGCAAAAGGCTTATTGGCAAGTGTCTATTTAACCCTTGGCGACAAGGCAAATGCTGCTGCAAAAGCTAAAGAGATTATAGACAATAAGTCTTTGTATGGCTATGATCTGTGGAACGACTATGCAGACAATTTTAAATTGGAAAACGAAAACGGCAAAGAATCGCTTTTTGAAGTACAATACAGAAGTGGTGGTGGCACTTTTACCATCTATGGCGCAGGAAGTTCTATCAATACCTTTTACGGTCCACGTGCACAAAACATCGTTCGCGAATCAGGTTACGGCTTTACCGTTCCTACGCGTCGATTTTGTGGACCAATACGAAAAAACAGGCAGCAGCTTACAGCACCATTGTTGACAAGCGCAGAAACCAGAACGATCTGGATACCAGGCGATACCTATGGCACCTATGTTCAACCAGCCCAACTGGTTGGATCGCCCAATGGCTTCAATGTAAAAAAATACTTTATTCCTATTGACAATGCTACCGGCGATGACGGGCAATGGAGAAGCGCGCTCAACATACCCATTATGCGCTATGCCGAGGTATTACTGATATATGCAGAAGCTGCCGGACCGGCCCTGGGCAAACCCGCTGCCGACCAGATAAGAGCAAGGGCAGGTTTATCACCATTGCCCGGCTGGTCTCTCCGATGCACAATGGCTGGCTGCTATATACAAAGAACGACGCCTGGAACTTGCTTTTGAGATGCACCGCTGGTACGACCTGTTGCGCCATCCTGATCCAAACTATTTCATCAATGTAATGAAGGCTGCGGGCAAAAACAATATTCAGCCAAAGCACCGGTACATGCCTATACCGCAGCAAGAACGAGATAAAAATCCTAACCTGACTCAAAACGACGGTTATTAATACCCAAAACAGATCTGTATGAAAAAATTTAAAATAGGCGCTTGTGCGCTGGTTGGTCTGGTTCTTCTGGCAGGTACCAGTTGTAAAAAAACACCCCTTGAGTTATCTGGCACTGCTTCCAAAGCCGGCTTTACTTTCCAGCAGGCTGCTGCCGCAGATACGCTTCCTTATGTTTATAAAGTAGCCTTTACAAATACCAGCAATGATGAGTTTTTGTACCAATGGAACTTTGGTGACAATACCGCTATATCGTCAGAAAAAGAACCGGTGCATGTTTTTAAAACCGGGGGCACCTACAATGTTACGTTAACCACTGTTGGTACTAATGGAAACAATTCCATCACTAAAGTGGTGAGTGTAGCAGATGCCTGCCAAAATGATTTCTACAGCAAACTAACACTCTGCGCCAGCGGGCAATGGACCTGGAGCGGCGACGGTGATGCCATCAAGGTACTTTCTTCAGATGCCACCCAGGTTTACTTTACCGGCTCACCCGCAGCCTGCCAGGCCGATGATGTGTATACCTTTAGCTCCGATGGCACCTTCACCTACGATGCCAATGGGCAAACCTTCGATGTACAATCGGGCTATAGTTGCCAGGCACCCAAACCCAATGCATCTAAATTTAAAGTGCTTGCCAAAACAGGGCAATTACCCGTCATCATTCTCGATTCAAACTTGTCGGGCAATGCCAAACCTTTTATTGGAACAACAGACCTGGTAGCAGGGTACAAATATGTGGTAGAGAGTTATTCTGCTACTGCACTTACGTTGCGATCAACATTGCCAGATGGTAACTTGTTAGAAATAAAATTGAAGAAGGTGGTGGTCTTAACCATCGACGATATCAAAAATATTTTAACGGGCGGTAGTAGCAAAAGTTGGAAGCTGGATCCGGCTGCGGGCGCCAACCCGATAACAGTGGGTACCGAAGCCAACCCTGCCGAATATTTTGGCGGTGGTCCGCTCGATGGCAATTGCCAGTCCGATGATAAGTTCACTTTTACCGCTGCCAATGTAATTACTTACGACGCCAATGGCTCAACCTTCAACGGTGGCAACATTGCGCCAAACTACAACTGTGGCGACGACAGGTCTTATTCAGTGAACTATACATTCGGTCCCACTACAGGTGGAGTTGCCGGCATAGCAACCATTAAGTTGCCATCTACACCGCCGGCTGTTTTCATTGGTACAACCGATGTACCTGCAGAAAACGTATATCGTATCATTGAGATCAGTGCATCTAAAATGATACTCCGCGCCGGCAATGGCAGCGGTACTGTGTTTCAGTTCAAATTCATTCCCTATTAACACTTCGAAATATGAAAAATACTATATCATTTTCCACGCTCATGGTATCAGCAATCACCTTTTGCGTGCTGGCTTGTACCGAAAAAAAGATCATCCCGCCGGTTACGCCAGTGGTCCCGATCACCGATAAAAACTGGCAGTTTGAAACTACTCCTGTCTGGGCTGATGAATTCAACAGCGGCAGCCAGGTTGATCCTGCAAAGTGGACTTTTGAAACGGGTGGCAGCGGTTGGGGAAACAATGAGCTGGAATATTATACTTCCGGGGCTAACTCAACCATAGCGAATGGCAACCTGGTTATCACAGCCAAAAAAGAAAGTAATTCAGGTCGCGACTATACTTCCTCCCGCATGTTAACCAAAGGCAAAGGCGACTGGTTATATGGTCGCTTCGAGGTTAGGGCAAAGTTGCCGGCAGGTCGGGGTACGTGGCCAGCCATCTGGATGCTTTCAAGTGATGATACCTACGGAAGCTGGCCCGCATCAGGTGAGATCGACATTATGGAGCACGTTGGCTTCGATCCCAACAATATTCACTTCAGCATACACACCACTGCGTACAACCATACCCGTGGTACCCAGAAAACCGCGGAAAAAGTCATCCCTACTGCCACAGACGATTTTCATACTTACCGCCTCGATTGGACACCCTATGCTGTCCGCGGATTTATAGACGGCACCCAATATTTTGAATTTACCAACGACAATACAAGCTTCACCACCTGGCCGTTCAACAAAAAATTCTTTCTCATTTTAAACGTTGCAGTTGGCGGCGATTGGGGCGGCGCCCAGGGTGTTGACAACAATGCTTTTCCCGCTTCTATGGTTGTAGACTATGTGCGGGTTTTTAAAATGATCGAGTAAAGCCAGGTGCTTTTTTTGGGCCAGGGCAGTATCTCTTTATTAATGCTTTTGTTGCGTCGCACACTGCAACCATCTGTCTTTATTCAGCAAAACAGCTACATTTTGTTTTTGCTTTCTCCTAAACAAATTTAATTGTGCACCTAGAATTACGTTCCCGGTAAACCAGGCGAAAAGATGAGAAAACTTGAATCCTTTTCAAAAATGTTGATCAAATTCAAGTTCAATTTTTCTTTGACCAGCGCTTACAAAAAATCTAAAACCAATTCTAATGACCCATTTCAAAAACCAGGCATTCGGTATTGTTGTGTTACTCGCATTTTCCCTGGCATCTGCCGCACAATCCAGGTTCAATAAGCTGGTTTGGTCCGATGAGTTTACTGGCAATGGTCTGCCCGACAGTAGCAAATGGGGATATGACAAAGGCAATGGCTGTCCTGACAATTGTGGCTGGGGCAATCACGAATTGGAATACTATACAACTGCCCGGGCCGAGAATGCACGCGTAGAAAATGGCGTGCTCATTATAGAAGCCAGAAAAGAAGATTACAGTGGGGCAGCCTACACATCAGCCAGGCTGGTTACAAAAAACAAGGGCGATTGGCAATATGGTCGCTTTGAAATTAAAGCCAAAATAGCCCGCGGCGTAGGCATGTGGCCGGCTATCTGGATGCTACCGACCAAATGGGCTTACGGCTCATGGCCAAAAAGCGGCGAGATCGATATAATGGAAAACGTGGGTTATTGGGCGATTTCTATTTTTGGAACGGTCCATACCGGCGCTTTTAATGGTATGCTGGGCACACAAAAATCTAAGAGCATTCCTTTCACCGATCTGTCTGCTGCCTTCCATGTGTACAAACTGGAATGGACGCCCGACAGTATTTCTTTCTATGTAGACGACAAACTTTATAATGTGTTCACAAACCGCCATACCGGCGTAGATGCCTGGCCCTTCGATCAACAGTTTCACCTGCTGCTAAACGTAGCTGTTGGCGGTGATTGGGGTGGAAAGTTTGGCGTGGACAATACCATCTTTCCGCAGAAAATGCTTGTTGATTACGTTAGGGTTTATCAGTAAACATAAAAAAGCCTGGCTACAAGTCTTTGCTATAGACTTAGTCACTTAAGGCTTTCTGATCATCAATCAACTCACTATGCCTTTTACAATCTTTGCCGTTATCTACATCGTTTAGTACACGCAGCAGTGCATAAGTGCTCCCCTCCTGTTTTATATGTTCAAGCGTTGAGCTAAAGACGGTAGCAGTGCTCCAATTGATATTGTTGAAGATTGCGGGGAACATTCGTTGTAATCCCAGCAGGTAGTAACCGCCATCCACCGACGGACCAACTACCACTTCTTTTTCTTCCAGCGCAGCGAAGCCCTGTTCAATGATAGCTGAAGTCAGTTCATAACAGTCGCTGCCTATGATCGCGATCCGTGTATATCCCCGGTCAAAAAGTGCTGTAAAAGCCGCGTTCATGCGTTCGCCTAAGTCTCCCTCAACTTGTTGGCGTTTGGTATAAGTATTCCACAGATCATTGGTGTTTATATCATCGGCATAGTACACAAATTTATCAGCATCCAGAGCCTGGGTGATCAGAAGAGTATGTTGCAACAATTTCCGGTAAACTGCCAATGCAACGTCATCACCCAGGTCTTTGGCTATGCGTGTTTTTACCTTACCCAATACCGGGTTACGTACAAATATGATCAGCGCTCTCTTCACTAAAGATTATTTTATTACAGGTTCAAAGGTCATTATTCACCTGGTAGAAATGATAGTAAAACTGCCATATGCTGTAGCCCAGTTTTTTACATCGCCGCCGGCGCCAACATATACACCCAACAGTTTGGCGTATCGTCAATCTTAGCCCTGTATCTCCTGCCCTACTGTACCTACCGGGGCAACCAACTTACCAGTGCTTGCATTAGTTGCAAAAGATATTTTGTCTTTTCGCTCCGGTTTACTGAAACGCTAGGTGAAACTATGTTGGCAAATTGATTAAGTTTTTTCAGTCCATTCATGCAGAGACACTTCTGCCCTCCACCCGGTTTAGCTGCGCTCGTTTACTTCTGTATCGCTGGATGTTACTATGCGGATCTTGCTCCACCTGGTTATAAAGTACAAGTGTGCGATCCGCCACCGCGCACAGGCTGCAACGACTGTTGACCTGTCTTCTATTGCCGGTTACCAAAAAAGAAAAAACAGGTTATAAATTTTTGAGTTAGCCAACAGTATTTTGGCATACTGGCAGCTTTAGGCTTGCCCTATTAGGTGAGTACTTACATTTGCCTGCAAAAAACCCGGCTGACGGGAAGAACGATACCTTATGAAATATGTTTTGATTGCCTTTGCCGGGTTGTTACTGGCTGTTTCCGCGGCGGGTCAAGTGCTAAATACCGGTAAACTGAAAGTGTACATTGACTGCAGGGTGGGCTGCGATTTTAATTTCTTAAAAACTGAAATAAACCTGGTTGATTTTGTGCGTGAGCGCAGTGCTGCTGATGTGCATTTACTGCTGACAGGACGTAGAGTAGGTGGCGGTGGTTTTAAATACCAGATCAATTTTTATGGTCAGAATAAATATGAAGCTTATAGGGACACATTGATTTTCGATACGCCGCCGAATGCTACCGATGCGGCAGTTCGCATTTTATTGGGCCAGTACATCATGCTGGGCATTTCGCCGTTGGTTGCCAAAACACCCTATGCAGAAAGTGTTTTGGTGAGTATGAAAGACAATCTCTCCAGTGATAGTTCTGTACAGCTACCCTTTATAACAACAGATAAATGGAACTATTGGGTGTTTAGAGTGTCTGCCAGCGGGCAATTAAACGCCGATCAGGTGTACCACAGCCATGTACTTAGTTCTGACCTTTCAGCCAACCGCACAACCAATAAGTTAAAGCTGGAATTTTATGCAAGTGGTGATCTGCGTAAATCGGTGTACACCTATGACAGTGATACTGCTACCACCACGTACGACGTAAAGAATTCAAACTACCAACTTTATCACAACCTGGTAAGGTCGTTCAGCAGTCATTGGAGCTATGGATACCAGACCAGCTATTCTAACAACACCTTCAATAATATACAACGCAAGTTTTTTTTCAGTCCGGCGATTGAGTTCAATGTGTATAATTATAAAGACGTGAATAACCGTTTTTTTGTCATCAGGTATGGTTTGGATGTAAATACTACCCAATACTACGATACTACCATTTATAACAAAATAAAAGAGACACTGTACGGACACCGGTTTTCGGCTGCCATAACGCTCAATCGCAAATGGGGTTCCTTTAACGGCGGAATTTATTACAGGAACTATTTTAAAGATTTCGCCTGAACACAATGGGACTAAATGCCAATGCAGATGTGAGAATTGGGGGCGGGCTGTCGTTTTTTGTACACATGAATGGAAGCGTGGTTCATAACCAGGTAAACCTGGTGAAAGGTGATGTGACTGAGCAGGAAGTGCTGACACGGCAACGGCAGTTAGGTTCGTCTTATAACTACTATACTTCGTTTGGGTTGGCTTTTAGGTTTGGAAGCCTGCTCAACAATTTTGTAAATCCGCGGTTTGATGGGTACGCAGGATTTTGATATCTCATGCCACTTTACATCGGCTGATTAATACTGCTCTTATGTACTTGTTCAGGAAAGCACGAGTAAAGTGCTGCAGTTTTGAATGAGAAGTAAATGGATGCCCCGCAATAAAGCTGCTTTTTCACAAGGGTTTAAGTGACTGCACCACCACAACTGGATCCGGCGCCGGCAGTACAACCATAGCAATGTTGACTTACAATTATATTGCGCTCAGTAAGTTGGTAAGCGTTGAAGTGGGAAACGTGCCGTACGTCAGCAGCAACTTTAAGGTCGAGCATTTGGTTGAAGTCGCAGTCGTAGAGAGATCCATCCCAGCCCACAGATATGGTGTTGCGGCACATGACATTGGCTGCAGCAGCGGGATTAAATGCTCCTATTAATTTCTCCATGTACTTCTCGTAGTTGCCACTATTGAGCAGGTAATCGAGATAGCGGCTGATAGGAAGATTGGTAATGGTGTACAATTCATTAAAACTAATCCCAAAGTCTTTTTGCAACGCCAGCTTATATTCTGCCTGTAGTGCCGTTTGGTCGGGAGGCAAAAAAGCCCCGGCGGGGTTGTAAACCAAATTGAGAATGAGACCTGAACCGGGCATTCCATATCCAACTTTGTTAAGCATTTGCAGCGCGGTAATGGAATGTTCAAAAACTCCATCGCCCCGCTGCCGATCAGTGCGATCCCTGGAGTAAAATGGTAGCGATGAAACAACCTCTACCTTGTTCAACTTAAAAAAATCCGGTAGGTCATTAAATCTTTTGTTAGCCAAAATTATGGTCAGGTTGCAGCGCACAATGATGTGGCGACCGAGTGCCTTGATCTGTTCAACAAACCACCTAAAGTTTGGATTTAGTTCGGGCGCACCGCCGGTAAGGTCAACCGTAGCAATGGAAGGATTATTGCGTAATGCAGCCAGGCATTGTTCCATTGTTTCCCGGGTCATTATTTCTTTACGGTCGGGCCCCGCATCTACATGACAATGGCGGCAAACCTGGTTACACATTTTGCCAACATTCACCTGGAAAATTGACAGTTCAGCCGGGCGTAAGGGAAACAGTCCGGCCTGCTCCAAATTTTGCTGAAATGGCACGAGGCGGAATGCGCCGTGATTATCGGTCTCGAGTAATTCTATTTGGTAACTTGAATTGGCAAGCCTGTGCCCGTCTGCTTTCAATGATTTCATGTGTTGTTGTTTACCCGCGCTTTACTACTTTACCTTCTCTACACAATGCCTGCCAGGCTAGCTGGTTACATAGCAATGTCCTTAACCTTGTTCATCATTTGCACGCCATGTACCAGCGATGCACCGCCACGTATGGCTGCCGTTACATGTACCGCTTCCATCATTTGGGCTTCGCTCCAGCCTTTTTCGTAGGCATCGCTGCTATACGCGTCTATACAATAAGGACACTGCACAGCGTGTGCCACCGCCAAAGCAATGAGAGATTTTTCTTTTGCACTCAGCGCACTGTCTTTAAAAACTTCTCCATACCAGGAAAAAAATTTCCCGCCCAATTCTTTTTGAAATTCGGTAATAGAGCCAAATTTTTGCAAGTCTGCCGCATTGTAATAGTGATTGTCCACTTTTGTTACGATTTATAGTTTTGGAGAAATAATTCCCAGTTATATTTTCTAAAATAAATGGTGGGCTGTTCACCGGGCTGAACTATTTCCAGTTTTTGCAACAGTTTCCGCATGCCTCTTTTACCTCCGAAGTCTCGTCTGAACCAGCCCATGATAGCGGGCAGGCCTATCTTGTTTTCACCGGTGTCGTAAAGCACTTCACTTGTCAGATATGACCGCATCGCCAGGTCTAATTGCCTGTTTAATTGCAACGGGTCGTAAAAGGCAATGGGTGGACAACTCCGGGCGCCACAGTTCAGAGCGAAGTGTATCCTGTAGTCAAGCGTGTCAACCCTGTGCGCTTTCTCAAACGCAGAGGGAAACCATTTGTTCAGATGCCCCAAACTCCACTTTATTTTCGAATGTCGCAATATACCATGTTCTATATCGTCAAGGCTGAGTAGTTGCCCGGCCACAACAATTTTTCGGGCGCCAAAAAAAGCATTTTTGTTTTCGTATATACCAGGATTTTGTTGTAGCCTAAGTTGAGTAAAGGCATTATACACATTTAACCAAAATGCTTTCTTCTGATTGTCATTTTTCAACTGATCAAATAGCTCTTTTGGTGAAAACGATCCCAGCACTGCTACCAGCGCATCGGTGGCTTCATGGGTCTTTGCAGCCAACAACAACTGCTGCGAAATCCGGACACACGATACATGTGCTGAATCAGTAAAATGCGATGGTGCAGCAAATGCCTGTTTCGTTGTTGCAGAAAACAATAGTATTGCAAACCCAATTACTTTCATGGCATTACTTACGGAGTTTAAAACGTGAGAGTTTGCTGCAAAAGGGCTTGGATAGTTCTGAAAAAAGACAAGTAAAAGCAAGTAAACAATGGAAAACGCATTGCAAAAAATAGCAGAGACAGCAGCTTTTTTATCTGATCACGGCTTTGGCGATTGCCGTGCAGGGGTGGTGTTAGGCACGGGACTTGGCGGACTGATACAGCACCTTCACGTACAACATACGCTGCCTTATCACGAGATCTCAAATTTTCCGCTGGCTACGGTTGAGTTTCATAAAGGTCAATTGATTGCCGGCACAATCGGCAACACAAAAGTAATTGTGCTACAGGGTCGATTCCACTATTATGAAGGTTACACTATGCAGCAAATTACCTTCCCGGTACGGGTGCTGAAGGCGCTGGGAATACAACATCTGTTGCTGAGCAATGCCGCGGGCGGCATCAATGCAGACTTTAAAAAAGGCGACCTGGTAGTGATTGATGACCACATTAATCTGCAGCCCGAAAACCCGTTGCGCGGTCTCAACAGTCCGGCGTTCGGCAATCGCTTTGTTGACATGAGCCAACCGTACAGCCCGCGGTTGAACAAGCTGCTTTTTACCACTGCCGCAAGCCAACAAATTAATTTGAAAAAAGGTGTATATGCTGCCGTTGCCGGGCCCAACCTCGAAACGCGTGCAGAGTATCGCTACATCCGCAGCATTGGCGCCGACCTGGTGGGCATGAGCACGGTGCCGGAGGTGATCGTTGCCAACCACATTGGTTTACCTTGCGCTGCCGTAAGTGTGGTGACCGACGAATGCGACCCCGATAACCTGCAACCGGTTGACATAGCAGAGATCATAGCAGTAGCCGGTCAGGCAGATGCGGTACTGAGCCGACTGTTCGCGGCTGTATTGGGAGGCTTGTAGGTGCAACACACATTTTTATTAAACAGCAGGAAGAGGAGAATTTTTTGGGAGCCCGGCAGAAGTATTTCAAGGGGTCATCGTTGCGTCGCACACGTGTGCGGCATACTTATGCGGAGCTATGTATCAATAGATTTTGAATTTACGCGACCCGCTTTAAGTTTGGTGTAGGCTTCGATCATAAAATATCTTTCCGACCCGTTCAATATGCGCCAGCAGATCGGTATTGGAGATATTTTTCTTTACCGACAGATCAATTTTGTAGGGTAGCAAAATGTCGTCGAGTTCGTTATCTATCGCCAGCAATTCCTGGTAACTTATTCCTTCTCCTTCTATGGTTAAATCAATATCGGAGCCGTTTTTAAAATTGCCTTTAGCCCGTGAACCATAGATAATAACTGCCCTAATATTGGGATGGTTTTCGAAACACTTATTTATCAGATTTATATCCCTGGGTTGCAAGCCAAACATAACAGCGTTCATGAATAGTATGATTGCATTTTATTTTTGAACACGACAAATAGCTGATAATAACTTTCTATAATTTTTTGCTTCAATTCCTCTGCCACTTCTTCATTGTATGTGTGCGACGATTGATTCCTGCTTTTGATCATTTCCATCCATTCACTGCCGCCTTCTATTAAATTTTTATTGAAAGCCTCACGAGTTGCATCTCTTGAACCCATAATTTCGGTGTTGCCCTGGTATTCAAAATAATCTTTCACTACGTTCCAGGCAAGTTCATGCGTAAATTCAAATCTTTGTATCAATCCTTGTTCCTCTAGTTTATTTAACCCACGTTCATTGTGAATTTGAACTGCTTCCTCCAGCAATGCAAATGCCTTGCTAAAGTTTATAAAGCGCTGTTTCCATCTTGTGTCTTCTTCGTTCATCATAAATAGTATTGATCCGGTTAGCAATTTTACGCTTGAGTCACTTTCGCTAAAACAATGATACCAATTTACGTCAATTTACATTTCTTGTAGTGTTAGAAACTATACAGCAAGAGTGGTGAAATGTAAATAGATTTTGTGCGGCGATGAATCATTTTCCTTTTCCCGTCCGGATGTGATTCAACTACCCATAACATGTTTAGGTTTTGCACCTGCCTCATATATATTCTGCCGATGAACCGAGCGTGGCAACGATGCCTCCTGTCTGTTCCATAGCTGGTAACCAAAAAAAAACAGAGTAGCAACCGCGCTTGTCTCTCGGTTTCTATAACTACTTGTGGATGTCAATAAAATGTTTTATTACCTTCCCTTCCTCTTTTAAAATAAAAAACGATTGTAATGAATGAATTAAAATCGAGAAGAAATTTTATTCGCAACTCAGCCCTGGCGGCATCTGGCTTTTTCATTGTTCCCCGACATGTATTGGGTCGCGGTTTTGTTGCGCCCAGCGACAAACTAAACATTGCAGCTATAGGCGCTGGCGGCAAAGGCGGCGATGATATCAGCCATTTCTTCCGCTCGGGCAAGGCAAACATCGTAGCTCTCTGCGATGTTGATGACCGCGCCGCTAAAGGCAGCCGGACCACATTTCCCAAAGCGAGTTACTACAAAGACTTTAGAGAAATGCTGGACAAAGAAGGCAAAAATATTGACGCGGTATCGGTATCGGTACCCGACCATGCGCACGCTGTGCCCGCGTTGATGGCAATGAAAATGGGTAAACATGTATATGTACAAAAGCCATTGACACACGACATATACGAAGCACGCATGCTGACTGAAGCAGCGAGAAAATATAAGGTGGTAACGCAAATGGGTAACCAGGGCTCATCGGGCGATGGGGTGCGCACCATGCAAGACTGGTACAACGCCGGGCTGATTGGCGATGCACACACTGTACGCTGCTGGACCAACCGCCCGGTTTGGCCACAAGGAAATGGCTACCCTACCACCCAGGACGAGATACCGCCCGAACTGGATTGGAACCTATGGCTTGGTCCTACCGCCTACCAGGAATACCACACCGCGTTTGTGCCCTTTAGCTGGCGCGGCTACTGGAACTTTGGTACCGGCGCACTCGGCGACATGGGCTGCCATATTATAGACCCTGCGTTTAAAGTGGTGGGGCTTGGTTATCCATCGGAGGTAGAGTGCAGCGTTGCCGACATTTATGAGAAAATGTGGACCCCTGCCTATCACCCCGAAAGTGCGCCACCGGCTTCTTCCATTAAAATGAAATTTCCGGGCAAGAATGGTAAACCCGACGTAAAACTTACCTGGATGGATGGCAACATAAGACCCGAACGCCCGGCAGAGTTGGGCGCTGATGAGCAAATGGGTAACAGCGACGGCGGCGCAATAATAGAAGGCACCAAGGGCAAAATGATGTGCGGATGCTATGGCGAGAACCCAACTTTGCTGCCAACCTCGCTAACAAAAGATGTGAACGTGAAGCAATCTGTGGCGCGCGTACCCGGCGGGCAGGAAGGACACTATGCGCAGTGGGTGAATGCCTGTATTGCCGGCTATGGCAATGCGCCAACCAGTTCAAACTTTGACTATGCCGGACCGCTAACCGAAACCGTTTTGTTTGCCAACCTGGCGCTGCGTAGCTGGAACCTGAAGAATAAAAAGGGTGATGGTTTCCCCGGCAGAAAAAAGCTACTGTGGGATGCCGCCAATATGAAGATCACCAACTTTGATGAAGCCAACCAATTTGTGCGGCGAAACTACAGAGATGGATATACGTTTGAAGTATAAAAAAAGCGAGAGGCGGGCCTGAAAAGACCGCCCTCTTTTTTTATAGCAATGTAGATCCTTTAGTATGTTAGGTTCAGCTCGCTGGCAACTGTGCCAATGGATGTTCACTCATTCATCTCCTTATAGAAAATGCAGGATTCTGCCAGCATATTTATTTTTTTAGGCAGCCCGGTTGTAAGGTAATGAAGCCTTTGTTGCGACGCCTGCCTGTCCGGTAGGCAGGCTCCGTTCATCTGCATCACATTGTGGGTTACTGCCGTCTGCAAAAGCTGGTTTGTACAATATGCAAATCTTGAGTTGATTTTGAAGAAACCTAACCAACGCAATTTGTGTCCGGCAGTATTGCCAACTGCTGCGTGAATGTTACTATGATAACGATGAAAGTTCTTTTTTTCTTTGCTTGCTTTTTCTGCATATGCCGCTTTGGTGTAATTTGTCTTTTCATCCATCACTTTCACTGCTAAAACTTTTATATGTTTAAATCTATGCACGTTGCATTTTTTGCGTTCGTGTCGTCAGCACTGTTTGCCCAAACCGAGGCAGGATTATACCGTTTTCCGGATGTCTCAAAAACCCAGATCGTTTTTACCTATGCCAATGACCTTTGGTTGGTACCCAAAGAAGGTGGCACAGCCGTCAAACTCAGTTCGCCACCCGGCGTAGAGGTGTTTCCCAAATTTTCACCTGATGGTACCAGCATCGCCTATACCGGCAACTACGACGGCAACCCCGATGTGTACGTTATTCCTGTTGGTGGAGGCATTCCACAAAGGCTAACCGAGCATGGTGGCACGGACCGCGTTGTAGACTGGACACCAAATGGCGAGCGAATTCTATTCGCTTCCGGCAGAGAAAGTGGCCGGGAACGTTTTAACCAGTTTTACACCGTAGCAAAAGAGGGTGGCTTTGCCGAAAAGTTACCCCTCGCCTATGCTGAGTTCGGGTCGTACTCACCGGATGGTAAAGACATTGCGGTCACTTTTATCTCACAGGTCGCCCGCAACTGGAAGCGCTATCGTGGCGGCTGGAATGCAGATGTTCATATTTTTAATTTTGCTACCAAAACATCTGAGAAGATAACCACCACAGATGCCTCCGATGAATTGCCGATGTGGTATAAGCAATCTATCTATTTTCTGTCGGACCGTGGCCCAGAAGTACGCATGAACCTCTGGCGCTATGATATAGCTTCCAAAGCCTTTACCCAAATCACCCATTTTAAAAACTACGATGCCCACTACCCCTCGCTTGGCCCCGACGATATAGTGTTGGAAGCCGGTGGGCAATTGTATCGTTATGAACTGGCGAGCCAACAATTGAAAGAAGTGAAGGTGACATTGATCAACGATCGTGCATCGCTGAAACCATCTACCCTATCGGCGGAGAAATATGTGCAAAATTTTACGATAAGCCCCGATGGAAACCGCGCTCTGCTGGCAGCCCGGGGAGAAGTATTTTCACTGCCCGCCGAATTTGGTTATGTAAAAGATCTGTCTCGCACACCTGGCGTAGCCGAACGCACCCCCGCCTGGTCGCCTGATGGAAATACCATCGCTTATTGGAGCGATCAGTCAGGTGAGTATGAATTGTGGGTCATGGATCCGGAGAAGGAAGGTTCGGCGCGTAAACTAACCAGCTATGGTCCTGGTTTTCGCTATGCTTTATTTTGGTCGCCCGACAATAAAAAGCTGGCTTTTATCGACAAAGCCATGCAGATACAGGTGTATGATATGAGCAACAATAAAACCACCCTGGTTGACAAAGGACTGCGCATGACGCACGGGGCATTGGACAATTTCAGGTGCAGTTGGTCGCCTGATAGCCGGTGGCTTACCTATAACCGCGACCTGGAAAATCAACACAACGGTGTCTTTTTGTATGATTACAATCAAAAAAAACTTCACCAGATCACCAGTGGTTTTTATGATGCGTCTGGGCCGGTATTCGATGCTGATGGCAAATACCTTTTCCTTCGTACCAGCCAGTCTTTTAAACCGAACTATAGCGACATTGATAACACGTTTATCTATGCCAATACAACGCAAATCGCGGCTGTGAGTTTACAAAAGACAAATCCGTCTTTACTGTACCCAAAAAATGATGAAGTAGGTGTAAAACGCAGTGAAGAAAAACAAAAAGCTGACAGCCTGAAAAAGGTGTTGAAAGATGCAGGAATTATCGACAATAAGAAAACCGTTCCTGCTACGTCTGATATAGATTTTGATGATATAGAAAGCAGGATCGTTCTATTGCCCGTAAAAGCAGGCAACTACGGCACACTGGCAGCAGCAAAAGGAAAGCTCATTTTCCTGTCAATGCCGGCAACCGGAACCTCTGATGGAAAAAACCAGCTACGCTATTACGATATTGAAAAGAGAGAAGAAAAAACGATACTTGAAGATGTTGACAATTATGAATTGTCTGCTGATGGCAAAAAGCTGATAGTGCAACGCGACGCTGCCTACGCCATTATTTCGCCCGATGAAAATCAAAAATTTGAAAAGCCTTTGAAGGTTGCCGAGATGCAAATGAAAGTAGATCCGGCGGCAGAATGGAAGCAGATCTTTATGGATACCTGGCGACTGGAGCGGGATTATTTCTATGATCCCAACATGCACGGGGTGGACTGGAACCTGGTGAAAGAACGCTACCTGAAAATGCTAAATGCTGCCATGACCCGCGAAGAAGTGAATGTAGTGCTGGGCGAAATGATAGGTGAACTCAATGCCTCACATACGTATAAAAGTGGTGGCGACGAAGAACAGAGCAAGCGCAAGGCGGTTGGATACCTGGGGATAGATTGGGCTACCGATGGAACGTACTACAAGATAAAAAACATCATTCGACCGGCAGTCTGGGATGCGGAAGTAAGATCGCCCTTTGACCTTAGTGGCTCCGACATTAAGATGGGTGACTACCTGCTTGCGGTAAATGGCGTGCCACTGACTACCGAACAGGAACCCTTTGCTGCCTTCCAGGGTTTGGCAGATAAAACCATCGAGATAACCTACAACACGACACCTTCCTTCACCAATGCAAAGACAACCGTTGTAAAAACACTCAGCGATGAAGGCCGCCTGCGCAACCTTGCCTGGATTGAAAGCAACCGCAAACATGTAGAGGAAGCTACCAACGGTGCTGCGGGCTATATTTATGTGCCCAGCACAGGGATCGATGGACAGAACGAACTCATCAGGCAGTTTAACGCGCAGTGGGACAAAAAAGCGCTGATCATTGACGAACGTTTTAACAGTGGTGGACAGATACCCGACAGATTTATAGAAATGCTCAACCGCACCGCTCTCGCCTACTGGGCAATACGTGATGGCGAAAGCTGGCCCTGGCCGCCATTTGCCCACTTTGGCCCGAAGGTAATGCTCATCAACGGCTGGAGTGGATCGGGAGGTGATGCCTTTCCGGATTACTTTAAAGCTAAAAACCTGGGACCCCTGATCGGCACCCGCACCTGGGGTGGTCTCATTGGTATAAGTGGCGTACCAACGCTGATTGACAACGGCAACATTACAGTACCCACCTTTAGAATGTATAACCCGGATGGCACCTGGTTTAAAGAAGGCCATGGTGTGGACCCTGATATAGAAGTGCCCGAAGATTTAGGTTCGATGGCGAAAGGCATCGATCCACAGTTGGAAAGAAGTATTACGGAGATAAAAGCAATGCTAAAAAATAAACCTTATAAAGAACCCGTTCAGCCAGGCTACGAAAAAAGGAATTAACCAAATGGGAAAGTAAATAAAGAAAGCCGGTCTCTCCGGCTTTCTTTATTTAAAAAACTTAGGTTGAAGCCCAATTTATTTTGCTTTCATCTTATTGTTTTTGGCTTCATGGGTTAGCTCTGCCAAACCCAGGTTTTCTAACAGTGGCGGCACATACACGCCAAACCTGCCCCGCAAACCTTTCTTTAAACCGTACCATCCACCAACCGGGTTTTCGGGCAACCGGCCCAGGCTTCTACCGTACCTTCTTTCGCCGGCTTTTGCTCATCTGCACCGCCCAGGTCCATCCAATCACCATGCTGCTGTAGCATTTGGTGCAGGTCGTTTATGCAACGGGCATCGTATAAAAGCACCGTTTTACCAACCGTACATACAATTACTTCCCTGCCATCTTTTACCTCTTTATACATCTCATAAGCCGATGTGCCGGGAGGAGTTTGCAGCTTCCACGGGTCTTCTTTTATACCTTTTGCAATTGACATGTCGCTGATTGTTTAGCCTGTAAAAAAACAATTTTATTGATAAAAGCGCAAGGTTTGTTTGCACAATCCTGGTCTATTTTCAATGCCGATCAGAGTTATAGACTTGAACGGAGCGTCGCAACCATCGCCCGAAAAGAGTGTTCGTGCCGGTTTCCAAAAACTTTTGTTCAACATTACAACCCGCCGGCGCACGTTTCACTGCACCCTGCAACAAACCTTTGCAGCATGTTTTCCACCCGTTATACACCGCTGCAAAATAATTTGCAGCACTTGCTGCAGAGTTTAATAATTTGGAGAAAAAGCGTACCAAATGATCATAGAAACTGCGAAAGAAAGACGACTATTTTGGGTTGATCTTTCTAACAAATGGAAGGTTTTGCATTGGGCGGTTGGCATTACCGGTCTTACAATGTCTGCACTCGCTGCCGCCGGGGGTGTTTCGGGTCCTGCCTCTCCGTATTTTTCGTTGATCGCCACTGTTTGCTTTGGCATTATTGGCTTTGCTAACCCCGATAAACAGGCATTTAAATACATAAGCGCGTACCAAATTCTCGACCACGCCGTGTTGCTGCACGAGTTGGATAAAATTGATGATGAGGATCTCGCCGAGGCAATATACCGGGCTGAAAAAATTGCCAACCCCGTCAATCCGGCAACCAACCCCAAACGTTATCCGCAACATAGCAAGGTGTAGGTTAGTTTCGCCAGCAAACTGGAGATCGTAGCTCGCGGTGACCATTTTTTATTTTTGGTGGCCGGCAGTACACCGCTGAAGGAGCGGCCGTTGCGACGCTCCGTTTAGACGGCAGTACAAAAATGTAGCGACCGTTTGCAGCCAATAAAGTATCGCAAATATGTTTTACCAGGCTGAAATTGGGCGACTATTCATGAAGGACTTATGCACAGAATTGCTATAAATGAAAGTGGGTTGCCAATTGGCAACCCACTTCATTTTGGGGGTAATTATTACCTTTTTATCAAGGGTAACGTTACATGCCGGGTGTCGGAGTTCACCTCTACCCAATAGGTTCCGGGTTGTAAGCCCTGTACGGGTAAAGCTAAAACATCCTTCGCTGTTTGATAACCTTTAAGGGTGGCTATTTTCTTACCTGAGGCGTCAAACAGGTTAATTAATAATTGCCCGCCCGCCGGGTTGTCAATTTTTATGTTGGCCGTATTGCTGGCCGGATTGGGAAATATGGCGACTTTAAAGAACGTGCTACCAAGATCTACCGGAGCAATATTGGTAAACCGCTCTTTGGCACTGTTGCTTTTTTGTACCACCCTATAGTCATATTTTTTTCCTTTCACCACGGTTGGGTCGGTAAAGGAGTAGTCGTTGCTTACATCAGCAGCGCGGCTAACTGTTCCGATCGGTGAAAAAGCGGCTTCGCCTGCTTCTTTCCGTTCAACCACATAGCTGGTCACAGCTTCTTCACCCGCAGCCTGCCAGTTTAGTTTTACTGAGTTGTCAACAACAGCAGGCGTAAGCGGGCTGAGCCTGGCGATCGCCGGATTGCCTAAAATAAATGCCGTTGTAGATGACCAGGCATTTACACCTTCCGTCTGCGCTACATCTGCACTGCGGTTGGTTGTGGCTACTGCAGTATTGGTTAATTCGGTACGATCTGTTAAGATGTACACATCATCCAGCCACCAGCCGCCATTGGTAATACTGCCGCCTGTGGCATCTGTTGTAAATCTGAAGCGGATGAAAATATCCTGGTTTGCATAATCATCCAGTTTGGCAACAGAGACCTGGTACCCATCTGATGCACCGCTAAACGCCGCTTTGTCAGAGGCACCAATACGAGGATTGTTGGCAGTTGGAATAACGGATGAGTAACCACCTCTTACAAATTTATTCGGTGGAAGATAAGTCCAGGTTGTACCATTCGTCGATACTTCCACAATGCCACCGTCATAGCCTTCTTCGGTAGCATACTTGTGTATAAAGACCAGCTCTGCATTTACCGGTATGGTGATGGCACTCTTGGTTTTTAGATTTGTAGAAGCGCCACCCAGATCGGTGTCGGGAACGAACCAAAATTTCTTTCCACTGAATGCCTGAGCGGAGTCTATCAACAATGCTCCATTTGTCTAAACCACCCGTGTTTCTTGCCACAAACCTATTGGCGCTGTCTTCATTGTCTTCACCAAAACTCTTTTGAGAGGAAGAAGGGCTTTTTACATAAGTAACAAGCGTAAGCGTTTTGGTCTCGTTGGCTGCCAACGGAAATTTCCACCTAACCACCCTGCTGCGCAATGTTGGATTATCGGAGGCAGATTTAAAACGGACCACCGGATCTAATGTGTCTGAAACGGTAACATTGGATAACGCTACAGGATATTTGTTGGTTACCTTGATGGTGTAGGTAACATTTTGAAAATTGTCCACTTTCACCGGGCCACTTTTTACAATCCTCACGCGTGTTTGGTTGGGATCGCAAGTAAGTGGTACATCGAAAGCTTCTACCTCATCGCCCAATGCATTGCTGCCGGATATAGCCGAAACGCCTAAACCGCGTTTGGCAAATGCTTTCCAGATGATACAACCATGCTGACCATTGTACAGTAAAGTGTCTGCCTTTAAAATTGCGTCCCGTTCCTCTACGAAGGTCGGGCTCTCAGGTTGCAGCTTCATTGCTTCCAATACCAGGCGGGTTGCAATATTATTGCCTTTTGCACTTGCCGGTGGATTGTGTGCGGAGGTTGGATTGGCGCCTTCGTACACGTTATTGCTCATGCCATATTCATCAATGAAACCTTGCAGCATTTCGTACAACATGGTGCACCATACAAAACCAACTGAATGTGTTTCGGAGTAGTCGGACCGCTTGATGTAACCAAACGTTGCCGGGTTGATGGAAAGCTGGGTAGAATAGGGAAACTCGCGTATGCCCTGCCCGTTGAAATCCTGGTAAGTGACATAATTGCCAATGCTTCTGTTACGCAGCAGACCATATTTGTGTTCAGGGGTTTTCGCGGAAAGGTCATTGGTGCGCAGCGTCATATACAGGGCTACGAAGTCACTCCAGCCTTCCCCACCCTGTTCGTCGCCACCCAATGGCAGAAGCGACATTGGACCACCGGTAAGCCTGTTGGATATTCCATGTCCGTACTCATGCGAGATAACGCCATTATCAATATCGCCATCACGGTTGGGTGCAGGTGGCGTGGTCCTTTTTAAAGATCCGGTGATCACTGCACCGGCATTCAATTGTGCCTTTAGCAAATTTCCATCGGCAAGGCTGATCATAACAGCCGGAATGGTTATTAAATTTCCAACTGCGTCCGAACCGCCAAAGGGTTGCGGATCACCAGGTACATTATTAATAATGATGACACCTACAGCTCCACCGAGTTGTGCACCTAAAACTTTTTCGACAAACGAACATGAGCCACGATCAATGACTGCAATCTTGCCCATTACATTGTTAGCGGGAGGAAGTGCAATACTTTGTTGCCCGCTTGTGCAGCCTTCTGTTTCGCTGCCAACGGTAGATAAGGCACTCTTCTGTACGAGAACCAGTTCTTTATTTACAACCGGGTTGGTGTAAAGATTAACCGCCCCTGTAGGCAACGAATTTAAAGAACCCTGGATGGCTATAAACTTTTTGCCGGAAGGTGGAACCCCCGTAGTTGATGATGTGATCTGTACCAACGAATCCGGTGAGGCAGTGCTCCACAAATACATTTGCATTTGACCGGCAACACCGTCGGGCAGCGTGAGGAAGTTAGCATTGTTGGTACCACCTCCATCCTGAGCTTGTGCCAGTACTGCGTCGAGTGGCAAGCCTGAAGTGTCGGTTCGTGTACTAAAAGTATGACTGTCTTCAAAGTTGCCCGCGGCTTCATTAAAACCCAAATAATAAAAAACATCATGCATCAGGTTGTTCCAATAAAATAGGTTCACAATAGCTGCACGGGTGTAGGTGGTTGGCTCGTTATTTAAGTTGATCGGGAAATCGAAAATAAAAGGTTCGGTTAATGGAGGTACACCGAGCGTTCTGTTGGTTGGATAGGCAACGTGCAAGGAATCTATAGTGGGAACACCACCTAAAGGTCCGGGGCTTTGATCCCAAAATGCAAAAACATTATTTCCACGCGAATAGTTATAGGTGATAGCATTGTTTATTTTATGCCATCCATCGGGTGAAGCGAGCGCATCGCCGCTGGTACTGCTGAGGCTGTGAGTTGCATGCTGATCGATGGGACTTTCATACGGAATATCATACACGCGGTACTTGTTTCCTGGCACCGCATTTATTGATTGCTGACCATCGCCGGCAAAATGACCTGCAAATTCTGCGCCGATGTTTGTGTGCATTGCCAATTTGTTATCGCTGGCAATTCCGGCAAAATTGCAATGCTTAATCAGGTCTTTGATCTCAATGACTTTACCAGAGGCAGCATTAACATAGCCGAGCCAGTAATGTCTTTTTTCAGTATCCATCATTTGAATCTCCCAGGCGGGCGTAAGCGTTTTCGCCTTCTCATTTTGGTAATAAACCAGTCGGCAGGGAATATCCCAAATTTTGTTTTCTCCTCTTTTATAAAGAGTAAACTGGTCGGGGCCGGTGGATGACTTTTTTATTTCAAGTGGTCCTTCAGCTATATATTTTACTGCGGCAAACAACTTTACAATCGCATCCTTTGACGAGACAGTAGCATTTACCGTACTAATGCTAAACGATTTGTAGCTCACCAGGCGGTTAGCTTCTACCGTTTTTGACCCACTCTTATGCAATGAAAAAGACGACCTGGTAATTACCAGACCGTGCAGCACCTGGGTGGCGTAAATGTGCTGAATGCCTGTACTTGCGTCAACATAGCTGGCGGTTACCAATAAATTATCAGCTTCCGTTTGTGTGACGCCAAGCTGCTGTTGATGGTTAAGTACATAGGAACGAACCTGCTCAAGGGGTGTTGATCGTTGGGCAGATCCTTTTAAATTAAAAAAGATCAATACGAGGCTAAGTAAGCCATAGACAAAAGATGTTGTACCTTTTTTCATTTGCATAATGAAGTTTTTAATTGTTTTTACCTCTACGAAAATTTAGTGTTTGCAGATCGTGTCTGTTAATAAAAATATAAAAAAACATACTGTTAAACAGGCTTTGCTAAATAAATTTAAAATTTGTACGAAAGAACTCGTATATGTCGAAGCCCGTTAAACCAACTGAGGGAGAATTAGAAATATTGCAAGTGCTATGGCAAAAGGGGCAGGCAAGTGTGCGTGAGGTGCATGAAGTAATTTTGCAATCGAAAGAAGCCGGTTATACAACCACTCTTAAGCTTTTGCAAATTATGTTTGAAAAAGGTTTAGTGAACCGTAATGACTCTGCCAAGACACACATTTACTCGGCGATCATAACCAAAGAGAAAACACAAAAACAACTCCTGGGCAAAATGATCAACAATCTCTTTGGTGGATCTTCCTCCCAATTGGTGATGCAGGTTTTAGGTAGCCAGGCACCCAGTAAAGAGGAGCTGGAAGAAATACAGGAATTTCTCAATAACCTTAAAAAGCTGTAGTTATGGAACAACTAAGCCATTCTCCTTTTTTGCAAGCTTTGGGTTCTGCCCTGGTCAATAGCATTTGGCAGTTTGCTATCCTGTGGCTTTTATATGTTTTCATTCATACTGCTTTTAAATTATCTGCGCACCAAAAATACCTGTCGGGTTTGCTTCTGCAACTCGGCGGTTTTTTTTGGTTTGTTTTGCACATTTTAGGTCATTATTCTACGGCAGTTAGCGCGACATCTTTACTATTACGTGGTCCTCAGCCGGGATTACATCACTATACTTTTCCCACCAACATTACCCAGGTGCAGTGGATAGAGGTTTTCCAAAAATTCACTCCGTATTTTTCTGTTCTCTATATTTTACTTTTTACGGGTGTCAGCATAAAATGGCTAATAGCCTATCGATATACGCAAAACGTAAAAAGCACTGGTTTGCAAAAAGCTGACGTGAGTTTGCGCTTGTTCGTGCAAAAACTGTCAGCACAGATGCAGATCAGCAATAAGGTGTCAATTTACTTTTCTGAACTGGTCAGTACGCCAATGACGATTGGGTTTTTAAAACCTGTTATTCTTATTCCACTTGGTAGTATCAACAACTTGACCTGCCACCAAATGGAAGCAGTGATACTGCATGAACTTGCCCATATAAAAAGATATGATTACCTCTGGAACCTATGCCTCGCATTGGTTGAGAACACATTATTTTTTAATCCATTCATGCACCTGCTAAGCAAACAAATAAAACGAGAAAGAGAGAACTGTTGTGACGATTGGGTGCTGCAATTTGAATACAATCCCGAGTCATATGCACATGCTTTACTGACCATTGCATCCTACAACGTGCCCGACAAAACATTAGCGCTGGCGGCAACCGGTGACAAGTTTGTGCTGCTGAGCAGAATAAAAAGAATGATAGAAAAAAACGAAAAGAACCTTTTTTATTATCGCCACCAGGTGACTGCAGTTATTGTGATCACAACCGTTTTTGCGTCCGTTGCATTCTATACGCCGTCGACAAAAAAAACCTTTGCCCGGATAGTTCCAGATCACCCCGCTAAAAATTCATCTTTATTTGCCAACCAAATTTATATCGATACACTCTTGCCCAGCCAAACGTTTCAACAGGAAATTTTGGTAAAAAACGATAGGCGCAACACAAAGATCAATGTGCCGGCTAATGTTACTTTGCCAACGATAGCAATGGCACCACCACACCCGCTATTTTTGCCGCAAACTGCTCCGCCAGCAGTTCCTCCCCGATCCAACCACCTGCCTCAAAAATCTGTGTACCTGATAACGGACGAACCCGCTGAAGTACCCGCCCCACCCCTTCCGGTAGATTTTGAAATAAACATGCAAACTGCCGGTCCGGATGTTTTTAGGCAGCAGAACGAAAGGCACACGGCAGAAAAAGAGTTGCGCATGGCGCTCAGTGCTTTGGTAAAACAGAAATCAGATTTTTTGCAATTGCAGGGAAACACATCTGTAGCAAACGCGGCTTTCGACCAGTTGATGTCGAACCTGAGAATTAGGCTCAACAATTTGTCCGCACCAGTGCCAGAAGTTCTAAACTTTATGAAGAAAGGAGTAATGGAAAATGCAGTTGCCGGCGCTGCAAAAGCAGTGAAGCCAAATGTGAAGATCATTAGCCGCCAACTGTTGCTAATGGCGGGCAATTTGAAGGCGCAAATAGAATTGTTGAAAGAACAAACTAATGAAACCGGGAAAATGACAGAGGACGTAGAACCGAACTTCATGTACAATTTTCAATATAACGACAATGCAGATGAGCGCACGGCAGAATTCCCGATCAGATCATTTTGAGTTGCCAAAGATCATCTTCAGAAGTAACGCAGATGCGGAAGACAACTTCCGCGATATACAACAGGAAACTGAGTTGATATTATCTGACGGCAAGAAAAAAGCTGAAGTAAAAACGCAGAAAAAGCAAGTTATAGTCACAAATTCAAATGTAAGAATAGTTCGAATTTGATCGTTATTCATTACTGACCACTTTTACCCTCGAGCATAGGAACGAAGGAAAAGTTATCGAAGCGTTCTTCGCTGTAACTGCCGTCGGCTAGTTTGGTCAGGCGCAACATTTGTTGAAAAGGTCCGAGGTCAACTGGTAACACCATGGTGCCTCCTGTCTTTAATTGCCTGATCAGTTTGGGCGGCACAAATGGTGCAGCCGCAGTGATGATCACTTTATCAAAAGGGGCATAGGTTGGCAACCCTTCAAAGCCATCTCCATAAAAGAATTTTATGTTCGGGTACTTGTCTTTGAAAATAAATTTTTTATTACTCTCAAATAGCTTCTTCTGCCGTTCTATTGTAAACACCTTCGCTCCCATTTCAGCCAATACACTCGCCTGGTACACACTACCTGTTCCAATCTCCAACACCTTATCATAAGGCTTTACTTCCAGCAACTGCGTTTGATAGGCAACAGTATAGGGTTGCGAGATGGTTTGTCCTTCACCTATCGGAAACGCCCTGTCTTCATAAGCATATTTGTCAAGCGCTAAGTCAAGAAAAAAGTGCCGTGGAATAGTGTTGATGGCAGTGAGAACAGCTTCATCTTTAATGCCTTTTTCGCGCAACAGGTTCACCAGTTTATGGCGCAAACCTTTGTACTGATATGTGTCGGTGTATTGTTTCATACCTGTTACAAAATTACTTATTGATGGCTAGAGCTGGAAATTTACCCTGCCGGTTTGGTGACCTTGTGAACAAGAAGATGAGCAATGAGCAGAAATAAACATTTGTTCACAAGAGACAGGTTTGTTATCTCTAGCAGGTTGAAAAAGCCGCTGTTCATTTAACTGTACAAGGGTGCGACGCAACAGTGCCAAATTAGCTATTCAAATGCCGGTAACCAAAAAAGGCTGCCTGAAAAAGACAGCCTTTTGCTAACGGAAAGAAATACCTTATTTCAGCTTCATGTCCTCTATAATCTCCTGAATTTTTTGATCGAGCTGTGTAGCGGTTTCATCAAATTTGTCAGCGCTTTCCAACCTGGTTTTTACGCTGAAATAGAACTTTATTTTAGGTTCCGTGCCGCTGGGGCGAGCCGAAATTTTTGACATCCATCCTCCAATATAAATTGCAGCACATTGCTCTTCGGCAGCTCAATTTCCCAGCTTTTGCCTGTCTGCAGATTTTTGCCTACCTGTGTCTGGTAATCGAGTAATTGCACTACCGGCGAACCGGCAATGGTTGCCGGCGGATTTTGCCGGTAACCCTGCATCATCTCGGCTATTTCTTCGGCGCCGCGCATGCCTTTTTTAGTTATGGAAATAAGCAACTTCTTTGTAAAAACCATACTGTACATACAGGTCAATCAGTTTTGCATAGAGGCTGCGACCTTCGTTCTTTTCGTAGGCAGCCATCTCGCATAATATTGCTACTGCAGAGATCGCATCCTTGTCGCGCAGTTTGTCGCCGATCATTAAGTCCATAACTTTCCTCGCCACCAATAATATAATTTTCCTTCCCTTCTTTTTCAGTTATCAATTCTGCGATCCATTTAAAACCGGTAAGCACATTATAACATTTTACATCATTGGCGGCAGCAATGTCATCGATCATGTTGGTGGTCACGATCGTCTTCACCACCATGTCGTTGGGCTTTGCAATGCCTTTTGCTTTACGGGCTTCTATCATGTAGTTAAATGCAAGCACGGCAGTTTGGTTACCATTCATTAGCACCCACTCGCCTTTGGTGTTCTTTATGCCGATGCCAACGCGGTCGCTATCGGGGTCGGTACCCAGCAAAATGTCGGCATCCATCTCCCTGGCCTTTCTTCAGCCCTATGCTCATGGCTTCACTTTCTTCGGGGTTTGGGTAAACCACCGTTGGAAAATTGCCATCGGGTGTTGCCTGCTCTTCAACTATGGTTACATTGGTGAAGCCATAGCGTTTAAGTACTTCGGGCATCAGCGTTATACCGGTACCATGTATGGGTGTATAATACAATCTTCAGGTCGTGTTGCTTTTCTATCACCTCAGGGTATATGCTCAGGCCTTTCACCATATCAATAAAAGCATCATCCATACCCTTGCCCAGCATTGATATATTTTCTTCGCCGCCGCTCCACAGCACTTCATCCACACTGCTAATGGCATCTACTTCTGCTATTACATTCTTATCGTGCGGCGGCACCAACTTGCCCACCATCGTTCCAGTATGCCTTGTAGCCATTGTATTCTTTGGGGTTGTGCGATGCGGTCACACCAGCCCTGCCTGGCAGCCCAGATGCCGTATAGTAAATGACAGTTCGGGCGTTGGTCGCAGGTCTTCAAACAGATAACACTTTTATATTGTTGGCAGCAAACACATTGGCTACAGTTTCGGCAAAAAAGCGGCTGTTGTTACGGCAATCGTGCGCAATAGCCACCTTTATTTCAGCAGTGCCATATACCTTTTTCAGGTAGTTGGCAAAGCCTTGCGTTGCCATACCTACTGTATATTTATTCATCCGGTTGGTGCCCACTCCCATTATTCCACGCAAACCGCCGGTACCAAATTCAAGGTTGCGATAAAACGCTTCAGCAACCTCGTCGGGCGCATCCTTCTGCAGCCTTTTTATCTCGTCTTTCGTTGCCTGATCGTAGTTGCCATTGAGCCATACATTTACTTTGTCATTGATAGCAGCATCCATTGTTTTTGCTTTTTACATGAAGTACATAATTATGATACCAGCTTTGGTGAAGATGGGTTGAGCATTGTTGCGACGCTCCGTTCAGGGGCATATCCCTGGTGAAGCGAAAAAAAGAAAACCATTCTTAAATAATTTGCAGCAACCGCATTTCCGGGAGGCAAGTTTACCAATTTTTAATGATTAAAGCATTCAAAATACGAACCTTGTAAATATTTATCGCGTACGTTTGAAATATGAAGAGCAGCTTTTCTGTTGCCCGCGCTTTGGCAACACCTTTATTTTTCGTGTATTCATTTCTTCCTCACACTGCTACTTCGCAAGATTCTCTTTCACCAGTTACTGCGTCACTGGTTGCCAACAATCTTCTTGTACACGACCCAAAAATCAAAGCGGGAATTACCACTGAAAATACCGGCTTGAAAAAAGACCGGGTAAAATTGGTGACTGCTGCTAATATCATTGGTTACGGTGGCACTATGGTAGGCTTGTACTCAGCCTGGTATAGCAATTACCCGCAAACACATTTTCATTTTTTCGACGACAATAACGAGTGGAAACAGGTAGACAAAGCCGGGCATGCGTACAGCGCCTACATAGAAAGTTATGGCAGCATGGAACTTTGGCGGTGGGCGGGTGTTAGCCGCAACCAACGCATCTGGTTGGGTGGTTTAAGTGGCGCTGCTTACCAGACCATCATAGAAACATTGGATGGCTTTAGCGCGGGCTGGGGCTGGAGTTGGGGTGACTTTGGCGCCAACATGTTTGGTAGTGGTTTACTTACTGGTCAAGAGCTGGCGTGGAATGAACAACGCATACGTTTCAAATTTTCTTTTCATCCCAAAAGTTATGGCTCACCCGATCTTACCATGCGGGCCAACGATATTTATGGAAAAAGCTGGAGCGAAAGGATGATAAAAGATTATAACGGACAGACCTATTGGTTGAGCGCCAACCTGAAAGCCTTTATGCCTGACAGTAATTTGCCACCCTGGCTAAGTGTTGCCTTTGGTTATGGCGCCGATGGTATGTTTGGCGCTGAAAACAACGTGGGCAAAAACGATGCGGGTGAGGTGATCTTCGACCGACGCGATATAGCCCGCTACCGCCAATATTATATTTCGCCTGACATAGATCTTACCCGCATAAAAACCAACAGCAAATTTCTTAAACTCACCTTCGGTGTGTTGAATGCCTTTAAATTCCCTTTACCTTCTTTGGAATATAACTCGAAAGGAAAGATCGCTTTTCATGCGTTGCATTTTTAAAGGAGAATTGTAAACAACTCATTCTTACTTCTAAATTCAATTACAAGCAAAGTGGAGGAGCTTCAAAATTTTATTCCCACTTTCAAAGCAAGCATTGTTGCATTTGAAAAAAGCAAGACTTACATACCTGATAAGTAAAAGATATTTATCAACATCATTGCTTCATTCGTTGCTTCATTGCTTCATACAGTATCATACCTGCAGCCACTGAGACGTTGAGAGAATCAAAATTGGCTTGCATAGGTATTTTAAACGGCGCATCACAAACCTTCATCAAAGCCGGATATATTCCCTTGTCTTCACTACCCAATACAATAGCGCAGGGTTCGGCAAGTGAGAGATCGTAAACATTTTTTTCTGCTTTCATTTCGCTGGAAAAAACCGAAATGCCATTCAGATGTAACTCGTCCACCGCTTTCATTAAACTATTGACCCGGCAAATCGCCAATGTTTCCAACGCACCGGCTGAGGTAGCTATTGCGTCTTCATTTAACGCCCCTACACCTTTGTCTGGTATAATGATAGCCTGCACACCACAACACAAAGCAGTACGTGCAATGGCGCCTATATTGCGTACATCCGTTATCCCATCCAGTAGAAGAAATAATGGCGTTTCACCTTTGTCAACAACAAATGAAATCACCTCTTGCAGATTTTGATACTGCACTTTTGAAATGACACCTACACAGCCTTCATGATTGCTGATGTTGAAACTATTGAGCTTTTCGACCGGCACCTTATTAATAGGAATTTGATTTTCTTCTGCCAGACTTTTTATGGTGTCGATCACTTCGCCATGCACTGTGCTAACCAGGTAGATTCTCTCGAGTTGTTTGCCCTGCTCCATTGCCTCTATCACTTTGGCTCTGCCAATGATCAAAGTACTTTTTTTGGGACGTGGCTTCTGTTGTTGGTTGCGAAAATTCATAGTGGCAAAGTAAAGAGGAAAAGAGGAAGAAATGTGAGAAAGGCGGAAGGCGGAAGGTGGAAAGGTGGAAGGTGGAAGGTGAAAGGTGGAAGGTGAAAGGTGGAAGGTGGAAGGTGAAGGCGAAGGTGGAAGGTGGAAGGTGGAAGGTAAAACCAATTAACGGGTAAATGCTGCCCAAAGTGATGTATTTGAACGGAGCGTCGCAACAGATGTATCATCGCGGTTCAAATACCGGCTACCAAAAACTCCTGTTTGGTTTCCCTTATTTGATCTTGCCTTCGATCAGTAGGATCTTAACTTTTAAAATAGCAGCTACTGCTATAGCATCTGTTATCAAACCATCGTTCACCATCTGATATACTTCGGCAAACGGGACCTTACGCACTATCAGTTGCTCTGTTTCTTCCGGCGCGGCTTCCTGCTGTTGCAGATCGCGGGCAGAAATATTGTGGCAACTTCGTCGGTTACGGAATTGGACAAATGCAGGTTGCCCAGGTTGGTCCATGATTTGGCTACCAAACCTGTTTCTTCCTTCAATTCGCGCCTGGCAAATTCAAGAGGTTCAATGCGCAGATCGCCACCGCCCTCAGGTATTTCCCAACTGTATTGCCCCAATGTAAAACGATACTGCCCAACTATATAGGTGTTCAGGTCGCTATCGAGTGGTATGATGCCAATGGCAAAATTCTTAAAATGCACCTTGCCATAAATGCCTTTGCCACCGGATGGGTTGAGCACGTCATATTCTTTCACCTGTATCCAGGGATTGTCGTACACTTCCGTCTCTGACAAGATAGTCCAGGGATTATTAGATTGGGTCATGGTTTACATAAAAAAACCTTCCTGCAGTGATGTAAGAAGGTTTTGTAAGTTGATGTAAAATAGGTTACAGCCCGAATGCGCTTTTCACTTTGTCAACGTGATCCAGTTTCTCCCAGGTAAACAATTCAACTTCTATATGCCTGGTTTCGCCTGAAGGAGTAGAAAACTTTTTAGTAACTGTTTCTGGTTCGCGCCCCATGTGACCATAAGCAGCAGTTTCACTATAGATAGGAGAACGCAAGTTTTAAACGTTGTTCAATAAAATAAGGGCGCATATCAAAAATGCCTTCGACTATTCTTTGCTATCTCACCATCAGTCATATCTACTTTTGCTGTGCCATAAGTATTTACATAAATGCTGGTTGGTTGTGCTACGCCAATTGCATAAGAAACCTGCACCAACACCTCGCTGCAAAGACCTGCAGCTACCAGGTTTTTAGCAATGTGACGTGTTGCATAAGCTGCGCTGCGATCCACTTTTGAGGGATCTTTTCCGCTGAAAGCGCCGCCACCATGTGCACCTTTGCCACCATAGGTATCCACAATGATCTTGCGGCCGGTTAAGCCGGTATCGCCATGCGGACCACCAATAACAAATTTGCCGGTTGGGTTGATGTGGTACTTGATATCGGTGGTGAACAAGTGGGCGTATTTGGCATACTTAGCTTTTACACGCGGTATCAGTATGTTCAATGATATCGCTATTTGATTTTAGCCAGCATTGCTGCTTCTTCATCAAAATCATCGTGTTGTGTTGATACAACAATTGCATCAATTCGAACAGGTTGATTGTTATCATCATACTCAAGTGTCACCTGGCTTTTTGCATCAGGACGAAGGTATTTGATTCTGTCGTTTTCGCTACGTAAAGCAGCGAGTTCAATATAATATTTTATGAGCCAGGTCAAGCGCCAACGGCATGTATAAGTTCAGTTTCATTAGTTGCATAACCAAACATCATTCCCTGGTCACCTGCGCCTTGTTCTTCTTTATTGGTCTTGTCAACACCCTGGTTAATATCAGCAGATTGCTCGTGAATAGCAGACAGCACACCACAGCTATTTGCCTCAAACATATATTCGCTTTTGGTGTAACCAATTTTGCGAATTACACCACGGGCTATTTCCTGCACATCGAGGTAAGCTTTACTTTTCACTTCGCCGGCAAAATCACCTGCCCGGTTGTAACCAATGTTTCGCAAGCCACTTTGCTATCTGCGGATCAAATGCCAGAAAATTATCAATCAAGTGCATCGCTGATCTGGTCAGCAACTTTATCCGGATGTCCTTCAGAAACACTTTCGGAAGTAAATAAATAAGGCATAATAAATAAGATTTTTAAAAAGTCGTGCAAATATAAGTGTTGGTCACATTAACGATTAAATCCGGAATATATTATGTGCAAACGCATTCTGATCTGAGGATTTACCGCTGCGCCTCCGCCTAATATGACCCGGCCTTCGGCTGCATTATTGGCTATTGCCAGGCTGAATGTAAAAGGTAACGGGAGTTGAGACGAGTGGATAGGGTTCAGAATAAAATAGTGAGTCGTTTACAGGAGCTGATAGGCGCAAGGTTTTGTTGGAGTCGTGCCGGGTAACAATACCCTGCACATAACGGGTTACGTCAAAAGTATAGGCATAGGTAACTCCATAACCAGTTATATTTTTTTGCATGCGGTATCCGCCAAAACTTTGCAGATTGGAAACACCCGAACTGACCACAAAGTCGTTGGCTATATTTGTTTTTACATTTTTAGTGCTATCATAAGAACTTAACAGCAGAAACGATGGCGGCAGCAAAACATCCTGTATATTATCATTGAGGGTGTCCTGGAAAACCAGTAATTCGGCCCGGTGAATAATGGCATTGGGAAAGAGATCGAGACCCGGAATTTTGATGGTAGCGGAAGTGCCTGGTGCAGTCTCAATATAAGCATTTGGCGTATTGCCAGATACATTGTCCCACGAAGACTGGACAACGGTTCCTGAAAAATCACGATGAATAGTATTGGCATGTGCTGAAGGCAATACTACCGATCCATTGCTAAATCTAAAGTAGGTGACCGCTGTATCCCAGTTAGAAGCAGTATCCTTAAAGCGATAAAATAACGCCAGCTTTGTATTGGTATCTACCAGGTTTACACGTAGTAAAGCATTGCCCTGTCCGTTGAAAGGCATCACAGCGAAACCTTTAAAACTTTCCTGAAAAAGTGAATCACTAACATACGGCATGTTCTCCGTAAAGTCATAATCCTCTATAAAACGTTTGGCAAAATCGTGACTAAGATCAATACGAATTTGATTGGCTGCATCTTCAAAACCATCGTGTATTGAGTCAGTTAGTGTAGGTATATTAATCGTGGTAGGAGCACTCAAAGCGCTGCCTGTTGCAAAGCCCTGGGTCACACTGTATGCAGAGTCCCAATTGATCTTTTCAGTTACTTCTTTTACTATCCAGGTCTGTGGCAGGTTCTGGTCGCCATAAGTTCCTTTATAGCTCAATATGAGTTTTGCCGATACTGCTTCAACATCGGTTTCCGGGAAAGCAAATTTAAAATAAGTTGGCTTCAACTGCAGGTAAGTGGTAGCCGTGGTCTTGCCGAAAACAGGATCATATACATTACCGATAACATGATCGTTCTGGAGTAAACTCTGAGCGATTCGACCGAAGTATCTTTGAAATTATTGGTGAGAACCTGGAGTGTTGTATCAAAAGTGGAGACGCCGTCTATTGGTGGAATTAACCCGCTGCCTATGGTCGTCGTTTCAATTTTTGTACAGGCAGATATATAAAAAAGGACAGCCAAAGCCATCCATAAAAGCTTACGCATCTAATTGAAACAGATTAAATTAAGGGTTAATTTTTACTTGCTCGCAAGGTCGTTATACAATTCCAAATACTCTGTTAAATCAGTATCCCAACCCTTGAAAGGAATGACCTTTTTACCCTTGACTTTAGAGAATTCGTCGACCAGTTTTTTGTCGATATTTTCTGCACCAAAAGTGATGGCATCAGCATAAGTAGCACCGCCTTTTTGCAAGGCATAATTTGTAGCGTCTTTAAATATTTCGAGGTCCTTCTCTTTCAGGCTATTACATGTATAATCGCCTTTTTAGCAAAGTCCTTTCTCAGCTTTTCATCAAATGTAGTGCTTCCAAATGTATAAATCACTTTGCTATGTGCAAAAACCGGCTCTTTTTTATAAACTGTTTTTAGATACAAGGGAATTAAGGCCGGTCATCCAACCACTGCAATGAATAACATCAGGAGGCCAGCCAAATTTCTTAACTGTTTCCAGTGCACCTTTGCAAAAGAAAATCGTGCGAAGATCATTGTCATCATACCACTTCTCTTCTTCATCGTTAAACACAAATTTCCTTTTGAAAAAATCTTCGTTGTCTAAAAAATAAACCTGTAACCGGGCATTGGGCAAAGAAGCCACTTTTATCTGTAAGGGATAATCATCATTGTCAACACTCACATTTATCCCGGATAATCTTACCACTTCATGCAGGCGGTGTCTTCTTTCATTTATGATACCAAACCTCGGCATTATACACCTGACCTCTAAACCCGCATCATTACTTTTTATCGCCAGTTTATTCACTATTTCTGCAAACTCGGTCAGCTCAAGATAAGGCGACATCTCATTGGCAATAAATAAAATTCTTTTTTTTGTTGACATTATTCGGATTTATTTTACTCGTTGAAGCTTTTAAAAAAAGAGTTGGCAAAGCTAAAGAAATTTTTCCAGAACCGTCGCAGACATTAGGTTTTAGACGATCAAAACCCATCTTGATGATCATATATAAGGAAGCGAAAACCCTTACAAAAACACTGGACAATATTCGGCTTGCAGGAAAAAAAATTGGGTTTGTACCAACGATGGGCGCTTTGCATCCCGGGCATATTTCATTGATAGAGGCAGCTAAAAAACACAGTGACTGCATTGTCTCCAGCATCTTTGTTAACCCTACGCAATTCAACGATCCCCTCGACTATGAGAAGTATCCAATCACTTTGTCAAACGATATTTTACTACTTGAAAAAGCTGGCTGCGATATCCTTTTCACACCCTCCCTCCATGAAATGTATCCCGATGGTTTTGACCACCTTCAACACTTTGCTTTAGGAGCGCTGGAAAATGTGCTGGAGGGCGAATTCAGACCCGGCCATTTTCAGGGCGTTTGCCAGGTGGTTTACAAACTGTTAAAGATGGTAGCCCCCGACCAATTGTTTACCGGGCAAAAAGATTATCAGCAATGTCTGGTCATCCGGCACTTGTTACATCAATTTCATTTTTCTGTAAAAATGATCATTGAAGATACTTGTCGCGAACCGTCAGGTCTTGCTATGAGCAGCAGAAATCTGCGTCTCACCTCCGCGCAAAAACAGCAGGCGACAGCCATCTTTCACATGCTTAATCATATTAAGAGCCACGTTTCATTGCAACCCCTCCGTTTGCTTGAAGAGTATGCCCGCAACTATCTGCTGGCACATGGGTTTACCAAAGTTGACTATATAATTATCGCCAATAAAAATACGCTGGAACCTGCTACCACTATTAACGACGAAACACCGCTCATTGCACTCATTGCAGCCTTCATTGGCGGTGTTCGTCTCATCGACAACATGTTATTGAGCTCATAAAACATTCAGGTTATTTACCCATTCTCATTCGTAGTTTCCGTTTAGCCTATATTGCAATCATTAAAAGTGTGAATGAAGAAAAAAGTCCTGAACATACTTAAGTACCTTTCGTTTTTAGGACTGGGTGTCTTTTTGGTTTGGTGGAGTCTGCACCAGATACCCGATAACAAGTGGCAGGATTTCAGGGCGGTCTTTTCAACGGCAAAGTATGGTTTGCTTTTCCCTGTGTTCTTAATACTTTCAACCAGTCACATATTGCGGGCGTTGCGGTGGAAGATGCTCATTCAACCGCTGGGCTACAACCCGTCGTTACTCAATACTTTTTTTGCTGTTATGATCGGCTACCTGGCCAACCTGGCGGTGCCTCGCCTGGGTGAAGTATTAAAGTGTACCATACTTGCCCGTTACGAAAATATACCCGCCGAAAAACTGGTAGGAACGATCGTGGCAGAACGCGCCTTCGATGTGCTTTGCCTGGTGCTGGTCTTTATACTTGCCTTTGCATTGCAGTTCAGTATCATTGGCGAATTTGGAATTAACCTGCTTAAGAAACTATTTGTGGGCAAGGGCGGTCACCTGCAAAGTACGCATATAGTAGTAGCCCTGGTCGTTGTATTATTGCTGGTAGTATTGGGCAGATTTCTCTTGCGAAAATATGCGCGTGTAAAAGTTATTGTGGTTATCACACGCATTGTTACCGGCATTTGGCAAGGCATTATAAGCGCCAAAGACCTGAAACATAAATTGCCTTTTATTTTTGCTTCGCTGGGCATTTGGGCCATGTATCTTTTGGGAACCTGGATCGGTTTTTATGGAACTTCCGGCACTGCAGGGCTTAGTTTACAGGTTGCCGTTTCTGCACTTGCCTTTGCCAGTATTGGCATGATACTTACGCCCGGCGGCATTGGTGCTTATGCATTTTTTCTTGCCAAGGTGTTGCAAAAAAATGGTGTCCCGTTCGAGGTGGGTTTTGCCAACGGTACACTGCAATGGTTTGCGCAATTTCTCATCATTATTTTTGTGGGTTTTATATCGCTTGGCTTGCTGCCATATTTCAATAAAAAACCAGCCACACATGAAGAGACCAGACCTGATCCCCAATAAAATTTACAATCGCCCTGCGCTGTTGAAACAGGTGGCTTTGTGGCGTTTTATGGGCAAGACCATTTCGTTCACCAATGGCTGTTTCGACATATTGCATGCGGGTCATATTGCCTCGCTAAGCGAGGCTGCCCGCGAGGGAGATGTATTGATTATAGGCGTAAACACCGATGCAAGCACCAAAAGATTAAAGGGCGATGAACGCCCGATCAATGATGAAAACAGCCGCGCACTTTTGCTGGCCAGCCTGGCTATAACAGATGCCATCACCCTCTTCGATGAAGACACACCTTTTGAACTCATTACCGCCATTTTACCCGATGTAATGGTGAAGGGCGGCGACTATACCATTGACCAAATGGTAGGCGCAAAAGAGGTAATTGCCAATGGTGGTCGCGTGGTCATCAATCCTATTTTACCCGGGTTTTCAACCACCAATATTATAGCCGCCATTCGCAACAGTCACTCGCATAACAAGTAGTTGGCGTTATAAAACAGCGGCACTCAATTACAACTTTGTCTATCGTTTTATTGGCTTCTTCGTGGAAATTTTTTTTTGGTAATCAGCAGTAGTACTGTATTGTACATCCGTTGCGTCGCACCCTGCAACTGGCAGTTCTTTATTGAGCTATTACCATTAAATGTATGTCTATTTTGCTGCCCAAAGCGATGCAGATGAACGGAGCGTCGCAACAATGAATCACAAAGAATTTATTGTTGGTTTCCAAAAAAATAAAAGGTAGATAAGTTATGGCTTTAGTAAGGCTGTAGTGGTGGTGTAGCGACCGGCGCCTTTGTAGCGACCCTTCCAATAACTGTCGTTGAGGTCGTTGACCATGACACCGCCGCTTGTTGCCGCATGTACAAATTTGTTGTTGAGCAGGTACACACCTACATGGGTTATATCGCGCCCGCCGCTTGTGTTGAAAAACACCAGGTCGCCTTCGTTGAGGTCTTCGAGATTAATATGCTGGCTTGCATTGTACTGCTCCTGCGCCGTACGTGGTATGTTGATGCTATAAACGTTCTGCATAATGATATGAGTAAAAGCAGAACAGTCGATACAATCTTTAGAGTTGCCACCCATGCAATAGCTGGTACCCCACCAATCATCTATCACCGAAAGCAGGCTTACATTGGTAAGTGTTTCAACAGTTGCATCCAACACTATGGCATACTTCAGTTGCAGCCAGTCAGCCTTTTCAATGTCGCCGGAGTTTGCAGCGGGGCGAATGTTGGCATTGTACATTTCACGTTCGCGGCGGCGTTTGTTTTCATCGGGCAGGTTAGGGCCGGTGGTAGCATGCTTGCTGGTCATTTCCTGACCGGGTGTTACAGAAATATTATCGAGAAAACGAACTTTTTTGGAAGAAGTTTTTTTGGCGGTTGCGCCTGGCTGAGAGGTAGAAGTATCGCGTGAGGTGAGTGCTTTAAATTGGCTGCAACTACTAAGCAACATAATAGTTAAAACGCAGTATAGTAATCGTTTTCCAATCATAGTAAGTGCGGCAAAGTAAGGAAGATACACTCCAAATACAAAGATTTTTTAAGGCTTTTTAACAGACACTTAACCCCACTTGTGGATAACGCAAAAGGTGGTAAGCAATCGCTATCAACGATATTTGCAGCAGGTAAACCGGTTAAAACAAAGGGTTGACCTGCCTGGTTAAAAGATAAGCTGCAACCTTTGCAGGCAACCAATAAAGGAGATGTAAGCAATCAGCATTGCCACACACCCGGCACAACAGCACTAGCCTGCGTTTTTAAAAAACCTATCGTATTATGTCGAAATATTCTCACCTACACGTACATACACAATTTAGCCTGCTGGATGGGGCGGCTTCTATAAAAAGCCTGTACAAAAAAGCGATTGCTGATGATATGCCTGCCTTGGCCATCACTGATCATGGCAATATGTTTGGCGCTTTTGAATTTGTAGCAGAAGCCTATAAGCATAAAAACGAGGATGGCACGCTAAAAGTGAAGCCGATTGTGGGTTGTGAATTTTATGTGGTGGAGAACAGGCATAAAAGAGCTTTTACGAAAGAACAAAAGGATGATCGCTATCACCAGGTGTTGCTGGCAAAAAATAAACAGGGCTATGACAATCTTCTGAAGCTTACTTCGCTGGGTTATACTGAAGGAATGTATAGCAAGTACCCGCGGATTGATAAGGAGCTGATTGAAAAATATCATGAAGGATTGATTGCTACAACCTGTTGCCTTGGTGCTTATGTGCCGCAAACTATTTTGAACGAATGGTGAAGATGACGGCTGAAAAAGAATTTAAATGGTGGCTCGATTTGTTTGGCGAAGATTACTATATCGAAATTCAAAGGCACGGCATAAAAGAACAGGATAAGGTAAACGAGGTGTTGCTGAAGTTTGCAGTAAAACATAATGTAAAAGTTATTGCCAGCAACGATAGCCACTATACCGACCAGGAAGATTACAATGCGCATGATATTTTGCTTTGCATTAACACCGGCGAAAAGAAAAGCACGCCGGGCTATGATGATTTTATAAATGATGATGTACAGGTAAAAGAACAGACGGTTTAAGTTTCCCAACGATCAGTTTTATTTTAAGAAAACTGCCGAAATGAAGGAGCTTTTCAAAGACATTCCTCATGCAATTGATAACACCAATGAAATTGTCGGAAAATTGAAGTGCTGAACCTGAAGAAGGATATTCTGCTTCCCAACTTTCCCATACCAAAAGAATTTCAGAAGCATGCTGATGGCAACCTTAACCAATGGGAATACCTGCATTACCTAACTTATGAAGGTGCAAGAAAACGCTATAGCGAAATTACAGAAGAGATAAGAGAACGTCTCGATTTTGAATTGTTTACGATTAAAACGATGGGCTTTGCAGGTTACTTTCTTATTGTATCCGACTTTATAAAAGCCGGGCGCGAACTGGGTGTTTTTGTTGGTCCGGGTCGTGGTTCGGCGGCAGGTTCTGTAGTGGCTTATTGTATCGGCATTACCAACATCGATCCGATAAAATACAACCTGCTGTTTGAACGTTTCCTGAACCCTGACCGTAAGAGCATGCCGGATATAGATACCGACTTTGACGATGACGGCAGGCAAAAAGTGATTGATTATGTAGTGCAGAAATATGGCAGAAACCAGGTTGCGCAAATTGTAACGTTTGGTACGATGGCTGCCAAAATGAGCATTAAAGATGTTGCACGCGTACTGGATCTTCCGTTGGCGGAAAGCAATATGATGGCTAAGCTGGTTCCCGACAAACCCGGCACTGAATTGAGCAGGATGCTTGCATGCACCACTTACAATTAAAGAAGGTGCGAAGTCGCTGGAAGAAAAAGAAGGTTTTGGCGGCGAAGATATGGAGAATGTAAAAAAGCTGCGGGAAATCTATAACAGCGAAAGCTTACAAGCGCAGGTACTGCATGAGGCTGAACGGCTTGGAAGGTTCTGTGCGAAATACAGGTTTGCATGCAGCAGGTATCATCATTGCGCCGGATGATCTGAAGAATATTATTCCCGTTGCCACATCTAAAGATTCTGATCTGTTGGTTACGCAGATAGCAGGGAATGTAATTGAAGAAGCAGGTGTTATCAAAATGGACTTTTTGGGTTTGAAAACCTTGTCCATTTTAAAAACTGCACTGGAGCTGATCAAACAAAATCATGGCGTTGAAATTGAGATTGATGACATTCCGCTTGGATGATGAAAAGACTTACCAGCTTTATCAGCAGGGTGAAACAAATGGCACTTTCCAGTTTGAAAGTGCCGGCATGCAAAAGTATCTGCGGGAGCTGAAGCCCGATAAGTTTGCTGACCTCATTGCCATGAATGCCTTGTATCGCCCGGGTCCGATGGCATACATTCCTGACTATATTGAACGTAAACACGGACGTGCAGAGATCAGTTATGATCTGCCCGACATGGCAGAATACCTTGAAGAAACTTATGGTATTACAGTGTACCAGGAGCAGGTGATGTTGCTCTCGCAAAAGCTTGCGGCTTTAGTAAAGGCGATGCGGACGTGCTGCGCAAGGCAATGGGTAAAAAGCAAATTGCGGTGCTCGATAAAATGAAAGCACAGTTCATAGAAGGTGCCACCGCAAAAGGGGCATCCGGCAGATAAGCTTGGAAAAGATCTGGACCGACTGGGAAGCCTTTGCGCAATATGCTTTTAATAAATCGCACTCTACCTGTTATGCCTTTGTTGCCTATCAAACGGCCTATCTAAAGGCACATTATCCTTCTGAATATATGGCTGCCGTACTTAACCATGCAGGCAGCATTGAAAAGATCACCTTCTTTATGGAAGAGTGTAAACGCATGGGGTTAAAAGTGCTTGGGCCGGATATAAATGAATCATCGAGATGGCTTTGCGGTAAATAAAAAAGGCGAGATACGTTTTGGTATGATGGGTTTGAAAGGCGTAGGTGAAAATGCAATTGAATGCATATTGGAGGAACGAAAAACGTGGCTTCTATTCCAGCGTTTTCGATTTGGTAAAACGCGTGAACCTGCGTGCAGCAAATAAAAAATCGCTGGAAAGTCTTGCCTACAGTGGCGCTTTTGATTGCTTTAAAGAATATCATCGTGCACAATATTTTATCAATAAAGAAACCAATATATCCGGTCTTGATATCATCATTCAGTTCGGCAACCGTTTCCAGGCGCAGGCGCAAAGCACCAGCAACAGTTTGTTTGGCGATATGGTGACCATGGATATTCCGACACCGCAACTACCAAAAATAGAACCGTGGGGACTGACCGAACTGCTCGATCATGAAAAAGATGTGACCGGCATGTTTATGAGTGGTCATCCGCTTGATCATTTCAAATTCGAGATAAAACATTATGGCTTCACTCCCATCAATGAATTTAACGAAATAAAAGATGCACCCAATCTTTCGCCTAACATTAACAAAGTATATCGTCTTGCCGGTTTGGTCACCGATGCACAACACCGTGTTACGAAAACCGGCAGAAGCTTCGGAGCTTTAAGTATTGAAGATTTTACCGGTAAAACTGAGCTGATGTTGTGGAGTGATGACTATGTAAAATTCCAAAACTATCTTGAGAAAGGTAAGAATGTTCTTGTAATTGGCAGCTTTAAAAGCCGGTATAACTCTACACAATTCGAGTTCAAAGTACAATCAATAAACATGTTGGAGGTAACCAAGCAAAACTTCACCAAACAATTGGTGATGGATGTACTGCCGCAAAAAATTACCCGCGACTTTGTCAATTTTCTGGAAAAGAATGTAAAAGAACATCCCGGAAAATCATCTATTCGATTTTCTATTCATGAACCAAAAAGCGACCTGAAATTTAGTTTGTACACGCTGGAGAAAGGCTTTACCATGAACGATGAAATGATACAGTTTCTGGAAGAAAATACCGATGTAGAAGTGCAGGTTGTTACTACCTGATAAGCTGACCTTGTCTCGGAAGACAATTCAAAATTGTTCCGGAAGGTTTATTGAAATTCTACTTTCTGAATGGAAAGCTTATTAGGAATTGTTAGCTGAAAACGAGTTCCAATTCCATAGCTTGAATCAACAGATATTTCACCACCAACTTTTGACAACGCTTCTTTTACTATGTACAAACCAATGCCTAACCCGGTAACGGTATGGTTGCTGCGGAAGAACATGTCAAAAATATTTTTTAGATGATGCTCCAGTATGCCTACTCCATTGTCTTCTATATTTATATTGGCTTCCTTTTCATCAACATCTATTTTCACTTTTACAAATGGCTGAGCTTCGTTTGGTTTTTGGTATTTTACAGCATTCGACACCAGGTTGTTTAAAATGACTGAGATGCGAAACTGATCTGATTTGAACTCGCAGTTTTGGTTGACAGAAAGTTCGAAGTTGATAGATTTATTCTGCATCCGGCAAAGGTCTATACTGTCTTGCGCTACTGACTTTAATTCGAAAGACTGTAGTGTTTCTTCTACCCGGACACTTTTGTAGTAATCGATCACCTTAATAATAAAAAAGTCCATCTTTTTTACACAGGTTTCTATCATGTCCATATAGCCATTGGGGTCAGTGACAGATCCTTCCATCTTTGCGAGGTTCAACACGCCAAGTACCGACGCCAATGGCGACCGCAGATCATGGGAGGTACTGTAAACAAAGCGGTTCAACTCATCATTGGTGCGTTCCAGCTCATGAATTTTATTCTTCAGTTGCATACGGGTGCAATACACCTCGTAAGCATTTTTGATGGTGGTTCTTATTTCCAGCTCATCCCATGGCTTTTTGATGTAGCGAAAAATTTGACCACGGTTGATGGCTGCAATTACCGATTCGATATCAGTATAACCCGTCAATAAAATACGGATGGGGTCTGGATGAGCAACCCGTACAACATCAAAAAAATCTACACCTGAAGATTGTGGCATGCGCTGGTCTGCCAAAATCACGTCCACACTGGTATCGTTAAGAAGCTGGAGACCCAGCGCGGCTGAACTGGCGGTATAGATGTCGTAATCTCTGCGGAAAGCTGCCTTAAAAGATAGGAGGTTATCCTCTTCATCGTCAAGATAAAGCACACGTATTTTTTTCAATGCAGGTGTCATAAGAATTTTTAGATTTTGGGTTTCCCAGGCATCAGATGACTTAAAGTTATAACAAATTCAGAACCTTCACCTTCCGTGCTGTTCACCTCTATTTTGCCTGCATGTTCCTGAATGATCTTGAAAACGATCGCCAGCCCCAAACCAGTGCCTTCTCCCACTTCTTTGGTTGTAAAAAAAGGATCAAATATTTTTTGTTTCACTTCTTTGGGCATTCCCAGTCCGCTATCCTTAATTCTTATTTCTATTTCTGATGGTGAAATATCCCGGGTGCGGATAACTATGCTTTCATTGGCGCTCATTTCAGGTTTGCCCTTTATGGCCTGCACCGCATTCGACAAAATGTTCATGAAAACCTGGTTCAGCTTACCCGGAAAACATTCTACATTCCCGTCAGCCTCATATTCTTTTATCACAGCAATGTTTACCGGTATATTACTGCGCAATAAAATTAAGGTCGAGTTTATTCCTTCGTGAATGTTAACCGTTTTTATCACGCTTTCATCTAACCGGCTGAAGGTTCTCAAACCGCGCACAATCTCTGCAGTCCGCTCGGCGCCATTCTCAATTCCCTTCATCAAACTATCTATTTCTCCTTTTACAAAGTCAAGGTCGATGCTGCGCTTCAGTTGCTCGATTTGCTTCAGGTGGGCTGCTATCTCACCGGTACCTAGTTGGTGCAGTTTGTCGTATTCATTGATCACCTCTATCAGGTCTTTAAAATCGAGCTGCAGCGGTTTGATATTGCTTTTTACAAAATTTATGGGATTATTTATTTCATGTGCAATGCCTGTGGTTAGCTGTCCGAGTGACGCCATCTTCTCCGATTCCACCAATTGAATTTGGGCATCTTTCAATTCTTTAAACGCATCTCTTACCTGGTTTCCCGCTTCCTCTAACTTTATGGTTCTTTCCTTTACTTTTCGTTCTAATAATACATTCTGCTCTTTAACCAGTTGTTCATTTTCCTGCGCCACCCTTAGTGCATCTGCCTGCGAGTTCTCTTTTTCTTTGCGCAGAACGGCTATCTTATCTGCCAGGGCAATTGACAGAAGGATGGTCTCTATTGCTGACCCGGCATACAATACATAGGTAGTGAACAGATTGACCGGCAGAAAACCAATATTGCGAAACACAAAGATCAATACGCCAATTAAGAATGCCGACCACGCGAAAAGATAAAACAAGGCAGGTCTGTATCCCTTGGCATTGATGCGGGCAGATGCATAGATCAGCAGCACCCCCGAAGCAACACTATTAAAATTGAGGATTTGGTAAGCTATATACCGGTAAGGACTGAATGAAACGATCACCGCCAGTACATACAACAATAAAATACCCAAAAGCAATTGGTAGGTACGCGGAAGAAAGGCACGGATATGCAAAAATGAAAAAGCAAAGGCCAGGGCTGCCATGCTGGCCAAACTGGTCGTCCAGATTACTGCGTAGCGATTGATATAGGGAACCGAAGGCCAAAAATATTTAAATGCCCAACCGGCAAAGGTTAACTGTGCCAAGGCCAATAGGAACAAATAAACAACATAGATGATATAACTCCTGTCGCGGGTGGCAAAAAACAAGAAGAGGTTGTACAACAAGATCGAACCGATCACCCCGAGATAAGCGGCCATTATGATCGACTGCTTAGTATGCTCTTCATTCATCTCATTTGCTGTCAGCAAGATTAAACGCAGCTCTACCGGGTGTTGACTTTTGATCTTTAAATAATAGGTTCCCGTGGTATTCTTTGGCAGGCTTAGTTCAAAATTGTAATCTACATGGCGGTTGCCTGCATTTGCAAAAGGTAGTTTATTACCAGAGATATAGAGTTGTTTATAGGTGGTGGTACTGATTGCCTGGTACAACTCTACTTTGGCGATGTTGGGGTAGGGAATGGAAAAAAAAAGTGTGGGAAAATCTGATCGGTTTACCAGGTTAAATCGGGCCCATAAAGTCTTATCATTTAAGAAGAATACCGGTGTAGGTTGGGTCGCATGAAAAAATTTTCCAGAATTTTTGATCGTGCCAATTGGCAGGCTGCTCGTTTCGTCTATACAAATTTCTACGTGAGTGCCTATGTCAATCTTCGACGACTGGTTATTAAATTCAATTATTTGGCTTTGCGCACCTGCGGGCAGTATGGCTGAGACAAAGAAGAGAAGATAAAGAATACGGATTATTGAAAAATTCATTGGTGCATTGGCTTTACCAAAAAAACGGGATCAGTTTTTTGGTGGTTTTTTGGTAATTGTGATAGTCTTTGCCAAACAAACCAGCCAACACTTTTTCCTCGGCATTGATCCTAAAAAAGTAAGCGATCATCATGGCTACTACAGCAGTTATGGTACCCGCAAGACTATTGAGAAAAACAGCACTGCCCACCAATGCGACCAATGCGCCCAGGTAACTCGGATGCCGGATAATACGATAAGGCCCATGTTGAATAAGATGGTGGTCTTTTTGTAACTGTATAGTGGCAGTAAAATGCCTGCCCAATATTTTTATAGAGTAATTGCGCAGCAATACCCCCGACCAAAGCAATAGAAAGCCAAGTATAGTAATGACAACATCGCCCGATTGAGTAGGTGAAAAATAAGCCCAGTCAACGATGGGTACTATGGTGCTGATCATAGACATAGCAATGATCAGCAAGACACTATACTGATCGTTGCTTTTATTATCCGCCGTTTCTTTGGCGGAAACGGAAGGTTGAAACAACCACAGCGCCATGTTTGCCGCAATCAATACCAGGTTTTTATAGTGGATGATCAACTCGGGCTTAAGTAAAAGAGGAATGACCTGCGAGATAATTACACTCGATAGGGCCAGCTTTAATTTTTTCATTAGTCTGTTTAAATAAGTTCTTTTTGTTGCAGCGGAATTTTAAATTCTTCAGCGTTGGCTGAAAAAATTTCCAGATCGTAGTGCACATCTATGGAAAAATTTTTAAAAGGCGATTTTTCCTGTATCACGCACTTTAAGTTGTTGCGCAGAAAAAGCATTTTTTCACGCTCGCGTGGGTGAGCTTCACTCAGGTTTTCTACATCTTCCAAAAAAACAGCCGTAGCTATCAGGTCCAGGTTTGGATAATAAAAAGTACCATCATTTCCCACGTCAGTCAGTACTTTACTACCGATCCATTGATTAAACCTGACCGTTGTTGGCGAGCAAAGAGAAAACATGGTCGTTAAACCCAGTTGCGTACCTAACACCACTGAAACCCGTGAAGGAAAGAGACTGCCCACACCTAAACCGGCTACTTCTTTCGAGTTCCATAAACCTGACAGTTCGCCCGTACCAAACTGTGCATAATACCTTACAATGTCATGAATCCGGCTGTCCATTTTACCTGTGGCTTCCTCAATTGGCAGAGGCTTTTTGCCGTCTGCAGCCTGCAACCGCGATCCACCATACAGCTTTTTTCCATCAGGCGACTCTACCGCAATCACAAAGATCGACGGGTTGAACATCCAATCGTCACTATTGGTGGTTATATTTTCAATACCATAAATTGAGAGTACTCTACGGTGCCCATATATAAACTTCAGACACGTTTCAGGATCATCTATCGCTCTGAAAGCCCTTATTCGAATTTCGGTGGTCATTGCTTATGGTGGATTTTTAGAGGCTGTATCATATTCAACGAATCAACCTTCATATTATTTTATATTAAAAACAATTATATTGTCCAGACAATTATCTTGCTTTCCTGACGTTCATTATAACCAAAACACCGCAATCCATCTTTCGTAACAATTTTAGTCTTTTAAAAATGGAAACTAAAAATATTAATGTCTTATACATCGACGACGAGATCGACAACTTAAATTCTTTTAAAGCAACCTTTAGAAGAAATTTCAATATAGTTACCTCCGATTCTCCCGATGAAGCATTGACGCTGCTGGAGCGCGACGAAATACACGTGATTTTAAGCGATCAGCGTATGCCCAAAATGACCGGCATAGAATTTTTCGAAAAAATCCAGGTCACCCATCCGGAACCAATCAGAATTTTAATTACCGGTTACACCGATATTAACGCGGTAATAGACGCCATCAATCGCGGGCAGGTTTACAAATACCTGACCAAACCCTGGATAGAAGATGATGTAAAAATATTTGTGGAGAAAGCCTACGAGGTCTATCGCCTGCGAAAAGAAAACATAGAGCTGACCAATAAGCTGCTAGATGTAAACAAAAAACTGGAATTTTTAGCCCGTCAGAACCTGCTCTCCTAACGCTGCCACCTCAGCAAAAAACTGCAAGTTTAGTTTGGTCGCTGCCTTCCTGTCAGCAATTCTCACAACCTCTTGTTAACAAAACACGGTGGATAAGTCAAAAACATACCTTTTAAGAATGGCTATAAATTTGCAATGTAAGCGCAGAAATGGTAAACATTCGTAATTATTAAAATATTAAAATTTGCATTATGGCTTTAGAATTTACAGACGCGAACTTTCAGGCAACAGCATTAGACAGCGATAAACTTACTGTTGTCGATTTTTGGGCAGAGTGGTGTGGCCCGTGCCGCGCTATCGGGCCCGTTGTAGAGGAACTCGCAAAAGAATATACCGGGCAGGTAAATGTGGGCAAAGTAAATGTTGACCACAACCCTACCCTTAGTCAGAATTATGGTATCACTTCTATTCCCGCCATACTTTTTATAAAAGGCGGCAAAGTGGTCGACAAACAAATTGGCGCAGTACCCAAGTCGGTATTAAACAAAAAAATACAGGCGTATTTGTAATATACAATTGTATGTACCAACGAAGCAGGCATTTTGCCTGCTTTTTTGTTTGGCAAAGGTTTGGGTAACCAGCTACTGTATTTCATTGATTCATTCTTGCGTCGCACCCTTGTACGGCAAACCAGTGGGCAGCAATACAGGTTTGTTAAACCTATTTGCCAGGTAACTGAGCCGGTGTGAAAGGTAACTGAGCCGGTGTGAAAGGTAAAAAGCTATAGAAAAGCTTGTAAAAAGCTGCCACCAGCACTACAGATAAACGTACTGCGACGCAACGATGAAGCCATGAAAAACCATTGCCGGTGGCAAAAAACCCTTCGCGAAAAAATGGTACATCAGCGAATCAAAACAAGGGTACCTTTCTTGCTTACTTCACCACCACAGGTTGTGTTTGCCTTTATATAATAGATAAAAGTTCCGGTGTCTTGTGCCCGTCCCTGAAACGTACCATCCCAACAGGCGCCGGCATCGGTGGTGCTAAAAACGCGCTGACCCCAGCGATTGTAGATAACAAATTGCAGGTTGCTGACCGGTCCCCAACTCTTAATGCCAAAACAATCATTTTTGCCATCGTGGTTAGGTGTAAAGGCGGTCGGCAAATCGAGGCTGCCCCTGCTGCCCGCAAAGTTTACCAGCACCTTTATGCTGTCGTAGCTGGTGCAGCCGGCAGCGTCGGTCGCCCCAACGGTGTACCAGGTGGTAGCAGCCGGAGTTACTACCTGTGTGCTACCTGCAGGATTGCTAAGACCTGCCGCCGGACTCCATAAATAACTGTTACCACCCGCCGCCGAAAGCTGAGCCGCAGAGGAAAAACAATCAATGTCGTTCGATTTTGTTAAAGTAATAACCGGAAGCGGGCTGACTGTGACCACCGCTGTAAGCGTGTCGGCAAAGCGGCAAACCGAATCATAAATTCTGACCCGGTAAAAGGCGGAAGTAACCGGCGTGACGTTGGTGGCTGCGCTGTAGGGGCTTGCCACCGCGCTTTGCGGCAACCATTGGTAACTGTCGCCACCGGTAGCGGTTAGTAGCAACGACTGAGCCTGGCAGATAGTAGAAGCTGCCCGGCTGCACCGCAAAAACGCTTTTTGCCCTGACTGTAAGTTGTACAAAATCAGTCTGGGAGCAACCATTGCTGCCGGTTGCCAGCAAGGTATAAACAATACTGGTATCTGCTAAAGCAACGGGTGCATTGCCGGTAGCACCCGACAGACCTGTTGCGGGCGACCAGGTGTAGGTAGCTGCGCCGGCAGCAGACAACTGCACCGGCAAGCCCTGGCACACTGTAGTATCGTTGGTAAGCGTAACAGCAGGTCTCATCAGGACAGTAACACGCACAGTATCGGTTGCCCGGCAATTGGGCCCGGTGGTAGCCGTAACAATATAATCGGTAGTTGCCGCCGGTGAGGCTGCAGGGCTTGCGATGTTGGTAGCTGATAAGCCGCTGGCAGGTGACCAGCTATAGGTTGCGGCGCTATTGGTAGATGTTGTAAGCACAACAGCTTGTGCCTGGCAAATAGCTGTATCTGCAAGGGATTGCAGAACAGGTTTTGGCACAACTGTAACCGCCACCGAATCAGTTGCGCTGCAGCCATTTGCCGTCTTTGCGGTTACGTGGTAGGTCTGGCTGCCGGCGGGGTTCGCCACAGGGTTGGGCGAAGTTGCCGAACTGAGGGTAGCAGCGGGCGCCCAACTATACACATCGCCGCCGGCTGCACTGAACTGAACTGAATTTCCGGCACATACCGTGGTAGCCTGTGTGACGGTTATAGTAGGAAGAGGCAAAACAGTTATATTGACAGTATCGTAGCCAACACAGCCTGGGGTATTGTAGGCAGCAACGGTGTAGCGCGTAGTAACTGCGGGAGTTGCCACCGGGTCGGCACTTGTTGTGCCGGATAAACTCTGCACCGGGCTCCACAGGTAGTTGGCAGCACCGGTAGTATGCAACGTAACCGAACTACCGCTGCAAACTGTAGTATCGGCTATGGATTGTATAATGGGCGGAGGAGAGACCGAAATGCGGATGGAGTCCTGGTAGATGACTACCCGGGAAAAGGAGATGTCGTCGAGGGCAAAATCATTTCCATTGGCTATAGTATTATTATTTAAAATAGATATTTGCGCAGTCGTGGCATTACCCGAGTTCCAGATAGTATAGAACTGGTGCCAGTCGCACGCCGTATTTCCGGCGTTTATATTGTTTCCCAGTGTTGTATTATTTATTGAAAATTTTAGAGAAGCAGGATTTAAAGCAGCAAGAGATTCTATCCAAACAGAAAAGGCATAGTCAGTATTCGGTGTTACTGTTATTGTTTGATACCACACCTTAGACCCCGATACTGAAGAACCGTTGACCATCATCATTTTACCAGTTCCTGTTGTATGTTCAATGCAATTATTAAAGTTTACGTTCCACGCATGCGAGTTGTTGGCAATAAAATATTGTGCTTCTGTAGAATTTGGGAAGCCAGATGTATAATCGGAACTAAAACTTGTATTGCCCTGTGAAAAATCGCCGTTTGCAACAAGATTACCCTGGTTGACCTGCGAAGTAAAATAATACGTAGTTGATACTGAAGGTTTAGCAACAGGATGAAGAGTGTTTGCATTAGTCAGTCCGCCGGGCAGGAGACCAGCAATAGCTCAATCCACCATTCGTAGCTTGCAACTGCACTGAACTTCCCGAACAAACTGCTGTGTCATTATTTACGATTAGCGAATTATCTTTTTGTGCGAGAACGGGTATTTGTTTTGTGATACTGTCAATACAACCACTATTGGTCAATACAATCAATTTTACTGAAAATAACCCGTATGCACTGTAAGATTTTGAAGGGGAAGATGATGTTGCATTTGTACCATCACCAAAACTCCACTTATAGGAGCTTCCGGGTACAGCGGACTTAAAATCTATACTTTTTGGGTTGCAGGGATTTTGGACAAAAGTAAAATCAACTTTGCACTGCGGGGCTTGCGCCATGACGCTTTCATGAAAAATTATTGAGAACACTAAAAAAAGCAACAGAGCAATTTTCGATCGCAAAATAAATAATAGGAATTAATAATTAATAAACGTAAAAATAGGGTTGATTCTTGTTCGGTTTGACATATAAATATTTCCATCCGGATCATTTTACACTACGGCTTTTTTTGTAATCAGAAATGTAAAAGCATATAACAACTTGAGCTATAATACTATTAGGAGAGTGGGGGAATTTGTCAGCAAAAAATAAGCTTTCTGTTTTAAAGTTTATTTCCTTTTATTTTGGGGTCAAATTTTTAAACGACTTCATGTTTCTTAAGAGCTACATCGTTCAACTCGCAAAAGATATCATTATTCGTTTCCCAAAAAAGGTGATTTGTTTTTTTGAATTTAGCCGCGAATTTTTTCAGTACAGGAAAATTAATGATCAAAGATTTTCGGTTTCAACGCATGACATTTATCCATGTTTATCGGACAAACTAGCGAAAACTCCTTTTGATCACCATTATACTTACCATCCTGCCTGGGCGGCGAGGGTGTTAGCCAGAACCCGTCCTGCCTACCATGTAGATTTTTCTTCTATTTTAAGTTTTGGGTCCATTGTGTCGGCATTCATTCCAATTAAATTTTATGATTATCGACCCGCAGATCTAAGCCTCAACAACTGGGAGTTTGGCTTTGCGGACCTGAATAATTTACCCTTTGCAAGCGATTCCCAGGCGTCCATTTCGTGCATGCATACCATTGAGCATATCGGATTGGGGCGGTACGGAGATCCAATCGATCCACAGGGGGATTTAAAAGCTATCAGCTGAACTTAAGAGAATAACAAGCCCTGGTGGTGACATACTTTTTGTAACTCCTGTAGGCAGGGCCAGAATAGAATTTAATGCGCATCGTATCTATAGCTTTCAACAAATAACTGAATACTTTTCACCTTTACGCCTGGTTGAGTTTGCCTTGATTCCCGATGCCGGTGGTATCATAGAAAATGCTGATCCAGACTTGGTCGCCAGACAAGAATATGGATGTGGTTGTTTTTGGTTTAAAAAAGAAAATGCCTGACAATTATGTTTAAAGTTGGGACTACCAATGAATTGGAAAGTGTCAAGTGGATTGAAAACACACTAAAAAAAATACCTGCGGGGATGTCATTTTAGATGCCGGCGCAGGTGAAAGCCAGTTTAAAAAATTTTGTACACACCTTAACTATGTAGCACAGGATTTTGGAAAGTATGAAGGGACAGGAGACGTTGGTTTGCAAACAGGTGTGTGGGATAATTCTAAACTTGATATTATATCCGACATCACGTCTATTCCAAGACCTGATCAAAGTTTTGATGCAATTATGTGTACGGAAGTTTTTGAACATGTACCAGATGCTGTTGCAGCTTTGAAAGAGTTAAATCGCTTATTAAAACCAGGAGGTTATTTGTTAATAACAGCTCCTTTCGCCAGCATCACGCATTTTGCACCTTATCATTTTTCAACTGGTTTTAATACTTTTTTTTACGAGCACCATTTACATCAATTTGGGTACACGATCGAAGACCTTCAACGCAATGGAAATTATTTTGAATTCGTAGCACAGGAAGTGAGAAGGATAAAAAGAGTTGCCAGGCAATATGCAAATGTGAAGGTCAATTTATTTGATAAAATTATTTCGCACCTACTATTATTGACCCTTCGAAGATTATCAGCAAAAGGTAAAAAGTCTAGCGAACTTTTATGTTTTGGCATACATGTATTTGCGAGAAAAAACAGTTGATTATTGAAAGCTGCAGGTTCTTGAATGATACTAGATGTTACTGCATCAGAACTGATCTATTTACCCATTATAAAATGATCATAACCCAATTAAAAGGTGGACTGGGAAACCAGCTTTTTCAATATGCTGCCGGGTATAGCCTGGCGCGTTATCATAAGGTGCCGGTAAAAGTAGATCTGCGCAATATTGTGGACTCACACCAGAACGATACCCTGCGGCAATATGGTTTGCAACATCTGAATGCCCCGCCTGAAATGGCATCAGATGATGAAATAGCTGCTACAACTCACGTCAACCTTTTCGAGTGGTTTTTGCAAAAATTACTTCCCTCCTATCGAAGAAAGATTTACAATGAAAAACTCATAGGCTTTGACAAAAATTTTTTCAATGCGCGAAGCAATATTTACCTGAAAGGCTACCGGCAAAGTGAAAAATATTTTCTGCCTTACGCCTGTGAAATACGCAAGTTGTTTACTCTGCAATCTAATGTCGTTTTAGGAGTTCAGAATTGTCTTCAGCAACTCAAAAAAAGCAATAGTGTTTCGGTGCATATTCGGCACGGCGACTATTCGCAGGCTGCTATTGAATACCATGGAATTTTGCACAATAACTACTACCAGCAAGCCATAGACAGGTTTGCAACAGCAAATGAGAAGGCTACTTTCTTCATCTTTTCAGATGATATAGAGTGGGTCAAAAACAACCTCGTTTTTAGCGGTGATGTGCAATTTGTTTCCGGAAACATCTCCAAAACGCAGTACG
>CAVSED010000014.1:0-154981 GCA_963726895.1 uncultured Chitinophagaceae bacterium | reverse complement strand
TAAAATCCTTTAATCCTAATTCAGACATTATACTTCGGATTGAACACCTTCTTATACTGTAAACTTGTAGCACCAAAATTTATGAGCAAGCCAACAGAAAAATCATAAGCTATAACGTAGTTCTTAGCCTGTGCAAGATGAACATCTTCAAGATTAATTACAGCCTTTAATTCAACCATTATTTTTTCTTCTACAACAAAGTCCGCCCTTCTTGTGCCTACATCAATTCCCTCATAATAAATTGTTTTTTCAACTTCACGCATAAAAGCAACCGAAGTTTTTTCCAACTCAATAGCGAGACATCGCTGATAAATTACTTCCTGAAATCCATTACCTAAAGTATTATGCACCTTCATCGCACATCCAATCACCTTATATGTTAACTCATCATTCATCTGAATTAGGATTTACAGGATGGAAAAATTTGCAGGATTAAGAATTAGAAAAGTAAAAAACAATTTCCACAATGCGAATTTTCCACCTTCGCTTTCATCCTGTCAATCCCAAAATTCTGCAAATCCTGATTCAGACATTCTTTACCCAACTCACGAAGCGTGATGGAGTAATGAACCTCCAGCTCTGCACCACGCAAACCCGTTAAGCTTTGCCAATTGTATGCTTTCCGTTGTACCCTGAGCGTAGCCGTTGTACCCTGAGCGTAGCCGTTGTACCCTAAGCGTAGCCGAAGGGTGCTATATTCATCTGCCATTTTTAAAAACAGCAGGTAAGTAAGTTGCTCCAGGTAATCGCCATAACCCACACCATCATCACGAAGGGTATTGCAAAACGACCAGACTTTAGAAACTATTTGATTGGTTGACATTTTTGTATTTGGTAATTTTTTGGTACAAGCTGAAGTAACTCCGATTGATCATCGTTGCGTCGCATTTCGTTCATCGGCAGAATAGTATTTAAGCTATTCTCGCTAGGCTTTCTTCAGGTTTGTTGCTAAAGGGCTATTTAACTGAAGCTTCCTCTTAGTTTCATGTCTAATTATGCAATTAGCTATTAAAAGCAATACTCTGTCGAATTGCCTAATTGTGCAATTAATTTGTAGTCGAGCTAACTCGTGTTTTAAGGCATGACACTTATTTTCAAACTCAATGTATTCAATGTTTTTGTCTTGAATTTCATTCTCATTTAGCTTGTACTTATCATAAATAATACTTTCACCAATCTTATTTTCTAGGTATGACTTTAGATATGGTAAAGCTTTTTGTGCTCTCGAATTATAAATGTAAAATTGGTTCGGAAAATGAAAATGTAAGTACTTAAGAGGAGAATGAAGTTTTCCCTCCCTTCTTTAGCTCCTTAATTTCAGTAGCGAATTTACTCTGAAGTTGTAAGGCATCCCGTCTTTGATGGTTTATGAGTGATATTATTAAGTAGTACTTTAATTTCTTCTCTATTAAAAAAAAACTTGAAGCGTGGTACCACTTGTTCAAGATAAAAATCGTCTCCTAAAGAACTTTCTATTTCGTCAGTTAACGCAACGACAATTTTTCTACTCTTCTTTTTTATTGCATTTCTTTCCAACGCCGCAGCATATACACGACCTATAATTAATGTCTTTGAAAGAATAATTTTAGTATCGTGATGTTCGGGGTTTCTCCTGCATAAATTATATAATACTTCATTGAGAAAGTCCCAAGATGTCTCATTCTGTATATCTTCAAGATACTTTGGAACCTCGTTCTCAATCACAAATGATAAGTCTTTATCTCGCATAAAATTTTTTAATGGTATAAAGCATCTGGTCGCATCACGTTCATCGGCAGAATATATGTAGGGAATAATTCATTAGGCTTTGCTTGATTTGCGATGGCTGTACGAAAAGAGGTAAATCACAAATTCTCTTGCTGGTTCAAAAGCTGTTTTTTATAGCTTTCAATTAATTGCTCGTTCAGCTTCCTAAATTTTTCAAGCTCTTCAACTCTTCTTTTAAGCTTTTCAATTTTATAATTGCTGATGAAGGTGTGCTCTTCAAATTTTGCTGATTCCGCAGTTAATTCATCATCAAAAAGTATACGTATAATTTTTGTATCCTTGTCATCCGAAACGTCTATAGCATTCTTAAGAAATCCCTCTGTATTTTCATTTTTTGCCGTTAATGCTGCTTCGTGCAAAATGTCATCTATCCAAATTCGGGCAGCTTTGTCAATTTGTAAAGCGGCATCAACATAACGATTGATTTCCTTTGAATTATTACGAATTTATTTCTAGGTCTGACACGTATCGCTCGATATGAGTATAGTAACTAGATTCTGCCTCTGGATTAAGTTTCTGTAAAACTTCCAAAATATGCGCAAAATTCTCCAATGGTCGTTTCCCAGACGGAAGTAGCCATCTATGCTCCCATAGTTTCAAAATTGTTTCGAAACAATCCTTTTCAATATTACTTTTTCCTCGCTTCTGGTAATCCTTCTGATAGTACTATCTTCTCCGATATGTAATGAGCCAACCACCTAGAAAGTGTATCTGTACTATTTTCTAAGTCAAGTTGTTTTACAAGTAGTTTACCCAAATTGAAAACTTTTGTCTTCAGTTCTAAATTTTCCATCGTCTGAAAGTATAAATATTTTATGTTGCGGTTTAACGTATTCAGTTTTAGAACTTCTGTGACTATAACTTATATCTCTTTTGATGCCAACATCAAAAATCAATTCGCATTTAAGGGTAGCACAGATATGCTTAAGAAATGACAAAGGCGCCTTTAAGCACATTCCAGACTGATCCAATTCTTCATCCTTTCTTTCTCTATAACTACTCCACGTATAGCAAACTAAAACCCGTCCATCAATGTCAGTTGCGTGCCAAACTTTGCCTTCATCATTTACAGTTAATCGTAAACTTCTTATTAGCGCTTCGCCTACATCATATGGCGGGTAATCAACTCCGTCTGCATATATGTCAAATTCGTCGATTCCCTTCGAAGCAGATGGATTGATTATCCAGCCCTTCAATTCAAACATCTCGAAACCAACCTCCCAATCATCTTCTTTATAATCGGGGAGTTTATAATTATAAGGGTCTTCGCAACTGATAAGCGCTCTTAAAAGAGCATCAGAAGTTCCCTTTGATACTAAAGAGCAAGAGATAGAAACTGTCTCAACTTGCTCATGTTTTTTTTCCTGCCAACCACCTCTACATTAATCCATATCTCACCATTGTCTTCGATTTTAATCGAGTTAATAAAGTCTATTTCGACAATATCTGACTGCCAAGTTGCACTTCTAGATTGAAGAATCCAATTCGGTCTTTCCAACGGTAGAGGGTCCCGAAAATCAGCTAACCATTTCCCAACATGGGTGGTAATTAGATGTCTAGAAACTCCATTCATACCATTCGTCGTCATGCCAATCTCGTGTTTTTATGACCGGCATTTTTTCGATAAGCCTTGCAGCCACTACAAGCATGGAATGGTAGGATAAATAAAAATCCAGGTTATCTGTTCGAGGATAACTTGAATGGTCGTGCCATGTTTCTCTATCCGAAGATGAACGATTCCATAAAACAACTCTAGGGTCATTATTGTAGCCGTTGTTACTCCCTAAACCCCATTCATTAACAACCACATTTCCTGCTAGATCTTCAATTTGTTTTTGAGGTAACCCGAAGACTTCACCAAGAGGCTGAAACCAGTAGCTGTCGAAATCCCATCCGAAATGAAAACTCACAGTGCTGTCTACCACCCCTTGTTCATGCCAACAACTATTAGTTTGATAATTATACTCTTGTTCTTGTATCGGCATTCCGCTCTTCCCAACACCTTTCACTGATGTTAATACGTCTCTATCGTACGTCCCTGGAAAGGCATTCTCAATATTTACAGCAATAACCGAAGCGTACATTTGTATTAATAAATGCTGTTCAACCAGAGCATATTTTGTAAGGATCGCATGGTATTTAACCAATATTTCTGGGTAGTCCATAGAGACCCGTGCTAAAGCAATTAGAAGATATTGCCTTGCATGAAGGTTATAGAATGGAAATTTATGACTTCCAAATGCATCTACTTTATTATGCTCCAACCATCCAATCAAGGCATCAAGGACGTCAATACAATTTAAGTTAGCCAATTGACGTATACAGTGTGCTGCATTCCACCGCATTGCTGATCTGGGAGAACCTAAGGCAGACCAGATAAACCCAGCAATATTCTTATTGGTATCAGCTGAAATATGTAACCAATTGCTCCAAACCCCATCCCCAAAATCTCTTTCCATATGCAACTCAAATCGGCTGAGGGAAAATTCTACTAAATCCAACGCTTCATGTGGCTCAACAATTGTTGACGCCAAACGAACAAAGCCAAAAAAAATATTTGCATCAGCAAATTCATAACCACTCGCCAAGCCATAGAAAATTCCAGTCTTCAGCTTTTCTATTACAGCCTCATCAATCTTTAGTTCCTTAACAAAACAGTCAAATACATATTCACTAGTCAATTCATGCGAATACTGTTGCCCAAAGCGAAATACGATGTCCGACCACTTCTTTTTAAAACTTACTCTATTAGTCCATTCTTCCGGCATTGACTTTAGGGTGTCCTGAACATCGTAGTGGTTAATTGATTCGGATTTTAAAAGAACATCTATAAAGTCGGACAAAGAAGTTTCACCTATCTGATTTAAAATTTGTTTTAATAAATCTCGTATACCCCAACCGTAATCATTTTTATTTGTGCTTGATTTAAATCGTTCTAATAGAATTATAGAACCCTTCTTGTGTAGCGACATTCAAGCCATCGAAAAAGTCATCCCATCTTTTATCTACCGATTCGGTGACGGCAGTACCAGCTTCTACATTACTTACGTGGTTTCGACAGGTCTTTTTATCTCGTTGGTAGAAATCCACTATTGAGTTTAGTCGCTCGTTATTTATCTGAAAGTTGGTCGCAATACTTTTGATTTTCTCCCAATAACTTCCCTCTGATCCCTCTAACTCAAGTAGATGGACTGCATCAGCCAAAATTGTTTGCTTAACTTCAATAGCAGGTTCTTGTGCCAAACATATTGATAGATATTCCTTTAGGTGATGATTAAAAAAAACGGGACAATGCCCAGCCAGTAGAAGGTGTGGTGATTTTTGACTCCACCAACTCGTGCAATACTGCTTCAAGCTGGAATTCAAAACGCCCAACATCTCTATCTCGCCACCTGCTTAGAGCTGATATTCCGATTCCAGGAGACATCTTAGTACATACCCTTATGGCTTCGTTTCTGCTCCAATGTTTTTCACGTGATACATTTTTTCCACTAATTCGGTACAGCGAACAAATCGATATGCCAATTCATCTGGAACAACACCAGTTTTGCAAGACTGTTCAGCTAGAGAAACAACAGCCTCCCATCTTTGCACAAGTTCATCACCAAACTTCGATACAATGTTTACAGCTTCATCAAAATAAACAGTTGCATCTTCAGTCGAACTAATCAAAACTGAACGTGCAAGAGAGATATAGTTGTGTGCTATTTCCTCTGGCCCGTTATCATTATCTCCTTCAATTAAATCGCGACAAGATTGTTCAAGTCGTCCGGTTATACAAGACAAATGAGGAAGTCTATAGCATGCTCGTAAAGTCTTTAAACGATCCTCAATTCTAAAAGCTTTACTCATCTTGTATAAACGTTCATAAAACCCAACTACTTCGTCTTTAGCTGCCCGGTTATGCAACACTAATATGGAGGCACAGATTTGCACTATTTCAAAAGGTAATGTATCATTACTATAATACCTATTAACCCGAGCTTTTTTGGATGCCTCGTTGATTTGTAAGACTGTTTCGAGCAGGTCTAAACTCTTAATATGAAGCACTTTCACACGAAGAAAAAACCAGGGAAACATTCCATTAACAACTTCTTTAAACTTATCAATTTCACGTTGTGATTCGTAATCTTTTTCCTTTACAACAAGATCATTTGGTAAGATTTCATCTATGTCTACGTCTGTTTTGCCAGTCAGCAGTACTTTGATAGCAATCGCTCTAAGATATAATCCCCTTTCATTTGAAAAATGGGAGTCGTATACGAGGCGAGAGGGTTTGCGAGGTAAGTAGTGCCTTATTACACGTAGAATCTTCTGGGTTAGTAAATCCCTATACAAGCAGGCCTCTAAAAAAGAAATAATAGCGGGTACAATGTTATCATCGAAGGAATGACGTTCCGGTTTAGCTATTCTTCGCCTGGAGTTACAAAGCAGGTCTAAACAAGCCTCTATTTGAGACCTTTCAGGAAAACGCCCTATAGTTAATAATTCACTAGTAACAGCAACTGTAAAGTATGGCTCACTCCTACAATTTTGTTAAAAACTCACTAATATCTTGAAATTTTCCAGCATCTATAAGTATCCTTGTAAAACGTTCAACAACCGTAAAAATCCAAGTTTTGGAAGTGAACCGTTGAAGAAATTTTACACATTCCTTTACGCCAAAAATATTAAGATGTGTATAGGCCAATTGCACGAGGTCTGTGTCCGTCACGTCAATCTTACGATAGTTGTTCTTATCATTTTTCCATTCGTCAAAGTATATAATCAGCCAATTTATTGCAGCTCTCAAGTAGCCTCTTGCCTCTCCCTGATATTCATTTATACCTGATAATAATGATGCAGCGTAAACATTTTCTGAACCATTCCACCTACTGCTCAACAATCTTTTTAATGCGATTTCTTGTACTTTCTCTTTACTCTGCAATGCAGTTAACAGGTCTATATTACTTTGAAGTAGCCCAAGCTGCCGCTGACTGCCAGCCACCTCTTCGCCAGCTCTCATTGCTAACTTAATTGCATCTTTAAGGTGGCTTGATTTTAATGCTGCCTTGAATGCGAATTGTAACCGATAAACCCGAACATTTCTTGCATCGATAGGATTATTCTCGGGAAGGTAATTGTTCGAAAGAGCAATATTAATAAGCTTTTCATACTGTTCGGCCTGTAAGTACAGTTGAGGAAGAACTTCGGATATAAGTAAATCGATTAGCGACGGGTTCCAGCAAGCTTATATAATTTTCAAAGTTGATTTTTGTCCCTAAAAACGTTTTCCTGAACCATGTTTCAGTAGGTTCATCCCTGAACTGCACAGACGTGTCGGACAACCATAAAGACCGACCGATGTCAGCCACGAAGCTCCTGACATCATTAACACTAACATTTGCAACTTTGGACAAAACAGCAATAGGGATATGAGGAGGCAAGCTTGCCAATCCTACACATATGGCATGAATTGGTTTCTGAAATTCAATTGGTAGATTATCTTTTATTTTTGACGACTGCCTGGTTCAATTGCAGCTCTATCTGGTCTTCTACTGAGGTACCATCCGGTCCCAAATAACTCAACAATTTATCAACTGTTTGATGCTTTACATCTAGCGCATTTGCTTGAACCCTAGGATTGCCGTTGGTCAAACGATGAAACTCCGCACCGTCTCGCTCAGTAACCTCAGGAAACCACTTCCTTAAATTCTTTAGGGTCTCATTCTCTGAAAATGGTTCCAGCTCGAATTGGGGAATAAAGCTCTGAGGTTGCAATAATGAGATACGTTCTGTTCTGCATAAAAGAACAAGCTTACACCCTTTAGGAATCCTTTCTCTCAAAAGCTCGTGAGCAAAACAGGGTTGATTAAACTCTTTAGCTGCCATCTCAGCATTATCTGCAGCATCGACTAAGATAATCAGTCCAGCAGAAGCAACAGTTCGTTGCAACGATTTAACTGTTGCATCAATTCTTAGAAGAAAATTCCGCATAATATCTTCATCCCGACTAGTATCTTGGACTAGCAATGGCTCGCATAATCCCCTTGTGGCAAGTTCATTAATTATCTGAACTAAAGCATCTCTATGTCTATGCCTTGGCTCGCTACGATTTCTATAACCTCCCGCCCCAAAGCAATCATACGCAATTGCCAATGAACCTTCCCCTAATGAGCTCATGAGCTGCCGACAGAAAACAGATTTTCCAACACCTCCTGCTGCATGTACAATAACGGAATAAAGTGAATTAACGATCCTATCTTTAAGAATGTCATGTTGTTTCCGCTCAATGATATTTTCAAGATTTTCCCATACTGCAGGAGCAGGATACAAGTCTCTTTCAGAAGTTATTCCTAAACGCTTTAAAATATCTTCTCTATTAACTCTGCCATCAGAATCAGGCAACACTTTATCCTGCACTAGAGCTACAATACTATCGATTTGAGCGTTATCAACTGAACCTGCCAGCAACTGTGCTATCTCAATTTTCAACTCATCCTTCTGAATATTATAATTTCCTTCACCATCTTCTAATCTTACCGCTGTACAGAACAAAACCAAATCTTTCGCGGCAAGACTTGTATATTTTTCAATAGTGTTTTTAAATGTAGCATCTACCTTTCCGTTTTCATTTATTATTGCTGATATATTTTCTTTGAACGAATCGGCGATTTTTCGATTGGTAATTATGGAAAATGAAACACTATCGATGTCAGAAGAGCCGTCATGTTTATGCTGTAGAAATCGCTTAGCGAAGCCTTCGAATGTATCCTTTAAATCGCTTATTGTAAATGGGTCATATTGTTGTACAGTGGTATGTTTTAGTTGATAGTAATCTATTTTTTTCCTACTGTTTGAGACGAGGGAATATTCTGTAACATCAATCACATACTCTCCGGCTTTTTCATTTTCAAGAGAGCCTTCAATAACAATTTCCTGTAAAGATGAATTAGGATAGACAAGCTTTAAACATCGCCTTGCTGCCCATCGATAGTGAAATACATCACCTGCACGTGAATACGCTACTAAGTCATTCGACATAAATTTCGCTTCTCTTTATTTTACTTTAAACAAGGTATTAAAACCTTTTGTCTGGGGTTACCCTATTTTTATGTTTTAGCCTCAGGCTGCATAGTGGATTTAAAGTACAAGAGTGCGACGCAACGGCTGTTTCATAGTAGCAATGCAGTTTGGTTCATAAGTATTCTTCTTCTTTTTATTTTATGCAACCAGCCTTTCATTTAATTCAATAATTGCATCGGTTTCTTCGCCGAATAGCTGCCACATTTTTCCGAGACCGCCTTGCTTGTTGAAAGGGTCGAGTTCGAAATCGTCCCTGTCTACATGAAACGAGTTGGCTATGTAATCCTTTATCATCCGCAGCCATTGTACCTGTTCGGTGGTGTACTTGGTTGTTCCTGCCTGTTTCTTAAATATCCAGTCCTGGAAATTCTTGTCCACCGTTTTATCGAAACTGGTAAGGGTGGTATCGGCTCCGCTTATAGTATGCACCAACGATACAAACTTCACCCGCTTCCAATCTTTTGGTAACTGATTATTCATGTTTTTATCCTTACGCTTTCATTTATGGTCAACAATTCGGACTTAATACGGCTTTGGTACGTGTTCAATCTATTCTTTCTTCTTACCCGGCTTATTCAATTTCTTACCATCACTTTCAATCCTCCTGTTCACTTTCTTTACATCTTCAGCATGTGGCAAAGCTTCAGGTTGTACACCTCTTTCCTTCAGCATTTTTCTTACAGCAAGGTTGTTATCTACATGCTCTTTACTGATAGGTGCTTCGCCACGCAAATCTTTATCAATCACATTATGGCTGGTGAGTTCGTTGGCAAAGTCTTTTGCCTTTATAGTAAGCGTAGGAAGAAAATCTGCCAATGGTCGTGCAGCAGGCACGCCTAACTTCCGCTTCATTTCGTGTGTGCTAAAGCCGCCAAACAAAGCCTGGTCGCCTTTAGATTTTATAATAGCAAAGCCTGCGCTGTCAACACCTCTTTCAAATAAAACACCTGATAATTTCTTCTCACTTTTAGTAAGCTTATCTCTTGCAGATACTCTTGCAATATCCAATAAACGTTGTTCAATAATTTCCTGCTTACGGGTTTGCACAGCAAAATATGTTTGCGCAAAAGCTACAGAAGGTTTTGATGGATCACCATTTTGAGCGATGAGATAACAGGCATAACGGGTAAGTGCAATATCTTCTATTTCTCTTTGCGCACCTTTCGCTAACTCGACCATTTTGCTGACGTCAGCAAAATGGTCAGAAATTTTTTCTCCGGCATTTTCACAAGCATGCTTTTGCCTTATCAATAACTTTAAGAAAGTTATCGCCAATCGGTATATGCAAATATTTGTTGCAGCTCTCTTGCACTCCAACATTCAAGTCCTTTATAATCGTACGCAGCCTGTTCAAATTGGATGAACAATTCTGCTATTAATTCTTTCTTCATTATGCTTTATTTTTTATTTAATCGATAATGATTAATCTGTTTCTGCGTTAAGCCTCGACCATTTTGCTGACGTCGGCAATATGGTCGGTTTTATTTGCTGCAATATTGTTATCCAGTACAAGAGTGATTTTCTGACTTTCTTCCGCTGAAGAAACCGAAAACAAACCCTGATGCAACGGATGTTTCATAGTAGCAAAATGTCTGAACCATGATTTTTCCTGATTAAAGGATAATCATTTGTCTGAACCTTGACTGACATGATTGAAGGATTGGCTTGATTTTGAGAACAGTTCGTAATCAAGTAATTAACTTATCCTTTCAATCATGGTTCAGAAATTAGCTTGTTGTTATGCACTCTTTTAAATTCCATGCTTTTTGCTCCAAAGTTTATTAGTAATCCTATTTCCATTTTATAAGCTTCTAAATAATTCATTGCCTGTGCAAGGTGAACATCTTCCAACTTGATTATGGCTTTTAATTCAACCATTATTTTTCCTTCTACAAAAAAGTCAACTCTTCTTGTACCAATTTCAGTATCCCGATAAAAGATCGCCATCTCCATTTTACGCTCGAAACTTAATCCTGCGAAATTCATTTCAACCTGTAAAGCCCTTTGATAAATGACTTCCTGAAATCCATTACCCAATCGCTTATGTACTTCAAAAGCAGATCCAATAATCCTTTTCGTCAAATCCTCGTACAGCATGTCTGAACCTTGGTTTTTTTGATTGAATGATTAACCTGATTTCTGATTTTTGTTTGCCTGATTGAAGGATGCATGATTAGTTGCTAAAATAATCAAGTAATCCTCTAATCCTATTAATCACGGTTTAGACAATTAATTACTGTACATATTATTTACTATACCTAACAGAGGTCTAAATGGTTCTAGAGGTCATAAAACAATATAGAAAACTGAGAACATGTTCCACAGATTGTTGCGGATGAACGGAGCCCCGCTATATGGCGGGGTAGACTGTCGCAACTCTGCTTACCCAGGGATATGCCGCCGGTGCCAAAAATATTCTTATAGTAAAAAAAAGACAGCCAGAGTGCGGCTGTCAGCTATTAACCGGATGTAATCTTACATATCCATCTCTGGTACCTCACCCGGTACTTTTAGCCTTCCCTTGGTTTTGGCGATGATCTCATCGACAGTTACGCCCGGGGCTCTTTCCAGCAATTCAAAGCCATCGTTGGTGACGGCAATAACTGCCAGCTCGGTCACAATCTTTTTTACACAATGCACGCCGGTAAGCGGTAGAGTGCAGGCGGGCAACAGCTTGCTTTCGCCCCGGGGATTGGTGTGTTGCATGGCAACGATTATGTTTTTTGCACTTGCCACCAGATCCATGGCACCGCCCATGCCTTTTACCATTTTGCCGGGTATTTTCCAGTTGGCTATGTCGCCGGTTTCGCTTACTTCCATTGCTCCCAAAACGGTCAGGTCAACCTTGCCGGCACGTATCATTCCAAAGCTTTCGGCGCTGTCAAAGAAAACCCCACCCGGAATAACGGTGACGGTTTCTTTTCCGGCATTAATAAGGTCGGCATCTATGTCCCCGGCGGCAGGGTAGGGCCCCATGCCCAGCAGCCCGTTCTCACTTTGTAAGATCACAGTTATACCGGTTGGTATGTAATTACTTACCAACGTAGGTATGCCTATGCCCAGGTTTACATACATGCCATCTTTCAGTTCTTGTGCAATGCGTTTTGCTATTCCAAATTTGTCGAGTGCCATAGCCTTTATTTTTGAAGTTGCGCGATGCGTTTTTCAACATGTGAATGATACAACCCGGCGAGTTTTGAACTCATAGTGCCATTGAGTGCGGCTATTGTTTGTAAGTTGTCAGTAACCATTTGACGAATAGCAGCAAAACCTTTGGCATCCATACCGCATTCAATCAATGCATTTTCATCCCCGGTTTGTTTATCTTCTTCCAGGTCGTCGGAGTCGTCCAGCAGCAGCAATGTGCTGATAAGGGCGAACCATTGCGAGACAATTGTTTGGCAGCGTTCGGCAGGAAATGCCAGCCTGCAGATTGAAAACAAAAACAAGTCGCCGCGATGCAAGGCTTTAAAGGGTGTTGCTTGTTGACTGAACATACCCGGCTGACCATTGAAATACGCTACCACCTGGTTGTACCAACGCTCGTTTTTGTAATTGTCTTTCACCATTTCGATACACAGGCTTACGGCATCACTATGTGGTACCTGCCCGGTTTCTTCCAACGCGCTTATGTGCCCGGTTTGCTCCATGGTGTTAATATAGTCTGTCGATAATAATTGCTCACGACTGATACCGCACTTATACAACAGGTCAACAATAAGGGGTATGAATAAATAGCCGGGAGACGGGCGCAGGTACAAGAGTTTTTCGTGCCAGTATAAGTTTTGTTTTGGCGGATCACGATCAACAAAAAAACGTGCGATCGTTTCATCTACGCCATATTGTTGTACCAAGAAGTCGGTGGATATGAACATGTAGAATTGACTAATTTTTTTGCAATTGGACGGTTTTGCGTTCTATTCTTTTCTCGTACGTCTGCCCCTGGAAAATGCGATGGACATAGATACCTGCAACATGAATACTGTCGGGATCGAGTTCACCAGGCGCTACGAGATGCTCAACTTCTGCAATGGTTATGGTGCCGGCTTTTGCCATAGAAGTGGAGAAATTGCGGGTAGTTTTGCGAAAAACCAGGTTTCCCATTGTATCTCCTTTCCAGGCTTTTACCAGGGCAAAATCAGCGTGCAGAGCCAGCTCCAGCAGGTGCATTTTGCCATTGAATTCGCGTACTTCTTTGCCTTCAGCTATTTCGGTGCCGTAGCCGGCGGGAGTGTAAAAAGCCGGAATGCCCATACCCGCCATTTGTATACGGGTTGCCAGTGTGCCCTGTGGAATGAGGTCAACTTCCAATTCGCCGGTGAGCAACTGCCGTTCAAACTCACTGTTCTCACCTACATAGCTGCTCATCATTTTTTTTATCTGTCGTGTTTTGAGCAACAGACCCAAGCCAAAATCGTCTACACCGGCGTTGTTGGAGATGCAGGTTAAGCCTTTACAATTTTTTGCGACAAGAGCACTGATACAATTTTCGGGAATACCGCAGAGACCAAAGCCACCTAACATAATGGTGGCGCCATCAGGTATATCGTGAATGGCTTCACGGGCATTTGCAACTACTTTATTCATGGCAAGTATTTTAGCTTTCACGAAAATATCACAAGTTTGGAACGGGACTGCTGTTTTAATTGCTAAGCGCACAACTTTATAGCTAATGAGCATTGCATGCACCAAATCAGAAAAAATTTGTCAACGGAAAATATCGGTTATGTAAGAAAGTTTCACCTACTGTTTGAGGGGCATAGGGTGGGGGGGCTCGATAGGGCGTTCGTCTGTTATTTTGTACAATGAGTCGAACATTGTCTTTTGTATATCAGGGTGCTGCTCGTAGTATGTAATGGTCTTATAAAAATCCTGACGGCTTACCTTATTCAACCTGAAGACTTGTTCGTAATAGATGCTGCGTTTCTTTTTAACAGCGGTATCGCGTTGCAGGAAATTGTTTATATACTCATCCACCTGTATCATTTCACCCACAATTTTCGTCATTTTTTCCGGGGGCAAAATGCCTTCGGGCAGGCTTGATGAACAACTGGCGAGGGTCAAGACCAATAACACAATACGCAGCTTAATCATTTTAATTCCTGTTGATAACGTGACGCATTTGGCACGTCTAATTTCTGCAACAAATCAAGCGCTTTGGCTTTCTCGGGCGGTGTTGCCTTTTTGAACATGCGTGTAAGTTCCTGCGATTTTCCCAACATGAAAAACTGGATGACCATGATATTCGGATTTTCCTGGTTGATGGTTTGCAACTGGGAGAGCGCATTAAGGACTTGGGTGCGACCGGTGGTCTCATTTTCATACAGGTAATCGAGCCCTAAACGATAGTAGGAATAGATAACATCGTGGATGGTATTGTAACGGGTATTTAAAAGATTCTCGGCAAGCCAATACCGGTTGCGCGAACCGTCGAAAGCCTTCCAACCGCTGATGTTACGATTTTCAGGCGCATTGTTGGTAATGTTCTGTGCCTTTTGAAAATAAAGATCGCCACCTTTCTCACCAAATAAATCGTAGCTGAGCCCTAAGATGATATTGACATAATAAGCAAAAACAGCGGTGAGATTACTCGCCAGCGGATCTGTGCCCTGTACGCGATTTTCATTGAACTCAACAGGTTGATACTCTACATAACGAAACGTTACATCAGCGTCCTGGAAGTTGACAAGAGCAGTAGCGTAGGATGAATTGTAAACGGGCCTGGCTGCCTGCACGGTAAGGCTGGCTTTGTACACGTTGGTCTCTACCACGCTCTCTATATTGAGGAGGAAACTACATTCTATTTTTTCCTGCGGCTGATACGCATCGGGTGTCCATTTTCGGTTGTTAATAAAATTGGTGAGTTGGGTCTGGAGTGTCTGGAAGGTTTTTTTATCCACGGTGTTGGGTACCCGGCTGGCAATTACCGTCACCTTTGCCTGAAACTCCTGGGCATGTAGTAATGGGGCGGTCACAAACAACAAGGCTATAATAAGGCTAGGCTTTATCATTTAATTTTTTAATTATCAGGTCAACAATGTCGTTAGCTACCTCACTTTTTGGTTTTGCTTCGAAAGGATAAATAGTACCTGTGCGGTCAAAAATAGTGACTTTGTTGGTATCTTTTTCGAAGCCTGCTGCAGGGTCGCGAAGACTATTGAGAACGATCAGGTCGGCGTTTTTTTCCTGCAATTTTAGAAGCGCATTTGTGTGTTCATTTTGTGTCTCGAGTGCAAACCCTACTACGATTTGACCAGCCTTTTTGCTGCTACCTAGATGTTTAAGGATATCAGGTGTTTTTTGCAATTGCAGGGTAACAGCTTTGTCGTTCTTCTTTATTTTTTCGCTGGCGACATCTACAGGTGTATAGTCAGCAACAGCGGCAGCCATCACAGCAATATGACTATCCCTAAAAAGAGTTGAGCAGGCTGTAAACATTTCAGCCGCTGAAAGAACTTTGGTCACCTTTATTCCTTTAGAACTGGTAGTGATGTTCGTGGGGCCGCACACAAGGGTGACCTCCGCACCCAATGCATACAATCTTTCGGCAAGGGCAAAACCCATTTTACCGCTTGAGTAATTGCCCACGAAACGGACCGGGTCGATGGCTTCATAAGTGGGTCCGGCTGTTACGAGGGCTTTGCAACCCTTTAATACCTGTTGCCGGAAATAATGTTCCTGAATAAATTGAACTATTTCTTCCGGCTCCGCCATCCTGCCTTCACCATATAATCCACTGGCAAGTTCACCTTTGTCAACTGAAATTACCCGGTGACCAAACCCCTCAAGTGCTGCAATATTTTTTTTGGTAGCCGGATGCTGCCACATGTCTTCGTCCATTGCAGGAGCTGCCACAACAGGGCAGGTTGCAGATAAATAGGCGGCAAGCAGCAAATTATCGCAAAAGCCACCGGCCATTTTTGCCAGGGTGTTACAACTAAGCGGAGCGATCAGCATAACATCGGCCCACCGCCCAAGTTGCACGTGGTTTGCCCACGTTTCTTCGTTCGATAATTGAGAAAGTACCTGGTTTTTGCTGAGCGTTGAGAGCGTAAGAACAGACACAAAATCTTTGGCTGCAGGTGTTACGATCACCTTTACTTCTGCCCCGGCTTTTACAAACAGGCGTACTAAAAGAATTGCTTTGTATGCAGCAATGCTTCCGGTAATGCCCAGTAATATTTTTTTACCTTTTACCATTTGGGTGTAACAAAAAACGACAGTGTGTAACTGTCGTTTTCAACTCTTGTAAATAGTTTATCAGCTAAAAAGATCGGAGTCATTTTTACGATAGTAGATCTTCCCTTCCATAAATTCCTGGGTAGCAAGAATAGCGGGGTTTGGCATTCTTTCATACGCGCGTGAAATTTCTATCTGCTCTTTGTTCTCATGTATTTCTTCAAGGCTATCTGTATGGGTAGCAAATTCTTCCAGTTTATTATGCAATTCTTCTTTCAAAGCAATATTGATCTGATTGGCTCTTTTAGCTACAATTGCAATCGACTCATATAAATTACCTGTTTTTGCTTTTATATCGATCAGGCTTTTGGTTTCTACAACACTGGCAGTATTGGAGTTAAGCTGCCTTCTTAATTTGCTCATTTTTTGAATTTATATTGTTTTGAGATTGTGATTTATAATCCTCCACACTTTTGATCAGTTTACTATCCGGAAAGCGGTCCATGAACTCAACACATTCTGTGATGACACGGTCATATCTTTCAGCCTGTCTTTCTTCGATACTGTTACCGGCATAAAGATAATAAGATTTGATAACCATCAGTTTATATTCGTCTGCCTTGTCGGTATCGGGATAATTCTCGAGTAAGGAACCAAAGGCGATAGCTGCGGCTTTGTAATAGCCGAGATTGTAGTACAACTCAGCACTTTTAAAATCTTTTACTTCCAGCTTGGCACGCGACTCGTCAATGATAGCGGTTGCTTCGGGCACCCTGGCTGAAAGTGGATGGGTGTTTATAAAAGCTTGCATCTGACCAATGGCTTTGGTCGTATTGGTCTGGTCCAACTCAGCTTTGGGAGACTGCTTGTAAAAACAAAAAGCCCGCATAAAGTCTGCTTCTTCAGCTTTGCTGCTATTAGGAAAGGTTTCTACAAAAGTCTTAAACAGGTTTTCAGCATTGGCATAGTCGCCCAGGTAGTAGGCTGAATAGGCGTATTTATAATAGAGGTCTTCAAATTTTGCAGTACCCTTAAAAACGGGGAAAAGATCTTCAAATAAGACCTGTGCATTGTTGTACTTTTTTTCAGCATAAAAACCTTCTGCTACCTTCAGTTTATAATCGCTGTCTGTACTTTTTAAAGTCTTCGATAGTTTGCTTGCACAAGATGAGCAAACAACAATAAATAGGGGAATAAGTATATAACGCCACATAGAAGTTCGCAAAATTATCCAATTTCGGGCAAATTATATAGCTGAAACTTAAAGCAGCAAAAGCGGCAGTTAATTTTTATATAATTCGGGAGGCTGGGATACGGCATTGCAGTATTTGCTCAACAATGATATACCAGTAAAAGGGCGCGACCTGCCTACCGGCAGGCAGGCGCAACGACCGCCAAATAGTGCTCTGCAGCCGGCAACCAAAACTCCTTATTGTAAACAACGGCAGCATTGAAGTATAATAGCTAATGAGCAAATTAGGGTGGGAGCGGGCACTAAATACGGTGAAAGCCAGGCTGCTTTTTAAAGGTGATTATGAAGGTAGTTCCCCGGTCAACTTCGCTCTCAATCTCAATTTTGCCACCGGTGGCCTCAATCTGCGATTTCATAATAAACAATCCCAAACCATGCCCTTCTATATGGTTGTGAAAACGCTGGTAAAGCCCAAATACCCGCCCGGCGTTTCGTTGCAGGTCAATACCAGAGCCGTTGTCAGTAAATCTCATCACCACATCGCCATTTGGCATTTGGCTGCTCTCAACGCGTATTTCCAGAGCGCGTTGCGCAGAGCGATACCGGATAGCGTTCGACATAAGATTGACAAAAATACTTTCCATATACACTTTATTTACCAACACAATGGGCGACTGAAAATCCATGACCAGTTTTCCGTTTACTTCGGCTAAAGCTATACTGAATGTTTTGCTAACCTCCTCCAACAACTGTTGTAAATTGAGCACTTCCATCTCTGGATTGGAGGTGTTTTTTATAACCAGTATGTGGGAGAGGTCGGCAATGGTAGTATTCAATTGTTCGGTCAATTCTTTCAATAAGTCCAGCATTTTTCTGTTGTAGGTGTCAGGGTCAGGGTAGTCAAGCACGTTGAGGATACCTAACATATTTGCCAACGGCGCGCGAAGGTTGTGGGAAGTGATGAAGGAGAATTGTTTAAGGTCTGCATTGCTTTTCAACAATTCGCTGATCATCATTTCCCGTTCGGTCTCTACTTGTTTGCGTGCGGTTATATCATTCACCACACCATCAACGCGCAGTAGTTTGCCTTGCCATAAATGCGGAATGATATTTAACTCCAGCCATCGCATGCCCAAAACTTTGTGAACAATGCGGTAATTGGTGTACAACTGTTCGCCCCTGGTCAAACGTTCTTCATCGGATGCTACGAGCTGGCGATCTTCAGGATAAATTACATTGTACCAAAGCAGGTTGTCGTTATAAAATTCTTCTACTGTATAGCCATAAATTGCCTCGCATCCGCGCGACATGTAGATGTATTTATTAGCCGGAATATCGCGGGAGAAGAAACCCAGGTTTACGCTGTTGAAAATGCGACCCAGTTCTGTATGCGCGTTTGATAATTCGTTTTTTTCTGAAAGTAAGCGGCTATTGATAACGGCTAATTCGTCGATAACGGCTAATTCGTCGGACTCACTACTATTGGCTTGCCGCAGTTTCTCAACTTCCTGTTCAAGTGTATTATAGGTTACGCTAATCTCTTCCAAAAAGTCATGCAGGCGTAGCCTGTCATCGGGATTCGTAAGAAACTGTTTAACCTGCTTTTCCAATAGTTTGTTAAGCATAAAAGGGTTGAATCTCAGCAAAAATAATTTTATAAATGCAAGAGAACTGTTAAGGGAAGTTAGATTGAAACAGTCTCGTTAAACATTATATTATTAAAATTAATTCTTTATTTTCTATTAGTTATCATTTCAAATTTTCCGTTTAATAATTCTCGTAACCTAATAATGGCGTTTAAAATCACATTAAATCTTTGCCAGGCACTAAAGCAATGGTTTGTATTGTAACCCTATACCATTTTTTTTGTGAAACAGCAGACAAATTAAAAGCCCGCTTTCAGCGGGCTTTTAATTACTACTATTTATTTGATCAATACCTATACATCTCAGGTTTGAACGGACCATTTTTGCTGATGCCCAAATAGTTCGATTGTGCATCCGTTAATTCCTCTAACTGCACACCAATTTTTGCCAAATGCAGGCGGGCAACTTTTTCATCCAAATGCTTTGGCAGCACATACACTTTGTTTTCATACTTGTCAGTATTTGTCCAAAGTTCTATTTGTGCCAGTGTTTGGTTGGTAAATGAATTGCTCATTACAAAACTTGGGTGACCGGTTGCGCAACCCAGGTTCACCAGGCGACCTTCAGCCAATAGTAAAATGTCTTTACCATCAATCGTGTACATATCAACTTGTGGTTTGATGGTATCTTTTGTTGCGCCATAGTTGTCATTCAACCACGCCACATCTATTTCAATATCAAAGTGACCAATGTTACAAACGATCGCTTTGTCTTTCATTGCTTTGAAATGCTCGCCAGTGATCAGGTCGCGGCAACCTGAAGCGGTAACGATAATGTCAGCTTCTTTTACTGCGTCGATCATGCGCTTTACTTCAAAACCGTCCATCGCGGCTTGCAGTGCACAGATGGGGTCTATTTCAGTTACGATCACTCTTGCACCAGCACCACGAAGTGATTCTGCTGAACCTTTACCCACATCACCATATCCACCCACAACGGCTACTTTACCAGCCATCATTACGTCAGTAGCACGGCGTATCGCATCTACCAGAGATTCTTTACAACCGTATTTGTTGTCGAATTTCGATTTGGTAACGCTGTCGTTTACGTTGATCGCAGGTATTGGCAAAGTGCCTTTTTCCATGCGCTCGTACAGGCGGTGAACACCGGTAGTTGTTTCTTCACTCAAGCCTTTTACATGCTGTATCAGCTCAGGATATTTGTCAAAAACCATGTTGGTCAGGTCGCCACCATCGTCCAGTATCATATTGAGCGGACGCTCGGCGCTACCAAAAAACAAAGTCTGTTCTATACACCAATCGCTTTCTTCTACCGATTGTCCTTTCCAGGCAAATACACCAATTCCGGCAGCAGCAATAGCAGCAGCGGCGTGATCTTGCGTAGAGAAAATGTTGCAAGAGCTCCATTTTACTTCTGCTCCCAGGGCAATCAGGGTTTCAATCAGTACGGCAGTTTGAATGGTCATGTGCAGGCAACCTGCAATGCGTGCGCCTTTCAGTGGCTGCGATGCACCGTATTCTTCGCGCAGGCTCATCAGTCCGGGCATTTCTGCCTCAGCCAGGCGAATTTCTTTGCGACCCCATTCTGCGAGGCTCATATCTTTTACCTTGTAAGGCAGCTTAAAATCGATCTCCGATTTGTTCGTTTCTGTTTGTGTGATAGTTGACATGTGTGTGTTATTAATTGTGAATATGGATAAGCGTTAACTTATGTTTTTTAGATTTTTTGCTCCGGCAGTATATCTCTCTTCGCCATCGTTGTGTCACTCCCTTGTACTGTTAGTTCTTTATTGAACACTTTAGCCCCAGTTATGTTTTCTCTTGTCCCTTTCTATCAGTTGTAAGAGTGACCGGTTTTTTAACTCTTGTCTTTTTCCCTTTCTGCTTCGCAAAAATAACATCATCAGAATAAACTTCTGCCAAACACAAAAACTTTGGAATATCTTTATGCTTTGTTCATAAAATATAGAACAAACAACCAGTTTGAGATGGCAAAAGCAGTAAAAAAAGAAGAATCGGCTGATGTTAACGTACTGTTAGATAGAAAAGACCTCGAAATACTGCGTTTATTACAGCAAAATGCCCGCATTACAGTAAAGGAAATAGGAGAGAAGGTGCACCTCAGTACCACACCTGTACATGAGCGGGTGAAGCGCATGGAGCAATCAGGTGTGATCAAACAATATGTAACCCTGTTAGACCATACCAAAGTGCGAAAAGGGCTGATGGTAATTTGCTATGTTTCCCTGAAGCAGCATAGTAAAAATGCCGGTGCAAAGTTCATAAAAACGATTCAGGAGCTAAATGAAGTGATCGAGTGTTACAGCATTTCGGGTGAGTTTGATTTTATGCTGAAAGTAGTAGCGGAAGATATGAACGATTATTACAACTTTCATGTAAACCAGCTAAGCCAGATTGAGAATATCGGCAATGTACAAAGCGTGTTCGTAATGGGCATTGTAAAACAAACGCATCAGGTGTTGTAAACATTTAACTGCTAAAGTCTTATTAAATCACCTGACAATTATTGTTTTTTGCCTCTGTTTTATCTATCAACAATTACTATTTAAAAAGGTTAGATTTAGGAACAATGAGCAAAAAGGAGAAACTTATACTGCGATTGCTTTCAGGAAATTCGGACGCGAATTTTCATTTAGACGATATCGTAAATCTTCTTTTACAATTAGGCTTTCATGAGCGAAAAACCGGCGGAAGTCACCGAATTTTTTCAATAGAGGGAGTGCAAGGAATCATTAATTTGCAAAACACGAAAGACGGCAAAGCAAAGTCATACCAGGTTAGACAAGTGAGAACCTTTTTAGTAACTAATAAAATATTGCATAGTGATGACTAAATATGAAATTATCATTTATTGGAGTTCTGTAGACCAGGTATATGTGGCTGAGATGCCGGAATTAAACGGCTGTATGGCACATGGTGCTACACAGGACGAAGCATTAAAAGAAATAAATTTTGTAGCTTCAGAATGGCTTCAAATGGCGAAGGAGAAAGGGTGGAATATTCCCGAACCGAAAGGAAGGCTGATGTATGCCTAGTTGATTGTAGCTGGTAATTATCGAAAACTTACGGACAATTGCTCCCTCCCAAACTTTCATCAATTGTAGCCTTTATATCCATATACACCTTCCTGTCCAGCTCGCCTGACAGTGATTTTGTAATGATGACAAATGCATATCCACGGCAGAGGTCGATCATTGTCCAGGTACCATTGAGACCAGGTACACCCACAACAGTGGCTTTGTTTTGTGCATCAGTTGCAAAGATCCATACACCCATTCCGTAGCTTAACCCTTCGTCCATCCTTGGTGCATATTTTACCGCGCCCGCTTCTGTTTGCAACGAGTTCATCATGGTTATCAACTCCTCTGTCAGTATCTGCTTCCCAGTAAACATTCCTTTGTTTAGCAGCATTGCCAAAAAATTAATAAAGTCAGCAGCCGACGATCTTGCCCCTACCGACGGATTGACCGCGTCGTTATAATCTTCATTGGTGAACGTGGTATTTTTCATATTCAGCGGACGAACAATGCGATCCTGCATCAGCCTGTCAAACGGTCTTTTTGTTACTATTTCCAACACACGCCCGGCTATGTTGAAACCCACATTACTATACTTAAACTCCGTTCCCGCATTGGTCTCAATATCTCTTTTAGCAGCAAAGTTGTTCACCTCTTCATCCAGTGTATGAAAATTGTTTCTCTGCAGAAATCTCGCTAGCGTTCTGTCGTATTGAATACCTGTATAGTTGGTAAGACATTGCCGCAGGGTTATATAACTTTTAAAATGCGAGGCAAATTCCGGCAGGTAGTTGCTCACTTTATCATCCAGCGAAATCTTGCCTTCCTGCACAAATGTTAGCACCAGCGCAGTTGTTAGCCATTGACTGCTTGCGGCAATATAGCGCGGCGTTTTAATGGTCAATCCACCTATTTCTTTTTTATACAGCACCTTGCCATCTTTGTATAAAACAAAGGCAACATCCTTTCCCAACGTTTCTTTCACCCGGTCTAGTTTTACAGATATTTGGGTGGTGTCAAATTGTGCATACGCAGATGCCAGCCAAAACATCTGGCTTACAAAAAAAACAGGAAGAGCAATTCTCAAAATCATACAGTTGTTTAGTGTTCTACAATTAGTTAGCCGTTAAATATACCTCAACGCCCAAAACTGACAGGCTTATAAAAAAGTTTATTTTTTCTTTCATTGTTATACGCTCATACCCCTTGCGTTTTCACCAGGTCAACTCTCCCTAATTACGTTCCACTGTGGCTATTGTTCCGCAACTGATTGTGTCTGTTTAATCAGTTGTCATTCAGTGAATCCATTTTAATTTTTGGTAACCAGCACGGGAACATCGGGCAACATCGTTGCGTCGCAGTACGTTTGTCGGCATAGCCCCGATTGTGCTTTAGGCGCTTATTCCAAAGGCCGCTTAGCCTGCATAACAACTTTATTGTTCATGTGCGCAAGATGCATATTGCAAATGGCAAAAAGTAAAAAGAAGGTTAAAACAAAAACGGGTTTGCTTTCCTGGTAAAAAGCAAACCCGTCTCTCTTCATTACTGTCAGCAGGTTTAATCGTGTCCTTCCAACTTTACGATCTTGTTGTACAGACCCAGCAGCAAAAAAGGTGCAGCCCATTGACCAACAAATAAGGCTTTATCATTTTTTCCGGCTACTTTATAACCTAATGAAACTGCCATAGAACCCAGTGAAGCCCACAAAAAAATATCTGAGGGTACTTTAGCAGTTTGTTCTTCTATAGCGCTTGCTACGGGTCCTTCTTTGTGTTGCGGATTAGTGTTTGTAGGCATAATGCATTTTTTTGTTTTATGAATAGATAACCTTTTACTATTCAATTTTCTTGCCCTTGCAAACTGTTCATGAAAAATATTTTTTTTCTTGTAAGACTTTAAACAACAGCAGAATAAGACCAATTGGTTTAAACGCTCTCGGATTTAAAAATGTAGAAAATAATCGCATTGCCTCTATTATTTATGTAGAACCCATACAAAATTTTGTATAGCAAACAATAATTAAATTCACCGGCAAGCTTTCTTACCTAATTGGCGAGGAGCGTTACATCTCGTACTTGCTGCAATAGTAACAAACTCGATCACTAGATTTTTATTTCACCAATCAAAACTGGTTGCAACAGTTTGCTCACTTTATATTTTCACACAGGCATCTTATTGCATTGCGGCAAAAAGACCATTTCAATGCTGCCTTTTGTATTGTACCTCAACTACTTTGCACAAAACAATTTATATGTAAATGCGGGGCTGTTTTTTATCGGTTCAAAGTAGTACAGGTAGTACAAGCGAGCGTGGCAACGATGCAGAAAAGAGAACCAATGTTGGTTACCAAAAAAAGTAATGCATAAAAAAAGCCACCAGGTCTTGCCTAGTGGCCCCAACGCAGCGTGTGCGTCAGCAGATTATTTTAATGGATGACCCGGTTAGGCGATACCAACCGATGGTGTCCATGTTTTATCTGTATTTTGCATGAATACCTCCTTTTCTTTGGTGAGCAATAAAAATAGGATAAAAATTGATTACTAACATTTGCCTTGCAATTTTTTTACATTTTAGCAGCAGCAGTCAATCTTTAAAATAAGCCGGTTGAGGCTCCTTGCAACCCAAAGGTTTAATGAAAGATTTGCCGCTAAACGGAGCCTGCTACCGGACAGGCAGGCATAGCAACAACTGCACTATCGGGCAGTTTAACCGAAAACCAACATGCCATTTAACCTACCTCAATACTCTTAACAGTTGTATGTTGTGCAGCCGGTCTGTGCGGAGCAGCGACAAATTTTTGTTGCACCACCTGGCTCATGGTGGTTTCGTAAACCTTGCTCTCGAGCCATGAAATTATGTCGAGGTAAGCGAATGAGCGTGTCTCAAAACGGCTTCTTTCAAACTTTTTGATCCGGGCAAGCAGCACCTCAAACTCTTGTCTTAATTTTTTGCGCGGTACCTGGAAAGTGCGGCGCAGAAAAGCAAATATTTCTTCTTCTATAACAGTGAGATTTTGCATTTTAGCCATAAATCGATAGACAGACTTGATGAGGTATTCTATGATCTCGAAATTGCCTAACTCAAAGTGCGCCATCAGGTGTACCAGGCGGGCATAACATTGCAGATCGGTTCGCAGATCAACCTGGTTGTTGATGATCTTTTGCAAATAGTCGATAGAGGTAGCATAATTGCCGTTGCCAAAATACAGCGTGGCAATTTTGTAATTGATCACCAATATCCGGTGTTTGTCTATGAAGAAAGCATATTCATTTAGCTTTTGCTCTATATGAGGAACTAACAATAAGCCTTCGCTAAAAGTACCCAGCATAAAGTGCCGGTTGATCTTGGCGCTATAGATATACACGAATGTTTGAATGCGGAAGTTGTCGTGCACGTTCGCCGTTTCAGATTCGGCAAATTCTTCAAACTGCCGCAATGTTTTTTCGAAACCGGCATGATTGCGCAGATCGAAGTGAGCATTAAGCAAATTGTGCATTCCTTTGATGTAGTGCCCGGTCTCTACCTCTATCATGGTGGGCTGCTCATTAAAAAGTTCCACCCATTTCCTGGTATAGCGGTAGTACTGCAAAAAATCCTGGCGTATAAATGCAAACCAGCAATAGCTTTGATAGAGATACAATCGCTCGTAAAAGCCCGGCAGTTGATGCGCGCTGGCAGGTATGTTTTTGCTGAAAAATTCCTTTACACCCTGCTCGTCTTCTTCGTTGCGCGCATGACCATTTTTAATGTACCAACTATACAGTTGCAACGCAAGGTTTGACAGTTGTGTAATAACGCGCCTTCTTTCATTAATCTCTATCGCCTCGGCAGATAACTGGTCGGCGCGGTCTTGCATACTGCGGGTAATGTGCAGGGTCTCTATCTTTTTTTCGAGGGAAATAACCTGAATTAAAAAACTATCCTGGTTATAAGTGCGGGCTGTTTCCTTTAGTTTGTCCAATATTTTAAGGCTTTGCAGGTATAAGCCCTTATTGTAGAGTATGCGTGCATAATCAAGTTGTTCGTGTAGCTGCAGGTCAATATTTTCCGATGTCTTTAACAAACGCAAGCTGGCAAGCACCTGTTTGTATAAATGCGTTTTTAAATTCGATAGCTGCGGCTTTTCAATTGAAGGTAATTTTTTTAGCAGAAGTTTTTCGTCGTACTCGCCAAGCTTATCCATTGCATCGAATAATTGAATGATCTTGAGGTCTTCTTTTGACGAACTTCTTTTGATGTAAAGCTTGAAATTTCTTTTTTCGGCCTTTTCGAGAGATTTAATAAGTAGAAAAAGTATGTCTGAAAAACGGCTGGGCATCATTAAAAATTTTTCATGTCTGCCAGTACAGGCAAGGGTCCTGGCAGTTCTTGTTACCCATTAGGTATCATTAAACAACCAATATTATGTTGATGTTGGTGTGTGCTGTTCACCTACTTTTGTTATGCAACAATGAAAAAGAGCCCTGGCGCATATAAAAGCTGAGCGTTCCTTGTGGCACCTAAGCTGTAGCAGGCAGCACAAATATAAGTAATCGAAGATTTTCATATGGCAAGCAATCGTTAGAGGCCGCTCCGTTTCCACGGAGAGGCCCTTTTTTTTGCCCCAAACTTTTTTTATTCCAGGGTCTTCTTATCCTTTGTGCATGCAGCCCTAGTAGTACATGCAAATAAGTAACATATAATGTTTTGTTCGGGTATTTGCTTGTACAACCTGATTAATTGATGAATTTCCCGCTTTTTTTAAGAGTTGACTTTAATTTTTCATAATTTACTGTCTGAATTTGAGTTGGCCATCATCGCTAATTTTTGCCTATCGTTTTGCAAATCAAATCTTTGGGTCTGGCAAAAAACCTTTTGATGCCATTTTTTACATGAAATAAAACTGTAGTGGCAAATCATGACGGTCTATATTCGTGAAGTAAGATGCAGGATTTACTTCCCAGACAAACCTAATTATCAGTAGTGTTTACCGGAAGTTTATAAAATAGATTTTTCGAAGATTTTCATATGGCAAGCAATCGTTAGAGGCCGCTCCGTTTCCACGGAGAGGCCATTTTTTTTACGGTAAAGTCGGTTGTTGGGAAGGTTTGTAAGGTTTGTTCTGCCAATTGGCCGTGGAGTTTTTTATGGATCCGAAAATAGACAGATCTTATTTCTTCCGGTTTGAACCTGCCATTTCAAAAATTATTGCTGCTGCCTTACCTGAGGCATTTCCCCCTTTCGACAGCAGATCTTTCAATGCAGTGTAGTCTTGCTGTAATTGTTGCTGCTTCTGTGGGTCGGTCAACAGTTTTCTTAACTCTGTTATGCAATTTTCGGCGGTCATCTCCTGTTGAATTCAACTCTGTAACCACCAACTTGTTCATGATCAGGTTTACCAGAGAAATGTATTTTACTTTAATGACGCGTTTGGCTATCTCGTACGAGATTTGGTTGCCCTTATAGCATACAACCTCGGGCACACCAAACAATGCAGCCTCCAGCGTTGCTGTGCCGCTGGTTACCAATGCCGCAGCAGCTTCGTTCAGTAAGTCGTATGTTTTGCCGCTGGCAACGCCAACATTTTTATAGTTCAACAAAAAAGGTTCATAGAAAGCATCATCAATTGCCGGTGCCCTGGCTACTGTAAATTGATGATCAGGAAATGCGCTGCTTACTTCCAGCATTACCGGCAGCTTTTTACTTATTTCCTGCTTCCGGCTCCCGGGTAGTAAGGCTATCGTTTTTGTCTTTGATGGCACCAACTGCATGTGTAGTTTTAAACCGGTCAATTACTTCCACCAGCGGGTGACCAACATATTCAACCTTATAGTTCCATTTGTTGTAGAAGTCTTTTTCAAAAGGCAAGATCACCAGCATTTTGTCCACGTATTTTTTTATCGTATGCACCCGGTTTTCTTTCCACGCCCATATCTGTGGCGAAATATAATAAACCACTCTGTAGCTGTGTTTTTTTGCCCATTCGGCTATTCTAATGTTGAAGCCGGGATAGTCAATTAACACCACAACATCAGGATGATAACTTGCAATGTCAGCCTTACAAAATGCCAGGTTACTCAATATGGTTCGCAGGTTTAGCAGCACCTCTGCAAAGCCCATAAAAGCCAGGTTTTTATAGTGTTTTACCACGGTAGCTCCGGCGTCCTTCATCATATCACCGCCCCAGCACCGTACATCTGCATTGCCATCCAGCAGATGCAGTTGTTTTACCAGGTTGCTACCATGCAGGTCACCGCTGGCTTCTCCGGCTATCATGTAGTATCTCATGTTTATGCTATCAAAAAAAAAGACCGGTATAACAGGCTTTTGGTGTGGCAGATAAGGAGAGGTTTTTAGTAGTCCGGCAATGAAGCTCTAATTAAACATCGTTGCGTCGCACTCGTGTACTTTTCTTCCACTATTCGGCTTTGAATAAATTGTTCCAATTGGCAGCAAGTAAAGCCTAACTAATTAACTATTCAACCCTGATTGTGCAGTACATATGCCCTGGCTAAAAACGCAACTACCATAACAGATCAGATCAAAAACTTCCAGATCAATGACAATACACCATAAATGCAGGTGGCAATAAAAATACCTTTTGCCGTGCGGTCTTTTCTCTTGTTTATATAGATCGTAAAAATGATGGCATTGGCAACCAACGCCACACTTACAATGGCTGTCAGCAATGTTTTTTGTGTAAGTATGATCTCAAAAAATTCACCTATAGACAACGCATTTCTAAACAAAAGCAAATAGTAAATAAGAATACCAAATAGCGGTGCAACAAAGCCCAGCAATAAACCTAAACGCAACTTGTCTCTAAGCATTTTTTATAAGTTAAGTGTTTTCTCCAGTTTGTCTTTTAGCTTGTAATTGGTAAGATCAAATTGCACAGGCACAACGCTTACATAGTTATGGTTAAGTGCCCAAACATCGGTATCACGTCCTTTATCGAAATTGATGAATTCACCTGTGAGCCAATAGTATTTTTTATTGTGCGGGTCAACGCGTTCAGCAAAGTCTTCTTCATATTTAGCATAGGCTTGCCGGCATACTTTCAATTCCTTTCAGTTCATGCACAGCTACCGCAGGAAAGTTTACATTAAGACAAAGGTGTTTGTCAATAGCGCGTTTGGTAAGTATTTGCTCTACAATAAAACGCGCATATTTTTTAGCGCCTTCAAAGTCGGCTTCCAGGCTGTAATCTAATAGTGAAAAGCCAATGCTGGGAATGCTTTCGATAGCAGCTTCCAAAGCAGCAGACATAGTGCCTGAGTAAATAACATTGATGGAATGATTGGCGCCATGGTTTACGCCACTTAAACAAATGTCCGGCTTTCGGTGCAGTATTTTGTCCACTGCGAGTTTTACACAATCAACCGGTGTTCCGCTACACGAGTAAGCTTCTATTTCATCGCCAAAATAGTTCACCTTCACCATACGCAAAGGCGAACCAATTGTGATGGCATGTCCCATGCCACTTTGCGCTTTGTCCGGGGCAATCACTACTATTTTCCCCAGGTCTTTAACTGAGTCTACCAGTGCGGTAAGACCCGGCGCTGTTATTCCATCATCATTGGTTATAAGAATGATGGCTTCTTCTTTAGAATTTCTTTTAGCTTTTTCCTGCTTTATTTCTGCCTCGGCAGCGGGCTTTGCTGCCTTTACTTTTGTATTGATCTGTGTTTCTTCAGGTCCTTGTCCTGGCTTCAACTTTGTTGAGGTTTCCAGCCCAGGTTTTTGTTTTGCTACAACTTCCTTTTTTGTTTTTGCCATAATAACATTTCTGTTACTCACAAAAATCCTTATAAAACCAACGTATCCAAAAAAAGTTTTTTTTAAATCACTAATACTTTTAGTAATTTGCAGCTAAACAAATTAGCCATATAAAATGTCGCAAGCAGGTAAAAACTTAAAATACCTCCGTAAACTACGGGGCTGGACACAGGAAGAATTTGCCAACAAACTAAAAATAAAACGATCGCTGCTGGGCGCGTATGAAGAGGAAAGGGCGGAACCACGCATAGAAGTGCTGGAAACGATCGGCAATATTTTTAAGATCACTCTCGACGAGCTTTTGTTGAAAGATATTACCTCTGCCAGGGGCACCACTTACATGGACAAGCGACGATTGCTGAAGATGTCTGAAACGGCTGGCACTATTCAGTTTGTACCGGTAAAAGCTGCAGCAGGTTACCTGGCCGGCTATGCTGATCCAGAGTTTATTGACGAATTAAACACCTTTACATTACCCATGTTGTCTGGTGGTAATTATCGCGCCTTTGAGATCATCGGTGATAGTATGTTGCCAACGCAGAGCGGCTCTGTAATAGTGGGCGAGAAAGTAGAAAATATTGACAACGTAAAAAATAGCAACACCTATATAGTTGTTTCCCGCAATGAAGGGATCGTTTACAAACGGGTTTTAAAAAACAATCGCAGTAAAAATAAAGTGACACTTGTAAGTGATAATCCACTTTATGAACCCTATAATGTTGCTACCGACGAAATAGTAGAACTATGGCAGGCACAGATGATCATCTCGAAAGCCAATGTGCAACAGCGATGGGACGTAAACCAATTGGCCAGCCTGGTGAATAATTTACAGGACCAGGTAAGTACATTGAAGAAAAGAATAAATTAAAAAAAGGTTAGCTGATAGCTATTAAAAGTAAGCTAAAGCAGTTCCGAAAAAATTGGGGGATTGAAGAATAGAAGCCAGGTGCAAACCTGGCTTTCTTGTATGCCTGCTAAAAAACGTTTTTTCCTTTGCCGGTAGTAACCAGGCTAAATAAACTTTCCCTGATCAATTTACTCCAGGCATTGGTGCAGGAACCATAACATTCGATGTCGGGTACTAAACCCTGGTGGGTAAACCGCAGTTGCGTTTTATTATTGATCTCAGTGATATCAAAAATCATTTTTGTTCCCGTCCATTCGCTTTGGTTGGGAAATGAAGTAAGCTTGCTATCTGTAACCAGCCATACCACCCTCTTGCCGGGTACAACTTCTACCAGCCGCTGTTTTGAGTAATGAAAATCTTTCATTTTATAAGTAAACTCATCACCAATTTCATGCATGTTGCCTTCGATACTTCCCTGCCACCAACCACGCACATTGTTAACCGCAGCGATTACTTCTGCCGGTATTTCATTGACAAAAAAGGTCGTTGTAAAGTCTGCTGCTGCCAGCTTTTGCTCGTCGTCAGTTTGGGGCTTCCCGGTGCCATTCGGCTCTCCTTTTCCGGTCGTTATTAAATTGTACAGGCTTTTCTGTACGTAAGTATTCCAGGCGTTCTCACATATTTCGTAACACTCGTAGTCGGGCACCAGGACCTTCCTGCGTAAACTCGAGTTGCGTTTTGTTGTCCAGCTCAGTAATTTCAAAAATTATGGTATTTCCTCTCCATTCATCCTTATTTGTGGTAAAGCTGAAATAGTTATCCAGCACCTTCCAAACTACTTTCTTGTTTGGAATGAGTTCTGTTATTTTCAACCTGCAACGATGCACATCCTGGTAGTGGTAGGTGAATATGTCGTTCAATTTGTCTGTGCTGCCCTCGATCTCTTCGCTCCACCAACCCCGCACATTGTTAATGGCTGTAAATACCTGGGAGGCGGGTTGATCAACTAAAATGGAGGTGGTAAAATCTGTTGTTGTCATAGTTATCTTTTTTACTGTTGATTAAATTATTGAAGACTACTTCAGCAAGATCAACTGCCCTGTATGATAGGCGAGGTGAGTTGTTCTGGTAAGCACGATGTTGAGTTTGTTACGATGCGGTTCATTGGCAAAGTCTTCTGTAGAAACAGCCGTGTGTTTCTCAAGCCAATCGGTTGGTTGAAGTTCATCGAATTTCTGTTTCAGTACTTCACATTGTTTTGCCCAGTAGGCTCTCAGTTCCTTTGCAGTTGGTATATCAGCATGTACCTTGTCGGGTGCAGCCAGAAAAATTTCAAACAGTTCGGGATATAATTTGTCACCCAAATCTAATAGCACCAACATGGCATCATGAACTGCAATCATATGCCCCAGCAAATAAATACCCCTGTTCCTGGCTGGCACGATTTCCTTTTGCAGTTGCTCATCAGAAAGCGCATCGAGAACGTTGTTCCAATTCTTAATGGATGCATACCACCGGTCAAAGATCATTTTTAGTACCGTTTCATTGGTCGTCATATTTGTTGCTTTTAATTGGTTTAAAAAAGTTCCTGCACAAAAGTATAGTCTGGATATTGAATTGGAAGGTGGTAAAATGGACAATGTAACGGGTTGTTTTGGACAAGGTTACCTGCTACCTTTGCTGGCAAAAATGTACATGAAACACCTCACCATTGTAGTGCCGGAAGGCGATAACAACCTGAGTAGTATTTCCGGAGCCTATGAAATATTTAAAAAGGCAAATGCTTACTGGAAGGAGATAGGTAAAACCGAGCTATTCAACATACAACTTGCCGGCATATCAATTGAAGTAGCATTTGCCGGCGGGCTATTTAGCGTAAAACCCCACACCTTCATTTCGAATATTTTCAAAACTGATCTCATCATCATCCCGTCGGTAAACCACAACTATGATGTAGCTGTAAAAGGCAATGGAGAACTAATAAAATGGATAGCGCAGCAGTATAAAAATGGTGCGGAGGTTGCCAGCATTTGCAGCGGAGCATTTATACTTGCCTCTACCGGTATCCTCGACGGCAGGCGCTGTTCCACTCACTGGTCAGTTGCTGAAAATTTCAGGCAATTATTTCCAAAGGTGCGGGTGCAAACCGATAAACTGATAACCGACGAAAACGGGATCTATACCAATGGCGGCGCCTATTCTTTTCTCAACTTAATGATCTACCTGGTAGAAAAATATTACGACCGGCAGACGGCAATTTTTTGTTCCAAAGTCTTCCAGATAGAAATGGATCGAAACAGCCAGTCACCGTTTACCATTTTTACGGCACAGAAGGCGCACGGAGATGAAATGGTACAGGAGGCACAAGTTTATATTGAAAGCAAACTTCATGAACAGATCTCAATAGAAAAATTGTCCGCACACCTGGCTGTGGGACGGCGAAACTTTGACCGGCGGTTTATAAAGGCAACCGGCAATACACCCATCGAATATTCACAACGTGTAAAGATTGAATCAGCCAAGAAAGCCATGGAAAACAGCCGCAAGACCATCAATGAAATTATGTATGAAGTTGGCTATTCGGATGTAAAAGCCTTTCGTGAAGTATTTAGAAAAATAACCGGGATGTCACCGCTTGAATACAGGAACAGGTACAACAAAGATGCGGTAGTCAATTAGCTTTATCAAGTTATAGCACGATCCGGAAATTTTGTTGGTTTTGGTGATCAGCTTTCGCAGGTGATGGCAGCTTTTGTTGCGACGCTCCGTTCAACAACAGATCGCTGATTTGGCCCACCCTGTATTGTATTACAAGAACGCCACATGGTTCTCTTAACAACCACTCTTACCTGCTCATTTTGTTGACGTAATCGCAGCAAGAACTGTTGGAGGTTAGTTTCTCTACATCAATTAACGATGTTCTTGCGAGCGACACCAAAGAAAAAAGGCAGGTAAAGTAAAATGCTAAAGAATACATTACTTTCTGTTGCTATGATAGCACCCTTAAACAATACCTTTTCTTGTAAGTAGCAGACGTTGTTTATAATATGGGATCATGGCTTGTTTATTATGTTCATTCAACATTCATTAAACACTGCTTCTGTTTCAAAACGTTTCAAAAAATTTGGAGCAAGAAGATAACAACGGTCTTTCATAAAGCTTTCATACAACGATCTGTGTTCATAGATTTTTTTGTAATAAGGGTAGTAGATATACTTCACGTTGTCAAATCGAAGAAGTCCATCATTAATGTTTTGCTCGGTCCTGTCGATGAAATAAAAAAGCCAATCAAAACAATCTAAAATATGTTTTTCTTTTTCGCTGTAGGTTCTTGATGCAATTTTAGGTATTGCCTCCAGAACTTCTGCATAGTCAATATGCGAGATTCCTGATGTATCAGTATAGTCTGACTTGTCAATTACAAACCAATCAAGCATTAATATAGCCTTGCCCGAATAGGCGTTTGTGAGCACCTCATTCATAAATTCTTTCGCAACATTTGCTTGTTTCCAAAGCAGGTCAAGTTTTCGTTCCCGAATGCTTTTTCTAAAACTACTAATTGCAATGGATGCAGTGGTTATTGCTGCGATCATAGCTATGATCCATGAAACCAATTGAACCTTATCCATTAGAAGTTGATCCATACAAGATATTGTTTAATGATAGAGTGGTCGATCACAAGTGATGGTTTAAACGGTTAACGGACAATTGAAGAAAGGCTTAATTTTTCCGCTGCATATGTTCCATATTCTTCCCAAAGAGTACCTTCTTTCCTGCACTTTTAAATCCCAACTTTGTGTACAGTTTTTTTGCATTCGGGTTTTCGTAATCGACCAGTAAACCTAACGTTTGTTTACACCTGGTAACATATTCATCAATTAGAAACTGCAGAAGTATTGTGCCGGTTCCTTTGTTTTGTTGGTTTGGGTTTACCCCTATAAAGTCAATGTAGTATTCGCCAGCCTGGGTTTCATCATCTGGAGTAAAGCTGTTATTAAAACGACTAGCCAGGTATTCAAGAACAGGTCGTCTTAATTCAATTAATTGTGCTCCGTTATATATATTCACTGCGGCAACCACTTCTCCATCATCTTCTGCAACCCAGCAATTTTGATAAGAATATTGATTATTTTCCTTTTTTACCAGGTGCAACATGAATTCCTGTGCCTTTTGCGGATCGGTTTCATTTATAAATTTATATACAATTTTTTCCATTGCCAGTAACAAATATGTGGCTACAATTTCCGAGTTGCTCAACGTTGCTTTTCTTACTGTAATCATTGTTTGATATTTGAAAAATAAAAATTTCCGACAGTTGATGTTTTCTCTGCCCTATGAAAATAACTGTATTGCAGTGCGAAAGGTATTGCAGTGCGCCTCAACTATATTACGAATATCAGGTGAGTAGCCGCCGCCCATTGAAACTACACACGGAATGTTCTCTTTGCGGCACATAGAGAACACGATCTCATCTCTTTGCCGGCAACCTGCCAGCGAAATTTTTAGCTTGCCAAATTTGTCGGTTGAAAGTATATCAACCCCCGCCTGGAAAAAAACAAAATCTGGTCTTGTAGCGGGCTAGAACAGCGTTTAACTGCGTTGTTAGATACCGAAAGATATTCGGCATCTTCCATGCCGTCTGGCAAGTGGTACATCTATATCAGAAACTTCTTTGTGAAACGGGTAGTTATGCTGCCCATGCATACTGAAAGTAAACACCGCATCATTGTTTTCGAAAAGTTTGGCAGTGCCATTTCCCTGGTGCACATCGAGGTCTATAATGAGGATTTTTTCAACAAGCTTTTCGCGCAGCAGATAATTGGCTGCGATCGCCTGGTCGTTAAGTAAACAAAAGCCTTCGCCACGTTCAGCAAATGCATGATGGGTGCCGCCCGCCACGTTGAGGGCAACACCATTCGCCAATGCAAAATGGCAACAATCAATGGTGCCTTGTGTGATAACCAGTTCGCGCAAAACCAACTGCGGCGAGAGTGGAAAGCCGATCTTGCGTTGCTCGGATGCGGTGAGTTGCTGGGTGAGCAGTTTATCGAAATATATTTTGCTGTGGGTCAATAAAATGACCTCGTGCGCTGCTGGTTCGGGCACGAAAAGGTTTTCAGCAGTTATGGTGCCTTCGTAGAGTAATTGCTCAGGGATGAGCTCGTACTTGAGCATAGGAAAGCGATGCCCAACTGGCAACGGATGTGAATATAAAGGAGCATAAGCTATTTTGACGATAGGGTGGTGCATGAATAAATATGAGGCTATAACGCTGATTTGCCTTGGGTGTTTAGAATTTGTTGCAGCTAAAAGTAATGGCAATTGTAGGTGGAATGATTGTCTCCTTACTTGCCAACACATTTAGGGCGTAATGGGAACAATAACGACTGTTTTTGTTTTCCACCGGTTTTCCTGCTCCACAGTGAAATATAGTTGAAGAGTGCGACGCAACGGCCGCAAAAATCGAAGTGACTTTGCCCTGGCCCCAAAAACAACATCGGTGGGTTCTACACTTTGACCACCGCGCCGGCTTGCTGTTTTGCAATGTTGGCAGGGATGATGGCGAAGATAAAATCTCGCAGATTTGCGGTCGATTGTAGCCGTGCCGGTGAACCGCGAAAAGGCAGGCAAAACGCCAAAGCTGTGGTTGAAATAATAACAGGGCAATGAAATGGATTGTCGCCCGAGCCCCTTGAGCACCACGCACGGGTGTATGTGCCCGCTGATATAATAGTCGATGGTAGCGGTGGAAGGGCAGGCATCGGCTATATCGTGAACGAAACAAAAGTTGGCTACCTGCAAATGACTCTCTGAAACAGAAATATCAGTGGCTGTGTACCACTCGCTTTTTAGAATGTCGTGATTGCCCTTGACCAGTTGTATGTGAAGCTGGCTGAAATCGGCACGCCAGCGTTGAAAAAACTCGAGTTCTTTATTGGCAACGCTGTGGAACAGATCGCCCACAACTATTAATTGGTGCGGCTTGTAAAATTGCAGCAAGTGCAACAGGCGCTGCAGGTCTTCTTTATAAACCGACTGTGGCACAGCAATACCCGATTTTCGAAAGTGCCCGGTTTTGCCAAAGTGCAGGTCTGATACGATCAGCGTATTCTGTTCTTCCCAATAAATACACCGCTCGGGCGACAGCCATAAGGTCTGCTGATGTAATATGAATTTTTCTGCTGCCTGCAATGTTCTTTTTTTAGGGCGGTAAAGATAGGAAAGAGCGACCCGGTTTTGCAGGCAGTAAAAGATAAAATGTTGCGCTGGTTTTGGCTGGTAATCTTATAACATATTTAGCTTCGACGGGAGAAAGGTGCAAATAGAACTAAATAAAAGAGGCGTGAGTTGCCTCAACGCCTCATGGTAAGTATTTAGCAGCCGCTTTAGCTACCCATTTTATCCAGGGTGTCACGGTTCTCCCAGGTCGATACTTCTTCAGGGTCGGGCATGGTGCCATTGTGTTTTTCCTCTGCCTGCCGGTGAACCAGGTCGTCAAGGTCTTGTTCTTTTTCGTTGCTAAAGGTGGTTTCGTGGGCTATGGCAGACGAAGGTTCATCGTCCATGGCAGGTAGTGTGCCCTCGGCTGCGGTGCTTTTGCTTACAAACTCCTGGTTGCCTTGTGCATCGCTTTCCTTCTTTATGTCGTTCATTTCTTTTTCCAGGTCTTCATTGCTCATATCTGCAGGATTATTGTCGTTCATAAAAATAGTTTCAACAAGTAGCTAAAAAACTATGCCGTTGCAGCGCTAATCTTCAATGTGTAGTATGGTTTTGGCGAGAGCGATCATTTTTTTTGAGCCGGTATATTTGCCGCGTTCGTCAGAGAGTTTTACTACCGGTGTCCACTCACCGCCTTCGGGAAAAGCCTCTACCATTTTAATAACAATGTTTAGCGGCTGCAAGCCTACATCGTTGGTCAGGTTGGTGCCAATGCCAAACGACATGCCGATCTTTCCACGACAATAATCAACAATTCGTTTCACCTTTTTATAATCGAGCGAATCTGAAAAGATGATGGTTTTAGACAATGGATCGATGCCCAGGTTTTTGTAGTGGGCAATGGTTTGCTTTGCAAATTCTACAGGGTCGCCGCTGTCGTGGCGTACACCATCAAACAACTTGGCAAACATCTTATCGAACTGCTCATAAAATACTTTGGTCGTGTAGGTGTCAGACAGCGCAATGCCCAGGTCGCCGCGATAGATCTGCACCCAATTGTTGAGCCCCGCCGAATTAGCCATTGTAAAGCCAAACTTTGCTGCATGAAACATAAACCATTCGTGTGCATGTGTACCAATGGGCCTGGCATTTTTCAGCATCGAGAAGTGCACATTGCTTGAGCCTACGAACGTGCTGCCGCCATATTGTTTCAGTGCGTCAATGACCAGTTTATGCACTTCGTACGAGTGTCGCCTGCGTGTACCAAACTCTGCCACTGTTACCCCCAATGCTCTGTATTTTTCAATTTTGTTCTTCGTTACTTCTACTACTTTTCCGTCGGCATTTCTTTGCTGATCATTCAATTTGTAGTACAGTTCAGACACCAGCGAAAGCAAGGGCACTTCCCACAGTATGGTGCGGTACCAATACCCCTCAATGGCAATTGAAATATCGCCGCCAGTTTGCGCTATGGTTACCTCTGCCGGGTTGTAGCGGTAACCCTGCAAAAAATCGAGGTAAGTCGGGTCGAGGTAGGGGCAGGTGCGGCTGAGGTAGTCCTTTTCAGCCCTGGTTAGGTGCAGGTCTTCCATGGCTGCAACTTCAGCCCGTAATGCTGCAGCAAAGCCCGCCGGAAAAACATGTTTGCCGCGATTGATAAATGCATAGCGCGCCTTTGATTTGGGAAACAAATTAATGACGCCATGCTGCATGGTAAACTTATAAAAGTCGTTGTCGAGCAGCGATGAAAAGATAGCATTTCCGGTCATGGCAGTATTGGTTTTGCTTGCAACCTGCAATCTTCCTTCTTTTTTGTTGCACAGCCAAATGAAACTACTGCAAGCTGCTTGCTGCGAGTTCGCAATGTTCCTCACCTTGTTTTGGCTTTGGTCGCCGGGCATGGGTTGGCTATTGGGCTGCTCGTTGCCACGCTCGGTTTATCGGTTTAGCATTAATGGGACTTTTCGATGACTGCATCCATATTGCGGTAGCTACCTTAAACAAGGTTGATGTTTTGGTTAGCTGGAATTTCAAACACATTGTGAATGTGTACAGAATACGTGGATACAAATCTGTAAATTTACGTGCAGGTTATTCTACACTTGATATACGATCACCAAAAGAAATTGTTGGCAATGAAGACGACTGAAAAAAAGTTGAAAGACTTTGATACCGTGAAGACTTTCAGAGGAATAAAAGAGAAATTTTCAAAAGATATTCAAGGGATGACTTTTGAACAATTAAGGGATTATTTGGACAAAGCTAAAATTACATCGAAACAGTCCTAAAATTTAGTGACCTGTTTAATTAGAGTAATCTAATTGAATTGTTGGCAAATTGCAGAAGACGAAGTAGCAAAATTCACTTCTCCAATAGACAGTAAGTAAACTAATTCGATTGTTAATCCTATAATATTTGGTTTCACCGGTGTACTCTTTTTAAACGTTTACACCTCCTTCCTACATAAGATACTGCCTCTATCATGTGCGCTTTTTCAGCTCCTTAATAGCAATGATGATGAAGCGCACCACTACAAACACTACCGCAAAAGCAGTAAGCCACGTAAAAAAGAACTTGCTTAAGAAGGCAGTAAAAAGGTAAGTGCCGGGCACCAACAAAGCACCCACTTCGGCTGCTACGATCAGCAGCAGCCAGCCGAAGGAAATATAATATGCAAACTGTAATAATCTCTTCATACCGCCGCTGTTTCCTGCATCAATGTAGTACAAAAAAAAATCCACACGCTGCCGGTGTAAGTATGCTGCCGCCCGGCTTTCGAAAACTTTTTATCTTTAGCGCCAGGCACCTAACAAAAGATGAAGGCAACTATCAGGAGCGCGGCGTTCTATTTTCTCTGCATCGTATATTTTGGCTGCGCTTCGCACCGGGATAACAATGCCCAGGTATTTACTTACAACCAGGTAGAAGGCATCGCGACCCTCGATCCCGCATTTGCCAAAAACCAGGCGCCAACCTGGGTGGCACACCAGCTTTACAATACACTGGTCGAAACGGATAGTGCCCTGGATATTGTTCCTTCTTTGGCAAAGACCTGGCAGGTAAGTGAGGATAGGTTGGTGTACACTTTTCACCTGCGCACGGATGTTTTTTTTCACGACAATCCTGCTTTTTCGGATGGAAAGGGAAGAAAAATGACAGCCACCGATATCGTCTACAGCCTGGCGCGGATAATGGACAAAGCCACTGCCAGCAGCGGTGCCTGGATCTTCAATAACAGGATCGATACGATCAACGGCTTTACAGCAGTAAACGATAGCACTTTTCAACTTAGGTTGTTGCGTCCTTTCCATCCGATAATGGGCATTCTATGTATGCCTTATTGCAGTATCATTCCCCATGAGGTAGTAGAAAAATACGGCAAGGAATTTCGAAGTCATCCCTGCGGTACCGGTCCCTTTCAATTTTTTTTGTGGGAAGAAGGACAGGCTTTGGTGCTGCACAAAAATCCTCACTATTTTGAGCACGATCAACAGGGTCGTGCATTGCCTTACCTCGATGCAATAAAGGTGACTTTTCTCGACAGCCGTGCAACGGAATTTCTTGCTTTTCAGCAAGGGCAGCTCAGTTTCATCAACGATATCGATCCATCATTTAAAGACGAAGTGCTGACCAAAACCGGGGAACTACGCAGCGACTGGCAGGAGAAGATCGTATTGCAAAAACATCCTTTTCTCAATACTGAATACCTCGGCATTTTAGTGGATGAGAAAAATAGTCTCCTTGTCAATTCTCCCCTGAAATTGAAGGCTATCCGGCAGGCGATTAATTATTCTATTAACCGCGAAAAGCTGGTAATGTATATGCGCAACTCTATTGGAACGCCTGCAATGGGCGGCTTTGCACCGGCAGGATTGCCATCTAAGAATGCAGAGATGGTGAAGGGCTATCCGTATGCTCCGGCTAAGGCACAGCAATTGTTGCAACAGGCAGGTTTTTCCGGTGGCAAAGGGCTGCCGGTGATAACGTTGCTTACCATTCCTATCTATGCCGACATCGGTAGTTTCGTTGCTAAACAGTTGGAGGAAACCGGGATAAAAGTGCAGGTGGAAGTGATACAGAAGAGTTTGCTACTCGAACAAACTGCCAAGTCTGAGGCTTTGTTTTTTCGGGGTAGCTGGATGGCTGACTATCCCGACGCGGAAAACTATATGGCAATGTTTTATAGCAAAAATCCGGCGCCGCCCAATTATACCCGCTACCAAAACCCGGCGTTTGATGTGCTGTATGAACGCGCCTTGCTGGAGCAAAATGACAGTATTCGCTATGCACTCTACCGGCAAATGGATCAGATGGTGACAGTTGATGCGCCCGTAGTGCCTTTGTGGTACGATATGGTAGTGCGCCTGGTAAATAAGAATGTAAGAAATTTTAAACCCAATGGACTAAACCTGCTGGAGCTGCGGCATGTGTACATCGCAGAATAATGGCGGCATCAATGGCACACGGATAACGCGAATTGAACGGATGGACAGGATTTCTTTGTTAGCTCTTTAAGAAATAAGCAAAAGATAGCTTCCTAAAAGGCGCTCCCTCAATTTTTAGATCAAAAAGCAAATCCATCTGATCTGTGTCATCCGTGTTCCCCACGCGCAAATCCGTGTTTCCCAATCTCCAGAGCAGCCTTATTTCAAAAGTTTCCGCTAACCTTTGCACATGTCGCGGTTTTATTCTTACCTCAATTCTGCCAAACAAATTCTATCTCTTTACAAAGGCGAAGTTCCTTTCAGCGCTTTTCTTAAAAGCTACTTTGCTCACGAAAAGAAGTTTGGTTCCCGCGATCGCAAAGCTGTGGCAAGTTTGTGCTACAACTTTTTTAGAACCGGGGCAGCACTTCGCGACAGACCCATACAGGAAGCAATACTGACCGGCAGTTTTCTGTGCAATGAACAACCAACGGACTTGCTGGAAAATTTGCATCCGGAATGGAATGCAAAAATCACTTTACCTCTCACAGAAAAACTGGCAATAGCAGGTGTGCAACCAACACAGATATTTCCGTTCAATGACCTGCTCTCACCTTGTATTAATATAGAGAAATTCAATTTGTCTTTCCTGATTTAGCCAGATCTTTTTGTTCGCCTGCGACCAGGCAAACAGGCTGCCGTAAAAGAAAAACTTGCTGCAGCAGACCAAGCCTTTCAACAGGTAAGTGAAGACTGCCTGGCATTGCCCAACAGCACCAAACTCGAAGATATTTTAGATATCAACAAAGAAGTTATCATCCAGGATCTTAACTCGCAACGAACAGGAGAATTTATGCAGAAAGCCGCGCTTGGAAAGGGTTCAAAAGTTTGGGACTGTTGTGCGGCAAGTGGTGGTAAGTCTTTGCTGGTGAAAGATCTTTTTCCGGAGATCGCACTGACAGTTTCTGATGTTCGTTCATCCATTCTGCACAATTTGGAAGAGCGTTTCAAAAAAGCTGGGATCAAAGATTATCATTCCTTTGTTGCAGACCTGACAAAGCCCAAATCAATACCCTTTGCTGAGCAAAGGTTTGACCTGATTATCTGCGACGCTCCCTGCAGCGGGGCCGGTACCTGGAGCCGTACGCCGGAACAACTGCACTACACCCAACAGGCAGATATTGAACGCTACAGTCAACTGCAAAAAAGCATTGTGACGAACGCAGTAACCCAGGTAAAAAAAGGAGGTTACTTTCTATACATCACCTGCTCGGTATTTAGCCGGGAAAATGAGGAAGTAACGGCTCTGATTGAAAGCAATACTGCACTGCACCTGGTAGAAGAAAAGTATTTGACCGGCTACGAAAAAAAGGCTGATACCTTGTATGCAGCCCTTTTTCAGCTATGATCGAAATTTGTTATCCGATCCTTCTGGTAAATTGCCTGTTCACCTTTGGCTCTTTACTTCCCGGTGTGTAGGTATAAAAACCTGCTCCGGTTTTAGTACCCTTAAAGCCAGCGGTAACCATATTGACAAGCAAAGGACAAGGCGCATATTTAGGATTGCCTAAGCCGACATGCAAAACCTGCATGATGCTAAGGCAAACATCCAACCCGATAAAATCCGCAAGCTGCAAAGGACCCATGGGGTGAGCCATGCCCAGCTTCATGATGACATCAATTTCTTCTACACCAGCTACGCCTTCGTGCAGGGTATATATAGCCTCGTTGATCATGGGCATGAGTATGCGGTTGGCTATAAAGCCCGGGTAGTCATTGACCACGCAGGAAATTTTACCAATTTTCCCGCTAAGCTCCACGATGGTTTCAGTAACTTCTTTTTTGGTTACATAACCATTGATAACCTCGACCAGTTTCATGACTGGAACCGGGTTCATAAAGTGCATGCCGATAACCTGTGCGGGGCGCTCTGTAGCGGCTGCAATCTTTGTAATGGAGATAGAAGAAGTATTGCTGGCCAGTATACATTCTTCAGGTGCAAGTGCGTCGAGTTGTTTAAATATTTTCAATTTCAACCCGACATCTTCGGTGGCTGCCTCTATAATAAGATCAGCCTCTTTTACTCCGTCGTGTAAAGTGGTGGAAGTAGCAATATTGCCAAGTGTATGGGCTTTGCCTGCCTCTTCCAGGAGACCTTTTGCAACCTGCCGGTCCAGGTTTTTGCTGATAGTTACTAAGGCTTTATCCAGTTGCTCCTGCGATACATCGGTAAGTGTAACGTTGTAACCATGTTGTGCAAAAACATGTGCAATACCATTGCCCATAGTGCCTGCGCCAATCACTGTTATGTTCTTTATGTCTGTCATTGTAAAATGTTGTTTGCAAATATGCTAAACAAATGTAAGGGCACTGCCTGCTCAGGCAGCGGATAAATCATTTTATGGAAAAGCCCATTCAAAGCTATACCGATAAACGGAGCCCCACTGTATGGCGGGGTAGACTGTCGCAGCAACGATGAAACATTAACGAAGAAATGCCCGCTACCTAAAGCCAGTAGTTTTCTCCCTTAAAAGAAAGAACGTAGAATACTTTACCAGCTAAAAAAATAAATACTACATTAAAGGATTATTCAGTAAAGCTATTATGTGCTGAACCATTGAACATTGCGCGATAGTAAAGACTATGTGCACCAGGTTTTATGGAAGAAAAATGAGAAATGACAAACGATGAATTAACATCTGCGAAATCTTATCTATTTAATTGAAGGCAATCCTTTGTTGTCAGAAGCGGAAAAGGAAAGATTGCTGCAAACAGCCAGGGCAGCAGAAGAGGAGATACGTTACATGCAGCCGAGACCGGTAACAGCAGATGAAAACAATTTAAAGAACACGCTGGTAGATATTACCACCACTGCAACACCGGAGGAAAAGGATAAGCTGCTTGGCACACTAAAACAAGAACTGGACCTGGAAGCAGCGCTCGAGCGGGTACGCATAATAGCGATGCGCATGAAAACCCCCGATGACCTGCTGAACATTTGCGAGATATTGTACAACGAGTTGCGGCATTCGGGCTTTGCAGAACTGCGCAATACAATGATCAACCTGCACAACGATGCGGACAGGTTTTTTTTGAACTACGACTTTGCACCACACACGGGAAAAACCATTACCAAGATATTGTACGACAGCAGCCCAATTGTACAAAGCCATGTGCACCAGATAAAAAGTACCAAAGATGCTTTTGCTGAGATCGTACTGACTGGTCAGGAACTGGCAGACTGGCGCAACTTTAGAAAAGACAATGGCGAGCAGGATGATCCGCGACTTGATGAAGTTGCTGCTTTACATTATTACTTCTATTCAGTGGATACCGGCGATGTCGGTATCTCAACCTATGAGTTTATCAGCGACGAGCAGTTGGCTGTTTTTAAAAGATTTAGAAATGTATTTGACCTGGCCTACCGGCGCTATATGGATATTGCCTTTGCTGAACAACAAGCACGGGAAGCGCGGATAGAGGCAGCTTTGGAAAAAGTCCGTTCCCGCTCGTTAGCCATGCATAGCAGCGACGAGATTAGAAACGTAGTTGCAATGGTGGTTGAGAAAATGAAGGAACTGGATATAGAAACACAAGGGGGAATTTCATTGGTGACCTACCTGCCCAACTGCAAAGACCTGCTGCATTGGTATGTAAACCCCGACCATGTTTCCGGGCAATACACCCTGCATCTTCCTTATTTTGATAACCTTGTTTTTAATGATTGCCTGGCTGCCCGCAACAAAGGGCAGGAACTGCTGGCAAAGGTTTATTCTTTTGAAGAAAAAAATGAATATTTTTCGTATGCCTTTGAGCATTCCGACTTTGCCATGGCGCCGCCCGAGTTTAAGCAATGGATATTGGCGCAACCTTATTTTGTTTTCTTGTTTGCCAGTCAAAAAAACTCCGGCATCTTTCTCAATGACTATACGGGCAAAATATTTTCTCAGGAAGATAACGAGATACTTATTCGTTTTTCACGCGTGTTCGAACAGGCATATGTACGGTTTCTCGATTTGCAAAAGGCAGAGGCACAGGCTCGCGAGTCGCAAATAGAAGCATCGCTGGAACGGGTGAGAAGCCGCACACTTGCTATGCAAAAAAGTAGTGAACTGCCTGCCGCCGCTGCGGTTCTTTTCCGGCAATTGATCAATTTGGGTATAGAGCCGCACCGGCTGTATATAACCCTGATAAAAGACGACGGCGGCGACGCGGAATTTTGGATAACAGATGAAGACGGCAGCAAGGTTAGCGCTGCCTATACCAGCAACCTGCATGTGATAGCTGCCTTCGAGAAGATGTATGTTGGCTGGAAGGAAAATAGAACCTCCCTTGTCATTGATATGCGTGGGGCCGAGTTGCAGGAGTACCTGGAGCATATGTCCAGCCTGCAGGTCTCCTTTAAAGACGGGTTGGTGCAAACCAGGCGCATTTTGCATCTCGCCTATTTTACCAGGGGTTTTATCGGCATGGCTTCGCTTGATGATCAACCCACCGAAACCATCCAGTTACTCGAGCGGTTTGCTGCTGTTTTCAATCTTACCTCCACCCGTTTCAACGACCTGAAAGCTGCTGAAAAACATGCCATGCAGGCGGGTGAAGACCTGGTAAAATTGCAGGTAGAAAAGAAGCGCGCCGAAGATGCCTTAACTGAGCTGAAGTCGGCTCAAATGCAGTTGATACAGGCAGAAAAAATGGCTTCGCTTGGTCAGCTAACCGCCGGCATTGCACACGAGATACAAAACCCGCTCAACTTTGTAAACAACTTTAGCGAGGTAACAAAAGAACTGCTGCAGGATATGCAAATGGCTTATGAGAATAGTGATGCAGATGAAGCCCGGGAACTCGCTGCCGAGGTAATTGATAACCTGGCAAAGATCAATTTTCATGGCAGGCGCGCAGAAGCAATAGTACGGGGTATGTTGCAACATTCCAGGAATGATTTGGGTATAAAGGAGCCAACCGATATAAACATGTTGTGCAACGAATTGCTGCGGCTTAGCTATCATGGCGTACGCGGCAAAGAGAAAAACCTGCGTGCTGAATTTGCCACCTATTTTGACGAGAGTGTTGGTAAAATAAACCTGGTACCACAGGAAATTAGCCGGGTGTTGCTCAATCTTTTCAACAACGCTTTTTATGCTGTAAATGAAAGGTCTAAAACAGCCGGCGAACAGTATAAACCGCTGGTGACGGTAACCACAAAGCCTGCCATAAACAAAGGGCGGAGTGGAGTAGAAGTACTTGTAACGGACAATGGCAACGGGATGCCGGAACACCTGACCGAAAAGATCTTTCAACCATTTTTTACTACCAAACCTTCCGGGCAGGGCACGGGGCTGGGGCTTAGTCTAAGCTACGATATGATAAATGCCCATGGTGGAGAAATAAAAGTAGCCACACAGGAAGGAACCGGAACTACCTTCTCCGTTTTTCTTCCCCAGGTGTAAAGGAGAAGATGATGTACCCGGCACGGGAACTTTGTGATTTTTTAGTTGCGTCGCACTCGTGTGCCCGGGTAGCCACCGCAGCTTTTTATACCATATACAAAAACCAAACGAATAGTAGGGGTGCTGCTATCGGCAAAAGGCTTTGTACACGGCATCGCTTCATAACTACCAACATGCCGAAACAATTTACCGGCAACCAAAACGACAGTGTCCGCTTTATCAATGCCTGGCTGTTTATTGCCAATGTGTATTTCTACAACCCATCGGTTTTTGTTTGCTTTTCTGTTAAGGCCCATCAAAGAACAAAAGGTACAAGAGTGCGACGCAACAAAAGCTGCCTACACTACCAAAGCCCGTAACCAAAAAATACCAAAACATAAAAAGTATGACTTTCTTGCTATAGCCCACATTATTAATATCTTAGCCCTGAATTAACATTTCATATCGCTACAATGTCTTTTGAATTTGCCATCATTCTTGCTATCATTAGTTATCTGCGCAAGTCGCTGAAAACAAAAGAATACTTGCCTGAATGGCATAACAAACTGATGCTGCTGATGTATGCTGCCATTTTTTTGTTGTGCTTTCAATTTGTGGTTTCCAGCCTGGCTAAGTTATATGAGCTGATTGCGCTTGCCATGCTAGGTGGTCTTTTGTACCTGATACATACCCATGAAAAATTTAAACCTGCAAAGTTCATTGTGGTGGCTGCGTCCCCTTACCTGGGCATATCAATTCTAATTTTTTTGATCAGGCTTATTAGTAAATCGTTTTACCAATCGTGGGATAGTTGGCTGGAGCCGGCGAGAACGTTTTCGATAGTGTGGGGTTTGGGAACCTGGTTTGTAACCAACCGGCAACGCAAAGAATTAAGCAACGCGCAAAACAAGGTGCGCGCCGAAGAAGAAAATAACCGTATCATCTCCGCTGTAAAGGAGCAGTTGGAGGTGCAGGTGGCAGAGCGCACCGCACAATTGACACACCAGAAAGAAGAATTGGAACTGGCACTGCAGGAACTAAAGTCAACACAGGTACAACTGATACATGCTGAGAAAATGGCCAGCCTGGGCGAACTGACCGCCGGCATTGCACATGAGATACAAAACCCGCTCAACTTTGTTAACAACTTCTCCGAGGTGAACCGTGAACTGGTTGATGAACTGCGGGTAGAAGTGGACCAGGGCAATTATGCTGAAGCCAAATTAATTGCAAAAGACATAAAAGAAAACCAGGAGAAGATCATACATCACGGGCGGCGTGCCGATGCAATTGTAAAAGGTATGTTGCAGCATTCGCGCAGCAGCTCGGGACAAAAAGAACCCACCGATATAAATGTGCTGGCAGATGAATATTTACGACTCAGCTATCATGGATTGCGGGCAAAAGACAAATCATTCAATGCGGCTTTCAAAACCTGTTTCGACGAGACCATTGGCAAAGTGCAACTGGTGCCGCAAGAGATCGGCCGGGTTTTATTAAACATGCTCAACAACGCCTTTTATGCGGTTACAGAAAAGAAGAAAACTAACCCCGGTTTTCAACCACTTGTTACCATCAGCACACAAAAAACAGGCGACAATATCGCTATTACCATATGCGACAATGGTAATGGCATCCCGCAGAAAGTAATGGAAAAAATATTTCAACCGTTTTTTACAACCAAGCCAACAGGCGAAGGCACCGGGCTGGGTCTTAGCCTTAGTTATGACATTGTAAAAACGCATGGTGGCAAAATTTCGGTACAAACCCACGAAGGCGAGGGAACTGAATTTACCGTACTATTACCAGCCAATATCAGGTAGTTCTTTGGTTGCCGGTTATAAAAATATCCCGGGTCTGTAGTATAGGTTAATAACACTGGTAGGCACACAAATGACGGCCGTGGTTACAAGTCGCTGATGATACCCCCACTTCAGCCTACGTGGTTTGCAAACCAGAAACAAAAGTTTTAATGTTAACTTTAAAAAGAGGCTTCTTTGTCGCATAACTGAAGAAGTATTTTATTCAGTAACTAATTGGGTCGGTTACCGTAACTCCATCGAAGGTTTTGGTAAGAGGTTGAATACAGTCGGATAAGTTTCCACTAAACAACATGGACAATGGCAGGAAACAAGTAAACTTGCAACTCACCTTTTGAGATGGATACGTACGGGATAGATAAGATCATTTTAATAATAAGTACATGATGAAAATTTTAGTAGTTGACGATGAGATAGATATGCAGTCTTTGTTTCAGCAACGGTTTCGCAAAGAAATTCGTGAACACCTGGCCGAATTCGCCTTTGCCAACTCCGGCGAAGAAGCACTTACTTACCTTGACCTGCACCAACACCAGGCAGTATTGATCTTGTCTGATATTAATATGCCGGGCATGAGCGGTCTTGAACTATTGCAAAAAATAAAATCGAAGTATGCTACACCGCCACCGGTGGTAATGATGATAACTGCCTATGGTGACAATGAAAATTACAACCAGGCAATGCAATTGGGTGCAGACGACTTTCTTACCAAACCAATTGATTTTACCCTCTTGAAAGAAAAATTGAAAATAACACGAGATGCCTAAAATATTAGTAGCTGATGATGAGACCGATCTTGAGGTGCTGATCAAGCAAAAATTTCGCCGGCAAATCAGGGACAGCAAATACAACTTCGTTTTTGCTTTGGATGGAAATGAAGCGTTGACCAAGTTGAAAGACAATCCTGACGTTGAGATAGTGCTGAGTGACATTAACATGCCGGGTATGGATGGATTGAGTCTTTTGGGCAGGTTGAATGAAGTAAGTCCATTGATAAAAACGGTTATGGTATCAGCTTACGGCGATATGGAAAACATACGGTCGGCGATGAATAAAGGGGCATTTGACTTCGTTTGCAAACCTGTAAATTTTGAAGACCTGGAACTGACCATAGACAAAACACTGCGACATGTGCAGCAGATAAAACAGACACTGCAGGCCATAAAAGAAAACAACATTTTGAAAATGTATGTTGACGAGACAGTGTTAAACTTTATGGGTGCAAAAGAATTTGAGACAACCTTGCTTCACAACGATATTGTAAACGTATCAGTGGCTTTTGTTGACATCTGCGGCTTTACTGCCATGGCCGAAAAAGAGCCGGCAGATACCGTGGTTAATATGCTCAACAATTATTTTGATGTGATCGTAAAAGAGATACTGGCGCAGGGTGGCTACATAGACAAGTTTATTGGGGATGCAGTTATGGCCGTCTTCAGGGGTGACTATCACCTGGACCGCGCGGTAGATGCATCACTTGCCGTGCGTAAATCAATCGGGCAATTGCCAAAACACTTTGGTGCCGAAACAACTGCATCGCAGGTTTCTATAGGCATTAATACAGGTGAGGTCGTCTCGGGCAACATTGGCTCCGCTACTTTAAAACGCCTCGATTATACAGTTATCGGCGACGTGGTCAATACGGCCCAACGCCTGCAGTCTATCGCCAAACCAGGGCAAATTTTGCTGAACGAAGATTGCTATAACCTGATAAAGGAGTTTTTTAACTGCACCCGGGTGGGTGAGGCAACATTGCGGAATAAAGCGGGCAAGACCGTAGTTTTTGAAGTCATAGAATAGATTCTCCCTGAAAATTTCGGCAAGGGTTTATATTGCATCCGGTAACGGTACCATAACCAAGCATTACTATAGAAATATTTTGACGTCATGAGCGGAAAGAAAATACCCATTGCCAAACCACACCATTTCGACATTAGAAGCACGCTTAACGATTTTTTGCTCATTGGTTTGGGTGTGGTCTTTGCCGGTTTCGCGCTGAAAGGTTTTTTGGTGCCAAACAAGTTTTTCGACGGCGGCATTTCCGGTATTTCATTGTTGCTGCACGAACTTTACCACTGGGATCTTGCAGCCATTCTCATTATTCTCAATCTGCCTTTTATTGTTGTTAGTTTCTTTTCTGTTAGCCGCGAATTTGCGATCAAGACTTTTATCTCAGTCTTGTTACTCGCCATATGTATTCTTTATGTGCCTTATCCCATCATTACTTCCGATAAACTATTGATCTCTATTTTCGGTGGGTTTTTTATCGGCTTGGGCATTGGTCTCAATATGCGGGCAGGTTCGGCGCTAGATGGGGTAGAGGTACTCGCTTTGTACACAAATAAACGAACCAGTTTTACCATTACCGAGATCATTCTCGCTATCAATATTATCATCTTTGGCTTTGCCGCCTTGCGGTTCGGCATTGAAACCTCCCTGTACTCTGCGCTAACTTATTTCACAGCTTCCCAAACCATCAATTATGTGGTGGAAGGCATAGAAGCCTATACCGGTGTCACTATTATTTCGGGCGACAGTGAGACGATAAAGTGGAGATTGGTAAACGAATTGGGCAGGGGTATAACCGTGTACAAAGGCGAACGCGGATTTCTGCCCGGCAAGTTTGAGATCAGCACCGACTGCGACATCATTTTTACCGTAGTTACCCGCCTCGAATTGCGTCGCCTCAAAAACCTGGTTTATGACTCAGACCCCAAGGCATTTGTATTTGCCAGTACCATTAAAGAAGCCTCGGGCGGTGTGGTAAAGAAACTGCACAAACACTAAGCAGAACAAATACTGGTGATCCTTTAATAGACAGTATAGCCACCGGGGATTTCTTTAGGTAACCAGCAGCAGGAATAGTTGGGAGAATTTGTTGCGACAGTCTATCCCGCCCGAAAACGGGGCTCCATTCATCCGCAACGCTCTTTTTGAGCTTTTATCGCAGCGAAAAAAGAATAAGACCAGCGCATTCGATTTAACCTGAAGCAGGAGGCAGTTTACAACTCCCGACGTTTTAATTCTACAAACATCAGGGAACGTTTTTCAGGTAATTCATTCAAACACCAACCCGCATTACTTACTCTTAAAATCTCCCCGTTTCCAGGCTTGTATAAACTCTGACCAGGCAAATGGGTTAAGAATATTCATGGGAGGTGTTTGCCCGTTGTAATAGGCTTTGCTGGCAGTTTGCCGCAGTTGGGTATTTGACTGCTTCACGTCCGTCGGCAGGCAGGGTTGCCATTAAAAATCTGCGTTTTGCTTCACTGGTATTTTGGCGGGCTATCTCGTACTTATCGTCGGGAAAACGGGCATTTACAAAATCACGCTCAAACTGCGCGCGGGTAGGTCGCGGTTTTAAAATAGTTGCTGGCAGGTAGGCCGTGTCATTGACCAGTAATTGGATCACACTGTATTGATTACTCTCCAGCTTCGAGGGTATCTGTATAGTCTTGGGTTTAAAACCCACGCTGGTAAATTCTATCTGGTCGTTTTTTAAAACCACAATCGAAAACACCCCATCGTCATTGGTCATGGTTCCACGGTTGGTGCCTTTTACCACCACACTCACCGACGGCACTGCCCGCAAACTATCTGCCGTCATCACAACTCCGTAAAGCTGCACCACGCTATCCTTTACCTGCTCGAACTGCGCAAGGGAGCGCAGCGGCAAAAAGAAAACCAGTAAAATAAAGTATCGTAACAGTTTCTTCATCAGTTTATATAAGGTGGTTCTATTTGGCATCTTATTATACGGTTGCCACATACATAGTAAATGTACCATGGTTGCGCTTCAAATTTTATGCGGCGGGTACGGGGTCAAAATACTGGTTTTTCGCTGCTTACTGATAGAATGTACAAGAGTGCGACGCAACGAGCCGCCAAACCTTTGTTACTGCTGCCTGGTTCACACAAAAAACTCCTACAAATCAAAGCGTTAAATAGCGCCTCCACGCAAACAAAGTAAGGCCGCCAATGGTTAACTTCGCGCTTCTAAAAACTTATTTAACAAAAACTTCTGGGATGACAAAAGAAGATATATTGAAGGCGCTGAGCAATGTGCAGGAGCCTGATCTGGGCAAAGATCTGGTGACACTTAACATGGTGAAAGACATTGAGATAGAAGGGAATTATGTAGCGTTTACGGTGGTGCTTACTACGCCCGCCTGCCCGCTGAAAGACATGATAAAAAATGCCTGTATCAATGCTGTAAAAATACTGGTAAATAAAGAGGCTACAGTAAATGTGAAGTTTACTTCAAACACCACCAGCAACCGAAAAGAAGGCGATGCGGTATTGCCGCAGGTAAAAAATATAATTGCCGTTGTAAGTGGCAAAGGCGGTGTGGGTAAAAGCACTGTGGCAGCAAATCTTGCACTTGGCGCTAAGCCAGGGCGGTGCAAAAGTAGGATTGATGGATGCCGACATCTATGGACCCAGCGTACCTATAATGTTTGGCGTACGTGGCGAACGGCCCATGATGCAGGAGGTAAATGGCAAAGGCTTGATTGTACCGCTGGAACGCTATGGCATCAAAGCTGCTGAGCATTGGTCTTGCTGGTCGATGAAAAAAATGCAGTGGTGTGGCGTGGCCCTATGGCCAGCAGCGCCATCAGGCAGTTTGTAACTGATGTGATCTGGGGCGAGCTGGATTACCTGGTTATTGATATGCCACCCGGAACCGGCGATATTCATCTGACCCTTGTACAAACGGTTCCGGTAACAGGCGTAGTAGTCGTTACCACACCGCAGGATGTTGCCCTGGCCGATGCGAAGAAAGGAATTGCCATGTTTGGACAGGCACAAATAAAAGTGCCTATTATCGGGCTGATGGAAAACATGAGCTACTTTTGCACCCGGCAGAATTGCCCGGAAACACGATATTATATTTTTGGAAAAGAAGGCGGCAAAAGTCTGGCTGAAGAATATGAAATTCCCTTTCTTGGGCAAATACCATTGGTGCAAAGTATAAGGGAAGGCGGCGATATAGGAGTTCCGGTAATGATTGGCGATGATGAAATAACCAAACAGGCTTTTGAAGAATTTGCTGCCGCCGCTGCACGTAGCATAAGTATGCGCAATGCAAACATGAGCGCAACAGAAGTGGCAGTGATAGTAGAAGATGTGGAGATGCTGAGCAAAGTAGGGGAGTAGAACTGCGAATTTTTTGGCTACCAGCAATCGTGCAGACAGGAGGCATTGTTGCGTCGCAGTACGTTCATCGGCATATCAATGAGGAGCTTTTTTAGTGTATGTATTAAACCTGTTAATAGACGGAATTAATATTCTATTTGCCTGCCGACAAATTCACTATGAACATCATACTTTGTTGTTCGCCTGAAACGCGCCGTTACCGCTCAACTGCTACTTTTGTTGCATGTACAATGTTCCTTATTTCAAAGCTGCAAATCACCTGGAAGTGCTTGACTTTATGCAGGCTCATCCTTTTGTTATTGTAACCGGTGTTGATGCCAACAACCAACCCGTTGCTACTCATCTACCGGTGCTGATAGAGGAACGCGACGAAAAAGTGTACTTATTAGCTCACCTCATGAAACAGACCGACCATCATAAGGCTTTTCTTCATAATAATAATGTGCTGGCAATATTTTCCGGTGCTCATACCTATGTGAGTGCGAGTTGGTACAAAGAAAAAAAGCAGGCAAGCACCTGGAACTACCAGGCGGTGCATGCTGCCGGCCAACTTACATTTCTCAACGATGATAGCCTGTTGAATGTATTACAAAAACTAACAGCTCATTTTGAAAACGATCAGGCTTCACCATCACTTGTTGAAAAAATGGCACCTGAATATGTACAACGACTTATGAAAGCCATTGTAGCTTTTGAAATTGAGGTGACCAAAATAGATCATGTGTTTAAGCTAAGTCAAAACCGGGCTACAGATGAGCGGACTTCGATTGTAGCGCACTTGCTGCAAGGAGATGCGGAAGCCAAAACTGTTGCCTCAGCCATGGAGGCAGTATCGTCGCCTTCCAAAACTGCTTCGTTATGAGAACACGCCAGGCGATTTGTTTATTATTTTTATGGTTGTTCCTACCGCTCATTTCCTGTAATACAATGCATAAAACAAACTTGCAAAATTTTCAAAATTTTGACTGGCAAGGGCATCGCGGGTGCCGGGGCCTAATGCCTGAGAATACCATTCCAGCTATGTTAAAGGCGCTTGACCTGGGGGTAACAACGCTGGAAATGGATGCAGTTATAACTAAAGATAGTGTGGTGGTATTGAGTCATGAGCCATTTTTTAATCATGAGATAACAACCAGGCCAGATGGAACTTTTACCACTGAACAGGAAGAAAAAACACTGAACATTTTTTCAATGGCCAGTGCTGAAGTGCAGCATTTCGATGTTGGTTTAAAACCACATCCCCGCTTTCCTCTTCAACAAAAAATGCCTGCGGTAAAACCACGGTTGGCTGATGTGATCGAACTCGGCAGAGGCACATGCAAGGGCTACCGGCCGAGCACTTCCTTTTTACAATATAGAAACAAAGTCAAACCCTGCTACAGACAACTTGTACCATCCGCCACCAACTCGATTTGTAGAGTTGATCATGAGGGTTGTTGAAGAGAAAAACATTAGTGCCCGAACCATCATTCAATCTTTTGATAGCAGAACTTTGAAGTATCTGCATGTAAAATACCCCGACGTTAAAACGGCTTTGCTAATTGAAAGCTTCGACGAAAAAACTTTAAAAAATCAACTGGATGATCTTGGTTTCGTTCCAACCATTTACAGTCCGAACGAGTCTTTGGTAGATCAGCAACTGATCAACAACTGCCATCAACTGGGTATGAAAATAATTCCCTGGACAGTAAATGACACGACAAGAATGAAAGCATTGAAGACATTGGGTGTTGATGGTATCATCACGGATTTTCCCAACCTTATATTTTAAGCCGCAGGTATGAACAGGAAAGCATTAGTTGACCACATTCTACAAAAGAAGAATTATCTATGTATTGGGCTCGATACCGATATAGAAAAAATACCCGTGCATTTGCGGGCGCATCCAAATGCTGTTTTCGAGTTCAATAAAGCGATCATTGATGCCACCAAAGAATACTGTGTTAGCTACAAGATCAATACGGCTTTTTATGAGGCAATGGGCGTAAAAGGGTGGGAGGCGTTGGAGCAAACAATAGCCTATATTCCAAAGTCGCATTTTACCATTGCCGACGCCAAGCGGGGAGATATCGGCAATACTTCGGCGCAATATGCCAAAGCTTTTTTTGACGTGCTGGGCTTTGATGCTATCACTGTTGCGCCGTATATGGGTGAAGACAGTCTGCGTCCCTTCCTGGACCGCCAGGACAAATGGACCATCGTTTTAGCCCTTACCTCCAATGCCGGGTCGGCAGATTTTGAGCAACTCAGAATTGCTGGCGGAGATCATTTTTTGTATGAGGCAGTAATGGAAAAAGTGGCTGCCTGGGGCACGCCTTACAACCTTATGTTTGTGACAGGCGCAACCAAAGCAGCACACCTCGGTCAAATTCGACAAAAATTTCCTTCCTTCTTTTTTCTCGTGCCGGGTGTGGGCTCACAGGGTGGTGACCTGGCAGAAGTTGCGGCTGCGGCACTAACGGCTGAAGCGGGTTTATTAGTGAATGTTAGCCGCGCCATACTGTATGCTGATGGCAGCGAAGATTTTGCTGCCGTTGCGGCAAGGGTCAGTAACACGTATGCACAGGAAATGGAAAGAACAATGACTGAATATTTGAAATAGCGTACCCTGAATTTTTCGATCATGTTTTTTAAAAAATTTCCAAAAGTTGGTACAATCTTTATTGGATAGCTGAGATATGTTGCCCACATGGTTATTTCCAGTAAATTCCAGGTGGAAAAATTGAAAAAAATTGGATTCGTAACTATTCTATTGAACACAAAAGACCTGTATTCTATTTCTATTCCGGAACTGTTTACAGGGTTTAACCGGGCACGCCTGCAAAAACCATTTGTGAAGTTTTTACCTTCTCTTATTCTATGAAAATCAAGAATACCACTTCATGCTTCGGTAAGCCTCCGGGTTGCCACAGATTGATAAACGAATAAGATAATGACCGGTAGGCCTGCGAAAGAAAAAAAAATTGTTGAAGGCTTTTTTACTACCTGTTTTACTGCAACGGGCTTCTCTGTAACAGCCGTGTTTTTTATAATTCTTTCTTCTTTTCGTGTTTTTGCCCAGGTGCCCGTTGTTGACTTCTCAGCCGATTTTACCGCAGGTTGTAAACCCCTTGTAGTCAAATTCAGTGGTAACTCGGTCAACACAACAAAATGGAATTGGGATTTAGGTAATGGCACAATCTCTTCGGCAAAAAACCCGGGAACAACTTACCTAAAGCCGGGTACTTATACTGTAAAGCTGACGGCAACCAACGCAAATGGTTCTACTGAAGTCATTAAAACAGACTATATAACTGTTTACGATCTACCCACTATTGATTTTACGACCTCCGATAGCACCGGATGTGCACCACTCGCAACCCAATTCACTGATCTTTCGGTAAGTTCAAGTGGTAACCTGATTCAATGGCAATGGGCTTTTGGCGACGGCGACGAAAGCAATAATCAAAATCCATTTCATATTTATGCTACGGCAGGAACATTCAATGTAAGTCTCACAGCCACCAGCAACAGGGGTTGTTCAAATACCACCTTTAAGCCATTGTACATTAAAGCCGGCGGTTCTTTTACTGCCGATTTCAGCTCTACCATTTTTCCCTATTGTGGTACACCGGTGCAAGTGTCATTTAGCAACCTGAGTTCCGGCGTTGACAGCCTTAACTATACGTGGGATTTCGGTGATGGTTCTGTTTCAACATCCGCCTATCCAACGCACAACTATAGTTCATTTGGTAACTATAACGTTAGCCTGATTGGTGTAAGTGAAGAAGGCTGCCGTGATACTGTTACGAAGGTTGTGCAAATTGCCACGCGCCAGGTGAGTTTCTCTGGACCATCTACGCTATGTACCAACACTGTCGGAGATTTCAAAGTTACCTCCGAACCAACACCTTTGTTTGTAACCTGGAAAATGGGTGATGGTACAACCTATAACTCACCGGATATCACACATACATACCTTGCTCCGGGAGTGTATCAGGTATTGTTGATCAACGATTTTGGAGGCTGTGTAGACTCGGCAACTAAAACAGTAACGGTCACCAACCCTGCTGTAGCCGATTTTACGTCCACAGACACTGCCGCCTGTAAAGCACCATTCACTACCAGGTTTAAAAGCCAGGTGCAGGGGCTGGTTTCACTATCCTGGGATTTTGGCGATCAGAGTACGTCAACGGCAAAAAATCCGGGACATACATATCAAACGCCTGGCAAATACAATGTTACATTGCAGTTCGTAGATTCTGCCGGGTGTGTTGCTAAAATAACCAAGCCCGATTTTGTTAAGATCATTGAACCGCTCATTCATTTTCAAAATCTGCCGGTCAATGGTTGCAACCCATATACCTTCACTCCAGCCTATACCATTGATCATGCTGATTCAATCATTTCTTACGCGTGGGATTTCGGTGATGGAACTACTTCCACAGATCCCAATCCATTCCATCTTTATTCTAACGATGGGTCTTACAACCTCACCCTCACTGTTACTACCATTGGTGGTTGCAGCAATACACTCACTCTGCCTGCTGCCGTTAAGGTAAGTTCAAATACTGCCGCTATTTTTGATTTTACTGCGACAACGACCGATACATGTGTCGACCGGAGTATACAGTTTACCTCTACTGCTACCGGCAACAACCTGAGTTACAAATGGTACTTTGGCGACAACATTTCCTCCGGGCAAAAGGCACCGGTGCACAGCTATGCCGATACCGGGTATTATACTGTTCGCCTCGATGTGAGTTTCGATGGATGTACCGGCTCGGTAATAAAGCCATTGCTTATCAAAGTTGAGGGACCAATAGCGCGGTTCAATTTTCAAAAAGACTGTACAACACCCGGGCGGGTGTTCTTTACCGACACATCCAAAAACCGAAAGTCTATCCTTTGGGAATTTGGCGACGGCACTACTTCCACCGAGACTAACCCCGTACATGATTATGCTGATTCCGGAAACTACCTCGTTAAATTGACCGCCATCAATCGCTGCATCGATAGTGCCAAATTAACGGTGCCCATCTGGACCAGGAAAACAACTTTTGACGCAAGTGCGACCAATGTCTGCAAAGGCGAAATCGTCACTTTTACTGTTACTCATCCACAACCAACCTGGGTAAATACCTATTATTTCAATTTCTCCGGCAACCTTGCCGATGGCTTCATAAGTAGCAAGGTAGCGACCGTAAACTGGGCATATCGTACGGCCGGTGATTTTAAGGTAACTACCATTGTCATCGACAAATTTGGCTGTCGCGATACCATTGTATTATCGCAACCTATACATGTTCATGGAGCCAACGCCAATTTTTCGGTCATTCAAAACTTTCAATGTACAGGGCAGCTAACAGAGTTTGCAGATTTATCAGTTGCAGAGAGAGGTTCTATCAATTGTCAACTGGGAATGGTATTTTGGCGATGGCTCAATTCAGAATTTTACGCAAGCTCCCTTTTATCCATGCGTATGAACTTTCTGGACGCTATGCAGTGGCGTTAAAGATTACCGATAGCAATGGCTGCACAGACAGCATTAGAAAACCCGATATAGTTACAACGTATTATGCAGCCGCCAACTTCGGTTCAGTAGATTCTTTTAGTTGTCCTGGTAAACCTGTGCGCTTTACCGACCGATCCTTCGGTCCTGTTTTCAGTCGTACCTGGTATTTTGGCGACGGATCAGTATCCACTGATCCAAATCCTTTGCACATCTATCAATCAGTTGGGCTTTATACCGTAAAACTGGTAATTTTTTCCGCCGGTGGATGTGTCGATTCGATTACGAAGATGAATTATATCTCTATCGGTCTGCCTTCAGCTAAATTTTCAGTAAGCGATACCCTGGCAACCTGTCCGCCATTACAGGTCCGGTTTACAGATAGTAGTACCTACGTCGCCAATTATCTTTGGAGTCTAGGTGATGGCAGTGTTTCAACGGTCCAAAATCCGGCTGCCAATTATTTTTTACCTGGCTTATACAACATAAAGCTGCTTGTGTCCAGTCCGGGAGGTTGTAGAGATTCCGCTTTTGCTACTATTCAAATACTGGGTCCCAATGGTGTTATCACCTACTCCCCTGTTATTGGCTGCATTCCGGTTCCGGCAAAATTTAGCATTCGCACCACTGGCGCTATTAATTTTACTTTCGATTTCGGCGATGGTTATACCGTTGACGGCGCTGACTTTTCTGCTACCCATACTTATCAATCAGGTGGCAAGTTCATTCCCAAAGTCTTGATACAGAATAGAGAGGGTTGCATAGTACCCATCATAGGCAAAGACACTGTTTTTATTGAAGATCTCACACCCCGGTTCTATGCCAATTCAGTTACTATCTGCGATACTGCAGCAGTTCAGTTTACCGACAGTAGCATAGCTACCGGTCAGCTAACGTACAAATGGAATTTTGGCGATGGCTTTACTTCCACTTCACCTAATCCCAATCATAGTTACACCTCTACCGGTATTTATTCTGTGAAGCAGGTGATCATTTCTTCTCTCGGCTGTTCCGATTCTGTTACCTACGATAATTACTTAGAGGTCTTCCCGCTGCCGCGTGCTTCCATTGTTGCAAAAGATCAGATCTGCGCCGGCGATATAACTTTTAGTGCAGCCGTGGTGCCCGATCCCAAGGCGATCGTCACAGGCTATCTCTGGCACTTTGGAAATCTCGACAGTTCTACTTCTGCTGGTCCGGTCACGCAAAACTTTTCGGCCGGCAACTATTTCAATTCTCTTACTGTCACCAGCGACAAGGGGTGTTCTGCCACCTTTTCCAAATCATTGCTCGTCAATCCTCTGCCTGTCTTAGTACTGTCAAACGACACCACTATCTGCCATGGAGATACCATTCAACTAAGCGTTACAGGGGCAAGTCAATACACCTGGATGGCCAGTTCCGCTTCCATTAATTGTTCAAACTGCGCTACTCCATTGGTTTTTCCCATCCGGCAATCCTCATTTATGGTTACGGGTACGTCCTCCGTCGGATGTATTTCACGGGATACTGTCAACGTCGGGGTGTTGCAGCCCTATAGCCTTTCAGTTCAGCCGTTTTATGATCTTTGTTTAGGTAGTTCGGTTCAACTTTCAGCTAGCGGCGCGCCTCTTTACAATTGGTCGCCCGGCACAAGCCTCAGTTCGGCAAGTAGTCCAAATCCGGTTGCATCTCCAACCAGCACTGTTACCTACCTGGTTACAGGTTTCGATTCGCTCAAGTGCTTCACCGATACTGCATCCGTTCTCATTAACGTGCGCAGTGTTCCAACCGTGCAGTTAGGCAACGACATCACCGTGTCGGCAGGTAATCAAATAACCCTTACTCCGCAGGTCTCTGCCGATGTGGTGCGATATACCTGGACACCTTCTTCCTACCTAAGTTGCGCAAGTTGTGCAACCACCGTAGCCACCGCCACCGCCAACATAACTTACCAATTGCAGGTTGCAACACAATACAATTGCACCGCCACCGACGACATTTCCCTTATTGTTACCTGCGACAATGCAGCGCTATTTATTCCCAACACTTTCTCTCCCAATAATGATGGTTCGAACGATATTTTTTACATCCGCGCAAAGGGCATTGCAACTATTCAATTTTTACGCATACTAAGCCGCAGTGGCGAATTGGTTTTTGAAAAACGCTATGTGGCGCCCAATGACATCTCCGCCGGTTGGAATGGTACTTACAAAGGAAAAGACCTGGAATCCGGTGTGTACGTGTACTATGCAGAAGTAGTTTGCACCAACAACCAGGTGCTGAAATATGCAGGAAATGTAACGTTGTTGCGCTAATCTTTTTGGGTGACCGGCAGTAGGGTCACTGGTGAGGCTTCTGTTGCGACGCTCCGTTCATCAGTAGTAAATCTTTTTTACTTTTTACCCCCCATTACAAAACTGCTTTCACACTCCTGATCCGCGCCCTCTTTTTGCAATGTTTAGGCACCAAAAATTACTTTGCAAACTGCTGTGAAAAGATCTGCCTGGTTGTACTCGTGTTACCACTGGGCTTACAAGAAAGCATTTCATATTTCCCTGAGAATCTCACAAAATCGCCACACATCTTCATACGAGCAGTACAAAGGCACCGGCGCTACCCGCACCACACCCGGCTCGCGATAGTCAGCCACAATGCCATTGGCTAACATTTTCTCGTTCACTTCCCTGCCTTGGTCAGCAAAAAATAGTGACAGTTGTGCCCCGCGGCTATTCACTTCTTTAGGTGTGATGATGGTGAAATTCAGGTTGGTCAATTGTTGCAGCAGAAAGTAGAGATAGGCTGTTAGTTGGGCACTTTTCGCGGTAATGTTTACAAAACCTGCCGTGTCAAATATTTTCAGCGAAGTATTCAGGCATACCATATTCAAAACTTGGGCGGTACTTATGTTCCAGCCGCTGGCATTGGTTTTGGCTACAAAACCTTTTTCCATTTTAAATCTTTCCTTCTCGTCGTTGCCCCACCAGCCTGCCAGCCGCGGTGTTGACGTATCCGTTGCAAATTGTTCGTGTACGTATAAACCGCCAACCGCTCCCGGTCCGCCATTGAGATATTTATACGAGCACCAAACCGCAAAGTCAACGTTCCAGTCGTGCAACGCCAGTGGCACATTGCCCGCAGCATGTGCCAGGTCAAAAGCGGCTAGAGCACCCACTTTGTGAGCGGCGGCAGTAATGCTTTTCATGTCGAATAGTTGACCTGTGTAGTAGTTGATACCTCCCAGCATTACCAATGCAGTATGGGTTCCATGTTGCTCAATGGTTGCCAGAATATCATCGTGGCGCAAGGTTTTTTCGCTTTCCCGCGGGGCGATCTCTACAATGGCGTCTTCAGGGTCTAATCCATGCAGTTTTACCTGTGTCTCCACAGCATATTGATCAGACGGGAAGGCACCCGCCTCCATTATAATTTTATAGCGGTCTTTGTCCGGCTTATAAAATGTCAGCATGAGCAGATGCAGGTTGACCGTAAGCGTATTCATTATCGTCACTTCATTTTGCTGACAGCCAACAATTCTCGCCAGTGCTGGTTTGCTATATTCCTGGTAGGTGAGCCACGGATTTTTAGCCTGCCAAAACCCTTCTATACCCAGATTTTTCCAATCGTCCAGTTCCTGTTGCATGGCTGCGTTTACAGTGCGCGGCTGCAGCCCGAGCGAGTTTCCACAAAAGTAGATCGCATCCTTTCCATGTGCCTGCGGAAAATGGAATGCTTGCTTATACTCCGCCAGCGGATCGGAACTGTCTTGTTGGTGTGCAAAGGCAAGAGAGGTTTCAAAATTCATATACCTATTTTTAATTTCCGGTTATGAGACCAAAAGCATTCCTGAGTCTAAATGAAAATGACAGCCTCCGGATGTTTTAATGCGTTGCTCTATATAAAGCCACAGCACAGTTGGTATGAAAATATCCCGCCAGTATTTTTCCCGAAGAATGAAGATTCACATTTACTCGTTGAACCTGCCGAAATGAACGAAGACGGGATTTGTCTCACATCACGCTTTGGGACGGAATGACAAACGCAAATTCGTCGGAATAACAAAAAACTTCGTGCATCTTCGTCTCTTTGTGCCTTCGTGGTTCAAGAAAGCAAAGAAAAGATTCCATCCCGAAGAAAATCGGGACAGGCCCTACCGCCGGAATAACAAATTCAATTGAATTACAAGGAGGAAACCACAATTTTGCCCGGAGGGTAAACAAAATAAAAACCATGGAAACACCTGCAAAAAATCTAGTACTGGAGTACTTAAAGCGCATGAAGGCTTTGGCCGACACCGGGCTGTTGTATTGCCAAAACGAATACGACAAAGAACGCTACCTGGAACTGCGCGAAATATCACTACAGTTGTTACACACCCTCAGCAATAAATCCATAAACGAACTGAAATTAATGTTGCCCAACGCGGTGGACTATCCCACGGCAAAGGTTGACATCCGCGGCATTGCTTTGTCGCCGGACAAAAAGATCTTACTGGTGCAGGAAAGCGTCGATGGAAAATGGTCGCTGCCGGGTGGCTGGGCAGATGTGGGACACAGCCCAAAGGAAACCATCATAAAAGAATTTGCAGAGGAAACAGGACTAATCGTGACAGCCGATAGATTGCTGGCAGTTTTTGACAAGAAGATGCATCCGCATCCGCCGCAGCCGTTTTATGTGTACAAATTTGTGATCCACTGTACATTAAAATCCCAGCAAATACAGAAGGGCTTTGATGTGCTGGATGTAGGTTTCTTTGACATCTATAACCTGCCACCCCTTTCAGAAGACCGGATTCTTAAAAGCCAGATAGAACTGCTATACAACAAAATTGAAACAGGCAGCAGTGATGTATATGTTGATTAAGATGATAATAAGAAACGCCATTTATTCTGGCGAAACCGGAAAAGTAAATGAATGGTCGGTAACAGGAGGCTGTTAATTTCTCTGGCCGTGCCCAACGATAGCAAGTAAATCACTTACTTTGAATGGCGGATAGGCAAGCTGAAAAAGTTGAAACAAAAAGAGTAAAACGGCAAAAAAAAGTACAACTGAAGCGATGCCCCTGAACGGAGCGTCGCAACAATGTCAGATAGAATTTCTTCGGCTGGTCTCCAAAAAATAAACCGCACATGTTATGGCTGCTAAAACTGATCTTTTTCAATCGCCCGATTATTATGGAGTAGATGACCTGCTGACCGAAGAGCAAAAGCTGGTACGTGATGCCGTGCGCAGCTATGTAAAAAAAGAAATTTCACCGGTAATAGAAGACTATGCGCAACGGGCTGAGTTTCCGCAACAGATAGTGCGGCAGTTGGGCGAAATTGGTTGTTTTGGTCCAACAATACCTGAGCAGTATGGCGGTGGCGGAATGGACTATATAAGCTACGGACTGATGATGCAGGAACTGGAGCGTGGCGATAGCGGCGTGCGGTCAACAGCTTCGGTACAGGGCTCGCTGGTGATGTACCCGATCTATGCCTATGGCAGCGAAGAACAACGCAACAAATACCTGCCTAAGCTGGCGAGTGGCGAGTGGCTTGGTTGCTTTGGGCTGACGGAGCCCGACCACGGTAGCAACCCTTCGGGCATGCTGACCAACTACAAAGATGCCGGTGACCATGTAGTACTGAATGGCGCTAAAATGTGGATCAGCAATGCGCCGTTTGCACAAGTCGCAGTAGTATGGGCAAAAGATGAGGCCGGCGAAATACACGGGCTGATCGTAGAGCGCGGCATGCCCGGGTTTACAACACCGGAGACGCACGGCAAATGGAGCCTGCGCGCCAGCGCCACCGGCGAGCTGGTATTTGACAATGTGCAGGTGCCAAAAGAGAATATTTTTCCCAATGTAAAAGGACTGAAAGGTCCGCTTGGTTGCCTGAGCAAAGCGCGCTATGGTATAGCCTGGGGCGCGCTGGGTGCGGCAATGGATTGCTACGACACAGCCTTGCGCTACAGTAAAGAAAGGATACAATTTGACCGCCCGATAGGCGGCTTTCAACTGCAGCAAAAAAAGCTGGCAGAGATGATTACTGAAATAACCAAAGCACAACTACTGGTCTGGCGCCTGGGCGTGCTGATGAACGAAGGCAGGGCAACGCCGGCGCAGATATCGATGGCAAAAAGAAACAGTTGCGAGATAGCCGCACAAATAGCCCGCGACGCCCGGCAAATGTTGGGCGGTATGGGCATCACCGGTGAGTACAGCATTATGCGCCACATGATGAACCTGGAAAGCGTAATAACCTACGAAGGCACGCACGACGTGCATTTGCTGATAACAGGTATGGACATAACCGGACTGAACGCTTTTAAATAGCGGTAAGGGTAGGTGTGCTGCTATTGTTTTGTTGGTCAGCTACGGCCGCGTAAGGCGACATTGTTGCGACGCCTGCCTGTCCGGTAGGCAGGCTCCGTTTATCGTTATAACTCTGATGAGACTTTTTTTAATTATGCCTGGAAAGAAAAGCAGCAGACGAAGTAGCTTGTTATAACAGGAAAGCTTGCAGCCAAAACGCTCTATCGTGCATCTACATTTTGCTATCGTTTTTACTCCGCTATACGAGTTGAAAAAGCGCCCTGCAAAGCGCAAAATAAGTAATGCTGCAGCAGGGTGACATCAAGGCACCTGAACCAACAAATCATACACAAGTAAACTAACCAAAATGTCTGTTACTGCTGAAAATAATGTGAAAAGAAAGTCTGCCCTGAGTGTAGAACGCGAGGTAGGTGAAATAAAAATTTTCTTAATAGGAATGATGGGAGCCGGAAAATCGTTACTGGGCTGACAGGTTGAAAAAGAAACTCAAAATAGCAGCTTATGACCTGGATCTGTTGGTAGAAATGATGGAAGAAAAATCCATCACCGAACTGTTTGCAGAAGATGGCGAAGCCTATTTTAGAAATGCGGAGACCAAAATGCTGAAGCTTTTTGCTGAAAAGAAAAAATTTATTGTTTCGTGTGGTGGTGGAGCTGCCTGCTACAACGATAACATGACCTGGATGAACAAGCAGGGGATAACCATTTGGATTGACGAGCCTGTGGAAATATTAGCGCAAAGATTGTCGCCGGAAAAAGAACACCGCCCTGCCATAAAAGACATGGATGCTACCGGGCTGGAGAGGTGGCTGCAGCAGAAAATCAATGAGCGCCAACCTTATTATAAGCTTGCAAAATACCGCCTGTCAGGTGAAGAGCTTTCTGAAGCTACCTTTATAAAAATTATAAAGGAACATGCATAAAGCATTTTTGCAAATTGCCGCACTTGCCGGCGCTTTCTCTGTGGTTTTAGGCGCCTTCGGCGCCCATGCGCTTAAAAAACACGTTAGCGAAGCTACCGTAGTGATTTTTGAAACTGCGGTTCGCTACCAATTTTACCATGTTTTTGCATTGGCACTTGCTGCGATATTGTATCGCGACTTTACCAATAAATGGATGATATGGGCCGGCAACTCCTTTGTTGCCGGCATTGTTTTGTTTTGCGGCTCCTTGTATTTACTAACCTATATAAAAGGCGCAGAAAAGGAAGGGCTGGACTGGGTCGGTATCATAACACCTTTCGGCGGTCTGGCATTTATTTTAGGCTGGGTATTCTTGTTTTTGGGACTGTACAAGGCAGGGCTATAGGTTGTTGCAGCCGATCTTTATTTATCTAATTCCTGTAGTTTGGAGGCGCTCTGTCAGCATTGTTTCCGGGTATTGCTCAGATGGTTTTTATTTCTTTGAACACAAGCGGGGCGGCTGCCCGGGCATGGCCGCTTTGGGTACTGGTAAGTAATGGTTTCCATTATATCAATTCATTGTACTCCGATAATCGTTTGGCGACTGCCCAACTCTCTGCTTAAACAAACGGGCAAAATGCTGCGGATATTTAAAACCCAGTTCATAAGCAATCTGACCAACTGATTTGCCTGGGTCAAATATTCGTTCTTTAGCAACATTAATCACCTTCTCCTGTATGTATTCCTGCGCAGTTTTACCCGTTTCTTTTTTTACCAGGTCGCCAAAATAACTGGCAGACAGGTTCAACTGATTTGCACAGTAGGCTACAGATGGTAAGCCAATGGTATGTGGCTTTTCTGATTGGAAATATTCATTCAACAAGTTTTCAAAACGTTCTATAACGCCCTGATGAACACTATCACGCGTTATAAATTGACGGTCATAAAAGCGAACACAATAATTCAGAAAAAGCTCAATATTATCAACTATTATCTTTTGGTGCTTATCAACAGACCGCTCCAGTTCATACTCCTCCGGGCAATCCGAAATGGGCATTGCCACCTGCAGATATGAAGATGGTGTTTGAAGGAAAGCAACCACGTGAACTGGCATTGCAGATCATGGACTACAACCGTAACGGTCATAAAGACAAAGCAAAGTTGCTTGAACATGCAAGGGATACGCTGGTAAAAGCCGGCTGGAACATGGGTGAAGGCAGAGTGCCGCCGCCACTAGCTTACCAGGAGTTTGTAAAGGCATGGGATACCTGGATCGAAAAAGGTGGATACGCACCAGAGCAGTAGATCCTGACTATAAATGGCAAATGACAATGGCTTTAAAATAAGCCCCGTTATTAAGTTTTTTGATAACGGGGCTTGTCTTTTTAGAGAGGTATTGTATGCCAATTAAAAGAGAAGCACTAGTTCTACGTCATCGATATTGTCATCAGCAATAATGGTAGGTAAAACCATAATCCGTATACAAGCCGGGCGAATAATTGCAGTGACCTTTGTGTAGCAAAACAAAGAATTATGGAAACAGTGAAATTGAATAACGGTATTGAAATGCCCATCCTTGGATTTGGAGTTTTCCAGGTAACGGATTTGGCAGAGTGTGAAAGAAGTGTAGCAGATGCTTTGCCGGAAGACCCCGGCAGAACGTGAAAACGGAGCTACTATATGTTTAGCTAAATCAGTAAAAAGTACCATTAATACCCTTAAAAGTACCCTTGCTAGTGGTACAGGGCTTGTAGCTTTGCATCATAAATAACGGTAATGTCGAAGCAGGTACTACCTACATACAGCATCAACACTTTGAAAGATGTACCGCTTTTACCAAAAGACTTTGTGGCTGACCACTTTGCACACTACCTGGATGAACACAAGAACTTGCGTTTTCCGCATAAACATTCCTTTTTATCACCTGGTATATTTCACAAAGGGAGGAGGAAGTCATTCTGTAGATTTTATCAATTTTCCTGTGGAAGCGGGACAAATATATTTTATGATACCGGGGCAGGTGCATAGCTGGAATTTTAAAAAAGCCAATGGTTATATTGTAAATTTTTCAGAGCAGATATATAATGCCTTGATTGCTAACCCAAGATATACTGACCAATTCAGTTTTTTTTCAGGTATTGCCAAACAGCAGGTTATAGCGATTCCACAGCCGGGAAGAAAACAAATAGAGCAGACTATTAGAAACTGTTATTAGGGAACGGTAATATCTAGTGAAGAACTTCGAATGACGATTTTGCAAGAGTAGGTTTGATTGCAGTTATTCAATTTTTCATCCTGTTTTACAAGCATTGAAAAAGCAATCTTTAAAGAACAACTACAATTCAGTTCTGCTGCTAAACTTTCAAAAACTCGTTGAGCAGCATTACAAAGAGAAAAAACTAACTAAAGACTATGCAGCCTTGCTTTATGTTACACCAAATCACCTTAACGCATTGTGTAAGGATGTAACAGGACGTTCGGCAGGTGAACTAATACGGGACAGGATATTATTAGAAGCAAAAAGACTGCTGATCAATGCCAAGATGACTATCTTCAGCAATTGCTATCGAGCTTAAACTTCATCGATAACTCTTACTTCACGAAATTTTTCAAGAAATATGAAGGGATATCCCCTGAAGCATTCAGAAAGCAATTTATTAAAAATAAATAATCATGGAAACGATAACTCTTTCACAAGAAAGCAATATTACTATGTCCAATACTCAACGGAAAACAAGTATGTTCAATCTTTTCAAATGTAGATGTCCAAGATGCAGGAAAGGAAATATGTTCCAGGATAAGAACCCCTGGCACCTGAAAAATACAATGAAGATGAATAAAGATTGCCCCGTGTGTAAACAACCATTGGATATTGAAGTAGGTTTTTACTTTGGCTCAAGTTATGTTAGCTATGCCTTAACTGTGGCGTTGAGTGTTGCTACATTTGTAGCCTGGTGGGTTCTTATTGGTTTCTCTTTATATGATGACCGCATATTTTACTGGTTGTTTTTAAATGCAGTGCTGCTAATCGCAACGCAACCGTACCTAATGCGGGTATCGAGAACAGGATGGCTTGCATTCTTTGTGAAATATGATGAAAACTGGAGAACTAATTCGCCTAAACAGATTGAAAGGACAAATAGGGATCAGGAGAATAACTGGTAATCAAACGCAGACTGCTTTATTGAGCCTATTAGTTTAGGTAATAGAAACAAGAGTTGGGCTTTTAGAAAACATTGGTTTGGCGTTATGGACGTTTGTAAAAAAGCACTTCAACTTTCTGCCTGCGTGGGTGTTGCCGCCCCGCCGTATTAGGTTGTTGTCACCTGCAACTGTAGCTTGAATAAAAAGAAAAGATATAAAGCAGCCATCGGTTTGTAAAAGAACCGGTGGCTTTTTGTTTTTAAATAAAATGTAGAAAAAGATGAATAGCGATATTCAGTACACGCTGTGCGACGCAACGGCCGCTAAATAGTATTCCTAACGCCGGGCTCATAATCTTCTTCTGGATTTATCGTAATTTCTCGTCTTTCCTTGTTTGCAGATGTTATCACCGTCAAGAATAGGAGCGGGGTAAGTTGACAAAATATAATGAAGCGATTTGTTGATAAATGACCGTTGGCTTTTGGATATGTGATATAGTAATGCGCTGGTCCATTGCCCATACACAAAGCCCCCGGCTCTCCGTAGTGTTCCGCAGGACAACTACGGAGGCAAATGAAAACCCAGACTGCGTCTGGTATATGGACAACCGCTACCTATTCAACACTTACAGCGGCTTATACCATGCGTCCGATCTAAGGCTCTTCGAATTCCGGACACAGTCCGGCTTTTCATTTAAAAATCCGTAGTCGAAGACATACGGATAGCTGGGGAAGGCTTTACAATCAAAGGCGGAATAGAAAGAGGATGGCGTTTTTTTAGTTATCAAAGATGATACAGCAAAAGAGGCAGAAAGGCAAGTGAAGAAGTGGTTGAAAATGATTACGATCATTCATTAGGTTTCATTGCTACCTTCATTCTTTCTCTTAACGAACCTCTTTAAGCACAGCAATTTGAAAAACAGACCCATAAGGCTTGCCAATATTTCTACCCGTGCTCCTGAAAATGTGAGTAAAGATGAAACAAAAGAAAAGCTACCCGGCATACTCGACGAATTGGACGAACTGCAGAACCTGCTTTTTGCCAATCATACACATTCAGTGCTTGCGATAGTGCAGGGTATGGACGCAAGCGGCAAAGACGGCGCCATCAAAAATGTGTTTGGTGCCCTTAATCCCCAAGGGGTAAGCGTTACTTCTTTTAAAGCGCCAACCGAAGATGAATTGTCGCACGACTTTTTGTGGCGCATACACCGGCACACCCCGGCAAAAGGATGCATTAAGGTCTTTAACCGCTCGCACTACGAAGATGTTTTGATCACCCGTGTTCACCAGTGGATATCGGAAGAAACGGTGAAAGAAAGAATGCATGCCATAAATGATTTTGAACGCATGTTGCAGCAAAATGGTACTATCATCCTAAAGTTTTATCTGCATGTTTCGCAGGAAAAGCAGCAGGAACGGTTTAGTGAACGGATCAAAATACCGCGTAAACAATGGAAATACAGCGCTGAAGATTTCAAAGAAGCAAAGCTGCGCGACAAATACATCACAGCTTATGAAGATTGCTTTGCCCGCTGCAGCGATGTACCCTGGAACATCGTACCTGCAGATCAGAACTGGTACAAGGAATTTACAATCGCCAATATATTGCTACAGACACTTAAAGACCTGAAAATGGCGTATCCAAAGATGCAACAGGAAGTGGGGGATGCAAACAATTGATGCTGATATGGCGCTCATAAAAAAGTAATAGCATCAAAGCTGGAATAATCCGGCTTTTTTTATGCGGGTACTACAATCTATCCTATCTGTAATGCGCAAATTAAAATGGCGATGCTGCGCCATGATTAAAATGCCCCGGCAGTGATGTTGAAACAATGAAAAGGTCAAAAAACTTTTCAGCCTCATCATTTTAATATAGTTTTAATCTTCAGGAACTAACGGAATACCTGTCTCCATATGAAACTATATACATCCTTCGTGCTCCTATTTTTTTCTCTAGTTGCCACCGCGCAAAATACTCAAAACTGGCAACCACTTTTCAACGGTAAAGACCTCGCGGGGTGGCGCCAGCTCAATGGAAAAGCCAAATATGAAGTGAAAAATGGCGAGATCATCGGCACCACAGTAGCCGGTGAACCCAATTCGTTTTTGGCAACCGACAAAGACTACGGCGACTTCATCCTGGAGTTTGACCTGAAGATGGACAACGATATGAACTCCGGTGTGCAGTTTCGCAGTGAGAGTACTGCCGACTATCGCAACGGCCGCGTGCACGGATACCAGTTCGAGATCGACCCTTCGCCACGCGCCTGGACAGGTGGTATTTACGATGAAGCCCGCCGCGACTGGCTCTACCCGCTCGATTATAATCCGTCTGCAAAATCAGCCTTTAAAAAAGGGCAGTGGAATTCCTGTCGCATTGAATGTATCGGACCTTCAATTCGCACGTTTGTAAATGGCAAACCGGCAGCCAACCTGGTGGATGACATGACGCCAAAAGGCTTCATCGCCCTGCAGGTGCACCAGATAGACAAGGCGGAAAATGCGGGGGAAAGTATTCATTGGCGCAACCTGAAAATTCAAACAAGCAATCTGCATCCCTCACCACCGGACAGTGTATTTGTAGTAAATCTGTTGCCTAACAACCTTTCTCCACAGGAAAAACGAAATGGCGTATCACTGTTGTGGGATGGCAAAACAACCAATGGCTGGCGTGGCGCTTACAAAACTACTTTCCCCGAAAAGGGATGGGAAATAAAAGATGGCACGATCAGCGTGCAGGAAGCTAATGGCGCCGAGTTAAGAAACGGTGGCGACATAATTACAACGGATCAATATGGTGCTTTCATTCTCCAGTTTGATTTTAAATTGACTGAAGGCGCCAATAGTGGTGTAAAATATTTTGTCACTGAGAGCGAAGAAAATGAAGGTTCAGCAATTGGTCTCGAGTACCAGGTACTCGACGATGAACGCCACCCCGATGCCAAGTTGGGTGCCGGCTGGCAACCGTACCCTGGCTTCCCTTTATGATCTTATTCCATCCATCAAAGAACCACGGGCACGCAAGCCGATAGGAGAGTGGAACCGCGGCATGGTGATCGTGCACCCGGATGGCAATATTGAGCATTGGCTCAACGGCTGGAAGATGCTGGAATACAAACGCGGCACCCAATACTTTTATGCCCTCGTTGCCAGAAGCAAATTTGCCAAGTGGCCCAACTTTGGCATGGCCAACAAAGGTCATATTCTGTTGCAGGATCATGGCAATGCCGTATCATTCAGAAGCATCAAAATAAAGGTGCTCAAGTAACCTTCATCTTCTTTACACTATATCTGTCTTTCGATCTGTTTACATAAACATACCCACATGAAAAATTCTCGCAGAATATTTCTCAAAAACGCCTCACTTGCCGGGGCCGGAGTAATAGTTGCCAACCAGGGCTGGAGCGCAAAAAGCTATAAACGAATAATTGGTGCCAACGACCGGGTGCGGGTAGGCGTGGTGGGCTTTAGCGACCGTCATCGCAGCTCGCATGTACCTAGTTTTATGAACCACTATAAAGAACTAAATTTTGAGGTGGTGGCTGTGTCTGACATCTGGAACCGCCGGCGGAAGAAGGTGTAGCGCTCTGGAAAGAGAAAATGCAAAACGACGTGACCGCGTGCCGCAACAACGAAGAATTATATGATAAAAAACTGGCGGATGCAGTGTTCATCAGTACTGCCGATTTTCAACATGCGCTGCATGCCATACAAGCGGTGCAGGCAGGCTGCGATGCCTATGTTGAAAAGCCTTTTGCAGAAACCATGGACGACAACAGAGCCGCCCTCAAAGCCATCAAAGAGTCCAGGCAAAATAGTGCAGATCGGGTCGCAACGCCGCAGCGGCGCCAACTATCATGCAGCCAACGACTTCATCAAATCAGGCAAATTCGGCCCCATAAAAATGGTAGAACTTACCTGGAATGTAAACCAGCCCGGTCGCTGGCGTCGCCCGGAACTTAGCCTCCATTTTAAAAGAAGAAGACACAGACTGGAAGCGCTTTTTACTCAACCGGCCCAACGATGACTTTCGACCCGCGCAAATACCTTGAGTATCGTTTGTTCTGGCCGTATTCCTCCGGCTTGCCCGGGCAGTGGATGAGCCACCAGATCGATACTGTGCATTGGTTCTCCGGTCTCAAACATCCGCGCAGCGTCGTTGCCAATGGCGGCATTTATATGTGGAAGGATGGCAGAAAAAACTGGGACACTATAACGGCGGTCTTTGATTATGGCCCCGCCGATGATCCCACCACCGGCTTCCAGGTCACCTTTCAGTCGCGCATGGACAATGGCGAAGAAAACCCTGCCGAGATATACTACTCCAATGGCGGCGAACTCAACCTCAACACCAACAAGGTGTCACCCGAAGGCGGACTTACCAAACAGCACGCTGCGGCTATGAATATGGAGCCCAACCTGCTGCCCGAAATGAACCTGGAGAACAAAGAAAAAGTAGTTGCCAGTCGGCCAATACCGGCGGCGATCAGCTTACTTCCAATCACGTGCGCAACTGGATGGAGTGTGTACGCAGCCGCAAGCAGCCCAACGCACCCGTCGAGGCGGGTTACAGCCATTCCATTGCCAACATTATGACAACTGCCGCCTCGCACACAGGGCTCAAAGCCACCTTCGATGAAGGCAAACAGGAAGTAATGGTCGGCGGAAAAGCATTTAAATATTGAGTAATCTTTTTCGGCACCGCAAGGATTACTGCTCTCTTTTTTGGTAGCCAGCCTGGGAAGGTCTGTTGGGCTTTTGTTGTGTCACACCCTTGTACCATTTGTTCTTCATTGAGCACTTAGCAGTATATACCCGTGCAAGCTTATGCGCTAAACTAAAGAGCAAATCATACGCAGTAATTTTCTGCTCATTGTCAAGTAAACTTTTGCTCTATGCACAGTATAATTCGTAGCATTCTTGTCTTTCTGTTCGTTGCTATTTGCGTTTCAGGCTTTGGTCAAACCAGCGAAATGGTAAAAGTTGTAACGCATTCGGATGATCAACGCGTAGATGTATTCATAGGCGACAAACTCTTCACCAGCTTACTCTATTTCGACACGCTCGAAAAGCCGGTCTTGTATCCCATACATGCGGCAAATGGTACTATAGTAACCCGTGGTTTTCCCCTGCAGCCGCGTGCCGGCGAGCCCGACGATCATCCACATCACCTGGGGCTTTGGCTCAATTTTGAAAACGTAAATGGTCTCGATTTCTGGAACAATTCATTCGCCATTCCGGCAGAAAAAAAGGCGCAGTACGGCTGGATAAAAACTGACAGGATTCTGGATACAAAAAGCGGCAAAACGGGTATGGTTTCTTATCACGCTAATTGGACCAACCAGCACAACGATGTATTGCTCGAAGAGACTACCACCTATGCATTTTCCGGCAGCGCTGGTCAGCGGATCATAGACCGTACAACCACATTACAGGCAGATACCCTGGTCACCTTCACCGATGCAAAAGACGGATTGCTGGGTCTGCGCCTGGCGCATGAACTGCAGATACCCTCTGCTGAGGATAAAAAATTTAAAGACGACAAAGGCAACGTGACAATTGTAAAAGGCGTAATGGACAGCATAGCCAACGGCAACTACCTGACCAGTGAAGGCAAGACCGGCAACGATGCCTGGAGCACGCGTGCCCGTTGGTGCAAAGTGTATGGAAAAATGGGCAACGATTTAATTAGTGTTACGATCATTGATAACCCTTCAAATATCAATTACCCTACCTTTTGGCATGCCCGCGGGTATGGGCTTTTTGCCGCCAATCCCCTGGGCGAAAAGATATTTACTAATGGCAAGTCAGAAAAAAATCTGCAATTAAAAAAAGGTGAGAAGGTCACCTTCAGATTTAGAATTGTTATCGACAACGGTGCCACAACACCTGCCTTAGCGGCTCTTAATAAGCTGGCTGAGCAGTTTGCGGGAAAGTAGGTTGAAAGTTTTAGGTAGTAAGTTTTAGGTAGTAAGTTTTAGGTTGTAAGCCAGAAGGTGGAAGGAGGAGGACGTTGAAGGTTGTTGTAAGTTGTAAGTTGAATTGAGAAACGTAGAAGGTGAAAGGTAGAAGATGGAGGCAGGAGCCGTGAGGTGGAAGGACGCTTTGTCATTTAGACAAGACCCTGCCCAGGTTTTCATGGAGAAGGAATTACACTGATTTTTTTTGATTGTGGGGCTAATTCGCAGCGAGTGGAATAATGGTACCCGCGAATTTGAATAACCGCAGGATTTTTATATTTTGAACTGAAGTCCTGACACGCATAAAAAAAGTTTACATTTCTCCATCACATCTTTACTGATCTTTCCTCGAGTGTAAAGTCATAAATGGATTATCATGAACGAAGCTGTAAGAATTATAATCTTTTATATTCTCTCTTTTTCCCTCGGCTTCTTATGGGCATTCAGTGAACTGCTAAGTCGTTATAAAGTTGGAAAATTAATTTTACGGTCAAAAAATGCCTGGATTTATTTACTGATAAATGGTATGGCTTCTGTTATTGTTTACTACCTCATTCCTCAACTAAACATAACTTTTGGAGTTTTTACTTCAACTGAATGGGGCAAGGTGCTGCTGGCCGGTTTTGTCGGCCATGTTTATTCTGCGAAGTTCATTTTTCAACTATCATGATAAGGATTCTAATAAATCCATTAATGTTGGCATATCCACTATTCTTCAAATTTTTTTAGACGCTGCGGAAAGAAGTTTTGACCAGGAGCAAAGCGTAAATAACCTAACGGATATTGCCAACATAATGAAGGGAATTGACTTCTCCAGGGCTGAAAAAGACCTGACCATTATTTGCTTAAACCTAATGCAGAATGTGAGTACCGAGGAACAAAAAAAACTTGCCGAAAGTATAAAAAATCTTTCTGAGCCAAAGGCTGTACAGCATGAACTTACAAAGTCTGTAACTTTAGGGATAAATATTGCGAGAATTACCGGAATAAAATTATTGAAGCAGGCTATAGAAACAATGGGAGACACCATTAAGATCAGTGAGGAAAAGAAGAAGGTTTTTGAAAACTTAGATCAGTTGGAAAGCAAATTGTAAACAGGTATGGAAAAGAATAACAAATCATCTTATAACGACAACTATTCAGCGTTTCTCAATGAATACAATAGCCGTTCCGAAGGGAAAACTACCTGGATCAACGAGAAGCTTGGCTTTGTAGATAGAATTATCGATTCTATTCAAACCACTTCAGAAGATCCGCTGAAAACAGACCTGGACATTCCGCGACAAATACTCGCCAACAAAGAATTAGATGCATCACAGAAAGTGATTTATTCTATCAAGCAACTCAACGATATATGCGGCAAGCAAAAAGTGTCCGCAGACATGTTGAATAAAATGTCGGCTTTTAAAAGAATAATTAATCTGTACATAGACATAGCAAAGTACACTTCGGATGAAACGATTGCGCGGGAAACCGTTAGTCTTGGAAGAACTGTTGAAAGTAAAATGACTACTTAAGATTTTTTGCGGCGATCAACTTACATCGAATTCATACAATCTTTAATTCCCCATTGTAAACCCAATATTGATCCGGGCTTAACAATGGCTTTTGTAAACATCGTTTTGAATTGTAGTTGCACATGAGTACCGCTACAGGTTTCAGGCGTTTTCTGCATAAAACTTAAAGCCAAACCAAAGTGATGCCGATGAACGGAATGCGACGCAACAGAAGATCCACATAGTACCACCGCCTTGTACCACCCTCTTCCTCTTCCTTCACCTTCACCTCAATCTCACCTCTTTTTCTCCCTGCTATACGAATAGCCTCTCAACAACTGACTACCTCCGCTTTTTAAAAAGTGAAGCTAAAAGTTGCATGAAAAAAAATACCGCAGAAAAGAATGAAACGGCGGCACACCTAAAATTTAGGGCAGGGTAAACCGCGGCTATCGGGTGGGCGCCGTACATAAATGAGTGAGATCTCGATACCACCGCGCGATTGGGAAGCGGCTTTTAAAGCCGAGGTATTAACATCGTATGTTGCGCCCAGGCGAAAGTCGCTGAACTCGAGACCGAGATACGGAATAACCGCATCGTTGGCGCGAACCCAGGCACCAACATAAATGCTGGTTGGTTTTTCGTCTTCTGAAATAACCCGTTGCAGGGCGCCGCCTACAACAATTTCATTGGCTTTTGCCTGTGTGCTGTACAAGCCGCTAAGGTGCAATGTACCTACAGCGCCCACGGGAAAATAGCCGCCCGGCATGAAAGGTGGTGCGCGGATTGAGCAGAAAAAACGTACCTGTAAACTGTTGTTTGGGCCGGGTGATGTGATACATTGAAACCCCCGCATAAAAGTTATTATTGTCTGCTGTACTGCCTGTGTACAACATACCTGCATTCAGATCGAAATAACTGTTTTTAAGTGTTGCATTATTGAAAACCTCGCTGGTGGTGCCGGTAAAACCAAAAGGTGTTAACTGGTCTTCAAACTTAAGGCTGGTAACATTCAGCATCATATTAGTATAGGTTGCCTGGAAACCGGCGCCGATCTGGGAATATCCATCTTCATCAAGCCCCTTATGAAATGCTGATGAAGACGGTTAGGTAATTGAACTTGAGTGCGCTGTTGGCGCTTTGGTCTGAGTAGCCCATAACACCTACACCCCAGGTATCGTTGGGCGCTATATGGTCTGCGCATGATGGGCATATCGACAGACACCGTGGTGGTGGTAAAAGCCCTGTTGATAGTTGGCCACTGATTGCGGTAGTTGCCGGTAACCCGCAGGTCGCCATCAAACTTGCCGGTAAGGGCCGGGTTGAGTGTAAGTGGCGAAGCAAAGAATTGGGAAAAGTGCGGATCCTGCGCATGTGTTTTTACAACCATGATGAGTAAACGCCAGTATAATAAAAACTTTACGCATGAATTTGGGTTGATCTAAAAGACACTGTCAATAGTAAACAAGTTGCTTTAAAAATAGTATAAATTCAGGTGATTACATCTGCATTTTGGTACCAAAAGCAAGGTCTCCGGCATCGCCCAACCCCGGCACAATATAACCTTTGGCGGTCAACTCATCATCTATTTCGCCACACCAAATGTTCACCTCGGGTTGCTCCATTTGCACGTACTCGATGCCCACGGTGCAGGCAATTGCAGCTACTACATGTATCTGTGCCGGCGCTCCGTCATTTTTCATGAACTGTATGGTCTTCACCAGCGACGAGCCGGTTGCCAGCATCGGGTCGCTTATAATCACCAATCCTGCCGGCAAGCGGCGGGCAACTCATGTATTCCAGGCTTATCTCGTACGAACCATCATGTTTGTGTTTGCGATAAGCCGAAATAAAAGCATTGTCGGCGCGGTCGAAGTAATTAAGCATGCCGGTATGCATGGGTAAACCTGCTCTTAAAATAGTGGCGAGTACCGGCTGTTCTTTTAGTCTTTTGCAGGTTGCAATACCCAAGGGTGTTTGTATCTCTGTTTCTTCCCAGGCAAGGCGTTGGCTGATCTCGTATGCTGCTACTTCGGCAATTCTTTCCAGGTTTCGCCTGAAGCGCATCCGGTCAGTTTGTATATCTACACTCCGCAGTTCGCCCACCCAATTACTTACCAGGCTATGTTGTTCGCTTAAATTAATGACCATAAATGAATTGCAGATTTCAAGTGTAGATTGCGGCGTGAAAATTACAGTAAATCCGCCAAGTGAACGCTTAAAACTGAAATAATTATGTTGTACAGAGCAATAGGTATCATGAGCGGTTCGTCGCTCGACGGGCTTGATATTGCCTATGTAGAACTGGAGGAAACCGGCAGGAAATGGAGCTATGAAATACAGGCAGCAGATTGTAAACCCTATCCGCCTCAATTGCTGTCACAACTTGCCGGTGCAGGTACTATGTCGGCCTGCGACTACCTGTTGCTGCACAGTGCCTATGGCAGGTTCATTGGTCAGCAAATAAACCTTTTTATCAGCGAAAATGACCTGCATCACAAGGTGCAGTTGATCGCTTCTCATGGTCACACGGTTTTTCATGCGCCCTCCCTGGGCATGACCAGCCAGCTAGGCGACGGAGCGGCTATTGCTGCTGCAACCGGCATCAACGTGGTGAGCGATCTGCGCGCCATGGACGTGGCTTTTGGTGGTCAGGGTGCACCTATAGTACCTGTTGGTGAACAACTTTTGTTTCCCCTTTACCACTACTTTTTAAACCTTGGCGGCATTGCAAACCTGTCGCTTAATACCGCAGACGGGTATATTGCTTTTGATGTATGTGCCGCTAATCGCGTGCTTAATATGCTGGCACAAACTGCCGGGCAGGAGTATGACGCCGGAGGTGCCCTTGCTGCTGCGGGCAAGGTCTATCTGCCTCTTTTGCAGCGCCTCAACGCATTGGAATATTACCGGCAGCCGCACCCAAAATCGCTCGCAAACAGTTTTGGCACCAACACGGTTTTCCCGCTTGTGCAGGGGTTCGATATACCCCTTGCCGACCGCCTTCGCACGTATGTAGAACACATCGTTTTACAGATAAATTCTGCTGTGCACCGGTTGACCGATGTTGCGGCAACAGGCAATCAGATGTTGACTACGGGCGGTGGAGCTTTCAATACTTTTCTTATAGAGCGGCTGCAGGCATCGCTGTCATCGCACAATATAGAAGTTGTAGTTCCCACAGCGTCGCTGGTGCAATACAAGGAAGCGCTCATAATGGCGCTGCTGGGTGTGCTGCGCTGGCGCGAGGAAAATACAGTGCTACAGAGTGTAACCGGCGCACAAAGAAGCAGCATCGGCGGCGCTGTTTGGATAGGGCAGGAGGCATAGGTTGAAAGCTTTTTTTTGGGTGCCGGCAGTTGTTCTTTGTGAAGCAGTCGTTGCGTCGCATTACGTTCATCTGTTGTGCTTTTGGCAACTTTTGGCTCATGTGCAGCAATGCTTGATCGCCTTTAGCTTTATTATGTCGCATTATAGAACAAGGTCTTGCGCAGGTTGAGATAAGCAAAACAGTACAGCAAATAAAAGGCATGAAAAATTGATCAAATCTTCGGCATAGGCATCTCATCTTTATACATGTATTGATAGCGTAGAAAATTTTCTGGCAACTTGTTTCAAGGGTTGCGTATTTTAACTATACAAATACTGTAATAAAAAGTGTATGGACAAGTTTGGCGAAGCTTCGGTGCAAAATTCAAGCGACTTACCAACCGGCGGTACGATAGCTGAAGTGTCTCCACTTTCACACCACGGTAGCGGCACAAACGCACAGGTTAGACTTTCTAAAAGGGAGAACCTGAAAAGAAAAGTATTTATATTATTAGACCCCACAGAAGGTGGCACCTGGTGGGACAGGTTTATTAACACATTTATTGTCACCTTAATAATCTTGAATGTCTTTGCTGTCTTTATTGAAACTGTTGACAGTATCTATAGCACTTACCACGAGGTCTTTACCATCTTTGAGTATTTTTCCGTCTTCATTTTCTCACTGGAATATTTACTTCGACTTTGGTCTTGTACCAGCCGGGCAAAATTCAAACACCCTGTAACCGGGCGTATCAAATTTTTCTTCTTAACCGGTTCTCTCATTGACCTGGTGGCGATACTTCCTTTTTATTTACCCCTCATCATGGCATATGACCTCCGCTTCTTCAGAATTTTGCGGTTGCTAAGATTTTTTCGTTTTTTTAAACTAACCCGTTACCTGCATGCCTCCAATGTTATCCGGCGGGTATTTGCCTCTAAAAAAGAGGAGTTGATCATTAGTGTTGTTATTATTTTTTCGCTTGTTATCGTCGCCTCCAGCCTTATGTATTTTGTAGAACACGAAGCGCAGCCCAACAAATTCTCAAGCATTCCGGAGACGATGTGGTGGAGTGTTGCCACACTGACAACAGTTGGTTACGATGGCATGTATCCCGTTACGGGTCTGGGCAAAACACTTACTGCTTTTATATCTATTTTAGGTGTTGGAATGTTTGCGCTGCCTGCCGGTATCCTGGCATCCGGCTTTTCCGATGAGTTTAAAAGATCTAACCGGGAAGGAAAATATTGTCCGCATTGTGGAAAGGAGCTACATTGATCAGATCATTTTTTTACCTCGCCTGACTGTACTCCCAAGACCCAAAAATCGCCATCAACCAAGGCAACAAAAACCGTATCGCCTTTTGCATATTGGTCAATTGATGTGCTTCTGGCTTGCACCCTTGTGTTGGAAATACGTACGATCACCTCAACATATCCTCCAAAAAACATCACTTTTTCCACTATTCCTTTTACTCCTTTATCTGTTCTGCTCAATATAAATTGCTCCGGGCGCAATAAGACCGGCGATTGGATGTCTTCCCAATCGGTGCGTTTAAAAAAGGCTGTAAAACTGGCGGGATTTAATAATGTATAACTCCCCAGCAGCGATGCGGAATACTCATCTACAGGCTGGCGATAAACGGCTTCGGGTGTGCCGGTCTGCAACAATTTGCCACCTTGCAGCACCAATATTTTATCAGCCCACGAAAGTGTATCCAATGGATCGTGCGATACCAACAGGCAGGTTATTTCGAGTGTAGTACAGATATCTTCGATCACAGCCTTCATGGTGTTTTTGTGCGGTGTATCGAGATTAGAAAATGGCTCGTCGAGCAGCAGAAGTTGCGGCTTTGCAATTAATAGCCTTGCCGTTGAGATCCGTTGTTTTTCACCACCCGATAACTGGTCTGTCTTTCGTTTCAGCAAGTGACTGATCTGGCAAACTGAAAAGATAGTCTCAGCTTCTTTGGTTGACAACTGGTTGGTATAATCTAATTCTTCCTCAACCCGGTAGTTGTTGCGCAGTTCAAAATGTTGTGACAGATAGGCAATGTGTTTGTGCCCCGGCAATAATTTTTCTTCCGGTCCCAGTACCTTGTTGCCTGCAAAAATAACCTCGCCTGCATCGGCTTGCAGAAGCCCGGCAATGATCTTAAGCAACGTGCTTTTGCCAGACCCTGTCTCACCGGCAATGGCAATTTTTTCTAACTTGTTTTGGGTGAAACTTATTTCTTGCAGCAATGTTTTGCCGTCTTTCTGTTTGCCGATTCCTGTTACCGTTAAAACGTTCATATTTATGATTGAGCTGACTGCACAATTTAGATGTAAAAGGGTTTCGGCCACGAAAGTAATGATCTTAGTAAGCACCACAATTGGAAACTCCGGTATGTACTAAAACAGAAAGATTTATCAGCAATGAAATGAAAGTAAGAAAGGCGATCCGCATATGCGGATCGCCTTTTTGAGTTTGGTAATTGCTATTATTTTTTCCGCCATTGTTTCATCAGTGTTATGGGGAAGAACGGAGCCCCGCTGTATGGCGGGGTAGACTGTCGCAACCATCGTCACATCAGGATTCATAGTTCTGCTCCCAAAAAATAAACACGCTAATCCTTGCCTGATACACTTATGCTCCCGGCTTTTCGAGCAGTTTCATAAACTGGTCGAGCTGTGGCAAAATAACAATGCGGGTGCGGCGGTTGGCAGCTTTGCCCGCAACTGTATCATTGGTCTGCAGCGGCAGGTATTCTGAGCGACCCGCAGCGGTCATGCGTTTAGGATCTATGCGATATTGGTTTTGTAAGATGCGCACTATAGCGGTGGCGCGCTTGGTACTCAAATCCCAATTGTCGAGCAGACAGGTATTGCTGATGGGCACATTATCGGTATGTCCTTCTACCAAAAACTCAAGGTCGGGTTTGCTGTTGAGCACCTGAGCTACTTTGCCTAACACTACCCGGGCATTATCATTAACATCGTAGCTGCCGCTCTTGAACAGGAGGCGATCGGATATGGATATGTACACCGCACTTTTTTCGATCTGAATTTGAATGTCATCGTCATTAATGTCGCTGAGTGCACCTTTCAGGTTCATGACCAAAGCCATGCTCAGCGAGTCTTTGCGGGCAATGCCACGCTGCAACTCGTGAATAAAATCGTTAGCAGAACCCATATTATCAATAGACTTTTGTATGCTGCGCGCCTGCGAATTTGATACATCGGAAAGGGTTTGATTGGTAGCCTTCAAAAGATCTATCTGCTTGTTGAGTGCATCCATTTGGGTATGCAATTGCGAATTGCGGCGAGACATATCTTCACTCTCACCACGGTATTTTTCTACGTCTTTTTGTGACTGAATAAAAGAGTTGTTGAGTTGCGAATATCTCGCCTGCTCCTGCTGCATTTTTTTATTGCTTACACACGAGGCGAGTAAGAAAAGGGACGCTATTGCGACCAGGTTTTTTTTGTTCATATATTTTCCTGTTTAGTATTGGTACAAATAAATGGAATGATTTGGCGCCCTTTCACAAATCAACGTTAAGATGCAGTGACCTGTAAAGCGCAACTCTTGTTTTTGGCAGTTACTTCTTTAAGATCTTTTCTAAAAAAAGATAGCGTGGACGCTGTGTTTCGGGCACTGCTTTCGTATCTACATCTACCTGCATAACACTTACTGTTTTTGTGTTGTCAACGGCAGGCCAGTGAGGCACGCCCAAACCATTGGGATTGCCGGTCTTGATGAAATTGGCAAAAAAAGACTGCATGATCTCAGATACTTTATAGTCCTCCGGTTGCCAATCGTACACACGGTTGGTTGGCAGGTTACCCAAAGCATATTCTATCTCAGCCGAATGAACTGCGCCGGTTGCGGCCGGCGGTCTTGGCGCGGCTACTTTGTTGGTTGTATCGCGGATAACACCACCGGCTAAACCTGCAGTTGCATTGCCCATCTCTGCACGCATGCCGGGGCGTGGGCGTGCATAATAATAGCGGTACACGGGCTTTGTGCCGGTGCGGCTTTGTATATCGCTCCACTTCCAGGTGCTGTAGCCAATGAAACGATCTGCTGCCATATCGGTGGCAGCCTTCATTGCCTCCTCATCGGTTGCTGCCCGGTAAACCTGCAGAGCTTCGGCGCTATTATCAGAAAAATATTTGTTTACAGCTTTTGCATAGTTTTCGGCTGTTGGTTTTTCGTTGCCAAATACTGAACGGTAGTTGCCTTCTTCTGAGTTCCAGCCAACAAGCAGTGGTACATGTGCCTGCTCGCCGGCAGCATAGATGTCAACCGGTGATTTAGGGAAGAAGTATCCATCGACTGTAACGGGAAACCTGCCAAAACCACTTTTTGCTGTGGCTTTCAGCAATTCTTCGGCAGGCATTGCACGTAGTTCTGCCAATGATTTTGCACCTACACTTTCAGCAAACTTAACGCCTGTCTTTTCTGCCTCTGCCAGCGGTGTGGTTGAGTTGGCGCCTAATAAAGAACCACTCTCGCCAATGGCGCCGGCGATTAGATTTTTTGACAGCGGAGACGCCATTTGTGCACTAACTGAATAAGAGCCGGCAATACTCTCCGGCTATGGTAACACGATTGGGATCGCCACCAAAAGCCGCAATATTTTTCTGCACCCATTGCAGTGCAGCGCTTTGGTCGAGCAGACCGTAATTGCCTGAGGCATGATGTGGTGATTCTTTGGTGAGTTCAGGATGTGACATAAAGCCAAATACACTCAAGCGATAGTTGACCGTGATGGCTACTATACCCCGGCGCGACATACTTTCACCTTCATACCTTGGCTCAGAACCATCGCCCGCAACAAAGCCACCACCATAAAAATAGACAAGCACCGGCAGATGTTCTGTACCGGTTTTTGCCGGCGTCCAAACGTTTAGATACAGGCAATCTTCACTTACCCCATCCGATCTGAAGTTCATATCGCCAAACAAAGCAAGTTGCATAGCCCGGGGACCAAATTTATCAGCTTTACGTACACCCGTCCAGTTTTTAACTGGTTGTGGTTCGCGCCAGCGCAAATTGCCAACTGGCGGGGCAGCAAATGGAATTCCTTTGAAAGTCCTGATTCCGGACTCTTCAATACCCTGCAGTTCGCCATTCATCGTTTTTACTTTTGGCGGCATGGTAGGTTTGTAAAGTTGGCAAATAGCGGGGGCCGATAGCTGCACAGCAAGCAGCAGAAAAAGGGACATTTTTTTCATGCAAACAATTTATTGAGGAAAGAAAACAATGCGCTGTCTAAACGCCTGAAGCATTGACAAGGCATCGATATAACGGGTGTAAAAATAAGTGTCAATGGCAACAAACATGAGAAGTTTGTAATAAATCTGCTACTGCATATCGCCGGGCTAAAACGTAAAAACGCAAAAAGGCTATCCATAACCGGATAACCTTTTAGCCTTATCATTTTTAAATGCGATTATTTCATGCCGTCCTTAATGCTTTTGATACTATCAAGGTGCTTTTGCAAAACGGGTAAAGTTTTAGCAGCAAAGGCTTTTACATCGGCGTCGTTGCCATCAGTTGCTTCTTTTTTAAACTTGTCAATGTCTTCCTGGTGGTCATCTACCATCATGTCAACATAAGCTTTGTCAAAGTCAGCGCCTTTCTTGCTCTCCAGGTCAGTTACTTTTTTTTGTGTGTCTTCATCCATTGTGGCAGGTATGGTTATGTTTTTTGATGCTGCAATAGATTTCAATTCATCGTTGGCTTTTGTATGGTCAGTTACCATCATGTTGCCAAATTCTTTCACTTTTGCTGAGGTTGCATGCGCTGCTGCATATTTGCCCAGTTCTACTTCCATCATTCCGCCGTTTGCAGCTTCCATTACAAAATCGCGGTCGTCTTTCATACTGGTGTCCGAAGACGTTGTCGCCATTGCCGACGCATCGGTCATATTGGTGGTAGTATCGTTATTCGCTACAGTATCCGAATTGCCACCGCAACTCACCCCTAAAATTGTCACTGCCAGCAGGCACGTTGACATTACTACTTTTTTCATGTTAAATGGTTTTTATTTCTCATGTTTAAAAAAGTATGCCACCCGGAATAACTGTGGAAATAGTTTTACGTATAGGTGGCACTTCCCGTCATTTGCCACGGCAGTAACCCAGGAGAGCAGCGGGTGGAAGATGATGAGGAGAAGAAGAAAACTTGAAAGACCGAACCAGGTCTAGGGTTCTGTAAATAGTTTGTTATTAAAAATCAGGAGAGAAAACAACAACTGGTTTTTGCAAAATGATGAGAAGTAAGAAGTACTTTTTGGTAACCAGCCGCTGGAAGTATATCAGGCTGTTGTTGTGTCACACCCTTGTACCGTTAGTTCTTTATGCAGCCTTTGTTTTACCGCGGCAAGAAATTGACATCTTAAATAAATGCAAGTTTTCTAATTACTAACGGTTTTTCAATTTCTAGTACTATTTATACAAGTACAATTCTAGATAATCTCGAGGTAGCTTCCCAAGGCAAATAAAATACGGCACGCAGAAATTAACAATATTAGCCGCGGGCAGTTTTCTTGCGGAAAATATTTAGAATACCGAAAAAAGCTAGAGGCATTTTCATTTCTTACTGTTCTTTTTCTTAGGCACTTTCTTGCCTTCTTCACGTGCCTCGGATAAGCCAATTGCTACCGCCTGCTTGCGGCTGGTTACTTTTTTTCCGCTGCCACTTTTCAGATCACCCTCTTTAAACTCGTGCATCACTTTTTCTACTTTTTCGCCTGCACCTTTTGAATACTTTGCCATGAGTATATCGAGATTTGGTTACCTATACAAACAAAAAAATTATACCACGAATGTTATTTTCTAAAAATAAAAATTAGCATGTAACCTCTGTTGTGTGCTATAAATTTTAATTGTTTTGCTTCACCAGAAATTGACAAGTTTTTTATTATGATAAGCTTATCGTTTCACCAGGGCTATTCCGTTTAACGGAGCCGCGCTGTATGGCGGGGTAGACTGTCGCAACAATGCAAAATGGAAATTATTTAGCTGGCATCCCACAAAAAATGACTTGCATTTACAGGTGCCGGAATAGTAAATCGAAAAGTAAATTTTTGCAAGGTGGATAAGAGGAAACACAGGTAAAGTTTTCACGCGTCAAAACTTTAGCCTTTTATTTCACGTAGGTAGTAAGTAAGGAACGCGAACCGACAGACAAGAATTATTCATTAAATAAAGTAACAGTTATGACAAAAAGCACAGGTTTACCACTCAATTTGCCTGCTGAAAAAGAGGCAGGTTTTTCCGCAGTCTCCAGACGAAAATTTTTACGCTATGCCGGTGCAGCTTCGGGTGTTGCCATGCTGGCTGCTGCCTGCAATAAAGACGATAACAATTTTAACAGCGGTGTTAACCTGGGTAGCGGCGATACCGGAATTTTGAATTATGCCTATGCCCTGGAACAATTGGAAGCTGCTTTTTATTTGCAGGTTATAAAGACACCATATGTAAATATAACAGCCGATGAAAAGTTGTTGCTGACAGACATACGTGATCATGAAATTGCCCATCGTGAATTTTTTAAACTGGCCCTTGGTGGTGATGCAATCCCCGCATTGACCGTTGATTTTAGCAGCATTAATTTTGGGGATCGTGCTAGTGTGTTAGGTACTGCCAAAGCGTTTGAAGATCTTGGTGTATCAGCCTATAATGGTGCCGGACAGTTGATCACCAAAGCAGACTACCTGGTGATAGCTGGCAAAATTGTTTCGGTGGAAGCAAGACATGCGGCATTGATCAGAGACCTTATTTCTAACGGTTCGTTTGCTGGCAACATGACCGACGATATGATCATCGACAGCACCGGTCGGGACAAAGCAAGAACGCCTGCCGAAGTATTTGCCATAGCTGGCACCTACATCAAGACCCAACTCAACATCAGTAATTTACCCTCTTAAACCAACGCTATGAACTTACACAATATAATAGACGAAATAGAAAAAGTAGACCCGGAGTTTATCGATAGAATAAGCCCACGCCGCGCAGCCATAAGAAACATGGGTGGCTTTGGTAAAAGAATAGCGCTGAGCGCCCTGCCACTTGCATTGGGTGGTCTGTTTAAGAAAGCCTATGGACAAACACCTTCCGATGTTTTAGACGTTTTGAATTTTGCCCTCACTTTAGAATATTTGGAATCTGAATTTTATAAACATGGTGTTGCCATGCCCGGGCTCATACCTGCCGGTGCAACCGCTGCTATGGCTGCCTTAACCCGCATACGCGATGACGAAGCTGCACATGTTGCTTTTCTAAGAACCACTATTGCATCGTTGTCAAATGGCAATGAACCAGCCACCAAAACTTTTGCTGACTTTGACTATACGGCAAATAATACTTTTACCGATGTCTTCAGCAACTATGATACGTTTTTAGCAGTAGCGCAGGCTTTTGAAGATACTGGTGTACGTGCCTATAAAGGACAAGCGCCCCGCCTGATGGGAATGGCAAACAGGGGAGTATTGACCGCTGCTTTGCAAATTCATTCTGTAGAAGCGCGCCATGCTTCGCACCTGCGCCAGATGCGCAAAGCCCGTGGAGCATCAATAAAACCGTGGATCACCGGCACGCAAAGCGGCATAGGCCCGGCGGTAAACGCAATTTATATGGGTGAGGACAATGTAAACCAGGCTGGTGTAACTATTACGGGCATCATGGCTGATGGAGTAACCATTAGCGCCAATGCAGCTACCGAAGCCTTCGACGAATACCTGACCAAAGACCAGGTGTTAATGATCGTAACCCCATTTCTTGCATAAATTTTTTTAGTCCGTTTTCCAATGTTTAGCGTAAATGAAAAGAGGTTCACTGAAAAGTGAACCTCTTTGTTTAATGCGCCCGACATACATTAGTAAGCGGGTACAAGTACAGCGTTGATCTTTACTTCTACCTCCTTGCCGGTTAATTGTTTACCGTGATCAAAGGCAGGTTTTTGTTTTGTTTTTTGCGCCGGGAGATGGTTTTCAAAGCAGCATTGTTGTGTCACTCACTTGTACTTGTAACACTTTATTGAGCTTTTATTATGTTATGGAATTTTGGCTAACATACCTGGCTGAACAAAGCAAAAAGGTACAAGTGTGCGACGCAACGGCTCGCTCAATACCTGTTCCTTAGCTAGGTAACAAAAGCACATTTTATTGAGTGAACATATTATTTAAACAATGCCGTTTCGGTTAACTTGATAGTACCATTTGTTACTTGTAATTTATAAATACCCTTTGCAATAATGGTGTTTATTTTAATCAGCTTTTTAGATGAACCACCGTTGTGTTTGAGATTGCCGGAATAAACTTTCTGACCTGCTTCGTTTACTAGTTTTATGGTATACTCTCCCTGGTCGAGATTCTTAAATTCAACATTCAAAATATTCCCTTCAACCGGGTTCGGAAAGATCACTATTGAACTGTTGCCGGGGGCAAAACTAACTTTCGCTACTTCACTATATTTTATTTCGCCTGCCTTGTCTGTCACTTTTATTCGATAGAAATTATCACCATCTACCGGTGCATCATCATGCCACGAATATTGATTGGTAAGGGCGGAATTTCTAAAGGTTTCAACTTTACCTATTGCTGCAAATTTTCGCGCGTCAGCAGATCTTTCAACCTGGTAGAAGCTCACATTACTTTCATCATAGGCAGTCCATTCAACTTCTGATCCGCTATTTTTTTCATAAGCCTTAATGCCTGATAACTGCACAGGTAATGTGGCTGCAGACCTGAAGACAATTTTGAAACGGTCGGTTGCAGCGGATGCAACATCTGTGGTGATGCTGAACGGGATCAATGTATCGGCACCGGAATAGATAAGCGTTGCATTGTGCAGATAAGCATCTTCAAGATAACAGCTTACAGACGGTGGAAAGTTATTTACTCCGATTTTGAGGAAGTAGGATTTCTGCAGCAGTTGCCAAATTTTGACAGGCAAAGTGTCATTACCGGCAATTGTTTTTCTGCCTTCTATACTCAAGACAACTCCATCTCTCAAAATACCTATGTTCTCGTCAAGGTTGGTAAATTTATATGAATCTTCATTGGATATTGACGCACTGAAATTGTCGGCAAAATAGGCAGCAAAACCGTCCGCAGCTCCTCCGGTTGACACCTGCTGTGGCAACAACAGTTGTACCTTAACTTGAGGCATTGTGTTTACTGGTCTGAAAACGGTACGAAAGTTATCTGTTTTATGCTCTTCGCGGAAAGTGAGTGATGGGTTTGAACCCGTACTGACCACAAAAAAGGATTGCCACGATTGAATGTTATTATCTACATAAGAAGCGGGATTGTTATTGGCGCCAATCGTTTCATTGTAGTTCACATATCCACCTCTTCCATTGGTGCCGTTGACGGTAGGATCGAAAATATAGATCGTACTTCCAATATCAGTTTTCTCAACCGACAACCAATTAATTGGCGAAGCATACGGATTTCCGATAAAACTGTATCCATTGGTTGCAGATGAAAGTTCCGGCATGCCAGCAGTACCGCCTGCACCTGGTTTTTTTAGAACCACTGCACCAGTCATAAGTGTACCTGCGGCGCGGAGTGTTGTAGCTGTTGCTACAGGCGCAGGGTCGTTCAGGTCTATATTCCTGCTACCTCGCACCAGTATTCGGTATGCATTTCCTGCTTTCAGCACGCCTGAGGTATTTGTGGCAGACAACCAGGCCTGCGTTTGATTATTGAAGGCGAAAAGAGATGGACTATTTGAAATTGTTGCATCAAATCCATTGGCATTGCCACCTAAACCGGAGATATGCGTACCATACCCGGGAACCGGGTTGTTGTTTATTGAAATATTTTCATTGTTGGTATTTTCCATCCAGTTACTACGGATGCTTCCTGAGGTATTGACTGGTGAAGTTAAAAATCTGAAAGCTCTTTTGGCGGGAAAGTATTTTTCCACGGTTACATCACCACTGATGCTGTTGCCTGAGTTTACGCTGGCATTGGTAATGTCTGACATGCGGGCTGAGCCTGTTGATGTAGATGCCAAAGTAAGAAAACCACCGGTTGTAAAATCCTTACTGTTTACATTACCAAAAGCTACAGCACCGGTCACATAAAGCGGGCCGCCAAGTGTAACGTTGTTGCTGATGATAAGATTTTGAATGGTGTTTCCGACAAGCATGTCTGCTGGTATTGTCTGACTGGTAGAACCATTCAGTTCTATTGTACCAGAATCGGCTGTGAAGGCTCCGTTACCCGTTATGGTTCCTGCAATTTGAAGGGTGCCGGTAACCGTCAACGATGCACCGTTGGCAATGTTTACATTGTTTACGCTCTGTAAAGTGGTAATTACGGGGTAAAAAGATAAGCCTGCCGGAATGGTAACATCTGTACCTGCAGGTGGAACGCCACCGCATGTCCAGTTAGCCGCATCATTCCAGTTGGTATTTGCGCCACCTGTCCAGTCTCCTAATTGCCGCACAGTTATTCTTGCAGTGTCAGGGTGATCGATTGCACGGGCGGTACAATTGGCATCACTTAAAGTAGTGATATAAAATGGAGTTGTAACAGCAGGTGAAACATCTACCGTAACTGTTGAAGCAGGGCCGCTGAACATGTCGCCGCTGCTTAGGGTGCCAGTAATAGTTCCGCTGCCTGTTAAAGTCAGACTTAGCGTAGCACTGTTACCTGCGCAAATAAATGTAGAACCGGTAAGTGTTGAGGTTGGAGTTGAGTTTATCACAATATCAGTTGTTGCAGTGGTGAAACAGCCGTTGCCGTCGGTAACCTGAACGGTGTAAGTTCCCGGTACCGCTGTGATATTTGGATTTTGAACAGTTGAAACGATAACACTTGCAGGATCAGTCCAACTGTAGGTTGCATTGACAGCCGTTCCGGGATCGGAAGTAAAGTTTACCAGGCTTCCGGTACAGACCGGCGAGCTATTGTCTGCACTTGCAACGAACGCTGTATAACTAAATTCATAGGCTCCCATATCAGGTGTAACTGAACTGCGGGAAGTATTGTTTATATCGGTGTTTATAACCAATGGTGATGTAATGGGAATTCCGGAATTGTTCAATGAACAATTAGTGAGGTCCGGTTGCAAATCATAAAGGGATGCACTAACAGTGAATGGTTTTGACACAGAGTTAGCTCCTCCGCCAGACGCTGTTTGCCACTGTGCAAATGTTTTATCACTTGCAGCGCCCCATTCTGCAATAGTATTTGAATTGCTGCTAAAAAGGTCATTATAATCAGAGGCAGAGGAAGACCATCCGGATGCAGGCGGGGAAACCAGATTGCTGATGGCATAATGGGAGCCGGTTCCGGTTCTTGTGTTCACTAAGATATTATTCCTTAAAAATAAACTTCCTGCAACAGGGCGTATGAAGGCAGCGGTTCGCATAGACGTGCCCGATGCATTGCCACCGATGCTGACTGAATTATGGAAATAATTCCAGTTGTTTCCCGCCGAATGAATAATACCATAGATTTTTACAGCATTTACAAAAGTTGAGTTGTCAATTTTAATTGAATTATTATACAGGTTGAATGAACCACCTGCCGCCACCACACCACCGATACCGGGGCTGGATCCGCTTGACTGGTTTGAAAGTGCTGCAATACGGTTATTAAAAATATTTCCCGATACTGTTGCCGTTATTCCTATTCCTGTTACTACAGTATTGACACTTGAAGTGTTGGTGGAATTGAAATTATAGAGTGTGTTGCCCGAAATAACCTGACCGGCAACTGTTGCTGAATTGAGAATACCTGTTACTGCAGACCCTGCGGGAGAACCGGTTTCAACACTTGCGCTTGCTTTGGCAGATGCAGTAGTAAGTTCCGAAATGAAATTGCCTGTGATGGAATGTGCAACGGCTCCTGAAACGTTTATACCTGTTACCTGTGCATTTGCTCCTGTTGAAGAAAGCAAAATGTTGCTGATGATATTATTGCTGATGGAAGAAGCAGTGGCGGAAGAAATACCATTGTATACCGTTGAACTGGAATTGGCATTCGCCGCCGAAGTAATGTTTTGCACAGTGTCGGTAGTGATGGTCATTGTTCCGGAAGTCGCCCCGTTATTTATTCCGGAAAAACTGCCTGATGAAACAGTGCTCAACTGGCTGATGTTTGTAATCATATTTCCACTGATCAGTATGCCGTTGTTCACCGAACTACCGATTGATATACCTGTTAGGGAAGTTGCATTAGCTGTGGAAGATGAAAGCACGCAAATGCTATTGGAAGTTTCCCTGCTTCCAATAATGTTATTAATGACCTGTGAAGGTGCTGAAACATTGTTAATAAACAGACCATTGAAAGAAGATGGAGCAGGTGCACTTCCAATATTTTTGATATCGAACCCGGCTACCTGGTTGTCGGCGACAGTACCCCCGGCGCTGAGGCAGTTGATCCCTCTTATTGAAGTTGTATTCGCCGCAGATGCCGTTGACGTGGTGAGGATTATAGAACCGGTACCTGTTGCTGAGCCAATTAAATTCCCTTCATCTGCTAAGCTTCCGCCTATATTAATTCCGGAGCCATTGGTTTCTATACCTGCGAATAGGGCAGAGCCAGGTGACAAAGGAATTGAAGAGACAGATATGGCTGCAACTGTGTTTCCTTTGATATTTGAAACCGGTGAAGCGCCTGTAGTTGTTAGCGATATGCCCTGGTATGAAATGTCTCCTATATTTGATGAATATAAAGCATTGGTGCCTGATGCATTGTTTGCACTGCCGCCGATAAAATTATCAAGAATAGAATATCCAGATCCTCCAAGCACCCTTATAGCCTGAAGTGTGGTTGAAGCCGGGTAATTAATTGTTCCACTGACATTGCCGTTGTAAATACTGTTACCTGAAATTGTCCAGGCTGAAGAACCGGTTGCGCTGATATCAAGACCGCGATTTTTGTATCCGGAGATACTGCAATTGGAAACAGTGTTAGATGAATTTTCATTACCGGTTGTACCTGCTGAATAAATTGCGACACTGCCCGTATAAGAACCGACATTGGCATTCACCGTACAATTGTCAATCAGGTTGTTGCTGTTACCGCCTGCAACTGCAGATGTGCTGAAGAGAATTACACCATTTGTAGCATTGGCATAGGCCTGCGCGTCACTGTACCGGATTGTATTATTTGTCGCTCCGCCTATGAAAGTAAAGGCGGTTCCTGTAGTACCTGACGTGCTGGTGTTTATAAAGCTTAGATAAATTCCGCTGCCGCTGTTGCTGCCATCTATCGTTACCCTGTCGGCCCCGTTAAGGCGAATAAGTCCATTGGCTGCACTGCCCGAAATGGTTCTGAGTGAGGCAACATCCGGTTTAATGGTGACCGTATAATTTCCAATACCCGATTCTGTCCATTGTTGCAATGCATTTGTTCCATCTTCTATTAGGTCAGAGGTGACATTAAAAATTGTATTGCCCATCAGCCCGGCGCTGTTAATGGCTGCGAACAGTCCATCCGCTTTTGTTAAAGAAGTATAGACCTCAGTGGCTCCTATATTGTAAGTACCTGAAAAAGCAACGTTATAACTGTTGATTGTTCCTCCTATGGGGAATGCTGCTGAAGTCAAACCTGTAGTTGCTGGAAGCGAAATAAAAGTTCCTGAGTTAATGGCAATATTTGCTGTTGTTGCAAGGTCTTGCGCTACCACAAAATATTGTATTTCGCCGGCCGTAACGGACGCGCCTCCATACAATAATGAATAATCTATGGTAAAGGTGAATGGAGAAGCTGAATTTGTTGCTTCGGTAAACTTCCACCCATTGGTAGCGGACGAATTGTCGAGTAAAACATTGCCATCGGAGGTTCTTTTATAATATATTCGGGGTTTTGTGCCTGGTGCTGTATTAATGCCGCTGGCATCTGTTATCGCGACTCCTGTTACATCCCTGTTAGACGTAGATGTAGTGTTGGTCAACGCTGTATATGTTATTACCGGCGGTATAGTTTCTATTCCGAAAACTTCATCTGCGCCAATGCTCGGGGCAGACGATGAACCGTTGTATCCGGTGTTGCCAAACCGTACCTGACCATCAAAATCATCTGTATAACCGGCAATATTTGCACCTCCGTTATTGATCACACTTGCTATGGAAGAGTCCATGTGCAGAAAAACCGCAGAAGAACCAGCAGTACTTAAAAATTTGGCTGTAATATCTTCTGTAACGGATGCGGCGTCTCTTGTTGCAATTCTTGCTTTATAGGCTGCGATGGTTTGATCACCAGTTGTGCCCTCCCAAAATAGTAATCTTTTTGCTCCGGGAGTTCCGGCATAAAACAGGTTATTATCCGAGGTTGTTGCATAGTTAGCATAGGTAGCAGAATTTAAACGGTAACAAACTGTATATCCTGTTCCATTGGGCGTAGAAGTATTGGTTATGCTGTTGTTTCTAAGATTTAGCAGAGACGTAGTAGAGGTGGCGTTGGCTAGGTGATAGATACCTGTAGAGCCAAAGTTAGTTCCCGATGAAGTAGCATTTAAATATATGGTGTTATAATAAACATTTATGGTGCTGGATGCGACCGCTGAGGTGACGCTGATTGCCCGGATTGGGTCAGAGGCACTTGCGGCAGGTGTACGCAAATTGCCTATCAGGTTATTGTAAATATTTACTGTTGAACCGCCGCTTACTAATATACCGTTCACTGTGCCGCCGGCGTTGGTAGCCTGCAAATCATAAATCTTATTCTTAAAAATATTCTTTGTGGTACCCGTAGTCACTGCAATCCCATTTACAGCAGAAGCGCCCGTGGAGGAAAGGGTATTGATATTGTTGGAATAAATATTATCTGTGCCTGCTGCGGTTGTAATACCTGTAATAGTACCCGCGCTTGAAATATTATTAATTGAATTTCCTGAAATGGCACTATTGGTTCCTGAACTGTTAACTGAAATAGCTGTCACGGCATTTACACCACCGGTCCAATTGCTGAACGTGTTATTCTGAATTTTTTTTACGGATGCTCCCTGGTCAGCGTTTACCCATCCATTTATGATGGATGTACCTGAAACGGTAATGTTCGAAAAATTATTGTTGTTATTATTGATAACCGCACCTGATGCCGATGTAGCAGTGCTGCTTGTAAACAGCGTGAGATTTCCATTTGCCACTTTTGTAAACGTACCTGAAATACTGTTATTATTTACATTTTGACTTCCTGTTGCCGGTAATGCAACATTGTTAGATATAAAAGTAACGTTGCCCGTAGTGTTTACATTCAGGTTGATGAAAGTGTTGCCGGTAATTGCCTGAGAGAGGGTAGCGGCGGTGTTGGAAATATATACATTAGCGCCTGTTGAGACCACTGAATAAGTTATACCCCGAAAATTATTGTTGCTTATGGAAAGTGCTGCAGCAGAAGTGCCGCCGGTGTTATTTATAAAATTTTGTGCCCCTGAGTTGGCTGAGGTGTAGGTTATTGCATCTGAACTGGCGGTTCCTATATTGTTTGAATTGATATTGATCGTTGCACTTACTGCACCTGTCTGGTAGATAGCGTAATGTGAACCGGAGGCTGCGGAAGTTGTATTACCATAAAAGGTATTACCCACAATGTTAAGTGTTGCCGGTGTAGCAACATTATAAATGCCCGCAAAAAGTCCGGATGTTAAAGCGGCAGTTGCATTTCCGGAAAACGTGTTGTTGCTGATAGTTATGGCAGGAGCAGCTCCTGCTGTGTAAATTCCATACATCAAACCCGAGGTTGCAGCAGTGCTGGTATTATTGGATATGGTATCACTGTTAATTGAAATTGAAGTAGGACTGCCACTATTGAAAATACCATAAAATGCAGCGGTAGCGGAGGCTACACTATTATTTCTGATGTTGTTGTTGGTCAATGAAACATTGGCTCCGGCAACCGCATAATTTGAAATCCCGGTGAAAGTACCGGATGTTACCGTACTTACCTGCTAACTCATATTCTGGATGGTATTCGCGTTGAGCTGCACCGTGGAATTAACTGAATTTGACAAATACAGCCCGGTTAAAGTTGAATTGTTGGCTGTAGAGGACGATAGAACCCGGACGCTATTTGCAATGGCTCCGGTTCCTGTGCTACCAACAATATTGTTGTTGACCAGTGCTGGCGAAGTTGTTGTATTGATTGTAATGCCCTGAAATGTTGATGGGGCAGAGGTGGCCGCGCTTGATCCTGTATTACTTATATCAAAGCCTCCAACCTGGTTGCCAGTTACAGTGCCTGCAGCATTTGTACTGGTGAAATATATACCTCTAATAAAAGAAGTGTAGTTGGACGCTGTGGTATTTGTGTTTATTATGATAGAACCATTGGTTGTGTTTGATCCAATCATATTTCCATCACCGGCAGTGGTACCGCCCACGTTGATGGTTCCAGCGCCTATTGTTTCTATACCAACAAATTCATTTGAGTTGGCCGCTGTTGGAGTTGATGAAACGGTTATTCTCCTGATTACATTTCCTTTGATATTGGAAATCCCTGTTGCTGCTGACACCTGTATTCCATAGAACGCAACATTGCCCAGGGTGGAAGAGTATAATGCATTGCTCCCGGTTGCAAGTGTGGCACTACCGCCTATATAATTGTTTAGAATTGAATAGTTTCCGCCGCCCAACACTCTTATACCAAAAAGTATAGAGTTGGCTGCATAATTAATACTACCTGCAACAGCGCCATTGTAACAGCTATTATTACTGATTACCCAGCTTTTAGAACCTATTGCAGCAATATCCAGTCCCTTGTCTCTGTAATTGGTAAGGGTATTGTTGGAAATAGTATTAGCAGTATTTTCATTACCCGCCGTACCTGCAGAGTAAATGCAAAGACTGCCTGTATTGCCGCCAATAGTTGCATTGATACTGCAATTGCTTATGATGTTATTACTGTTACCTCCTGCCATAGTCGAAGTGCCAAATAAGATGACGCCGTTTGTTGCATTGGCATAGGCTTCAACATTACAATATTTTATAGTGTTGGTTGTAGCACCATTTATAAACGTGAAAGCGGTAGAGGTTGTACCGGCTGTATTGGTATTTCTAAACGTGAGGTAATTATTGGTTGTACCATTGCTACCGTCAATTATCACCCTTTTTGCACCATTAAAACGGATCATCCCATTTAATACATTTCCTGAAATGATCCTGGAAACAGAGGCGTCGGGTTGTATGGTTAAAGTGTAATTGCCGGTTCCCTGTTCTACCCATTGGTTTAAAATATTACTTCCGTCCTCTGTTAGGTCTGAGGTAATATTTACTACCACATTTCCCTTTAAGCCAAGGCTATTAATACCGGCAAACAGTCCGCCGGCATTTGTTAAAGAGGTGAATGTTTGTCCCGCTCCTACATTGTAAGTACCTGTAAAAGCTACAGCTTGTATTCCATTTAATTCATCTGCTCCAATATCTGGCGCAGTTCCGCTTCCTGCATAGCCGGGCGACGCCTGCCGGGTGGTGCCATCGTAGTCAGTAGTAAAATTCGCAATACTTACAGCGCCATTTTCTGCCTGGGTTGCTTTGGTTGAGTCCAAATGAAGAAACCATGCTGAGGAACCCTGAACACTTAAAAATTTTGAGCCCGTGATCAAGTCTTCGGTTACTGACTGTGCATCTCTGGTAGCAACCCTGGTCTTATACGTTGAAAGTGTTTGCTCTGAGTTAGTTGCATCATAATATATCAGCCTGTTTGTCGCCGGGGTACCCGCATAAAAAAGATTGTTGTTAGAGGTGGACCCAAAATTAGCCTGTGTAGAATTTAACCTGCGGTAAGCCACCGTCAGACCTGTTCCATTAGGGGTGGATGTGTTGGTGATTATGTTATTTCGCAAATTGAGTGTGGCCGTGGTGGAAGTGGCATTGGTAGTATGGTATATACCCGAAGAACTGAAATTTGTTCCTGTTGAAGTAGCGTTTAGGTAAATGGTGTTGTAATACACATTTATGGTGGAGTTGAGGGCAGTGGCAGTTAAGCTCATACCTCTAACAACATCTGTAGTCGTATTGCCAATTGGTGAACGTAAATTACCGATCAGGTTATTATAGACGTTTACGTTTACAATGGTTGCACCCTGTACGGTTATGCCACTGACCGTGCCGCCAGCACTGTTCACCTCCAGATCGTAGATTTTGTTGCCGTATATGTTCTTGTTTGTTCCTCCCGTTATTAGAATGCCGGTAACGGCAGCAGCCCCTGTTGAATATAGAGAGTCAATTGTGTTTGAAAATATTTTATCATTTCCAAACGCCGTGGTTATTCCGGTTACGGCGCCCGCGCCTGAGATGTTACTTATAGTGTTTCGTGTAACAGCATTATTAGTACTGTTTAGATTAACATTCATGCCATTCACGGCGCCTGTTCCTACCACCCAATTTCTAAATACATTATTTTGGATAGTTCTGGTTGAATTGCTCGAGTCGGTATTAACCCACCCGTTCATAACCGTTGACCCTGAAAGAGTAATGTTTGAAAAATTGTTATTGTTGTTGTTGATTACGCTTCCCTGAAAACAAGTTTTTGCACTATTGAAAAGGAATACTGCATTAGAACTTGAACCAGTTTTAGTGAAGGTGCCAACAATGGCATTTCCATTTACATTTTGTGTTCCTGTTGCAGGAACAGCTACGTTGTTAGATATAAAGGTTATGGCTCCTGTTGTATTTACATTGAGGTTGGTAAAGGTGTTGCTATTGATGCTTTGCGAAAGGGTGGCAGCAGTATTAATGATATAGTTATTAGAACCTGTTGCGCCAACCGGAAAGTTAATGCCCTGAATATTATTATTGCTAATGGAAAGTACGGCAGTTGCCGCTCCACCCGCATTATAAAGATAATTGCTGGTAACCGAGCTTATCGCATTAAAGGTTATAGCAGGAGAAACGCTGTTTCCTACACTGTTGGAATTAATGTTAATGACATTTGTAACCACACCGGCATTATAAATGGCATAAAAAGGACCCGCTAATGAATTAGTAGAATTGCTGGTTATTGAATTCCCGTTAACAAACAGGCCCGATGTAGCTGCCGAGTTATATATTCCGCAGAAGGCTCCGTTAGATGTTCCGGCAAACAAGTTGCCTGAAAATACATTGCCATTAATGTTAACAGTAGTGGCAGCACCCAAATTATATATACCATAGAAAGTGCCGGTCGATGTTGCCGAAGTGGAATTATTTGAAATGATATTGTTATTTACATTAAGTGTTGCCGGGCTACCTGAATTATAAATGCTATAGAAATGTCCTGTTGTTGCAGTGGAATACGTGCTGTTTATAATACTGTTGTCGCTGATATTAACTGTATTTCCCGCTGCTGTGCTTCCTGATACATTTTCAATACCGGTGATACTTGCTGTGGTTCCTCCGCCCTTTAGGGTAATGGTGTTGTGAGAGATAGTGCAACTGGCACTGATAGCGGCGTTGACCAGGATGCCCCTTACTACGGCAGGATGGTTATTACCAGCACCATTATTGTTGTTGATCGTATTATAAGAAACATTCAATGCATACTGATATTGTACCCTGATTGCGGCAGACGGATTAGTAGCGCCGGCGGCGCCGCCATAATTTACAATCGTGTTGCCTGTGGCTGCGGAGCTTCCCCCAATATCGTTGTTGGTATCTGCATTGGTAAACGGGCTTACGTCCGTTGCCCCAACCATTGAAAAACCATAGTTACAATTTTGAATGGTATTGCTGTAAAATTTATTATTTGAATTTCCTCCGCCTGCAGCGGAAGCATATACAACTGTCGCAGAAGTTGCCGATGCATTCATCACTAGAATACCCGCACAACCTTCGGTCATTGGGTTAGTCGAATTAGCATTATTGATATTACTCAGGGTAATAGTGCAATTTTTAATGGTTACGAATTGACAACCGTTAGAAGAGTTTGGCTTATACAACGCATACCCATATTCCATAGTGGATGGGTTGGTTGTATTGGCAGGGTTATCCCGCACATCTATCCCATTAATGGTTACATAATCTGAGCCTGAGAGCCTCCAAATACCATCCTGCACTGCAGAGGTAGGCGTAGCCGAACCTCCGGTGTAGGCTGTTATTAAGGGATTAGCGCCTGAAGTGGAAGGATCTTTTTGAAAGACAATCGGATTGGCAGCCGTGCCTGTGGCTGTCAAAGAAATGGTTGTGGAAATGGTTTCTGTATAATTTGCGGCTACATTAAAAGTAACCCCACCACTACCGGTACCAGATGCATTCAGCGCGGTAACGGCTAACGAAACCGTAGCATAATCGCCGGGTATATATTTTATGCCTGTTATCTGACCAATAACTCCCGATGAAAAAAATAGTATCGCAATTGTCAGTATATTAATACGGTGGACAAACCTTCGAAGCCGGGATGCATTCGGAGACGTATGATTGGAACCTGGTGTTTTTGAGTACATTGCCCATTAACGAATCTTTTTCATGATTATTATTTAACATCCTTTCCTGGTATTAATACCTGCATTAAATTTTTTTTATGAACCCGGCATTACAATTACTATTGGGGTTACGTTGCGTCGCACCCTTCAACACTTTTTCCCTTATTCACCAAACATAAGGAAGGTCTTTTTTTTAGTATATCACGCTGTTTCAACAGAGGTTAGAAAACTGAAGACAATAACTTAAAATGGGTAGTCAATAACGACTTCCGTTATGCAAAAACCTAGAAATATCTAACTTGTTGGTATAAAGAGGTGTGAGACTAATATCAAAAAATAGCAGCGTTACGGTGCGTGCGGGTTGGCCCAGGGCCAAGGTTTAGATAATGTAGCCTGCCTTCGCGCTGTAATTACTACGGGCAAATAAATAGCTCAGGAGGAGATGCAGATATTGATCTGCTTTATAGCTTTTATATAGATCTTACAGAAGCAATGTTTACCTAAAGTGATCTGCGGAGAATTCTGGAGTAACAAACGAGAATGATGGAGCCTAAGCGAATGACTTCTTGAACGGGTCTAAAATACCTGTAATTGCAAAAGTCTCTTATTCCAGTTTACTTTTCTGGAAAAAGAGACTTCCCGCATAGAATAATTTATAGTATAGTTTTTACTTCACCTTACCTGCCGCATTCTCCAAAACGACATCTGAAAAAATACCTGTGTTCACTTCGTCTGGCGAATGAGAGCTGAAGCCTATGCCTACATAGAATGGACCATCGAGATGCAGTTGAATGGGATCGCCTAACTGGTGCATCGGTTCGCCTGTCATGCTTACATACATAGCGAAAGTATCACCATGTTTTTCAATGCCGATGCGGCTGCCCCCTTCTCAGTGACACGCATTTCCTTAATGTTTTCATTTTTTTCTGGTCGCCACGCAAGGTGCATAAGACCAGCGCCGTGCAGTGCTACCATAGCTTCCTTTGAATCATCGTCGAGACTCTGACGGATAATAACAACACATTTACGATCACCGATCCCCGATGAGTCGGGGAAGGTAATACCGGCTGCCAGCGATACATCGCCAGACATTTTCTTCCAGAGATAACGGAATTCATCGCGTGTGTACCAAATGTTGTAGCCGGCCGAAGTAATGGTGTATGCTTTCTTTGCAGGATTATAACCCGATGAACCAGGCACAAGTGTACCACCCACATCGCTCTGTCCTTTAAATATGCCTATTGGCTTATTGACTGTGCGGGCAGGACGGTGAAAATCTAAAGGTGGTGGTATTTGTTTATGCGTTGCAGAACCGGGCAACGCCCAGTCAGGAACCTCAATTTTTTTTCCTTCACCAGTCTGGGCAAACGTGTACTGTATGGTCATACACAGTACCAACACCGGCAGCAAACCCGCTGCGCTTCTATGAAGGTTTTTGTTCATTTTGTTTATTCTTTTTGGCTGTATTTTCATTTTTTACTTCATTAATTTTATTAAGGAACGCCATGATTAAAACCAACACTATTTATTACAAGAGACATGCTAACTGAATAGCTCCTATGTAATACAGAAATAAAAAAATATTGTCGAGAAGATTGTTGCGAGATAGCCAGCATTAAGATTACTTCTTACCTGTTGCAGCCCACAAAATACCGGCATATAAATGGTTCAAAAAAGCATCGTTACTAAAAATGGACGGTATATGACCGAGTGCTGTATAGAATGCACGACCTCCATCGTAGTTGTGATACCAGGATACCGGGTGAACTTTACCCATGCCTTCACCTTTCTTGGTTCCCCAATTTACTTTGGGGTTATAGGTTGTCTCATCCACCGCCAAAATATCCTGTAGTCCGGTGGTTTTTGGTTCACTGAACTCATACCATTCATCGGTCCATAACCTTCCATTTTCAAAGCCTTGCAGGCCGGGAAACGTTGGATCAAGAACCTGTAGTTTCGCAGTTTGCACAGCAGGATGTATCTTAAACATTCTTCCAACAAGTTTGGTGTACCACTCCCAGTCATATTCGGTATCGGATGCGCTATGGATACCAACAAAGCCTTTACCTGATTGAATGAATTTTTCGAGCGCTTTCTGCTGCTCAGGGTTAAAGATGTCACCGGTTGTATTTAGAAAGATCACTACCTGAAATTGCTCTAAAAATTTGTCGTTGAAACTATTGGGATCTTCAAACAAAACCGCGTCAAAGAAATTGCGGTTCGCCATTTCTTTTATGGCTATTACACCCGAATGCAACGACTCATGGTGCCAGCCGTTTGTAGTTGTTACAATTAAGGCTTTGAATTGCTTTTGCGCTGCAGCAGACAAGACGAGTGCAGATTGGGTTGCCAGCAGTAAAATAAAAAATTTGAAACTTTTCATAATGGTGTAAATAGCTAATGATCGTTTTTTGAGTAAAAATTACATTTCAATTCTTCTGTATAAATAATCTGGCATTGGTGAGCGCAAAGATTTACCAATTTTGTTAGGTTTCCTGATAATTTGCTGTTTTTTTATAGTTGTTGTAGTAATGTAGTAGTATCTCAAGGTTCATAAAAAGGCATTTAAATCTTACAGGTAACCCGGTACTGGCGTAAAATGGTCCCTGTTGAGTTGAATTTTGCTCTTATGGGTGTTGGTCGCGCGGTTGTAAGAAGTTTTAAGTTGCAGACCTGTCACTTTTTTATAGCCTTATCTCTGCGCTACATTTTTTCTAAATTTTCGACAGGCTCACCGGTTACCGTTAGTTTTTTTATGTACCAAACAGTAGAGGTATACTGAGCAATGGTTGCGTCGCACCCTTGTACTTTTTTAACTTCTACTCATCGCTCAACTGCAATACCCGGGTTAGACAGCAATACTAAAATAAGTCCTTGTTTTAAATCCCTTTGCATATGCGGGCATAGCTGCCTGACGGTTTGCCGATGAAGTGATTGCGACGCAACGATGCTGCCATAGTAAACTGATGCTGGTATTAAAAAATATCGACTGCAAACGGATATGGTTTTGACAGAAGGTAAATTTTGGAAGGTTAAAGCGTTTCGTCTCAGTAGTATTAGCTTGATTACCAACGTACAAAGACAATGATCTTGCTGAAGGATTGCTGTATCAAGGGGTGTGAGTAAGCGATTGAATTATGCCGGCATCAGAACTTATGAGGGTCAATTTCACAGATAAACGAAAAACGTACTTTCGTACAAATTTCTAACGATGAAGTGGGGGCTGCTATTCTTGTTTACATTACTTTTTAATAGTTATTCATTCTGTCAAAATACGATCGGAATTCCGAATATTATCAACTATCCTACCGCTACTTATAATGCCGGAACCCAGAACTGGGATATCATACAGGATGAAAACGATTTTATTTATTTTGCCAATAATGACGGGCTTTTAAGATTTGATGGTACCAACTGGAAGCTTTACCCGCTTCCTAATAAATCTATTTTAAGGTCGCTGGTAGAGGGACAAGATAAAAAAATATATGCAGGCGGACAAAATGAAATAGGTTATTTCTCGCCGGACAATAATGGGAGGTTAGTATTTACCTCGTTGAAAAAGTTATTATCTCCCAATGACTACTCCTTTGCAGACATATGGGATGTTGTGTCATACGCAGATAACATTTTTTTTAAAGCGAAAGACAAGATTTTTCAATATAATCACAAAACTATAAAGGTTTACAATACATCCGCCGAATGGAAATTTTTGGGCTTACATTTTAATCAACTGATTGCTGAAGAACTCGAAGGCAGGTTTATTGTTGTTTACCGATGGAAAATGGAAACCATTTTTAAAGGAAAGTGCCCTTCCCCCCGGTTATTTAATAACTTCTATTTTTCCTTTCGGAAAAGATAGTTCGCTAATTACTACGTTAAAAGATGGTGCATATGTATTAAGTAATAACAAGATTTCTAAATTTCAATTTTCCGGTTTAAATCCATTTGGCAATGACTTTGTTTTGAGTGCCAGTCCGGTTACGACGGATTGGTTTGCAATAGGAACCAATTTAAAAGGTTGCTATTTGGTAAATAAAAAAGGAGAAATAATTCAAAATCTTTCGCGGAAAGAAGGTGTTCAAAATAATAATGTGGTTAGTATGTTTCTTGATAAAAGAAACAATTTATGGTTGGGTCTAGATAATGGAATAGACTTCGTTGGTTATGACAATCCCATTAAACACATTTATCCTGAAAAATTAAACGAAGGTGTTGGATATACCTCCATAATATATAACCATCAACTTTATGTGGGTACTTCCAATGGTCTGTATCAGGTACCTGTTACAGAAGCAGATGACCAAAGTTTTATAAATAAGCCATTTACCCTGGTGCCCAATACAGTTGGTTCCGTTTGGAACTTATCGGCAATAAATGGCAACTTGCTCATGGCACATCATGAAGGTGCTTTTTTAATTAAGAATGGTGCTGCCTTACCCATTAACACACAGACTGGTTACTGGAACTTTTTACCTTTTAAAAAAGACTTCTTCTTTATTGATATTTGCCGGCAACTATAATGGTATAGACCTGCTGACACAAAAAAATGGCACTTTTATTTCGTCGGGGACTTTGCCGGATATTAAAGCCTCGCCACGTTCTGTTGCTATAGATGGTAATGATAGGATATGGGTTGGGACTTCTTTTAAGGGGGTATATGAAATAGAATTAAGCGCTGGAAAAATTTCACGTTATAAACTGTACACTCAGAAGAACGGGCTGCCTTCCACAACACGAAATAGGATATTTAAGATAAAAAATAAAGTTGTAGTTGCCACTCAGCAAGGAGTGTATGAGTACAATGCAAAGAAGGATATATTCGAAAAATCATCTTTTTTCAAAAATTTTTTCGACGGGAAAGATATCCGGTATTTGAAAGAAGATAGGATGGGAAATATCTGGTTTATTGAGGGAAAGTATTTAGGGCTTTTATCATTTTCAGGTTCGAAAGTTCAAACTATTTATTTTCCTGAACTGAATGGTAAATTGGTAAGTGGTAACAATGGTTTTGAATATATTTATCCGTACGATCAGTACAATATATTTGTGGGCTCTGAAATGGGCTTTTTTCACATAAACCTGGTTGAGTATTTAAAGAATAACAATGAAGTTCCAATTAAGATCACTTCAGTCAAATCAACCGGGTCAACAGATAGTTTGTTATTCGAGGGTTATTATGCTAATGAAAAAAGAAATGCCGATCAATTGAATGAAGTGATTCCAAAAATGAACAGCAGTTGGAATTCTTTTCATTTTGAATATTCTTCTCCCTCTTTCGGTCATGAGTCAAATATTAGTTATAGCTACTTATTGAAAGGTTTTGATAACAAGTGGTCATCCTGGTCAAAAAAGTCAGAAAAAGAATATACCAATCTGCCTGCGGGTACTTTTACTTTTCAAATCAAAGCAAGAAACAATTTAGGTAAAGAATCAAGAATAGATGGCTTCACCTTCACCATTCTTCCTCCCTGGTATCAGACAACAATTGCCTATATAGTTTACCTCTTGTTGTTTGCATGTTTGCTTTATCTTCTATACTACGGTCAGAGAAAATTAATGTTGCGCCAGTTGCAAAAGCATGAAGCTGAGCAAAAGCGTTTGCAATATCTGCATCAATTAGAACTCGAAAATTCGGAGAAGGAAATAATAAAATTAAAAAATGAAAAATTAAGGGCTGAAATCGAAGGTAAGAATTCTGAACTTGCCTCTGTTGCCATGCGGCTGGTACATAAAGGTGAAATACTCGCAAAGATAAAAGATGAACTGGTTCGGATAAGAAAGGCTTCAAACGCAGAAAACAATTCAGAAGACTTTAAAAAACTCATACGCGCTCTAAAAGAAGAAGATAAAATAGATGAAGAATGGGAGCAATTTGCATTCCATTTTAATAATATACACGGCGATTTTTTTAAGGCAATAAAAGAGGTTTATCCAAACCTGACGCCTAATGAACTTAAGTTGTGTACTTACTTATATATGAATCTCTCAACAAAAGAAATCGCGCAATTATTGCAAATCTCCGTTCGTGGTGTAGAAATAAGCAGATACAGGTTGAGAAAAAAACTTCAAATTTCTACCGAAACAAATTTGTATGAATTTCTGGTTGAATTTTCGTCTTCCAAGTTAAAACAATAGATGTTGGTTGTGTTCATTCCAAACCATTTGCTGTCCCGAAACAGCCAGGATTTTTAAAGCTTGCAAGTTGCAAGATGATTTTTTAGTTGAACTGAACCAGGCGTAGCAAAGATGTAGTTAAAAGAACAAACGCTGACAATTCAAAATCGTCTAAGTGTGGCAGGCACTTTTTTGAAGTGTACATTCGTTTGGCATTATGATATAAAAGAAAAGGTGCCGGCAAATTCTTACCAACACCTTTAGTTTTACAACGGGAAATTTTTCTCCTGGATGTTCAATTCACCCTATCCAATTAATAAAATCTACCGATAATACGGTTATCAACAATCATTGTTTTCATTTCTGCAGCATCAATTGTTCCCTGTTTTGCATAAACGATTTTACCTCCAGGCTCTACTAAAACCGTGTAAGGAAGAGCTCCCTGCCATTTGGGATCTATGGCTTCAATTAATTTGTATTTATCATCAATATTAAACAGGTAATTGGTATTGGCAGCATGTTGACTTTGAAGAAACTTTACAACCTTATCCTTTTTCTCAGGGTTGTCAGCACTAACACTTACAAACTCAAAATCTCTGGCTCTGAACATACGGTTGATAACAATAAAAGATGGAAATTCATTAACGCATGGTCCGCACCATGTTGCCCATACATTTATTAACCGGAGTTTATCAGTGTTGTTTTTCAACAGATCTTTAATTCCTTCTTCATCAATCAGATCTAAATTAACAGGTTGCTTAGCCCAATCGGCATCAGCCTTCGCCACCATATCTTCCTTCTCAGCCCACTTAACTGAGCACCCAAAAACTTTCGTAGTTTTTACAGGCTACTTCCTGATTGGCCAATAGTGCTTCAATCGCATTTTTGGCATCAGAGTTTTTTGGAGTTCCGGTCGGCTTTTCCACATCGTCTATTCGCCCCGAGTAACGTAGTTTTCTTTCCTTATCAAAAATAAAGATATGAGGTGTGGCAATTGGACCATATTCCTTCGACATAGCTTCGGTTTCACCATCATACAGATAGGGAAAATTAAAGTGTTTTCTTTTTGCCCGCAGTTTCATTTCATCAAACGAATCACCCAGATCAGCATAGCCCAGTTCGCTTAACTGCACAGATTTCGGATCGTTGGGCATTACTGCAATTAACGTCAGCCCTTTTTTGCTATAATCTTTTACTAACTGGATGATCCTGTCTTCATAAGCCTGGGCAGTAGGGCAATGGTTGCAGGTGAAAACCACTGCTAAAACAGGTGAATTTTTGAATGAAGACAAAGAATAGATTTTATCATCAACACCCGGTAATTTGAAGTCTGGTGCCTGCGCTCCTATCTCCAATGTTTTGTGTTCGCCGGCAGCATTAGAAAAAGTACTCTTAAGAGCAAAAGTTGACGTAATTAGAATAAGAAGAAGATATTTAATCATTAGATGGTTCAAATTTTTTCCATTTATTATTGCTTCAGTAACTACAGTTGAATGTAACAACTAATTATAGCCAGGATTTTGCTTCAAATTTACCTGTCCTCTGGAATTTTCAATATCAATTTGCGCCCGAGGAATTGCAAAATATTCATTTACGCCTTTAGTGAAGTGTGCATTGGGGTTAGTGATATAGAATGAATTTTTTGTTTTTTCGATGGATTGATAGGTGTTTAAAACCTCTGCCATATAACCTGTTCCGTTGTCCCATCTTTGCAGGTCAAAGAAACGGTGCCCTTCCATTGCCAATTCCAATCTTCTTTCAAACCGAACGGCTTTTCTGGCATACGCCTGTCCGTTTGCACTGAAGGTTCCGGTTGGATATGGGTTGATTTTGTAGTTGTCAGCTGGAGTTGTCTGAGGTGCATATTTTGAAGTAGAAGCGCTGTAAGCAGCATTTTTATAAACCCAGCCAGTAGGATCAGCAGCCCGGTTTCTAATTTGATTGACATATTCTTCTGCCTTACTAAGGCTGCCAATTTCTATTTCGCATTCCGCTGCCCACAATAAGATGTCTGCAAAACGGATAAAATTATAGTTGTTGGCATTGATTTGGGTTGCACCCCAAAAACTGGTTTCATTAGAGGAATAGGATCCAAACTGACTTTTTGCATAAACATTCTTTTTTGGACTGAAAACACCATTTGATACGGGGTCGCGAATCCACGCTTTACTGTGAGGACCCCAGTCGAGATAAGGAATACCGGGTCTGCCGATCGTCCAGTCAACACGGGGATCCAAAGTACCTGTATATAAATTAGCAGAATCACTCACTCCATTGCCCATGTTCCAGGTGTCAAGTAGAGGCAATCCCGTTGTAGCATCAGTTTTATAGGCATTGGCTAAATTCCAGGAAGGGTTATTGAAGCCACAGCACCCACCAGGAGCGCCTGCGCCATTTGGAAAGTTTAAAACATCTCCATAGTTACCATTGAGGGCAGAACCATCGTTTACTGAAAACTGGCAGGCAAATACTGATTCGGGACCGTTTTTAGTGGCAGCATTGAAATTGTTTTCAAAATTAACCAGCGCATATTTTAGTCCGCCTGCTGTTGTCCCATTAGCTATTAGCGCATCCAACAACGGTTTCGCCTGATCGTATTTATGCATGAACATATAGGCTTTGGCAAGAAAGGCTGTTGCCGCCCATTTATTTGCTCTTCCTACCTGGGGTTGAACTGCCGGTAGATTATCTGCTGCAAATTTTAAATCCATTTCAATTTTTGGCCATATATCAACAAAACTTCCGTTATTGTCTATGTTCGGAGCGTTTAGATTATTATTTACATAGGTGATAGTTTCATCAACATAAGGAATGTTGTTCCACATTTTTTTTCCATCCTCGTGATAAAAACCTCTTAAAAATTTTGCTTCAGCCTCTATTATTTTCTTTTCTTCATCGGTAAGACCGGTAGCGTTTGGCAACACTCTCAAAACTTCATTGGCTCTCTGTATGCCGTTATAAAGCTTTTTCCATTTTTGATTTAGATAGTTGGTGGTAGCCTGAGACAAAGACCAGGTTTCTATTAAAACTGCTTCCGGCTGATCTCCGGGAACAGAACCTTTGTATGAATCATCTGCTGCTACGCTGCCGTATACCCAGTTGGACCCGGCACTGCCATAATCATAACCCTGGTTATCAAGACCTGTCTCGCCGTCTAATAAAGAGTACGCGCCGATGAGTAAAGTCTGCACCCCAGCTTTGTTAGATACATTATCGAGCGCCAGTGATCCCAGAGGCGGCTTGTCAAGATAACTTTTATTGCATGCATAGGCAATTGTTAAAACGCAAAAAAAGAGCGGAATAAGTATTTTATATCGTGATTGTTTCATTTAATTTCTTTTGAAGATTATTGATGTATTTAAAAATTAAGACCAACACCTGCAGTATATGTTTTTTGATTTGCAGGGTATGCTCCACCATCAACACCAAAGTTGGTGCTGGAGCCTGTTAACTCAGGATCAGGACCAGTATAGTTTGTTATCGTAAACAAATTAGCAGCCTGTAAATACACTCTTAATCTGTCAATACCAAAGCGCTTGATCCTGGTTGCAGGAATGGTATAACCAACAGATAATGTTTTACAACGTAAGAACGATCCATTTTCCATAATATAGGAATTGAAGGCACCCGTACCATTGCTGAAATTTCCTGTACGTTCAAGCTTTGGCACTGTTGCATTAGGTCTGTCGGGCGTCCATGAGTTGTAAACTGCATCCTTGCTTATGGCAACATCGAAAGATTGTGGGAAATCGGTAGAACTTCTTACGGCATTTAAAACATCATTGCCTACAGAGGAATACAGGAACATAAAAAAGTCAAAGTTTTTATAACTTGCCGAGAGGTTTAAACCTGCTGTATATTTTGGATTTGGATTGCCAAAGTGCGTCCTGTCGTCCGAAGTGATTTTATTGTCTCCATTGATATCAGCATATTTAAAACGACCTGGAGCAGCCGCATCCTGTGTTGGAGATTTGGCAACGTCAGCATCGCTTTGAAATAAGCCGAGAACCTGGTACCCAAAAAAAGAGCCCACCGGATGCCCTGGCTCAAGTCGCGAATTACCATAATCAATGTATGTTATTCCCGGAGGCAGGCTTACAACTTTATTATCGTAAGAGGTAAGTGTTCCGGTAATATCAAATTTTAAATCACGTCTAATATTGCCATGATAGGTTAGGGCTATATCAATCCCTTTGTTTTCAATATTTCCGGAGTTGACAAAAGGAGCAGTAGCGGGACCGGCTGTAGCTGGCAGTTTTTCAGGAAACAATAAGCCACTGATTGATTTCTTATAGAGTTCAGCAGATATGTCAAATTTATTATTGAGTAAAGTGGCATCTATACCTATATTGGTAATTACATCTTCCTCCCAGGTAGTATTGGGGTTTCCAAATTGACTGTTGTAGATACCCTGCGCAGGCGCGTTGCTTGTACCGGCGATATCATAATAAGATTGCACAGCAGACTGACCATATAATGTATAAGCGTTGGTAGGACTAATGTTACTGATAGAACCCAGTTTGCCCCATCCTCCACGAATTTTCAGATCGTTCATCCAGGAAATACCATCCATAAAAAACTCTTTTGAGATCCTCCAGCCGGCAGTAACGGAAGGAAATATACCAAACCTTTTTTTCGGGTCAAACACAGAGGCACCGTCTCTTCTTAAGGTTCCGCTTAAAAGGTACCTGTCGTCAAAATTGTAGTCTAACCTGCCAAACATTGAATATATCGCGCTTTGATATGGTGTCTGAATACCATTATTGCTTACAATATTGGCATTGGTCTGACTGTTGGGTGTACCGAAATTTAGTGTCCACAAATTCGGATCAACAGTCAGATTACTCAGATTGGTAATAAAGTAACTGCCTCTTGATGCACCAACCGCTTTTCCTTTATTATTGATTGCCTCTGTACCTATCAATGCAGTTAAAGTATGTTTATCAAAAGTGCCATTATAACGTAATGTGTTGGTCCAGGTCCAACTGCTGTTATAGCCATAGTTTTCGATATAACTATTTGGGTTCTGACTATTTTCAGCGTTTTCATAGGCGGTGTATGTAAAGAAGTTGTTGTAGAAGTTATCTACAGTTCCACCAAAGGAAGTCCTGATTGTCAGGTTTTTCATTAAGTCGACTTCGGCAAATAGATTGCCGTTAATTCTCCAGTTGTTTCCCTCATAGTTTTTTGTACGCTCCATTATGGCAACAGGATTAGGGGCGTTACCTAAACTTTGCGATCCTCCGCCTGCAAAATTTCCCATGATGTCGTAAACCGGAACGATAGTGGGCATTCTGTAAGCGGCATTAATTGAGTTTGCGTTATTTACTCCCGGCAGACCGGTATAGCTTGGGTTTTGCTTGTAAGTGATGTATGCATTCTCACCAATACGAATTTTATCTTTTATTGTAAATGAGGTATTCATGCGAACCGAATACCTTTTTAAAAAGGTATTAATTAGTGTACCCGGCTGATCAAAATAGCCGAACGAAAATAAATAGGTAGACTTATCGCTGCCACCGCTTACCGATATATTTTGGCTCTGTATGTGTGCCGGCTTAAAGATTTCATGGAACCAATCTGTGCCAGCCTTATTTGCCCTGGTAATTTGATTGGTATAAAGAGCATACTTTGATGGGTCAGTTCTTGGATCTCCTTCAAATGCAGCGGTAGGTGTTATGTAATCCGGCAATATTGGTGTTGGTCCATTGCCATATTGCTTATGTGAAGGCGTTAGTCCAATGTTTGTATACGTTTTCCAAATTGCATCTGCAGCTTCCTGTGGATTTGCAATGTTCCATACATTACCACTCAACGGTCTCTGTGTTCCATAATACGCATCATAGCTTACTACAGCTTTACCGGTTCTGCCTCTTTTAGTTGTCACAATAACAACACCGTTAGAACCTCGCACTCCATAAATAGCAGCAGCGCCTGCGTCTTTTAAAACCTGAATAGACTGAATATCGTTGACATTTAAATCGTGTAGATTGCCAGGGGTGCCATCAACTATTACCAAAGGTTCTGTGCTACCAACAGACGTTATACCGCGGACCCTTATACTGCTATTACCACCTGGTGCACCTGAATTTAAAACCGTTACACCTGCGGCCTGTCCCTGCAACAAAGATTCCGTAGATCCGGACGGAACAGCTTTCAAATTGGCTACATTCACCACTGCAACAGAGCCCGTAATATCTTTTTTTCTTTGGGCTGAATATCCGGTTACAACGACCTCATTTAAGTTGATAGGACTTGCCGTGAGACCAATGTTTCCGAGATCTGTTTTTCCATTGACCGGTATTTCAAGTGATTGAAACCCGACATTAGAAATTTGCAAAATACTGTTGTCCTGGGGTACTTTTATAGAAAAGGTGCCATCGTTTCCCCCCTTTGTACCCAGGGTCGTTCCTTTTATCTGTATTGAGGCATCAGCAATGGGCTGCTGATCATTCTTGCTAACTATCCTGCCGATAACTGTTCTTTGTGCAAAGATGTGAGAGGTAACAAGAAGACTTGAAAAAAGAAGAAATACTTTAAAGATTTTGTAGAGTTTCATACAAAGCAGTTGTTTAGATTTTAAAAAAAAAATTGAAGAAGGAAATTGTTAGAAAATTGAGTGACAATTATTTTGTAGCCATAAGACAAAACAGGTATGCACATTTTTTAACTGAATGAATGCAACAAAGCATAAGGAACTGAAAAATGAAACGGCAAGTTTTGCGCATAACTAAATCACTACTATGAAGCAGCCGTTGCAATTATTGATCAGTCGTTTTTTTCTTTTTCAAGTGAAAAAAAAGAAAACAATTGCTCTTTTATTTTAGGTTTCACTATTCACTTTCTTATGCTAAGCTTACCAATTCAAAAAATAGAGTTGCGTTAATCACGATGCGTTGTTTAATGCACATTGGTTATAAATAAAAAATCGAGACTATTATTTTTTTTCCGAATTAGATACAAAAGCAATTGACTTGCTATCTGGTGACCACGAGTTTACATTGATAGTTCCCTGTCCCCCGTATAAATTTGCAATAACTCTGGGTGCTCCGCCGGCAACGGGCATCAATCTCAACATCACTCGTTTATAGGATGGATGGGAGTTCGGTTCGATATCTGTAGTGAAACTTATCATGGTCATCCATTTTCCATCAGGCGAGATATGAGGAAACCAATTGTGGTATTCGTCGAAGGTTAGTTGTTCTTTTTCTGTTCCGTCCGACTTCATTCGCCAGATCTGCATCGTACCGGTCGGATTAGCATTGTAATAAATATACTTGCCGTCAGGAGAGTACTCTGGTCCATCAACGTGGCCTGTTGTATTAGAGGTTAAGGCAGTTTCTGCTCTGGTATTGATGTCAACTTTATAAAGATTATAGATATCGCTTCCGTCTCTCTTAGCTACTATCGATACATCCTTACCATTCGGGTTCCATCCATGCCAGTACGAAGGCGTTTGTTCAGTGATTTGCCTGGGTGTGCCACCGGCTATTGGAAGTACATATACAGTTGAGCCCCCGCCCGGTTTACCTTGTATCTGATGACTTATTGCGATCATTTTTCCGTTAAATGAAATGCCATGGTCATTATTTATATTGTCTGCAAAGTCTGTGTTTAATTTTTCCGGAGTGCCGCCGCCTATTGGCATGGTGTATAAAGAACCACCTTCATTAAACAAAAGCTTTTTGCCGTCTGGCATCCAGTTAGGAGCCTCAAACTTACCTGAAGATTCCCTTATGACCATTCTTTTGCCATCAAATACATTCATCGTTTCCATGCGGCATCCGACAACTCCCGAAAAGGGCGGTAGTTTTATTTGTGGATTTGGATGATACGTTTCGGGAACGGGCGGGTCGATACGAACATTCCAGATTTTAGCTTCCTCTACCTTATCAGAATCATGAGAAGAGATAAACAATCCTACCAGTACCGAGTCCTTCATATATGGCATTTCCTGTGTTGTCACTTCCTGCAGGGGTTCCCCCCAGTTGGCAACCCTCATGATTACTTTTTTGCCCTTCCTTTCCATTTGAATAGTCCTGAAAACGGATTTTTTCGCATAAAAAACCTCATCTTCAGGATCTCTCATATATGCGCCTCTTAGCGGTCGCCATTGCAGTACGGTAAGCCCGTCGCCATGAATAACTGCATTTACACTTGCCGCCCCTTCATCGGGTGATTCTCTCAGCATCCAACCTATTTTCCTATGACCATTCCCTTTTTCACCCACAAATTCAAAATCTGCTGTCAGCAGAAAATCACCGCCCATCTTTTTATAGAGGTATTGAAATTCATCCCGGTTAAACCAGATATTAGAGCCTGAGCCCTTCATATAATACGTCTGGGTTGCTTCGTCATATCTTGATGAACCTGCATTTTTAGGCTTGCCTATATCGGCTGCTTTATCAAAAATTCCAATACTGTTGCTTTGTGAGAAGGATAGATTGTAAAAAGTAATTACAATAGCAAGGCAGATAAACTTCATATGACATTATTATTTTTTTATCAGAAAAATGATTTTTTGGTTTGGGAGTACTTACCGTATCATTTCAAAACTATAGATACGGAACATGAATCTTAAAAATTCTGCTACAACATCTCTACATCATCTCACAATAAAATCCGGATGTAACGAATATTCTAAAAACCGGCTTGTAGTTACCATTATACATCGCGTAGTATAAGGTTGTGCATTGTTGAATGTTGAACAAAGCGTATAAGAGTGCGACGCAACGATGTTTTATAGTAGTACTTTTGTCCGGCTCCTAAAAAATCATTGCACATTGTATGCAGTGAGAAGTATGATTTTATAGGGTGATTTATTAAAACTGCATCATTGATCATAGCTCTTTCAGGTACTTCATATCTTCTGCAAGACTTTGAAATGCTGATACGGTGTATTCTTCCTGTTCCACAAAAAAGTACTTCATGCCCGCGTTCTTTCCACTTGCAACAAGCTTTTTAATATCTACACCACCTTTGCCAAATTCAGTGCTTTCTTTTTTTGTTAGATCCATATCTTTTAAATGCCAGAGCGGAAAACGGTTGGGATACTTCTCAAAGTATTTGAAAGGATCGTTGCCGGTTACAATCAGCCATCCCAGATCCATTTCCATCTTTACAAGATTTGGATCTGTATGATCCAGAAGAACATCATATAATACCTGTCCATTCACCGTTTCAAACTCTTCTTCATGGTTATGGTAACCAAAAATCAAATTGTTGTTTTTTACAATCTTCTGCAGCCTTATTAAATACCTCCGCCGTTTTTTGATAATTTTCTATCGTCTGCCCGTGCGCAGGCATCGATGAACAAATCAAATAGCTCTGACCAGCCTCTGCAGCCTGCTCTACTGATTGCTGCCAGTCCTTATCTATATGTACATGTCCACTTCTTACAGTCATGCCCAGGTCACCGGCGATCTTTTTTATTTCTTTGGGTTTCAATCCATAGTAGTTGCCTTTCTCACTTTTGGCAGATTCTAATTCCTTGTAACCCATTTTAGCAAGCTGTTTCAAGGTTCCGGCTGCGTCAGCAAGCATTTCTTTCCGTACCGAATACAGTTGCACTCCAACATCTTTTGCGGGTGACCGCATACTCCCCGGCAGTAAATACATGCCACAGGCAAAAGTTCCCGAACGCTTAATGAAGTCGCGCCTTGAAGTCATAGTGTTTGACGGTTTTAATGTAAAAGGTATATATGAGAGATCAATGTCATTTAAGTAGGAAATATTTGGCGACCAGCTCTGCCAATTGTATTTGGCATTGTTGTGTCACACCCTTGTACTTGCAGTTATTCTATTCAGCCTTTTTTTAAGGGTTAGGGCAAAAGTTATGCAACAACCCACTACCACTACATCGGCTTTCATTACAATATATTTACTCATCCAACTTTTTAGGCGCTTCAGCATCTTTACAACAGCGCTGCCTTTTTTCATAAATCGTGTCTGGTGGTTTCGATTGATTGCCTAAAATCGGCTAAATCGTCACCGACATAAATGTACCCTGATTTATAACCAGCTTGTTTTTTGAGGTTCATCTCTACTACATCACGAACAGAAAAAGATTAAACCAGGTGTTTTTTTGTACATCAATACCACAACAAATAGTGTTTTAGGCTATTATATTATTTTATATTACAATATAAGCTAACTGAAAATGTACAAATGGTTTACTTTCGAACCATTAAAAGTAGTTGGGGGGCAAACGCTGTTTCTATTGTAGTTTGAGTATGTATATTAAATCATTTACGTTTATTTAGAAATGTTTGCAAACCGGCCTTTGAATTTCTTTTCAGCATCATTACCGTGAAAACGGGGGGGTAGTGTTATTTTTAATTCCGGTATATCGGAACACCCTCGCAGAATTCTATATACTGCTTTGAAATAGCAAACCGGTTAACTAAACGACATTGAATATTCATTAGGTATTTCTTCTAACGGCTAAATAACTTTTCCCGCGAACCACGTTTTACAAAAATCAGCGAATGAAGATAACGAGACGTAGTGCCTTAAGGCAATGTGTAATGATAACGGTCGGCGCCGCATTGATACCCTCCTGTGTTCAGGAAAAAAGCAAACCCCTGGTAGCCCTAAAGCACATCGATTTAGATGGAAATCAACAAAAGTTGATTGCTGTGCTTTGTGAAACTATCATTCCCGCTACAGATTCTCCGGGAGCAAAAGATACCTATACTCACCTTTTCGTTTTGAAAATGTTGGACGATTGTACGACTAAAGACGAGCAGGAAGGATTTGTAAATGGGATAAAAGAGTTTGAAAAGATGGCAAAAAACAAATTTGACAAGCCATTTATTTCATGTACTACATCTGAAAGAGTACAATTGATAGCTGAAATAGCGAACGATAAAGAATCAACTAACGATGTCTCTGCTTTCTATAAAACAATGAAAAAGCTGACCGTACAGGGATACATGACATCTCAATATTACTTAACAGAGGTACGGAACTATAAACTTGTTCCGGGTAAGTTTTATGGTTGTATTCCTGTAACCTCATTAGATAAAAAAGGAGCTTCAATTTAAATAAACATGGGCAACAATAATACGTTCGATGCCATCGTAATTGGATCAGGAATGAGTGGCGGGTGGGCCGCGAAAGAACTCTGTGAAAAAGGTTTGAAAACACTTGTTTTAGAACGTGGCAGAGATGTAAAACATCTGGTTGATTATCCTACTACAAATATGAACCCGTGGGAATTTGAGCATCGTAACCAGCTTCCCAACGATATTCAGGTGGCTAACCCTATTGCAAGCAAGTGCTATGTTTTTAAAGAAGACGCCATGCATTTTGTGGTAAAGGATAATGAACATCCTTATGTTCAGGAGAAACCTTTCGACTGGATAAGAGGTTACCAGGTTGGCGGAAAATCTTTGCTATGGGCAAGGCAAACGCAGCGGTGGAGCGACTTTGATTTTGAAGGTCCTGCACGGGATGGTTTTGCAGTTGACTGGCCCATCCGGTACAAAGACATCGCTCCCTGGTACAGTTATGTAGAAAAATTTGCCGGCATCTCAGGCAATAAAGACGGGTTGCCCAACCTGCCCGACGGAGAGTTTTTGCCACCGCTTGATTTAACCTGTGTTGAAGACTATTTTAAAACCATTGTTGCTAAGAACTACAAAGATCGAAACGTTATTTATGGACGTTGCGCACATTTAACGGAGCCAAAAGATATCCATATCCAGCAAGGAAGAGCACAATGTCAAAACAGGAACCTATGCCAGAGGGGTTGTCCCTTCGGCGGATATTTCAGCGCCAATTCTACTACCATTCCCTGGGCACAGAAGACGGGGAATATGACCTTGCGTGCCGACTCGGTTGTACATTCAATTTTATACGATGACAGCAAAGGGAAAGTGACGGGTGTACGGGTTATTGATGCTAAAACAAAGCAGGCAACAGATTATTTCGCAAAAGTAATTTTTCTAAATGCCGGCTCATTGAACTCTAACCTTGTTCTGTTAAACTCTACCTCAAAACGTTTTCCCAACGGGCTTGGCAACGATAGTGGTGTATTGGGAAAATTTGTTGCCTTTCATAATTACAGTGCGCGAATGTCAGCCCAGTGTGAAGATTTTAAAGACCAGACCACAGATGGCAGGAGACCAACGAATGCCTATATGCCACGCTTTAGAAACCTGCATAAACAGGATACTGATTTTCTGCGTGGTTATGCCGCAACTTTTAATAGCGGCAGATCATTTAATACGAATACGGAAGGTTTTGGGGAAAGCTTAAAAAAGAATTTGCAGACCAGAGAGTTAGGACCATGGTATGTAAGTTCGCAAATGATGGGCGAAACCATTCCGAAGGAAACCAATTATGTAACACTGCATGCTACCAAAAAAGATAATTGGGGAATACCCCTTATAAATATCTCTGTTGAATATGACGACAATGATCATAAAATGAACAAAGACTTTTTTGAGCAATTTACTGAGATGTATACCAAAGCAGGGTTTACCAATATTAAAACCTCTGATTTAAAGCAAGCCCCTGGTCTTGATATACATGAGATGGGTGGTGTGCGTATGGGAAATGATCCTAAGACTTCTATGTTGAACAAATGGAATCAATTACATGCCTGCCCGAATGTTTTTGTAACGGACGCATCTTGTATGACATCTACCTCTACACAAAATCCTTCGTTAACCTATATGGCTTTCGCGGCACGATCAGCGGACTATGCAGTGAGTCAGTTGAAAAGAGGAGAATTATAATTGCAATTAAATGGATCTTAGAACTTTTGTTTTACTGAAAATAAAGGCTGCATAATGATATAAAAGTACAAGTCCCGATTTAAAGGTATCTATCGGGATGCCGCAAAGAGCGGCATGACACAACAATGTTGAAAAATTTATGCGGTTGGTCCCATTATTTCATTTCATTTTTCTTTGCCACTATTAAAAAATAATAAATACCCGCGCCACATGAAAATGACAAATCTCTCCAAATCAATTTTTTCAATCGTTTTTTCCGTTCTGGGTTTATCGTCTTTTGCGCAGCAAAAGGTCGGAATTTTTGATGGTCACGGCGACATAGGAACCAATGTTAAGCCTGGCTCAGCAACGTTTATTCCCGAGACGGGACAATATGTGATTTCCGGCGCAGGCACGAATGTGTGGGGTGACCATGATGAATTTCAGTTTGTCTGGAAAAAAATGACAGGTGATTTTATATTGTACACAAAGGCTGAGTTCCTGGGTAACTGGGTGGATTATCATCGTAAGATTGGCTGGATGGTGCGTAAAACGCTTGATGGAAATTCACCCCATATCAATGCTGTAGAGCACGGTGATGGATTAACATCGCTACAGCTAAGAAGAACCCCGGGAGGCACTACGGAGGAAATTAAATCAAAGATCACCAAAGCCAATATCATTCAGTTGGAACGAACCGGAAAGACCTATACTATGCGTGTAGCAAAATACGGTGAGCCATTCGTGACTGAACAAGTGACTGACCTTGATTTGGGCGACGAAGTGTATGTGGGTCTGTTTGTGGGTTCGCATAATGCCGATGTTGCCGAAACCGGGGTCTTTCGCGATGTTCGTATATCTGTGCCTGCGCACGCAGGATTGGTCCCTTATAAAGAATACCTTGGCAGCCATATTGAGCTTCTCGATGTGGCTTCAGGAAACCGCGAGATCATATATACAGTTCCTAATTCCATTCAGGCTCCTAACTGGACAAACGACAATAAAAAGTTGATCTATAACAGCGATGGACTGATCTATACTTTTGATCTTGCCACCCGCACCCCAAAAGTTTTAAATACCGGCGAAGTAAAAAACAACAACAACGACCATGTGCTGAGTTTTGATAATAAAATGCTGGCGCTTAGCAGCGGTGTAAAAGAATTGGGAGGATCTATAGTATATACTGTGCCCGTAACCGGTGGAATACCCAAACAAATAACACCAAAGGGACCATCGTATGCACACACCTGGACACCAGATGGTAAGTTTATTCTTTTCACGGGATCGCGGAATAATGAATTTGATATTTACCAGGTACCGGCCGGAGGAGGCGCGGAAGTTAATTTGACGAATACAAAAGGATTAGATGATGGTCCTGAATATACGCCCGATGGAAAATATATTTATTTTAATTCAAACCGTACCGGCACCATGCAACTCTGGCGGATGAAACCGGATGGCAGTGGGCAGGAGGCTGTAACCGATGGAGAATTTCAGGATTGGTTCCCACATATTTCCCCTGATGGTAAATGGATAGCTTTTGTCTCGTTTTTAAAAGAGGAAGTACCGGCTGATGATCATCCATTTTATAAGCATGTGTACCTGCGCCTGATGCCTATAGAAGGCGGTAAGCCCAAAGTGATTGCTTATGTCTATGGCGGACAGGGTACAATGAACACACCTTCCTGGTCGCCGGACAGTAAAAGAATAGCTTTTGTCAGCAACACCACAATTAAATAATATCCGGCACTGCAAGTCAGTAGTGATAATAATTGTTCGCGTAATCTTAGTCAGCGCAAACTGGAAAAGGTTATGCGAACTTTTGATTGTTAGCCCCTTTGCTTTATCAATTTTATATATACATAAAAAAAAATTTTACGCCTCAGGTGCTTGTCTTACTAATGTTTACATAAGTCCTGAATGCACTTCATGGTAAAAGAAATGGGAAATGCCCGGTTTTTTTATTTGCGATATATGCAAAACCTCTCAATACACCAACTTCCCAATCTTCCCTTTTTCGCCGGCAAGAAAGACCTGACCGCCTTTGCTTACCATGCATACGTTGAAACCTTCAAGGCTTGCTTTCTTCCATTCTTTGTGACCGTTGGGGGCAAAGTCAACGCCGGTTGGGCCGCAGGCTACCAACATTTTATCAGCTATTATCCGTATGCAACTGCGGTAGCCAAAGGGTGGCCCAACAGATGGTGAGCCCCAACTCTTACCTGCATCAGTTGTGTAGTAATAGTTGTCAAAATAATCGCGCGGAAGTTTATAGTCGCCGCCTATGCAGTAAAACTTTTTTAGTTTATCGGTCGCCATCGAAAAAGTTCCCGTAGTTTCTTTGCCTTGCAAAATGGGTATTACAACGCCTTTGTTGGGTTTGCCTTGCCTGCCGATCAGGTATAAGTTTGACTCTATGCCACCGGTTACAAAACCATATTCAAAGTCAGGATGATCGAGGAAAGAAATGTTGGTGCCGCTTGCCGAAAAAATGGCTTCACCAGGTTGGGCAGGTGGCATTTGATAAAGCGGTATTTCACTCCACGTATCGCCGCCGTCATTGGTTCTGATCACATAAAATAGCCGGCGATTTAGTTCGCCCATATTCAGCGGATCGCCAATACAGATGCCTTCTTTGTTGTTTTTAAAATCCATCGCATCCAAAAACATGCCCTCGCGTGAACGCTCAAACACCGTTTTCCAGGTAGCGCCGCCATCGGTGGTTTTTAAAATATTTGCGGGATTGTCAACAGCCATGGCGATAGCCGTACTGCTATCGAACGCCTCAATATCTCTAAAGTCTCTTTTTTCAAAACCGGGTACGATCATCCAGCGCCAGGTAGCGCCGCGATCTACCGATTTGCCAATTGTTCCATTGCTACCGCTCACCCAAATCACGTCTTCGCTTGCTATACTCATGCCGCGGATGCTTGTATTAACGCCGGTTGTTATGATCTGCACGGCAGCATTCTTTTGAGCTGTAGAAGCCAGGCTAAAACATACCGGTAACAATAGAAGCCATTGCCATCTCTGCATAAAAAAATTTCACGTAAAGATAGAGGAGCAAACTTTTTTGTTGTGCGGGCAATTTATTTCCGTAGTACATACAAAACACTGGTAGGTTTTTGGGTACAAGCCATTCTTCTCTGAAGTGGCTTTTGTTGCGACGCTCCGTTCATCTGTATATCGTTATTTGGCAAACGAAGAAAGGTTGAGGTTGAGGTGGAGGTTGAGGTTAAGGTTGAGGTTGAGGTTGAGGTTGAGGTTGAGGTTGAGATTGAGGTTGAGGTTGAAGGATAAGGTGGAGGTTGAGGTTGAGGTTGAGGTTGAGGTTGAGGTTGAGGTTGAGGTTGAGGGTTAAGCTCTTACCGGTGAAGTAGTTGTTGACGAGACTGTATTTATTACACTACATAATAAAGTTTCAACAAAGCTTTGCCGATGAACGGAGCGTCGCAACTATGCCTCATGGTATTACTACATTCTGCTCCAAAAAAAAATTTCACTGTCATTTATCGAGCCGCCAGTTTTGAAAATGTTCCTACAACTTTATTTTGCAAACAGCTTTTATTTTAGTGATATTAATTTTGGCCCGGTGCAAAATTATCAGGGACCTTTATCCCTGAAACCAGCCGCAGAATTTTATATCTTCAAGCATGGACCAACATGAATGGTTACAAAAAATAGAAGACTTTCCAGCTAATAATGTCTTTTTTGCCATTACAGATATCGATGGAATATTGCGTGGCAAAATGATAAGCAAAACCAAACTGCTGAAGGGGCTGCAGGAAAATCTGGGCTTTTGCAATGTAGTTTTTGGGTGGGATATGAACGATGTAGTGTACGACAACGGGCAGGTTACCGGGTGGCACACCGGCTACCCCGATGGGATGGCTACCATTGATCTCTCCACTTTTAGGCAGGTGCCCTGGAACAATAAGCTGCCTTTTTTTTTAGCCGATTTTAGCCAATCGCCAGAGCTTAGTGAGGTGTGCCCACGAACATTGCTGAAGCGGGTGCGGCAACAGTGCTTAAATAAAGGCTATGTTCCCAATTTTGCCAAAGAATTTGAATGGTTCAACTTCCGCGAAACAGCAGCATCGCTACAGGAAAAAAAGTTTGTTGAACCAACCCCTTTTACTACAGGTATGTTTGGTTATTCTGTGTTGCGCCTATCGCAAAACCAGGCTTACTACAACGATCTCTTTGCCCTGCTGCAGCAATTTGGTATTCCACTGGAAGGTTTGCATACTGAGACTGGTGATGGCGTGTGTGAAGCAGCCATCGACTATACCGATGTGTTGGAGGCAGGTGACAGGGCAGTGTTGTTAAAAAGCAGTGTAAAGGAGATCGCCTCGCAGCATGGATTGATGGCTTGTTTTATGGCAAAATGGAATGCCGGTTTTCCCGGGTGCAGCGGGCATATACACCAGAGCCTGTGGGATACTGCCGGTAAGGTAAATATGTTTTATGATGAGTCCGATAATGATAATATGAGCGACCTGCTTAAACATTACCTGGCGGGTCAGCTCTACTGCCTGCCGTATATAATGCCCATGTATGCACCCACTGTAAACAGTTATAAACGCTACGTGGAAGGCGCCTGGTCAAGTACCTCAGTAAGCTGGGGCATCGAAAACCGGACCACAGCACTGCGGGTCATTAATCATAGTCATGGTTCTACCCGTATTGAAACCCGTGCCCCCGGCGCAGATGCCAATCCATATCTTTCGCTGGCGGCAAGTCTGGCATCGGGGCTCTACGGCATTGAACACAAGCTGCAACTAAATACAGCGCCAACTATTGGAAATGAATATGCCAATGCAGCTAGTGCCAAACTCCCCAAAACTTTATATGATGCCACCAATGCAATGAAAACTTCGGGTATAGCCGCGGAATTGTTTGGTAGCGCTTTTGCCGATCATTTTATTAAAACCCGCGAGTGGGAGTGGAGACAGTTTATGCAAAGCGTAACAGACTGGGAATTGAAACGTTACTTTGAAATAATTTAGGCTTGGTCCGCACAATAGTCGCAGATTGGTTTTGAGGAATTGGTTTCTCCGGTGACAGCCAGCGAAAAAGAAGAATACTAACGATGCAGTTTATAGATTTTACAGCAATAGTGAAGAATGCCTGGATGGCATACGACAATACCCGTCACATCATTCGCATTGTAGATATTAGTGCCAAGGTATCTACCAATCATGTGTACCGTATCACCTTTACCGATGGAAATTTTATCATTGCCAAGCTTTCATACTTTGGCTCGTACGAACATTTTGTAGAAGACCATAGTATCATTGATACGCTTTCGAATAACTTGCCTGCACCTTTTGAAAATTTTTTAGCCCGTTCCCTTGCAAAAGGTAAGTTCTTGTTTGTGTATCGGCACCAGAGTGAAATATTAGATGCCTGGGTTGTTTTTTATCGTCCTATTGGCATTAGAAAAAGGTTGCCGCGCCGGCTCGATGAAAATCAGATTGTAAAATTAGGTGAGCAGATCGCATTGTTTCACAAAGCCTGTCACTCTACCCGCAATACCTTGCCTCCGTCTTCAAAAACATTGAAAACCGATATTGATCATCTGCTGCAGATTATTGAAACCGATGATGGCAAATATGAACACCGGCTGCAACTAAATGAAATAAAAAAGCAAAGCGATCTGTTTCTGGAAAATGCTTACAACTTTAGGCGAAGATCATTTGGATCAAATTCCGGTATTTGTCGACTGGAATATTGGTAATTTTTCTGTCACCTCCAGCATGCAAACTTTATTCACGTTGGGATTATGATTGGTTTAGCATGGGCTCACGTATGCTTGACTTCTATTTTTTAAGCCGGGTAGTTTCTGACGTTGGTGACCGTACGATCTTCAGCTATTTGATCGATCCTTTAATGGAAGAAAGGTTCATAGCTTTTTCTTAAAGCATATCATGGTTTTCCTTTAACTGAAGCCGGAGATCAGGTTTTTGAAAGAAGCCTACCGTTTCTTTATTCTCAATTATGTTATCAAAGATGGGCGGTTTTTTTTCCACGAATTGTTTTCGACCAAACTTCAAAAAGAGGCGTACGATATTTATCTGCCGTCTATCGAAAGGATTTAATGCCGAGGATACTTTTAAAAGCACTTAATCTATAAAAGAACAACATGGAATTACAATCTTTTTTGCCCCTTGCCGAAACATTTAAAGCTGTTTTTCTCAGACTCGTATGGAGTTTTCAAAAATTACAATGGTCTAATTGAAGGAGTTGCTGAAACTATCATGCAACTGCGCGAAAAAGGTATTGCCATCAGGATTCTAACCAACGATGCATCGCGCAGCCAGGAACAACAAATTGAAAATTTTGCGCGCTCGGTTTGCCGGGCATTGAAACACATGAAGTGATCACTTCGGGAATGATGGCAAAACATTTTTTGCAACACAAAATCACCGAAGGAAAGATCGCTTACCTTGGTACCGAAAACTCGGCTCACTATATTTTACAATCGGGGCTCGAGCATATTTCGGTCAGCGATGTTGACATCAATGCCATTCAGGATATTTCAGCCTTTGTTTTTCTTGATGATGAAGGCTTTGATTGGAATACCGACATTAATAAAACCATCAATCTGTTTCGCCGAAAAAACATTCCTATTATTGTTGCCAACTCCGACAAACTTTATCCTGTTGTCAAAAATGATGTTGCCGTTGCTGCCGGTGGCATTGCCAGTCTGGTAGAAAGTATGCCTGAACAAAAAATTCATCTACTTTGGCAAGCCCGATACCCAAATGTTTACTTATGCCTATAATCGTCTGAAACAGGCTTGGCGACTTTACAAAAAAAGACATACTTAATGGTGGGCGACAACTTGAATACCGATATTCTTGGTGGCAATAAATTTGGAGTTAAAACAATGCTTGTACTTTCTGGAAATACGCGCGAAGAATATGCCGAACTACAAATTCAATCGTCGGGAATTATCCCAGATTTTGTCTGCCGTTCTATTATATTGTAATTGGATAGAAATTATCCTCTCCTGGTCTGAGATCAACTCACTCTGCTGCAAGATGCCTGCTTCGCCTGTAAGCCGCTAGCATTCCATCGGCATCTCACTGTATTTTCACAAAAGTATAGCTGATATACAGCTGTTAGGCCGATACTTTAGTAGTAAGAGTGCAAACACTCCTATCGATTTAGAATAAAAACCTTGATACAATTCCGAGATGCGGCAATGAATGTCTGACAACACATTATAATATTTACTATGTTTCATTTACAAACGGCTTAATTAAAAATTATGGGAATTTTTGGAAAAAAATTAAGCTTCTTATTTATTTTTTTATAAATTCGCACCGTAATCGATTCAAAATAATATAATTTTTAATTAATTAGCTTATGTCGTTAGTAAAACTTGAGTACATCTGGCTTGATGGTTACAAGCCCACCCAAAGCCTTCGCAGTAAAACCAAAATTGAAAAAGATTTTACAGGCAAACTGGAAGATCTGCCCAACTGGTCCTTTGATGGTTCTTCAACTGAACAAGCTCCGGGGGGTTCTTCCGACTGCGTTTTAAAACCAGTTTTTCTTGTCAAAGATCCTCAACGTAAAAATGCTTACCTGGTTATGTGTGAAGTATTAACGTCAGACGGAATCCCGCATCCAAGCAATGGCCGGGCATTGATCGATGATGATGATAATGATTTTTGGTTTGGTTTCGAACAGGAGTATTTCCTTTGGGATACCTCCACCAATAAACCACTTGGCTTTCCTGCAGGCGGTTATCCTGCCCCACAAGGTCCTTACTATTGCGGAGTAGGCGCCAACAACGCATATGGCAGAGAGATAGTAGAAGAGCACCTCGACGCTTGTATAGAAGCAGGTCTTAATGTAGAAGGTATCAATGCCGAAGTTGCCGCAGGACAGTGGGAATTTCAAATTTTCTCAAAAGGTGCCAAAGAAGCAGGTGACCAAATTTGGGTTGCCCGCTACCTGCTTGAAAGAATCGGTGAAAAATATGGAGTTTCGGTTAACTGGCATTGTAAACCACTAGGTACACTGGATTGGAACGGTTCGGGAATGCACGCCAACTTCTCAAATACGCTTCTGAGAACTTGCGGCAGTAAAGAAACCTATGATAAAATTTGTGAGGCTTTCCGCCCGGTTGTTAAAGAACACATTGATGTGTATGGCGCCGACAACCATCTGCGCTTACCGGTAAGCACGAAACTGCTTCCATCTTCGATTTTTCGTATGGAGTTTCCGATCGTGGTGCTTCTATCCGTATTCCACTGTTAACAGTAGAAAAAGGTTGGAAGGTTACCTTGAAGATCGTCGTCCTAACTCTGCAGCAGATCCTTATAAAGTGGCTGCAATCATTATTAAAACGGTAAAATCTGCTTCAGTGTAGTTTATATTTTTTAATCACAATTTATCTTTAAAAGAGTTGCCCAAAGGCAGCCTCTTTTTATGTGCGCTACTTAGCAGTAATCGGTGTGGTGGACAGTGATAAAATTATATACTTATCATTTCTGCTTTTGTACAGTTATTTTGAAAATTACGAATCATTTAAATGCCATAATTTTAAAGCCCTTTATTCAAAATATTGATAAAACAGTAAAAACCAACAAAAAACATGTCATTACGATTTTCTGCTATAAAAGATATAAACAAGTCCGGCGAGGTGGGTGAAACAAAACCCAGTAAAAAGATCACAGCCATTTTTGGCGAAAATGTATTTACACTTAAAAAAGCCCGCGAGGTGCTGAGCGACGAAGCATTTAAAAGTCTTAATCTCAGCATCAGGGGAGGTAAAAAGATAGACCGCGCAGTTGCAGGGCAGATCGCCAATGGCATTCGTACGTGGGCAGAAAGCAAAGGAGTTACGCACTTTACACACTGGTTTCAGCCACTTACCGGTACAACGGCAGAAAAACACGACAGCTTTTTTACCATTAAAAGCGATGGAACTGCTATAGAAGAATTTGATGGCGGCGCCCTCATTCAGCAGGAGCCCGATGCATCTTCGTTCCCCAGCGGTGGTCTTCGCGCCACTTTCGAAGCACGGGGTTATACCGCCTGGGACCCATCTTCCCCCGCCTTTATAATGGAAATAGGCAACGGTCTTACACTTTGCATCCCCACCATATTTGTTGCTTATACCGGGCAAAGCCTCGACTACAAAGCGCCTTTGTTAAAAGCACTCGCTGCAATAGACAAAGCTGCTGTAGAAGTTTGCCATTACTTTGACCGGAATGTCACCAAAGTAACGCCTACCCTTGGGTGGGAGCAGGAATACTTTGTTATTGATGAATCTATCGCCAATGCCCGTCCTGACCTGGTACTATGCGACCGTACAGTATTCGGCGCCTCTCCTGCCAAAGGGCAACAATTAGAAGACCATTATTTCGGCTCTATTCCTGAGCGCATCTACTCTTTCATGCGCGATTTTGAGACCGAAAGCTACAAACTCGGTATTCCCTTGCGTACCCGCCACAACGAAGTAGCGCCTTCTCAATTTGAGTGCGCGCCTATCTTCGAAGAAGTAAACCTGGCAGTGGATCACAATACCCTGCTTATGGATGTAATGGCGCGGGTTGCCAAGCGGCATAAGCTAAAGGTATTGCTGCACGAAAAACCTTTTGCCGGCATTAACGGAAGCGGCAAACATAACAACTGGAGCATGGCAACAGATACGGGTGTCAATTTACTGGCTCCGGGAAAAACGCCAAAGACCAATCTGATGTTTCTGACCTTTTTTGTGAACACCATAAAGGCAGTGCACGATTATGCCGATATGATGCGGGCCTCTATTGCCAGCGCCGGCAACGATTTTCGCCTGGGAGCTAACGAGGCACCGCCGGCCATCATATCTGTTTTTGCCGGCGAATACCTGACCAATGTTTTAAATGAAGTAGAAGGCAGGGTAGGAGAAAAGTTTGACGAGCAGGACGAAGCCATCCTGAAGCTCGATCTGCACCGTAGTATTCCTGAGTTGTTCCTCGACAATACTGACCGCAACCGCACTTCACCCTTCGCGTTTACCGGTAATAAATTTGAATTCAGAGCCGTAGGTTCCTCCGCAAATTGTGCCAATGCCATGACCGTTTTAAACACCATAATGGCGGAGACCTTGCGCAATTTCAAGAAAGAGGTGGATGCAACAATGGAGAAAGGTGAGAAGCGGGAAGTAGCGCTGATGCACACCATTCAGAAGTACATCGTAGAAAGTAAAAATGTGCTTTTTGAAGGCGATGGTTACAGCGACGAATGGCAAAAAGAAGCTGAACGTCGCAATCTTCCCAATGTAAAAACAACCCCGCTTGCACTTGACGCTATGGTTACAGAAAAAGCAAAAAAGCTTTTTGAAAACAATGGTGTTTATACCCATTCTGAACTGGAGGCCCGCCACGAGATTGAGCTGGAAAAATATATTAAAAAGGTACAAATAGAGGCGCGTGTTATGGGCGAGATCACCACGAACCACATACTGCCATCTGCCATCAAATACCAAAACCTGATCATTGCCAACATACAGGGCCTGCGCGATGTGGGCTTAAAAGAAACTGCCTATAAAAGCCAGTTGCAGGTGCTGCAAAAGCTGTCTGACCTTATAGGTGCCGTCAGCGAAGATGTGACCAACATGATAGAAGCACGCAAGGTGTGCAATGGTATGACCGACGCGCGGGATAAAGCGATCGCTTATTGCAATGAAGTGAAAGAAAAATATTTTGATAAGATCAGGTATAACCTTGACAAACTTGAGATGCTCGTGGCCGACGATGAATGGTCGCTGCCCAAGTATCGTGAGATGTTGTTCATCAGGTAATCTGGTGGTAATCAGAACTGACAAAGGGTTGCAGCAATGCAGCCTTTTTTGTTGCCAGGTGGTGCAGTTTTGAGGTGTTGAGGGTGTTTTGGTAACCGGCTTTACCGCTATGAATGAGCGATGGTTGCGACAGTCAACCCCGCCATATAGCGGGGCTCCGTTCATCTCTCCAGCCTTGATGAAACAGTTCCCAAATAGTAAATAAAACAATAAACCAGAATGAGTAATGATAGTAGATCAGGCGGTGCCCGAAGACAAAGCCGGTCGGAACCTAGGGCATCATTTTTATGCATGTAGTAATAAATACTAATCATGTCTAACCATATAGTCGTAACTATTCTCCTGCTTAGTTCTTCGTTCTGTAATACACCCAATCCAAAGCCGGTTGCTGCTGAACCTGTCAATGTGCAGGACAAAATATTGGTTGCCAACCTCACCTATCCCTGGGAACTGGTTTGGGGAGCTGATGGAAAAATTTGGATGACCGAACGCGGCGGCAAGGTCAGCCGCGTCGATCCGGCAACGGGCAAGGTAACGCCGGTGTTAACCATTGCAGAGGTAACCTCGCAGGGCGAAGGGGGTTTGTTGGGTTTAGCGCTGCATCCCGATTTTGCCACCAATCACCAGGTGTTTGTAGCTTATGATTATGAAAACAATGGATATAAAGAGAAGGTTGTTTGTTATACTTACAATGGTAGCACTCTTACCCAGCCCAAAGTGATCATTGACAACATTCATGCTGCCGGCAATCACAACGGTTGCCGCCTGGCCTTTTCGCCCGACAAAAAACTTTACATAACTACCGGCGATGCCGGCAACCAGCAAGACCCACAAAATAAAGCAGCGCTTAATGGAAAGGTCTTGCGTGTTAATCCGGATGGATCGATACCTGCCGATAATCCTTTTGCCAACAATCCCGTTTGGAGCTTTGGGCATCGGAACCCGCAAGGATTGGTATTTGCCAACGGAAGATTATACGAGTTGGAGCACGGCCCCAATACCGACGATGAAGTGAACATAATAACCAAAGCAAGAAACTATGGTTGGCGCAACCGTTACCGGCTTTTGCAACGAAAGCGTGGAAAAGGAATTTTGTGCAGCCAACCAGGTACAGGAACCTATAAAAGCCTGGACACCAACACTGGCTACTTCGGGTTTAGACTATTATGGAAGCAATGCCATTGCCGGTTGGAAAAACTCTCTTTTACTTGCCACTTTAAAAGACAATACACTTTATCAACTAAAGCTGAACGATGCAGGTGATGCAATTGCCGAACAACATGAAATGCTCCGTGGTAAATATGGAAGACTGCGTGACGTGTGCGTGGCACCCGATGGCAGGGTGTATGTATGCACCAGCAATGGCAGCGATGACAAGATCATAGTGCTGTCAGCTAAATAATAGCAGGCAAGTGGCGTATTTGAAAGTTCTTTTACCTTAGTCTTCCACACGCCCGATGATGACGGCAATAATGGACCGGCTACAGTCAATATTTACCCCGTTTACTGCTGCTGAAGTAGTTTCCCGCCCCGCTATTACGTAGCCTTTTGACTGCAGGAAACCGGCAAGTTGAAAAGCATTTTCCACATTGCTGCCGGTAGTTTTGCCCAACCGAATACACCTGGAAGTGTTGGCAGACTGGGTTTTCTTTTGCTCAATTTCAGCTAATAAGGTCTGCATATCATCGGTTGTAAAGGTTTTTGGCAGATCTATAAGTTCCGTTTTAGTTTCAATTATTTTATCCTGCCTGGTTGCGACCGGCTGTTGGTAAGCAGTCGTTTTTACTAAAGGTGCTACCGGAACTTCCGCCTGGGCTTCAACTTTATGTGTTTCCTTATAAATAGTTTGCATCGACAGCTCTTCTGTATCAACCGGGTGTTCGTTGACCATGGTAAAGTCGCTGCTTACGCTGTCGTAGGCAGAGACCGGTGCAATATGCTTTGGTGCAACAGCAGTGACCGCTGGGTTACGTTCATCAAACGACAGGGAGAATAATGCAATAGCCGCCAACCCGCCAAACAAACTTACCGAACCACGTATCAACATTTTACGGGTGAATTGACGGTGTACAATTTGCGCTTGCCTGGTGTGTATATGACTTTCTTTTGTCTTCAGTAATTCGTGATCGAACTTAGCTGACCGCAACTGCATGTCGTAGTTTCTGCGTTTTACCTCATCGCTGAGAATGCGGTTTGCTTCATTGATCTGTTTAAAAACTTCGGTAAAAAACACATCGCCATCGTTCATATCAGGATGCATTTTACGCGACAGTTTCAGATAGGCTGATTTGATCTCTTCTTTTGTAGCAGTTGGTTCTACACCCAGGGTGTCGTAATGGTTTTTCATACTTTCTGTTGAGGCTGATTTTGGATTTGACCAACGTAGGGGACCATTATTTGGGTGTACCTACGATAGCTAAATAGCATGAACGCAGAAATGAATGTTTTATTGAGCGAACGCAAAAAATGTTCACCGTGAGAAGATCACTTGCTGAATTGATTTCGGGGAATAGTAATTTTTTGTGTAGCCGGCAATACAACTTTGTGCCAGCGATTGTTGCGTCGCACCCTTATACAGTTATAGCTTTGCTCAACTAAGGTTTCCATGTCATACTCACCTATTATTTTCTAGTCAGTATCGTACAAGGCTGTTTAAATTATTCTGCCTGCAAAAAGACGATTATTAATTTGTTCTCTTTTTTCTGCTCCACAAAGAGATACCGATGAACGTACTGCGACGCAACGGACCGCCCAACCGGAGACTTACTGTCTGGTCCCCAAAAAACACAGGGTGAAAAGCCCGGCAAACACTTAACAGGGTATTTACAGTTTTCTACAGATTTGCTTCAGAACCGGGGTGTAAAGTTGTATTGTAAAAGAAAAAATTAAAACAAATAAAGCAATCAACAATGACAGTAAAACAATTTGCGGCAGTGGTTTTTGTAAGCGCTGCTACTACGGTCGGAAGTTATGTAGGCATAAGCCAATACCAGCAACACCAGGAAGGTGTGGCAAAATCTTCACCGGTAGCCTCGCTATTTAAACCCGCTAACTACGATGAAAATGCGGCAGGCGGCCCAATGGTAGACTTTGAACATGCAGCTACCAAGGCGGCGCCGGCAGTGGTACATATTAAAACACTTACCAAAGCCAAACAGGTAATCACCGGCGACGATGACCAAAACAACCCCTTCAGACAATTTTTTGGCGATGGATTTGGTAATCCTTTTAGCAGCCCCCGCTCGCAAGACCAGCGCGCATCCGGCTCTGGTGTAGCCATAAGCGCCGACGGCTATATTGTGACCAATAACCACGTGGTGGATGGCGCCGATGAACTGGTTGTAACGCTGAACGATAAAAAGGATTACAAAGCAAAAGTGATTGGCAAAGACCCCAGCAGCGACCTGGCAGTAGTAAAAATAGATGCCAGCAATCTTCCCTTTTTAACCTTCGCTAATTCTGATGATGTGCACCTTGGACAATGGGTATTGGCGATCGGTTATCCGCTAAACCTGGAGACAACCGTTACCTCAGGTATTGTGAGCGCTAAAGCAAGAAGCCTGGGCATTAACAGTCGCAATAGCAACAGCCCGGTAAAGTCGTTTATACAAACCGATGCAGCCGTAAACCCCGGCAATAGCGGTGGTGCACTGGTAAATACCGATGGCGACGTGATCGGCATTAACAGCGCCATTGCTTCACCCACCGGCTCGTATGCAGGTTACTCGTATGCTATACCCAGCAACCTGGTTAAAAAAGTGGTGAACGACATTATAAAATACGGCAGCAGCAAAAGAGCCTACCTGGGTATCATGTATGCCAACGGCGAAATGAGTGCCGAAGACAAAGCGAAAAACAATGTAAAAGATGGCGATGGTGTTTTTGTAATGGATGTAGCCAAAGGAAGTGCTGCTGAAGAGGCAGGTGTACAAAAAGGTGATTTCATTACCAAAATAAATGGAGCAACCGTAAACTCCGGCACCGAAGTGGTGGAAAAGATAGCTGCCTTTCACCCAGGCGATAAAATGGCACTTACCTACACCCACAACGGCGCTGAGAAAACCGGCACAGCAACCTTGCAGGGCAGCACCGGCACCTACGAAAGCATGAAGGAGCAGGTGGTTGAGCAGTTAGGTGCATCGTTTGAAAACCTGAGTAAAGAGAAAGCTGCACAGTTGCAAATACCTGCAGGTGTAGTTGTCAAAAACCTGGGTCAGGGAATATTAACAGATCAGACACGAATAAAAGAAGGATTTATTATAACTAAAGTAAATAACACAAGGGTAGCAAGTGTTGATGAATTGAAAGCGGCTTTGAAGAATTCGGGAAACAGCGCTATTATAAGCGGTGTGTACCCAAATCAGCCGCAGATTGAGTATCAATATGCCTTGAATGACCTTCCATAATAGTCCAGTGTGAAGAGTGATGTGAGGTTTAGTTTGGTTTAGTTTCCCCGTCTGCTTTGGCAGGCGGGGTTTTTTGTTTTACGGCATTTCTGGCGCTGGCTTTCTTCAACATAGTGTCTTGTTTTTTTGTGTCCGGGCAGAGGTTCTTTTTTCTACATCGTTGCCACGCTCGCTTGTACGTTCACATCTTTATTCAGCAGCGGTTTCAGGTTCGCAGGCAGTTGACTGTAGGCGATGTTGTTGTTAGCACAATTAGGCTGAGAAGTTACAATTTAGGCTACTCGTCTTTTGTCACTTTGAAAGTGTGTCTTCCTTCTGCGCCGCTGTAATCAATTTGCAGATGATGCATATCGCAGATCTTTTTTATGATCGCCAAACCCAGCCCATTGGAAGTGTCAGATACAGAAGATGATTTATTGAACCGTTTAAATAATTGCGCTGGCTCTATCGCAGGCAACTGACTGGTATTAGAGATGATAAAAGCATTTTGGTTGATCTGTATGTGCACTTCACCTCCGGGGTGATTATATTTAACCGCATTGCCCAACAAATTACTGACCAGCAAATCCGCCAGCAGCGGATGCAGGCTTACCACAAAGTCATCTGTATAGTCGGTTGTTATGGTCACCCGCCGGTCTTTTATCACTTCGGCAAACAACAGCAGGTATTTATCAATAATGCCTGTAAGACCGATCTTTTCAGCCGTTTCATATTGGTTGTTCTCGATCTTGGCCAGCAACAGCAGCGACTGGTTAAGTTTGCTCAGCCGGTTCAGCGCCGTGCTTGCCTGCATGATCAACTCTACCTGGCTATCGGCAAGGTTTACATCCTGCAGCAACAGTTCCATTTTACTCTGCACAATCGCAAGCGGTGTTTGCATTTCGTGGGCTGCATTTTCAGTAAATTCTTTCATACTCACATAGTCGCTATAAATTTTTGCTGTCATAGAGTTAAGTGAAGCATTTAGTTCATTGAATTCTTCTATGTTGGTCTGCTCAAAGTGTACCGCTTCCATCTTGTGCAGCTCAGCTTCGCGTATCTTCTGCAGCGACCGTTTAAAAGGTTCCCACAGGCGTCTGCTTATTAGCCAGTTAAACAGGAGGGTAGATACCAACAACCCGGCAAATACCAGCAGCATAATGTGTGTTACATTAGCTTTCATAGCCAGTTTTTGCTCCTGCGATTTACGTATCATTATCTGGTAGGTAATGCCATTGATATATACTGCATGCGATAGTTGCCGGTACAGCGCCTGGGCGTTGTTGCCTCTGCCATAGGAGTCGCGAATAGTAGGGTATTGTTCCGGTGGTGCATCTACGGGATAAACAGCTAGCTCCGGCGTGCGCAATATAAACGTGGTGCCATTCTCAGTTTCACTTCGCAGGTTTTGTATCCATTGCACTTCTTCGTTCAGCAATTCATCATCCAGGTTTTTGTTGATCTCTTTGCCAAACTGGCGAAACAATAAAGAGCCCCCTGCCAACAACAATGGCACCATAGCCAATAAAAAATACAAGGTAGTTTTGGTCAGCAGGCGCATAGGTGCAGGTAAGGTTTGTTGTTTCATTGTTTACCATTCAGTTCAGGCAAAAAATAGGTCCCGGCTTAATTATCAGTAAAGCGATAGCCCGTGCCATGTACGGTTTTTATGTAGTCGCTGCTGCCGGCATCCAGTAGCTTTTTACGCAGGTTTTTTATGTGTGTATATATAAAATCATAGTTGCTCACCTGTTCATATTCATCGCCCCAAATGTGTGCGGCTATTGCGGCTTTGGTTAGCACCCGCCGTTGGTTGGCAATAAAATATTCCAGTAGCTGGTATTCTTTGTCTGTCAGGTCCACTTCTTTTTTTTCTATGGTCACCCGCTTAGCTTCCGGGTCCAGTGCTATCTCCTGAAACTGTATGATCTTGTTACCACCAAACGTGCGCCGGCGAAGTATAGCAGCTATACGGGCGTTGAGTTCAGACAAATGGAAAGGCTTGGTCAGGTAATCGTCCGACCCGAGTTCCAGCCCTTGCAGCTTATCTTCCAATGCATTTTTTGCCGAGATGATAATGATCCCCGCTTTCGATTCTATCTGTTTCAGTTTCCTTACAATGTCCAGCCCGCTACCCTGTGGCAGCCCAATGTCCACCACCACACAGTCATATTGATAGGCGTAAACTTTCTCCAGACCGGCAGCAAAAGTGGAAGCTGTCTCGCACACATAATTTTGGTGCTCCAGGTATTTTTGTATCGACTGTTGCAGTGCCGTTTCATCTTCTATGATCAAAATCTTCATGTGTAAAAGTAAAAGTTTTGTGAGTAGGGGAGACCAGAGAACAAAACCACCTGCCCTGCTAAAATGCTGCAGCAATTCCGGGCCTTTTTATCGTGCACTTTTTTTTTGGAGCCGGGCAGAGTGCACAGCCAGACTTTTGTTGCGTCGCACCCGTGTACGGCAGATGGTGCCGCGGCTTTTCCCGCCTAATTTTGATACAAACGCCATCAAATAAAATATTTACCAGGTGCAGCGCACCGCTAATATTTGCAGTGGTCGTTCGTATTGATTGAATTTGGTGCTACACGCAATACTTGTATTGATCCTTCACATTCAATGAAATATTGCGGTGCAGCGCACCGCAATATTTGTAGAAAATATTCGCATTGATGTAGTCTAACAAGTGCAGCGCACCGGAATATCTGTTTACCGTTGGCAGGGTGGCAGAAGCACCAATTATAAAACTTATTCTTTCGTTACCTGGCACCCTACGCATCGCTTTTGCACCTCTAACCAGCCTGCGACTTTTTGGTTTTCCTTTCCGGGTTTGAATTTGTTACACCTTGCAATTACTTTTATGCAAACGCTAAAATTATTGCCATGTTTGTTTCGCCCGACCAATTGATCGAATCCGAAAAACGCTACCACTCTTTTAAAAAACCACCTGTAAAAGTTGCCAAAACACAAACCGTTCTTCCGGCAACTGCAAGTATAGAAAAGGAGAAAACAGACACCTCAGAGGCGCAGGACAAGCTGATGAAAAGACGGCAAATGCTGCAAAAGGTAAGCAGTGAACCGATAGACTTCGCGTTTGAACGGGCCATTGGCAACAATAATTCGGTGTACAGCAACTTTTGTGAATTGATTACTTATGCTAAACAGAAAGTATGTCGCATAGTGGTAAAAGATGGCACACGCAACAGTGGCTATGCTACAGGGTTTATGGTATCAGAAAGATTGGTGCTAACCAACTGGCATGTGTTTCCCAATATGGCTGATGCTGCCGATAGCGAAGTGGAATTTAACTATGAATATGACATTAATGGACGGGAGACCTCACCCGCTATTTTTAAACTGGCAGTGCAGGATTTCTATAGTTCCAACCAGGCTTTGGATTATTGCTTTGTTGCAGTGTGCCCAACTGATGTGACAGGTAAAATACCGCTGTCAAAATTTGGCTATTTATACCTCAATCCTGCAACCGGCAAAGTTGGCGCAGAAGGCACAGAACTGTTGAATATCATTCACCATCCGGCCGGCGATTATAAACAGCTATCTATCCGGGAGAACCGTTTTACCAAACTGCTGGAAAATACCATTTGGTACGAGACGGACACAGCACCCGGCAGCAGTGGCAGCCCCGTTTTCAATGACCAATGGCAGGTCGTAGCACTTCACCATATGGGTGTGCCATCCAAAACTGCCGATGGTAAGAATTACCTGGATATAAAGGGAAAGATCATTGAACCGGTTAATGGAAAAATAGACATTGCACGTATCTGCTGGCTGGCAAATGAAGGTATCAGGATAAGCGTATTGTTAGATGATATCAACAGCAAATTTCCAAACTCTCCATTTGTAAAAGGGCTGACTGACTTTAGCATTTCATCTCCTGTTGTGGTGCCTGCAGGCGGTGACAAAGATGCTGACAATGACAAGACCCACGTGGTAAAAACCGGTGAAAACAACAACGAAAATGTGCAGGTAATATTTCCGGCTTCGCTGCTCACCACTGATGTTCGTTTCTCGGTAACTTTTCAAAACAAACCGGTGACACCAGATGGGAATTCCTCTATTCAATTGCCTGTTGCAGGTACCATACCAATTGATTTACTGGACGAAATAGCTAAAGTAGATCGGGAAAAAGCGGTTGACTACAGCACCTGTAAAGGTTATCTGCCCGGCTTTTTAGGCATCAAAATTCCTTTGCCCGGCCCGCTGGCTGCGTTGCGTAAATATGTTGCACGGCACATTGACAGTGACAGCTACGTTTTCAAATATTTCCATTTCAGCGTAATTTTTCATGCCATTCGCAAAATGCCGATCATTAGCGCCATCAACATCAATGGCGACATGCAACAACGAACAGACCAGGCACAAAGAGTGGATATATGGTTGCGTGATAAACGCCTTGATACCAATCTTCAACTCAACGATAACTACTATGCGCTCAGTGGTTTTGACCGGGGGCACCTCAGCCGGCGCGAAGATGCCGACTGGGCAGACACTGCAGAACTCGCCAAGCAATATGCCGACCTGACCTGTGTTTATACCAACGCCTGCCCGCAGGTACCAAAGCTTAACCGGTCAACTTCGGGTGGGCTATGGGGCAAGCTGGAAAAAGTGATACTGGAGCAGGGCGCTGTGCTGGAAGCCGGCAAATCATTGAAGATATCGGTAATGAACGGACCGATTTTTTTGGAAAGTGATCCTGTCTTTCGCGGGGTACAGGTGCCGCTGCAATTCTGGAAGATCATTCTTTGGTACAACGCAGCCGGTAAGTTGCGGGCAACTGCCTTTAAATTGTCGCAGGAAACTTTGGTGGACGATATAACCTTTGAAGAGTTGAATTTTGACGGCAATGCAGACTTTAAACAATACCAGTGCAGCATACAATCGCTGCAAAAACTAACGCAACTCAATTTTTCTCACCTCATTCCACACGATACCTTTGTAGCCGTTGCTGCGAACGAAAGCCTGGAGATCGGCTCCCTGGAAGAGGTGCAGGCTCTTGTGCAAAAGATACATAGCAGCTAACAGCCTGGCTGTTGGGAAAAGAAGAAACTCAGGTACGAACATTGCCGGAAAATGCCGGCTATTGTTACTGTGAGTTTAATGGCAAAGCGACCAGGCTTTTCGGGCAGTGGTATCGCTTGCTCTATACTTTTTTTATACTTTTATCGCTTAGGTCTTTGTAAACCTGTAGAGTGGCTGACGGCATCGTGCTGACGGCTCTGCAGGTATTTTCAAAGACTTTTTTTACCTATTTGGCGCGCCAATACTGTGCTTACAAACTGCCCAATCACAGCTATGCCGATGAACGGAGCCCCGCTGTAGTGCGGGGTAGACTGTCGCAACAATGCTCCATCTGCTTCCAATTGCCGGTTACCAAAAAATCTCCTCCATCACCATCAAAGGGTAAGTTGATCCTTCGGTAATAAATATTAACAACCGCTCATTTCTGCGCTTATTTATTCCTCCGTGTCAATTGTTACCTTTGCTTCCCTGTCAAATTGACGACTGAATACTCCTTAGCACCATATTTGACTAATTGAAACACTTATACAATATTATACCATCCAACGCATTAATTATGTTAGGTTTTATACAGAAAATATTTGGCGGAAGCAAGTCGCAAAAAGATGTGAAGCTACTGTTACCAATTGTTGAAAAGACAAATGTTTTTTTTGAACAATACCAGTCATTGACAAATGATGACCTGCGGGCAAAAACAACGACTTTAAACAACGCATAAAGGCGCATCTGCACGACATTGATGCTGAAATTGAGAACCTGGGTGCAGAAGCAGAGGCGCTCTCCCGATTGATGATATTGCCGGACGTGATACGATATACCAGCCAATTGATAAATTAAAAAAGCAACGCAACGAGAAGATTGAAGAAGCGCTGGCAGAAATTCAGGCAGAAGCATTTGCGGTAGTAAAAGAAACCGCCCGCCGCTTTACCGAAAATGAACAATTGGTGGTGCAGGCTACCGACCTTGACCGCGAACTTAAGTGTTAAAAAAACAACATATAGTTATAGATGGCGATAAGGCAATTTATAACAATACCTGGCTGGCTGCCGGTATACCCGTAACCTGGAACATGGTGCATTACGATGTTCAGTTGATTGGTGGCTCGGTATTGCACTCTGGCAAAATTGCCGAAATGGCAACCGGTGAAGGTAAAACCCTCGTCTCCACCCTGCCTGCTTATTTAAATGCACTGGCCGGAGAAGGAGTACATATTGTAACGGTGAACGACTACCTGGCCAAACGCGACAGTGAATGGAACGGTCCTATTTTTGAATTTTTGGGTTTACGCGTAGATTGTATAGACAAGCACCAGCCCAATACTGCAAATCGCCGGCATGCTTACCTGGCCGATATAACCTATGGCACCAACAACGAATTTGGTTTTGACTACCTGCGTGATAACATGGTGCACACCCCCGATGAAATGGTGCAGCGCAAACACCATTTTGCCATGGTGGATGAGGTGGATAGTGTGTTGATAGATGATGCCCGAACGCCGCTCATCATCAGTGGGCCTGTACCCCGCGGCGACGAACAGGAATATCACCTGCTAAAGCCCACGGGTTCACCAATTGGTTGAAGCCCAGAAAAGAGTGACCAACCAGTTTTTAAACGAAGCCAAGAAAAAGTTTGCCGAAGGCAACGATGATCCGAAAGATGGTGGTCTGGCACTTATGCGTGCTGCACAGGGGCTTACCTAAAAATGGTGCACTGATAAAGTTTTTAAGTGAGCCGGGCATCCGTACCAAATTGCAAAAAACTGAAAACTACTACCTGGCCGACCAGCAGCGCGAAATGCCCAAAGTAGATGAAGAATTGTTTTTTCATATCGATGAAAAAAACAACTCGGTTGAACTGACAGACAAGGGCATTCAGATGATCACCAAAAGCGGAGAAGATCCCAACTTTTTTATACTGCCCGATATTAGTATTCAGCTCAATGCGATTGATACCGATACGGCCACTTACCGCCGAAGAAAAACTGCACCAGAAAGAAACGATACTTAAACGATTATTCGCTAAAGGCTGACAGGATACATACCGTTCAGCAATTGTTGAAAGCCTATACGCTTTTTGAAAACGATGTAGAATATGTGGTGATTGACGGTGCAGTTAAAATTGTTGATGAACAAACCGGCCGTATTATGGAAGGCCGTCGGTATAGCGATGGTCTGCACCAGGCCATTGAGGCAAAGGAAAATGTGAAAATTGAAGCGGCCACCCAAACCTATGCCACAGTTACCCTGCAAAACTACTTCCGTATGTATCACAAGCTGGCCGGTATGACCGGTACTGCCGAAACAGAAGCGGCTGAGTTTTGGGATATTTATAAATTGGATGTGGTAACCGTTCCCACCAATGTTCCAGTTATTCGTAACGATGAGCAGGATCTTGATCTTTAAAACCAAACGGGAAAAATATAAGGCCGTAATTGAAGAAATTGAAAAACATGCGCAATGCCGGCCGCCCGTCATTGGTGGGTACTACCAGTGTGGAAGTGAGCGAACTGCTGAGCCGTATGCTGAAACAAAAAGCAATTGCCCACAATGTACTAAACGCAAAACAACATGCCCGGGAAGCACAGGTAGTTGCCGAGGCCGGTTTGGCGGGCAATGTAACCATTGCCACCAACATGGCGGGTCGCGGTACCGATATAAAACTGGGCCCCGGTGTAAAAGAAGCAGGTGGTCTGGCCATATTAGGTACCGAACGCCACGAAAGCCGCCGTGTAGACCGCCAGTTGCGTGGTCGTGCCGGCACGCCAGGGCGATCCCGGATCGTCTATGTTCTTTGTATCGCTCGAAGATGACCTGATGCGTATGTTCGGAAGCGAACGTATAGCCAAAGTGATGGACTTTGCCGGCTACAAAGAAGGCGAGGTGATTCAGCATAGCATGATCACCAAAAGCATTGAAAGGGCACAGCGCAAAGTGGAGGAAAACAACTTTGGTATTCGTAAACGGTTGCTTGAATACGACGATGTAATGAACAAGCAGCGTACCGTAATTTATACCAAACGCAACCACGCTTTGTTTGGCGAAAGGCTGGCGCTTGACCTGGATAATGGTTTTTATTCGGTAGCCGAAGGGTTGATCAGTAGCTTTAAAGAACAAGCCGATTTTGAAGGGTTTCAGAATGGCGGTGATCGTAAACTTTGGTATTGATACCAGCATTACCGAAGAAGAATTGTCGCAAAGGTCAACGAACAGCCAACTGGCGGAGAAACTGTACCATGAAGCACTAAGCCATTACCAGGCTAAAAAGAGCGACATTGCTACCAATGCTTTGCCGGTATTTCAAAATATACGGCAGCAGCAGGGCAGGCATATAGAAAATGTGGTGGTGCCATTTACTGATGGACGCCGTGCCATGCAGGTGCTTGCAAACCTCGAAAAAACATTGACAGCAAAAGGGTATGAACTAACACAGGCGTTGGAAAGCAATGTAGCTCTGGGCTTATAGACGATGCCTGGAAAGAACATTTGCGTGCAATGGACGACCTGAAACAAAGTGTGCAAACTGCTTCGTACGAGCAAAAAGATCCGCTGGTAATTTATAAAATGGAAGCTTTTGGGTTGTTTAAAAAACTCGATGAACAGGTTAATAGAGACATCGTTTCGTTCCTTTGCCACTCCGCTATTCCGGTTGAGCAGGAGGCCGGAGCACGTAATACACGAAGGCAGGCAGCAAAAAACCGACATGAGCAAAATGAGCAGCAACAAAGAAGAAGTAGATGCCCGCGGCGAAGATTATGCTGCCAACGAAAACGATTATTTCGATCCTTCACCGGCAGCCGTAAAACAACAGCCGATTGTGGCAGGCCCCAAGATTGGCCGAAACGATCCCTGCCCCTGTGGAAGTGGCAAAAAATTTAAGAACTGCCACGGCAAGAGAAGTAGTGTAGATAATAAGACCGCAGCGAAAGTTGCGGTTTTTTTTTAGTAGCCAGCAAGGTTTCTTTGTGGAGGCATCGTTGCGTCGCACTCTTCTACTGCAGAAATTTTACGGGGCGGCGGGAGATGCAAATTGGTGTTTGGTTAAGGGGGAAGTTCTACTCCCAATTTAAAAGAAAAGATTGTTATTAGCAGCGCTGATTTTCTTTATTGAGCGGAGGAGGATGGCAATACCGGGTGGAAGAAGCTTTATTTGTTAACTACGATGCTTATTGATGTCTGGCAATTTCAATCCTTTCAACTGTTCTTCCGCCAGCGCTAATTTACCAGGAAACAAAACTGTTCCGTGATATTTATCCATAGATGGATCAATAGCTACTATTGGTACTTTGGTCTTATTAAGTTCCTCCACCTTTTTTTCTATTTCTGTTTTCATAATTGCAATTTACTCAAATTTTCGCTGGGCTAAAAAACCCTCAAATTCTATTCCTGTTTCGAATATGTAGAGTTTGTCACCGATTCGTCCATACAAATAGAAGTTACTCTGTAGTTCACCATAAAATTTAGTTATTCCCATTCAGTAAAGTCTTGTCCGGGCTGGCGTACTGCCTGTCGCATAAACAATGGCTTCAGGATTTTTATCGAAAAAGGCATACACTGCGGCAACAACAGTTTCAAGCACTTTTTGGGTGTCGCCATTGTTACTAATTGCCAGATCATCGATTTCGTCTGTAACTGGATCTTTGTCACCGAAACGCAAGATTGAAAAGATTTGGCGATGAAGTGGTCTGAAACTCGATCATGTTTCTAATAGCGCCATTTGAACCGACGCTGATGAATTCAAAATACGTAAAGGTCCTGTCTGATTTTAAATGATATTTTTCAACCTTCATGTGCCTGGTGTCCTTATGTAGGTAATAGTTTAAAACTGGCTTTATAAGTGTTGTCTCTTCTTTGTCCGCTAAACCATACTAATTTTACAGATTTCAAAGAGGAGGATACGAATAGTTTCGGCTAACAATATAAACCGCGGGTGTGGCAATTAAAAGCCGAATAAAGATCTGCGGTACAAGGGAGTGACACAACCGGGGCTGCCTAAAAAACAAATGCCCGCTCACAAAAAGATCAAAAAAAAAGACTTGCCATGAAGATCAACCGCTATATAGACCACACAATACTGAAGCCCACCACGACTATTGCCGACATAGAAAAGCTATGCGCAGAAGCGATACAATATGAATTTGCCGCCGTGTGTGTGCCGCCACCTTTTGTTAAAAAATGCAAGGCATTGCTGTCGGGCACCGGGGTGAAAGTGGCTACTGTTATCGGTTTTCCTTTTGGCTATTCGGCTATAGAAGCAAAGCTGGCAGAAATATTGTTAGCGATGGTGGACGGCGCTGATGAACTGGATGTGGTGATCAACTTTATGGCGATAAAGAACAACGACTGGCAGTATGTTTCCAACGAGATCAACCATATAATGCCGGTGGTGAAGAGCAGGCACAAAACGATAAAAGTGATAGTAGAAAGTGGGGTGCTAACCGCAGATGAACTTTTGAAGTGCTGCGAATTGTATGGCGCCGCGGGAATTGATTATCTGAAAACATCGACCGGCTATGCAGAAACGGGAGCGACTGTGGAAGCGGTACAAACGATGCGGAAAAACCTACCGGCACATGTGCAGATCAAAGCATCCGGCGGCATCCGCACTTATGAATTTGCCCGGCAATTAATTGATGCCGGTGCAACCAGGTTAGGCTGCAGTGCAAGCGTGGCTATCGCTACGCAACAAACAGCACAGACAGGGGATTACTAAAATTAATATACAATGAAGAGACTTCTTTTTACTGTGCTTATAACTTTTTTTCTAAGTGCTGCCATGGCGCAGGATACCGTGTCTGGTGACGATCTGCCGGCAACCGTGATCGTACACAAAGACCCACGGTTCGATGAACTTGCCGCGCGGCAAATAGAACTGAATAAGCAGTATTACATCAGTACACCGCGGCAGGTGCAGGGATATAGGATACAGGCTGCAAACACGCAAAACCGCGACCAGGCAAATGCCATAAAAGCCGAATTATTGCGCAGGTTCCCCGACCAGAAGTCGTACCTGCTTTACCGCGCCCCCAACTTCAGGGTGCGTATTGGTAATTTCCTCACGCAGAAAGATGCGTTTCAGTTGCGCAAACTCATCTCTGCCTTATACCCCGATCATGGCATTTACATAGTGCCCGATATTATTGAATACACACCTTCCATTGACGACGAAAATGATGTGGAGCGGTAGGGTGGGGGTTGGATGCTAAATAATCGCATAGAGAGAAATAACACACTAGCTTTCTATATTTGCGGTAGAATTCTTTTGGACCGGGGTGTCCCCGATCGGCGGAAGGTCAGGTTTATCCTGACTTTGTGATTTTGAGCCGCTTTGCACCGCTTTATACTACTTTTTACCACTTTTGCGTTATATTTGTACTGCTAAAGAGTTTTGAGCCTACATATCTCATCCCATGATGGGTGTTGCCAGTACTGGCACGGGGGCAAAAAGATTTTTTAGCTTTTTTATTTTATACCTGTTTCATCCTCTTCGTACAAGTTCAAGACCGTTTCGTATTTATGCCTTAGGGCATCGAAATAACGGCTTTCATTCATCAATAATTTACGCTGTACCGCCCACATGAGGTAATCAATAATGCTTAATTCCGGCATCTCTTTGCTGGGTACTATTTCGAGTTTGTAATTTACCTCACTATCAGTCTTTGCTTCACTTGCTGACAATGCTTTGTCAACCGCCTCCTGAAAACGATGGAGTGAATTGTTACCCCGTTGAGAAAGGTATAAATTATAACGGCTGCCGGTGTGTTGCAGCCTGCCATTTAGCAAGTGATGGAGTACATCAAAATAAAATTCAGTAGGATTGTTGTTGTGTTTGCGGTTAAAAATATTGAGGTCTTTTTTGGCAATTACAATATGTGCTTTATAGCCATTCGAGGTTGCGAAGCAACTCAAAGAACTTTGCTCTTATTTCGGGATGGTCGCCCCTGGCATGAACATACCAGCCTTTATCTGAAGCAATGGAAGGAATGGAATTGTATAGACTGTCTGCTTTGATGTTATCCATAAAATCTACCACTGCTTTGCGTAAAGCCTTTCTGTCGGTGGTTTCTATCATGCCAATTATGAGGTAGGGTTGAAAGCCTTCTGCACCTACAAGGAGTTTTTTACGGTTGCCATAGAAAACGGGATCGCCGCTTTCGTCTATGAAGAGGTATGTTTTGTTTGTTTCTGGCATTTGTTGTTTCAGCCCTTTACCTTGTTTGATATAATGCGTTTCAATTTCTTCTCTTGTAAAGCCATACTTTCTCATGGTTGAGGCAATTTTATCAATCTCACTATTCAATTTATTGATTGCATCAACTACTTCCTTATCCAGGTTATTAAATATTATTTCGTCGGTTGTGTATTTTTCTGATAGATACAGCCGCACTATATCTATGTACTTATAGTTTACCGGAAGATTTATGCTGCGTAAAATTTTATCGTTTTCAAAGAAAGTGGTCAGCACTCCAAATGAGAAACCTCTTAATTTTAATTGGTTCTCTGTTAAAGTAAAGTGTAACTCTTCATCTTTCTCCGCATTTACAACATCAGTAAAATACCATAAGCGAATGGTGAATTTTGCACTGCCTTTTGTAAATGATTGTACAATTAAATCAATGCCAGGAATAATCAATCTTATATAGCCATCAAAAACCGTAACCTCCAAAGTACTGTCTTTCTTCCTACCTGCTTTTTCAATTTTTTGCAATTGTTTTAAAGCATTCAGTAGTTGTCTTTTATCTACGGTGAAGGTTGCTGATGTATCCATTCTCTATTTATAAGTCACGGAAAACGGTGGTAGATTTTATGGATAACATTTATTGGTTAGTTGCATTAGGTATCCCTGTTCAAATTTTTATTTACTTATAGTAAAACTTCCAAAAGCTTTTTCTTTTGTAACTGTTCAAAGTTTTCAAAATGTGCCTCGGTAATATCTATACTTTTCGCTTGTATTTTTATATCCGAGACGGCAGATGAAATTCTAAATTGATTGGTTTCATTACATGCCTGTGCTTCATAATTGAAGGGATATAATAGCAGTCCTTCATTTATATTCCTCCGATAGCAGTATGAGATCATCTGATAAATATCGTTCTGGCTTACACCTCCTTTCTTATCATTCGATTGTTGCCTGAATTTATATTTCGTATCAATAATCAGTTTACCCGGTAACAAAATATCATGCTGCATTTGAAAAACATTTTCAGTCAGTTCAAATCCTGTCTTTGCTAAGTACTCCCCACTTGCCTGTGCTATTGAATGCAATTCCGGAAAATGCTTTTGTAGAAAACCAGCAATGTATTGCTCAAAGATTACTTCCATGGGTAATAACATACAGAGGTTGTTATTACCATTTTGATGATCGTGATATGTTCTATGTTGAAGAAAGACACTGCACATGCTGTTAATAGTGCCAATCTCCCGGTACAAGCGATTTACTTTTACTTTTTCACAATCCGTTGCACTGCAATACATGTCACTAACATCATCCAATAAGAACAAAATATTATTTAGTATTTCTTTATTCGTCCGGTTTTTACTGACGGATAGCAGCAGGCGGCACGTATGCTTTACAATTCGATTAAACAGATTGTCGTAAATGAAGGGTTCATAGGTGCAATGAATTGTATGATGGCGACCTTTGGAAAGACTTTTCGATATGTATTGAGGCATTGCAATCCTTCCTCTTAAAAAATTCATTTCTTCGGTAACTTCTTCATAAGCCATGTACGGCGATTGAGACAGTGTTTCTTCGGTGAAGTTTCCAAACAAATAAATAAATGCTTCCAGCCAATCATCGGTTTGAGAAGTTGTTAATGATGTATCGGTAAAAGGAAAATGGATACGCTGGCTATAGCTAAGCCACTTTAATAAATTTTGTATTGCTAATGAGCCATCAGAAAAGTCAGGACGGTTAAAAACTCTTGGGTACACATTTATCCGCAGATTTTCATACTGTATAAAACCTACATAGTTTCTTGGCTTTATATTCCCTTCATTAAAAATAAAGAAGCGTTGAGTAGTTTCTCTTCGTTCTTCCTCGTCCTCATCTTCTGCAAAAAATAGCGGACGGTTTTGCCATACCTCATTTAAATAAGATTGGAACCCTTTCAAATTTTCAAAGGTAAAAGGAGCACTTACACCGTCATATAAATTTAAAGTGGTCATGAGGTAGCTTTAACTACTGCACCGAGATAAGGATCCTGTTCAATTATAAAACCGGGAACAAGGTTTATTGCATCGGCTATTAACTTAAAAACAAACCCACTTTTTGCATTATAAAAATATTCGTTCAACAGTGGGATTACCTGGCGGTTCATGATTACTTCAAAGTCAAGTTTAACGTCATCGTCTGCCATAAAGTAAGCATGACCAATTAGAAAGTCAGCACTTCTTTCTATCATAATTTTTTGGTTGACTGCTTTTAGAAACTCATTATATGGGGGAGGTATGAGTTCATCAATCACATGATCCCTTGGATACATGTCTTCAAACACAAACCTTCGTCTTAATGCAATATCAAGTAAGGCAATTGATTTGTCTGCGGTATTCATTGTACCAATGATGTACAAATTTTTAGGAACAGAAAATTTCTCTCCGTTTGATAGCGTTACGATCATCTCATGGGTATTTCCCAATCTTTTGTCTTTCTCAAGCAGGGTTATCAGTTCACCAAATACCCTTGAAATGTTTGCCCTGTTTATTTCATCTATGATTAGCACGTAGTTTTTAAGTTCTACATGCGTGATTTCATTTTTTAGTTTCTCTGCTAATGCTCTTAAATGCTTTACAAGTGGCGTATAATAGATGTGCTTTCCTTCCGTATCATGCCCTATTTCATTTTGATACAGTGACTTCAATGTGTCGATCTTCAATGCTTCAGCAGTATCTGAACCGGCTCTTTTAAATTCAAGAAAATCACCGCCACTGCCGGTTATAGTGAAGTCACTATTTCCTACATCCATTTTTACAGGAATGCCAGTGGCTTCCTGTTGCAATGGTTTCAAAAATTCAAATACTACTTTTTGAAATGAAGGTTCTGTAGGTTGAAGACCTTCTTTGTTGGCTGCAAAATTATCTCTTGCACGTTTGCAGATTTTGTAGAAAACTCCTTCGTGTGTTACGAAGCGTAAAGTTTCTTTTTTTGCATCCGGCTTTAAGCCTGTTACAAAATCTTCATAACTGTAGTTTTGATGAAATGTGATAAACTCAACCTGGTCGCCAAGCAGTTGTTCGTATATCTCTTTTGCTTTTTTATACTCTTCTTTAGTATTGCCAAAGCTCGTTCCCGTTATGATCTTTAGCTGCCTTTTTAATTGTGTTGTAAGTTTTGCCCGTGCCGGGGGGACCGTAAAGGATAGTATTTAAGGGAGAAGAACTCATGGCTATTAAATGATTTTCCGTTTTATTGACGAACTTTTCTTTGAAGCAAAATTCTTTGTAGATTTTTTCAAATCTTGCCTTTTCAATGAACAAGTAGTTTAATTTATGCTTAATTACCAACTCATCCATTACGTTCTTATTAACGATCTAAAAACTTTTCAACTTCTGCAAAACAATCATTATTTCCAAGGTGTTTTTGAAACTTTTCTTCGTTATCTTGTTCAAAGCCGCCGACTTGGGATATTAGATCTTTATAAAATTTTATAAGGTCTTCATCTTCTTCACCCCTGAAAACCACCTCCAATGAGCACCAAATTTTCCTAAAGCGTTGTCATACCAAAATACTATACCGACACTTCTTGTTTTATTAATTCCTCCACTTGCAGTGTATAAACCTACAAAGAGCATACTTTTCATTTCCCTGAAACCAATAGCCTTCTGTAAGTCTGTTGCTTGTATCCCGTTCCCTTAACCAAAAAACGAAATCAGGATGTTTTCTTCTGTAACTAAGAAAAAAATCAAGAACTCTTTCATGTAATGGGTTTGCCATAATTTATCTGCTTGCTGCTTTATCCAATCTTCAAAAAATTTTTTTGAAGCCAGGCTTTTGTAATTCTATTTAACATCCTTGCGTCGCACACTTGTACTGTTGGTTCAATTGGCAGCAATGCACAAACTGAACCGTTCTATTTAATTGCTTGCTGCTTTATCCAATCTTTGTGTTACCATCCACAGTGATGCAGTTTATCCATTACTTTTTCAATTTCTTTATTTCTTTATCAAAATCTGATACATAGTTCCGGTCTTGTATTACCCGGTATTTTTCAAACTCGCCTTCGGCTTTTAACTTAGCTTCCAGCATGGTAATTTTTCCTTTGTCAACAAGAATAGGATAATTGGAAAGCTGTAAAAAGCCGGTTAAAATCTACTCCAGTCTTTCATGTACATCAATTGCTGCCGCTTGCATTATTCTCTGCCAAATCCAGATAGGCAGATACAATCCGGTTCAGTTCAGAGATGTGGGCTTCATTCAAATAATTTTTGGCAACTACCACATCGCTCCTTAATATTTTTTCCATTAGGGGCAAACTTCCATGTTTTTAAGCCCATGAAAATTTTGGTTGCATCGGCTTCGGTGTAAATTATTTCGGCAGCCGTTTTTCCGGTTATAGCCCAGTGCAGTTTGTTTTGCACCGATGCAAAAAAATCTTTAGTGGTTCCTGCTTCTTTGGTGTAATCCACACTTAACGCATACAGGTCGGTTATTTTTTGATAGAACCTCCTTTCGCTTGCACGTATTTCCCGATGCGTTCGAGCAGCTCATCAAAATAATCTTTACCAAAATTTTTGCCCTGCTTCAAACGCTCATCATCCAGCACAAAACCTTTGGTGATATATTCTTTAAGTGTATTGGTAGCCCATATTCTAAATTGGGTAGCTTCTGCAGAGTTTACCCTGTAACCTACTGCCAATACAGCTTCGAGCCGGTAAAACACTACCTTTCGTTTCACTTCACGTATGCCTTCCTGCCGAACTGTTTCCAAAATGGAAATAGTTGAAGCTTCGTTTAGTTCGTTGGTTTCATAAATATTCTTCAAATGTTTATTTGTTGCAGGCACTTCCACTGCAAACAGCTTCGCCATTGCCTTTTGACTTAGCCAAAAAGCTTCTTCTTCGAAAACCACTTCCACTTTTATTTTCCCTGCGGAGTGGAGTAAAATATAGATTTGATTATTTTCCATTTTTACCCTTCTACAATTTTTATTTATTTATCCCTTGCGCTTACCTACTTGCTGCTTTATCCAATCTTTGCTTTACTAACTCTGCTAAACTCCAGTACACTTCATTTCTTTCGTCGTTGGTTAATTTCAGTGCGTCAAATACAATATTATCTAAGGCTTTTCTGTCTGGTAAAGGATTGGGAGTTTGCGTCATTATTGGTTTCTTACTATCAAAACCTAATTCTTCAAATAAGGAATTTATATCTCTATTTATGAAATCTCTAAAGTGGCTTTTAGTTAGATCAGTAAATTTAATTATTCAGGATTAGATTGTAATTAGTTTTGCCACTTCGAAGGTTTGAGTTTCATTAAACCATCCCCAAAGTTTGCTCTTGCCAATTACGTTTAAGAATAGTTGAAATAAACTTGAATTGCAAGTCAAAACAAATTCGTCAATTTTTTTGCCATGGTAATGAATTTCTTGAAAATTGTCACTAACGTATACGTTGCCGAAATAAAAGCGCATCATTGAGTTGACCATGTAATTACAATTCACGATAGCTTTTTCCCTTTCTCCAACATAATACCATAATGCTCTACTCTTACATGATGGTCTTTCTGCCGGTGGATTATTTTCCCAGAGTTTTGAGTTTTCTCCAAAGATTATATAGTCGTATGCATTTGTTCCTCTGATGTCTGATTTTTTTCTTTGCAAATGAAAAGTCAACTATTTAAATGCTTATGGTTGACTTTGAGTTTTCTTGTTTCCCGTGGACTTTTAAAATCACATACTAAATATTTATCTTCTATATTCCACCTATCAATTGTTCTTCTTTATCAAAATAAAAAAATCATTTGCCCCTGTCTTAATTCCGTAAACTACATCAGCTAATTTTCCAATTGTGATCAACTTGTCTTTCGCTTTTTCTAACACTGTATAATAAATCTCCGGTGCTCTTAAAAATTTCCCTCCCCACTTATCACCTGCATATTGCTTGTCTTCCTCATCATAACCATTGGCATACAATTGCTCCTGCTTTAATGGTATGCATCGGTAATAATCTGTGAAGGTGTTTTGTTTGCAGCCTTCCTGGTCTATAAGCAAAGGTGCATAAGCCGCTTGTGTGTAATCTATCTTGTTCATCACAAACCTGCTTATATTGTTAACCGGTGCAGCAGGTTTATATATGCCTGACTTTCCACCCTGCATGGCAGGCGCTTGTATTGGGCTATGCAAATAAATAATGGTATTGACAGCAGCGTCAAAGCTGCGAACATTACAATCGTACACAGCATTTAAATTGGTATGCTTCAGCAAAAAGTGTTGTATATAACTACCAAAGTCAACATCGAGCCAGCTATTGCTTATGATAAAGCAAAACGTTCCTTTGCTGTTGAGGTAATGTGGTGCAATTAATTGAAAGTACACATACAAGTCACTTCTGCCCGGAACCTTGTTTCCGTAAACTGGTATTTTTTCTTCTACCTCCACTTCCCGCATTACTTTCTTTCCACCCTGCCTAAACTCTTTTTGCTTTTTTACTTTTATCGTTTGTTTTGCGTGAAGAAAAGGATACGTTTTATAAACCTTATCATTCAGTTCTTCCTTATATGCCTTGTTTACTTTTGCCCGTTCGTTTTTGTTCTCCGGCTTCATTAGCTTTTCCAGGTATTCGCCATCTTCCGGCGGTAGTATTTGTTCCTGCCTTACATAAGGCGGATTGCCAATAACCAAATCAAAGCCTGGGTCATCCTCATTCACCAGAAACACTTCCATGAAATCAATATCGAAACTGAACGGCAAACGCTTTTCTTTATAAATAAACTGCCGAAGCTTTTTGAATTGTTCGATCTCATTTGTAAGAGCAATAGTTTCTTCCTCAAACATATCCTTTTGAGTAGCACCGCCAAACATTGTTCCCTGGCGCAATTTGCGCTTTTGAATGGCTTGTTCCTTTTCGATTATCATTTCTTGTATTAAATCAAGAAACACTGCCTTTCCTTCCTGCTCCAAGCTTTGTGTTGTGTCTTTGCTTTCAGCCTGATTTTGTATAAAGGCTTTTTTCTTTTTAATGAAATCGTTTAATTGTTTAGCTCTGCCTGCCGATTTCGTTTTCCTTTAAATAGGTCTTCTACAGTAAAATTCAGGTCTCCAAATTTTTGCAACAAACTGTTCCCCTGCCGTAACTTAAAATCAAGGTTTGGCAGCAAAGGCTCTTTGGTTAATTCATCGGTGTTAAATTCAGCTTCTGCAATCATATACAACCAAAGCCGCAATTCTGCAATGCGTACAGCCCACTCTTTTATATCAACTCCATAGATACATTCACTAATCAATTGCTTCTTTATGGTAAAATCATCCCGCTGGCTATGCGGCTTACCGAGGAAAGCATCAATGGCTCTAAGCAATTCCACC
>CAVSED010000013.1:0-93834 GCA_963726895.1 uncultured Chitinophagaceae bacterium | reverse complement strand
AAGCCGCGTTTGCGTTCGGAAAGAGTTATAGAGCATTGAAATATTTTCATAGATAAATGCAGATTAATTCTTGAATTGTTGTTAGGCAATTTCTCGCTGTAGGAGCTTACCAATATTCATTCTCCGGCAAGTTTAATTTTTTTAGTCTTGCTCTAATTGCGCCATTTGTACGCGTAAAATATTCTGCCAGTTGATAGGTATTCATGCCCGCAGCATGCATTGCTTTTAGTTCTTCATCATCTTCTTTCAACCATTTTTTTGGCGGGTCTTTTTTTGCCACCTTCATCTTTTTAGCGGCAGTTTGTTTCCACGTACCATACCGCCCGGTAGTTGGTCGTTGATACGGTGCAATAGTTGGCGGCGGTGGTGCAATTTCTTTTTTAATGACCATAATATCAGTACAAGGGGTGTGGTCTTGCGGGATCATCGACTCGGGTATATACAATAAATTTTTTGCCCGGGTAATAGCTACATACAGCAGGTTTATCTCTTCATTTAGCTTGCTGGTTAGCGTCTTGTCATCCTTTTGTTTATCCAGTTTTTCTTCTGTAATAAAATCATCAACCAACTGCACGCTGTCGTATTCCATACCCTTGGCGCGGTGCACGGTCGAAAATACGATCTGGGCTTTGTGCCTGTCCTCATCGCCTACATGCCTGTCTTTGATAGATTTGATGATAGCCGGTATTTTATTGCCATATTGTTGTACAATTTCCAGCATCATGCCTAGTTGCACGTCTTCGGTTTTTTCAATATAATCCTCCAACTCTTCCATGTTTTGCATGGCTCCTATCAGTTTGTCTTTGATCTTATCTCGTCTATGGTTTTGCAGGTTCAACACATCGTACAGAGAAGCGCCTTCGTCAGCATACGTATAGGAGTTGATGTTGCCTTCAAAGTAAATGTGTTTCAAATCTTTTCGATCCTGTACATACTGAATCGCTTTCAGCAACAAACCCAAATTGGTCCGCCCGATGACGGCCTTGGTTTGCTTTGTCTCGCTTTTGCCCATGCCAATAATCTGGGTCGTAGCCGCAGTACCAATGGTGTTTTTCCATTGCAAAATTGATCTTGCCAGGTCGGCTATTTTTTGACCAAAACGGAAACTTGTAGATAGATAGAAATTTGGAAAATTGATTTTTTCAAGTGAGTTGATGGCATAGCGCCAGCCATAGATCTGCTGGTGCGTATCGCCAACAATCACCTTGGTAGCTTGCTGGTGCAAAAAGATATCGAGCATAGCTGATGACGCATCCTGACCTTCATCGAACAAAATATAATCGTACGATAATTGCGGCCGTGAGAGTTGAAATTTCTTCAGGTAGAAATCGTGGATGATCTCTATCTCGCCTTTGTCCATTAGCGATAAGAATTTTCTTGCTTTATTCTCGATGTAAGCATAGTTGGCTTTTACAAAATTCTTTGCTTTGGGTTCAGTTACTACATCCAAATAACTAACGTCTTGCACGCGCAATTTTTCGCTGTTGCAAAAGAGTGTTACGAATTTATTTATATGATTGGCTATGATGTATTCAGCGTGTTTTTCACCGCTGCCGCTAATGCCGAGAAGTTCGGCAATCTCGTACGATTGATAGCCCTGGTTGCGCACTTTGTAGTTATGACGACGCACAACGTGTTTGTAAGCGAGCGAGTGCGCTGTTTCCACCGTTACATTCGATATTCCTTTATCAGCAAACTTTTTTATGGCTTCCAGCTTTACGGTTCGGTTAAAGGCGAGATATAATATTTTGCTGGTGGTGGGTCTGGCTTTGGCGTACTCAATAATGGTAGAGGTTTTTCCGGAACCGGCTACAGCATTGATCTTAATGTCGCCGGTAGAATTAATGATCTTATGCTGCTCTTCCGTCAATACCATGCTGCAAATTTAGGGAACGCCAGGTCTATTGTGCGTGTCATACAGTTTGCCTTCCCTGGCAGTGTAGCTTGTCGTCTTGGGGAACGCAGTTTGTCATCCCGCGGAACGAGGGATCTCATTTCTCCCTACTCACATACTGCCAAATGGATCAAAGCGTGTGTGAGATTCCTCCTGCGTCGGAATGACAGGAGCGAGTGCCTACGCCAATAAAACACTTTTATCGTTTAAGCCTGCTTGTTCTCTAACCATCCTTTCCGGGTCCCAGTCTTTTATCTTTCCAAAAGGCAACTTCAACAAATGCCCGATGGTAAGCTCTCCCGGATGGTCATATCCTGGTACACCGATTACGATCTCGTCTTGCGGCACATTTAGGCGCAGCGTTCTGAACAACCGGTCCCAAAATGAAAAGATGACCGAGTAGTTACTGTCGGTCTCGTTGCGGATGGTGGAGTGATGAATGCCGTGCATACGGGGGGTTACAAAAAAGTAGTTTATAAGTCTTTCGGTTTCAATTGGTAAACGGAGATTGCTATGATGAAACTGGGTGGCAGCTTCAAAGGCTATCTCATACACCAGCACAGTTACAGGTGTAGCGCCCGACAACTTTGCGCAGGCACCCCGAAAAAGAACGGAGCCGATCATCTCGCCAAAATGAAAGCGAAAAGCGGTAGTAATATCGAGGTCACGATCGGTATGATGCACCAGGTGAAAACGCCAGAGAAAAGGCAAACGATGGTTAAGAATATGCCAGGCATAGTTGGTCGCATCCATAAACAGGAAGGCAAATAGTTGTGAAGCTGCTGTTTGTTTTTTCTGCTTATTGGTAGCTGCAAGTTTTACCATAACCGGCAGCAATAGTAACCGGAGCAACGAAAATGCCGGCAGCGAAACGACTGAATTGATAACAGCACGTTTGGTGCGCGGCTGTACCCTCCGTCGCAGTTGCCTGACGGTTTCGCCGAGAAAGAGAATAACAAATACACCCGCGAGTATAGGAACTCCTTTGCGGTCAAATACTTTTCTCACTATGCCCATACATTGCTTTTATGTGCTGCATGAAAGCAATTACTCACCATGCCCAACAACCTACCAACACTATGTGCGCTTTTTCATGCGCAGAAAAAAACTTTCGAAGTACCGGAAAGAGAGTGCTGCGACAAGAACTGTGATTGCGAGGCTAATAAGGCAACAGAGTACCTCGGTGAAAAAGTTTACCGGCAAATGCAAAAGACGGGTGGTCAGGTAAATGGCGGGCAGGATGGTAAATGCATGCAGCATATAAATGCCATACGATATTTTGCCCAGGTAGTTGAGTGGTTTATAATTGAGATGGAAGAGTGTTTGTTTGTTAATAGCCAGGTTCATGATAATGAGTAAAAAAACCACACTATAAAACTGGTAATTGGCAAGCTCCGGAAACAATAACAAAACAGCGGCAGCACTGTATAAAACAACCTGGAAGGTTTTCGAAAAAATGAACGGCAGAAAAGACGATTTTTTATAAACAGCATAGGCACCCAGGGCACCAATAGCCATAGCATCAATCTTAAAGGAAGCCCAAAAGGTGAAGAACCGCGAGATGACCTGCAAAATTTTTGTACCGGCAAAGTGTGTGGGAAACAGCAAGCGCCCACCTGCTGAAGCTAAGAGTGAACCAATGAAATTGTTGCTGAGCAGGTGCACTACAATGATGATAGACAAGATATAAATCAGTGGTCGTTTGGCACGCATGATCCACGGCCAAAGCAGGTAAAACTGTTCTTCAACACCAATGGACCACGTTGGGTTGGCATAGCCAAGTGAAGGTGAATTAAGCAGCAAAACATTGGGGCAAATAAGCAGCAACAGTAAGGCGCTGAAAACCGGATGTTGCCCGGTGGTAATGATATCGGTAATGTTTCGCCAGTAGAAAAATGGCTGGTGATTGAAAAAAGCAAAAGCCAGTATAACCACCAGGTAATACAAAGGCCAAATGCGTAACACCCTTTTGAGGTAAAAATTTTTAACTGAAATGGTTTTGCGTTCTTTTTCGAACAGCAACAGCCAGGTAATGAGAAAACCACTCAGCACAAAAAAGAAAACAACAAAAATGCCACCCACACCGAAGGGATAGGTTGTGTATTCTTTCGCCTTGTAACCATTAACGGTTAGGGCATCATCCACATGTGAAAACAGGACCGAGGTAGCTGCAATAAAACGCAAACCGTCGAGATTGGGCAAATGACCTGCTTTTGAAATACTCATAGTTGTTTACAAACTTCTGGGTGTAAATAACAACTTTGTGCGGGTTGGTATTGTGTCGGCAGCAAAAAATGTATTTGCCTACCTGCCAAAGCTGTTGCTGTTTATATAATAACTTTTATGTGAAGACTTTTTTGGTAACCGGCAAAGGGAATGTTTTTCGGCGGCCGTTGCGTCGCACCCTGCGGCAGTTGTACAAAGCCCTGGCGAAACAAAACCACATCTTTTTTTCCTGCTTCCCTGTCTTTGCTTTTTGCTGGTGCTCACGGCTATGCCGTACACGAGTGCGACGCAACAAAAGCCCCATAGCTGCTCACTTGCCGGGCTCCCAAAAAAACGTTTTCACTTGTGCCTTCTCTGCTTGTGCCTGGCAGGTCTTGTTGCCCATTGCCTGAATGGCGATGCGCTGATCTTTTAAACATTTCTTTGGTTGGGCGGTTTTACATTTGCAAATTATTGTAAAGTATGGCTAAGCGCGGAATTGTACTGATGAATTTAGGCTCACCTGACTTGACGGAAGTTAAGGATGTACGCAAGTACCTGATGCAGTTTTTAATGGATGGGCGAGTGATCGATTATCCTTATCTGCTTCGGTTGTTATTGGTTGGCGGCATCATAGCGCCGCTGCGGGCACCGCGCTCGGCCGAAGCTTACAAATCGGTATGGACCAAAGATGGTTCTCCGCTGGTGGTGCTGAGCCGGGAGTTACAGGCTGCTTTGGCAACACAGGTTGATGAGCCTGTGGAATTGGCTATGCGCTATGGCAATCCGTCGATGGAGGAGGCTTTTACCAAACTAAGTAACCGTGTTCCTGGTTTGGAAGAAGTGATCGCCATTCCACTGTATCCGCACTATGCTATGTCTAGCTACGAGACGGCGGTAGAGCATGCAAAGGCGGTGCATAAAAAAATGAAGCTGCCCTTTCAATTGTCTTTTATAAAGCCTTTTTTCGACGAGCCGCATTATATACATGCGCTGGCGGAAAGCATTAAACCTTACCTGCAACAGGAGTATGACCAGGTGTTGTTTAGCTATCACGGTTTGCCACAGCGACACATGAAAAAAGCCGATCCAACCGGGCAGCATTGCCTGAAAGTTGCCAACTGCTGCGAAGTGCCGTCTGTGGCACATGCAACCTGCTACCGGCACCAGTGTTGGACAACTACACAATTGCTGGCTAAAACCCTCGATATACAGAAACATAAAGTTGGCTTTTCGTTTCAGTCGCGGCTGGGGCGTGAAGAATGGTTAAAGCCCTACACGGCATTGCGGCTGACCGAACTGCCGAATGAAGGTGTAAAGAAGCTGGTGATCCTCTGCCCGGCTTTTGTAAGTGATTGCCTCGAAACCCTGGAAGAAATTGCTATGGAAGGAAAGGAATCTTTTCTGCATGCGGGTGGAGAAAGCTTTACCGTTGTGCCATGTTTAAACTTGAATCCATTGTGGGTGCAGGCATTGGCAGGGTGGGTTGGTGACTTTGCAAAAGGTAAAAAAGAAATGCTTTTGGCATAAAGGATGGCAAAGACAAAACTCTCAAGGCAAATATTTTTTAGCGAGTTCTCATGAAAGGTCATGAGGCTATCTATTAACTTTAGCTAAATACCGAAAGTCTCTTAACCTGTATCTGAAATGGACCATTTTTTTGTTTTGCCGTCCGTCCTTACTACCTGGCTTTCCTGCTGCATATTTTTTGTTTAGCTAATTATAGAGGGTGGGTTTGTGTTGTGAATAAAGCATTTTATTTGCAAGACTAAATATTGCGTGCAGCTTTTGCTGGGCGTGGTTTTGAAACGATATGCAGAAAAAAAAACGGGTGGTTTTTTATTTAGTTGACGGTGCCAGATTGGATGTGCTGCAAACTTTGATGGCGCAAGGCGATCTGCCCAACCTGCAATTGATAAAAGACGAAGGCACCTTTAGAACCGCAACAACCTGTTTTCCATCCACTACCGGCCCCGCCTACCTGCCATTTCTTACCGGGCACTTTCCCGGAACGATGAATGTAACCGGCATTCGCTGGTTCGATAAAAAAGAGTTCAAAAGATCGAGACTGAATAAATATGCCCTGCGCTCCTATTGCGGGCCGGAAGCTGCGTGGTTCAATACTGATATGGACCCGACTAAAAAGACGTTGTTTGAGATGTTGGATGAATCATATAACGTCTTTAACATGGTGACGCGTGGCCTGAAAAAAGAAAATGATCTGACACAAAAAGGCAAAGGATTATTGTACACCCGGGCACACTTTTTTAAACGTCATCATCCGGTTGATGAGTTTGGTCATAGCCGTATAATGGAAATGCTGCAACAGGGAAATGATTTCGATTTTCTCTTCGCAGTTTTTCCGAGTGTGGACTGGGATTTTCACTATCATGATATACGTGACCCGCGCACATTGGAAGCGTACAAAATTGCTGATAACAGTGTAGGGGAAGTGCGGAGTTTGCTGGAAAAGAAAGGCTGGTGGCGCGACACATTGTTTATTCTTACTTCCGACCACGGGCTTACTGCTACTCATACTCATTTTGACCTGGGCGACTGGTTTACTGCCAATGGTCTGAAATCAGTTGGTTACCCGGTTATTTGGCGTCGCAATCCTACATCAGCAGTAATGATATCGGGAAATGCATTTGGAAGTATACACTTGCTTAATCACCCGGGCGACCATGTACTCAGCAAAACAGAGATTGGTAAATATTTGGGCAGTAATAGAAAAACCAGTCTTCTCAATGAAAAAGCTATCGACTTTATAGCCTACCGCAGCGATGAGATTGGAAAACATGTTGTAGAAAACAGGCAAGGTGTGGCGACTATTGAAAGAGCAGGAAAAAGTTTGCGGTACACTGCTCTTAGCGCCGATCCGCTTAACCTGGGTGAGACTGTTTTGGCAAATGATAACTCCGGCTGCATTGACACTAACATTTGCGTCCGATTATCCGGACTGCCTGGTGCAGATTGACCAATTGCTGGCAAGCAGGCGGGCAGGTGATATAGTGGTAAGCGCTGCCAAAGGGTATGATCTGCGTGACTTTTGGGAGTATCCCGAGCATAAGGGCTCGCACGGTTCGCTGCACCGCGAACATATGGTAGTGCCACTGTTGTACAACCAAAAAAATTGGGCTGACCACCCTGCACGAACGGCTGATTTGTACAATACCATATTGAAGTGGATGAACAAGCCGGTCTTGCATTCGGAAGGTGTGGCATTACTGTAAAAGGTGAATTTTTATACATCGCATATCTCATTTCAGAACATAAGGCGCTAACCTGCATGCAACAGAAAAATAGGGAGATCGTTTATGGTACCACTGACCAGGCTTTGCAACCCGGGGCACCGGCTGTTTTTAAAAAAGAGGTAATTATAAAAGGCGCACTCTGGTTTGCGCTGATCACCATAGTTACCATTGCGGCAATTTTCTTTTTCAACAATACTGCGCAAGCTTTGCAAGCGCTAAAAAGCATTCACCCGGGCTATATTGTTTTGTGCTTTGTAATGCTGTTTGTCGATCTGATGCTTGGTGGCTGGCGCAATCACATTTTCATAAGGAAATTAAAACCCGGCTTATCGCAATGGGTGAGTTTCAAAGCCAACGTTGCCAATATGTTTATGGGCGCTGTTACACCAGCACATGCAGGTGCCGGGCCGGTGCAGATATATGTGTACATGCGCAATGGTGTTACTTTCCTCGACGCTTTTGCTGTTAGTTTAATCAATCTTGGCGCAACGTTGATCTTTATGCCGTTTGCCGGGCTGCTTGCCATCCTGCTATTGAATAGCGGGTATGTTGGTGGTATTGTGCCTTCGTTGCTAAAGTATGGCTTTACCTTCTTTACGCTTTTCTTAATTGGCTTTTTGCTTGCTTTTTGGAAACCTGTATTGATAGGTAATCTTATCAGGAAACTGGCAGCTATGCTGGCAGCGATGTTTCCACGGCGTAAGACACAATTAGCGGAATGGGCTGAAAAAACCTATGAAAATATAGCACGTTACCAGGAGCGTTGCAGTTTGTTGTTGAAGAAAAATCCGGGGTTATTTCCGCTAACTTTATTTCTTACAGGTGTTTTGTATCTTAACAAGTATGTGTTGCAATATATAATATTGCTGGGTTTGGGTGTACATGCCAATCTTGTACAGGTTATCTCTATTCAGATCCTCATACAGTTTATGATCTATTTTGCACCCAGCCCCGGTGGCAGTGGCTTTGCCGAGATCAGTATATCCGTTTTGTTTGGCAAGATCGTTCCTGGTGCTGTGTTGCCCATCTTTACCTTGTTGCAGCGATGCTTTCTCCTGTTTTTTCCGGCACTTACCGGTGCCTGGTTTGTAATTGGGCTGTTGCGAAAACAAACGACCGCTACAAACGTAATAGATAAATTATGAATTGCCCGGTGCTTTCACTTGAAAGGTGGCGTACTGCATCTAACTTCTGTCGTACATGCTTTGGTACAATTTTAACTTACATAAATTTACGCCGGGTCAACCCCGCTATAAACCTTTATGCCAATCAAACTGCCCTTCTTTGTGCGCCTGGCTTGTGCCTTTATTATTTTATTAGCCGGTGGTTACATCTGTGTTATAGGGCGCGACTTAATAGTTCCCCTGTTATTTTCTTTTCTTTTTGCCATATTGCTTTTGCCGGTAGCAAATTTTTTTGAAAACAAGGCCCGGCTGCCACGTAGTCTTGCCTCCATTATTGCTGTTATTTTATTTTTGTGCTCGGTTTCACTGGTTATGTACATAATGGGTAGCCAAATTGCTGACCTGGCTACCGAATGGCCGCAGTTAAAATTGCAACTCAGTGGGCTGTTGCACAATTTGCAGCTTTGGACTGCAGAAAAATTTCACGTTAATATTGCCCGGCAAACAGCTTATTTAAATAACATCACCAGCAACCTTGCCAAGTCTAGTGCCGGTATCATAGAAACGACCGTTGTGTCGGTTTCCTCCATGGTACTGTTTATTGTTTTTTTGCTTATATATACATTGCTATTGCTGTTTTACCGGCGTTTGCTCATGCGTTTTATCGTGGCTTCGTTTACTGAAAAATATATCAGCGTCATCTACGAGATATCCGAGCGGGTCAAGTTTATTATCCGCAAGTACATCACCGGGTTGTTTTTCGAAATGGCGATCGTAGCCATCATTTCTATTCTGGTTTTTTGGATACTGGGTCTTCGCTACGTTTTTTTATTGGGTTTGCTGGTGGGTGTTTTAAATGTCATTCCCTACATCGGTATTTTCACGGCACTTGTCTTAAGCGCAGCTATCACATTTGCTACATCCGATGGTGAGCATACGCTTTTTGTAACCATAGCTATTATTTGCATTCACCTGGTTGACAGTAATTTATTAATGCCCAAGATCGTTGGCTCGCAGGTTAAGGTCAACCCGCTGATCGTTATTTTGGGTGTTATTGTTGGCGAGATGGTCTGGGGTATCTCCGGCATGTTCTTATCCATTCCTTACATTGCTATTGCCAAGGTCATCTTCGACCGGGTTGATGGTCTGCGCTCGTGGGGCATCTTGCTGGGCGAAGAAGAACACACTCCGGCAAAAGTGAAAAAGATCGTACATGAAATAAAAGCAGAAGAAAAGAAAGAGCCTGATAACCTGTGATCGCTTTAAAGGCGTTTTTAGTTGTCATTTAAATTTTGAAAAATATTGCGTCTTTTTGGCGACCTCAACGTTTATATATAAAGCGGCGGACTATGCACGACAGGGTAATTGAAATATGGAGAAATTTCGACTCGCAGTTGCGTCGAGCGGTTTGCGCAAAAATGAACGGTCAGGACGAGTGTCTCGACGTGCTGCAGGATGTTTATATCAAGATCATCAAAAACATAGACCGGATTGAGCAGGTAGAAAATGTGTCCTCCTATTTACATACGTTGGCAAACAACACGGTCCTCGATCACTTTAGAATGAAGTTGCGCAAGCCGCAGTTGCAGGGCGAAGCCATTAACCAACTAACCATTATAGACGAGACTGCAGGTAAAGAGAATGAAATTGAAAACAGTTGTTTGCAGTGCCTTGAACCTGGCATAGATACTTTGCCACCCTTGTATCGGGAGGCTTTTATTATGAGTGAAGTGCGGGGAATGCGCCAGCAGGAGGTAGCTGAAAAACTGGGTGTTTCGCTGTCTGGCGTAAAATCGCGGGTACAGCGGGCACGCCAAAAACTTCGTGAAGAAGTACTGAGGTGTTGTAACAATGGCAGGTAAAGGTTGTGTTTTTAGGAGCCCGGCATTAAAACTTCTTTTAGCCTTTGTTGCGTCGCACCCTTGTACCGCAAACCTCTATGCAACCGCTGGGTATGACAATAGTTGCAATAAAATTTCGTCATCATTTAAAAACCAACACACAAATGGCATTAGAACTAACCGATTTAAATTTTAAACAACACGTTTTAGATAGTGATAAACTGTCGGTGATTGATTTTTGGGCAGAGTGGTGCGGACCCTGCCGTGCTATCAGCCCGGTTATAGACGACCTGGCTAAACAATATGCGGGCAAGGTAAACGTAGGAAAAGTAGATTTGGACAATAACCCGGAAGTGAGTGTGAAATATGGCATCACCTCTATACCGGCGATCCTGTTTATAAAAAATGGTGTAGTAGTAGATAAACTTATAGGAGCACAGCCCAAGTTGAACTTTGTAAAGAAAATAGAAGCCTATATTTAAATTGCCAGTGCTTCTTCAATTACCAGGAAAAGGTCAGAAAGTTCTTTCACTTTCTGACTTTTTTTATTGCACTGTACACTTTGCCTTGCTGCGCAAAGCGCTACAGTTACAAGAGTGCGACGCAACCATGTTATATACCTATTCCCCCGCTGGTCTCCCAAAAAAAACATCCGCAATCATTTCTTTGGCAGTGCTGTATATGGCGGCGTTTAACTAAGAACAGCAAAACCGCCGAAAAAAGTTTGCAGCTCCCGAACTAAAGAAGTAATAGAATGTAGTAAAAGAATCTGTTCTGTGCAGGTTCTCAAAATCAGGCTGTAATAAAAACCTGCTCAAACCTGCTTTTCCCCGCTTCAGTATCCTTTTGTTGCAACCAGGTATTATAATCTTTAACTTATCTATCTAAAAATTTTGCTTATGAAAAGGATTTCTATTTTTTTAGTCTTAGTTGGCATGGCACTTTGCGGGCATAGCCAGCTTCGTTATTTCCAGGGAATGCTACAGGCTAGCCAACAGGTGCCACCCAATGCATCTACCGCCGGCGGTATGGTGATAGTGAAATACAACGTGGCTACCAGGTATGTAGAAGTAATTGGTAGTTTTAGTGGCCTACTCGACACGATACAGGCAACGCATATACACACGGGTTCGGCAGGCAGCTCGGGGCCGGTGGTAGTGCCACTTACGTTTTCAGGTGTTACAACGGGTACCATCAGCGGCAGTGCCACAGTATCGCAAGCCTTTGAAGACTCACTTTTAGCCGGAAAAACCTACGTAAATGTGCACAGCAAATCCTTTCCTGCCGGTGAAATAAGGGCACAACTGATCGCAACTACTGAGGGTCAGACCGAATTTTTATCTGCCCGGTTACAGGGTGCGCAACAGGTACCGCCCAATGCATCGATGGCAATGGGTAAGGCAACTGTTTTACTGGACAAAGCAACTTTGACCGTGTACCTGACGGGCGACTTTCACGGACTTGCCGCACCGGCGAGTGCAGCCCACATACACCAGCAAGTTGCGGGACAAAACGGGGGCGTGGTTGTACCGCTGACGCAAAGTACAGATACAACAGGTACCCTCATGGGAAGTGCTACTGTCTCGCAGGGTTTTGCTGATGCACTACTGTCCGGCGGGGCTTACGTAAATATTCATGATAGTCTTTTTCCCGGTGGGGAAATACGGGGTCAGTTAACAACGCTGCCGCAGAAACATTTTTTTACGGCGGTGCTTCAGGGATCGCAACAAGTGCCTTCGAATACATCTATGGCGGGGAACCGTGATCGTAAAATATGATCCCGCAACAAAAATTCTGGATCTAATTGGTGACTATCAAAATATTGCAAGCCCCATAACGGCATCACATATTCATTCGCCAGGTGCTGTGGGTGTTAATGGACCCGTTATCATTCCACTTACTGTAACAGGTGGAACGTCTGGTGTGATAAGCGGAGGCGATACGTTGACGGATGTACAGGAGTTGCAACTTATGGGCGGAATGATGTATGTAAATGTGCACGATATGTGTATATCCCGGTGGTGAAATAAGAGGACAATTAACGGCTGTAATGGATGATGAGCCGCAGTATTTTAAAGGCAATCTGCAGGGGAGTTAACAGTTTCCTGTAAATGCATCTTCTGCAACAGGCACCGTAACTGTATTGCTGGATAAAGTTGCACACCAGGTTTACCTGACCGGGAATTTTAACGGACTCACAGGTGGTAAAGCTACGGCAGGGCACATACATCGTGGACCGGTTGGTGTTAACGGACCGGTGATCGTTCCGTTGTTTGTGACAAGTGATACATCGGGCACTATTACCGGAACAATGCTGGTGAGAGATCTTTTGAAGACTTAATGATGCATGGAATGACATATGTCAATATTCACGACTCAACCTTTCCTGGCGGTGAAATCAGGGCGCAACTCGGGGATTTGGTGCTGCCGGTAAAACTTACCTATTTCAAGGGTTACCGGCAAAACGACCGGGTAGCTTTAACGTGGGAAAGCGTGCAGGAGGAAAATGTAAAACAATACGACATAGAACAACAAGGGAGAGAACCAGGTCAATGGTTTAGGAAAGGGACTATCATGCCGCAGGGTGGCGGTAAAACTTCTTCGTATTCGTATGTAGATGAGCCTTTACAGTTTGGAACGGCTTATGTTATTTACCGGTTGAAGATGATTGATCTGGATGGAAAAGTGGCTTACTCACCTCTGGTGAAGATCAATTTTGAGAAAAGCAAAGGAGAGCTTAGTATTACATCTAATCCTGTAACGGCTAATCAACTTAGATTTAAGTTAGCAGGTTTTAGTGCTGATAAGAAAGCGGAAGTAATGGTGATCGACTACATGGGTAAAGTGCTGCTTCGCACAACATCAAGTACTAACCGTACCAATACCATCAATCTTGCCAATTTAGCAGGAGGTATGTACAGATTGGTTGTACGAATTGACAAAACGATGTTGCAGCAAAATTTTATTAAATAACTGAACCAGTAAAGAAAAAGAGAAGCCACAATTATGTGGCTTCTCTTTTTCTTTATTATCAATTGGCTATTGATTTCTCTGTATAGCTTTGAGAAGATGGTTTTACGCGGGCAGAGCCCAATTGGTTCAAAGCGGACGTAAAGATTTTATCAGCGCCATCGGCGAGCAGGGTAGCAATGCTGGTATTGTCTATGGACGCCGCTGCTGAGGAAAAAACTATTGCTCCGGCTACTTTTTCGGTAGTACTTAGTACTTCATCGATACCTCTGGGGCGGGGAGGGAACGGAAAACGAATAGTGCCATTGCCACAATATTCGTCGATGAGTGCAGAGATACCAGTCGTATTTGCCGGACCGTTAGCTGCCGGTACATTTGCTATTGCCAAAGCAGTTTCCAGCTTTTGGATTAGCACTTTCATTTTCCAGGAAAGTTTGGCAAGTACCACCAGGTCACCTGATAAGTCGGTGCCAAAAATACTTCCGGTTGTTTGGTACGGCACCCAGTTTAAACTCGGGTGTACTACCAGAGGACGCATTGAAATGTGCAAAGGGATTCATCGGGAAAATGGCATCATACATGGCTGGGTTAATGTGAGCTAACAGCTCGTAAAAGTTTCTACTGTATTTCATTTTTTTACTTTTTAAAGTGTATTAAATATTTGATTACAGTACAAAACTATAAGCACATCCATGCGGTAGCAACCGTATAACTGCCTGAATGTGCAGGTAGAAATACTCAAATTAATTTGTGAAGTAGTAGGCGAATGAGGAAGCTGATGATGCCTGAAAGCGGTCAGAAAAGTGTTACTTTTTGTCGAGGGAAATAAATAAATTATTAAGCGATTTGGCAAAAGTAGGATGCGCAAAAACCGCACATTTTATTTGATCATAGGTAATGTTGCCCATCATAGCCATTTGTAGCACACTCATAATTTCACCTCCTTCTGTGGCCAAAATAGCAACACCCAGTATCTGTTTCGATTTGCGGTCCACAACGGCTTTCATTAGCCCACGTGTTTCACCGGTTTCGATGGCGCGGGCTACGCTTGCCATAGGCAAAGTTGCTATTAATATGTCCAGCCCTTTTGCTCTTGCTTCTTTTTCTGTAATGCCAACGCGGGCAAGTTGCGGATCGGTGAATACGCAATAAGGAACAAGCCTGTTATGCGTGGAGATACCCGCATTCTCAAAAAGATTTTCATAAATAATAAGGTGATCATTGTAAGATATGTGGGTAAACTGTGGACCGCCATTTACATCGCCCATAGCATAAATGCCGGCAACGTTTGTCTCTAATTTTTTATTAACCATTATGGCGCCATTTTTCGTTTGTTCAATACCGGCTGCTGCCAGATTGAGCATGTTAACCTGCGGTGTGCGCCCAACTGCAATCAAGACGTGCGAACATGAAATTTCTGTTACATTGCCATCACAAATAAGGGAGGCCTTTCACACCTGTAGAAGATGATTGAAAACTCGTCACCTCAGCGTTCAATTCGATTGTGATGCCGTCCTCTTCCAAAATTTTTTGAAGTTCAGTTGCCACGTCTTCATCTTCACGGCTTAAGAATTTAGAGTTGTGTTCCAACATGGTAACCTTACTTCCTAACCTCCGAAAAAGTTGACCAAATTCCAGCGCTATATAGCTTGCCCCAACTATCAATAAGTGCTCTGGAATTACCAGCAAATCTAAAATGCTATCGGAAGTGAGATAGTTAATGGCATCTATTCCAGGGATTTTGGGAATGACTGTTTGTGCGCCGGTATCTATGAATATTTTTTGGGCAGTTATCTCCTGAGTTTGCCCTTCATCTAAACGAATCTCCAATTTCTTCTGATCTATAAACCTGGCTTCACCGAAAATCAGGTCCAGCCCGTCTTGTTTTTCTAATCCCTCCCTGGAACCATCCCGAAAGGATTTAACAATCTTGTTTTTTCTTTTTAGAATAGCTGGCATATCGACTTTCATAGACGAATGAATGCCCCATTTAGAAGCGTTGGCTACCAGGTGGGCAATGCGCCCTGAAGAGATCATAGTTTTAGTTGGTGTACACCCCGTGTTGATACAGGTGCCACCAATCCATTTTCTTTCAATCAACGCTGTTTTGAGACCCTTGTCTGCCAGTTTCTTTGCCAATGGCACCCCGGACTGACCGGCACCAATTATAATTGCGTCATACTGTTTCATTGTGAATACTCATTTTTTTAATAATGGAGACAAGATAGATCTCTAAACATTCACATTGGTTTTTAGCACCTGTGAGACAATTTTGTATGAGTGTAGCCGTGCTGCATGATCATAAATATGAGAAGTGATCATAATTTCATTGACACCTGTTTGATTGATAAACGTATTTAAACTCTCTTCAATAGAAGCCGGGCACCCAACGAAAGTATATCTCAACATCTGTTGAATAGCCAAACGTTCAGGTTCTGACCAAATTACATTCATATCCTCCACTGGAGGTTGCAAAGGCTTAGAGGTGCCATGTAAAATATTCATCGCCAATTGATAAAAGGAAGTAGCCAATCTTTGCGCTTCTTCGTCGGTATCTGCAGCTATGACATTTACACAGGCTATGGCATAGTATGCGTTTCCATCACGGGATGTAAAATTATCGCGGTAAAGTTGTAAAGCGTCCAACAGATAGTTTGGAGCAAAATGACTTGCAAAAGCAAACGGTAAACCCAGTAAGGCTGCTAACCTGGCACTATAAGTACTGGAACCCAATAACCAAATAGGAATAGTAAGACCCTCGCCAGGTATGGCACGTACCTTTGAAGCCGCATTCTCACGGGAAAAGTAACGTTGTAATTCCAGGAGACTTTCCGGGAAATCATTTGGAGACTCCGAGGTATTCCGCCGGAGGGCACGCATAGTGATTTGATCAGAACCCGGCGCCCGACCTAAGCCAAGATCAATTCTGCCGGGAAACAACGTTTCAAGTGTGCCAAATTGTTCGGCTATAACCAATGGAGAATGGTTTGGCAACATAATGCCACCTGAACCAACACGCAATGTACTTGTATGCTGCGCAATGTGAGCGATCAATAATGAAGTGGCAGAACTGGCAATACTTTCCATGCTATGATGCTCTGCTAACCAGTAGCGTTTATAGCCCCAAACTTCGGCATGCTGAGCCAGGTCTACGCTATTTCTATAAGTGTCAGCAATGCTTTTATTAGAAAGTACAGTTGCTAAATCTAAGATGGAATATGGAAGCGGGAATTTCTTTGTTTCAGGTTTATACATGATCAAACATCTTTAGAACCATTATGCTTACAAGCATAAATTGTTCCCAGTGCAACACCTACAAATCTAAGTAAGTAATTCTTCTAACTGTTTTTGGTAATCGTAACGCAGATCTTCGTGTACAAGATTGATTATCGATGCTATTTTTTTTATTTGACCGTCATATAAATTTGAAAGCGTTTTATTTGAGCGATACCTGATTTGAGAAGTTTGCAGATTTTTACAGAAATGCAGACGAAGCTCTACTTCAAACTCCTTTTGCCGCGTGTACTTGCTGTACCTGGAAATTAATTTTAAAATTCTGCGCAAGCCTTTTTTAATTGCCTGCAAATTTGTACGCTGCATATTCCAAAAGCCGTCGTTGATTTCCATCTTAATAGACTCAACGTACCCGGATTCGTTGTCAACATCAAATAGAAGAAAAGATAAAAGCTCTTTATTTTCTTTTTTGAACCTAACCAATTGCAGACACAGGTCAATTACTTTCGTTGGGGGAAGTAGCAGGAGTTCCTGCCGGAGGTCTTTGCTTGCGGCAACTTTCATTTATAGTTAATCAGATTTTGATTTCCAAAATAGTAGTGAACTTTCGCCAATAATAGCAAAACCGAAAAAATTTTCAATAGAGAACAACAGACGAACGGAGCCCCACCTCTGCGGGCTAGACTGTCGCAACAATGCCTGCACAAGAAAAAAAGTTGCAATAAAAATACAAAAAAATACTGACAAGCATATAAATTTGTACTAATTTCGAGTATGAAAAAGAAGGAAACTGAAAAAAAGGAGATCGTTGAAACTGACGAAGACGGAAGCCTCAATACGTCTGAACCATTCGTTGATTATGGTATTCCCAAAAAACTACATCCGTTTTCAAAGTTTGTAATACTGCGCGAAGCGGCAGAAAAACCCGAAAGTAAAATGACCTCATTCGAAAAAATAGGTTTGATAAAAGAAGGCATTTCAAAAAAAGACCTCGAAAATTTGAAACAGAAAGCTGATCTCGATTATAATCAATTGGCGAAAATACTGTTAGTTGCCAGGGCAACTCTCATTAACAGAAAGGGAAAAGAAAAGTTTGATATGTCGCTGAGTGAAAAGATCGTGGGAGTAGCAGATATCTACTCGTATGGATATGAAGTATTTGAAGAAGAAAGCCGATTTAACACCTGGATGTTTAGACCCAACCAGGCGCTTGGTGGCTCAGCCCCTTACGATCTCTTAGATAACCAATATGGGCGTGAAGAAATAAAGAGTCTTATTGGTCGCATTAATTATGGCGTTTATTCATAGCCCGGCTTTTTGAAATGACAGTATATAGAATAGGCAGAACAAGATATGGCGACGATCTATCGGGAGAAGGAGCCCGCTTGTATGGCGGACGCTGGAATCACAGGTTGACACCATGCCTCTATACATCTGAGAGCAGGGCGCTATCGATATTGGAATATACTGTAAATGTTAACATAGAGGATATACCACGCGCCCTTAGCCTGGCAACAATTCTGATCCCTGAAAATTCGATCTTGGAAGTTACTATTAAAGATTTGCCGGGAGATTGGCGTAACTCGCCTGTACCAGCCAGCACTAAAGATCTTGGTACAGTACTTTTAAACAAAGGGCAATTTGCTATCATCAAAATACCTTCTGTAATTATACCTTCAGAATTCAATTACCTGCTTAACCCGCTGCATAAATTTAGCCGTCAATTTGAAATAAAAGCACTTGAAGACTTTGTGTACGATGTAAGAATAAAACATTGATCTACCCGTAAAACCATGTATTAACTGAGCATCAAGTTTGCTAAACATAAAAAAGCCGTGAGATTTTCACGGCTTTTTTTATTAGATATATCAACTCTTTTAAGCAACTTTCAACATACTCATCTTGCTCTTTCCGAATTGTCTTTCGGCGTATTCAAGTGTTACGTGCAATGTTTTTTGACCAGAACTTGGCAGTTCATACATAGCCTCGGTAAGAATGCTTTCGCAAATGCTTCTAAGACCACGGGCTCCCAATTTATATTCCATCGCTTTGGTTACCATGAAATCGTAAACATCATTATCAATGGTTAGCGCAATTCCTTCGATCTCGAACAGGCGATTGTACTGCTTGATTATGCTGTTCTTTGGTTCAGTGAGGATAGCTCTTAGAGTTTCTGCGTCTAAGGGATTTAAATAAGTAACTACAGGCAACCTGCCGAGTAACTCCGGAATTAGTCCAAAAGACTTTAAATCCTGGGCATTGATAAACTGCAGCAAATTTTTTCGTTGGTACTCCTGCAATTGCTTATTAACACTAAAGCCAATAGCATTAGTATTTACCCTTCTGGCAATTACTTTATCAATACCATCGAAAGCCCCACCGCAGATAAACAGAATATTTTGCGTATTGACCTTAATCATTTTTTGCTCGGGATGTTTCCGCCCTCCCTGTGGTGGTACAAGTACCTCTGTGCCTTCGAGCATTTTAAGCAATCCCTGCTGAACTCCCTCGCCACTAACATCGCGGGTAATTGACGGGTTATCACCTTTTCGTGCAATTTTATCAATTTCATCGATATAAACGATACCGCGTTCGGCAGCATTGACATCGTAATTGCAATTTTGCAATAAACGGGTCAGCATACTTTCCACATCCTCACCCACATAACCTGCTTCGGTAAAAACTGTAGCGTCAACAATTGCAAACGGAACATTCAGTAGTCGTGCAATAGTCTTGGCGAGAAGTGTTTTACCCGTTCCGGTCTCACCAACCATTATTATGTTGCTCTTGTCAATTTCTATATCGGACTCAGTTTGCCGGTATTGCAAACGTTTGTAGTGATTATAAACAGCAACGGCTAATACTTTCTTGGCGTCGTCCTGACCAATAATATATTCATCCATGAACTTTTTAATCTCGACTGGTTTCCTGACTGTGAGTTTGAAAGAGGCAGGTTGAGACTCGGTTTTTAATTGAAGTTCCTGTGAGATAATTTCCTGGGCATGTTCTACGCAGTTTTCGCAAATATGCCCATCCTGACCCGCAATTAGAATCTTTACTTCATCGCGACTTCTGCCGCAAAAAGAACAATGTAAGTGACTTTGTTTAGCCATAGCTGTAAATTATACCTTTTTCACAGGAATTTTAAATTGGAAAAATAGGCGCGTGATGAAGAAGCTGTCTATGAGAGGTACATTGCAAATTTACAAAAAAACCGCTGCTAAATTGGAATGTAGATATTTTACCAACTCAGCAGCGGTTTTTTTTAACAAATGCCTACAGCTTTTCTAAAATGCTATCGACAATTCCGTAATCAACTGCTTCCTTTGCATCCATCCAATAGTCGCGATCAAAGTCTTTCATTACTTGTTCAAAACTTTTGCCGCAATTGTCTGCAAGTATCTGAGCTCCCAATTCTTTTGTTTTCAGTGTTTGCACAGCTTGTATTTCCAGATCTGCACTGGTACCCTGAAAATAACCACCAAGACTAGGCTGGTGAATCATAACCTGACCGTGCGGAAAAATAGATCGTTTTCCTTTGACGCCCGCACTCAATAAAATAGAACCCATGCTGGCGGCCAAACCCATGCAAATGGTTGACACCGGCGATTTAATCATCTTCATGGTATCGTAGATGACCATGCCACTGGTAACAACACCTCCCGGACTATTTATATACAGTTTGATTTCTTCTCCTGGCTTATCATTATCAAGCAACAAAAGTTTGCTAACTACATCTCTGGCACTTTTATCTTCCACTACTCCCCACAGGTAAACAGCGCGTTTCTCAAAAAATTGCTTTTCAAGTTTTTTGGCAAGCAATTTACTTTCAGGTGAAGAAGTTTCTTCTTTTGGCTTTTCCTCTTCGTCGTCCATTATAAATGGATGTACATAATATTTTTGATTTCATTGTCATATCTTAAAAAGTGAAGCTAATGAGTTTAATCTTTGTTTTGTTTGCGTGGATTGATCAATAAAACCTCGTCAACCAAGCCGTATTCTTTAGCTTCTTCTGCACTCATCCAAAAATCACGGTCGCTGTCTTTTGCCACTTCTTCAGGTGTTTTACCAGCGTGGAAGGCGATAATCTCGTACAGCTCTTTTTTTATCTTCCTGATTTCATTGACGGTTATTAGAATATCTGTAGCCTGACCGCCGATACCACCGCTGGGTTGGTGCATCATAATGCGGCTGTGCTTGAGTGCGGTCCGTTTTCCTTTAACACCAGCACACATTAAAACAGCCCCCATACTTGCCGCCATGCCTGTGCAAATGGTTGACACGTCCGGACCTATGAATTGCATAGTGTCGTAAATGCCAAGACCTGCATACACGCTACCTCCCGGACTGTTGATATACATTTGAATATCACGGGTGCGATCAGTGCTTTCCAGAAACAATAATTGCGCAGTAACAATATTTGCTACATAATCATTAATGCCCTCTCCCAGAAAAATTATGCGATCCATCATTAGCCGGCTAAAAACATCCATGCTGGCCACATTTAATGGTCGTTCCTCTATTATATATGGAGTAAGGCTGGTAACCTGGTGCTTTTGAAAATTTATGAAGGGTGGCGCTGCTGATTTTATGATCCATCACCGCGTACTTTTCGAACTCTTTTCCAAAATTCATTGAGATTATTTTATAGTTAGTGAAGATAAGTGATACCGAATAATGAATTGGTCTTAGTCAAATACTATGCAATTTGTGCGAAGCGACAAAATAGCATAGTACTGAACATTCATCTCCTAAAAAAATAAGACCAGATATTATCCGGTCTTACAAATTTTGATGAAAAATGTTAGTGAGTGTGCTGATGTTGCATGGCACCCAATTCATCAGGGGTCACCAGGTCTTCAATCACGTTAACCTCGTCTTCAAGAGTGTTGAAGATCTTAACTGTTTGCATTTGGAAGTAGGTATTCTCCAGAAATTTTTTGTCTTTGAGCATACTGTCTGCATAGCTGTCAAGCCAGGGTGCATCTTCTAAACTTTGTCCGCCCATATAGCCCATAATTTGCTGTTTGGCAAAGTCCCGGATTTCATTTGGTTCCACTCTTATAGAGAATTGTTCAGTCAATTGGTTGGTGATCAAATTCCACTTCAATGAACTTTCAAAAGATGGATATTCAATCTCTGCCTCTTCGGCAGTCTTTACATTTTCCTGACCGGTCTGTATCCAACGTTTAAGAAATTCCGCCGGAAGGTCCATTTGTGTATGATCAACCAATTGATGATAGATTTGATCATGCAATTGATTTTTTGTTTGTACATCCCATTGAGCTTGTATGCTTTCTTTAACCGCATTTCTAAAATCTTCTTCTGAAGTTGTATTCTTACCAGGAAAAGCTGCCTCAAAAAATTCATCATTCATTTCAGGCTTTTCAACCAGCCCAATTTTAGTGATCGTCATTTTGAAAAACGATGTCAAAGCTTGCTCATCGTCTTTAGCGAAACCAAGGTCTTCTGTTATCCACTCTCTTTCTTTTGGTTCAAATGCTTCACCCAACTGCAGAGTTATGCTTTCATCCTTTCTCTTGCCTATTACCTTATTTCTAAAGCTGTCAGAAAAGTACTTTACCAACAATGAGTTGCCTTTATTTTTTCCACCTTCAATTTCGTTTCCCTCACTGTCACATTCGGTGAATGTTACGTTCAAAACATTTTCCTCTGAGTTTACCTCTTCCAGATCGTGCATTTTGCCATGTCTTACCTTCAGGCGATCAACTTCTTCATCTACCATCGTATCCGTTACCTCTACTTTGTGGCGGGTCACAGTTATGCTTTTCAGATCAATTCCAATTTCAGGCTTTAGCCCAATTTCAAATGCAAATTGATAGTCAGATGGGTTATTCATATCTAACTGGCGGGCATCTGTATCAAGGGGTAGTGGCTGGGCGAAAATTTCAAGCTTTTCAACATTCATGTATTGGTTCAATTCTTTCTCCACAGTCTTCAATACTTCCTCAGTAAATACGCCGGTTCCATACATCTTTTTTACTATACCCGCGGGCACCATCCCCTTGCGAAAGCCAGGAATATTTGCCTTTTTAGCATAGTCTTTTATCGATTTTTCAAATGCTGGCATATAGTCATTCTTACTAAGTGTCACAGTCAATTTATCGGTAAGCACACCTATACTTTCTCTTGAAACAGTAGCCATCTTATGATATTAAATTTTTAGATTTATTACACACGGTACAAAAGTGTGTTGAAAATTTTGGGTTGCGAAGGTATGTTTTAGCTTGCAAAAAAGTGAATGCCTATCATTTTTAACCGTTCCGAAACAAAAAGATGATTTTTCCTATAAATAAATCTTCACAAGTATGCCACCCCGAGATACAATAATGAGTTTGGATAAGAACTCAATAAAAAAAACCCGGTGTAAAACCGGGCTTCTTTTGTGCGGATGATAGGGGTCGAACCTACATGCCTTGCGGCGCTAGATCCTAAGTCTAGTGCGTCTGCCAATTTCGCCACATCCGCAAATGGGGGGCAAAAGTAAGGATTTTTATAAACGAAACAGAAGTCAATAATTTTTTTTAAGAATGTCATGCACTTTGCCTGCTTTTGTAAAACGACATAAGCAAACAGTGGGCTTTCTATAAGGGTAAGGAGTAGTAATTGGCGACTTCTACGGCTGGTAAATTTACTTATCCCGGTTGGTCCATTAACCGTTTGACAGCGGAAAATACCAGGATTTCATCGCGGCCAGGCGCGAATTGGAGACCTGTGTACCTTTCAAATCTCTGCGAAGTTTTTCATTAACTTCGTACGTACATGTCATCTGCAAAGCCTCTTATAAGTACCTCGTTCACTTATGAAACTTTAGAAGAAACCCTGGATGTAAAGCCACGGGGAGCCGAACTGCATATTGGGATACCCAAAGAAACTGCCTTTCAGGAAAACCGTATTGCACTAACACCTGAAGGAGTAAGTGTGCTGGTAAACAATGGGCACAATGTAGTAGTAGAAGCCCAGGCAGGTAGCGGCAGTAAGTACAACGATCGCGATTACGCGGAGGCTGGGGCGAAGATTGAGTACTCCCGCGAGGAGGTTTTCAAAGCCCCTATCATGGTAAAAAGTGCGCCGGTTGTAGCAGAAGATCTTTCGCTGCTGCAGATGAACCAAACCATCATATCGCCCATTCACCTCTCAGCTATGAAGGGCGAGTTTCTGCAAACAATGATGGATAAAAAGATCACCGCGCTCAGTTTCGAAAACCTGAAAGACGATAGCGGCACCTACCCAATCGTGCGCAGCATGAGCGAGATCGCCGGCGGAGCTATTATGCTGATAGCAGGGCAATACCTGGGCTGTGCCAACAATGGCAAAGGAGTTTTATTAGGTGGCATCAGCGGTATTCCGCCAACCAAAGTTATTATTATTGGTGCTGGCGTAGTGGGCGAGTTTGCCACCCGCACCGCCCTGGCATTGGGTGCCTCTGTGAAGGTGTTCGACAATAATGTTTACCGGCTAAAAAGATTGCAAAATAACCTGGGCATCCGTGTTTGGACGAGCGTAATAGAACCCAAAATCCTGGCTAAACAATTAAAAACCTGCGAAGTAGCTGTTGGCGCACTTAGCAGTGAGTTTGGTCGCACACCCATATTAGTAACCGAAGAAATGGTGGCCTCTATGCGACCCGGCAGTGTGATCATTGACGTAAGCATCGACCGCGGCGGCTGCTTTGAAACCAGCGAAATAACCAGTCACCAGCAGCCAACTTTTATTAAGCACGACGTTATTCATTATTGCGTACCTAATATTCCCAGCGGTTTTGCCCGCACCGCCAGCCAGGCTATCAGCAACGTGCTTATGCCGCTGCTGCTAACCATCAGCGAGGAGGGCGGTGTGGAGGAAATGGTGTGGCACAACTTCAACCTGCGCAACGGCATTTATATGTACAAGGGCTATCTTACCAACATATATCTCAGCCAGCGGTTCGACCTCAAATTTACCGATCTCAATTTGCTGATCGCCAGCCGCCGGTAGTTTTTGGTTACCAGCTTTTGATTTCTTTGGAGGCTTTTGTTGCGACAGTCTACCCCGCCTTACTGCGGGGCTCCGTTCAACAGTAGCGCTACGGTGGGGCACCCGACTGCTGGTAGTAAACAAACTGCAATTCTTTGTTTAGCGTGTTGCCTTTTATTTCCGCTCCCGGCAAAATATTAGTACTTTCAAAAGCACTAACTACAGACACAAAAAACTGTAGTGACACCCACCTTTCCCGATCAAATTCTTATGTCAACTTCCCGGCAGCCTTATTTCTGGAAACGGATGCCTTTTGTACGGCTGATCATACCATTGATTGCCGGCATTTTGCTGCAATGGAACTGCCATTTGAATACTGGTCTATTCCTTTCTTTATTTTTCGGTTGCCTGGTTATTCTGTTTCTTTCTGCCTATATACCGCTCACCAAAAAGTTCGCCTGGCGATGGTTGGCCGGTGTGGCTATTAACGGGAGTTTGGTAGTTGCGGGAGCAGGTTTATTGTACCGGCAAGACATTAGCCATCTTCCAAATTATATAAATCGTTACAATACCGATAGTGCTGCTATATTGGTAACCCTGCAAGAGCCACTGGTAGAGAAGGAAAAGACCTTTAAAGCCCTGGCTTCGGCAGATGCAGTGCAACAACATGGCGAGTGGGTGCCAACGGTAGGAAACATACTCATTTACTTCAGCAAAGACAGTATTCCTCCACTGCAATACGGTTCGCAGGTTTTGATTTATAAACCGCTACAGCCTATTAAAAATAGTGGCAACCCGGGCGGTTTTGATTACAAGCAGTATTGCGCTTTTCAGGATGTATTTGACCAGGTTTTCCTGCGACCCCAGGAGTATATCGTGACGGGTACAATACAAGCGAGCGCATTTAAAAACTGGCTTTTTCAAGTCCGCACTTCAGTTATCAATACACTGCAGCGGTATGTGCATGGAGACCAGGAAGCAGGTGTTGCCGAAGCGCTGCTAATTGGCTACCGCGATGATCTTGATAAAGACCTTGTGCAGGCGTACAGCAACACGGGAGTTGTGCATATAATAGCCATATCTGGTTTGCACCTGGGCATGATCTATATGGTGTTGGTTTGGCTAATGAAACCTTTCAAAAAAATCAAATTTTTCAGATTTGTTAAGCCGCTGGTCATTCTTACTGTGCTTTGGGTATTTACTATGCTTGCCGGTGCAGTACCTTCTATTTTGAGGGCAGCAGTTATGTTCTCCTTTATTGTATTAGGAGAAGCAATCAACCGCAAGGGTTCCATTTTTAATACGTTGGCGGCATCAGCATTTGTTATGTTATGCATCAACCCTTACTATTTATGGGATGTAGGTTTCCAGCTTATCGTATGCGGCTGTCGTCAGCATAGTTTTGTTTGCGACAACTGTTCATAACTGGTTCTACATTCAAAACAAGACGCTTGACTTTTTTTGGAAGCTGACCTCTGTAACCATAGCTGCGCAGATACTTACCATACCCATAATCTTTTATGCTTTCCACCAGTTTCCCAATTATTTTTTGATCACCAATTGCATAATTGTTCCCTTATCATCGGTCATCTTGTTTGCCGAACTCGCCATTCTTATAACTTCATTTTTACCGGTGGTTGCCGGCGTTGCCGGTACGGTAACAAGCTGGTTGCTACACGGCATGAATTATTTCATCGCCTCAATCAGCGAACTGCCTTTTGCAGTGTATTCAGGAATACAAAACAGCCTTGCTGAAACTTTGCTGCTTTATGTAGTAATTACTTGTTTGGCGTATTGGCTGGTGTTTACATACAAACCTGCATTCTTCGCCGGTATTATAGCGCTCTTACTTTTTGTTGTTGCGGATGGCGTAGAAAATTATCACTTGCTGCGACAACGTAAGATCATCGTCTATAACATTCCGCAACATACTGCAGTTGATTTTTTGCAGGGCAGGCAATATGCTTTTTGGGGCGATAGCGCTTTGCAGGAAGTTGGCTACCTGCACAATTTTCACCTGAAACCAAGCCGCACTGCTAACAGAATAAGTGAAACAAACTATTTGCAGGATCTGTATGTAGGGTACCCATTTGTGCAGTTTTGTGCCAAGCGAATGCTGGTGGTAGATAAGCCTTTTGTAATGCTTTCTCCTAAAAAAATACCACTCGATCTGATCGTAGTATCCCATAACCCCCGGGTGAAAATTGCCGACCTGTGCAATGCATTTTCGTGTGGTCAGTTTGTATTTGACGGGTCGAACAGTGCGTGGAAAATACGGCAATGGGAAAAAGATTGTGACAGCCTACATTTGCGCCACTATTCAACACCCGATAATGGGGCGTTTGTATGGGAACTTGACCGGTGAAACAAGTGCAACTAACACTGTAAACCTATCGCTACACCATTGGTTTGCAGATGAACGTAATGCGACGCAACGATGCCAAACCGGAGGACTAAAAGCTGGTGACCAAAACACTCTCAAAACTTTACCATATGCAAAAGAAAATTCAATCGGCACTCATCTCTGTTTTTTATAAAGAGGGAATCGATAAAATTGCGGAAAGCCTGCGCAACCTGGGCGTAACGATCTACACCACCGGTGGCACTGAAAAATTTATTCGCGACCTGGGAATAGACTGCGTAGCGGTGGAGAGCCTGACCACTTACCCCCCGATACTTGGGGGCAGGGTGAAGACGCTGCACCCGGCGGTGTTTGGGGGTATTTTGGGGCGGCGCGACCTGCCGCAAGACAAAGAGGAAATGCAGCAATATAACATTCCGGAAATAGACCTGGTGATCGTAGATCTGTATCCTTTTGAAGAGACACTTGCTGCCACCGACGAGGAAAAACTGATCATCGAAAAAATTGATATTGGCGGACCGTCGATGATACGGGCTGCAGCAAAAAATTTTAAGGACCTGGTAGTGATAGCGGCCAAAGAACAATATGCGCATTTGCAAACCATATTGGATGAACAGCAAGGCGAAACGAGCCTGGAAGAACGCCGGTCGCTGGCTGCCGGGGCATTTGAAACAGTAATGAAATATGACATTGCCATTAGCAATTATTTTAATAAAAAGAAGGCTGACACGCAGGCGAAAACGTTGAGATATGGCGAGAACCCGCACCAGCAGGCGCACTTTGAAGGTGACCTGGAGGCGGCGTTTACACAACTGAGCGGCAAAGAAATTTCGTACAACAACCTGGTAGATATAGATGCAGCGCTGGACCTGATGAGCGAATTTGGTGCGGCAAAAGACGATGCAGGCAGCAATGTATTTGCCGTAATAAAACATACCAATGTTTGTGGCATTGCCCAACGACCGGGCGTAAAAGAAGCCTGGGACGCAGCGATAGCGGGAGACCCGGAAAGCGCCTTTGGCGGGGTGCTGATCTGCAATGGATCGATAGACCTGGCGACAGCCGGCGCCATTCATGAACTCTTTTTCGAGGTGCTGATGGCGCCTGCGTTTGAGCCGGCTGCCCTGGAAATGCTGCAGCAAAAAAAGAACCGGATCTTGCTGCAAACCAAGGCGTTGCCACGTCAGCAGGAGCAATTTAAATCGGTGGTAAACGGTACACTGCGGCAACAACGCGACGAAGGAAATTTCACCGATTGGAAAGAAGCGGGCGGGCGCGAAACAACAAGTATAGAAAAAGAAGATCTGACCTTTGGGAACCTGGTGTGCAAGCATTTGAAAAGTAACGCCATAGCCCTGGTTAAAAACAAGCAACTGGTAGGGAAGGGGTGTGGGCAAACCAGCCGGATCGATGCTTTGCGCCAGGCGCTGGAAAAAGCCCGGCAATTCAATTTCGATCTGCACGGGGCTGTGCTGGCGTCAGATGCATTTTTCCCTTTTAACGATTGTGTGCAGATAGCTCATGAGCAGGGTATAGAAGCTTTTATACAACCCGGTGGATCCATTCGCGATAAGGACAGTATTGAATATTGTGTGCAAAATAACCTGGCAATGGTGATGACTGGACTGCGTCACTTTAACCATTGAGTAAGGCAGCATCGCTGAACTAAAAATTAGTGAACTTGGAGCAGCCTCGTTTCTTTTTTTGTGGTACCGCCGGCGAACTATGTGGAGGCTTTTGTTGCGACGCTCCTTTGAGTTTGTTGGTTCTTTGCGGAGCATAGCCGTTAACATTACAGAGCGTTATTGAATTGTAATTGGCAACAACTAAAAAGAAGTTTGTATGGGTCAGTGACAGTGACCCGCACAAACTTCTTCTTTTGTATCAGGATGACCTGAAAACTACATTTTATAGCTATTGTCTTTAGTATTGGCATCCATAAAAATGCCACCGTTGATCTCTATGGATTGCACCTCTTTTTTGGTTGCAGGCACTTCTACAGTAGCCTGTTGTTCATTAGCCTGCCAAATACCAATGGTTTGGTGCAAAGTGTCTGTGCTGCCATCGGTGAAGTGTATTAACACATCAAACGGGGCAGCCATGCCACCGGTGTTGCCCACAATAACCTGCCATCCTTTTCTTTGTTTGTTTACTTTTTCAATAGTAAGGTCTATATAGTTATGCGAGAAAAACCAGTTGTTCCAAAACCAATTAAGGTCTTTGCCGGCAACATCGTTGAAAGTAAAAAAGAAATCCCACGGCAGCGGATGTTTGCCATGCCACCGGTCCATGTAGGCGTGCAGGCATTTTTTAAACAGATCGTCTCCTAAGTAATCCTTTACTGCCAAATAGCCTAACGAGGGTTTGCCATATTGATTGCTACCGAGACCACCGCCATACAAGTCTTGGCCAGGTGTGGTTACAGGCAGATCCTGGTCGGGCGATGTATCATTTATCCAACCATTGACCCGGAAGCGTTTATAAAAACTTTCCGCTCTTTTGGCGCCCATGTCCCGTTGGTTCAGCAGGTATTCGAAGGTGGTTGCCCAGCCTTCGTCCATAAAGCCATACCGGCTCTCGTTGATACCCATATAAAAAGGCATGTAGGTATGTGCAATTTCATGCGCGGCAACAAACTTTGAAAACGAGGTGTCTTCGTAGGTTTCATCGTTTGCCATCATAGGATACTCCATACCGGCATAACCCTGGAAAACTGTTGTTTTCTCATAGGGATAGGGTACGCCCGGCCAGACATTTGAAAAGAATTGCAGCGAACGTTTGCACGACTCAACCATGTAGTGATAGTCTTTGGCAGTATCGTTGTAGGCAGCCTGCACAGATGCACGCCTGCCGGTTTTGGTATCCACAATTACGCTTGAGGCATCCCAGGCAAAATGGTCACTCAGACCAAAGGCAACGTCGGGCACATTAAAGGCTGAAAATTTCCAGGTATTGGTGGCAGCCTGAGTGGTTATTTTGTGTGCCTGCAAGTCTTGTAAGGTAGCTATATGAAACAATTCGTTACTGCTCAAAGATTCTTTGAGTTTGCCTGCGGCCTGTGGTTGCAACACCTCCGTGGGATTGAGCAATGTGCCGGTTGCCCACACCACATAATTGGCAGGCACCTGTACCGACAATGTATAATCGTTGAAGTCGTTGTAAAACTCAAGCCCATCGTTAAACTGGTGATAGTCCCAGCCCGCATAGTCGTCGTACACGGCTACCCGTGGATAGGCGTACGCAAGAAAGTAGGTGGTAGAATCTATCATACCCTCGCGCCCGCTTTGCACCGATGCCTCGTAGTGCCACTTTACAAAAATTTGAGCCGAGTCTTTTGGCGCCAGCGGTTTGTTAGCAACCAGGTAGTCAACGGTAGTGCCGGCTCCATTTTCAAATTGGCTACTCTCGCCATTTATATTTATTAAGTCGATCGTTATGCCATCGGTTAAATATGCAGGGCTTGCCGGGCTGAACCGGGCTGCTCCGGGTTTGTGAATGTTTACGATGAGTTTAAAGGTCAGGTACCTTAATGTGTCGGGGCTGTTGTTTATGTAGCTAATGGTTTCTGTACCGGTAACGGTGCGGTCCGGGGGCGCCGTGGCTATGTGAATATCGTAACGACCGTGATTTTGCCAGTAGTTTTTGCCGGGTGTTCCGTTCATAGACCGGGTGCCGTTTTTATATGATTCCCTCACATCGCGCGGCATGTATAAGTCTTGCGCCTGGCTACTGAAAAAGGTGAGTAAAAACAAAGTGGTTAGCAACCTTTGCATAGTTAAATGTTTTATTTAGGCGTGGAAGTTAAAAGTAAAAGTTTACATAGCATGGCAGCCGGATAGCTGAAACATTGCCTGCAAAACTTTACCGCAGATGATTGAAGAAATTTTTTTGGGAACCAGCTTTTGCCATGCTATTCAGCATCGTTGTGTCACACCCGTGTACTGGCAGAAATTACCTCTGCGGTGAAATAAACAGGCGCTTTCACAAGACAGCATAGGTAGCCTATCTTAATTTTTTGCCAGTGCTTTAACAGGTAGTTGTTCAGTTTCTATACAGCCTGTAAAAAGCTCCCTGAAGAACAAATTGTACAAGGGTGCGACGCAACAAAAGCCCCCAGGTGTACCTGTAGCCGGGTACATAAAAAGAAAACTTTATTTGCCTGCATAGCCGGTAAAAACAAAAACCCCTTTGCTACACGGCAGGCTAACAGGCAATGCTGTAGCACGACGTGAGCAAAGGGGAAAAGAACTGTTTGAATTAGTTATTGCCACCACTTTTTACGCGGCTTTCTTCTTCGCCGGCGCCACCTGTTTTGCGACGTACAGAGGGCAGGTTCGATTTACCAAAGCGGTATGTAAAGGTGATATTTGCCTGCCGGCTATCGCGACGGTTGGCAATGGTTACGTCGACATCGCTATAGCGCGCATAGCCGCTGAACTGCTGTGTTGAAAGGATGTCGCGTACGCCAAACTTAAGCGAGGCTTGTTTTTTGAAAAGTTGTTTTGAGATGGCAGCATTTAGTGCGCCCATAGAGTTGGCGACCAATAAACCTTCAGCACCTTTGCTGCGGTACCATCCGCTAATCTCGGCGCTCCAGCCATTTGCAATTGTAAAGCTATTGGTGGCGTTTGCCATCAGCCCGGTAGTTTTTATATCTACCGGATCGTTTTGGTAAATGCCTTTGTAATGGTTGTTGAAAACATTGGTGTACAGGTTTACATTCCACCATTTAGCGGCTGAAAAATTCGCCATCACTGCCACACCAAATTGCTTCATACTACTGAAGTTATCGGTGGTTTGATAAGTTGTTTTCTTTTCGGCATCCTGTTTTAGCAGTTGGGTAATGATGTCGGTGGTTTGGGTATAATTGAGGGTGGTGGTTAGAAAACGGTTGTAGGTGTGACTGAGCTCGAAGTTATTGGTAAACTGGGGCTGCAGGTATGGATTGCCCTGTGAGTAAGTGAGTGAGTCGAGGAAGTAAACAAATGGATTCAGGTCTTCGTAATCGGGTCGTGACACACGGCGGCTGTAGCTGAAATTGATCTGGTTTTTTTCGCTGGCGCTGTAGCCAATACCGGCATTGGGAAACAGGTTGGTATAGTTGCGGTTGAAAGATGAATCGTTTTGTACCTGCCGACCTTTGGAGATGGTATTCTCAAGCCGTAAGCCAGCGTTCAGATCCCATTTTTTTATTTTGGTTGATAGGATAGCATACCCGGCGTTGATGTTTTCTTCATAGATGAAATGGTTGCTGCGGCTATCGTGTATCCAGCCGCTGCCTGCATTGCGCAGGTAGTCCACGTTGTTGTCGGTGCGCACAAAACTGGTTTTGCCACCGGTCTCCAGTTTTAACCCGTGTTTAAAGGGATGTACATAATCTACCTTGGCGCTGTAGATATCTATGCGTGAGGGAATGTGACCATTTAGATCCACATCGTTTCCGTTCTTTATATAATTGGCGTCGAAGCTTTGTGTGTAGAGTGTGGTAGCGCTGCGGTTGTCGAAGTACGAATAGTCCAGGTCGGTGCTTATCTCACGTCCGGTGGAGTCGAAGGTATGTTTGAAGTTGCCGTTGACAGATAAATTTTTATAGGTAGAGTTGTTGGCTCCCGAAGAGTGCAATTGGTACTCGAGGTTAGACGCGGCATCTTTTACATTTGAAATGCTGGTCGGATTTTCATGGTGCCCGCCAAAGTTGCCATTGACAACAAAACCTCCCACATCTTTTTTAGAAAAATAGTAATCCATACCTGCTTTAAAGCTCTTCCAGTCGCCATTGTTTATGCGGTCAGAAACCTGGTCGCCCAAGGCAGCAAGAGTAGAGTGATCGCTTTCAAAAAATTTCCGGGTAATGGTTAGGGTGCTGTAGCTTTTCCAGTTGCCGGCATTAAAGCCGCCAAACAGGTTCAATTTATTGTTGCGATAATTAAGATTGGTTCCGCCATTGAACCTGCTGTAAAAGGCTTGTGTATACCCCACATTGGCAGAGCCATTCATTCCTTTTATATTTCCTTTTTTTGTTTTTATATTAATGATGCCTGAATTGCCGGCTGCATCGTACTTAGCCGGTGGATTGGTCATTATCTCAATCTGGTCCAGGTTAGTGCTTTGCATATTTTTTAGGAAAGCCGCCAGGTCGGTGGGGCTCATGTAGGTAGGCTTTCCATCCAGCAAAATCAATACACCCTGCTTTCCTTTTAAACTAATATTGCCATCATTGTCCACGGAAACGCCTGGTGATTTTTCAAGTAGCTCAAGGGCGTTTGTGCCGGCATTTGTTGGCGAGGCTTCTACATTCAGCACGGTCATGCCCGGCTTTTGTTCTATTAAAGGTTTCTTTGCAGTAACAGTAACTGTGCCCAGCAATTTACTTTGGGGCACCAGGCGAATGGCATCTACGGTGACTGTGCGGGAGTTGGTGATTGCTACGTTGGTTGAAAAAGCTGTTTCATGTCCCACGGCAGAAATAGAAATCAGGTATTGTCCGTCGGGGATATTTTCAAAGCTGAAATGACCGGATTTATCGGAAGCGCTGATCTTCACCAAAGACGAATCTGAACTTTTTAGTAAAGTAATAGTTGCAAACTCAATAGTTTTCGTGCTGCCGTCCAGCACTGTTCCTTTTATATTTCCCCTTTGCTGTGCAAAAACCGATAAGGAGAATAAAGATCCGATTATTAAAACGACTATATTTTTCATGACTTTTAATTTAGTACATCACAAAGATTAGTACTATGCAATATATAGTAGCTTGTATTGTTACAGACGGTTTTATTTCGGGATGAATGGCGTAAACGAACAAAAAGAGGGCGTTTTAACGAAGCAGCTTTGTGATGGCATAATTTTTAAAACCGTTTGTTAAACTTTTAGAAATGAATAACTTATTCAGAGGCTTGATAGCAGGTTATGGCGCTAAAAAATTAGGTGGCGGTTGCTTTAGTACAATACTCATTTTTATTGTTCTGTGGTATGTATTAGGGCAGTGCAACAACTAAACTGCAAACAATTACCTATGAGGTATTTGAGGAAGGTCTATTTAGGTAAGATGCGAAAGATTGATCTATTAGCCACAAACGATATAACGCGTTAATTCGTTTATGGATTGTATTTCTGCTTGTAGATTTGATGTTTTAAGCAATTCACAGCAGGAAAATATCAATCAAATGAAGACCCGGACACTCATTGCATTTTGCTTACTTCTGTTTTTACGTCAGGGCTTTTCTCAGACCAGGTGGCAACTGGCAAAGGAAAAGAACGGCATTAAAGTATATACATCGCTTGACGGGGTATCGAAATTTAAGTCGATTAAAGTAGAAGCAGTGTTGGCTGGGTCAATTGAACGTTTGATCAGCCTTTTGTCAGATGCGTCCACCAACAAAGATTGGATATACAATACCAACGCTTCTTACCTCATTAAACGCATTAGCCCTACTGAAACATTATCTTATACCGAAACTTCAGTTCCGTGGCCTGCAAGCAACCGCGACGTACCTATAAATATGCACCTGAATTACGACGACAAGAATAATATATTAAAGGTGATTGCTAAGGGTGTTCCTGCTGCTATCCCCGAAAAAAAAGGTATCGTACGCATACCATTTTTCAACAGCATGTGGAATGTGAAGTATGATGGAAAAGGAAAACTCTATATCAACTATTTTTTAGAAATGGATCCCGGTGGCAGTGTGCCGGCCTGGATCACGAATATGTTCGTTTCCCGGGGACCCTATGAAACTTTCAATAACCTCGCGGCTAAGCTGAAATAGCGCGCAAAACCCGCGGATCAGGTGTTGGGATATGGGGTAGTACTTTACTCATAATAGTACCATTTCTCCAATCATAGGTGTTACAATATTTATTTGCCGGCGATTGCTCTCAGCTTTTACCCGGTTGATAGGCTCATCCCAGGCATGCAGTGCCAGGGCAAATTTCGACCAGTGAACCGGCATAAACCTTTGTGCATGTAAATCGATTGATGCCTGTACTACTTCTTCCGGCATCATATGTATATATTTCCAGTATTCATTGTATTGTCCGCATTCCAGCAGGGCAAGGTCAAAGGGACCATGTTTCTCGCCAATGGTTTTAAAATGAGAAGTCATAACCGCTATCGCCGCCTAAAAAAAATTTCTTTGTGGGCGTGTCAAGTACAAACGAAAGCCAGACAGTTTGGTTACGTTTAAAAGTTCGTCCGGAAAAGTGCCTGCCCGGGGTTGCATGCAGCATAAAACCTTCACTCACCTTTACTGATTCATTCCAATCCAGTTCGGAGATAACGCCGGGTTTGTAGCCCCATCTTTCCAAATGCGCACCCACCCCCAGACCGGTTACCACTTGCCGCACTTTGGGTAGCAGGTTCACCGCCGTATTATAATCGAGATGGTCCCAATGATCGTGCGTAATCACCAGGCAATCAATATCGGGCATGTCGTCTGTTGTGTACACATCACTGCCCTTAAAACTTCGTGTAGTAAAGTTTACCGGCGATGCATGTCCGCTAAAAACAGGGTCTATCAAAAATTTTTTCCCATCTATCTGTAGAAAGTACGATGAATGCCCAAACCACACCAGGCAATTTGTTTTCGGCAATAGCGAGTGCAAATCAGTCTTTTGCGAAGGAAGAATAAAATCAGGCTTACTTCGTTTGCTTTTGCCGAAAAAGAATTTTCCGAATACTGTAAAGTAACTCACTCCTTCCTTCAGGGCAGGTGTTGGTGAAAGATTTTGGAAGGCGCCATCGCGGTAATTTGGCGAGCGTTCAATGCGTGTCTGGCGGTCGCCTGCGGGGGTTTTACCAAATGGCGGTCGCCCCATAAACCAGGCAATGGTCAGCGCAATGACCATAATTAATACAACAGCTAAAAGCATATTCTTAGGTTAGTCGGTACACGGGGCAAGAAAAAAGAGTAAAGTTTTGGGTGGTCAACTGGCGAAATAAATGAGACATGGTTGCGACGCTCCGTTCATCTGCAACGCTTTGTGGGTCATTTTTCAAAGGCAAAGCCAACCAGGCAATAATTAAAGCTGAGGCTGGTTTCAGAAGCGATATTATCAATTAGAACCCACCCAAACACACCCCGGCAGGCAAGATCTGCAAATAGCCGCAAAAACATGGTACAAATAGATAATGCAAACGCTGTGTTCTACGGCATGGGCATTACCATAATATCTTTAAAATAAACTTTACTTTTTGGGTCGTGTCCCTGCAGCGCAAAGGTACCGCTCGATAAAACTCTGCCAGCCATATCCGCAGGTCGCTCCACGTTGTCAGGTTCAGTATAATCCACCACAGTTTTATCATTGATCTTTATGATCACTCTTTTGCCTTCAACCTGTATGCTTTCTGTGAACCATTCATTATCTTTTACATACACTTCCTTCACATCTTCTATAGCGTAGAGGCTGCCAGTGCGTCTCCAGTCGGTATGCGAATTATTAACCTGCACTTCATATCCTTTTGCCGGCCAACTGCTTTCCTGGTAGGTAGTGTGAAAGTAAATTCCTGAGTTTGACCCTGGTGTTGTCATCACCTTTGCCTTGAACATAAAGTTTGTAAAGTTATGGTCCATCACAGGTCCTACATAAAACAAATGAGCAACGTCGCCATTGGCTACTATCGCCCCGTTTTGCACAGAAAAAGTGTTGGCATGGTCGCCAACCTTCCAGCCGTTGAGTGTTTTGCCGTCAAACAAACTGATCCACTTTTCCTTTTTTGTAAATGCGGTCAAGGAAAATAAAGCACAGATAATGATTGCAAACCCTGGTATTTTTTTCATTTTTTTAGATATTAAGGCAATGAAAGTAACACAATATTTTTGGCGAATGCATCGGGTTCTCAAATAGAATTTATGGTTGTGGCAGCACCAATAAAAAATACCTCTTCCGCAGGTAACGTGGGCTCACAACCTTTCGGCAAACCAGTTCAAATGAAAAAAATTGTGTGTTTATAATCCCACTTTACTGTCGAAAGTTTGATCTGAGTTGTATGAATAGAATGTTAGTTAAGTTTTGTTCTCATTTTTTTTTGCCCCATAAAATAGCAGTAGGTTTGTACGACCTCTGGAAATTATTTCATTCTCCTCGGTCATTTTAAGCGGACAACTTGTGCTACATCGGTCCCAAACAATGCTGAAATATTAATAACTAACGGGAACAAATCTTTTTTTTCGCTTTGCTTACAGAAAACAAAGTTTTGTTTGTGCGGGTGCAATGTTTGAATTGAATGGGCAGGCAGCCGATTGCCTTTGTAACGAATTCAAATAATATAATTTTTTAACCATAAAGTCATGGCAAAATTTATTTTCGTAACCGGTGGTGTAACCAGCAGTCTCGGCAAGGGTATCATTGCTGCCTCATTAGCAAAATTGTTGCAATCGCGTGGTTTGCGAACAACGATCCAGAAGTTTGATCCTTATATCAATGTCGATCCGGGAACTTTAAATCCTTATGAGCATGGAGAGTGCTTTGTAACAGAAGATGGTGCTGAAACGGACCTGGATTTGGGTCACTATGAACGTTTTTTAAATATCTATACATCACAGGCTAACAACGTTACAACCGGGCGCATTTATCAAACTGTTATCAACAAAGAGCGCGAAGGAGCCTACCTCGGCAAAACCGTACAGGTAATTCCCCACATAACCGATGAGATAAAAAGACGCATGCTACTGCTGGGCAAAGATGATCGCTACGACGTGGTACTTACCGAGATAGGTGGTACCGTTGGCGATATTGAAGGTTTGCCCTTTATAGAAGCTGTGCGTCAGCTACAATGGGAACTACCCGAAGAAGATTGTCTCGTTGTGCACTTAACCCTTATTCCGTACCTGCGGGCTGCCAAAGAATTGAAAACAAAACCTACGCAACACAGTGTAAAGCTAATGAGCGAGAACGGGGTGCATCCTGACATCCTCGTGTGCCGCACCGAAGAACCACTCAATAACGAGATCAAACGAAAGATCGCACAGTTTTGTAATGTAAAACAGAGACTCTGTCATTAAGTCGGCAGATGCCTCCACCATATACGAGGTGCCACTAATGATGTTACGTGAAAAGCTGGACGTCATCACGCTAAAAAAGCTGAATATAACCAACTACAACGAGCCCGATCTTACCCGTTGGAAAGGATTTCTTGACAAGTTAAAATATCCAAAAAGCAAGGTTACCATTGGTTTGATAGGTAAGTATATAGAACTGCAGGACGCGTATAAATCTATTCTCGAAAGTTTCATTCATGCCGGCGCAATGAACGAATGCAAAGTTCAGGTTGTGAATGTACATAGCGAATACATCAACGACGATAATGTAGCCGAACAGCTTAATGGTCTTGATGGGTTACTGGTGGCGCCGGGTTTTGGTCACCGCGGCATTGAGGGTAAGATTATAGCTGTAAAATATGCCCGCCTGAAAGGCTTGCCATTCTTTGGCATCTGCCTGGGTATGCAAATGGCCGTAATAGAATTTGCGCGAAATGTATTGCATTTAGAAAAGGCACATAGTACAGAAATGGATCCTAACACCCCCGATCCTGTTATTAACATGATGGAAGAGCAAAAGAAAATTAAGGAGATGGGCGGTACAATGCGTTTAGGAGCTTATCCGTGCCAAATCAAAGAAGGCTCTCTGGCATTTGATATTTATGAAAACACAACCGTAAGTGAGCGGCACCGTCATCGTTTCGAGTTTAACAATGATTATCTTGATCAGTTTGAAAATGCGGGTATGATCGCCAGCGGTCACAATCCCGACACAGGTTTAGTAGAAATCATAGAGCTGCCCCAGCATCCGTTTTTCATTGGTGTGCAATACCATCCCGAACTAAAAAGTACTGTGGAAAACCCGGCGCCTTTATTTGTGCATTTTGTAGCAGCAGCCAAAAAGTACAACGACAAAAGACTTTCGTTAAGAAGCCCTGTGCTGCATAATGAAATGATCTAAATGCGGGAAAGGGACAGTTTATCTGTCAATAAATTGTTTTAAGTAAACTTTGCAAAATAAAAGGAGAGCAGTCAATGAATATTTTTCAAAAGCCTGTTTTTTAGGTGTAGAGCTTTGCGAAAAAGCCTGTATAAAAATGAGCAGCAGTACTACTATCAGCCCGTTAATTAAATACTCCATAGTGGTGGTTTTAATTGGTTAAGTATTTCATAGACATTTTGATCCAGACTTATGTTTTACTATAAACTACTCTTCTGAAACGAAAACTAATAGACGTAAAAAATTTCTAAAAAGTTTGAGCCGACCCTTGAATTAATCATTATTTAAAATAACGCAAAAACAAAGGGAGCAATTGTGCAACAATTGCTCCCTTTGTTATAAATACCTTATACGTCGTTACTCTTTTACCCGCTCAACATACTCCCCGCTTTTCGTATTAATTCTTATTAGTTCACCCTCGTTTACAAATAGCGGCACGTTTACGGTAGCTCCACTTTCTACTGTGGCAGGTTTCAAAGTTCGTGTAGCTGTGTCGCCCTTTACACCCGGTTCGCTGTAGGTTACGCGCATTACAATTTTGTCGGGCAGTTCCACGCTCATAGGTTGCTCAGTTTCTGTGTTTATCAGCACTGCCACTTCCTGTCCATCCCTCAAAAACTGTGGCGCATCAATCATCGTTTCGGCCAGTGATATCTGTTCAAAACTTTCATTGTCCATGAAGTTGTATCCACTTTCATCTTTGTACAAAAACTGGTAAGGTCTTTTTTCAACACGCACCGGGTACACCGTATCACCGCTGTTCCAGGTATGCTCTATGCTCCGGTTATTGTCCAGTCCTTTTAGTTTTGCCCAAAACTTTGCTGCCGCGCGGGCTGTTTTGTTTTGTCCAAATTCTATTACAGTGTACAGGCTGCCGTCCAGTTTCAAAATCATTCCCCGCGTAATGTCAGATGTAGATGCCATATAATATTTTACTTTTTTAAAAAATGAAGAGCGGCAAAAGTAATTAATCAATCTCAATTGGCAAGACGCAGCGGGGTAAGCGGTTTGTGGGGTTTTGGGCGGAATAAAACAAATTATATAATGGTAGCTACCGGGCTATTGTGGCGGTTTTTTTGGGAAGCCGGCATTGATTTACTTATGTAGCTTTTGTTGCGACGCTCCGTTCATCTTTTGGTTCTTTGTTAAAGCAGAAGAAAGAAAAAAAAGCCTCAAGAGTGCGACGCAACGATGACCTAACAAAGAGCCTGAAGCTGGTTACCAAAAAATAACTTAGGCTACCAAAAGAAATGACCAACCGGTGCAGGTTGGTCATTTTCCAGATCTATAGAATTTTGAGATACTCCTATTTGCGCTTATTTTTTTTATACCTGCCTACCAACTCTACCACCAATTGGTTTTGCAAAATAGATGGATAAAGATCTACCAGTTTTTTTATTTGCCGTGGCGACTTTTCCATCGCTTTCTCCAATTGCAAAATCCCTTCTTTGGTTTTTTTTAGCGCGAATAGGCAGGCAGTCAGGTAATAGATGAAAACTACTTTGCCGTCGGTGACTTTTAAAGCAGCATACACATTGCTCCATAGCTTCTTCGTAAAACTCGGCTTTAAAAAGGCAACGGATCAATGCTTCCCATCCGGCAACGCTTTTTGGCCGTGCCCGCACAACGTTGCCAAAGTATTGAATGGCTTCTTTATATTGCCTTAGTTGCATTTTGCACTCGCCCATTGCCAGGTTATATTCAGGCAGGTTTCTATGAATGCGCATGGCACTCTCCAATTGTTTTATAGCACTTTCCCATTGCTCTTCGTTGATGTAGGTGAGCGCCATTTTATAAAACAACTTGCTGTCCTCAGGGTTTAAGTGAGAGGCTTTGCGATAGTGAAAACGTGCCTGTGCAAAATTGCCCAGTTTATGATAACAGTGCCCGATAGCTTCATAAATAACATCTTCGGGGCGGCTCAATTCCAGCACTTTCTCAAGTACCTCAATAGCCTCTTTAAATTTGCGCAATCGTAAGTAAGCATCGCCCATATTGCGGTAGGCGTAATCAAACTTTTCATCAATTGTTACTGCATAGAGGTAGGCATCAATTGCTTTTTCATACAGCTTTAAACCCTGGTAGGCAGCGCCCAGATTGAACCATGCCAGTTCATTATAGGGAAACTCCTCTATTATGTGCAGGTGTAGCCGGATACTTTCTTCGTTCCTGCCAGTAAAGTCTGTCCAAAAACAAATTTTGTAAAGAGCTTCTTCATTGGTCGGCTCTTCTTCGAGTATTAGCTTTAAGCAATCAAAAACTTTATCAAACTCTTCATAATCATCGTAAACGTCGGCAAGTTCAAACAAAAGTTCTATTCGTTCATCACCTTCAAATTGTAAAAGAGCGGCTTCTAATAATTCTACCGCCTTGCTTTGCTGATCGAGAGCCAGGTAGGCATCAGTCTTTAATATGAAAAGATTAATATCGTTGCTGTCGAAAAGTTCTGCTTTTTCCAGAATTTCAAGTGCATCCCAATATTTTCTGCCCGCCAGCAACAGGTCAGCTTTTTTTATCATTAACACCGACGAATACGGAAATTGTTCGATGCCGAGATCGGCGGCTTCCATAGCTTTTACTAACTCATCCTTTTCATCAAAGTAGTCTATAATGCGTTCAAATGCGTCTTCTTCTAAAAATGAATGTTGACGTCCAGTTCTCAAATTTTCATACTGCTTGAGCAATTCCCGCATCTCTTCCTTGTCCTCTCTATAAAAATTTTCGCCCATTTTCGATGTGTTATATTGAAAGTTAAGATTCCTCCTAAAAAAAACAAATTTTCTTTTTTAACTTTTTTTATTTTCCGGCGTCTTAAACATTATACAATAAGAAGTTGTTAAATTTCTTAAAAAATTCGTAAATTTGTATCCATATCAATTCACAACAATGACACCCTCAATATAAAAAAGTTTATGATAGCCCTTCTTATGGTAGGTGTTACTCATATTGCTTTGGGTTCTTTTACAGGTACTTCCGAAAAAAAATCAAAAGATCTGTATTCTTTAAAAAACTTCAATAAAAATTTTTATAAGAGTACTTCTCCTTTTTCATTACGTGCCGATTTTGAATATAAAGGTACCAGGGTTATATCTCAAAAAGTTGATGCTAATGGAGATATTAGTTTTAACCTCTATGATGCGGTATGAAAGAGGCAATACGACTTATATTTATCCATACACGCATAAAGTAGGTGTTCCTAAATTTATAACCCCAACACCTTCGTTTACCGTTAAATTTATTAATTTTTTTCTACTACTTTACAGTTCGCAATTCATTTTGGTATAACACCCTGTAACCACTTTTTGGAACTTCAAATTTTGCAATAGGTACCGGAATTAAGTTTATTTTAGTGGCGGCATATTTTATTCTTGTCTTACCGTCTTCAATTCGCCTTCATATTCTAATACCAAACCGCCAAATCTTTAAACTGGTATTCGTATAATTTATTGGTAGGGTATGCCGGGAGTATAAAAAACGTTATAAGTTGAACCATCAGCCAGGTTGGCTACTACCTTATTGCATTCATATCCTAAAATAGTCTTCGTTCGTTGGTAGTTTTAAATTCTAACCCCACTTATTGTTTTTTTTCTTTCTTGCTTTCACTTAAATAGTAAATATTTCCACTTAGTCCCTTAGTATTAGGTACTGTCAGTTTTGCTATCGAATAGGGTAGTTTGTGTAAATGTTGGCATTATAGGTCAGTTCTTACCTTTGTACCTTTTATATATACCATCTTTGTGCTCCAGTCATCGTTTTTATCACCGCGGGTCAGCTTTGGGATCTGTTACTGTTATGTCGTAAGTAATTGTACAATCAGCTATAGGCGCGTATCCTGCGCAAAATGTCATGGTGAAAGCAGCAGCAAAACGATAAGAATTGTTTACATACATTTTTTGATTGAAGTTTAATTAAATCTGTGCCAAGATACAAAAGCCTATGCTGTTCACAGGCTTTGTTATATTAGTTCACTTTATTTCTGTTGTCTGTTTTTTGTTTCAATTCCTGCAGTTTCTTTTGCGAGTCCATCATCTGGTCATAGCGCAGCTGCCACTTAGATTTTGTCTTCGGCTTTTTCCTGGTTTCTTCCATTTTAGCAAGAATCTTATCATGGTTAATTATATAGTTCTGGATTACAAATTGCAAAATAAGTGTAATAAAGTTTGACACAGTGTAATACCATGTTAACGCCGAAGGAAGCCTGTTAAAAATAAATAATAATATGAAAGGAAAAATATAAGGCATGTACTTCATCACAGGATTGCCCTGGTCAGGAGTCATGCTCATGTTATATATAGAAATAAGAAAACTGGTGATAACTGCCGTCAGTGTAAATAAGACTGATATGGTCACCGATAGCCAAATGGAACCGAGAATGGAAGTTTCATAAAAACATCGTAAGATGATAAGTCTTTTGCCCACAGAAAGCTTTGACCTCGCAATGCAATTTCCGAGTTAAAGAAACTATACAAGGCAAAGAAAATGGGTATTTGCAACAGGGCCGGTATACAACCACCCAAAGGATTTACCCCCGCCTCTCTGAACAATTTCATTTGCTCCATTGCAAACCCTTGCTGATCGTCTCCAAACTTCTTTTTTAAAATGTCCAGTTCTGGTCTCAGAACTTTCATTTTTGCTCCACTCAAATAACTGGTATAAGTAAGCGGAGATGTTACTAGTCTTATAAATAATGTTAACAAGGCAATTACCCATCCATAGTTACTGATAAAACCGGCAAAGAAGTTAAACACAGGAATAATAATATACCTGTTAATATATTTTACAAATGAAAAAATACCTGAGCCTAAATCAACAATGCTCTCCATTTTCAGATCGTATTTCTTTAAGCAACTTAAAGTCATTTGGACCATAATACAACGCCATAGGAATTGTTGCAGTTGCAGCAGAAGGCAATTGTATTTTCATATTAGCAGTTGACTTTCCAACAACATTACTTGTATCATCTGGAACAACAACATCTTACTTCACCGCGAATTAAATTTATTTTTAGCGATTAGTGTGGTGTTAAAAAATTGCTGTTTTACAGCAACCCAGTGTACACTGGTTTTTCAAAAGCTTTGGAAGCACCGGAAGCTGCATTCTCAAATCATAATCCTCATCTTCTACATAACAAAGTCTTGACTGAATCCTTTCATATTTAATATCATTTTGCTGTTTCATTTCCTGGACCTGCCAGTTTAAATTAAGTGAATTTCCAGTTAAAAATCTGTTTGCTCCATTTAATATAATGTTCCAGTCAATCATATATTCATTTGGCTTTACAATATACTGGTGTGCTATGCTTTGTCCATCAGCTGAAGAAATATTATAAGTTATGATTTGACGTCCATCAGCTTCTTTTGTAACAACAGCGGGCATTAAAAATAAACTTGCAGTAGATGCAGATTGAGTGCCGTGAAGTATTGATAGTATATGAAATATTATCAAAGTGCAGAACGACCCATTACTACATTGTTGCTATCGTATGATTTGTATTTTTTAGCTCAATTTTTTTGGTTGTGCTCCTTTATTGGTAAAAGTGATCTTTACTAAACCATTGTCAATTTCTGTTAATTGTTCAGTACCTGTTAGCAGCAGTTTGAAAATTTCCTGCTGTAGCAATTTTGTTTGTGATATCTCTTCTTAAAGAATCAATTCTTGCTGTTGCAGTATCAATTTCAGGAGCTTTAATCGCTTTTACCCTTGCAATTGAATCTTCAGTGTGTTTTCTTTCTGCATAAAGGTGCCTGTTGTTGTTTGTTGGTAAACCAAAAATATCCTATAAAAAGAATTCCTATCAACACAAAACCAATGACCGTATTATTATCAGTCTTCATATCAATTTAAAAATTAGGCGGCAAAGGTAAGGGTTTGAAGGAAAGAAGGATGGGCGATAGCTTTGGCGTTTTGTTAAGAGATAAGTGTCGTTTTTGATTGATATGTAATAAGATAAACGGCTTTTTAGCCAGGCTAAAAATGCAGAGCTATTTAATGCCAGTGAAGATTTAGCCTGGCGAACAGACGAAAGTAAAGGATACTACAACAAACGGTAAAAAAAGCTACAACAAAGAACAAAAAGATAAACGTAATGCGACGCAACAATGCCTCCACAAAGTATTTCTGCCGGTCACCTAAAAACAAGCTATTTCATGCTGAGGGTGAACCCGATGGTGGTACCAATATCGGGTTTGCTGCGAACATGGATGGTTTGTCCGTGGGCTTCGATGATGTGTTTGCAAATAGCCAAACCCAGCCCTGTGCCTCCGCCATCGCGGCTGCGACCCTGCTCGGTGCGGTAAAAGCGCTCGAAGATGCGGGGTAGGTGCTCTTCTGCAATGCCTATGCCGTCGTCGCTGATCTCGACAAGCACGTGCTTTCCGTCGATCTTGTAAATACTGGCAACGATGTGTCCGTTTTCCTTGCCATACTTGGTGGCATTGCTAATAATGTTGATGAGGACCTGTTTGATTTTTTCTTTGTCTGCGGTGACTACGATGGGTTGCTCGCAACCTTTTTTGATGCTGGTGGCGATGTGTTTTTTGACCGTCTTTATTGACAGGGATTCATATATTTCGCGTATGAGTTCCTGGATGACGAAGTTCTCTTTGAGGAGCGGTTGTTCACCACTTTCGAGACGGGTAATCTCGTCGAGATCATTGACGAGCGTGACCATGCGATCGATGTTGCGCGAAGCATTTTCGAGAAATCGCATGCTAACATTGGGATCACCTATGGCGCCTTCACGCAATGTGTCAACATAACCCTGTATGGCGAAAATAGGGGTCTTGAACTCGTGCGCAAGATTTTGCAGAAACTCTTTGCGGTAAGCTTCGTTGCTTCTGAGCGTATCGATTTCCATTTTTTGCTGTATCGCCCATTTCTCTACATCTTCACGCACTTCATCTATACCTTTTTGCGGCAGCAGGTATTTGTAATAGATCTCTTCGCGTTTGGATGCCTTGGTCTGGTAAATGAACTTATAAATGAGTTTGATCTTCCGGTAAATAAATCTTTCGAGAGTGTATTTAATGAGCAGAAAACTACCTGTAAAAACAATGACTAAAACGATGAGCGCTACCCACCAAATTGGGTGCATGAAATAATAAGCTATGGCAATGGGCAGGGCGAGAATACCTGCCGTATTGATGGAAAGTTGCTGTGGCGAAAGGTTTTTGGTGTTCAGCATTCAACAAATTTACGAGCGCTAACAGAGGAAGCGGCCGGTAACAAGGAAAAGAAAGCGTTAATCCGGCATGTCAAATTTGTAGCCTACGCCCTTAACGGTAGTTACACAATCAATCCCAAGTTTTTGCCGGATTTTTCTGATGTGAACATCAATGGTGCGGTCGCCAACGATAACATCGGCACCCCAAACCTGGCTAAGAATCTCATTGCGCAAAAATACGCGCCCAGGCTTGGAGGCAAGGAGATACAGCAGTTCAAATTCTTTTTTTGCCAGAATAATGTCTTTGCCATTGAGGATGACCATAAATTTTTCGGGGTCAATGACCATGCTTCCCAACTTGAGTGATTTGCCTTCTTCTTTGTGCAGTCGCCTGAAGATTGCATTGACACGGCTAACCAAAACTTTGGGGCTGATGGGTTTATTTACGTAATCATCGGCGCCAGTTTCCAATCCCTGTATCTGGGAAGATTCATCGCTGAGTGCAGTAAGAAAAATGATCAGCAGATCGTTGTATTCAGGCTTAGAGCGCAATACTCTGCATGCTTCAATTCCATTCATTTTGGGCATCATAATGTCAAGAATTACAAGGTCTGGCTTAAAGACTGGTACTTTGTCCAAAGCTTCAATTCCATTCTTGGCAGTAGAGACCTCGTAGCCTTCTTTTACCAAATTATAGCTTATGATCTCTACTATATCCGCTTCGTCATCAACGATCAATACCTTCTTAACCTTGGGTTCCATTAACAATATATTTACACAAAAATAATTTTAAGGAGTTGGGCAACTGAAGAAGTTTGATTATAAAATTGTTAACTCGTCTTTATGAATGATAATATGACAATTCAGTACTACTTACTTATGAGTGTAAACAATATGTAGCTGAGATAGATTTCCTGTTAACAACTATGGTTATTTGCATACTTGCAATATTGCTTTAAACCGCAACTCATGTTCATCAATAAAATCACAAAAGCGCAGCGGCTAATTCATGTCACCGGCTTTGGTAGTATTTTTGCACGATGATGTCACCTATGTTGAAAATTAAATTTATTCTATTTACTATACTACTTTCTCTGGGGGTTTCTGCACAGGTAAAACCTGTTATTCCGCTGATGCGGAAGATCTTTCATGACAACATAGACAAGTCTCAAAAATGGATAGATCAGCTCGACAAAAAAGATGATAAGTATTTTAGGGCAACTTCTGACAGCGAAGTCAATATGCAGATCAATTATTCGCTTTTTAATAAAGTTGATCAAATACAAGCTGAAATTGAGTTAGAACTCCACCAACACCAGCAATGACAAGATAAAATTTTTACGGGGATTGAATGATGCATTAAACTCTTTTGAAGTGCACTATCGTACACGGGATATGAAGGCGATACAACTTCCTGACCTTATTAATGCCTACGAAGAGGCTATGCAACTGGAGAAAGAAAAACGCTCTATAATAAGTGTCATCAAAAGCAATGATTATGGAGTGGGCAGTATTCTTGTGAAATGTTTCCCTTTTCAAAAAAATGTAGGAGTAGCAGAAAGCCGCGAAGTTCTCCTGCTAAAAGACATACAGGAAAATCCTGACAACATATTGCCATTGCTACGTATCAATCCTGACGTATCCTTTGCCGATAGCCTGATAATGATAGTGGCGCGTACCCACCAGGAAGACATTTATACCTACGCTCAATCTACCAATAGTGCTCTGGGTCAACGCATCCACAAAATAGACGACCCACTTGTACGTACCATTGCCAGGTTGGCCAGCTCAAATGAAGGCAGAATGTATTTTCCCTTTTTAGACAATCTCTACAAGGGAAAGCTAACGATTGAAGAAGTAGATAAAAACAGGTCTGATCCGTTTAAGTATTACCGGATGTTGGTCAATACCGAGATTGATTATGCGAGCCGCGCCCGCATGGGTGACACACCGATGGCAATGTCTGCGCTTACCAGTATGCTGCGTACCAAAGCTGTGGAGGAATTCATTAATGTTATCAATGGATTGCACGAAGAGCCAGACAACGTGAGAATGAAGATAGTTGAGACACTTTCTCCGCAAGAGCTGTATTACTTCTGCGTAATGGGCGAAACTGAAATATACACCAGCAGCTACTTAAAGGTTTATGCAGCGCATTTTTCAGCGAATGAAAAATCCTAACAGCGACTCGTTTTACTAAGCGTGAACTTCGACCAGTTTAAGAAGTTTATTAAAATGGCTGCCAACTACAATACACTTGATGATTTTCTCAAGCGAATGAACAAAGGAAATGCGGAAATTTTGATGCGCTCTTTTGCCGACGGTCTCGAAAGTACCGGCAACCTGGAAGATGCTGTGGATGTGGCAGACAGTTACGCCAGTATCTCAGATGGTCACCTGCGCAAACTTATATTGGATGAAATTGAAGTCAATCTTAACCAGCAAACAAAAGACTTAAACCGCAGGGGAGTAGCCATTTATGACCTGTTGAATACTATTTTCCTTAGTCTTGATTCATCAAGCAAGATCGACCTTTCTGCAAAATTCGGCATACCACCTATCTATTCGGTTCGCAACAGTGCGCTAAAAGATAGTTCGGGTAAGATCATTGTGCAGCAATTTTTTTTCGGCGATAAAGATGGCACTCAATGTTCAATGTGTTCAAATCTGCGTATGCAACCGCCGGCTGGAAAATTGTAAATAAACCCGACTGGATAGAGGTCAGTTCAACCAAAGGTATTCCCGTTGTTATTTATTGCCAATAAACCACTAGATGAAAAAGAAGGACTTGATGAAAAAGCCCAGCAGAATTTAGATGAATACCTAAGCGAGAAAGAATTATCACCCAACTATAGTTATACATCGCGGTCATAGTTACCATGTGTCTTCTACCATCGAACAATTGTTTCCCTCATCTAAGGTGGTACTATTGGGCAGTTGCGGCGGTTATCAAAATGTAAACAGGGTACTTACCATTTGTCCGTTTGCGCATATCATTGCCAGCAAACAGGTGGGTACTGGCACTGTAAACGGACCCATGATCATGAGCATAACCGAAACCTTCGACAGGGCAAAGATCTTAACTGGCCGGAGATGTGGAAGAATCTCTGGAAAGCAAGTTGAAAGACAACAATCTATTTCGAAGATTATGTTCCACCTTATAAAAACCTGGGTGCACTGTTTATAATGGCGTATAATAAAGTAATGGATAGCTAGAATACAACAGCGAAGGTGTGTTGCAATGCTTACTGATAAAAGCTATGAGATACATGCTGCGCTTCCGATGTTTAGTTGTTCTTCAGCTTTTCGTTTAACCTGGTTACACGGTTAATAATACTTTTGCATTCCTATGGCTGAGGCAGGTAAAAAAAAGATTTTTGATTTTTCGTTATTAAAACGGGTTTTTCAATTTGTAAAGCCTTATAAAAAAGGTCTTTATATATAAGTATTGTACTCTCCATTGTGCTGGCTGTTTTTGCGCCTGTGCGCCCTTATCTTATTAATCTTACTGTTGATGTTGCCACCGGCAAAGCCTATATCATGTTCCGGGTTGGTTGCGGTGTTTTTGTTAATACCAACTTTTCTGATGCCACCCGGTTTATTATTGCGGTTACTATTTTCCAGGTCGTTTTTCTGTTTATTGAAACTACCTTTCGCTTTATTTTTTCCTTTCTTACTTCGTGGCTGGGGCAAAGTGTGGTAAAGGATATTAGGGTTACGGTGTATAAAAAGGTAATGAACCTCAATCTTTCGCAGTTTGATAAAACACCTATTGGCACACTCACCACACGAACTATCAATGATATTGAAAGCATCAACGATATTTTTTCGGATGGCTTAATTCCCATTATTTCCGATCTTCTTTCTATCATTTTTACCCTTGGCTATTATGTTTTATATGGATTGGAGGCTTACACTTGTTAGTCTCATTCCATTTCCTATTCTCATTATTGCTACCTATTACTTTAAAGAAAGTGTAAATAAGTCTTTTATAAGGTGCGAAATGCCGTGTCTGCATTTAATGCTTTTGTGCAGGAGCATATTACCGGCATGCAAATCGTGCAGGCTTTTGCTGCCGAAGACCGGGAGTTCAACAAGTTTAAGAAAATTAATAAAGAACACCGCAATGCCAACATCCATGCCATTTTTGCCTACTCTGTTTTCTTTCCGGTGGTAGAGGTTGTACTGGCTGTAAGCATGGGTTTATTGGTTTGGTGGATCGCGGGCAACCAGTTCGATGCAGGTTTACTGGTTGCTTTTATTCTGTACCTGAACCAGATTTTCAGCCCTTTGCGGGTAATTGCGGATAAATTCAATGTTATTCAAATGGGAATGGTTTCCAGCGAAAGGGTATTTAAAGTGCTCGATAATACTGATGTGATTCAATACCGAAGGAACTTATGCACCGCAATAATTAACGGAACAGGTAGAATTTGACCATGTTTGGTTTGCCTATATTGATGATCAATATGTGCTGAAAAACATATCTTCACTGCCAACCCGGCGAAACCATTGCGCTGGTTGGGCATACCGGCAGCGGCAAAACTTCTATCATTAGTTTACTTAACCGGTTTACCACATTCAAAAAGGCGAAATAAAAATTGATGATATTAAAGTAGAAGATTACAATTTAGATGCCTTACGCAGCCGAATTGGCGTTGTGTTACAGGATGTATTTCTTTTTTCAGGAACTGTGCTCGAAAATATCACGTTACGAAATCCCTCAATCAGTAAAGAGCAAGTGGTGCATGCCGCAAAAATGATTGGTGTTCACGACTTTATTATGAGCCTGCCCGGCGGTTACGATTACAATGTGATGGAAAGTGGCAATACCCTTAGCCTGGGCCAACGGCAGCTACTCAGTTTCATCAGGGCACTGCTGTACAATCCTTCTATACTTATTCTCGACGAAGCCACCTCTTCCATCGATACCGAAAGCGAAGTCTTATACAGCATGCTATCGATAAACTGATCTGCGGGCGCACCTCTATTGTTATTGCTCACCGGTTATCAACCATTCGCAAAGCCAACAAAATAATTGTGTTGGATAAAGGTGAAATTAAAGAAATGGGCACACACGAAGAATTGCTTGGCAAAATGGCTATTACGCTAAACTGCACAATATGCAGCTCGAAAAACAGAAAGCGGTGATAGTTTAATTGGAAAGTCGCCTGCTGATTGTTGGTTTCCCGGGCCTTTGTTTTTTGTGGTTCATCGTTGCGTCGCAGTACGTTTTAGCGCCAAACCATTGGGGAGCTTTTTTCATAGTTTTACTCACTGTCATCAGGTTGCATTTTCACACATTTTCTCTTTTCATATTTCTGATTTGACCTTTCACTTCTTATCTTTGCGCAAAATTTAGGATAGGTATGGTAGCAAAATCCGTCAAATCTTTTCTGGTAGCGGTTTTCAGCCTTTTTATAATATTATTTTCTAATGTGCTTTTGGCACAGCATGAAGGCGAAAATGGTGCAGCAAAAGCTATTACAGAAGAAATAACAGAGGAGCCGGAGAAAATTGATGCTGCCAAAGTTATTATGGAACACATGATGGATAACCATGAGTTTCATTTTGCCGAAATGAATGGTCATCCTGTTTCCATTCCTTTACCTGTCATTTTGTATTCTCCGCAGCGTGGTTTCGATGCTTTTATGTCTTCCAATTTTGAACATGGTCATGCTATTTATAATGGTTATAAAATGGAAGATGATAAAATTGTACCTGTAAATGAAAATGGACAGCGTAGATGAAGACGTACAAGTGTATGATTTTTCCCTTACCCGCAATGTGGTTCAAATGTTTATTGCGGTTATTTTGCTTGATTGTTATTGATGACTAATGTTGCTAAAAAGTACAAGAAAAACGGGCACATAAAGCTCCCAGCGGTTTTCAAAACGCCATTGAACCTGTTATTACCTTTGTTCGCGATGAAGTGGGTAAACCCAACCTTGGGACATAAATACGAAAAGTACATGCCCTACCTGCTTACCATTTTCTTCTTTATATTATCAATAACCTTGTTGGGATTAATACCTGGTTCGGCCAATGTTACCGGTAATATTTCTTTTACACTGGTTCTGGCTTTTATTTCAATGCTGGTTATTTTGTTTAGTACCAACGGCCATTTTTGGGGCCATATTTTCTGGCCTCCGGGTGTGCCTTTTTTTGTTAAGATTATTTTGATACCTGTTGAATTTGCCGGTATATTTATTAAGCCTTTGCATTAATGATACGTCTTTTTGCCAATATGGTAGCAGGGCACATTGTTATCATTTGTTTTATTTCACTCATTTTTATTTTTGGCGCAATGAGTAAGGTTGCAGGTGTGGGCTTTTCACCAGTGTCACTGGCCTTTACCGTTTTCATTTATTTTATCGAAATTTTGGTAGCCTTTATCCAGGCATTCATTTTTACCAATCTTACTGCTGTGTTTATTGGCCAGGCTTTTGAAACAGGTCATGTAGATCATGGTGATGACCCACACGATCCGCATCCAACACACGATCATAAGGAAAAGAATTCGCATTATAAATTTTTTTCATAAACAAAAACAAACAATATGTCATTAATGAACATTATGTTGGAAATCGGACCTAATTCAATGTCTCACTTGGTGGTGCAATTGGTGCTGGTTTTGCTGCGATTGGTGCAGGTATTGGTATTGGTCAAATTGGTAGTGGTGCTGTTGAATCTATTGCCCGTCAGCCTGAAGCTGCAAACGACATCCGTGCAAACATGATCCTGACTGCTGCGTTTGTTGAGGGTGTTGCCCTTTTCGCAGTTATCGCAGGTATCCTTGCTGTTTTGAAGTAAAGCTCTCGAGTTATCGAGAACGTTTTGTGCAGCACAGCACAAAACTAATTACTGCATCTAAAGCACAGGGCGGAGGATGCAGTAATTTTAAATCTTGACCGTGTTTTGTAAAGGAAAAATTAATTAAAGATTACTAAATTAAATCTCCTTTAGGGAGTTGGAGGACTTATTATTATGGAACTCTTATTACCTGGATTAGGTTTGATTTTCTGGACATTGATGGCTTTTCTTATCGTGTTTTTTATATCTAAAGAAATTTGCCTGGAAGCCAATTCTTGACTCCTTGAAAGAAAGAGAAACCGGTATTGCTTCTGCTATATTGCTTCTGCTGAAAAAATGAAAGCTGAAATGGCAAAGATGAAAAGTGAAAATGAGGCATTGCTTGCCCAGGCCCGTGAAGAAAGAGCCAAGATGATTAAAGAAGCCAAAGGAAACGAGCACGAAAATGATTAACGAGGCTAAAGAAAAGGCCAAGGCTGAATACGATCGTATTCTTGCTGAAGCGCAAGTTGCTATCCAGCAACAAAAAAATGCCGCACTTACCGATGTTAAAAACCAGGTGGGTAATTGGTGATTGAGGTTAGCGAAAAAGTTTTGCGTCGCGAACTTGCCAACAGAAAAGAACAGGAAGGATTTATTCAGGCAGCAGGCTGAAGCAGTAAAACTTAATTAAAAATTTAATTTGAATTAGGTATGAATAATTCTCATTATTAACTTATCAGATTTAAATGTTCAAACTGAATTATGCTTAATCCACGTTTAGCCGGCAGGTATGCAAAAAGTCTTGATTGATCTTGCAGTTGAAAGAAATGAATTGGAAAGTGTTTACAATGATATGCAATACCTGCAGGCTGTTTGTAAGGCAAGCCAGTCGCGATTTTGTTGCGTTGCTTAAAAGCCCGGTTATTCCAATTGATAAAAAAAGCAATGCTATTAACGGCAGTTACAACCGGAAAAATAAGTGAACTTACTGCTGCTTTAACCAGTTGCTGATTAGCAAAAACAGGGAATTTTATCTGCCCGAAATTGTTGATGCATTTATTGATCAATACAATGCTAATTAAAAGGCATTACATAAGGTAAAATTAACTACTGCTGTTCCGGTAAGTGAAGAGTTAAAACAAGCGATTAGTTAGTAAAATTAAAACTGAAACATCTATTGAGAATATTGAACTGGAATCAGTGGTTAATGAAGATTTGATTGGTGGATTTGTTTTGGAGTTTAATAATAATCTGGTGATGCAAGTATTCAACGAGATTTGAGAGATGTTAAAAAGCAGTTTGATAAGAATATTTATGTCAGCAGATCAGGTAAGCGATGCTTAATTCATGAGTTAAAGACTTGCATAGCAGTTGATGTAACATTGAGTACAAGAGTGCGACGCAACGATAGCTAAACAGAGAACAAAAAGTTGGGTACAAAATAAATTTTAACATTCCCTAAGCTATCTTCGCAGGAGTTGGGGGCAAAACGATAGTAATATGGTTGAAATTAAGCCAGATGAAATATCAGCGATATTAAGGCAGCAACTTAAGCAATTTTAATAGCTCTGCCGATCTTGAAGAAGTTGGTACTGTGTTGCAGGTGGGTGATGGTATTGCCCGTATTTATGGATTAAACAATGTACGCAGTGGTGAACTGGTTGAATTTGAAAATGGTGTAAAAGCCATTGCACTTAAACCTGGAAGAAGATAATGTGGGTGTGGTATTGATGGGCGACCAGGATAATGTTAAAGAAGGATCAACAGTACGGCGTACCGGTAAAATTGCCTCTATTAAGAGTAGGTGATGGTATGGCGGACGTGTTATTAATATGCTTGGTGAACCAATTGATGGAAAAGGCCCTTTGACTGGTGAATTGTATGAAATGCCATTGGAGCGTAAAGCGCCGGGGGTAATTTTTCGTGAGCCGGTAAAAGAACCATTGCAAACAGGTATCAAAGCCATTGATGCAATGATACCTATTGGCCGTGGACAGCGTGAGTTGGTGATTGGTGACCGCCAAACCGGTAAGTCGGCCATTTGTATTGATACCATTATCAACCAAAAAGAATTTTACGATGCAGGTAAACCTGTTTATTGTATATATGTTGCCATTGGCCAGAAGGCATGTACCATTGCAGGTGTTATGAAAACGCTGGAAGAAAATGGTGCAATGGCTTATACAACCATTGTTGCTGCTTCTGCCAGTGATCCTGCTCCGCAACAGTTCTATGCTCCTTTTGCGGGTGCTGCAATTGGGTGAATTTTTCAGAGATACCGGTCGTCCGGCTTTGATCATTTATGATGATCTTTCTAAGCAGGCTGTTGCTTATCGTGAAGTTTCGTTGTTATTAAGAAGACCTCCGGGACGTGAAGCTTATCCTGGTGATGTATTCTACCTGCATAGCCGTTTGCTGGAAAGAGCTGCAAAAGTTATTTCGAAAGATGAGATCGCTGCAAAAAATGAATGATTTGCCGGAAAGTATTCGTCATCTGGTAAAAGGTGGCGGTTCGTTAACTGCTTTGCCAATTATTGAAACACAGGCTGGTGACGTATCGGCTTATATTCCTACCAACGTAATTTCTATTACCGACGGACAGATATTTCCTTGAAGGTAACCTGTTTAATGCAGGTATCCGTCCGGCGATTAACGTGGGTATTTCTGTAAGCCGTGTGGGTGGTAATGCGCAGATCAAATCGATGAAAAAAGTAGCCGGTACGCTTAAACTCGACCAGGCACTTTACCGGGAAATGGAAGCGTTCTCTAAGTTTGGTGGTGACCTTGACCCTGCTACTAAAGCGGTATTGGACAAAGGTGCCCGTAACGTGGAAATTTTAAAGCAATTGCAATATTCGCCAATGCCGGTTGAAAAACAGGTAGCTATTATTTACCTGGGTACACAAGGTTTATTGAACAGATGTTCCTGTTAAGCAGAGTAAAGGAGTTTGAAGAGCATTTTCTTATTGAAATGGAAAACAAAATGCCTGAACTTTTGGCTGAATTTAAAAAAGGAAATTTACCCGAAGACGGTATTTCAAAAATGGTGACCTTGGCTAATCACATCATTCCTACCTACAAATAGTAATTTTGTACATAACTTTTAAAATGCTCCGGATCTCCGGGGCATTTTTTTTGTGCTTTACGAACATTTTATAAAATTATCGGGAGTGAGAATTTTACTGTGGCAGTAATTTTCCCGCTTTGCTAAAGTGAAAAAATAGATAGCAGACCGATAGTAAAAGCGTGAAAACTGATGCCATTAGAAAAGATGCTGAGAGTGACAATGCCTGTAGCAAGGGGAAGGTAACGATGGGCGAGAGAAATTGTCCTAAAAACCAAAATGTCGTCAACTTACCTATTTCTTTTCCTCTGATCTCAGGTGGTGCCAATTTCATAACCCACATGTTGGTGTTTGGTATCATCATTCCCATTCCGAAGCCCGCGAGCATTGTTCCGATTATTACAAAAAGGTAGCTGGTAGCTAAGGATATACTGAGAAAGCCTGCCGCCAGCAAAAGGTAGCCGAACGCAAAAATTGTTAAAAAGCCAAAATGTGACCTGATACGCGAATAGGAAAAAGATGAAAATGCTGAAGATGCTGTGCTTGCAGCAATGGCAGCACCAATAAGTGAATTCTTTTCTATCCCCATTGCTTTTAGATAAAATGGTATTTGAACAGGAATTAAAAAAAACAACACCCACATCAATAGGGTGTTGAAAAATAAAAGCCATATTATGTCGGGCGCAGTTTGTAGGCTGGTTGATTGTCCGCCAGGAGTTGGTTTTTGCGGCTCACGCAGAAAGGCGATGCTGAGAGGTAGTACTACCAAAGAAGACAGATAGAGTAGAAACGGATAACGCCAGCCGATATTGGCGAGTATGCCTCCTATGCCAATAAAAATTATCCCGCCGAGTGACATAAAGGCTATTTGAACACCCACGAATTTCTGCCGTTCTATGCCTTCAAAATAATCAGCGATCAATGTGATGACAATGGTCATAGACATGCCTACAGCAATACCCAGCACAGCTCTTGACACAAGTATGTAGTACAGATCATTTAGTACAAAACCACCAATGCCGGAGATTGCATATAATACCAAAGAAAAGTTGAGGATCTTTAATCTGCCGTTTCGGTCAATCAGTCGCCCTGTTATTGGCGACACAATAGCAATCATTAATGCCGGTATAGTTAAGACCAGTTTCACCAAAAAAGAAGCATTGGTAACACTGGAAAATTCCTTCGCCATTTGCGGGAGCGCCGGTGAAATCGTTATAACAGACATTATTGTCAGGCTGCTTACCAGCAAAAGAGTAATTTTTAGCTTCCAGTCGTTTGCCATTGCGTTAATTTTTTAAGTTCCAAATTGTCGATTACCCTTTCGTTATCACTGATAGCAGGATGAAATAATTTCGGCTAATGTTCTTGCCACTTTGCCCGGTGCGACTTTTAAATATAATACATACCTGTCGCTATTTATAATGCTGCTAAAAACCAGTTGCTAAAGCAGGTTGGTTAGAATCAGTAGAAGTAGTATAGCTTTAACATGAACAATATAACTCCTGAGATACCGCTTGTGATAACGAGTAATTTTATATTAATACTGGTATATGCCTTATTTTTTTCCCGCGAAAGCGAACGAAAAGCCTCCCGCCCCAACATTGTAGTCATACTTGCCGATGACCTTGGTTATTCTGACCTGGGCTGTTTTGGCAGCGAGATCTCAACGCCTAATATCGACAGCCTGGCAGCACAGGGATTGATCTTTACCAATTTCTACACGGCAGCTACCTGCTCACCTTCACGTGCTATGTTGCTAACGGGTACCGATAATCATATAGCAGGGCTGGGCGATATGGCAGAACGAACTCCCTCTATTCCACAACAGGTGGGGCAACCAGGCTACGAGGGTTATCTCAACAACCGGGTAGTGTCCATCAGCCAGTTATTAAAAGATGTTGGATACCATACTTACATAGCCGGCAAATGGCACCTGGGATTAACCCCGGAACAAAGCCCCACTGCCAAGGGTTTTGAGCGCTCATTTGCCTGTCTCGATGCATATGCCGACCATTTTAATCCCGACGAACGCGACCATCCTTTTTGGGAGGATGGTCAGTATGCACACTATCCTAAAAACCGTTACTCCGCAGATGTTTATACAGACAAAATGCTGGGTTTTATAGACAGCAATTTATCAGATCAGAAGCCATTTTTTTTGTATGCCGCGTTTACCACACCTCATTGGCCACTGCAGGCGCCTGCCCGTTTCATTGAAAAATACAAAGGGTTTTACGATATTGGCTATGATAGTTTACGCGGTCAACGTTTTAAAGCCCTTCAAAAAAAAGGCTTTGTAGCCAGCGATGTCAGGCTGCCACCACTTACCGGCTGTCAAAGGAAATTTATACAACATCTCAAACCACCCACTTCTGCCATGGCTTTCGCTGTCGGCAACTCAACAGCGAATTGAGGCACGCAAAATGGAGATCTATGCGGCAATGATCGACAATATGGATACCAATATCGGGCGTTTGATACAACACCTTAAAAAGATCGGACAATACGACAATACTTTATTTGTCTTTCTATCCGACAACGGACCCGATGTCTTCGAACTTAACGAAACGCCCGATAGCCACGATCCTTTGCCATACATGGGTACTTCCCAATCTTTTATCGCCTATGGTGCACAGTGGGCACATGCATCCAGCGCTGTCAATAGTTTATACAAGGGCTATAGCGCCGAAGGTGGAATACACACACCGATGATCATCCGCCTGCCACATCAGTCACAGGGGCGTGGAGTTACTAACACCTTTGCCTCCATCCTTGACCTTGCGCCAACCTTTCTGGAATTCGCAAATGGAACTTATCCGGATACTTACAAGGGTTTTCGGCTGGCGCCTTACCAGGGGCAGTCGATGGTGCCCTTCCTCGCCCAACAGGCGTCAACCATTCACCCCCCTGAGTACGCGATGGGTTGGGAATTGTTTGGCAGGTGCGCTCTCCGGCAGGGAAAGTGGAAAATAACAAAGATCGAACGCCCGTTTGGAACCGGCGATTTTCAACTCTTCGACCTGCAAACTGACCCTACTGAGTCGCACGATCTGTCGCAGCAGTATCCGGATCTTTACCGGCAAATGCTCGCCAAATGGAAAGATTATGTGCGCAACAATGGTGTTATAGCGGAACAACGCTAGTTTTTTAAGCGTATTTTTTTGTGTGCGGGCGATGAAGATATGGTCAGCATCGTTGCCACGCCTGCCTGCCGGTAGGCAGGCTCGCTTGTACTGAATACCTTGCCGTGACTTTTTTCACCCTATTATAGGTTTGTTTTGCGGCTGTTACTTCGGGGCAGGCGGCGGCGGTTGTGGTGGACCAGGCACAAAAACGTGTGGCTGCGGATTTAGTGGTTCAAGCTTGCGGTTTGCTAAGCCCGGGTGACTGGCAGGTATAAAATTAGAACGGAAAGCACTATACGTCATAGGCATAGCGGGCAGCGGGTCTCCGTTGGTATTCCTGATTTCACCGCGGTAGGGGTTCAGGTATTCCCACACGATTTTACCCTGTGGAGTCACCTCAAAAAATCTTGCTTTAGGTCCTTCGTTAATAAATGTATTTCCATTTGACATTCTATGCGCACCCGAAATGAAACTGGCAAAAAATGAAAGAGTGTCTGGTGCTATGTATGTCCAAACCGGCTTCTCCGGACCATAGATCTTACCTTTTTCCAATGTGTAGTTACCGTTTTTATCTATTGGTGGGGCGATCTCATAAACTGCCGAATACTCATTGCCTTTACCTTTACCAGGAAGATCATTATCGAAGATGGTCAGGTGCCCTTCACCTGGCGTGCCTTTTTCAATCCACCGCACATCATGCTGACCAAATAATTTTCGGTCAGTCGAATCGCCCCTGTGGTAATTTTCAGGATTTCCCCACCGGTATAAAAAATCGCCTCCTTTTCCATATTTACCACCGGTGTGGCAGGCAGCTTCAGCCGTTGTGGTACTGTGATCTATGATAAAGATCTCGCTAAGGTTAGGTGAACTGAACACAATTTGATCAAGTGCCGGGTTGTACTTTATTGCATTGAAATGATAAACCTCTGAACCTCTATTGTCAGTTGTAACATTCCGGCGTTCTCTTCCCTGCGCTATAAACAGGTCAATGCTGTCTTGCGGCATGGGTGGTTCCAGCGTATCACCTACATTAAAGTCAAGTAATTCGGGGTGTTCTTTTGGTTTTCCATAATTAGTTTTTTTGGAGTCATAGTCCTGCACCAGGTGATCCCAGATATGCCATTCCCAAACTACTTTTCCCCCAAATTTTCCCTGAGGTTCTATTTCTACGATCTTATCAGGCCACAGGCGAGCCTTGGGTATCATATTGGGTTTTCGCCCGGCTGCCTTTACTTCATCGGCTGTCTTGCTTTCCCAGGCAATGGTAAGCACATGTCCATTAGGCAAAACAGCAAAGTCGTGGTGATTTAAATATTTCTCTGTCGCATATTCAAAGTCCCAGAGCATTTTTCCATCCCACGAGATTTTTTGCAACCTCCGGCTTCGCCACCACCTGCAAAGACCGGAAAGTCTGGATCGGCTGAATTGACCACCACCGAGCCATCATTTTGCAGGTAACCACCGAGCACGGAATAATTTCCTTTCCACTGATGTACTACCTCTCCCTTTCTGTTAAGCAGGTACATGCAGGCAGAGTTGGCAACAGGATATAAAACATACCCATCCAATAGCCCCTCACCTGTAATGGTTAAACCACGCTTAATGTTTTGTCCAAACATGTTTCGATCATGTTTTTCAGGTGACATTGCTGCTGTGAAATCGCGCTTCGGCGGTGTCATTTGTGAATAGGTGATTGTGTAAAAAAGCAAAAGCACAGAAAACCAGCATATTTTTTTCATGATAAAACGAATTGAAGGTTTCGGTTGAATAAAGTGGAAAGGATGGTGGAAAAATTGCGTTCTCTAAAGTAATTCTAACATTTTAACTTTCATAAAAAACAATTAGGAGCTAAAACAAATGCAGTAACAGTTTGCACACAAGCTTTTTAAACCTTAATTTGACTGTTTCGATCAACCAAAACAGTAAAAAACAAAAACATGTCAATCAAAGTTATCGGTGCAGGGTTACCACGAACCGGAACAAATACGCTTAAAGTTTCACTTGAAAAATTGGGGTTTGTAAAAACCTATCACATGAAAGAACTTCTTACCCATCCCGATCAGCTCGGGCTTTGGATGAGATTGAAAGAGACAGGATCAACAGACTGGGAGCAATTGTATAATGGTTACCAGGCCACAGTTGATTTTCCTGGCTATCCATGGTATAAAGAGCACATGAGAAAATACCCCGATGCGAAGGTAATATTGACTGTGCGCCCTTTTGAGAAATGGTACACAAGTATCTACAGTACGATATGGCAGGCCGGTCCCCAAACATTACCGCAAAAGTTGGCGATGCTGGGGAAACTTGCCTTTAATCCTAAACTTCGTGCAACAATAAAAGCGGTAAAATTTGCCAAGGCAACTATCTTCAGCGATCATTTGCAGGGGAAATTTGCTGATAAGGAATTTGCTCACCAGGTATTTGATAAGCACAATGCAGATGTAAAAGCCTTTGTGCCGCCTGAGAAATTGTTGGTGTATGATGTGAGTGATGGATGGAAACCCTTGTGCGATTTTTTAGGAGTAGCCGAACCTGCTGAGCCTCTGCCACACCTGAACAAAAAAGAGAATTTTAAAGAAATGCTGAATGAACTCATGGCTGGCAGGGAATAAAAAAAAGGCTTTTTCTTCTATAGTGCAACGACGGCTAAGCCGTCTTTTTATTTTGTGATTACTAGCTGAAAACAACTGTAATTGTATTTTAAAATGCACCCAATTGAAATGTAGAACAAGCGAGCATGCTCACCGGATCGCCAGGCATTGCAACAATATCTTTCTATAAATATGCCCGGACACAAAAATTCCATTTTTTTTGACACATGAAGTACTCAATTACACCTTTGGGCGACTCTGCTGTCACCGTCAACTTTGGAAACAGTATATCTACCGCGGTGCATGCGAAGGTGCTTTGGCTGACCAACCAGATACGGGAAAGAAATTGGGTGGGGATCAGAGATGTGGTGCCCGCCTATAGTTCTGTGACCCTGCACTACAATGTTGTAGAACTTCTATCAACTTTTAATGCAAGTGCTATTGCAAGCATTAGCCGCCTGGTTACCGATTTACTTTCTACAACACCAACCCCGGTTGCGGCTGAAAGCAGGTTGGTACATATTCCGGTTTGTTATGCTCCGCGTTTTGGACACGATCAGAAATTTGTCAGCAGCCATGTTGGACTAAGTGTTCAACAGATTATTTCTCTGCATGTAAGCAAAATTTACCGGGTGTTTATGCTTGGTTTTTTGCCTGGTTTTGCCTATATGGGCTGTGTTGACAAGCAGATTTTTGTACCTCGCAAAAGCACACCTGCGCTGCAAACACCTGCGGGTAGCGTAGGCATTGCAGGTGAGCAAACGGGGATTTATCCGCTAACTTCACCCGGCGGCTGGCAAATTATTGGCAGAACGCCGTTGCATCTCTTCAATTCCGCGCTTTGCGCACCGGTATTGCTGGAAGCAGGTGACGAAGTGCAGTTTTATTCAATCAGTGAATATGAGTTTGAAAATTTTAAAGGCGGGAATATATGACACAGTGCAGGATCGCGGCAGGTATGGGTATCAGGCACGCGGCATCAACCCAAATGGAGCCATAGATCAATTTTCGGCGCAACTTGCAAACAGCGTATTAGGCAAACCGGGTGATTCTCCGGTTTTTGAATTTTACTTCCCGGCACCTGTAATATATTTTGAGAAATCTGCCATCATCTGTCTCTCGGGTGCAGACTTTGGAGCCGAGGTTGACTACCGGAAAATTCAGCTTAACACGCCCGTAGTAATCAAGAAAGAATGAGTATTACAATTTACACAGCCAGGCAGAGGCAATTGTTGTTACCTGGCGCTTTACAACCATTTGAACCTTACACCCTGGCTGAATAGTTTTAGCACGCATGTTATTGCCGGCGTAGGTGGGTGGCAGGGCAGAACATTGCGTACAGGAGATGAGATCAACTTCTGCAACATAGAATTGTTAACTGCCAAACAAAATGCCGCTGGTGAATTGCCCTGGAGCGCAAGACCCGCAATGCCGGGTGAGGGAGAACCTTTGTTTATAATAGAAGGAAGTGAATGGAACAGTTTAACGGAAGCAAGCAAAGAACTGTTTTTACAAAGTTCATTTACTATTACACAGCAAAGTGACAGAATGGGCTACAGCCTTTCTGGGCAGCCCTTAACACGCACGGAAAACGATCAGGTGTTGTCTTCGGCTGTAACATTTGGCACCGTGCAGTTGCTACCCACAGGTCAATTAATTGTACTTATGGCTGACCACCAAACTACTGGCGGTTACCCAACTCTTGGTACCGTTATTTCGGCGCACCTGCCGCAACTTGCCCAACAGAAACCGGGTTGTACTGTGCGTTTTGCCTACACTGCCAGTATAGCAGCCGAACAGATGTTGTTACGGCAATACCAATACCTGCGAACTGTGGAACATGGTGCGGCACAACGAATGAAATCTATTGTGTTATGACGACATGCGATCTCAATTGCGATATGGGTGAAGGCATTGGAAATGATGCTGCCATCATGCCGTTTATCTCATCGGCAAATATTGCCTGTGGTTACCATGCCGGCGATGCTACTTCCATGCGATCAACTATACTGCTGGCGAAACAGACCGGTGTGGCCATAGGTGCCCATCCTTCCTTTGCCGACCGGGTAAACTTTGGGCGCACTGAAATGATACTGCGACCACAGGAAGTCTATGATCTTGTAACCAGCCAGATACAGATTATCGACCTGATCGCGAAGAAATGCGATACTAACCTGCACCACGTAAAACCACATGGAGCTTTGTACAACATGGCGGCAAAAGACCAGCAATTAGCCATGGCAATTGCTCACGCAGTGTACGACTTCAACAAATTACTGGTAGTATATGGCTTAAGCGGAAGTTACCTGGTAACGGAAAGTGATTCGTTGGGAATAAGAACGGCAAGCGAAGTTTTTGCAGACCGCACGTACCAGCCCGACGGCAGCCTCACCCCAAGGTCGCAGCCCGATGCGTTGATCACTGATGAAACCCAGGCGGTACAACAGGTACTCACTATGCTCAATGAAGGACATGTGATCTCTGTTACCGGCAGTAAAGTACCTCTCAAAGCCGAAACGATTTGCCTGCACAGCGATGGCGAACATGCTGAACGATTTGCCCGCCTGATACAGCAGACCCTTACAAACGAAGGCATCATTTTACGCTCTATCTGACCTGCAGTACTATTCGTAACGTCTAAATTTCTTCATCCTTTTGCGAACTCCGTTTGTAGAAGAATCTTGATGAACGGTAAAATAAATGGATAATCTATTTGGTTTATTATATAAACTACTTTACGTTTGTGAAGCAAATCGAAACTGATGAAACTTTTTATAATACTTATCGCGGTCTTTGGCTATGCCAACATGTTGAACGCACAAACCCGCGTTTCCGGCACCATTAAAGACACAAAAAATCATCCGCTGCCAGGTGTTAGCATTACCATTAAGGGTTCTTATGATGGAGCGACAACCGACTCCAGCGGCAATTTCTCTTTCCGTACAACCGAAACAGGCGCTCACATTATTATTGTGTCCAGCATTGGATATAATGAAATGGAGCAGCCTATTCAACTGTCTAAAGAACCTGTCAACCTTACTTTATCTCTCCGCGAGAAACTGGATGAGTTGAAAGCCGTAATGGTAACTGCCGGTTCGTTTGCTGCCGGCGATTTAAAACGTGCAGCAGTACTCAGTTCTTTGGATGTAGCCACTACTGCCGGTTCTAATGCCGACATCACTGCGGCGCTTAAAACATTACCAGGTACGCAGCAGGTGGGCGAGCAGGAAGGTTTGTTTGTGCGCGGCGGCGCTGGTTACGAGACCAAGCAATTCATCGACGGCACTCTTGTAAATAATCCTTACTATACCAGTGTGCCCGACCTCGGCAGCCGCGGCAGGTTTTCACCTTTTCTCTTCAAAGGCACTGTGTTCACAACCGGTGGTTATTCGGCTCTGTATGGTCAGGCACTTTCGTCTGCTTTGTTGCTTGAGTCAATTGACCTGCCCGAAAAATCAGAAATCGATGCCTCAATATCGCCACTCCTCGTTGGCATCGGCACCCAGCAACTGGCAAAAAACAAAAAGTTTTCCTACGGCATTACCTATAGTTATGTAAACGTGGGCTTGTATTTTAAGGCAGTAAAGCAGCAGCCTGATTACTTTACCATGCCGCACTACCACAATGGCGACGCCAATTTTCGCATTAAAACGAAACGCGGGATCATAAAATACTACACTACATTTAGTTTCGGCAAACTGGGTTTGCGGCGTCCGGATATAGACAGCCTGACGTTGAAAGATGCTTTTGCGCTGAAGAATACCAGTTGGTACAATAACCTGAGCTGGCGTGAAACCCTCGGCAATGGTTGGAAGATGAACCTGGGAGCGAGCTACAGCACCAATAAAGACGACATTGCGCAGCAATTGCAAAACCAGCAAAATCAACCTGCACCTACCGATAGCAGTTTGTTTTGGATGCCTTACAAAAACTTTGGTATTCTGCGCCGCCAAGACTTATCGCAGGTAAAGGCGGTATTCGAAAAAAAGATCATTGGCATTAGCGGCGTACGCTTCGGCGCCGAATACTGGAACTCGTTCGATCGCAACATTATCCATGACTCCACTTATAAATTGATCGATAATTATATAGCTGGTTTTGCCGAGACAGACATCTTTCTTACCAATGCTTTAGCCGCCAAAGTGGGCTTGCGTTACGAGCATTCTTCAGTTATTAATAAGAGCGACCTTGCACCCCGCGTATCGCTTGCGTATAAAACGGGAAAAGATGCGCAGATGTCGCTTGCCTATGGCATATTCTACCAAAAGCCTGAGAATACACAGTTGTATTATCTCTTCAACCAATCGCTGGGTATGACCAAAGCCACGCACTACATTATCAATTACCAGAAGATGAACGCTGACCGCATTTTTCGCGTTGAAGGATATTATAAGAAGTACGCTGACCTGGTCAAGTACACACCGGCCGCCAACTATTCATCCATTTACAGCAACAGTGGTTCCGGCTATGCCAGCGGGCTCGATGTGTTTTTTCGCGACAAGAAAACCATAAAAAACTTCGACTATTGGGTCAGTTATTCTTACATCAATACCAAACGCAACTATTTAAACTATACCGAAAAGCTGACCCCTAATTTTGTAGCAGACCATACCGCGTCACTTGTTATGAAACGTTTTTATACTTCGCTGAAAGCGGGTTTCAATTTTACTTATACCTATGCATCGGGCAGACCGTATTACAATTTTATGGTCAATAACAGCAACAAATATTTTATTGCCGATCGCGGCATAACCAAAAGTTATAACACCCTCAACTTTAGCGCTGAGTATGTACCAAGCATTAGCAATCCCAATGCAAAAACGTTTATTGTGCTGTTTGCCAGCGTATCAAATGTGTTGGGCGCCAACCAGGTATATGGTTATAATTATTCGTACAATGGCGCTTACAAAGAGGCAATTACCCCACCGGCGCAACGCTTCTATTTTATTGGTTGCTTTCTTAGCTGGGGTGTCGATCGTTCGCAAGATGCTATCAATAATAACCTGTAAACAATGGAAGATTTTTTGGTAGCCGGCAGGGTAGTTGATGCAGCAGAGTTGCGACGCTCCGTTCAACGGCAAAGCACAGATAGAGCTATTTTCACCCATCATAAAAGAGTTGGGCAGCAACATTGGCACAAAAAATAGAAATTAGGATGAAAGGCTTGTAAGACATGGTAAGAGTGACTAAGTGAAAGTTACCAGCACATTGTAGTGCAGTTTAAAGTTACCTCGCGGCACTGCTGTTGAACGGAGCGTCGCAACAATGCCTCATCACGGCAGTGCTGCTGGTCGCCAAAAACAAAGCATTGGAGAGAATAAAATAAGTGCAAATCATGACAAGTAAATAAATAGTTCTTTTTAATAAAAAATAAAAAATCAAATATGAAACGGATCATTTTCGCAATTGCCTGCATTGCTACCACAACGTTCACTTATGCTCAAAGCGAGCGCTACACCACGGGCATGGAAAAAAATTTACAGATGCTTGACTTTGCCAAAACCACGCAAGACCTGGTAGATGTGTCGGCGGCTTTTGAGCGTATAGGCGACGCTGAGAAAACACAATGGCTGCCTTACTATTATGCTGCCCTGGCACTAACCAATGTAGCCTGGATGGATGCCAACGTAGATAAGGATAAGAATGCCACACAAATCCGCGCATTGGTTGACAAGGGAATGGCAATTGATAAAAACGCTGACCTATATACACTGCTAAATATGGCAGCTACACAACAAATGCTGGTTGACCCACAGCAGCGGTGGCAAACCTATGGCGCCGAAGCAGCGAAAGCGCTGCAAACCGGCATGCAACTCGATCCGAATAATCCGCGTGTTTACTATCTGCAGGGCATGAGTTTTTTAATACGCCTGAGGCATTTGGGGGTGGTAAACAAAAGGCAAAACCGGTGTTTGAAAAAGCTGTAGCCCTGGCAAAAGCTGAGCAGGCAAAACCACTTTACCCGCACTGGGGTGGTAAAATGGCTGAGGAAAAATTGGCTGAATGTCAATAAATAATTTCTGCAAGGGCGAGGTAACAACACACTGCGTTGGTTACTTCGCCCTTTTGTGAAGTATTGATCTATCACCTTCGATAATTGAGTTTACCAGGAAGAAACGCATGCCAATGAATACGAACGACCAGGAGTTTTCGCCGCAGGAAAGCATCCGGTTAATTCGGTCTATGATCGAGTTCAACCAAATCAAACATCAGCGACAGAAGTCATTTTTTTCTGTTGTGGGGTTATGCAACATTAATTGGTTGCCTGCTGCAATTTTACCTGCTGGCAATTGTACACTACGAGCGTCACTACCTGGCGTGGCTGGTGACACCTGTAGCCGTTGTGCTGCATGCCTACTTCATATTTACCTCAAAATATGAAGAGGAAGTGAAGACGTTTATTGGTCAGACCAACAAATACATCTGGAGCATCGTTGGGTTATCGTACCTGGTGCTGGTCATTGTGTTCACAAAAATTGGCTGGCAGTTTTGTTTTCCGTTTTACATTCTATTGTATGGTATTGGCACCTACCTGACCGGCAGCCTGCTAAAATTTAAAGTAATGAAAGTAGGTGGAATGGTTTGTCTTGGATTGGCAGCGGTAACGCCTTTTTTACCGTTCGCATCGCAGATCTTATTGGCTGCCTTTGCCATCCTTATCAGCTACATCATACCCGGGCATATACTTCGCAGGCAATACCAAAAAAACAAAGCTGTTGCATGAGCCATGATGAAAGAAAGTCAAGTGCAGAAGGTTTATTGTTCCATCGGCAAATGATCAACACGGCAAGATCAGCACAGAAAAACAAAGGCTTTGAATTGCTCGTATGCAGTTGGCTGCTGTTTCCTAATGCGGCAGCTTCGTGTGCTTGTTTTCTTGCCGGTTATATTGCTTGCTACCCGGTTCAACAAACCAGCCTGCAAAATAAAAACCAAATGCCTGGTGTTTAAAGAACTGGATCCCATATTGCATTCTCAGTTGCGACTCGCTGTTATGAGCCTCTTAATAAGCGTGCAGGAAGCGGAGTTTACCTATATAAAAGAAAAGACAAATGCCACTGCCGGCAACTTGAGTGTACAAGTACAAAAGTTGAAAGAGGTAGGATACATTGAAGTAAGCAAACAATTTAAAGACAATTATCCACTAACAACTTGCAAGGTTACCGCCAAAGGAAGAAAAGCTTTTGAAGAGTATGTAAAAGCCTTGCAGGAGTATCTGCAGGCAGGCAAGTAAAGAGCGCAAACTTTTTACTGATGTTAAATGTTGTACACGAAACCAAATTTTTCAGTAACAACTTTGAGTTTAAATTTTGCTCTTTTGCTGCAAACAGCCAATAATTTTTGACCAGTTTACGATACATAGAAGGGGTGTTATTATTAGTGGTAAGACAAAACTTTTATAGCGAACAATGGCACCTGTGAAAGGAATAGTATAACCACATAGAACCAGGATGACGATAGAGAATGAAAGTAGAAACAGTAACCAGGGCGAGGGCAATTTGAATCTGCCGGTTAGCAGTGCCAACGCAAGAAGTAATAGTGACAATAAAGTCTCAGCCATTGCAGGCAGGTAGCTTAGGTTATGTATCTCTGTAACATGCGGTCGCAAAAATGCCATGTCTATGGCTTGTGGTAAAAAACGCAGAAAGCCGGTAAAGGAAGGTATAAGGGGTTGTAAAACAACTACAGAGCCGCCCTGCAACATTTTAAATTCCTCCTGTTTTTGTGTTATATAAAGGGGCAGGTCAATACCCGGAAAAATCAGGGGAACAACAAAGAACAATACCACACCCGCTATCATTACTCCACCGAATATTATCAGCCTGTATTGTGGCAAGCGATTGCTAAAATACCAGGCAAAAAGAAAGGGCAGCAAAGCTATAACCACATAGTTGCGCAAAGAAAAAATTAATAGCAGCGAAAAAACGATCGTTACGATGCTGCCGGTTGCAACACCTTTGCGTAGTATTAGCCAGGTGTTGTAGATGATCAGCCCAGTCGCAGATAGTATCAACCCATCTTTATGTACACCACTGCACCAAAATAGTGTGGACGGCACCAGGAAAATGCCGCCAATGATCCATAATTTTTTATCCGGAAAATGGGCTAGCATCACACGGTATAAACCAACAAGACCAAACAAAAAAAGGAAGTTGAAAAATATAATAGCACAATAATAGCTATTGTGTGTAACCACGTTAATCATTGCCAGCAACTTCACCGGGATATTACTTTTCAGATCATTCCAATAGGTGTTATCACCACTGAAAATGTTTCCCGGGCGGGAGTAGCCATACACGAAGAGATCTTTGCCAAAAGCCAACGGATCACTAAGCAGCCATTTGGTTTCGGCAAAACTCAGCCGGTAAAAACGCCACGTGTCGGAACCTGCATAATATTTCGGCAACGAATAAAAAGCCGCATAGGCAAACCCTGCCGCTATCTTTAGTGCAAAAAGAAACACCAGGCGAAAAGTACCCAAGCCCGCATTGTAAAAAAAAGGTATGCGGCTAATGATAAAAGCGAATAAAACGAAGTAAAATATGAAGAGTGCGACTTCCAATAATTCTAGATGGATGATTATTCAATGAGACCATTTTTTACTGCAAAAAAAACAAGACCGGCAGTGTTCCTGGTGCCAAATCTTTCCATGAGGCGTTCTTTTATACTCTCAACAGTCCTGGCACTGATGCCCATTTTTTCACCGATCTCAGCACTGGTAAATTCCATGCAGATAAACCGCAACACTTCCCGCTCTTTATCAGTTATTTCCACCTCGTCATTCAGCAGCGGAATGGTGCGGTTTTTAGTTTGTGCCTTTTTTAGTAAGATGCGGTTAACGAAATTGTTGAGATAATATCCTTTGTCCACTACATCAATGATTGCCTTTTTAATTTCTACAGGATCTGTGCTTTTAAGCAGGTAGCCATTGGCGCCATTCTCCATCAGGTGCAGAACAAACCGTTCATCTTCGTTCATAGTTAGTACGATCACAAAAATGTTGGGATAATGTTCGCTGATGTATTTGGTAGTTTCAATACCGTCCTTAATGGGCATTCGCAGGTCCATCAACACAACCTGTGGTTTGGCTTCCTTCAATCCATCCAGCAATTCCTGTCCGTTCTCGGCCTCCAGTACAAACTTTATGAAACTATAGTGCCTTAAAGACAAGATAACGCCTTTACGAAAGATTTTATGGTCGTCAGCTATGGCAACTCTTATTTCACCCATATGCAAAGGTTAATCGAAAAATATTTAATACTGCCCAGGTTTGTTGGTGCTACTTCTCGTCGAAGTCTTTGGGAATTTGTATGGTTACTTTGTAAAACGACCGGGATGCATCCTGTTCGTACACGATGTCGCCATGTATCACCTTTAACCTGCTTTGAATATTTTTTAACCCAAGTCCATCACTGCTTTTTGAAATTCTGATAAACTCTTCCTGCGTCAATCCTCTTCCATCGTGATGCAGTCTTATGATCATATTGTCATCGCCATTATGCTGTGTAAGATGAATAAAACTGGAATTGCTATGTTTCAATATATTATTGGTTAGCTCCTGAATCACCCTGAAAACACTGAGTTCTTTCTCTGCCTTCAAACGCACTTTGTAGTCGTTGAAATCTTGAGTTCACATTGAGAGAACCGGCGCCGTTTATTTTCTGAAAGAAATCATTGACGGTGCTTTCAAGACCGAAGTTTTTAAGGGTGGGAGGCATCAGGCTGTGCGAAATATTTCTGATAAGCTGTATGGCTTCATCAATAATTTGCTTGGCATTAAAGATGGATTGCAGTTGAGTTGCTTTATCCAGGTTCACCATGTTTTCTGTCAGGTAAAGCCGGGCAGTTGCCAGTAGGGGACCTGCGTCATCATGAAGATCAGCAGCAATACGCTGGCGCTCTTCTTCCTGCAATTTTATAGAGGCATGCAATAGTATTTTTTGTTGTTCCGCCTCCATCAACTGCATCTTCATTTGAAAACGAATAATCCTGCGTTGGTGAAATATAATGAAGACAATGAGTGCAATAGCCAGAAAAAGCATCCCTATGGTACCTACAAGCAAAACCGGTGGAATTCCTGATTGTAATAAGATCATTATTGCGAGCCTTGTTTATGTTATATTAAACGCCTGTTTTGATTATTATTGTTTGTCATAAACATTGCTATGGAAAGTAAACTCGTTCTTATAATTACAAATATGTAATTCAGTACATAATACCGCTGTTGTTCCTGGGTATTGAGCGAAGGAAGATACAAATAAAGAAAAAAGATGCCTGAAATAAAGATCAGGTAGGCCGTTACCACCCAAAATGGGGTATTGTTGTAAATGAAAGCTGAGTTTTGTTTTACGATCTGCTGATAGTAGTAGAATATTGAAAACATCAACACCGATATGTTTTCAAGAGACATGCATTGATCCAGAAATATCTTTCGGCCATAAAGGCGGAATTCGTAGATCCAGAATACCAGAAAAAAAAATATGAAGAAAAATACGATCTTTTTAAGAAGAGGATTGACGATAATCTGGTAAAAAAAAATGTAAAGAGAAATAGCTTCTATAAGTACATAAAAATTATAGGCAATAGAGTTGTTGATGTTTCGCGTTATGGTGTATAAACCATACACATCATTAATAAAGCTGACTATTATTAAAAAAAAAATTACCCGTAACCTTTTATCATTGATCCGGTTTTTATAGATCAAGTATAAGATTACGGGTAATACTTCCGTGAATACAGAAACGTTCAGTATGATGCCGTCGAGGGTGATTAAGAAAGATTTGGTTCAAATATAAAAATATATTTCAGAACCAAAATCTTTACATCACTATTCAAACCAACCGCAGCTCTGTGTTCCCGGGCTTCTAACACCACCCATGGTTATCATTCCTTTTTGTTTACTCAACTCACCATTGCAATCAATGGTTGTAAAGTTTAGAATGTACTTACCATCAGTGTCAACACCAAGCATGATGGGTTGATTGTTGCCATTTTCGTTACGTCCGTAAAGAATGTTTATTCCGGCAGCACCAGGTTGAGACAGGATCGCTTCGATCATCTCTCTGCCAATAAAATGTGATTTAATATTATGCGTTGCGTCATAATAGTTCTTCACCATTTTTGCTCCTTTTTCGTAACCGATTACTTCACCTGTTGAAGTAGCGTACTCGTTTGTCAGCTCTACTGCAAACTCACCTGCTTGTGTAATTTTTGTGTCCATCATGGGTAATTTTTTAGGGAATTGAAGAATTGATATTTCGATATAAATTTCCCACTTTAGTTCTTTTCCACAAGAGGTACAAATTATTGATAGAATTCTATCAACTTATTAACAAGTTGATGTACAATACATTACAGGGCTTTGATTACCGTCGCAGGTTATTAAAATCGGGTAAAAGTACTTTTCCTTTACCGTAATTTTACGCAAAAGATTATGGTATTCGACGTATTGTTTTTCCGTCGAAGACAAGCATATTTGTAAAAACATATTGTGGCAATAACCTCGTAAATTTCCATCGGTATAAAGCAACAAAATCAACAATATTCCATGGACAAAACAATTCAATTGGCACTGGCAGATGATCACAAGATTTTTCGAGATGGTATTAAAATGGCGCTGAAGAACCGCGAATACATCAGGATCATCTGGGAAGCTGAAGACGGCAAGGATATGATGCACCGTCTGAAACTTAAAAAACCAGATGTCATTATCATGGATATCAACATGCCCGAAACCGATGGCGTAAAAGCATTGCAGGTATTGCGCAAAGAGCATGAGGATATTAAAATCATAATCCTCAGCATGTACGACGACAAGGAAACCATCACCCGTATGATGGAATATGGAGCCAATGCCTACCTCACCAAAACCGCTGACGCCGATGAGATCTATAAAGCCATACTAACCTGTATGAACGAAGGTTTTTATTTTAATGACCTGGTCAATTCAGCAGTATTGCTGAAGTTGCAAACCAAAAAAACAATTAGAAAATTTTATCCTGCACCCGTTAAATTCAATGAAAAAGAATTAAAAATTCTCAAACTCATTAGTGAGGATAAGACAACCGAAGAAATTTCAGAGGATATCTTTCTTAGTCCAAGAACGGTAGAAACGATCAGGCAAAACATGAAAACCAAGGTCGGCGCAAAAACCATTGCAGGTTTATTAATGTATGCCATGCGCAACAGAATACTGGATTGATCAATGTATGAAAAGCGATCTGCTTTCACAGATCGTTTCATACAACACAGAATGGGGGATAAGGCTTTTCATATATTGAAATCTCAATTAGAAATACAACTTCATTTCCGCATGGTAACCCGGTGGATGTAGCATATACACAATGCTTCATCAGGTCAGGTCAAAGATAAACATCATTTTCATGCTCAACAGGCGCACAACTACCCAATTTTGCAGTTGTTAATTTCTGCTGATTGACACACTTCGTATCGTATTTTAGCTAAGTAGTTCTACCTTATTTACCCATGCATAAAATATCATTTGCTTATCTTCGTTATTATTAAATAACTTTCGGCGCTAAGTAGTTCACCTTCTGATTTTAATATTATTCTTTTCGCAATGAGTGCAGATACAAGTGGTAAAATAAAAGTATTGATAACTGACGACCACGCTTTATTTAGAACTGGCGTTAAAACCGCACTTTCTCAATACCAGGATATAGAATTCATTGGTGAGGCTGAAAACGGAATGCAACTACTTAATCTCGTCAAATTTCTACAGCCCGATGTCATTTTGCTCGACATACAAATGCCTATCATGGATGGCATCGCCACATTGCCCGAAGTTAAAAAAATTCTCCCCAATGCCAAGATCATCATGCTTACCATGAACGATGACGTAAGTATGATCTCGAAACTTATGGAGATAGGAGCCAACAGTTACCTTATTAAAAACAGCGATAGCGAAACGATTTACGAAGCCATAAAAACGGTTTACCTCAAAGAATATTTTTTCAACGAGTACACCAACAAAGCCATGCTTTCAGGGTTGCGCAGCAAGAGAACTATTGAGCCGCAAATATCCTACGATGCAGATCTCAGCGAAAAAGAAATGCAGGTGCTTAAGTTGATGTGCGATGAAAAAAGCACCAAAGAAATAGCCGATATTGTTGATATCAGCCCCCGGACTGTAGAAGCAATCCGCGACCGGCTTAAGATGAAGACCGGCGCTAAAAGTACTGCAGGTCTAATACTGTATGCTGTTAAACACGGTATCGTAGAGGGTTAGTTGCCGTCTTTTTAGGAGCCGGGCATTTGTTTTCTCTTCTGCATTGTTGCGTCGCACCCTTGTACTTTCAGATTTTTTATTCGTCTTTTTTCACCTTTTATTACTCACCCGGCAGGCGCTTTTTATTAGCCTAACATGGTTATGTGCCGCTATAGTATTCACACTTCTTACTCTTTCAGTACTTTAGCACAGTGTCATCATTTGTAGTCAGCAACAATAAGCTGGTACCTGCTCACCAGGCTTGCATATCACCTGCCAATCGTTCTTTCCGGTATGGCGATGGCTGCTTTGAAACTATGAAAGTAATCAATGGAAAAGTTGTTCTTTCTTCATTGCATTTTCAACGTCTTCTTACTTCCCTGCAAACTTTACAGTTTACAATACCCTCCTATTTTACCGAGGCATATCTGTTGGCGCTTATACACGATCTTATTCATGCCAATCATCATATTGCGTCGGCGCGTGTCAGGCTTATGGTGCATCGTGGCGATGGTGGTTTGTACGACTTGCAAAACAATGAACCCAACCTGGTCATTGAAAGTTTTCCGGCAACCATGGGTACAGAAATCTACAATACAAAAGGATTAAATATTGGTATTTATACCGATGCAAAAAAGGTAACAGATCGCTTTGCAAACATTAAAAGCAACAATTACCTGCCCTATGTTATGGGTGCATTGTATGCCCGCGGGCATAACTACGATGACTGTCTTATTAATAACCAGTACAACAGGATTGCAGACGCTACCATCGCCAACATTTTTCTTATCAAAAATAATCTTCTCAAAACCCCGCCACTCTCCGAAGGGTGTGTTGCAGGTGTTATGCGGAGCTATCTTTTAGCGTGCTTTCAAAAACATACTATTGCCTGCCAGGAAACACCGGTTACTAAAGATGACCTCCTTGCTGCCGACGAAATATTTTTAACGAACACCTCTTTTGGAATTCGTTGGGTGGCAACCTTGCAAAAAAGGTTATATGATAACAGGCAATCTGCCCGCCTGCATCAACAGTTCATTGCTCCTCTTTTTTCCCCGGCAAACTTTTAGTTGGTTAGTGTGTTTTCTACCTCTATGAAGTCAACAGTAAATATCTTTTGGTATCGACGCGATTTGCGTCTGCATGACAATGCCGGTTTATACCATGCACTAAAAGCAGGTGAAAAAGTGTTGCCTATTTTTATATTCGACCGGGCTATACTTGACAGGCTGGAAGACAAGGATGACCGCAGAGTAGCTTTTATACATGCAGCCATCATTGAATTGCAACAAGAAATTGTTGCACTTGGCAGCAATCTTGAAGTGTTTTATGGCTTTCCGAAAGATGTATTTGCAGCCTTGCAAACCCGCTATTCAATTGCCGGGGTTTTTACCAACCACGATTATGAGCCCTATGCAAAACAACGCGATGCTGAAATAAAAAAATTGCTGGCAGAAGAGGGAATAGCCTTTCATACTTTTAAAGACCAGGTGATTTTTGAGAAAGATGAAGTAATGAAAGACAATGGTGAACCTTATACAGTCTTTACCCCCTACAGCCGCAAATGGAAAGAAAAACTTACTGATTTTTACCTGTCAACATACCCGGTAGAAAAATACACCGGCAATCTATTACCAGCAAAAAAACAACCGGTTCCTGCGCTGGAAGACATGGGTTTTATTGATCAACCTTACACGTTTCCATCGAAGGAGTTGCACGAGGAGATCATTAAGAAGTATGGCAAAACAAGAGATTACCCAGGGCTGGATAAAGGCACATCGCGCCTGGGTGTGCACCTGCGTTTTGGCACAGTAAGCATTCGCGAGATAGCGACAATTGCCGGTAAACTCAATGCCACTTACCTCAATGAACTTATATGGCGCGAGTTTTACCAAATGATATTGTGGAACTTTCCCAAAGTGGGAGAAGGGCATGCTTTTAAAAGAGAATACGAAAATATAGAATGGAGAAATGATGAAGATGATTTTGCCCGCTGGACGTCTGGTACTACCGGCTACCCGATAGTTGACGCAGGTATGCGTGAACTGAATGCAACCGGCTTTATGCACAACCGGGTACGCATGGTTGTTGCGTCGTTTTTAACCAAGCATTTGCTAATAGACTGGCGCTGGGGTGAAGCGTATTTTGCAGCTAAACTTCTCGATTTTGAACTGGCATCTAATAACGGGGGCTGGCAATGGGCGGCAGGCAGTGGTTGTGATGCGGCGCCCTATTTTAGGATCTTTAATCCTTACCTGCAAACACAAAAGTTTGATAAGGCTTTGACATACATCAACAAATGGGTGCCGGAGCTAAATGAGTTCTCATATCCACAGCCTATGATTGACCATGATTTTGCCCGCAAGCGCGCCTTAGAGGTATATGGCAAGGCGCTAAAAGCAGAAAGGTGAATTCAGAAATATTACACATAAGTACCAAACATCTTACTTATAAATGAAAGTTTCCGGTAGCTTGTTTACAAACACCAGGAAAAGACACAACAAAGAGTAAAAGTTGAACGGAGCCCCGCAATAGGGCGGGGTATTCTGTCGCAACAATGTCAGCCTTATCATTCAACTGCTGGTTACCAAACCATTCTTCTTTTTTGTCACACAAATATGTTGGTGGTAGTTGCAGCAGTTTGATTGATCTGGGCATAGATCTCTAATAATTTGTAAACTGCCATCTGTCCTTCACTTCCCAAATCAAGCGTAAAATTGTTTACATATAAATCGATGTGCTTGCGCATAACGTCTTCGCTCATTTCCTGCGAATGGCTGCTGATGTAGGCTGATATCTGCGGGTATTGCGCAAAGGAATATTCCACACTTTTGGCGATAAGCCGTTGCAGTTTTTGCTGAACTTCCGGCGGATATTTTCGCTGCACAACGATGCCGCCAAGCGGTATGGGTGCCTGGGTTTTTTGTTCCCAATATTCGCCAAGGTCCATCAGTTTGTGCAGACCCCTGTCCTGGTAGGTAAACCTGTTTTCGTGAATGATGACGCCAGCGTCCGCTGCACCGGAAAGTACCGTATTCTCTACCTGGTTGAAGACAATGAATTGCTTGTGTTGTGCCCGGGGAAAGGCGTACGAAAACAACATGTGTGCAGTCGTGTTGACACCAGGTATCGCCACCGTACAATGCTGCATATAAGCGCCCACATTGGCTACCGGCGAGGCAGCGATCAACAGCGGACCAACTCCTTTTCCAAGCGCACCACCACTGTTGAGAACGACATAGTTTGCCAAAACCAGCGGCAGCACTCCATAGCTGATCTTACTAATATTTAGCTTGCTGTCTATTGCCCATTGGTTAAGCGTTTGCACATCTTCTAAAACGGGTTCGAAAATGTAATTTTCTGTATCGATCTTTTTATTGATGAGGGCATCGAAAATAAAGGTGTCGTTGGGACAGGGACTAAACCCTATTGTAAACTTCATAGTGTATCGAAATTGAACGTGTTTAACCCGGTAATAGTTTCAGCAACTGTAGTTGCAAGGTTGTTGAGAGATCCGGTGAACTTCCATTGGGTCTTGTCGCGCTCGCCAACGTAGTTGCTTATTGCCCGCATCTGAACGAACGGAATGCCACTTTGCAGACAACAATAGTGCAACGCAGCGCCTTCCATAGATTCCACCACTGCACCATATTTCGTGATAATAAATTGTATTCGCTGGCGGTTCGTTGTTATTTCGTTAACGGTGACACCCGGCACGCACGGCAGATGATGAAAGTTGAGTTTTTGCAGATATGGATTTACAAGAGCTCCCTGTGTATAGGGAAACAAATTGGGAGCGCGAAGGTTGAGATCGAAGAGATCTTTAAAAATTTCATTTTCTTCCACACCCATGTCAGCCAAAAATTCCTGCGAAACGATCACAACCTTTTCAAGCGGTGTATTGTTGCTAAAGGTGCCGGCAATACCAGCTTGTAAAATCAGAGCGGGTCGTTGCTCAGCGATCAGCCGGGTAAGGGAGAAGCATGACTCCAGGAGACCAACGCCAGTCAGGTGGTACTGAATGATGAGGTTGTTAGAAGCCATTGCAGGCAGATCAGCAAGCGCTGCTTTCAAAGGTATTTGCTCTAAAACTGTAGCGGTTGCAATAACAATTCTCATGACGCAAATGTCGCAGATACCAAGTGATTTTGCAGGTTTGCGGAAAGCTAAAAGTAGATCAACGTATGCGTTATTTAAATGAGCTGCTTTTAGAGTGGCTGTACATACAATAAAGCAGTTGGTTAGAAGGAAGGTTTTTTCATGGATTAGTAGTGTACAAAATCCTTTAGATTTCAAATATTACCTTTGCAAAAATTTTATTGTTGAATGGTTTACCTCACAAGATTAGAACATTTTAATGCAGCGCATAAATTGTATAATCCTGACTGGAGTAAAGAAAAAAATGAGGAGATGTTTGGTGTTTGTGCCAATGAAAACTGGCATGGGCACAATTTTGATTTGTATGTAACTATAAAGGGAAAAATAATCCTGAAACAGGTTTTTTATTTGATGTAAAAAAATTAAGTAAACTAATTACAGGAACATGTTATTAAAAAACTGGATCATAAAAATCTAAACATTGATGTTGATTTTCTGCAAGGAAAAATGTGCAGCACCGAAATTTTGGCTATGGAAATCTGGAAGCAATTACAACCACATTTACCTATGCATGTAAAATTGCATTGTATTAAATTGTATGAAACACCCACGGATTTATGTTGAATATTTTGGGGAATTAGAATTGAGTTTATTTGTAGTAAATCAGTAAAATATATTGAAAATGAGTAATAAAGTAGCAGTTTATAGAAAAGAACATTTTAATGCAGCCCACAGGTTGAATAATACAGCCTGGGATGAAGACAAAAAATGCTGAGGTCTTTGGAAATGTAATAATCCCAACTATCATGGGCATAATTATGAACTGATTGTTAAAGTTATTGGCGAGCCCGATACAGAAACAGGTTTTGTGATTGATCTGAAAGTATTAAGTGATATGATAGAAGAAAATGTTTTAAAGAAGTTTGATCATAAAAATCTGAATCTTGATGTGGATGAATTTAAAAATTAAATCCTACTGCTGAAAATATTGCGATTGTTATTTATAATATTTTAAGAGGAGAAATTGATCAAGTCATTGGAACTTGCAGGTCAGGCTTGTACGAAACAGAAAGAAATTTTGTAGAATATCCTGGTCTTGTAAGTAGTAATTGAATTAAAAATTATAAAACATACAAATGGCATATCAAAAAATGAAAGATTATGACGAAGAAATAACACAGAAACTGATAAAAAATTATAGGGAAAATATTGCATTGTTGGGGAAGATCCTGAACAGGGAAGGGCTGATAAAAACACCGGAACGAATTGCAAAGGCAATGCAGTTTGTTACACAGGGCTATCAGCCAGGATGCACATGCAATTTTAAATTCTGCAAAGTTTCATGAAGATGTTAGTGAAATGATTGTTGTAAAAGACATTGAATTGTACAGTATGTGCGAACATCATATGCTGCCTTTTTTTGGCAAAGCACATGTTGCCTATATACCCAATGGCTGGATTACCGGGTCTGAGTAAAATTGCCAGGGTGGTTGATGTGTTATTCACGGCGGTTGCAGGTGCAGGAAAGATTGACTACAGAAATTTTTGATGCTATTACGAAACGCTTAATCCGTTTGGTGCTGCTGTTGTGATTGAAGCATCGCATTTATGTATGATGATGCGGGGTGTTCGAAACAAAATTCTGTTACCACTACTTCAGCATTTTTCTGGTGAGTTTGAAAAGTATCCAACAAGGAATGAGTTTTTGAAACTTATTATCTTCGAAGCTTCATTAAATTAAGTTTTGATAGCATACCGGTCAATCTTAAAACCATACAACTCAATAGTATTCATGCAATGAAACATGCTTATATTTTTCCGGGACAGGGTAGCCAGTTTCCTGGAATGGGTAAGAACTTATATGAGAATAATACTGAGGCCAAAGAAATGTTTGAACAGGCAAATGAAATATTAGGTTTTCGGATTTCAGACCTACTTTTTGCGGGAACCGATGAAGATCTTAAAGCAAACAAATGTAACTCAGCCGGCCGTTTTTTTGCATTCTGTTATTGCCTATAAAACCATTGAGGATGCAACACCCGATATGGTTGCCGGGCATTCGCTGGGCGAATTTTCTGCACTTGTTGCAAATAACACGCTTGATTTGAAGATGCCCTTAAACTGGTGAGCATACAGGGCAAATGCCATGCAGAAAGCCTGTGAAATCAATCCTTCTACAATGGCTGCTGTTCTTGCTCTTGACGATGCAAAAGTAGAAGCAATTTGTAAGGAAATTCATGACGAAACAGGTGAAATAGTTGTGGCTGCAAATTATAATTGCCCGGGCCAGTTAGTTATTAGTGGTAGCAGGAAAGGAATTGAATTAGCCGTGCGAGAAAATGAAAGCAGCCGGTGCAAAAAGAGCATTGGTTTTACCGGTTGGCGGCGCATTTCATAGTTCTGTGATGCAGCCGGCAAAAGAAGAATTAGCGCTTGCAATTAATGAGACACAATTTAGAAATCCAGTATGCCCGGTTTATCAAAATGTGGTTGCCAGCGCTGTTAACGGATCCTGACGAAATAAAGCAAAATCTTATTGATCAATTAACCGGTCGCAGTTAGATGGACCCAAACAGTACAGGCAATGGTAGCTGATGGTGCTACTCATTTTACCGAAGTTGGTCCGGGTAAAGTGCTGCAGGGATTGGTTGGAAAAATCTCGCGGGAAGTGACTGTTGCCAGCATTTCATAATATTTACCTTTTTTAATCGTTATTTAAAGCCGATACTATAGAGATAACTACTTTTTTCAAAAATAGTAAGATAAATACAAGAAAGTTTTAACGACTGAGTATGTATTTACCCAAAAAACAGTAGTTTTAATGTTCGCGGAAAACGAGGAGAACATGCCAATCTTCTGTTGGTTTTCACCTCTTAATTAATTTTTAATGTCTTGAAAAACGATTAGTATGCTTAATGAAAATTCTATTCACGAGTACAAGACCGTGGTTCTGGTTGGCGGTCAATTTAATAATATACAGGTTGTAATTGAAAAAAACGAGAAGACTTTTGAGACAGTTGTTTCGTCTTCTACTTCGTGGGAACTAAATCTTTATAGAGAAAGTGCTTATAATTCTTCTGAGTACATTTTGCAGGAATAATTACTCTTCATTACTTTTTTTAATTTTCAGGCAACAGTTAATGCGCAATTTATCCACTCGCTATCCAGAGAGGCGGTGAATTTTTTATAAAACTTAATTGCCGGCTCATTCCATTCTAATACCTGCCAAACAATTCCGTTCAGTTTTGCTTGTCTTGCTTCTTCTATTAATTTTTCAAATAAAAGGCTCCTATACCATGTCCCGCTAAGTTTTTCTGTGACCAATAAGTCTTCTAAATACATTCTCTGACCCTTCCAGGTGCTAAACCTGATATAGTATAATGCAAAGCCTTCTACCACGCCCGTCTTACTCGGCAACAAATGCCCACCAAACCGGCTTTTCTCCAAACCCACTTTCTTCAAAATGTTCCAACGTTACGGTTACTTCTCCGGGTGCCCGTTCAAAAAGTGCCAACTCTTTTACCAGGTCTAATATCTGGACAATCGGATCGAATTGCCCTTCTGATCAACACTTGCATTCATTTTCAATGTTTTTGTGGTTCAGCAGAGATGGGGAAGTATGCTGCTTTTCACCATAAAGCCGCAACTTTGCGGCTTCCTGATTTGATAATATGTTTTGGTCGTACCTAATTTTTGCTGTCGTATGCCCATTTTACAAATGTTGCGCCCCAGGTAAATCCGCCACCAAATGCTGCCAGACACTATATTGTCTCCTTTTTTTAGTTGGTTTTCCCACTCCCATAAACAAAGGGAATGGTAGCTGAAGTGGTATTACCATAACGTATAATATTCAGCATCACCTTTTCTGCCGGAATGCCAATGCGGTTTGCAGTAGCATCTATAATTCGTTTATTGGCCTGGTGCGGAACCAGCCAGGCTATATCATCGCCGGTTAGGTTATTTCGTTTGCATCAGTTCATACGCTACATCGGCCATGCCTACCACCGCAAATTTAAAAACCGACTGACCTTCCTGGTAAATATAATGTTCTTTGGCCGCAACTGTTTCTGCAGAGGCTGGTCGTAACGAACCGCCTGCTTTCATGTGCAGGTATTTTCCGCCGCTGCCATCACTTTTTAAGATTGCTATCCAGTACGCCAAATCCTTCTTCGTCAGGTTCAAGTAATACTGCGCCGGCGCCATCACCAAAAAATATACAGGTGGTACGGTCGCTATAATCAACAATAGCACTCATTTTATCAGCACCCACTACCACCACTTTTTTATACCTGCCGCTTTCAATAAAGCGATGCACCCGTTGTTAGACCAAATAAAAACCCTGAGCAGGCTGCACCCAGATCGAAACCAAAAGCATTTTTTGCGCCAATTTTATCGCATATAATATTGGCAGTTGCCGGAAAAAACATATCGGGCGTAACCGTGCAACAAATAATACAGTCAATTTCCATCGGATCAATTCCCCTTTTTTCACATAAGTTCAAGAACAGCCGGCGCACCCAGGTCGGAAGTTGCCTTTCCTTCGCCTTTTAATATTCTTCTTTCTTCAACACCCGTCGTGTTTTATCCATTCATCATTGGTATCAACCATCGTTTCCAGTTCTTTATTTGTTAACCTGTATTCAGGTACATAGCCGCCAACGCCGGTTATTGCTGCGGTTATTTTTTGTGCCATTCTTACTTACATATTGGTTTATACAAAGCGGTAAATGTAAACGATTATTGCCTAATATACTGCCACCTGGTTTACGTTACCTGTCCGCTCCCTTCAAATTCTATAACCTTTTCTCACCGCCATCTTTAGCGGGCAACCAGGTGCGTATCAGGTATTTTTTGCAGACCTAACTGTGCTGTTATTTACAATTTGGTAGCCAACAGAAGAGTAAGGAAGGAGGCATTGTTGCGACGCTCCGTTCAGCGGCAACACATTGTTGTAGCAGCAGACTGCACTGAAAAATAGAATAAGTAAAACGCCTGCAAATAGGCAGTAAGCAAAAATGAAGGCTAAAGCTGCTATAGGTTATGCAGTATACGGGTGCGACGCAACGGACGCCCCACAAACAGTCCAATGCCGGTTACCAAAAAAATTTAAAAAGGTTGGCACCTGCAACAAAGGATATAGCAGATGTACAAAACAGGTGAAAAATAGTGGGTGAAAAACCAGAGATTCCGCTTTTTATCTGGGCACTAAACTACAGAAGAGACGGAGTGCCAAAAACCAAAAATTTCCGGATGCTGCGGCTTCTTTAGCCTGCGCTTCACACATTTAAAATAATATTTGTATTTCGCACTGCATCTTATATTTTTGAAACCCACTAAAGGAAATTAGCTTGTGATCGCTTTTGTAAGGGGTAAATTTATTGTCAGAAATCCGGCGCAGGTTATTGTTGATGTAAATGGAGTAGGTTATGAATGCCAGGTAAGTCTAAATACGTACTCGGCCATCAGCAACAAAGAAAGCGGTCAATTATTTACCTATCTTCATATTACCGAAAACAACCAGACGTTATATGGTTTTTCTGAAATGTCTGAAAAAGAATTGTTCACCCAGTTAATAAGCGTTTCAGGTGTGGGTGCAGCAACCGCACGAATGATGTTGTCTGGAATGAAGCCCGATGAAATAATAAAAGCTATTGTGCAAAGCAACGCAAGGCTACTTGAAAGTATCAAAGGAATTGGAAGAAAAACTGCAGAAAGACTGGTACTGGAATTAAAAGATAAACTAAGTAAGAACTTAAACGAAACATTTTAACCGCTTCCGTTTCTAATAAAATAGAAATTGATGCGTTAAATGCCTTAGTGTCTCTCGGTATTCCGAGACCAAATGCAGAAAAGGCTGTTAAAAACGTTTTGAAACTGACAGACGAAACTATTCACTGGAAGATTTAATAAAAAAAGCGCTTAAAAATATTTAGCCTATTGAGTAGAATTTGTACATAAACAGCTATTAAGTTTTGATCCGTCGTAACTATTATTTTCAGTCCGGCTATTATTTGTTTTTTTCATTATCTGTCTCTCTGGGCCATCAAATCTATTGCCCAAACTCCGGCAGGTGCAGCAAATAGATACTACCCGTTATCCTATTAAAGACAGGGTGGCGATCCCTTTACCTACAATTCCAACAATCCATTTAATTTTTCTGATACTGCTTATATTAAAAGAGATATTGAATATGATCCTAAAACAAAGCAATATTATATAGTTGAAAAAATAGGCAATTCTTACTATCGCACGCCTACTTACCTCACTTTTGATGAAATGATGCGGTTTAAGGCAAGGCAGCAGGAGTCCGAATATTTCAGAAAAAGAGCAAATACACTTAAGTATCCTTAACCGAAAAGTTGCAAGGCCAAACTGAAAACTTATGATAAACTGTTTGACCGAATTTTTGGTGTTGGCCCCAATGGTTTAAAAGTTGACATTCGTCCACAGGGTAATGTTGATATTACTGCAGGCTACCAGGGTCAGAATATTAAAAATCCAACCCTACCGGAAAGTGCAAGGAAAAACGGCGGATTTGATTTCGATATGAACTCAAACATTAATGTTATTGCAAATATTGGTGATAAACTAAAACTTCCTATTAATTATAATACACTTGCAAACTTTGATTTTGAAAACCAGCTTAAACTGGATTACAAAGGGATGGATGATGAGATCATCAAGTCTATTGAAGCAGGTAACGTTTCCTATACTTCAAAAGGAACTCTGATACCAAGTGCTCAAAGTTTATTTGGTATTAAAACCCAGTTACAATTTGGTAAATTGTTTGTAACAGGTGTATTGGCTAATCAAAAAGCTCAACGACAATCACTGGCTTTGCAAGGCGGTGCTGCTACTTCAACTTTCAATAAAAGATTGGATGATTATGAGGAAAACAGGCACTTTTTGTTAGGAGATTACTTTCAGGCAGAATTATAATAAGGCAATGAGAAATCTGCCGGTTGTCAACAGCCAGGTTCAAATTCAAAGAATTGAAGTTTGGGTAACAAACCGAACCGGGCAACCACAGAAACAAGAGATGTAGTTGGATTAATGGATCTTGGTGAAGGTGAGCCTTATAATCCAAATCTTACAGGTGCAGGTTTTGGAGGCTCTTCCTGCAAATGGTGCTAATAATTTATATTCAAACATTACTAGCCATTCCTACGCTTCGGAACCCGGTGATGGTCAATACTAACCTTAGTGCGTTTAGGATTAAGGCCGGTTGAGAGATTATGAAAAAACTTTTGCCCGTAAATTAAATCCTAATGAATATTATTTTAACCCACAGATCGGTTTTCTTTCCCTTAATCAACAATTGCAACCTGATGAAGTATTAGGTGTAGCCTATCAATATACTTATAATGGTAAAGTTTACCAGGTGGGTGAGTTTTCACAGGATGTGACATTGGATTCTACGCAGGGTGTTCAGAAAGTGTTGATTTTAAAATTATTAAAAGCCACATCGCAACGTACCGTATTTACCTATCTGGCGCTGGATGATGAAAAACGTTTATTCACTTGATTGCCCGGTATACAAAAACAGGATTTTAAACTGAACATTTTTTACGAAGAACCAAGTGGTGGTTTTAAATGTTTTCTACCTGAATCAAGACACGACAGTTGAAGGAAGATCATTGTTACGGATTTTGAATCTTGACAGGTTAAACAACCAAAACGATCCACTGCCGGATGGCGTATTTGATTATGTCGAAGGGTTTACAGTTTTATCCCAACAGGGCAAAATCATTTTCCCGTTCTTGAACCGTTTGGAAGGGACCTGGAAAGGCTTGCATTTCAGAGTGCCCGGGCACGTTAAGCAAAAGTATAGTTTCCAGCCACTTGTATGACACCATCAAAGCAATTGCCCAGACTTATGCAAACCTGAACCGGTATGTTATGCAGGGCTCAGGAAAAGGTAATTCTTCTTCTGAAATTTATCTGGGTGCCTTTAATGTTCCGCCAGGTTCGGTTACTGTTACTGCAGGTGGCCAGATATTAAGAGAAGGCTTTGATTATAGCATTGACTATAATCTGGGTACTGTAAAAATATTTAACGGCGCAATTTTAAATAGCGGTATTCCGGTAAATGTGCAGTTTGAAAACAATGCAGGTTTTGGTATTCAGCAGCGAAATTTTATGGGTTTAAGGCTTGATTATCTGGCCAATAAAAAACTGCACTTGGGTGCAAGTATGGCCCGCCTTTCTGAACGACCATTCTTCACCAAAATGAACTATGGTGAAGACCCGATCAGGAATACCATGTATGGTGTCGACTTTAATTACCGTACAGAATCGCCAAAACTAACACGCCTTCTTAATAAGCTTCCTTTTTATAACAGCACACGCATGTCAACCATCAATGCTTATGGTGAAGCTGCATTTTTAAAACCCGGTCACCCGGCGCAAATTGGTGCAGGGGAGTGAAGGATTGATTTATATTGATGATTTTGAAGGAACCCGGAACAGTATCGATCTGCGGTTTCCTTTTATTTCATGGGCGTTGGCAAGTACACCGCAAAACGGATTTTTCCCGAAGCTACTGCTAACGATAGCCTGATTTATAATTATAACCGGGCAAAACTGGCCTGGTATAATATTGAACCGATTCTGCAGGATAGAAACAGTGCGAATAATCCTTTGAAAAAAAATGTAAAGAATTAAGTGATCCAAGGGTAAGGGCAGTTTACAACCAGGAATTATTTCCACAAAGAACAAATAACCTTGGCGAAAACCAGTCTGTTACTTTTGACCTTGCCTATTATCCAACTGATATTGGCCTTATAACTACGAAAGCAGATCCAACTGAAATTGATCGGAAACGGCAAATTTATAAATCCAACGGCAAAGTGGGGTGGTATCATGCGCGCTATTGACCAGACCGATTTTGAAACAAGCAATGTTGAGTTTATAGAATTTTGGGTGCAGGATCCATTTATTAAAAATCCAAACAGCCGCGGTGGTAAATTGTATTTGAACCTTGGTTCTATTAGTGAAGACATTTTAAAAGATGGACGTCGTTTTTATGAGAATGGTTTAAATTCTCCCAATCAACCTTCTGCAGTTGACACAACAACTGTGTGGGGTAGAACACCTGTTAATCCAATTCAGGTAACACAGGCTTTTAGCAATGACCCTGCCGACAGGCCCTTCCAGGATGTGGGTTTTGATGGTTTGAATGATGCGTGATGAAGCAGTAAAACGTAGCAGATTATTTAACTCAGCTTCAATAGCCAACTTTTCCTGGTACACCGCTTGCTGTCAAGAGCACAACAGAGATCCATCTAATGATAATTATAAATGGTATCGCGATGCATCTTATGATGCTACTAATACAGGTATTTTTGGCCGGTATAAAGACTTCAATAATCCACAGGGCAATTCTCCAATTGCCGGAGGAAATTCTCAATTTAGTCCTGCAGCTACTTTGTATCCTGACAATGAAGATCTTAACAGTGACAATACCTTAAATGAAACCGAAGAATATTACCAATATGCCATCGATCTGAAACCCGGGATGGATGTGGGTAATACCAAATACATCACCGATAAACAAGCAAGTAAATGTAAGGTATGCTAATGGCACTACCGGCAACGAAAACTGGTATCTTTTCAGGGTTCCTATTCATGATTATGAAAGAAAGGTAGGTAATATTCCTGATTTTAAATCCATCGGTTTCATGCGGATGTTTCTTACTGATTTTGAAGATTCTGTAGTTTTTCGTTTTGCACGTCTTGATCTGGTGCGAAACCAATGGAGAAACTTTTAGCTTTTGAAATAGATACTTCGGGTAACTATTCATTAACCGCCGGTAGGCAATACAACCTTCAATGTACTGGCAGTAAACGTGGAAGAAAACAGCAAGCGTACACCTGTAAATTATCTTATTCCACCGGGTATTGAGAGGGTACAACAATTAAGCAACAATGGAGTTAACCTGTTGCAGAATGAACAGGCAATGAGTTTTCAGATCCGGAATCTTGCCTACACGCAGAATTAGAGCAGCATTTAAAACCATGAATCTTGACATGCGGCAGTATGGCAAGCTGAATATGTTTATGCATGCTGAAAGTTTGCCGGAAACCAAAGCCAACCCATTAACGACAATCAATTAAACGCAGTTATCAGAATTGGCAATGATTTTCTGAATAACTATTATGAAATTAAAATTCCGCTGAAAGTTACTCCACCCGGCAACTATGCCAATACCGAAGCTGGAACAACGAAAGGTTTGGCCTGACAGTAATAACCTTGATTTCAATATTCAGGATCTGGTGCAACTTGAAACTGCGGCGAAATGCAGAAGACGATCAATGCCAGCAACTATTACCAGGAAATCATCGGTACGCAGAGTTATGCAATTAAAGGAAATCCAAACCTGGGAGAAGTACGGGCATTTCTGATAGGTGTTGAAAACACTTCCTTGTCAGATGGTATTCCTGCCAATGCCGAAGTCTGGGTCAATGAACTCCGCCTTTCGAAGCTTGATGAAAAAGGCGGCTATGCTGCTACGGCAGGGTAGATATTGCTTTGGCCGATCTTGGCACATTGGCTATTTCAGCCAATACTTACACAACCGGTTTTGGTACCCTGGAGCAAAGGGTAAATGAAAGAGCAAGGGAAAACTTTATGCAATATGATGCTGCAGCCAACCTTGAAATGGGTAAACTGTTGCCAAAAAAGCTAGGCATTTCCATTCCAGTTTATGCAAGCATCAATCAAACTATCCGCACACCTGAATACGATCCTTATGATCTGGATATTAAGTTAAAAGATAAATTAATCGCAATACACCGGTAAGGAAAAAAGATGCGATCAAGAAGGCAGCCATTGATAAAACCACTATCAAAACACTCAACTTTACCAATGTTAGAATTTCGCCATCGGGCAAAACCAAAGCTTTGGAGTTTCAGTAATTTTGATGTAAGTTATTCTTATATCAAATTTGAACAAACAGCCCGCTGATTACGAAAAATGATGTGATAAAGCACCGGGCAGGGTTAGGGTATACTTACAATACCACAGCCGAAATACATTGAGCCATTTAAAAAAATAATTAAGTCTAAGTCTCCTTGGTACGGCCTTGTAAGGATTTCAACATTAATCCTCAGCCTTCGCTACTGAGTTTCAGAGCCGATGTAAACAGGCAATTTGGAGAGTTTGTACCACGGATAGTAAACAGCTTTGATAATAAAGTTGAACGGGTAGATACTACTTATGATAAGTTCTTCACTTTCGACAGGTACTATAATCTTCGCTGGGATCTTACCCGGTCACTAAATATAGATTTTTCAGCAGTAAATAATGCCCGTATAGATGAGCCTGCCGGTAGCATTGATACAAAGGCGAAAAAAGACACTGTGCGTCGCAATTTTTTAAGTGGCGGAAGAAATACCCTTTACCAGCAAAGAGCTATTGCCAGCTATACTTTTCCTTTTTCCAAACTGCCTTTTACTGACTGGATCAATGCCCGTTATAGTTACACCACCACTTATAACTGGATCGGAGCAAGTCGGCTAGCACTCTACCTGGGCAATACTATTGAAAACAGCCAGGAAAATAACATTAACGGCGAATTTGATTTTACCCGGTTATATTCAAAATCCCGGTTTTTAAGCGCAGTTGACCAGGACCCGCCGGAAAGCGACAACCCAGCCGACAACACGGGCGGACGGAAACGCAAAACAAAATCGGCAGCTACCAAAAGATGCTGATAATGCTACCGCTGCCCCTGCATCCACCCTGCCTTCACGCGAGGAGGTTACAAAAGGTCTCACGGGCAAAGCACGCAGGGTAGCTTTACGGAAGTGGAGAAAACAACGCCGTGCTATACGCAAGGCTGCACGCCAGGCAAAGGCTGCACAGCCCGTAGAAATGCCGGGCATAGTGCGCGCCACCGGGCGGTTACTCACCATGGTGAAACGGGCGTCAGTAAATTATAGTGAAAACTATCGCAGCCGTGTTCCCGGCTATACCGATAGTACACAGTACCTCGGGCAAAACTGGAACAGCATGGCACCGGGTCTGGACTATGTTTTTGGAAAGCAACCCGATTCAAACTGGTTGAACCGTAAGGCTTCTCAGGGATTGATCACCCGCGATACCACTTTTAATTTCATGTTTCGTCAAAGCCTCGATCAAAAGCTCAGCCTGACCGCTCAACTGGAGCCGATCAGGGAGTTTACCATCGACCTGAACCTGGATAAAACATATACAAAAGATTATACTGAGCTATTTAAAACAGTTACCCCCAATGTTGGCTTCGAGCATTTAAGCCCGTTGGCAACGGGTGGTTTCAATGTGTCTTATATCGCTTTTAATACCTTATTTACCAAAAACAAGCCAACAGAAATATCAGAGACCTTCAAAAAATTTGAGGCATACAGGCTTATATTGTCTGAGCGCCTGGCACGCAACAATCCCAACTTTAAAGACCTGAACCTGGGACAAAATAATGATCAATATTACCAGGGTTACAACCGGTACGCACAAGACGTACTTATTCCGGCTTTTATTGCTGCCTACTCCGGGCAGGATCCGGAGACGGTAGGTTTGGTAAAGCAATCCAACCCCAACATCAAGTCAAATCCATTTAGAAGCATCAAACCCAAACCCAACTGGCGAGTAACCTATACCGGTCTTACCCGCATACCCGCACTGGCAAAGCATTTAGCAGCATCAGCCTTACGCACGCCTACAATGGCAGCCTGGGCATGAACAGTTTCAACAGTGCATTGCTCTATGCCGATCCATTTGGTTATGGAGCGCCGCGTTTTATTGATACTATTTCCGGCAACTTCGTGCCTTTCTTCCTCGTTCCCAACGTCAGTATTCAGGAGTCGTTCAGTCCGCTAATTGGTATCGACATCACCACCGTAAGCCAATTAACAGCCAGCTTTCAGTATAAGAAAAGCCGGCAACTCAGCCTTAGTCTGATTGACTATCAGTTGAGTGAAGTAAACAGTACCGAATGGACATTTGGTGGTAGTTGCAGAAAACGTGGTTTTACCCTGCCATTTAAAATACCAGGTACAAAAGGTAAAAAACTGGATAATGATGTCAACTTCCGTCTCGATCTGACCATGCGCGACGATGCCACCAGCAACAGCCGACTCGACCAGGACAATGCATTCAGTACAGGCGGACAAAAGGTGGTACACCATTCAGCCGTCTATCGATTATGTGCTAAACAACCGGGTCAATATTAAGCTCTATTTTGACCAGCGAAAAGTGATTCCCTACATCTCAACCTCAGCGCCTGTCACCAACACCCGCGCAGGCGTTCAGATACGAATTTCGTTGGCGCAGTAAATTATATTCGCAATATCTCCAAGAAAGCTCCGGATGTCCGGGGCTTTTTTTCGCCGGCTATTTTTTGGGTACCGGCATTTGATCTTTGTGGTTCATTGTTGCGACGCTCCGTTCAACGGCATATTATTTTGTTACTTGCGCGATCAAATTTTTGTGCGACACACTACCGGCACATTTCGTACCCGGCGGACACCACTTGAATTTCGCCGAGACTACCTCACGCTATTTTAGCATCCCGCCTTGGCGGCACAAGGCACACACGTCTTAACACAAAGCCAACCTGCAAAAGAACTATAAGCACCAACACACAGCCAGTCACCCCTACAAAAAATATTAGCTTTAATAGATTACTAAACAACTACTACAACAGCACCGTAAAAAACACTAAACTCCATTTTTGTTCTTTCCTTTTTTTGCCCTTCATTTTCCTCTGTTAATTCAATGAACCCCGATATTCCTTTGGCGTGCTGCCTACCTGCTTCTTGAAAAACCGGATGAAGTGCTGCGGATATTTAAAACCAAGTTCATAGGCCACATCATTCACCGTCTTTTCAGTATTAAATATTTTTTCTTTCGCAACATCAATCAACTTTAGCTGTATGTATTCCTGGGCTGTTTTCCCGGTTTCTTTTTTAATTAAGTCACCAAAATAGTTTGGTGAGAGATGAAGTTGAGCAGCAAATAGTGATACAGAAGGGATGCCTTCCAATGGTGGTTTGTCCGAATGTAAATATTCATTTAGCAACCCCTCGAACTTTTCAACAATACCTCCACCCTCATCGCTTCGGGTAATGAACTGCCGGTCATAAAAACGAATACAATAATTCAGGAACAATTCAATGTTTGAAACGATGAGGCGTTTGCTATGTTTATCAATTGCATGTTGAGCTTCATAGTCAATTTTCTGGAAGCACTCATAGACTATTTTTTTCTCTATTGCCGAAAGATGCAGCGCTTCATGCACATCGTATGAAAAAAACTTATACTCATTCATGTGCTGACCAAGTGCCGTTCCCCGCAATAAATCCGGGTGGAAAAGCAGCGCATAACCTGTAGGTTTCAGTTGCTCACCTTCTTCGCCTTCCACACTTAACACTTGACCAGGAGCAAGAAACACCAATGTTCCTGCCTGGTAATCGTAATGGTTTCTGCCGTACCGTAGAGAACAGTTCCGTGCTGTTTTAAAGTACACCGTATACACCCCGTAGTTAAAACCTGGTCCTGCCGGCAGCATTGTATCAGATTTTGAGAAGTCAACCATACTCACTAAGGGATGAGAGGTTTCCAATCCAAATAACTCATTGTATTCATTTACACTATTGATGTTTATTATCTTTTCCATCGTCTCTTCATTTGCTTTCGCAAAGGTATTGTATCATGTCAGGCTGACCCATCAAGAACCTGTAAATCCGCAAAAGTGGTTATTAATACCGTAATTGGGGTTATAGCTATCACACCCATTCAAAATAGCTTTGCAGCATAAATAGAGCAAGTGCAGCAGTGGTAAAAATTGTTCCAAAGAAGCCTAACACAAACAAAGCACCGATATGATATCAAATCAGCACAACAAAGATATTTTTGAAAGGCTGCGCGATGGTGTGACTATTACTTCAAAAGAC
>CAVSED010000012.1:0-197853 GCA_963726895.1 uncultured Chitinophagaceae bacterium | reverse complement strand
CCATAAAATCATTTCCTACCACCATCTTCCTTGATAAAAAAGGAATAGTGCTGCACAATATACATACCAGCTTTTATGGGCCCGGCAGCGGTGAATATTTTACGCTGAGTAAAGAAGGTTGACGAAACGGTGGACAAGTTGTTACAGGAGTAGATTGTTAGGCATTTATGCTTTACTTAAAGATGATTAATATTTTGTCCGGGGGTATGGTGGCTGAGTCAATATTCAAAAGAAATTGATATTGTGAAAACATACAGGTTGCTAAAAAAAGAGACCGCAGTTATACAATTGAATACAATACATAATTACGCTAACAAAAAATAAATTATCATGGCTTACAACGAAACAATTGCGGACCGTATTCGGATATGCTTACGACTTGCCTAACGTTGAGGAAAAAAGGATGATGGGGCCTAACATTTATGGTAAATGACAAAATGTGTGTAGGCATAATTAAGGATGAACTGATGTGCAGAATTGACCCTGCCATACATGAAAATGTAGTTGAAAAAAAAGGTTGCCGCACTATGGATTTTACCAACCGACCAATGATAGGTTATGTATTGATTGATGACACAGGAATGAAAACAAAAAAGGATTTCGACTATTGGATCGGTTTGCGCTTGAAATATAATAAGAAGCATGCAAAAGCCAGCAGGAAGAAGAAGACCCAGGAAAGAAAAAGCAGTAAACCTTAACCATCATTTACTTTCTGTACAAAACCATTTTGAAGGATCTTTTTCAGAATATTGTTATGCTGCCTTATACCCATAGCTAATTAATCGGGTACTTATTTACCTGTTTTAGGCTTAATAAGCGATGTTGAATGGGATGACAAAAAATAATACATCCCTGATAGGCCAAAGAAGGTGGTGTTACTTGAATTGTACCTGCCGCTGTAATAACACCGCCCGAAAAAACGTTTAAATGCACATGTGGGGTATAGGCATACTCAATTCCTGAGGTTAACTCAGTCATAAGGCTTTGGTTTGAATTAAAGATGAAACCTATACCTGCCGTAAAAGTATTGGTAAATTTTCCTTGTTGAAAAACGTTTAAGTTGGGCGCAGTTCCAGGAATATTGGAGTGTCCCGGCCTATAACCTTTCCTAAACTTGTTTTTCCTCATCAAGTCCCAAACTAAAAACATCCCATTGTTTGCCAAGTTCAAACGAAAGGTTTACTTTTTCTCCTAATGTACCGGCTTCATTGGTAAGTTCAGGTGCTAAAGCAATATAAACCTGGGAGAAAGAATTTGATACAATAAGCGTTAGTACAATTAAAACACCAGCTTTTTCATAATGGAAGTTTACGCTAAATTTATCATAGAATATAAAGTTAACCGGTAACTTTTAAAAGGGTTTAATTGTCTCTTTCGCCCAACATACCTTTTTCCCTCATTTGCATGTTTTTGTTAAGGGGTTGAGTAAACAGGAAACTGGTCTTGCATTAGCAATCGTATTAATCAATGTTATTCAATTACAAACACCCTGAATGCTAATAAACGTTGCCTTCAATTAATGTAGAAATTAATATTTCATGAAACAAACTGCAAGGCTTGCCAGCCGATTAAGGGAAGTAATGTTCAGTGGCGAATGGATCGCCAACACAAACATAAAAGCACAACTGTTGCAGGTAAACATTTCGCCGGGTCAGTTCAAAATTCAAAAAATAAATATGACAAAAATTTCAGTTGTTATTCTTTCGACATTTTTTACGACCGCTCTGTTTGGACAAACTAACACCGAGAAAATTAAAGTAATCCTTTTAGGAACTTTTCATTTTGGGGCGACAAGTGATAGGAATAGTACAAGATTTTCTGATTTACTTTCACAAAAAAGACAACTAGAATTAGACAGCATTTCAAATGCACTCAATGAATATGGCATTGACAAATTCTTTTTAGAAACGGAAGTTTCACGACAAAAATGGCAAGACAGTTTATTTGCTTTGTACAAAACAAATAAACTAACAGCCATAGAAGATTTAAGTGATGAAAGAGTTCAAATAGCTTTTAGAACTGCTGTTAAAAAGAATACAGCAATGATAGCTGCTGATTTCAAACTAGAATTACCTTACGATAAAATAAATGAGTATGAGCAAAAGCATAAAAACGATACTGTAAATATTTATCACTTTTTTGACATACATATCCATTTACAGAAAAAAGAAAAGGCCTAAAAGACCTAACACTATCAAATTATTATATCCAATTAAATAACAAATATAGCAGACAGGCAATTATGTATGACTATTTGCATTATGGTTTATGGTATGGAAAGGGTGCTGATATACAGGAGAAGACTTAACTGCTGTGTATTATGATAGAAATTTAAAAATATTTACAAACATCTTAAGGCAGATAAATCCAAAGACAGACAAAACCATTGTAGTGTTATTTGGCAGTTCTCATGATACAATATTGAGACAGTTTTTTGAAAGTCATCCTATGTTTGAAATTGTTGAACTAGAAAATGTACTGAAATAAAAGCAAGTTTGCGAGAGAAGCCCAGCAGGCAACAATGAGTTTTGCACAAGTCTGGCTTGAGGTTGTAGCAATCAACATCTTTACATAGCCGTGCTGTGGTTTGGGCAGACGAAAAAAGCTGCGGCACTAGTTCTTAATATTTATCTTTATCAAAAAGCCAAGTGGCGGTTCCGGGCGGAAGAAATTCTATTTCCACACCTTCGAAAGTACCGGTTCGTTGTACGTCACCCTATCAGGTGAAAAACCCTATAATTTGCCCATGCTTCACAAGCTATTTTTAGCACATTTGCAGGCACACAAATCTTAACACAAAGCCAACCTGCAAAAGAACTAAAACGCCAACACACAGCCACGCACCCCACACATAAAATATTATTTTTAATGAAATATCAACTAAACAACTACTACGACAAACTATAAAAAAGCACTAAACTCCATTTTCGTTTTTACTCTTTTAGCCCTTCATTGGGCTTTTCTCTGTTAATTCAATGAAGCCCGATATTCCTTTGGCGTGCTGCCTACTTGCTTCTTGAAAAACCGGATGAAATGCTGCGGATATTTAAATCCAAGTTCATAAGCCACTTCATTCACCGTCTTTTCAGGATTAAATATTTTTTCTTTCGCAACATCAATCAACTTTAGCTGTATGTATTCCTGGGCTGTTTTCCCGGTTTCTTTTTTAATTAAGTCACCAAAATAGCTTGGCGAGAGATGAAGTTCAGCAGCAAATAGTGATACAGAAGGAATGCCTTCCAATTGTGGTTTATCCGAATGTAAATATTCATTTAGCAACCCCTCGAACTTTTCAACAATACCTCCACCGTCATCGCTTCGGGTAATGAACTGCCGGTCATAAAAACGAATACAATAATTCAGGAACAATTCAATGTTTGACACGATGAGCCGTTTGCTATGTTTATCAATTGCATGTTGCGCTTCATAGTCAATTTTCTGGAAGCATTCATAAACTATTTCTTTCTCTTTTGCAGAAAGATGCAGCGCTTCATGCACATCGTAAGAAAAAAACTTATACTCGTTCATGTGCTGACCAAGTGCAGTTCCCCGCAATAAATCCGGGTGGAACAGCAGCGCATAACCTGTAGGTTTCAGTTGCTCACCTTCTTCGCCTTCCACACTTAACACTTGTCCGGGAGCAAGAAACACCAATGTTCCTGCCTGGTAATCGTAATGGTTTCTGCCGTACCGTAGAGAACAGTTCCGTGCTGTTTTAAAGTATACCGTATACACCCCGTAGTTAAAACCTGGTCCTGCCGGTAGCATTGTATCAGATTTTGAGAAGTCAACCATACTCACTAAGGGATGAGAGGTTTCCAATCCAAATAGCTCATTGTATTCATTTACACTATTGATGTTTATTATCTTTTCCATCATCTCTCCATTTGCTTACGCAAAAGTATTATATCATATCAGGCTGACCCACCAAGATGCCTGTTAATCCGCAAAAGTGGTTATTAATACCGTAATTGGGGTTATAGCTACCACACCCATTCAAAATAGCTTTGCAGCATCAAATAGAGCAAGAGCAGCAACGGTAAAAATTATTCCGAAGAAGGTCTAAACAAACAAAGCATAGATATGATTTCAAATCAGCACAACAAAGATATTTTTGAACGGCTACGGAATGGAGAAACCATACTACCTAATGACCCGGAAGCCTTTAAGCTGCAGGACGCTTCTTTTGCTACAAAAAAATTATTGGTTCAGATAAACAACTCTTCCAATCCGCAGAAATCCGGGACTTACTAAGCCAAATCACCGGTTCAGAGATTGATGAAAGCGTTGTGGTTTTCACACCGTTGTATATCAACTACGGCAAAAACACTAAAATTGGCAAAAACGTCTTCATCAACTTTGATTGTGTATTCCTTGACTTCGGCGGAATTACCATTGAAGACAATGTATTGATTGCACCGAAAGTCAGCTTGTTATCTGAAAGTCACCCACTAAATCCCAACGATAGAGGCTCACTTGTTCCGGGACATATTCACATTAAAAAAAATGCATGGATTGGTGCAGGTGCAACGATATTCCCGGTGTTACAATTGGTGAAAATGCTGTGGTAGCGGCAGGTGCGGTCGTATCGAAAGATGTGCCGGCAAATACAGTTGTTGGAGGCATTCCGGCAAGACATATCAAGAACATTTAAATAAAAACGGAACAGAATGAAACCTTTAATGACTATCCTATTCTGTTTAATCTGCATCCAGCTTTTTGCTTGCTGCAATAATACCAATGGGGTAACAGCAAATTCCCATAATGTTTTAAATAACAGACAGTATGAAATTGAAAATAATAATCGGCACAACTGCTTTCACTGCCACATTGTATAACAATGCAACTGTCAATGCTTTTAAGTCAAGGTTACCCATGACCATTAATATGAGCGAGTTGAATGGCAATGAAAAGTATTTCGATTTACCCAATGGTTTGCCGGCGAATGCATCAAACCCGGGTACTATTAATGCAGGAGATTTAATGTTGTACGGTTCTAACACCTTGGTGCTTTTCTATAAATCATTTTCAACATCATATAGCTATACACCAATGGGACGTATCGAGGATGTATCAGGATTGACTGCTGCATTAGGTTCAGGTAATGTAATTGTGAAGTTTGAATTGAGTGAATAGTTCTCCTTTAATTTATACCACTTACTAAAGCATTAAATGAAAAAAGCTGAATAGTATAACTGCAAGTACAAGTGAGTGACACAACAATGTTGCTTACAGTTACTAAAGCCGGTCCACAAAAATCCTTTAAGTAGAACACCTTGATAGCTCAATAAAACAAACTTCAATGAAAACATTATTAATATCCGCAGTCGCTTGTTTGGCTTTGCTAACAACAAGTTGTATGGAAAACAAATCAGAAACCAAGGGTTCAGAATTGCAAGAAATTTTTCCAAAAGGTGAAAAAGGTGCTGCTGAAAACTTTACGGGCAACGCCTGGAATACACCTTTGGTTGCCAATGACAGTACCTACAGCACGGTAATTGGAAACGTCTATTTCGAACCGGGAGCAAGAAGCAATTGGCATACTCATCCTGCTGGTCAGATACTGATTATTACCGACGGTGTTGGCTATTATCAGGAACAAGGTCAACCGCGGAAAACCATCAGAAAAGGTGACGTTATTAAATGCTCGCCCAATGTAATTGCATTGGCATGGTGCAAGCCGGGACACCGGAATGCAACAGTTATACATTTTGCCTAACACAGAAAAAGGTATAGTGACATGGTTACAGAAAGTAACCGATGAAGAGTACAACAGTAGTGCTAAGTGATACTATACACCAAAAGGATAAATGAATAAATTTGGATTTGGCGAATAGCATACAAGAAGTACAAGAGTGCGACCCTTCGGCAAGCACAGGGTACACTTCTACCCAGTCTCAGTGCAAGAACTGCCACGCCGAATAATGCATTGCACCACAAGCGTGGCAACGGCTGCTCAATAGTAGCAATGATGTTGGGCTCAAAAAAAATTCAACTCACGTTTTTCAATAGTATAAAAAAAATCAGAATATATGAGAATAATTCAGGTATTGATTGTGTCAATGGTAATTCATATTTGCACTTTTGCTCAACCACCCACACCCAACCAGGTACAGGCTCGTTTGCCAAAAGGAACAATCATTCATGGCAATATTGCCTATAACAACGATACCCTTAAGAAACACCTGTTGGATATTTATATTCCTGCCGGTGCTAAAGGAAAAGTGCCTTTCGTCGTATTTATTCATGGCGGTGGATGGATAGGCAACGATAAATATTCGGACATGGGCTATATGCCCAATACCATTGATGCCCTATTAAACAATGGAATGGCAATAGCTTCCATAGACTATCGTTTTGCAACACAAGCAGTGTTCCCTGCCATACTCCAGGATTGCAATAGGGCGGTTAGTTTTTTATATGACAATGCGGATAAATATAATTTAGACAAGAATTGCATTGCGCTGATGGGATTTTCCGCAGGTGGACATTTGGCATCATTAATGGGTACATCGCAAAACAATAAAGTAAGTGACTTTTATTTTACGAACACCTACCGTCCTTTAAAGTATAAAGCTGTCGTTGATTTTTATGGTCCAACCGATTTAGTGTTGCTGCCTGGAAATGAGGACGAGAAATCTCCTGAGGGTCTACTAATTGGTGCAGCTCCATTGCTAAGACCAGACTTGGCAAAGGCAGCGAGCCCCATTACTTATATTGATAAAAACGACCCTCCGTTTCTCATTTACCATGGAGAAAAAGATAACATCGTTTCTAACAAGCAGTCGAAATTGTTTAGTGCATGGCTTAGCTATTATGGTGTGAAAAACGAATTGACAATCGTTAAAGACGCACCTCACTTCGGAACGATGTATGATGTTGAGGACATTAGAAATAAGGTCATCAGCTTTTTGGTAATACATTTAAAGTAATCAACAGTTTGCCCGTGTAGTGGCTTGCAATCAGCAAGACCAAGGATGCAGATTTTAATGAAATTATTTTCCGTCCTACAAAGCAGGAAATGTAGAAGGACTGTTTGATGCGGTTATAAGATAATATCATAGTAAACTCCTGATAATATTTCATAAAATACTCCTTATAATTCTTACCATCATGGCAATCTATAACTTGACCATCAACGGAAAAAAACAACAGGTAAACGTTGACCCGGCTACTCCTATGTTGTGGGTATTGCGAGACCATCTCGACCTTGTCGGTACGAAGTATGGATGTGGCATTGCTCAATGCGGCGCCTGTACCATTCATTTCGACGGCGCGGCAATGCGTTCCTGCCAGCTTCCGGTATCCGCAGTTGGAGATAAACCCATCACTACCATTGAGGGGTTATCAGAAAAAGGGGACCATCCGGTTCAGAAGGCATGGCTGGAACATGACGTGCCGCAATGCGGCTATTGCCAGGCAGGTCAAATGATGACGGCTGCAGCGCTGCTAAAAAGCAATGCAAACCCTACCGATGATGAAATACTATCGGCTATGAACGGTAACCTTTGTCGCTGCGGTACCTATATGCGCATCAGGGCAGCCATTAAAACAGCCGGCAAATTTTAATAACCCCATAACTTTCAAAAATGGCAAGCCAAAATAAAATAGACCGCCGCTCTTTTCTAAAAGTTTCTGCCCTTGCGGGCGGAGGTATGATGCTAAGCTTTAATTGGTTAGCAGGATGCCATCCCACCACCGAAGAAGCATTAAGCCTTCCCAAAGAATGGTTTGAGCTGAACAGCTATATTAAGATAGGTGAAAACGGGTTAGTCACCCTCATGAGCCCGAACCCCGAGTTCGGGCAGAATGTGAAAACTTCGCTGCCTATGCTGCTGGCTGAAGAGTTGGACGTTGACTGGAAAAACGTGATGGCAGAACAGGCAGACTTCAATTCGCAAAAGTATGCACGGCAGTTTACAGGTGGCAGTACAGCGATACAAACGGCATGGATACCACTACGTACCGCAGGGGCTACAGCCCGGCAAATGTTAGTAAGTGCTGCCGCACAATCGTGGAAGGTTCCTGTCGCAGAAATCACCACCGAAGGCGGCGTTTTGCACCACAAAGGAAGTAGCAAAAAAGCGGGTTATGGAGAAATGGCTTCAGCAGCCGCAAAACTGCCGCTTCCGAAAGATGTGCCGTTGAAAAAGGTGGGTGATTTCAAAATTATTGGCAACTCTAAGAAGAATGTAGAAGCCAAAAATATCATCACCGGTAAACCCTTGTTTACCCTCGATTATAAAAAGGAGGGAATGCTAATAGCCATGATTGTGCATCCCCCTGCTTTTGGATTAAAAGTAAAAACGGTAGATGATAATGCGGCAAGGTCCATGCCTGGCATCAAAGATGTTTTTGTAATTCAGGTTTTTGATGATGCCTACGAGCGGCAGGCTTTTGACATCACTTCTTTTTCAGAATTGGCAGTAGTGGTGGGTAATACAACGTGGGAGGTGATGAATGCTAAAAAGGCTTTAAAAGTTGAATGGGAGCCTGCGAAGGAAAGCAATTACATACACCATGGATGGGGAGGAGGGGTAAAAACCGTGAATGTTCCGGCTGGTTTGGAAAGCACCGACGATCATAGAATGATGATGGCAGCAATGGCAAAAAAAGGAGGCAAAATACTTCGCAAAGATGGAGATCCGGAAGCTGCCTTTAAACAAGCGGTTAAAGTAATTGAACGAACTTACACCGCTCCTTTCCTTGCTCATAATACGATGGAACCAGTCAACTGTTTTGCCCATGTAACGGCTGATAAAGCAGAAATATATGGTCCCATACAGATACCACAATTTGTAATGACTGCGCTAAGTACCCGCCTCGGTCTTCCAAAGGAAAAAATTCACATAGACCTTGCCCGCATGGGAGGCGGATTTGGTCAACGGTCATACGGTCATCACCTGGTGGAGGCAGCGATTATTTCACAAAAAATGCAGGCACCGGTAAAGTTGATGTACACCCGCGAAGATGATATGACCTATGGCATTTATCGCCCTACTTATATGGCAACTTATAAAGCCGGGCTGGATGATAAAGGCAACCTGATTGCTTACTCGGTGAAAGCGGGTGGTATGCCTGAAGGTCCGCTTGGCTATGCACAAAATCGCTTTCCGGCTGGTGCAGTTGACAATTACGTAGCTGAAGAATGGATGCTCAACACCAACATTACCATCGGAACTTTCCGGGCACCACGGTCCAACTTTCTTGGAAGCGTTGAGCAGTCATTCCTGGATGAGGTGGCTGAACTGGCAGGGAAAGACCCCATTGAATTTAGATTAGAACTTTTTGAGCGTGCCAAAACAAACCCGGTTGGGAAAGACAATGACTATGATATTGACCGGTATGCAGGCGTGTTGAAATTAGTGAAAGAAAAATCGAATTGGGGCGGAAATAAGAACGGTGTTCATCGGGGTGTGGCTGCCTACTTCTGCCACAACACCTACGTTGCAGAAGTCATTGACATGACGATGCAGGGAAATAAACCGGTGATTGATAAAGTGTATGCTGCCGTTGACTGCGGCGTTGTGGTCAATCCCGATGCGGCGGCAAATATGGCGGAAGGAGCTATTATTGACGGTATCGGAAATGCGCTGTTTGGCGAAATGACCTTTAAAGATGGAGCGCCGCAAAAAAGCAATTTCGACACTTATCGCCTCATAAGAAATACGGAAGCACCTAAGTCAATTGAAGTCCATTTTGCAAAAAATGACAAAGACCCGACCGGGCTTGGTGAACCGCTGTTTCCACCCATTTTTGCAGCCGTTGCCAATGCGTTGCATAAAGCAACCGGCAGACGTTTTTATGAGCAGCCGTTTGGCAAACAATTGGAAACCATAACTCCTGCTAGCAGGCAGTAACCATGCTGGCTTACTGCTTATTTCATCACTTCCATTTACCTAAAAAAGCCTGTCATGAAAAGATATGATATTGATTATTGCGGTAGCAACATTGTTCACGAATTGCGGAAATCCTTCTGAAAGCGGTACCGGTGCAGACACTACTGTTTCAAGCACCACGCCTCCTCCCAGGCAAGACACCAACCCTGTAGGGCTGATGATGGGCGACACTAGCATTGGTCTATACGATAGTTTAACAAAGGACAGCTTGAAGAAGTAAGGGTTGTAGTTATAATATTAAACCAATTTCAACATAGATGCACAGAATTGAAAAGAGCACGGAAAAGCACACACAACTATTTGGTGAAGGCGTTGGCGTACGAGCTACCGACCCCGATTTTCAAGACATTTCGCGCCTTTTCATTTTTGGTGAAGTCTTTTATCAAGGCAACCTCGACGACAAGATGCGGGAGCTCATTACCCTGGTCGTTCTAGCAACGACGCAAACATTGCCTCAACTTAAATCACACGTAGTTGGCGCACTGAATGCGGGGTTAACACCGGTGGAAATTAAAGAAGCGATTTACCAATGTGCTCCCTATATCGGTTTTCCAAAAGCACTAAATGCACTTTCTGAAGTCAACGAGGCATTTAAAGCAAAGGGTATTAAACTGCCAACCGAAAGTCAGAAGACAACCACTGAAGAGAACCGCTTAGAGAAAGGGGTGGCAGTGCAGACAGCTATTTTTGGCGATGTCATTGCAAAAATGCGGCAAAATACGCCGGCAAACCAACAGCATATACAAGATTATCTATCCGCCTTTTGCTTTGGCGACTTCTACACCCGCAATGGACTTGATTTAAAAACACGCGAACTGTTGACACTTTGCATCGTCAGCGCATTGGGTGGTTGCGAAAGCCAGGTAAAAGCCCATGTGCAGGGCAACAAGAACGTAGGCAACGATAAAGAAACGCTTATCGCAGTTATTACGCACTGCCTTCCCTACATGGGTTTTCCACAGAACACTTAACGCATTAGCATGCATAAATGAAATTATCCCTGAAAATTAAAAATATAGGAGGCTTTTACAATGGCAAAACATGAAGAAGTAAAAAACGGTGTCATCTTCCCGGCAGGCGAGAAAAATCCTTACGGGCAATATTTTATTGGTCAAAGTTATTTATAAAGGATTAGTTGCTGACCCTAAAGTAAATGTGGGTGTTGGGAATGTAACCTTTGAACCAGGATGCAGAAACAACTGGCACATTCATCGTGGTGGTTATCAAATTTTATTAGTAACCGGTGGTGAAGGATGGTATCAGCAAGAAGGAGAAAAGGCACAACTTTTAAAAGCAGGTGATGTAATTGTTACACATGATGGCGTAAAACATTGGCATGGTGCAACCAAAGACAGTTGGTTTAGCCACATCGCCATTACTGCCGGCACACCGGAGTGGTTGGAACCTGTGGATGACGCGGCATACATTAATCTCCAGGAATGAAGGGAAATAAAAGTTCCTTTTACAAACAACCATTTAAAAGCTACTCCGGTAGCTTTTGTTTTTTTATGTAACCAGCAGTACAGTTTCAATTAAACAGCGTTGTGTCACACCCTTGTACGTTCGGTAATTCTATTGAGCAGCCTGCGCTTCAACCTGCGACACCTAAGGCGGCGCTCCAGGGTGTCGCTGCATTTCCGGATACACCAAATGCAGTGGTACATCGTAACAGTGATTTACCTTTTTCAAACGCGCACATGCGACAGGAGGTTTGGCAAAATTGCGGGCGTCCTGAAGCCCTGTTTCAACTTTTGTATTTCCATTTAGCCATCTATCCCGCTGGGCATTATAATTTTAAACAAGTGTAATTCATCAAGTTAGAAAAAAAGATTTGGCTTTAGTCTGTCGGTTTTTGACCAGTTTTTATTAGCCCTACTTCGTCAACCCCTGTTCAATTTGCGACACTTATTTCTCAATTCATAGCTGCCATAAAAAGCTGCCGTACAAGAGTGCGACGCAACGATGTACCATTGAAAAAACAGATGTCTGGCTCCTGAAAAAACTCTCCCACTATTTACTTTTTGCCTCTGCGTTTGGTATGCCTGGAGGTAAAGCCCGCCTTCTGCCAAAGCAAAATCCCCATTCACTTTCCTTACCTTTGCGCTCCTTTTTACCAATTACAGATTTGTTTTTTTATATCTATGAGCGTTACATATAAAGAGTTTTCGGGACTGAACCTTCCTGCTATAGAAAAGGAAATATTGCAGAGATGGGACGATGAGAATGCATTTGATAAAAGTGTGCAATTGAGAGATGGTGCGACACCTTTTGTCTTTTATGAAGGACCGCCAAGCGCCAATGGCATGCCGGGTATTCACCACGTTATTTCGCGCACGCTGAAAGACCTGGTTTGCCGCTACAAAACCATGCAGGGCTTCCAGGTGAAGCGCAAAGGCGGCTGGGATACCCATGGCTTGCCGGTAGAACTGGGTGTGGAAAAAATGCTGGGTATTACCAAAGAAGACATTGGCAAAAAAATCTCGATAGCCGAGTACAATGAAACTTGCCGCCGCGAGGTGCTTAAATATAAAGACAAATGGGATGAGATAACCAAGAAAATGGGGTATTGGGTCGATTTGACCGATCCCTACATTACGTTCGACAATAAATACATTGAAACACTTTGGTGGCTGCTGAGCCATTGTATAAAAAAGGTTTGCTGTACGAAAGCGTGAGCATACAACCCTATAGCCCGGCGGCCGGTACAGGTCTTAGCTCGCACGAACTAAACCAGCCCGGCACGTATAAGAATGGTGAAGGATACCTCGGCAGTGGCTATGTTTAAAGTGGTCAGCAATGCTTCAAGCGGCTTTTTGTTCGACGCAACTGCCGGTCAACAGACACCGGAAATATTTTTTCTCGCCTGGACCACAACACCGTGGACGCTGCCCTCGAATTTGGGTTTGACCGTTGGTGCCAACATAGACTATGTGCTGGTAAAAACATTTAATCCCTATACCTATTTGCCTGTAAATGTGGTGCTTGCCAAAGCTTTGCTGGGTAAATACTTTAAACCCGAAGGTGAGAACGGCGATTTTGAGAACTACAACGAGGGTGATAAAATAATACCCTGGACAATATTGCAGACTTGCAAAGGCACCAGTCTGGACGGATTAGTGTATGAGCAATTGCTTCCCTACGAAGCGAATAGTGTTGCCAATATTTTGTCATTAGGAGATGCTGCCCCCAATCCATTTCGGGTGATAACGGGCGATTTTGTGACCACAGAAGATGGAACAGGTATTGTGCATACTGCGCCTGCCTTTGGCGCAGATGACTATAAAGTTGGCCGCAAGTACAACATTGGCATACTAACCATGGTAGATCGCGAAGGGAAGTTTGTAGATGGGCTGGGGGAGTTTAGCAACCGGTTTGTAAAAAACTACAAAGACGATCCTGCCTACGAAGACGTAAACGTTGATATCTGCGTTAAGTTAAAGAAAGAGAACCGGGCTTTTAAAGTAGAAAAGTACGAGCACACCTATCCACATTGCTGGCGCACAGATAAGCCGATATTATATTATCCGCTCGACGCCTGGTTTATAAAAACCACTGCACTTAAAGACAGAATGGTTGAGTTGAACAAGACCATCAACTGGAAGCCAAAATCAACCGGCGAAGGAAGGTTTGGAACCTGGCTCGAAAATATGGTTGACTGGAACCTCAGCCGCAGCCGCTATTGGGGCACTCCGCTTCCGGTTTGGCGCACAGAAGATGGTGCGGAAGAAAAATGTATAGGCAGTATAGATGAACTGGTGGCTGAAGCAAAAAAAGCCGTGAATGCCGGTGTTGCAAAAAGTCTTCCGTTTGAGAACGATATTGAAAAGCTGGACCTGCACAAGCCCTATGTAGATGAAATTATATTGGTAAGTGATACCGGCAGACCCATGCGGCGCATTCCCGACCTGGTAGATGTATGGTTTGACAGTGGCGCTATGCCCTATGCCCAATGGCATTATCCTTTCGAAAACAAAGACATGGTGGACGAGGGAAAGGCATTTCCGGCCGATTTTATTTGCGAAGGTGTTGACCAGACCCGTGGATGGTTCTATACCCTGCATGCCATTGCTGTGCTGCTGTTTGATAGCGTTGCCTACAAAAATGTCGTCTCTAACGGTTTGGTGCTGGATAAGAACGGTAATAAGATGAGCAAACGGTTGGGCAACGTAGTCGATCCGTTTCAGACCATTGACAAGTTTGGCGCAGATGCCACACGTTGGTACCTTATAACCAATGCCAGCCCGTGGGATAATTTAAAATTTGATATCAACGGGATACAGGAAGTACAAAGAAAATTTTTTGGCACCCTTTACAACACCTACCAGTTTTTTGCACTCTATAGTAATCTGGATGGCTTTTCTTTTGCCGAAGAATACCTGCCTTTAGAAGACCGCCCGGAAATAGATCGCTGGATCATCTCGTCTCTGCATTCGCTGATAAAAACTGTGACTCTGAGTATGGACGACTACGAACCTACTCAGGCTGGCCGCGCCCTGGAAGAGTTCGTAGATGAACACCTGAGCAACTGGTATGTGCGCCTTAGCCGCCGGCGTTTTTGGAAAGGGGAATATGAAAAAGACAAGATCTCCGCGTACCAGACTTTGTACGAATGCCTGGAAACGGTTGTTCGCCTGATGGCGCCAATCTCGCCATTTTTTAGCGATGCGGTTTTTAGCAATTTAAATGCAGTAACGCAGCGTAGCTCGGCAGAAAGCGTACATCATACTTATTTTCCGCAGGTAAATGAAAAAGCAATAGACCTTGCCCTGGAAGAGAGAATGCAAATGGCACAAGATGCATCGTCGCTTATATTGAGTGTGCGCAAAAAGGCAAACATAAAGGTTCGCCAGCCCTTGCAGAAAGTGCTCATTCCTGTACTAAACCCGGCGATGAAAGAGCAACTGAAAAATGTGGAAGACCTGATTAAAAGTGAGGTGAATGTAAAGGAAATCGAATACCTGACGGAGACAGAAGGCTTCATCAACAAAAAGATAAAACCCAACTTTATTGCACTTGGCAAAAAACTGGGTTCTAAGATGAAAACCGTGGCTGCAGCCCTTGCGCAGTTTAATCAAAATGATATTTCTTCACTTGAGAAAGAGGGTAAATATATTTTGGAGGTCGATGGTGAACCGCTTATCTTGCAACTCCCTGATGTTGACATTGTTGCTGAAGATATTCCTGGCTGGAGTGTAGCGAACAAAGGTAGCCTTACCGTAGCACTCGATATTACCATCACCACTGAACTGCGAAAAGAAGGTGAAGCACGGGAATTTATTAATCGTATCCAAAATCTAAGGAAAGACAGTGGGTTTGATGTAACCGATCGTATTAACATTACAATAGCTGAAAATGCCCGGTTAGAACCCGCAATAAATGAATATAAAAACTATATTTGCGCCGAAATTTTAGCCGATACGATTGCTTTTGTCTCTGAAATGGCTGCTGGAAAAGAAATTGAAGTGAACGATATTCCGCTAAAAGTTAGTGTAAGTAAACATGCATAAACTTTTATGGCAACAAAAAAAACTTCAACGGGGTCAAAGGCATCCACATCTTCAACGTCAGCAAATAAAGTAGCTGTTGACAAAAAAGCCGTTTCTTCAAAAGTCAAGGCATCTGCCACCTCAAAAGAAAAATCTGTAAGCCAGGATTCAAAAAGTAAAAATGCTGCATCCACTACCACTACCGGTCATGGAGAGGCAAAAGTTTCTAAAACTACGACCAATAGCTCATTGTCGAAAAAAAACAATGAAACGGTTGAATTAAAAAGCAAAGAACCAGTGAAAAAATTAACCCAGGAAGATAACCTAAACGAAAAGCCAGAGACCGGTAAGAAAAGTTCTGCAGGGACAAAAAAAACTGCTGAACCTAAGGCGAAAGCTACCGCTAAAAACGGCGAAACTACAAAGGCAAAAGCAGTTGTGATTCCTAAAACATCTACCGATAAGAAAGTTGATTACCAGCCCGAATTTATGAAGAGCGTATTAGACGCACCGGCAGTAGTTGCCCAAGGGCCAACCATGCGCTACAGCGATAGTGAATTGCAGGAATTCAGAGACTTGATCGGTAAGAAACTCGACGCTGCCAAAAAAGAACTTGCCTACCTGCAGGGGCTGATCACCCGCCGCGACGAAATGGGTGGCGATGAAACTGATAATCGCTACATGACCATGGAAGACGGCGGCATGAGTATGGAACGGGAGCAGTTGAGCCAGATGGCAAGCCGCCAGATTACCTTTATTGATCACCTGGAAAAAGCGCTGATGCGCATTGAAAACAAGACCTATGGTATCTGCCGTGTAACGGGTAAACTGATTGATAAAGCACGTCTTCGTGCAGTGCCGCATGCTACCTTAAGTATGGAAGCCAAGCTGGGGATCACAAAATAATATAACGTACGATCTGTATAGAAAAGAGGAGCGAAAGCTCCTTTTTTTTGTGCGTTTTTAGCCGTGTGTATTTGTTTTTGGTAGCCAACTTTAGTACTGGGAGCAGCTTATGTTGCGTCGCACCCTTGTACGTTTTGTCAATAGTCAACTGTGACAAAATACATTATGCGCGTCTATTTTATCGCAGGCTAAAGTTCAGGAAAGTGATGCTTTTGAACCGAGCCTGCCTACCGGACAGGCAGGCGTGGCAACGATGTACTATTGCAGATCAAATGCCGGTCACCAAAAAAAGCAAACTATCGCACTTCCTGCATGTCCACCAGCTTTTTATAAAAGCCGCCTTTTGCCAACAGTTCGTCGTGCGTACCACGTTCGGCTATTTCACCTTTCTGCATCACCACAATTTCATCGGCATGGCGTATGGTGCTTAACCGGTGTGCGATGACAATGGACGTGCGGTTTTGCATCATGTGATTAATGGCATCCTGCACCAGGCGTTCACTTTCAGTATCAAGCGAAGAGGTGGCTTCGTCCAAGATTAATATGGGCGGATTTTTTAGCACTGCCCGGGCAATAGTCAACCGTTGGCGCTCACCACCACTCAATTTTCCGCCGCGGTCGCCAATGTTGGTACTATACCCTTCGTCTTTTTGCAAAATGTAGTCATGCGCATTGGCAATTTTTGCAGCACTTTCTATTTGCACATCATCGGCTTTTTCCATGCCAAGGGCTATGTTGGCTGAGATGGTATCATTAAACAAGATCGGCTCCTGGGTTACAATACCCATTTTGCTGCGAACCGAGTGTAATGAATACTCTTTGATGTTTATGCCATCAATCAGCAACTCGCCAGATGTAGCATCATGAAACCGGGGAATGAGATCGGCCAGCGTGCTTTTACCGGCTCCCGATGAACCGACGAGCGCCACCGTCTTGCCTTTAGCTATTGAAAGATTAATATTTTTCAGCACTACTTTGTCGTCGTAGGAGAAGCACACATTTTTAAACTCAATACCTGCGGTAAAGGTGTCCAGTTTTTTTCCGTTTATGTTCTCATCTACTTTTATGGGTGCATTCAAAATCTCTTCGATACGCGCAATAGCGGCGCGACCCTTTTTGCATATTGTAAAAAGAAGAAGAAAGTGATTTTGCCGGATTGATGATCTGCGTAAAAATGCCCACATACATGATAAATCCCTCCGCTTCTAAACCGCCGGCGTTACCACCCAATACAAGCCTGCCACCAAACCAAAGTATTCCGCAAAGTACCATCACCCCCAGCAATTCACTCAGCGGCGAAGCCAGATCGCGGCGGTATTGCATACGGTTGCGAACATGATACAATTCGTTGTTGGTGGTATTGAACCTGGTTTGCAATATTCCTTCCGCATTAAAGGCTTTTATTACCCGTAGCCCACCGAGGGTTTCATCTAAAACAGACAAAGCTTCACCCAGCATAATTGCCGCCGCATTCGATTGTTTTTTTAATGACCGGCTTATTCGCCCAATAATAAGTCCCGTAAGCGGCAGGAAAACAAGTAGAAAAAGGGAAAGTTGCGGACTAATATAAATGAGCGTTGAGAGAATAATGATAATGTTGAGCGGATCTTTTATAAATCCTTCCATGGTACCTACCACCGAGCCTTCCAGTTCACCGATATCGTTGGTCATCCGGCTCATCACATCCCCTTTTCTCTGCTCAGTAAAATACCCGATGGGCAACTGCAGCAGTTTGCTGTACATCTCTTCGCGCAGGCGGGTCATAATAGAATTCTTAATGGGTGCCAACACATAATAGGAGAGATACAGGAATAAATTCTTAAGCAGCACAGATACAATTACAGTGATACAAATTAAACCTAACGCAATAACATGCCCGTTGCTTCCATGGGAAATGATGAGTTGGCTGATCTGGTAGTTGATGTACGTAATAAGATCGCCTGAGCTTTTGATGGCAACCGGTGCAGTTACAACAATTTCTTCGGTAGAAAATATCAGGCGCAGAAAAAAAGGCAAAGTACCTAATGAAACCAATGAAAAAACGATGGAGAAGATGGTGAAAAGAAAGTAAAAAAAGATGTGTCCTTTAAAAAACCGGAGATATTTAAATAGGCGTGCGTATTTCTTCATTAGTCTTTTAAATCAGTCAAATCGCTGCAAAGTAACTAATTTTACAAGGATAAATACCAGAATAGATGCAGGAAGGAAAACGCCAGAAGCAGGTAGCGGCTGTATTGCAGCAGGAGCTGAACGACATTTTTATGCGATTGAATTTGAATATGATAGACGGTGGAATGGTCTCTATTTCGTCGGTAAAAGTTACTCCTGATCTGTTGGAAGCCCGGATATACCTCAGTCTTTTTAAAGTGTCGGATGTAACAGCAGCAATGAAAAAAATACAATCACATGCCTGGGAGGTGAAGAAAGCCCTGAGTGAGCGTGTTAAACATCAACTCCGCCGCATTCCGGTGCTGCATTTTTATCACGACGACACCCTCGACTATGTCTTTAAGATGGAAGATGTGTTCAAGCAAATAAATGAAGGCAAAACAAAGAGCGAAGAAGAATAGCTAAAACACCCGATTGCCGATGACTATTTTGTTTGCCTGGCGTTACTTTAAGGGTAAAAAAACAACCAATGCAGTTAACCTGATCGCCTGGATCAGTATAATGGCAATAGCCGTGGGAGCTGCAGCGCTCATTTTGGTACTTAGCGTTTTTAATGGTTTTGAAGACCTGGTAAAAGGCTTATATGCCGATTTTTACGCCGACATACGGGTGGCACCTGTTAAAAGTAAGTTCATCACCCTCACCCCTCAGCAACTGCAAAGCATCAGCACCACCAAAGGTGTGCGGCAGATCACTACTATAGCCGAAGAAAAAGCAGTGCTTGTGAACGGCGAATTTCAAAGTATCGTTTACTTAAAAGGAGTTGACCAGACATATACACAGGTTAGTGGTCTGGCAAAACATGTTTATAAAGGCGCCTTTAATCCTGGTACAACGGAGCAACCTTTGTTGATCGTTGGCGCTGGTATTCAGAACGCCGTGGGGGTTGAACCGGGTCTTGACGTGACGCCGCTCACCGTTTACCTTCCCAATTTAAAAGCAGCTAATTTCTCCGGGCTCGATGCACTTAACTCTTACAATGTCAATGTAAGTGGAAGCTTTGTATTGCAACAAGACTTTGATAATAAATATGCCATTACCAATATTGGTTTCTTAAAGTATATGCTCGATCTGTCTGCCGACCAGTTTAGCGCTGTTGAGATCGCACTGAACAATGCCGGGCAAACCGAAGAAGTGAAAAGCAGGCTCGAAGATCTTTTGGGCGACCAATACAAAATTGAAACACGTTACCAGCAGAACCAGGGGTTGTATTCAGTGATGCAAATGGAAAAATGGGTCATCTATGGAATCCTTTCACTCATACTGGTTGTTGCCGCATTCAATATGATCGGTGCATTAACCATGCTTGTGTTGGAGAAGCAGAAGGACATTGCAGTTTTGAAAGCAATGGGTGCCGACAATTATTATATACAGCGTATTTTTCTCAATGAGGGATTTGTGCTTGCAGCATTGGGTGGCGGAACCGGAATAATTGTTGCGGCATTGATATGTGAATTGCAGCTAAAATACAAATTGATCAAATTGTCGGGTGGTAGTTTTATTATCGATTATTATCCGGTAAAATTAGTAGGTACAGATTTTTTGCTGGTGATAGTTACCATCTTAGTGATCTCTTTATTGGCAGCCTGGTTACCATCGCGCAAAGCAAGTCTGCAACAGTTTTCGTTGAAAAGCCAGGAATAGTAAAAAAATGAGTGCAATTTTTGCTAATTGAATATTCAGCTAACCTTTTGATATTCGCCATTCTGGCAATCGGCTTTTTTTAAAAAAGTCTTTTGTATACTTTTATTCTAATATTTCTATATCCATCATCGATAGAGTTTTTCAGGCAGCTTTTAAAGCTGCTTTACTGTCAATACAAATCCTGCTGGTAATAGTTATTTAATAATAGAATATTGCATTTGTTTCAGTGTATCGGTCTATTTACAATTAATTTGCTATTCGCGACAAAGAGTAGCTTAAACTTCAAACAGCGAATTGAATGCAACAAATAATTATCGGAGGTATCCTGGCTTTTTCTTTGACCTTTCTGGTGATACCCGTAATCATAGTAGTAGCCAAAGTAAAAAAATTATACGACGAACCTGACGAGAACCGCAAGATCCATAAACGCCCCATCCCATCTTTGGGCGGTTTGGGTATGTTTGTCGGTTTCATTCTAAGCATATTGTTAACCATCAGTTTTGCTACTGAGGCTCCCGAGTTCCAATATTATATTGCCGCCTTCTTTCTCATTTTCTTTTTAGGTATCAAAGACGATATCATGGTCATCTCGCCTGCTAAGAAATTTCTTGGTCAGGTACTTGCCGCAGTCATATTGGTTTACAAAGCCAAACTTACTATCACCAATATGGATGGACTTTTTGGCCTGCACCATATCAATGAAATATTTAGTTTTCTCCTCACCGTTTTTGCTATCGTCGTTATCATCAATGCTTTCAACCTCATTGATGGTGTTGACGGTCTTGCGGGTGGTCTCGGTCTTATTTCTTCATTAGTTTTTGGTATTTTCTTCTATGTCAATGGCAACATTGCTTACGCAGTGCTGGCTTTTTCATTTGCCGGCAGCACTATGGCTTTTCTCTTTTACAACTTCCACCCGGCAAAGATCTTTATGGGCGACACCGGTTCGCTCATGGTGGGGCTTGTCAATAGTATTTTGGCTATAAAATTTATTGAGACCGGCAGTTCTTATACTGCTCACCCTGTTTCTGCAGCGCCTGCGGTCGGTTTCGCCATACTCCTGTTGCCGCTCATGGATACCCTGCGTGTGTTTGCCATTCGCATCATGAAAAAACGGTCACCTTTCAGCCCCGACCGCAATCATATACATCATCTGCTGCTCAACCGGGGGTTTAATCACAAAAGCGTTACCTGTAGTTGCGTAGCTACTACCGCCCTTATCTCGGTTCTAGCTTTTGTTTTCCAGCGTTCGGGTACCCCTATTCTGTTAGCCGGGCTTATCACACTTTTTTTTTCATTGATATATTTGCTCAATTACAAAAAAGGCAAATACAAACTCCGCGTGGTTAAAGGAGAACCTAAGGTGGCTCCCGAAGAAGAGGACGTTCGCCTGGTATCACTTTTTGACAATAAAGCTGCACTAGTAGATGAAGAATAGTTGACTTCACTGTGTGAAAATTCTAATCTTTTTTTTCGGTCGGAGACAAACGGCAAAGCACTTATTGAACATAGTTGCGACCGTCTACCCCGCAGCGGCGGGGCTCCGTTCAAAGGCAAAGCCTTGTTGAGGCGGTTTATATTGTATAACACCGGCGTTAGATTTCACCCTCCTTTCAGGTGTTCAATTTCCTTCTTTCAGGCGTGTCAATTTCCGGCAGAGCTGCTATAGCTTCTATTGCAATTATCCTCTTATAGTACCTTCTTCAATCAATTTTTATATTGACCTTAAACTCTTTTTAACCGCGCTGCCATGTGTGGAAAGTATCAAATGTTCTCTTTGTAATACCTACCTATTTCATAGATTTGCCACTGAAAAATTTTTAGAAATGTCAGAAGAACTGGAGATGATCATAGAAGATGCAGAGTCATCGATGCAAAAGGCTATTGGCTTTTTGGAAACAGAATTGATAAAAATACGGGCGGGAAAAGCCAACCCCAATATGCTGGATGGAATAATGGTTGACTACTACGGATCACCCACTCCCATCAACCAGGTGGCGAATATTAATATTATGGATGCAAGAACTATTAGCATTCAGCCGTGGGAGAAAAAGACGTTGCAGCAAATTGAGCGGGCGATAATTGCAGCTAACATTGGTATGAATCCGCAAAACGACGGAGTAAATATCAGGTTGTATTTGCCACCCTTAACGGAAGAGAGGAGGAAAGAATTGGTGAAGAAATCTTCCGGCGAGGCTGAGCAATCAAAAGTTGCCATACGCAACATTCGCCGCGAGGCAATAGAAGAAATTAAGCGACTGCAAAAAGATGGCCTAAGTGAAGATATTGCCAAAGACTTAGAGAAAGAAGTGCAGGACATAACCGACAGGTATATTGTTTTAGTAGATAAGCACCTGGCAGCCAAAGAAAAGGAAGTAATGAGTATTTAAGATTACTACTCAAATTTATATCGCCTGGTAAATTGATTTTGAAGCATTTACCTGAAAGAAGTAGCAGGTGTTTTTATTGCTGCTCTCTGCGATGCAGATGAACCGAGCGTGGCAACGATGTACCCTTGATGTACAAAAGTTGGCGACCAAAAAGCAACACACATTTCACTGGTTTATTGAGAGCTTACTGAACATACAATGAAAAGCTCTGTGCCCGGGCGCAGGGCTTTTTTTGGGCATTTAGTTTTGGTCTTGCTCGTCTCCTGTGCGGGTAAGTGCGCCACTTGGTTTGGCTGCAACATTTTTTGGATTTCGCTTTGGCTTCTCTTTATCATCCGATCCGGAAAAAAAATCGTTGAAATCTTTTCTATAGCTGATACTGGCTCCCTGCCGGTTGCGGCGTCCAACGGCACTTGTTGTAATGTCAAGATTATTTCGGCTAAATATAATGGCCCGCAGTTTCCGGTCTTTCGACAAAATAATTTCCACCGTCAGATCTGGCAACCACTGCAGGTTGCCCAACTGCTGCGAAGTAACGGTGTTACTGCCCATTCTAAAGTCAAGATCGCCGCCAAAAGTGACCAGTACTTTGTTGTTGAAGAGGCTTTTTCCCAACTTAAAATTAACCTTCTGCCTATCGATGGTATTTGTAGCTGTTACGTTGCCGCTGAAGAGATTACTGCTATTATACACGGTGGTGCTCACATCAAACTGCAGGCTGCGGTCGCCCGTAATTCGAAAAAGAATATTAGAAACCAGGTTGTCAACTTGCTTGGATATAACTTCTGAAATGGTATTAAAGCCGAGTGACGTAAAGTTGGCGCCAACCGTTTTGCCCTCGCCATAGGGTGCAAAAGATCCGAAAACGATCAGGTAGGTCACCTGTTTCAGCATCTCGTTGTCGTCTTTTTCAAGCTTTGCCAAAAACTGGTTGAAGGTCTCGTCGTTCTTTACCTGCTCACCCACGGGAAAATCGATACGGAAACTGATATCAGGATGTTTGAGGTTGCCGGTGAGTACGGCGATCACATATACATTTCCCTGGTAACCCTGAATGGTGCCGCTGAGGTTTTGCCCGCCAACCAGATCGCCCAGCCGCACGTTTTCTGCCACATACAACGCTTCTACCTGTAGTTTGGCATTGTACGGATCACCGTTCCACTCTATATAGCTGTTGGCGTTTTCAGAAAGAATGAAGGGCTTTTTTATAAAAGACTGGAAGTTGAAATCGTAGCTTCCGCGCTGAATTTCGTACCGCCCGTTTATTGTAAGGTTGTCTATGGTGCCTGCGTGTATCCTTAAGCGTCCGGTGCCATTTGCTTTAATAATATCACCCGTCACCGGGTCGAGGATGACATCAATTTTCGCAAGTGGATTTGCCGTCAGGTCGAGGTCAACCACAATGTTTCCTGCGCCGGCAACTGCCACTTCCTTCATCTCTGTGCCGTATTGTTTAAATACTATAAAATCTGCCTCGCCACTTTCGCGGGCAGTGGTAGTGGGTATGTAGATGTGCGAACTATCGACAGGCTCGGCGGCAATTGAGAGGTGCATGTTTTCCTGTGGACCATCAATATTCATGGTGGCTTTACCAATAGCCGTTCCGTAAAACTGGCTGTTGTCATTGGGGTTGGTGTCTATCACCAGCATACGATCGGTACTGATCTCAAGATCGTAACGGATGTCTTTGAACTGGTGCTGGTACAATTTTCCGCTAACTCTGCCGCTGTTGCCAAATTTGTCTTTGATTACAAAATTGCCAAAGTTTATAGCGCCTTCTGTAAACACAAAAGTTGCCGAATCAACTGTGTACCTGACCTGGGTGAAATTGACCAGCAAACTGCCTTTTACCAATGTTACTTTGCCCAATAACTCAGGGCGTTTAATGTCGCCATTTATATGGAGTTCGCCAGTTGCCAACCTTCAATGTCAGTAAAAATGGTACTCAGAAATTTATTGACAATGTTGATCTTGGTATTATTGAGTTTTATTGTGGTAAGCAGCGGTATGCCGGCAGTATCGCTGAGGTTATAACTTCCGCTTACCAAAAAATTGTACAATTCATTTTCGGAGGCTACGTCGAAAGAGATCTTTTTATTAAGGCTATTATATAGCCCTGTAATTTTTACTACCCCTACAGAATCATTATCAAGTCTGAATTGTTCTGCTTTTATATCGGCATCAATGTTGAATTTTCCGAAGAAATCTCGCATCACAACCTGCCCCGAGGCAGACCTTCCAACCGCGGATCGGTTGTGATGAGAGGAGCAAAATCACCAATGTTGAGGTTTTGTAAATTCACCACAAGGTTACTTTTATTGAACTCTTCGTCGTGGGTTGTCTGTACCTCTATGTGCTGATCATTTTGGGTAAAACGTACATTTTCTGCTGACACAAAATTCTTGCGAACGATGATCTCACCTTCTTTTTCCAGTATCCATCGTTTGTCGTTGATGACAAAATCAGAAGGATTGAATTTTATTTGTACACCATCGGAAAATGTTGTGAGATCAGCATTGAGATTTAACTCATTGAGGGTATTGTTAGCTTTTGTTTTTATACTCACCACCGAGTGATCTTTTTGTGATAATATGCTGATGGCGGTATTGGGAAAACCTGCACTGTCGCTTACCCAGATATTGTCAATGGTTCCATCAAGTTGCAGCACATCAAGGTTGCCTCGCCCCTGGATACTGATGTTTTCAAAACGGTTCTTTTTTACAGCAAATTCAGGAACATCTGCATTTACTTCAAATACAGTATCTACGGTATTGATGGTTCCGGTAATACTGCTATTGCTAAAACCGGTAATGTCTTTATTGAACAGTAACGTATAACCTTCAATATTTTTGGTATTTAGTATAAAGTTAAATTGCTGGTTTTGCGTATCTCATGTGCGGTTGCTTAATGTAAGCAGGATAATATTTATGCAGAAAAACCTGGAAAGTATTGGGTAGATCAAGTATGTTATATTCGCCTTCTACTGAAGCCTCAAATTCATTACTTGTTAAAGTAAGTGTTCTGTGACCGCTTCAAACTGGGATTGCAGAGTTAGCGAATCGAAGTTTAAGCGCACACTGTCCTGCATAAGACTGGCATTATACATTTTAACCGATCCTAAAAACTGGTCGATGTTTTTCCAGTAAAATTTAGGTCAAACAAACCGCTGATTTCTAATTGCCGGTTAATACAGATTTAATTTTTGAAAATTGCTGTGTGCAAGGTCGCCCAGCACGTTGAACTGCGGTTGGGCGTTGCGAAAGTCCATTTTAACGGTGGTGTAAAAATCTATATTTTCATCATCAATTTTTACCGTCCCGTCAAATTGCTTGCGCTGAAAAGTTCCTTCAACATCAATGTTTTGATAAGTATATTCTTTAAAAGTAAACTGACCGATCTTTCCGGTAACACTTGTTTTTAAAGTATTCAATGTTAATCCCACTCCTTTCACATCTCCATCAAAAGAAAGTGTACCCATGTCTGCAATGCGCAAAAACCTACCCAGATCAAATTTCTGTGTCACTAGTCTACCATTGTAAACTGATAGACCGCTGTGTGGAAACGCCATAACAATATTTGCACTTAACCCGCCAAGATTGGTGCTTAAAGTTCCATTGGTTACAAATTTTGTATGGTACCACGGAAAGTTACCTTTAAACTTTACACTGCCCAGGCTGGATAAGCGAAGGCGACTTGATTTTGCCGATCTCCGGAAAAAACATAACTGCATCTCGATAAGTTGTTTGTAATTACCCCGTTTGAAAATTTATAAGCGTGTTATTAATATCGGGTAAACCTATCACGCAAGGTCGCCGTTGAGGGTTGTATTGTTGCCAGCCCTCACAAAAAGGTTCTTTATGTTCAAGGTTGTCCACTGTTCCGTTTGCATATCCCGAAATACTAATATCTCTTTATTCCAGGTTTTGGCAGCAGGTGCAAAGTAGGCAAGGTCGTCGCTGTCAATCCCTGGCATTGTTCAAGCGTACATCCATTGTACCTTTTCTATATAGTTCCCAAAGTCTTCAGTAAAGTCAGTAAACCGCATTGCATAATAATTCTGCAGGCGGCTTTTGGGCGTTAACAGTTCCAGTCTTGCAAACTCCATTATTTGTGGCGTAAGTTTAAAATTTGTCTTTAGTTTTCTAACATCAAAACCACTTCTTTCTTTTGTTGCAATGTCTATTTTTGCCTTTATCGTATCTTTTATAAAACTCAGATCGGCAAATGTGCCGGTTATTTTTTCGAACCGAAGATGGGCGGCATCAAAGTAAGAGTAAGGCGCACGATCAATCGGTTTAAGGCTTTGAAAAATACCGTTCTTTATGTTTAGCCGCTTTACAGTCAGGCGCAGGTCTCCACTATTAAAATACATTGCTGAGGAGTCTGCGCAGTTTTTTTTCCTTTGTTACAGGCGGTCGCAAACCCTTAAAATCTTTCAGCGAAAAATACGGGCGGTCAAGGTCCATTTGATTGATATCTACAATGCTCGAATCGAGGTTGAAGTTATTGGCTTCCAGTTGCATATTGGCAACTTTTGCTTCCAGCAGGTTGCCAACCCACGCATCGTTTTTTACAAACGATACGTTTTTAAAATCCAGCTTTCTTAAGTTAAATTTCAAGGTACTTTTTTTTGCACCCGGCTTTTTGGGAGCAAAATGATCGATCAGAAATTGGTAATTCCAAACCGAGTCTTGCCGGTGCATATTTACTTGTGCATCTTCGAGACCAACATACTTTAGCACCAGCTCGTCTTTCAAAAAAAACCAATCGGTGATGCGCAGTTTTATCTGGTCGGCGTAGAGCAAGGTGTCTTTTCGTTGATCTTTCACCAAAGTGCCTTCCAGGTTCATACTATTAAAAAAAACAAAACTTACGTGTCTTATTTTTACCTCGGTTTGCAGGTCATTCGAAAGTCGTTTGGTAATCTTGCCCACAATCCAGTTTTGCACTGGTACCGTTTGTATCATCAGCCACAAAAACAAAAGAAAGGCGATAAAAATGAGAATGATCCGGGTTGTTATGGTAAAAAAACGCTTCAGACAGTGATAATTTGTTTTTTGTAAAAGTAAAGAAACGCTAATGGCGCACAAAAGCTGCCGCAATTTCCACAAAACAATAACATATATTGGTTTTGCCCTGTAGTACAGAGTATTTGCCGGTACATTTAGTACTGTTATGCAACCGGGCACTGTTGCAAAAACTATACTTGCTAACCTCACTTTCAAAGCGGCTCATGGTTCTTATAACGATATTCCTCAATTTTCGGGTATGGCAAGCAATAGTTACAAAAAGGGATGCACTTTGTCTGTTTTTTTTCTGCAGTTAGTTTTTTGTAACCGGGCTTTACACCTTTGTGATTCATTGTTGCGTCGCACTCTTGTACTTTTTTTATCTTTGCGCAGCTAACAGGCCATTATTACAGCAGAAATCAAAAGGTAAAATGGTATAAAAGATCAACCGGGCGTTGCCGTACAAGGGTGCGACGCAACAATGTTTCAACAGAGCAGAACTGCCTGCTACACAAAAAAAGATCAGTAATCATTTATTTATTTTCACCTGCCGCCAGGTAATTTTTATTGCACTGTTTAGCGAGAGCTTTGCAACAGATGCGTATCGATTTGGCTTAATTTTTTTACCGGTAAGGCAACATCAGCGAATAACAAAACTACATGAGCAGATTAATTATTATTTCAAACAGATTGCCATTTTCGTTGGACACGAGTGGAGAGGAAACACAAATAAGACAAAGTTCGGGCGGATTGGTTTCTGCTTTAAAAGGATATTTTGACCAAAGTGTTGAAAAAGGTTCTTCCTTCAGCGAGAAAATTTGGGTGGGCAGTTGCGATTTTACGGAAGAGGAGTGGAACGAAAACAAGGAACATTTGCAGGGTGCTGATTTTAATGTGGAACCCATTTTTCTGGACGCTAAACTCTATTCTGATTATTACAACGGATTTTCCAATTCCACTATTTGGCCGCTGTTTCACTACTTTCCGTCGCTGGCAGAGTATAGCAAAGAATATTTTGATGCTTATATAGAAGTGAACCGCATTTTTGCTAATCGCATCATATCTATAATGGAGCCCGGAGATGTAATATGGGTGCACGATTATCAACTGATGCTTTTGCCGCAAATGATCCGCAAAGCCAATTCATCTGTAACCGTTGGTTTCTTTCTGCACATTCCCTTTCCCACTTACGAGATGTTCAGACTACTGCCGCGGCTGTGGAAGACAACTATTTTGCGTGGTCTGTTAGGTGCCGATCTGATAGGTTTTCACACCTATGATTACGCGCAATATTTTATCAACTCATCTAAAATGATCCTGGGCATAGACAATTCTTACACTACGCTGCAATATCACAACCGTATTGTGAAAGCAGATCTGTTTCCCATTGGTATCGATTATAACAAGTTTAAGGCAGCGGCTGATGACCCGGAAGTGATCGCTTACAAAAATGAGATGCTGCAAAATTTTGGAGATAAGAAGATCATTTTTTCTGTTGACCGGCTCGACTATACAAAAGGACTTAACTATCGCCTGCAGGGTTACGAAAACTTTTTAGAGCGCTATCCTGAATGGCGGGAGAAAGTTGTTTTTATCCTCAACGTTATCCCCTCGCGTGACAACATAGCTACCTACAACGATAAGAAAAGAATGATCGAGGAAAAGGTTAGCACTATCAACGGAAAATATTCAACTATACAGTGGCAACCACTATTGTACCGCTACAATCATGTACCCTTTTCTGAGCTGTGTGGGTTGTACCTTGTTGCCAATGTTGCGTTGATAACCCCGCTGCGCGATGGAATGAACCTGGTAGCAAAAGAGTTTGTGGCTGCAAGCCGCGAAGGCGGTGTGCTGATACTGAGCGAACTGACAGGTGCAGCAAGTGAACTGAACGAAGCCTGCCTGGTAAACCCAACTGATACCGAAGACATGGCAGACACCATTGCTTCGTCGCTGATAATGCCGATGGATGAACAGAAAAGCCGGATGGCAGCCATGCAAAAAAGATTGGCAGAGTACGACGTTGTGCAGTGGGTAAACGACTTTCTTGATCAACTGGCCAAGACCAAAAAAGAGCAGGAAAAACTGCGCGTAAAATTGCTGGATGAGCGGGCAATGGAGAAAATAAAGACGGAGTACAGTACTGCTGCAAAAAGGTGTTTGTTGCTGGACTACGACGGTACACTTGCAGCGCTCACACGTATCCCCACCGAAGCCAGACCCACCTCATCGCTGATGAAAGTGCTGGAGAAATTGTGCAACGATAAGAAGAATGAAGTGTGTATCATCAGCGGTCGGGATGCGGAGACGTTGCAAGGCTGGCTGGGCAATTTGCAGGTAAACTTTATAGCCGAACATGGCGCACTCATTCGCTACAAAGGCGGCGATTGGGAAAAACAAACTTCCATACCCGGTGATTGGAAAAATGAAATACGACCTATGTTGCAGTCGTATGTTTTTAGATGTGCAGGCTCGTTTATAGAAGAAAAGCAGCATGCAATTACCTGGCACTATCGCAACACTCACCCGGGGTTGGGTTTTGTGCGGTCTAGAGAATTGCTCAATAACCTGCTGCAATTAACCAATAACACACACCTGCAGGTGATAGATGGTAACAAAGTACTTGAAATACGCCTTACCGGTATGGACAAGGGAATGACTGCGCTGAAGGTGGTAGGAAAATTAAATCCTGATTTTATTTTTTGTATCGGCGACGATACAACCGATGAAGATATGTTTAAATCACTGGAGACAAAAGCCTATACCATAAAAGTGGGCACCGGGGCAACAGCGGCTAAATATAATATAGCATCGCAGGAGGAGGTAATACCATTGCTTGAAATGCTGGCTCAAGAGTAAAACCCCGGGTTGCGATGTTTTTTTTGGAAAGTGAAGTTGGTGTCGCAAATGCCCTGCTTTTTGTCGTGCGAAACATGTGTATGACCTTTTGCTATAAGTAATTTTAGCTGCTAAAATATAACTTCTATGGCATCAATTCAAAAGATCACTCCCTGTTTGTGGTTCGACAAAAATGCGGAAGAAGCCGTTAAATATTACACTGGCATTTTTGCTAATTCAGGTATCATCAGGCAATCGTTTTACGGCGAAGAAGGCTTTGAAATACATGGAATGCCTGCAGGTACTATCCTGGCAATTGAGTTTACGTTGGAAGGTCAGGATTTTTTAGCCATGAATGGTGGACCCCAATTCACGTTTAATGAAGCTGTTTCTCTGATCGTAAATTGCGGCAACCAGGAAGAAGTGAACTACTACTGGGATAAACTTGGTGCCGGCGGAGATCCCAAAGCGCAAGTTTGTGGTTGGTTAAAAGATAAGTTTGGATTGTCGTGGCAGGTTATGCCAACAGTACTTAATGAAATGCTGATCGATCCTGATGAAAAGAAATCCGGCAGGGTAATGGAGGCGCTTTTAAACATGCAAAAATTGAGTATTTACGAATTGCAAAAAGCCTATGATGATGCCTAAGTATTCCTGTTGACGGTTTTTACCACGTTATTTGTGCCGGGTCCACTTCTCCAACAACAAACACACTTCCACAAACCAGTATCATATCGTCGTTGTGGGCAGTGTCCACAGCGTGTTGCAAAGCCGTGGTTACAGATGCATAGGTGTGACCCTGAAGACCGAAGCCCGCACCTTTGGCGGCAAGCTCTTCTTCGCGCAAAGCACGTGGTATCTGCGCCTTTGTAAAGTAATAAACTGCGGTTTGTGGCAGTAAGCACAACACTGCACTGATGTCTTTGTCATTCACCATTCCAATAACTATGTGCAGTTTATTATAGGTACAGTGTTCCAGTTGTTTCACTATTTGGTATATACCGTCTGTGTTATGTGCAACGTCCAGTACAGTATAGGGAGCAGTATGGATCACTTGCCAGCGTCCCAGCAAGCCGGTCAACTTTTTTACCTGCTGCAGCGCAGATGCTACTGCAGGCTCAGGTATGTTCCAGCTTTGCAGGCGTAGCTGGTGCACTGCCTCCAATACAGAGAGCAGATTTCTGGTTTGGTACAAACCTGTTTGGTCCAGCCTATATGTCCGCCTTTCATCCGTTCTTTTATCTGCTACTGTTACGCTTAGTTCATGTTGCTCCTGCTGCCAATCAGCCACCCACAGGTTATCCTGAACAAATAAAAGCGGCGCCCTCTCCCGGGCTGCTTTTTGCACAAAAACAGGTTTTGTCTCGGGCATTGTTTCACCCACCAATACCTGGATGCGGGGTTTAATAATACCCGCTTTTTCAAAGGCGATTTTTGCGAGGGTGTCTCCTAAAATATTCATATGGTCAAGTCCGATATTGGTAATAATGCTTAGCTGCGGCACAATTACGTTCGTGCTGTCCAATCTGCCGCCAAGCCCTACTTCAATAATAGCAATATCAACCTGCTGTTCTGCAAACCACGTAAATGCCATTGCTACCGTTATCTCAAAAAACGAAGGTTCCAGGACTTCTATCTGTGGTTTGATGCGTTCAGTAAATTGCACAACATAGTCAGCAGCTATCCATTCACCGTTTATTTTTATACGTTCTCTAAAATCCTTCAAATGCGGTGATGTATAAAGTCCCGTTTTATAGCCCGCCGATTGTAAAATAGCTGCAAGCATATGGCTCGTCGAGCCTTTGCCGTTAGTGCCGGCGATGTGTATGCTTTTAAATTTTTGTTGTGGTTCGTCCAGCGCCGCACAAAGCGCCAATGTATTGGTCAGGTCGCCCTTGTAGGCAGCAGTACCTATGCGGCTAAACATAGGCAGGCGCGCAAAAAGATATTCTATGGTTTGCTGGTAAGTGAGCATAAAAAAACCGTAGCGCCAAAGCTACGGTACAGCGACATGTTGTTGTGAAAAGATACTTTGCTTTTTGAACTTTTGGTGGTAGCCGGCCTTTGTTCTTTTATTATACATTGTTGCGACAGTCTACCCCGCCCTATTGCGGGGCTCCGTTCATCCGCACCGCTTTTATTTAGCTAATGAGTTTTTGCTTATGAGTTTTGCCAATGTGTTTGGCCAATGATGTTATTACCTGTTACCTGCTGTTACCCCTTCAATTTAAAATCGAAAAGTATGGTACCGGTTTGTTCATCTTCCTCGCCGGGATTTAGTTTCAACTGCAACGCCTTGCGTGTAGCTATCGAACGAATGTTGCCATTGGTAGTTGTTGTGCCACGTGGGTTTACTACAGCAGACGTTACCCTTCCGCTTTTATCCACTTTTATATCAACCGCCACCTTCGCATTTTCATTAAAATCATCTTCAAACGAGGGGAGTTTGGTAAACCTTCTGCCACCAAGACCGTTGCGTATGCTCACGCCACTGTTACCGCGCGATGCGTTGCCTTTGTAACTGTCAGAATTAGGATTGCCGTTCGGGTTGCCCTGGTCACCTTTGCCCCCTGCAATACCCTGGTTTGACACACCGTTGTAGGTGTCAGCGCCATTGCCACCTGTGCCGTTTGCATTGCCGCCTTTATATAAAGCTTTTGGTTTGGGCGGAGCCGCTACAGGGGTTGAGGCTACAGGCTGAGAAGTGGTACGCGGCTTTGTCTTCTCCACCACGGGTTTAGGTTCATTCACCTTTTTAGTAACCGGTTTGATTATTTTTTTTACAATTGCCGCTTCATCCGTTTCATTTTCATCCGCTGTTACATTTTCATCCTGTGGTGTGTGGCTGGGCTGCTGCCGGCGGTGAGTAAGTACTCCTCCTGCTGCGGTGCAGGTTCACCTGGAACTTGCGGCGCTACATCGCCAAATCCTTCATCGCTGTTGCCAAGGTTTACCTCTATTCCTTCTTCGGGTACGGGTGGAGTGATTTGCGGCAACGTCCATTTTACAAAGAAAAAAATAACAAAAAGTAAGACGCAAACAATAGCCGTGTAAGTTGCAGCCTTAGTGTTCTTTTCTCTCTCAAATGGATAGGTCATGTACGGGTAATTGGACATACAAAGTTATTTATCTGTCAACACTTAAGTTTTTATGTTGAAAAGTACTTCCATTACGCTGCCTGAATGCACAGTGGCATCTAAAGAAAGGTTAAGAAAACGACTTGTGATTTCTATAAAAAAATGGAAGACAGTAAATCATCATTATTTAACGCTACTTACCGGCGAATAAAAGCGGTTGCATAACAGATTATTTAAAAACATCGTACGCAAATCGCAAAATGGTGCCGGTAACTACCACTAAAAAGAATATACGTATAAAACGATTGCCTTTTGCAATGGCTAAACGGGCGCCCAATGCACCGCCCAATGCATTGCAAACAGCCATAGGCAGGCAATGGCGTAAAGATATATGTCCGCTATAAGCAAAATAAAGTATCGACCCAAGATTGGTCGACAGGTTTACAAGTTTCGCATGTGCACTGGCTTTTAAAAAATCGAAACCTAATAGAATTATAAATGCCATCACCAAAAAACTTCCCGCACCCGGACCAATAAAACCATCGTAAAATCCAAGTACAATACTCATGACGATAGCGTAAATCATTTGCTGTTTTGGCGAATGATCTTTCTCGGTGTGAACGCCAAAATTTTTTTTGATAAATGTATAAATAGCAACAAGCGATGAGTATGAACAATAAAACCGGTTTCATAAACACGTTGCTAATCTGGCTTAAACATATGAACCAGCTAAGGCAGAAAAAAATGCAAGCAGTGATCATTGTCACCAGCAAACGCCAACTCATTTTTACTTTTCGTGCGTACTGCAATAGCTGCCAATGAAGTGCCGCGAGAATGCCGGAATTTTAAGTGTACCTATCACTGTAGCTACAGGAAAATTGGGCAGTAGGATCAGCCCCGCTGGAGTTTGTATCAAGCCCGCCGCCACCTACAATTGCATCAATAAAGCCAGCGAAAAATGCAGCAAGCACAAAGATAATGATCAGTGTCATCAGTTGTCATGTAATAATGGGTAGCAATAAAGTGGTAGTACTCGGTGTATTGTACATGAACTTGTGTAGAATAGAATTTTTGACACACCTTAATGGTGTGCAAAATCCATTTCTAAAATCTCCCTTAATTCGTTCAATAGGAGGATTGAAATACCCATATTGCAAATCCGGAAATTCTTCTTGTATCAGTTCCAGCAATTGCTTTACGCCTAGGCATTCTCCAGTTTCTGTCACATTTATTTTACCCAGGTACCAATCAGGATCAATGTTGAAATTTCGCCATTGTATCATCTTTAGCCCAGTGTCTCTTATTACCTTTCGCAATGCTTCATATTCTTCTACACTATCCGTCATTCCCGGAAAAACAAAGTAGTTGATGCTGGTCCAGCCGCCAAAGCTATTCACCACTTTCAGGCTTTCGATGATGTCTTCAAATGCATAATTATTAGGACAGTAGTACGGTTCATAAATTTGTGGTCGCACACTGTTCAGGCTTACCCTTATACTGTCAAGTCCCACTTGGCAAAGATCCCGTGACCGCTTCAGGTTTCGAGCCATTGGTATTGATGTTGATGCTGCCCTTATTGGTATGTTTCCGTATTTCTATAATTGCCTCCCGGATGGTTGCGCCACATCAACAATGGTTCACCTTCACAACCCTGTCCAAAACTTACAATAGGGTAGGGGGCAGTTTCCAGGTGCGGCACTGTGTACTCTACTATCTCTTCGGCTGAGGGTTTAAATGTTAGCCTGTCCTGCGTAGAGACAATAGTTTCTTCTTCGGGTTGAAATGAAATACAGCCAATACAATTAGCATTACAGGCGGGGAGGTAGGTATCGGGCATTCCCATCTGCCTAAAAAATAGTTGCGTGCAGCAGGGCATTTGTAGGTAAGTGCACAATTATTGGCAAGGTGCTCTACGAGCCGGTTGTGCGGGTAGGCAGCCATTGCTTTTGTAACTCCGGTATTTACCAGATCTTCATCATATCCATCGCTATCCTGCCTTATGTCTGCTTCTATGCGTACACAGGGTACATAAAACTTATCGTTTAGCCATCCCGCAGCAGTATAGCAAAACAAAGGCAGGGTAGGTGCGTCCGGCATAGTTTCATAAGCAGCCAGGTAAAAGCCGGTATGTGCCGGTGGAATAAATGCAGCAACGGCCCATCCTTTCTCACACAGCCGCATCTCGCCTGTCTTTACATCTATACCAATACCCCGGCGTCCGGGCAGTTCATACAATTGACCTCCATCCGGCAGTTCTATCCATTCGTCCTCCGGAATAGGTAAGGCATCCCAACCGCTTCTGCCGGTAACAAATAAACTGGTGTCTTCAAATATTTCTCCGTTTCCGTCGGAGTATAAAATAAAAGGTGATTGCGTCAACATGAAAGTAAAGTATGCCTGCGCATATTCGTGACTGTCGGATGCAAACTCCAATACGGTTGCAAAACTGTCAAAACCTGCAAGGCTATTTTTTTGCAAAAGTAAAATTTTTAAGGGGCAATACCTTTCACCCCAATCCGCTGGTTGTAGCACCTGCTGTTAATTTTAGCACGTGTGCACTCTTTTCAGAACAAATTATCTGCACGAAAAAATTCCTTTAACCTGATTTGATGTAAACTTTTGCTTTTGCACCTGTGTTATGTCATTTAAAACATATACAATGAAAAAAGGAGACAAAGTTCATTGGAACTGGGGCAAATCACAGGCAGAAGGAAAGATTAAAGAGAAGTCTGAAAAAACCCTTACCAAAAAAATAAAGGGAACAAAAGTAAAGCGCAAAGCAACAAAGGATGAGCCCGCTTATATTATAGAACAAGAAGGTGGTAACGAAGTACTAAAATCAGAAAGCGAACTAACGAAAGGCAGTAAAGATAAATGACAATCCGGAGTTGCGTCATGAACGTATTCACTCTAAAAAGCAGCCTGTGAAAAGGGTAAATACTTGTGAATTAAACGGCAATTTCCGCAGTTAATTACAGGGGCTTTATTAAAAATAATCCCGGAACCCCGTCCTGCAAATCACCGCGAAATAAAATGAAGAACCGCTATCATAAATAAAAAAGGAGCTGCGGTAGGCAGCTCCTAATGATGAAAGTTGTTTTTTATTGCCCGGCGACCAGGACGGGAAATTGTTCCTTGTCTGGGAGCAGTAGCAGGTTGTGTCTGGTTGTTAAAGTTCCTTTGTCTTTCAATACGTACGTCTTCACGTGGTATTATTTGCCGGCTTTCGGTGCGGCTATTCATGATGCGCTGTTCGCGTTGCGGAGTTGGTGTAAATTCCCGCTGCGGGCGTTCCGGGTTTGCAGGTCTTATCATGGGTTGCGCGGGTTGTTGTGGTACGCGTATGGGGCTTGTCCGTTTGTCTTCTATATTATTCAGATCATTCAGATTGTTCTGCCCGTTTTGCTGATTCTGAAAAATATTTCTATTGTTATCCTGTTGTTGACGGGTTCGTTTGTTGTCGCTGATTGTTGCCTGTTCCCGTGTTGCGATAGTTGCACGCTCGCCAGGCTCTGGTAAAATATTGCCGGCTGTTCTGTCCTCATTAGTCCGCCCACCACTTGCAGAGGATATTCTACCAGTACGAGAATTGTTAATTGCATTGCTATTGGCAGCAGCAATTTCCGGACGGTAAATTTCAAGCCCGTTACGGTTGTCTACCCTGGTAGCGCCTGGACGGGAAATATTGGTTATGGCGACCGGGTTAAGTTTTGTGTGCGTATACCGTTCTACTTCGTGATAATCAGGACCGCGATGATACGCTCCATTGTTGCCACTATTATTATAGTTATTAATGATAGTTATATTGTTAACCTGTATGGGGTTGCGGTTGTTGCGTGTTATATATCTTCCCAGGTTATGTTGCTGAATACTACCACATGGTACATATGACCAATAGTTGCTGGGAGCGCGCCAGGTGCTACCAAAACTAATGCTGATGCCGGGCGCCAGCGGTGCCCATGCATAGTAGTCATTATACCTGCCCCAGGTTACCCAGGCGGGTGCCCATTCATATCCCGGTACCCATGCCCAGCCCAGGCGTGGATCGTTGAGCCAGCGACCATAGTGAAACGGTGCCCAACCCCAACTCAAATCCGATACCCACGCCCATCCGTCAACACTTAGCACCCAGTGCCCGTCAGTCTCATAGGGGCGAAAGCCGGAACCTGCACGTGGCTGCCATACATTGCCATAGCCCGGATAATTGACCCAATTACCATACGGGCGCAGTTCATTGTAAAAAGTCTCGTAGCTGAGCTGCCCACCGGCATAGCTATTCCGCTCATAGCTGTTATAGTTGTTATTATACCCGTAATCATCGGTGGGTATTTGCCCCGTGGTGTAGCACCCGGTAAAAACAAGTGAAGAAAGCAGTATTATATTAGCAAGTTTCATTAGTGTTTTTTTTATTGTTTGTTATATAGTATTAGCAAATGTGTATCCTGATTTGGCAAATGGGTCAACTTAAACAACTCTTTAAGAAGTCTCCATATCCCATTCATCTCTATCTTTTTATTAGAGGAAAAAGCAGCGCAAAAGTTTAATTGAAAGCACTCGTATTTGCAGGCATTACATCCGTATTTGGCTTTTTTTCTGCTAAACTTTGTTAAATAGTTCAATGCAGTTGCTGGAAAACAGTTCTCCGGTCGCAAAATTTTTGGTCACCTCGTTTTCTCACTTTTTAGTTGTGCCATTTTGTACTGCCAGATGTTGTTTTGGTAGCCGGCATTTGAACCTCCGGTTAGAAATCGTTGCGTCGCACACTTCAACAATGGTTTCGCTGATCAACTTTTTGAAAGAAAGGTAGATGTATAGTAAAAGGTCTTGAGCCAGAGTTTACTTTATCCTACAACATCTCAGGCTGCTTTGCAAAGCAGTTATTTGCCAATTAATCTACCAGGTGTACATAGCTGAAACACGCAGGTTTATGTGTATCGTAGATACCATGCTTATTCATAGCCCAGGCGGGGTGTGGATGTATTTCTTTACCACTGCTTAGCATTTTTTGGAATCGCCCAAAAAATATTCGCCAGGTGTCTCCGGCTTTAGGGGTTGTGCTCCTATCTTTTGCCAGCCAGTGCAAACTGCTCCATGGAATGCCAATCTCCAGTGTCCAGCCTTTGTCAATATGCGTGGGATCATTTATTCTTCCATCAACTTTTACCGCGGTTTGTAAACCGGGCATATCATAATCAAGAAATGCCCAACGCAGACCGCGCGGGTGAGTGCCCCACCAAAAAGTACTTCCACTCCGGTCGTAGTCCCCGCCAAACGTCATTGCCTTTTCCTTGAACACATCAAACTCAGCACAGTCAAACCGGCTGCCACGCTGGTAAGCATCTTTCCAGATAAAGAATACTTCATACACCGTATTGAGCGCATTTACTTCCAGTTCATAGTAGCAATCACCGCCATCGATAAATATCTCAAGGTCGTTTTCTAAAAACACAATAAAGTCCCGCTGTTCTTGTGTAGCCGCAACAAAAGGTTCTTCGGCCAAAAAGCGATGTACAGATTCTCATCATTCCACAATGCCGCCGCCTGCGTGTTAAATATTGCCGGTTCACCGGTCACCATATCTACAAAGCGGTTCGACCTGGTGGCATTTTGCCAGGCTGGTTTATTTAGATCTCCGTCAATCTGTAGGGTGGAATTTATTTTTTTGCAATTGTAGTGGGCAATGTCATTTTCTGTACAGCTTTCAGTTTGGCGCGCTGGTCTTTCCATTGAGCAAATGTTTTAGTTTTGAAGATACTACTTACATCGGCGTTTACTTTTGAGTTTTTTTGCAGCACTATTGAAGTTTTTCAACACTGTCGCGTCACAAACCGCCCGTTGCGGCATCCCGATAGAAATCTTAAAACGTAACTTGTACTTGCCGATGCTGCATTCAGCTTTTTAACAACCGGCGCCATCTGACAAATCTTTCACGCCTAAAAAAAATTGTTGTCGAGTCCGGTTCGGAATTTATAGAGCGCCTGTAGGCGCGTTCAACATTGCTGGTATCGAATTGGTAACAGTTGTTGTATAAATGAACAATCATGAGAAAAAGCCTTCCTCTTTTGTTTTTAGTCGTCCTGGTTTTTGCCTGTAGTGAACCCATATCTATAACTGCTAATCCTGACAATCGTACTGCAACCAGTGGCACACTCGGCTCTATGAAAGCAGAAAACAGTCCACCGCCAACTGCCGTTGATACCAGCAGATTTTCAGATACTTTGAAGATGCGCAATAAGTAGAAAAAGCCTCTTTACATGTACTTTGTACCAGGGTCTTACAACCTCTTTGCAAACTTTTTTGTTACAGGTGAATTAAACCCTTTTTGCGGCATAGTTCTTATATACACTGACCACTATGAATGTAAGTACACAGATCGTTCACCTGTTTTTATTCGCTATACCTATCGCTTGTATTGCCTGGACAGTAACGCACGAAGAAGTATTTCGTGAGCCGCGGGACTATTGTGTTGAAAAAAGTAAAGATTGCAAAAGCCTCCTGCAACGGAAGTTTTTCTATCTGTTCACCTGCGAATATTGTTTTAGTCATTATGTTACCATTGCATTTTTATTCATCACCAACTTTCACCTGGTTTTCGACGATTGGAGAGGTTACCTGATCGGAGGCTTTTCGCTGGTGTGGGTAGCCAATATATACATGAGCCTTTTTGCACTTATACGGGTAGATATGAAAAGGGTGCGCCTGGACGCCAATTTAAAAGAAGAAGAACTAAAGAAGAATGGAGAGGGCGGCCACTAATGATTGCTGCCATTGGCAATACCGTACACGCTGTGCGACGCAACAGAATCTCCACCGGGTTATTGCTGCCGGGTTCCACTACATAAATGGGCTGAAAAAGTTTGGATTATTAAGTATTGGAGGTCTATTTTGCTACTTCCAACACCATAAATCATGCTCACTAGTACACGCCACAATGTAACCGATCGTTTACCCCAAGATTTTTGCCGCCGCCAAACATGGCTGGTCTTTATTTGTTTTTATGTCTTTGTATTCAACGGGAAACTGGCAGCACAAGAACCACTCTTTCGCAATGCAAAGGCACCCGTGCAGGCGCGCGTGAATGACCTGTTGAGTACACTTACGCTGCCGGAAAAAATTTCACTACTCGGCAATAATAGTCCGGCAATTGAGCGCTTACACCTGCCCGCGTACAATTGGTGGAACGAATCGCTGCACGGTATTGCACGGGCAGGGGAGGCGACCATTTATCCTCAGGCAATCGCAATGGCAGCAACGTTCAACGATGGTCTTGTGCACCAGGTAGCTGCTACCATCTCAACAGAAGCCCGGGCAAAATATAACCTGGCTGCCAAAATGAATCGCCACCTGTGGTATATGGGTCTTACTTTTTGGTCGCCCAATATCAATCTGTTTCGCGATCCACGCTGGGGGCGCGGACAGGAAACCTATGGCGAAGATCCTTTTCTTACCTCGCGCATGGGCAGGGCTTATGTGACAGGCATGCAAGGCAACGATCCCAATTATTTAAAAGTTGCTGCCTGCGCCAAACACTTTGCCGTACACAGCGGTCCCGAAGCCGGTCGCCACGCTTTCAATGTAAATATTGATGAAAAAGACCTGCGCGAAACCTACCTCTATTCGTTTAAAAAACTGGTGGATGCCGGTGTGGAATCGGTGATGTGCGCCTACAATCGCGTAAACGGTGAACCCTGCTGTACCGGTAAAACTTTGCTGCAGGACATACTAAAAGATGAATGGCATTTTAAAGGACACATTGTAACCGATTGCGGTGCGCTAAATGATATCATAACCGGGCACAAGTTGAAAATGAGCAAGGCAGAACTGGCTGCAGCAGCCATAAAGGCTGGCGTAAACCTGGAGTGTGGCGGCATATTGCAACAGGATGTGCAGGCAGCTATAAATGAACACCTGCTAACGACCACAGAAGTAGATAGCGCCCTTAGCGGCGTCTTTAGAACACAAATGAAGCTGGGCATGTTCGACAGCGATAACAAACACAACCCCTACAGCCGCTATGGAGAAGACAGTGTGCACAATGCCTACCATACCGCACTGGCGCGCAAGGCGGCAGTACAAAGTATGGTACTGCTAAAGAACGATGGTGTGCTGCCGCTGGCAAAAAACAAGTATTCTTCCATAATGGTGATTGGCGCTAATGCTGCCTCTGTTGAAGCGATGGTGGGCAACTACCATGGCATGGGTGGCGACATTGTGACCTTTGCGGAGGGCATTACAAAAGCTGCCGGCCCGGCAACTGCCGTTCAATATGACCAGGGCTCAGACTACACCGACACGGTACATTTTGGCGGTATCTGGGCGGCGCAGAACAGCGATATGACCATAGCCGTTGTAGGGCTTACCCCGTTGTTGGAAGGTGAAGAGGGTGATGCGTTTCTGTCTGCCTCGGGTGGCGACCGCACCACACTCAGCCTGCCACAGGCGCACATCACCTTCCTGCAAAAATTGCGGCAGGCCACTTCCAAACCGTTGGTTGTGGTGGTAACGGCCGGCAGCGCTGTCGATATTTCAGCTATAGAACCGTATGCCGACGCGATCATCCTGGCGTGGTATTCCGGCGAGCAGGGTGGCAACGCCCTGGCAGATATACTTTTTGGCAAGGTCTCTCCTTCAGGGCATTTGCCTGTTACATTTTACCGGTCGCTCAGCGACCTGCCCGATTACAAAGACTACCGTATGCAGGGGCGCACCTATCGCTACTTTAAGGGGCCGGTTGCCTACCCGTTTGGTTTTGGTCTTACTTATACAACGTTTACTCGCGCGTGGGCACAGGCACCAAAGGCTGTTTACCACGGTGGCGATTCACTTACTTTTTCGGTGCAGGTTGCCAACACGGGTAGCTACGCTGCAGACGATGTGCTGCAGGCTTATATACAATACCCCAACGAAGAACGAATGCCGCTTGCAGAACTCAAAGCTTTTCGCAGAATAGCCATACCTGCCGGAAATCGCAAACAGCCAGGTTGAGTATCGCAATAAGTGACCTGCAGAAGTGGAGCCTGAGCGACAATGCCTGGAAGCTATACAAAGGCACCTATACGTTGCATATAGGCAGCAATGCCAAAGACCTCCAACTGCATCAATCGTTTACGATTGAGTAAGTGAGTTAACCTGTTTGCCGTTTTTGTTTAGCGGGCATTTGTTCCCTGATCGATGAGCGTTGCGACGCTCCGTTCATCGGCAACGCTTTGGTTAGGCATAGTAAAAGCAGGCAGGAGAAAGATTTCCTTTTACTATAGCTGACCAGATCTTTTTAAATACAGAAAAATTATGTGGACCAACTCCAGCACCCGAAGTAACAGGCGATAACAATTGAGAAGATGAAAACGAATCATAGAGGACAATAGTTTTTAGCTTGTTACTTGCGGGTCGCATACCGCCTTGTTACTTCAATAATTCTTTGTTGCTATCACTACTACTGTACACGCTGTGCGACGCAACAATGCTATATAGTACCACTTCACCCGGGTACAAAAAAAATCCGCCCTGTATTCCCTCTGCTAACAACTGTCAAAAAAACGGTGACATCCTGCACGCTTTTCCATAGTACAATCAAGCTAAAAAAAAAGTCCCCGCAACAGTGCGGGGACTTTCCTGATAATCTAAAAACAAATTTTTTTTTATAGTTTGATCAGCTTGAGTGATGTAGATGCTGAGCCGCTATTGACGGTCACCATGTACATGCCCGGTGCCATTTTTACAAGCGGAAGCGAAACGTTTGCATCAAGCAGATTTGGCTTTTGCCAAATAACACTGCCAGACATATTTGTGATGGTAATAGTATATCCAATGGGTGCACCTGTTACCGAAAGCCTGGTGGCAGAAGTGGCAGGATTGGGATACAACGACGCGCTGAAATTGCCTATAACAGAGGAGGATTTGCCCACTACCTGGCTTGCCGCTGGTCTTGGCGCAGGGCTGTAGTTATTGATCACTTTCACCATCACGGTATCGCGACAGCCGTATTTGCCGGCAATAAGACGGTAATTACCTGGCAAAGCATTTTCTGGTGTTGGTGTGTTCCACCTTACATTCAGATCTGCGGTGTTGTACAAGGTTGTAAGATCAGCGGTGCTGCCGTTGGTAACGTATAGCGTGGTATCATTTCCGAGCACAGGTTGCGAATAGTTCTTCACTTCTACTGCAAGATCGGCGGTGCATCCGTTGGCATTTGTCACCGCTACATTGTACATACCTTGTTCGGTTACTGCCGCAGGTGTGGCAGTGTTCCAGGTAGCAGAAAAACCGGCTGCCGGAAACAGGTTGGTCAGATCAACAGTTGAATTTTCGCATTTCCAAATTGTCTTGTTGTTGCTAAATCTTGGTTTGTCGATCACCATGTTTATATCATTTTCCATGGAAACATAGGTACCGTTCTCCGCTAAAATCCGTACCCGGTAATTAGTACCATTTGAGATCCATTTTGGTATTGTTGCGGCAATGGTAATGACTGTGTCTTTACCAATGTAGTCAGCCTTCAATTTGCCAATAGTTGCCGGTTTTTCAAAGGCTCCGTTCTTATCGCTCAGCTCAACAACAAAAACATTGGAGCTGTGGTACGCACCTTTTACGTGCGCCGTTACGGTGATGTCGGAACCCGGACAAGGAGCAAGGTTAGACACGTTGATATTGCGAATAGCGGCCTCGTAAACTTTCACCAGTCTTTTGGCACCATCACCTCTGCAACCAAAAGCATTCGTCTCTACAACCTGAATAGGTTGCTTTTCGTTGGACGGAAACCAGTTTACGTTTGCGGTATTACCGTTGACGAAGTAGTTGGCGGGTATCGACCACTCATAGCTGCTGCCTGCATTGTAAGGCACAGAGTAAGTATAGGTTTTAGAAGAATTTACCTGTACTGAACCGGTGATTTCCGGTGCAGCCGGGCGGTCGTGCAAGGTTATCGGAGCGCTTTCTGTGCCCACAATTGCAGGACTTGAGCTGGAAACACGAACCCGGTAGTTGTCGCTTTCGGCGAGGTGTGCGGGGTAGTGCCCGATGAATGCACCAGTGGCTGTGCCTGCATAAGTGCCGATGGCTACGGGTTGTGCAAAGCTGCCATTGGCATCGCTCAGCTCTATTGTAAATACGTTGTCGAAATTGAAGTTTTGTGCGGAAGTATAGGACACACTCGCATAATCATTTGCGCATGAACCTGCCTGCACTTCTGTGACAGTAATAGCCCCCACGATTGAAAAATTTACAGTAGTTGTATTGCCTGCAAAGTCGGTTACTTCCAATTTGTAAGTACCCGGCTCGCTTACGATCATGCCACTGTAAAAAGGATCGCCATTAAGGGTAGCAGTGCCGTCTTCAAAAAAGATGCTCACTCCTTCACTGAGTATGTCGTTCTCAGAAACCCCGAACACGATTGGTGCCGTTGTGTCGATAGTAAAGTAGATTGTTGTTGTATTGTTTTCTTCATCTTTTACAACCAGTGTGTGTTGACCTTCGCCGGTAGCGGCAGATCCATTTTCAAAATCTTCACCGTCCAAAGTAGCGGTGCCTTCATTGAAGGTGATTGTTCTGTCACTGTTGTACGTTCCCCCGTTTTCCACACCCGTTACTTCCGGTGGTGTCAGGTCTTCCAAAAAGTAATGGTACAGGGTTCCATTGAGTTGGGCAGCGCTGCTGTCTTTCAGCAGGCGAAGTTCTTCATTGTCGGAGGAAACAACGTTTGCCGCAACAGGATAGTAGGCTACCAAACCCGCATTTGAAGGATCAATTTCTGCCGAAAGATTACCGGCTATTTGCCCTGGTGTGCGGGCAGTGTTCCAGATACGAACCTCGTTGACCGAGCCTTCGAATGCTTCGTCGCCGGGAGCGGGAACTGAATTGCCCAAGGTTAGATCTAAATCGTTGATGTTGGTGTTGATGCCGTTGGTTGTTTGACCGATAAAAACACCGTTGACATAAAAGCTGGTATTGCTTGTGGTCATTACGCAGGCTACGTGCGCCCATTCGCCTCGAGCAAAGTTGTAGTTGACCGTCTGCCAGCCTTCACCGTTCCAGATGCCGATACCGCTGAGGTCGTTTCTGAAATGAATGCTATAGCGTGTGCCGGAGAACGATCTTTCAGCTATCAGACACGGGTTCGCACCACCATGTGATCCCGGTGCCCAGTCTGGTTTTACTGACATCTCAATGGTGCCTGTTGTAAATTCGAAGGCTGGGTTGGCAGGTATGGATACAAACTGGTTGGTACCATTAAAAGGTAAAGGAGAAATAGTGAGTGGTGCAGTTACCGTTACGTTGATCGTTTGCTCAGCAAACAGATTTCCGGTGCCGTTATCAGTTGCCCTGATGACTACCGTATAGATGTTGTTTCCATCTTCATCTGCAGGCACGGCGTAAAGCGGTGCATCATTGAATGATAAGACGCCGGTACTGCTTCCAATGGCAAACTTTGCTGCATCTGCACCGCCGGCGATACTGTATGTAATGTCATCGTCATCTTCATCGGTTGCTGTTGCTGTAGCAGCAAGGGTAGTATTTTCAGAAACATAAACAGATGAGGTATTGCCGGTGGTAAAGACAGGTGCATTATTCACGGCTACATAAGAGTAGCACGATCCGTCAGCATTCATCCTTTTTCCATAAATACCCCAATTGTTTGCGCTTTCCTGGCCCAGGCTATTCCATACAATAACAATATTGCCCCATTTGTCTGACGCGACGTTATCTCCATAGTTTCCCATTCCAAAGGTCTGATCGCCAACGGTATAAGCATTAGCCCGGAATTCGTAACCGGATTTTACTCCGTTAGCAGTAAACTTTTGACCATAGACTCCAGCGTTGCTGCCGTCTTGCCCATCACTTTGCCATACCACCACAAAAGTGCCGTCGTTATTCGCCACAACAGAGGGATCTAATTGGGGACCTACAGTATACGTATTTGCACTTAAAACACCCGTTACCGGTGCGCCGGTATTGTCGAATTTTCTTGCCCTTACTCCCCAACTGCTCGCATCTCCACCTAACAATCCATCTGCAATTACAAAATTGCCGGCTGCATCCATATCAACTACTGCGTTGCTACTCAAACCAGTGGTTATCGCACTTCCCTGGGCAATTCCCTGTGCGTTGAAGCGCTGTACTTTATCTGCAAAAGTAATTGCAGAATTACCGGTGGCATCCATAGCAAAATCAATCGTATTGTTATCGCTTATGGTTAAACCAGTTTGCACGAGTACACTTTCCTGTGCAAGCTGTACCCCTAGTGCATTGAATTTTACTCCCCTGATCAGGTATGAACTGACATTGCTTTCATAACTGTTCCAAACAATAGTAAAATCGCCATTGCTATTCATTGCAATTTTTGGCGGCAATAAAATGCCGGATTGATTGGTGGTACTCACCACTATTTCACTACCCTGCGCAATTCCGTTTTTATCATATCGTTGTGCGAAATAGTTATGTCCGTACCCGTAGATGCCGGTACCCTGCCAGGCAATAACAAAATCTCCGTTATCAGCCATCGCTACTGTAGGGTTATACTGACTTCCGGTAGTGGATGTGTTGACCAGGAATTGCGTGCCGGCAACAGCGCCGGTTTTACTGTATCTCTGTGCATATATGCCTTGAGAATCCTGTGCACCTTCACCTTCCCAAACAACTACCATAGATCCGTTTGGTGACATGGCTGTGGTAGCAGAGAACTGGTTACCTGTTGTATAGGAATTTGCATGAAACTCGCAGGAAATGGGTGCAGCCTGTGCCGCTGATACAACAAACAGTAAGGCCAGACCCAGAAATTTGTTTTGCTTTTTGATCCAGGAGAGCCCGTGGCGCTTTTTCCCGGTTGTACTTGTTGTGTTACTACATATGTTCATAAAAAGAAAGTAATTTTTACAAAAACGTTTGGCCACTATTTCTTATTGTTATCATCTATACCGCGGCTCAAAAACATTTTCTTATCAGGAGCGTTTTTCCCAAATGGGTTCAAAAGCTGGTTTTAAGACAGACGTGCCCTAAACAGTGTAAATCGGTACTATTGCTATTTTCAGGCGGAAAGAAGTTACAGGCAGTCTGAAAAACAAAAGAAAAGCAACAATTGGCAGACAACTTTAGCAGGCAAAGACCGGTACATTTACTTTGTAGTTTTGCGCAGGATCAACTTACGTTATGAAAATAAAGCTCTTTCTTTTTGCTGCGCACTGTCTTTGTGTGTGCGTTAGTTTGCCTGCCGGTGCGCAATACACTGCCAACCAACATGTAAAGCCCTACTACGGACAATTTGAATATGGGTGCAACCTAATGGGCAATAAAAATGGCTGGAACGACACCGCACTTGTTTCACTGGTTAGCGCTGCCGGCGGACATACAATCAGACCCACATTGCCAGAGGCTTTCCTGGAACAATATGGTTATAACATCCGGTTGAATGAGTTTGGCTATTACAAGAATCAACTTGGTATGAAAGAGGTTACCTGTTTCATACAACAGCCTTCTGCCGCCCATGCTGAAAAAGCTATTTATCCGGGATGTACGCAGCCATCAAAGCTATTTGCTAACCTGTACCAGCCTATCTGGAAAAACGATGGCACCGTAAATCCCAATAACTATTATGCGGTCTATGTGTATAAATTGTTGCAGACCTACGGCACCTATGTAAAGTTTTGGGAAGTGGTCAATGAACCTGACCTGGTGGTAGCAAATACCTATCCTGATAATTGGCTACTGAGAGCTCCGCTACCCGCAGAGTCAGTTAATACCCAGGCACCTTTTTTTTCCTATATCCGCACGTTGCGCATAACCTGGGAAGTAGTAAAGAAATTTAGACCCAATGCTTATGTTACAACAGGTGGTATCGGTGCTTATCAATACCTGGATGCATTGCTGCGCTATACTGACAATCCTGTTAACGGGGCGGTTTCGCCGGGATTTCCAGTTAAAGGAGGAGCATATTTCGATGTAGTTAGTTATCATTGTTACCCCGGTTATTACCTGCGCTATTGGGACAATTTGATCAGCGGTTTTCGCTATACCCGCAACTCAGATTTTGCGGCAGCCAAAATAATTGACGCAAAAAATGCAATGCAAACAACGCTTGCAAAATATGGCTATGATGGTTCCCTGTATCCTAAAAAGCATTTCATACTTACAGAAACTAATATAAGCCGCCGTACCCGCGAATGGCGGTACGGCTCGGACACCATGCAGCGCAATTTTGGTATTAAAGCCCTGGTGCTGGCACAAAAAAACAACATCAAACAACTGTACTTTTATACCGTTGGCGAGCAGACAGATGCACCTGCACAATCAACCCCGGTAGTTGGCAATGACGAATATTTTCTGATGGGTCTCTATGAAAATTTATATCGCGATAAGCCGGGCAACGTCAAACTCACACAATTAGGCACTGCGGTCAAGACCACCTCAACATTTCTCTACGGTTATAAGTTTGATGCAGCACAGACAGTCGCTCTTTCGCTGCCGGCATCGATTGAAGGGGGAGCTTTTCGAAAACAAGGTCATTTTGTTTATGTACTTTGGGCAAAGGATCCGCTGGATAGGTCTGAAAATTATAACGTAGAATATTCATTTCCGGCAGCTCTGAATATGATCGCTGCTACCCGCGCAGAATGGGATTTTTCGGTCACAAAGAATGCCAGCCCGATTTCAACAACCCATCTTACACTTCACTCATCTCCATCTTTTTTTGTGCCGTCAGGAGGAAGACATACGCAGAAGAATGATATCGCCCTGAACCCTGCAGGTGAGCAAAGTTCGTCGCGATCTGCACTTTGGCTACGGGTGAATCCTAACCCCGTAACGGGAAGTGGCACAATTGATTATTACCTGCGAGATGCCGCCTTTATTTCTATTACAATAACAGGTATGGATGGCAGAAGAAAGTTCCTTCTCCAGGCCTTAACCCGGGAAGGTGAAAATAAATTGACGTTTTCAACTGAGGGATTGCAACCAGGGGTATATAGTGTGACACTTGCCACTGCCATTAAAAGGGTAAGTACTAAAGTCGTGATCGTACATTAGCAGCGAAACTAACTTTATGGAACAGGTATTTTTTGAAGATAAAGTATTTGAAAAAATTGATTTTGCCATTACTCCTTTTACCCGGGGAGAATATGAATATTGCACGTTCGTAAATTGCGATTTGTCGAACCTTGATCTGTCTGAAAGCAGTTTTTTAGAATGCGCATTCAACAGGTGCAATCTTAGCCTCGCAAAACTGGTAAATACCACCCTGCGCGGAATACAATTTAATGACTGTAAAATGCTGGGTTTGCGCTTTGACGATTGTAACAAGTTTTGTCTTTCGTTCCGTTGTAAGGAGTGTACACTCGACCATAGTTCCTTTTACCAGCTAAAGCTAAAAAAGATCCATTTTGCTCAATGCCTGCTGCGCGAAACTGACTTCTCAGAATGCGACCTGAGTGAAGCGATTTTTGCGGCTTGTGATCTTACACTCGCTATGTTTGAAAATACGAACCTGGAAAAAGCGGACCTGCGTACATCGATCAACTACACTATTGACCCAACAAAAAACAAGATCAAAAAAGCAAAATTTGCTTTATCACAAATAACGGGACTGCTACAGCAACACGACATTGTAATTGATAGGAACCAGTGAAAACTACTACAAATCATTCCTTAGCCAAAGTATGTCACCGGTAACGATATTTTTAAACTTATCCACCTGTTCGTTTTGATTGCCAATAAATGCCAATTAAAATATTCGAGAGAAAGCTGGCACTATCGTTTTGTACATTTTTTGAAATTTACGATCATGAAAAAACTATTGGCTTTGGCTATAGTGTGGTTGGTGCCTGGCGGGTGCGGACAAGGAAATAAAACAAGCCGGCAACAGGATTCAATAGTCATTCATTCTGATACTGCTACCAACAACAATACAGATACCGCTGCAAATACCGATCTCTCTGTTGCAGAAGGCAACTCGGTGATACGCATACGGTTTGCACCCGGCAGTACGTCTGCGTCTGTTGTGGGGCATGTCAACAACATCAGCTCGAGGGTTAATGTGTATGTTGCTGTTGCGCATGGCAGTGAGCTAACTGCCAACATAGCCCCGGAGGATTCAATAGCCAACATCCGTTTCAATCAAATCATCTACCCCAGCGGAAAAGCGGATGGCCCGTTTGGCAGAGACCTGAAAAAGCCGGTAACAGAAAAAGGTAATTACCAACTGGTAATTGCTGAAGACCAGATGCAGGCGCAAGAATGGAACGGGGATTTTGTACTCACCGTAACGGTTAAGTAGGCGGCAGAGCAAGCGGCAATACACTCAAATTAATAAGGTGAAAAAAGCCCCTTCATACATTCTGCAGATGAACGGAATGCGACGCAACGATGTATCATCTGTGTTACTGAAGCCCTGTACCAAAACATAAACGATCATGGGTTTAAAGAACGCAATGGCTGAACGCCGCGACTTAAATGATCTTTGTGTCTTTGACCTTTGCACCTGGCACCTTTTGCAACATTTCTTTGTGCTTTCTAAGCAAGGGAAGCGCGCGGGCGGCAACTGCTTTTATGACCTTATCCTGCGACACGGTTAGGAAATTTTCGACCTCGTTGATCTTGTCTGCATGCAGGGTAAGCATTGTACTTGCCCAAGCCGTGTTAAAATCTGAGCCCGCGGGAATGGGGACAATTCCTGCCGTGTTCTCATTAGGCAGGCGGTCTGTAAGTTGGGCAGAAATGTGTTTCAAAGTCGCCAGTTTTTTCAGGTCATTCAGCATAGCGGTATGATCTGCAACCAGTACCTCAGCTATCTTTTTAATTTGCGCATTGCCCTTTGCAGATGCCGTTTTAGCCAATTGAATTTCATTGAGATTATCCGCAATATTTTTAGTGATAAACCCCGTATCTGTAAGTATTGCATTCGGATCGTTTGCACGTCCGGGGTTTACGATCATCGGGTCATTGGGTCTGCGGGTTTTAATGGTGTCTTTTCCATTTTGAGCCCGGCCTGGCAACTTATACAAACAAAAGCCAGGATGAGCGCAGCCAATATTTTGTCAGTTCTTTTCATCGCCTGTAGATTTTAGTTACTACCGTGTTTTAGACGCGGCTATAAATATTTCTCTACTTGAACAATGATAAAAATTGTTCCAATGGTTGCTTCTTTTGTGTGCAAAAGTGTTAAAAGCGGGATCGTTACAGTAGCTGCCTTTTGTACATCTGCACAGCATTTTCGTAGCCCAGGTACAGCGCATCGCACACCAGTGCATGCCCGATCGATACTTCCAAAAGACCATTAACATGCCTGGCAAAATACTGCAGGTTGTGCAGATCGAGATCGTGCCCGGCATTGATACCCATACCTAACTCATTAGCTTTTTTAGCAGCCGATATATAGGGTTGTATGGCGGCTGCCTTGTCAGCAGCAAAGTTGGTGGCATAGCCTTCGGTATATAGTTCTATACGATCGGTTGCTGTGGCTTTTGCACCTTCGATCATTGTAGTGTCAGGATCAACAAAAATGGAAGTGCGTATGCCGGCATCTTTAAAAACGGATATGATGTGTACGAGATAGTCTTTGTGCTGCAGTGTGTCCCAACCATGGTTTGAAGTGATCTGCCCCAGGGCATCAGGCACCAGCGTTACCTGCGCCGGTTGTACTTCCAGCACCAGGTCAACGAACTTTTGTTCCAGCGGATTGCCCTCTATGTTTAGCTCCGTCTTGATTGCTTTTTTTATGTCACGCACATCGTTATAGCGAATGTGTCTTTCATCCGGACGCGGATGCACGGTCACCCCATCGGCACCAAATCTTTCTGCATCCAATGCTGCCTTTAGCACATTTGGGTTATCACCCCCGCGACTGTTGCGCAGCGTAGCAAATTTGTTGATGTTTACACTCAATTTAGTCATGTGGCAAAGGTAAACCCTGGTGAGATGTGGTCTGCCCGCTACATCCTTTTACAGCAAAATAAATAAGAGCTTATTTAGTTAAGTTTTCTTCGATTGAATAAGACGCATCAGCGGTTATTTATTTTGGCTATTTTTCAAAGCGACGAGGATAGTTGCAACCAGTAAAAGCATCAGGACAACTTGTTTTGCCAGTGTGCTTTACAGCGGCTCACCTACCAACCCTTTGTGTTACTTTGCCTGAAATGAAACCTATATGTTAGCCGGCTACTCTTACACTTGCGTCGAACGATTTATGCGCTATGTGCAGATCGATACACAAAGCAATCCCAAAAGTGAAACTTCACCTTCCACTGAAAAGCAGAAGACATTAAGTCACCTGCTTGTGCAGGAATTGCAGGCAATGGGTATAGAGGCGGAGCTGGATGGGTTTGGCTATGTCTATGCAACCATCCCTGCCAACACAATCAAGCACGTGCCTGTTATTTGTTTTTGCAGCCATGTTGATACTGCGCCCGACTGCAGTGGTACCGGCGTAAAGCCGCTGTTGCATACCCGTTACGATGGTACAGATATCGTGCTGCCCGACGACCCAACACAAGTATTGCGCAAAAGCGATTTTGGTTATTTGCAAAAGCACATCGGCAACAGCATCATCACAGCAAGTGGTACCACGTTATTGGGTTCTGACGATAAGGCCGGAGTAGCTGAAATAATGGATCTGGCTAACTTTTTAATGACCCATCCCGAGGTAAAACACGGCGCTATAAAACTGCTTTTTACGCCTGATGAAGAAATTGGAAAAGGCACAGCCAATCTCAATATGGAGAAGCTTGGCGCAAACTATGGTTATACGCTCGATGGTGGCGAAATGGGTACGCTTGAGGATGAAACGTTTAGTGCCGATGCTGCAACTATAATTATTTATGGAGTTATCGCTCACCCAGGGTATGCAAAAGATACACTCGTCAATGCTATTAAAATCGCCGGCGAAATATTGGCTGCTTTACCGGTGGGAGAATTTAGCCCGGAGACCACTGACAAGCGGCAGGGCTTTGTACATCCGGTGCATGTAAGCGGGCTGGCAGAAAAAGCAACACTCGAGTTTATCGTTCGTGATTTTACACGCGAGGGTTTGGCGGACAACGCTGCCCGGTTACAACAGATAGCCGAAAGTGTAATGCTACGCCATCCGAAAGCGCGTATGGATTTCCACGTCGTAGAGCAGTATCGCAATATGAAAGAGGTACTTGACCAGCACCCGCATGTGGTTGCCTATGCCGGTGAAGCGTACACACGCAGCGGTCTTACTGTGCGCCGGGAAAAGCATTCGCGGCGGCACCGATGGTAGTCGCCTTAGTTTTATGGGACTTCCCTGCCCCAATTTATTTACCGGCATGCAAGGCATTCACAGCAAAAAAGAATGGATCGGTGTACGCGATATGCACAAGGCAGTAGAAGTATTGGTGAACCTGGTGCAGGTTTGGGAAGAAAAGAGTTAGACTATTTTGTGGACCGGCAGGGAGAACCTAAGGCAGCTTTTGTTGCGACGCTCCGTTCATCTTTGGGTAACACTGCTTGGCTTTTCATACTGCTGGCGTCTCCGCTCTTAGCCTTGAGTGTTAGCAGGGACTGTGGCATTCCTGCTGAAGAAAGCACTACCAGTACAAGTGAGTTCCGATAAATCGGAATTAAAATAACACAACGATGTTGACAGAAGAACAAATGCCCGGACAACATAAAAAAACGACCAGCAGATTTCTGCACACATCCCGCCACCGCCTGCCATTCGCTTCGAAAGCGAAAGACTATAACCATTGCCATCTTATCTTAGCGATATGTACGACTACCTGAAGGCGCTGCATATCGTTTTTGTTGTTACGTGGTTTAGTGGCATGTTTTATATGCCGCGTTTATTCATTTACAATACCGAGGCACGAGACAAACCTGCTGCTGCTGCCGAAGTGCTGCATGCACAATTCAACATTATGATGAAAAGGCTGTGGTATGGTATAACCTGGCCTTCGGCAATACTAACCCTGCTGTTGGGGCTTACAGTTATGTTCACCGGCAAGTGGCAGCGGCACCTTACTGATGGTGCAGGCACGTGGTTGCTCATTAAGCTGGTTTTCGTATTTTTTCTGTACCTCTATCATTTATCACTACACCGAATTTATGCGCAGCAAATGAAGGGCGTGTTTAGCCATTCATCGCAGCAATTACGTATATGGAATGAAGTAGCTACCATTTTTTTAATAGCCATCGTAATGTTGGCGGTGGTAAAACAGAGCCTGAGTTTTGTGTGGGGCATTGCCGGGCTGGGTTTGTTTATTGTGTTGCTTATGAGCGCTGTTAAGATCTATAAATTGGTTAGAACGCGAAAAAAGATTGATGTAATTGAGTAAAAAAATTTAATGTATGCGAATTGTGTTGCTGGTGTGGATTGCAGTGTTGTTGGTTTGCTGCCAAAACAAACAAGGTCAGGAGGTGGATACCATAGTTCGCAATGGAGTGGTGTATACGGTAGATGCTCAGTTTACTACAGAGGAAGCCTTGGCCATAAAGGATGGCAAAGTTGTGGCAGTAGGAACCGATGCCGATATTACAGCTAACTACAAAGCCAGGCAAATGGTAGATGCGCATGGGCAGGCTGTGTATCCGGGTTTTATAGATGCGCACGCACACTTTGTAGAGTATGGCAAGTCGCTGTTTAGTGTCAATCTGTATGGTGCACAAAGCTGGGACGAAGTGATTGACCGGGTTCAAAAATTTGCCGCAAAACATCCCGCAGACAAATGGATTACGGGCAGCGGCTGGGACCAAAACAAGTGGGCGGGCAAGGCATTTCCCTCGCGGGAAAAACTGGATGTATTATTTCCACAGACACCTGTGCTGCTAAGCAGGGTCGACGGGCATGCTGCTATTGCCAATGGGCAGGCACTCGCCCTGGCCGGTGTTATAGCCAATCAAAAAATAATTGGAGGAACGATTGAAACCCGTAACGGGAAGACAACCGGTATGCTTGTAGATAACGCAGTAGAACTGGTAGCCTCAAAGATGCCGCCGGTAAGTGCTGAAGTTTTTACCAGGTGGCTAACTGCTGCCGAGGAAAACTGTTTCGCTACAGGGCTGACAACCATTGCAGATTGCGGGCTTATGTACAACGCGGTAGAAGGAATTGACCAGTTGCAAAAAGCTGGTAAACTGAACATGCGTCTGTATGTAATGCTCAGTGACGATACAGCCAACTTCAACCGCTACCTGCACAAGGCTCCCTACAAGACCGATAAATTGTATGTAAAAGGAATAAAGGTATATGCTGATGGTGCGCTGGGCAGTCGGGGAGCCTGTTTGCTACAGCCTTACAATGATAAAAAAGGTTGGTATGGCTTTCTACTGAGAGATAAAAACCACTACGACAGTCTTGCGCAGGTAATTGCTAAAACAGATTTTCAAATGTGTACACATGCCATTGGTGACAGTGCTAATCGCCTTATACTTACCATCTACAACAAGGTATTGAATGGTGACAACGACAGGCGCTGGCGCATTGAACATGCACAGGTTATTGACCCCGACGATTTTGATCTGTTTGGCAAGTCCGACATTGTACCCAGTGTGCAACCTACCCATGCAACCAGCGATATGTACTGGGCCGAAGAACGCCTCGGCGACGTGAGAATAACTACTGCTTATGCCTATAAGCAATTACTCAGGCAAAATGGCTGGCTGCCACTTGGCACCGATTTTCCCGTGGAAGATATCAGTCCATTTAAGACGTTTTTAGCTGCCGTTTTTAGAACTGATGCCAGGGGCTATCCAGCAGGCGGTTTTCAACCGGAGAATGCGCTAACCCGCGAACAAGCAATACGCGGTATGACGATCTGGGCTGCAAAAGCCTGCTTTTTGGAAAAAGAAGTTGGCAGCCTGGAAGTTGGCAAGAAAGCTGATTTCATCATCGTAAACCAGGACCTGATGAAAGTGAGTGGTAGCGAGGTTTTGAACACCAAAGTAGTGAGCACCTGGCTGGGCGGCAAAAGAGTTACGGACAATAATGGTGATGCCTGGTTGGTAAGCAGTCAATACGAACTTCGCTGCTATATATTCTTTCACTGTAGTTGTCGCCTAACCTCTCTTTAAAATTTATAGGCAACAGTTGCGGCAAACTGCCGTGGCGGAATAGGGTTAATGCTGTAGTTCTCATGCACATAGTAGTTGAGTGTGTTGGTCAGGTTCGACACCTTTGCCAAAACGGATACCTGCTTAAAAGTGTAGCCTGCAGAAAGATCGACCGTAGTAAATACCACTCACAGGAATTAAGCGTGAATAATTCTGTATCTGACCTGTGGTGTTGTTCCAGCCACCAAAACGGTTACCTATGTAAACCACAGTTCCTCCCAGTTTAACATTCTTTAGTATCCGGTTTTTAAATTCATAGAACACACTCGCGTTAGCTGTATGGGCTGGATTGTTTATTAGCCTTTCACCTGTTATATAGTTTCCCTTGGTGGGTAGCGTTTTTGTATAGCGCATGTAGTTATAGCTGTATCCGCCTAAAACGCTCAAACCCGCTACCGGATGGGCGTCTATATCTACTTCTAATCCATCGCTCGTTGTTTGACCTGTAAGTTCTTTAATGGTAGTATTGGTGTTTACCACGCCGGCTGCGGTGTATTGTGCCACCTGTGCCAGGTTTTGATTTACGATGCGGTAGAGCGTAACATTGGCCGATAATAGCCCTTTAATGAACTCATTTTTTATTCCCAACTCGTATTGGTCAATGATCGATGGTGCTAGACCGTTTCCATAAATATCGGTCCCGCTGTTAACGGTAAATGAATTGGCATAGCTGGCAAAAACCGAAGTCGAGGTCCACGGACGATACACCAATCCAACCCGCGGCGAGAAGGCCTTATCCGCTTTTGAGCTACCGGTATAGTGCATATTGGTCAAAAAGTTAAGCGTATCGGGCGGTAGTGCTTTTTGATAAGAGTACCGGATACCAGCCAATAGTTTCAACTTAGCAGTAAGGCTGACCAGGTCCTGAACATAGGCACCGGCGCGATTGGTCCTGGTTTGTACCCTCCTTATTTTGGTTACCGCCGGTATATTGGATTCGCTATCATACTTCGTTGCATCCAGTATGTTTATCGTATCCAGTATAGCCGGTTGGTTAAATGCATCATTAGTTATGTCATACCGGTCCGCATCAATGCCTGCTAAAAAAGTATGTGCAAAAACACCCGTGCTAAATTTGCCCGTTAGGTCAGTCTGGGCTATATAATACTTTTCGTCGGTATTGGTTCTGCCTAGCGGCCGCGCCCATCTGCCCAGAGAGTTTGCCTGAATGCGCTCGGTAGAATAATAGTCCCGTGCATAGCGCTGATAGGATACTGTGGTGGTCAGCTTCCATTGGTCGCTAAAGCTATGTTTCAGCGCAGCGGACGCAGTGGTCTGCCGGGTTTTTGCATACTGCCAGCCGGTGCCCAAAAATGTAGATCGCGACAATGGGGATATCTCCGTATTGTTTACCGTGCCAATGCCAAAGTCAGGTGTAAAATCGTGATGCAGGTAATCGGCTTGTACTAACAGCTCAGTCGCCTTACCCAATTGAAAAAGCAATGCAGGATTGATATAGTAGCGCTTATAATGAACATTATCACGATAGCTATTTGCACCCTCATAGGTGCCGTTTACACGATAGGAAATGCCATTTGATAAGGGACCATAAACATCAAAAGATGGCTTATACAGATCGTAGCTGCCCAACCGCATCGACACTTCGCCACCAAATATATCTTTGGGCTGTTTGGTTACCATATTTATAATTCCGCCAGGCGCCACATTGCCGTACAAAATGGCAGTACTTCCTTTCAATATTTCCACCTTCTCCAGCGAACTCACTTCGGGCATTACGCCCGAGTTCACCCGTACCCCATTTTTAAACATATTGCTGCTGCTAAAAGCATAACCGCGTGCCGAAAAACTTTCCTGTGTACTGGCGCGGGTACCCGACAGGTACACACCATTTACATTTCTTATTACATCGCTCAGCCGCAAAGCCTGCTGATCACGAATCACACCTTGCCCAATCACTGCAATACTCTGTGGCAGGTCCATTGGGTCAATGGTTATTTTGCCCGCAGTCACTGGCTTATCGTTGATGGTTCTTGTAGTCACTACAGTTACTTCCAATAGTTCTGTTGCTTTTTCTGTCAGCACAAAATCAGCAGTGGTCACAGCGCTGTTCATCACCTGCACCGGTCTTTCTTCTGTTTTTAGTCCAACAAAAGAAATCACCAGTGCATAGGTACCCTGTTCAATATTTTGCATTAAAAATTCTCCGTTCTTATCCGTCACGGTACTGTATTTCAGTCCTTTCAAACCCACATTTACAAAACCTGCTGGCTGTCCGTCGCTACCTATTACTCTTCCCTTGATCGTTCCTGCCGATTGGGCAAACGCACCCAGGCACCAGACCAAAAAACCAATTGCGCATAAAGCTGTTTTCATTTCTTCAATTTATCTGCTGCAAAAAAAGATCATTCAAAAAGCCTTCATTTATACAATTGGTAATTGCTGATTACGGATTAGGGAAAAGGTGCGGCGGAAATTGTAAGCGAGAGGAAGAGAAAAGTTTTGGTAGCAAGCTATATCACTTCATTGACCTTTACTTGCGTCGCACTCTTGTACAGCAAAGCCATACGGAGCTTTTCTTATGTAGTTAAATTATGGGCAGACGAACATTTCAGATAAGCCCTTTTGCAAATCAAAAAAGGCGCTGGAAAGGAAGCATAAAAAAAGCAGACCGAAGTCTGCTCTTAATATCAATTTCCAAATCCTTTAAACCCGCAACTATACTGCAAAACTGGTACCACACCCGCACGTCTTACTTGCATTGGGATTAGTAAACGTAAAACCTCTTGTATTTAGTCCTCCCTGAAAATCAATTTCCATACCCATCAGATAAATTTCATGTGCGGCTGTCATTATACATTGTATTCCTTCAATTTCGAAACAGGTCGTTTTCCTGTTTTTGGTCAAAGCCCAATACGTAAGTCATACCACTACATCCGCCGCCCTTTACACCATACGCAGGTGTTGAGTCTGTCAAATCCAGGCTCATTCATCAATCTCTTTAGTTCTGCAACAGCACCCTGCTGTTAATTCACCGGTGTTTCTATAGCTATATTGCATAATTTCTTTTTTGTAAAAATACGAATAATCAAATTTATTGCCATTGTATCATTTCGAATACAGGAAAACGTTAAGTCTGTTATTCATATTGAAAATGAGGCAGCCTTTCCTGTATTTTTACAAAAAGACGATTCTAATGAATATAACTACAGTGATACGGTGAGTATTATAATTGTGTTTGTTGCCACTATTTGGGTATTCGTTCTTAAACAACAAAAGGTCAGGCGGAAAGATGCTACGAATGCTACGAAGTGGGAGATTTAGCCACACGCACAATGCGACTACAGGCATATGAGCGGTTAACTTTGTTAGTAGATCGTATTGCCTTGCCGAACCTCATTAGCCGGGTAAACCAAAATGGAATAAGTGCAAGAGAAATGCAAATGCTACTTACCAGGGGTTAAAAGAAGAATTTGATTATAACATTACACAACAGATTTATGTTTCCGCAGATGCCTGGAATGCAGTGAAAAATCTGAAAGAACAAAACATGCTGGTGGTTAACCAACTGGCAAGTGCACTTCCTCCCAATGCTACAGGCCTTGACCTTAACAAACTTCTACTCGAATACCTGATGACCGACAAAAAAGGGCAATTACATGAAGTTGTTAGCGAGGTATTGAGCTATGAGGCAAAGAAGTTGCTTTAATCCTAACTCCGATTAGGGGCATATGTCCTACCGGCAAAATTTGCACAATGGAAAAAAAATATACCGATTCAGCGGCATTGAAATCAAGAAGATTTACACTGCCGCCTGACCTTCCGGCATCTGTCATCAGTCAACTTACAACTACGCGCCCGAAGATTCCGGTTCCTTCCCGTACACCCGGGGCAGTACAACCCGACATGTACCGTGGCAGGCTGTGGACCATGCGACAATATGCAGGTTTCTCCACTGCTGAAGAAAGCAACAAACGCTATCATTATTTATTATCTCAGGGTGTCAATGGTTTGAGCGTTGCCTTCGATTTGCCCACCCAAATCGGTTACGACAGTGACCATGCCTTGTCAGAAGGAGAAGTGGGAAAAGTAGGTGTTGCCATCGATAGTCTTGAAGACATGGAGATCCTTTTTAACGGAATTAAGCTGGAGGACGTAAGCACTTCTATGACCATCAATGCCACGGGTTTTATTTTACTGGCTTTTTATGTAGCGCTGGCTAAAAAGCAAGGTGCCGATCTTTCGCAAAATTACACGGCACCATTCAAAACGATATTTTAAAAGAATATGCTGCCAGAGGAACTTATATTTATCCTCCAAAACCAAGCATGCGCATCATCACAGATATTTTTGAGTGGTGCAGCAAAGAAGTTGCCAAAATGGAATACCATTTCTATTTCAGGTTATCATATTCGCGAAGCGGGAAGTACTGCCGTGCAGGAAATTGCCTTTACACTCAGCAATGGCAAAGCTTATGTAAAGGCGGCTCTCGAAAAAGGATCTGGATATCAACGTATTTGGAAAACGCCTGTCATTTTTCTTTAATGCACATAATAACCTTTTTGAAGAAGTTGCAAAATTCAGAGCGGCAGCGCAAAATGTGGGCTGTAATCATGAAAGAACTGGGTGCTACTGACCCCAAAGCGCTTGATGTTCGTTTTCATACCCAAACAGGCGGCAGCACGCTTGACAGCACAACAACCACTTAAATAATATAAGTCGTGTAACAGTGCAGACCATTGCCGCTGTTTTAGGTGGTACCCAAAGTTTGCATACAAATGGTTTTGATGAAGCATTAAGTCTGCCTACTGAAAATGCTGCACGAATAGCCCTGCGTACTCAGCAGATCATCGGTTTCGAAAGTGGCATAGCTGACACAGCCGATCCGTTGGCAGGTTCTTATTTTATAGAAAACCTGACGGCAGAGGTAGAACAGGAAGCCTGGAAGTTAATAAGAGCCATCGATGACATGGGCGGTAGCGTCAGCGCGATAGAGCAAGGATTTATGCAGAATGAAATTGCTAAAAGCGCGTATGAATTTCAGAGAAAGGTAGAGTCTGGTGAAAAGATCATTGTAGGTGTCAATAAATTCCAGGTTGAAGAAGAGACAAAGATCGCAGGCTTCAGGATTGATGATAACATCAGAAAAATGCAGTGCGACAAGTTAGAACGACTGCGTGCAAGCCGGAACAACGTGGTAGTTGATAAATGCCTTGCCAATATAAAAGCGACTGCAAAAGATGGCAGTAACCTGATGCCTGTTGTAATAACTGCAGTTGAGAATAATTGCACATTGGGAGAAATTTCTGATGCCCTGCGTACAGTGTTTGGCGAACACCACTAATTACCGATCTAAAATAAGTTTTTGTAAAATAGAAAGCTTACCCGCCAAACCTTTATAGATCTGCGATGCTTGAGACATACTTTCAACTGCGGTGTAGAGGGCTTTTCGTTCATCAAGGCTTAGTTCAACCACAGGGTAGAAGTAAGTTCGGATAGTAAAAAAAAATGCATTTACTTCCGGTAGTCCATTGAGTGTCTGCTTTTCAACCCGCAGAAATAAATCACAGCCTTCTTCAATATGACGACCGGCCCATTCCTGCTTATCCCAGCCTGTAGGTGCTTCGGGATGGTGATTAAGACGGGTGTCTGTCGAAATTCCCCAGGCAAAGCGGGTAAACGGTCCCTTATTTACCGCTGAAAGCAGCATTTTAAAGTAGTGAGGCATAGATTTTTCCATTCCCGGAACAATAGCATGAATTGAGTTCGAATGGCTTGCCCGCCTTTTCAGCCGGCGCCCAATGGTTGGCATGGCAAACATGTATGGCCGCCATGTGATCTTTGTCTCCTTCAATTTGGCAAATGGCAAAATCTTCCTGTACCTGGTATGCTAAAGCGTCAAACAAAGAGACATATTTTTTATTGGTAACATTCAGCCAATCCTCACCCCACTCTAATCGTTCATTGGTAATGGTATTAAAAAAGTGAAAATGCGTACCACTCTCCTGTAGATGAAAAATAGTTGCATACTCAGACACTAATTGATATACAATGAACCGATTGACACGACGTGCCGTTGCCGCAGGTAGATTTAGCTGCCGGTAGTATTTAGAAAGATCTTCTTCCCGACACAATAGTTTGCTCTGCAAAAAATAAAGATATTGGTCATCTATTTGAAACACCTTTTTATCATAGTCGCGTTCAACTTTTCTCAGCGGTTGTAATGCGGGCGCAACCGAGTATTTGCCATCTAAAAAAGGTAGATATTTCATGCACCTGACGTTTCGGGAGTTATATATAAATAACTGGTAGCTTACAAATTTGCACAAAAAAAAACTGCCACCATCACAAAAGCTTTTGGTAACAACCAAAACGAAAAAGCCTGTTTTACTTTGATTTTGTTGCAATTGAATTGGCGAAATCTTTTGACCATTAGTCTCCACTTATCCTTTTGTAATTAAAGGCGCTAATAATGATTTAAAAGAATTATCTTCTTGCGTGAATTAAAAGGTAAACCGACGTTATTACTTTTCCTTAATTGCTGCCAAACTTTCCATTATGAAAAAATTGTTCTTGTATCTTTTAATCCTGGTTATTGCCAACAGTTGTTCCAATGTTAGGGAAGGCACAATTCAATTTATTCCCTTGAATGAAAACGATTTTAATTACGCTTCTGATACAACATTCGCCATTCCAAAAGGCAAAATGTGGAAAGAGCAACAAAGATTACATGACAGTTGCATGGGCTCGTCGTATGCAGCCAACGCCATATTTATCCGCACAAAAGATACCTTCATGTTGGGTTGTATTGTTGATAGGAAGACAATGCAGATAAAGGTAAAAGGTGGCATTATCAATTTTACACGAGATGAAATATTTTCTATGCTCACTATTGAAACCAAACCCTGTTATGAAAAAAGAACGATCAATACTACCCTCGATACCTTCTTCAATAAAAGAATCAACCTTTTAATTCCAGGCGCATCCAATGCAGTAAACCAGGAATTAAATCAAGCTATAAGGAGTTCAAATGATAATGAAATTGAAACCGGTTCCTGGGTCAATATGGAACTTAACACTTTGATGGGAGAAATTTTAGACACTACTACATCTGCTCAACTGCGTGACTATAAAAAAGCGCTGCTTGACTCCAACAATATGGTGCTGGTGCGGTCTTCAAGCCTAAGCAATGTTAAGTTTTTCATTCACTCAACTACTGCCTTTTCAAAATCACTCCAGCTTGCACTGGCAAAAAACCCCGTTACCACAATTCCTGGGGTAGATCTTTCTCCCACCATCTATTTGCAAAATGAACATGATTTTCAAGTAAACTTTGTTGGCAACTTTCAATTAATGGGGCAGTTCATGCGATGCAAATTGCAGTAATTACAACCTTGCTTCAGGTTGAAGCACAGCCCCTAATATTTTTTTGTACTCTCCTTTTCTGCCCTTAATACGTCTCCTGAAATAACGCACGCGTTATACTTGAGCTCGTACTTGCAGAATACTGATGAAGGTGATGAAATCATTAATTGAACCAAACCGCGTATCCTTTCCTGCGCAGATGCCAGGCCAATTTCTCCTCCATGAGTAAAGCTTGCTCGCGTGTCATTGGTTTTGTATTAAGGTGATCATACAAACTGGGACGCAGGTAGATGCCGTACTTCTCAACAATATTTGCCGACAACTTATGACCTTTCTTGTTTACATAACCTGTCTTGTGTTGCTGTAATCTTTCTGCCGGAGTTTTGCTTGTCATTCCAACATACAAACATTCGAGTACGCCATTAAATTGTGGATTTGCCGCCCGGAACCGGGCATTCTCAGTAAAAACTTTTTTTGACAATTCTACTACGTAAACACAGTAAAATACTTTTGGCACAACGAGCTTATTTATGTTCGAAATGTAAAATATTATTGGGGATAAATTAACCGGGCAGGGCTGTAGTTTTGCCAACGTTTGATTTGCTAGGGATATGCAAAGAGCTAATAAGATAACAATAATAGACTTTTAGTATGTTGCTCAAGAAATACTTGAAGCGTTTCTTTGTGTATTTTGAGTGCCTGGGTAAATCTTTGTTTAATAATACAAATAATTAAAATTTGTTATATTTAAAAGGCTTGTAACTTTGGTTTTAAAAAAATATCTAACTAAAGTTGCATCTTGATGTAACCTGAAATAATAAGTGAAATCTTCAAAACCTTATTTAAAAACAGGCGGGTTTCGGCTGAAAAGTGGGAATAAAGACCAGAGCAATTTTATTTTCACACCGTGCGTTGTGATTAGGTGACATGTTTAATCACCTAATAAATACTTAACAAAAATGTTTTACAAAAAACCCGTTTTTATTCGCTTCAGTCTTTTAAAGCTAATTGTGCTGAGCGTTTTTACAGTATCCTTTTTCACTGATTGTACCAAGAATTTAAATGGCGATGTTCCGCTTTTTGCACAATCTACGCTAACCACTGCCGACCCAATTGGTTTTGTAAACGTAACGGGCTTGGGAGTTTCCACCGGCAGTGCTGATAATTCTCTTGCATTGCAAAACGCAATCAACAAAAACGAACAGATCTATATACCGGCGGGTACATACAACATTGCAAAACCCATAACCAAATCCAGTGGAAAACTCATCATTAAAGCCGACAATGTAATTTTAAAATATACCTCAAATTTTCCAAAAATTTCATCCGGACCAACAAGTGGTCTGATATTACGGAATTTAACTCTGGTGCAAATAACAGGTTTGACCATTGATGGAAACCGCGCCAATTTAACCTGTGCCGGCACAACCTGGCGCAATTACGTAATGGGGTTGATCGTAAATACCTGCTCAAATGTTACGCTCACTAACTGTTCAATAATCAACAGTTCATCTATCTCTTTTTGGATACACACCTCAACAAATGTTTTCCTTGCCGGGTGCTCATCAATCAATGGCATGTTTCATGGTGTGGACCTGCAAGGCTGCCCGGGTACAACGATCGATCACTTTACCTACAAAGGCATTGGCAACCAGGGAACCAATACAAGTATTGGCGGTATCGGAATACTAGGCACTGTTTGCGACCACTTAAAGATCACCAATTCTCTCATAGAAGACTGCCCCGACACTGGCACAAAAACAGAAGGAAGCAACGACGTTACCTGGGATCATAACACAGTAAGGAATTGCGGAAAAGACGGTATAAAATTTCAGGGGCATGAAGACGATGGATTTTATCCTGACATTTTTACGGTTTATGATGCGCGTATCACTAACAACACGGTAGATAAGATATTCAACGGTCGTAGCGACGGCAGTTCGCTGATACAAATTTGGAACGCGCAAAATGTAGTTGTATCGAACAATATAATAACCGGTGGCAACAAAACCGGACTTGAAGATGGTATAGAGGTTTGGGCATCAACAGGTGTTACCAAAAACGTTACCGTTTCAAATAATCACATTACCAATACCAACCGTTTTATATACCTAAACAATGTGACTTATGTACAAGTAGATTCGAATTACTGCCAAAGTACAAAAGACCCCATATCTACCTTTAATGGTTTTCATGCTGATGTTTGCAAAAATTTCAATGTGAGGGGTAATACCTTCAAAAGAAATGGATTAACCACGATAAATGGTGCAGGCGCATACTTTTATAATTGTGGAGATTTCACTTTTACCTCAAACAAAGTAATAAAAGCCAACAGAGGTGTTCAGGCGAGTTTCACTAACTCACAAACCATTGATATCAGCAAAAACACCTGGGACAGTCTTTACACTTTTTTTGCCGAACTGGGTGTAAATTCAACGAGCACCGTTCACAATCTTTTACTCAACGACAATATAGTTTCGCATGTTGGTGTATGTCCAATATTATTTAAACTCAATTCAACAAAGCTAACCGTAGATTTTTTAAATCTTAAAAACAACAAGATGAACGGTGATGGTCTCAACACACGTTGGGGCGTAGAACTTCCCACGGGGGGCAATATTACGAAAGCCGACCTAACCAATTTTACTACAAACGGCCGGGTGCTTTACCCAACAGTAAGTGTATTAAAGGGTGCCAAAAAGCTGGTTGGTCTTAAAGCAACCGCTGCCCCCAACGCCTGTAGCTGGACTGTTGGCGACATAGTACTTAACCTCAACTATCCCGCATCTTCATCTATAAAGGGCTGGACTTGTACAACCTCCGGCACCCCCGGTATATGGGCTGTGCTGCCCTAGTCTATAAATCAATTATTACCTAAACGCTTTTGGTCCCACCGGTTTTTCCTGTGGGACTTTTTTAATTTATCGATGTATCGACTTTTAGTTATTCTTTAAATTTATAACTACATCTTAGGTGCAAATCAACTCGTTTTTATCGTAATCACTATTCCGCCTTATCGTTTGATTGTTTATTCACTACAGTCTCAAATTTGGATTTGAGTGCAGAACTTACTGGCTATCATTTTGCCAAAATTTGTTTCAAACCTTTCCGTTTACATTTGCAACTATTCAATAAGTATGAGAGAGGTAGGCATTGGCACGCGGGTCATCAACTTTTTAATTGATACCATTCTGATTTTTTTAATGGCCTATGGGCTATATAAGTGGTGGACTTTTTACGTGTACTATTGGGCTTATAAGTTCTTCCCATTTTATATGTTCTTCTACGCTTCAGTATTCGTTTACTATTTACTGTTCGAAATGCTGTTTAGCAGAACACCGGGTAAATGGCTAACCATGTCGCGGGTGCGTAATGCAGCAGGTGCCAAACCAAAATGGTATCAAATTGTTTTGCGTTCGCTGGCACGTTTAACCATCATCTATCCTTTTTTTATTCCGCTACTTGGGCGCCCGCTGCACGATGCCATCAGCAATACAAGGGTAGTGGATGCGTAGCTGTTTATGTTTGATTTCAAAGGTGTAAAAATACTTTCAGACTGGAAACACCAGGGTATTGCTTAAGCCAAAAAAACACCAAAGCGCTGGATGTCAAAACTATTGCGTTTCCTTAATTTTTTGTAAGACTATACATAACCGGTCGGACAAAATTGTAGCAGAAGACAATGGTTTAAGCGTAGATTTAAAAAGAGAACTTGCGGATATTGACAATTTTCAACTGCACTTTCTCTTTGCCTCAACAAAGATGTGTTGTTGAACGGAGCGTCGCAACTAAAGCCACCTCAACGAACAGTTGACCGCCCCATAAACATTCCTCCACTAACTAAATGACTGGTTATAATATAGCCCATCTATTCATTCCGTAAACTTTTAACCGGATTGACCAATGCTGCCTGTATGGCTTTGTGAGCCACGGTTATCCAGGCAATAACAATAGAGGTAGCGATGGCAAATAGAAAGATGGTGGCTGACATGGGAATGCGGTAGGTGTAATTTTGCAACCACTGGTGCATAATGTACCAGGCTATGGGCGCGGAGATAAGAAATGCAAACAAGATGAGTAAGGTAAATTCTTTTGACAGCAGGAAAATGATGCTGCCAGGCGAGGCACCCAATATTTTGCGTATGCCCACCTCTTTGGTGCGCTGCACAGCCATAAACGACACCAAACCGTATAAGCCCAGGCAACTGATGAATATAGCAATACCTGCAAAAATTTTATACAACTGCGACAATTGATCTTCCTGTTGGTAAAAGTTCTCGATCACTTTGTCGAGAAATTTATATTCATACACATAATCAGGATAGGTATTGTTCCAAAGATTCTCAATGAACGGAAGAACCGCTTTTTCTGCACCGGGTTTAATTTTAATATTAAGGGTCTGGTACACGTCGTTCCAGGTAGAAAGTACAACGGGCGCCATGGGTTCGCGCAAAGAGTAGGAATTGAAGTCGCGAATGACGCCGACAATATTGGCTACAGTTCGCCCATCCCAAAAGTCTAATTGTTTGCCTATGGCAGCAGCAGGATTGGTGATGCCAAGCTTTCGCAGCAAGGTCTCATTGACCACAAATTCGCGCACAGTGTCGCTGCGGCTGTAGGGGCGGCCTGCCACAAATTGCAGATTATAAGTGCTGAAATAATCTGCATCGGCCCACTTGAGGTTGGCGCTGAAATTGGTGCTTTTGGTGGCGTGGTCAAATTTAAAATCGCTGTTCCAGTTGTTACCTGCTGACGGGCTGCCAAAGCTGAAACTCACCTTTTGTATATTGCTATTGGCCAGCAACTGGTTGCGCAGGTATTCTATTTTGCTATGGTTAATACTGTCGCCGGGTATATCGACCGTTATGATTGCAGCCTTGCTAAAACCAAGCGAGGCATTTCTAAAAAAGTTCATCTGGCTAACTACTATGAACATGCCAATGATTAAAATATGAGCTATGGCAAACTGGAAAACCACCAGCCCACGGCGCAGCGATATGCCACCGATCATTTTAGAAGTAAGCCGGCCTTTCAATGCGGTTATAGGGCTGAACCCGGAAATGATAAAGGCAGGATATAAACCACTCATCAATGTGACACCAGTGCCCGCAACAACAATGAACAACACTAAGAACGGATCTTGTATGAGGTCTATGCTGATGTGTACGCCAAGCAATGCGTTGAGAAAAGGCAGGCTGATAAAAGCTAACCCCACTGCCAGTACCATAGCAAACAGAACAATCAAAGATGTCTCACCCAAAAACTGCAACGCCAATTGCCGGCGGCTGCTGCCCAGCACCTTTCGCACACCCACTTCTTTTGACCGGTTGACTGCCTGGGCGGTGGCAAGATTTACAAAATTTACACAGGCTATCACAATTAGAAACAAACCTATAAGCGACAGCGCATTGACGAGCGAATGACTAAAGATCTGCCCTGTATAGTTGTCAAAACGATCATCAAAGTGAATCTCCGTCAGCGGTTGTGTTACATAGGCATCTTTTGAGTACTCTGCCGGCTTATGTTTTTGCGCAAACTTTCTAAGTTCTTTGTCGAAGCTCTCCGGGCTCATAGACGGCGGCAGCACTATAAATGTGTAGGCGCCGCCAAATGTACTCACCCAATCGTCAAGGTTGTTTTTGATAAACGTTTGCGAAAGGGCTGCGTAGGGCACCACCACGCTCAGGGGGAAATCGCTATTGAAGGGAATATTTTTTAGAATACCGGTAATGGTATAGACAGTTTTGTTGTCGTATTTTATGGTTTTACCCAGGGCATCTTTCCAGTTTCCAAAAAACTTTTCTGCGGTTGCCTGTGTCAGCACAGCGCTGGTGGGGTCTTTGAGCGCACTGGTGGCAGTACCCGCCAAAAAAGGAAAGTTGAACATAGAGAAAAAAGCCGTGTCTGCATAGTAGAAGTTTTGTTCAACCAGTTTCTTGCGGGCGTTATTGTTGTCTATGGTTATTTGCCCTTCGTTTTTAAAGATCGAAGCCACCTTTATTTGCGGGTACCCGAGGCGCAAACCCTGTGCTACAGGAAACGCAATGCCAGCAGAATAGCTAACCCCATCCTGGTTATGAAACTCGGTGCCGACACGGTAGATGCTATTTTTTTGCGCATGAAAATCATCGAAACTATTCTCGAAACGCACTACCAAAAAAATGAGCAGGCAGGCACCAATGCCCACAGCCAGCCCCAGCACATTTATCAGTGCATAGCTTTTGTTGCGCTGCAGGTTTCGCAGTGCAGTTTTCAGGTAAGTTTGTATCATAGCTATTCAAATATGAGGGTCATGTAGAAACTGCCGGCAGTTGTGTGTGTTTTGCTGCGCATAGCAAAACTGTACAAGGGTGCGACGCAACAAAAGCCCAAAAAAAGTTCTATGGCCCGGTCACCAAAAAAGCCGTGCTGCAACGGAGGTCTTGATACAATGAGTACTGTTGTTTGGAGCCAAACAGATAGCCTGCATGAAGCCTTCGTTGCGTCGCACTCTTGTACGGTGGGTAACGCTATTGGGCATTGTAAGATCTGCAGTCAGTACAGGGTAAAGGGTTATTACACCATTATATTTTCCATTACGGTTTGCCCGTCGAGCATGCGAATGATGCGGTGACTGTAGCGGGCATCGTGCTCGCTGTGGGTTACCATCACTATGGTGGTGCCCTGCTCGTTGAGGTCGGTTAGCAATGCCATTACTTCGTTGCCGTTGGACGAGTCCAGGTTACCGGTCGGTTCATCGGCAAGAATGAGTTTGGGATTATTGACCACGGCGCGGGCTACGGCCACGCGCTGCTGCTGACCACCAGATAGCTGCTGCGGGTAGTGGTTGCGGCGGTGCATGATCTGCATTTTATCCAGTACATCCTCCACGCGTGTTTTGCGCTCGGGCGCTTTTACGCCCAGGTAAATAAGGGGCAACTCTACATTCTCAAACACGGTCAGCTCATCTATCAGGTTAAAGCTCTGAAATACAAAGCCGATGTTTCGTCTTGCGCAGTTCGGCGCGTTTGCGTTCGTTAAATTTGGCTACCTCAATGCCGTTAAAAAGAAAGCTGCCGTTCATCGGGATCGTCGAGAAGCCCAAGTATATTAAGCAGCGTTGATTTGCCACAACCGGAAGGGCCCATCACGGCTACAAATTCGCCTTCGTGTACTTCAAACGTCAGCTTGTTCAGCGCTACTGTTTCCACATCTTCGGTACGGTAAATTTTTTCAAGATCTTTAATCCTGATCATATAAATGTTGATTTTAGGGGTAAGTATTTGAGTTAGAAAAATGGCATATCAAAATAAACAACGGATGAATGTCCGCTGCCGTGAATTTGTATCGGTGTGCTGCGTTTGCTGCAACGATGTGCACCGGGCTGGTAGCCTTATTGTTGCGGCAGCAGACTGCATTGCTTGCCGACAGTACAGTCTGAAATACAAAGACGAGTAAAAAACAAAATAGCAGTTTCATAACAGAATGGTTTTTAGCTTGGTGTAGTATTTATGGTTTTAAGTCCTTTAAAACAAGTTCCTGCATCGTTCCATAGTTCTCGTAGCTTGAAGTAACCACTTTGTCGCCGGGCTTTAGACCTGAGCAGTACTTCATAATAATCCGGGTTTTGACGCCCCAGCTGTATATCAACTTTATAAGCTACGGAACCATTTTCTGCGACCTTAAATATCCAGTTGCCGCCAGTCTGCTGAAAGAAGCCGCCTTTTGCCAAAAGGATCGCCTGTGTTTCATCGCCCAATGCCAAACCGATCTGCAGGGTTTGCCCGCGCCGGATGCCGGGTGGCACCTGCCCGGCAAATTCCATATCAACCTGGAAACGACCGTTGGTGACTTGCGTGTACACTTTTTTGATGGTTAGCTTGTAGGTTTGGTCAGAGAGTGTAAAGTCGCCTGTAAGCCCCGGAAAGATCCGGCTGATATAATGTTCATCTATATCGGCGCGTACTTTAAAACCGGTTGTCACATCCAACTGCCCGAGGCGCTCACCTTTGTTTTTGTTTTGCCCTATCTCTGCGTCCAGCGAGGTTAGCTGCCCGTCAACCGGTGCCCGCACAACCAGGTCACCTACTTTCTTGCGCATTACATTCAGGGCATTTTGCGAGCCTTCGTACGATTGTCGCGCCTGCGTAAGTTGTTGCTGGTTCGAGGTTAAGTCCTGCTGCAATATTTGTTTGGTCAGGTTTTTCTTTTGCAGGTAATAGTTATAGTTGTTCTCGGCTTGTTTATACTCCTGCAGACCAATGGCTTTCTTTTCGTACAGGTGTTTGTTAAGGTTATAGATCCGCTCTGCTTCTTTTAGCTGGCTTTCCACATCGGTCATCTGGTTCAGTTTGTTCACGGTGTTTTGCTGGGCTGCATTGCGTGATATCTGCATTTGTGTCAACAGGTTGTACACATTGGTTTGTTGGGTTACCAGACCCAATTCCAGGTCGGTATTCGACAGGCGCAATATGGGTTGACCTTTCTTCATAATGGTGCCATCATCCACATATTTTTCTTCCACCCGTCCGCCTTCTGTTGCATCCAAATAAATGGTGGTGATGGGCAGCACTATTCCGTTGACGGGTATAAACTCTTTGAAAGGTCCTTTTTTAACTTCATAAACGGTGATGCGTTCCGTATCCACATTCAGGCGGCTTTTGCCTGACGTGAAATACAAACTTGCTGCAACAAGGGCGCAAATGGCTACTACGCCTGCAATGGTCATTATTCTTTTGGTGCTCCACTTTTTCTTCTGTATGATCCTGTCCACTATATTGAATGTTTTATAACAAAAATTGGGGGGTGAGCCGGTACCACTTATTTGTTTGCCGGTGTACTTAGCAATAGGCAACAATGTGCCGGGTTTATAATCTGCTGAAATTCAGTAGTTTGCAATTGTTTTCAGCAGCATAATTGTACGCTTGTGTTACAATAAGTGTTCGTTTTCGATACAGTCATCCAGCGATACTTATTACAGCATCTGTAAACGTGGCAGACCAGCGTAATGCAGTAGTGTAACAAAACAAAAAATAGCAAAACACAAAAACCCCATTGTTAACAATGAGGTTTTTGTGCTGAAAGTAAAAGGGTTCTTAATTGACTGCTCCTATTTTTTTCAACAGTTTCATATTCTCCCGTTTGTGGGTGAACTGGTGTACCATTGAGTAAATGATCGGCAGTATGAGAAGGGTAAGTATAGTAGAAGTAACCAAACCTCCAATGACCACCACGGCCAATGGCTTTTGTGTTTCGCTGCCAATGCCCGTGCTAATTGCCGCCGGCATTAAACCTATGGCGGCCATCAACGCCGTCATTACCACCGGGCGAACACGCGAGACTACTCCGTTGAGAATCGCTTTGTGCAATGGCTGGTGTTCTTCCAAATTCTTTCGAAATACACTTATAAGGATCACACCATTTTGAATACAAACGCCAAACAAAGCAATGAAACCAATGCCTGCGCTGATGCTGAAGTTAATACCCGTAATGTGGAGCGCCAGTATTCCACCAATAAGCGCAAACGGCACATTAAGTATGGTGAGTATAGCATCTTTTACATTGCCATAGGTCACAAAGAGTATCAGGAAGATAGCCAGCAAACACAGCGGTACCACATTTGAAAGCGTCTTGGTAGCGCGGATCTGGTTTTCAAATTCACCGTTCCAGGTTGTGCTGTAGCCTTTGGGCAGTTTTACCGCCTCGGCTACCTTTTGTTGTGCCTCCTGTATGGTGCTACCCAGGTCGCGTTCGCGAACCGAAAACTTCACAGCAATGTGCCGGCTGTTGTTATCACGGTAGATGAAAGCCGGGCCGGTGAGGGTTCTGATGGTAGCTATTTCACTGATGGGAATTTTGCTGCCGTCCTGTGTAGGTATCATCAGGTTTTCAATTTTCTCTTCGCTGTCTCTGAACTCTTTTTTGTAGCGGATCCTCACGTCAAAGCTTCTTTCGCCTTCATACAATTGGGTGGCTGCTTTGCCACCAACAGCCATCTCTATCACTGCCTGTGCATCGGCTGTGTTGATGCCATACAACGCCATTTTTTGCTGGTCGAGCTCTATGCGAAATTCGGGCTGACCGAGGTTGCGGAGTACACCCAGATCTTCTATACCGCGTACGTCTGTCAGCGCTTTTTTAACTTCATCGGCCAGGCTGTCCAGCACCTGGAAATCGGGGCCAAATATCTTCACCGCCATGGCAGCATTTACACCGGCAACGGCTTCCTCTACATTGTCGCGGATGGGCTGCGAATAGTTGTAAGTAACACCGGCAATTTTTTTCAGCTGCTGGTCCATACTGTCTATCAGCATTTCTTCACTTACCCCTTTTCGCCATTCATCGCGTGGTTTCAGATCTACTTGTATCTGCACATTAAAAAACCTTTCGGGTCGGTGCCATCGTTGGTTCGACCCATCTGCGATAGCGTTTGTTTCACCTCCGGGAAAGTCACGAATGATAGAGATCATTTTGTCTGATATTTCTTCCGCCTGCGGCAGGCTGGCGCTCATAGGTAATTCGCTCTCTACCCACAATGCACCTTCATCTAACTCGGGCAAGAATTCAGTTCCTAAAAACCTGGCTGAGAAAAAGGTTACCGCCATAAAGATGACCGCTACCAACAAACTTGTCTTTGGATAACGATACGTTTTGCGAAACATTGCGGCAATTCCATTCTCAAAGAACAATACGATTGGGTTGTGCTTTTCACTCACATTCTTGCGCAGCAAAATGCTGGATAGTGCAGGCACCAGCGTAAGTGTAAACAGCAATGCGCCAAGTAAGGCAAACCCCAGGGTATAAGCAAGGGGAGAAAACATTTTCCCCTCCACCTTTTGAAAGGCAAAAATGGGCATCAGGCAGGTGAGGATGATGACCTTTGAAAAGAAGATCGCCTTACCCATTTCGCTGCCCACCTGCTTAAATAAACCCAGTTTTGCCAGCTTATTAAATCGTTCCATGCCCACCTCTCGTGCCCGTGCATCCAGGGCTACAAACAATCCCTCTACCATCACCACGGCGCCGTCTATGATGATACCGAAATCGACCGCACCCATGCTAAGCAGGTTTGCTGTCATGCCCTTCATGCGCATACACATAAATGCAAACAACAGCGACAAGGGAATAATGATGCTGACCGTAAGTGTAGTGCGCCAGTCGGCCATAAATAAGAACACGATTACCGTTACCAGTATGATACCTTCTATCAGGTTGTGAATAACCGTTTCCTGCGCATAATCCATCAGGTTGGTACGGTCGTAAAACGTGTCGATCTTTACATCGGCTGGTAATATGTTTTCGTTCAGGTCTTTTACTTTTTCTCTTATGCTTTCCAGTACTTCGCTTGGGTTTTCGCCCTTACGCATTACGATAATTCCTTCCACCACATCTTCCTGGTCGTCTCGCGACACTTTGCCCAGTCGTGGCTTGCCGGTCTCTCTAACCTCGGCTACATTGCGCACCAGTATAGGCACCCCGTTCACCTTGGTAACTATGATGTCTTTTATCTCCTCAATATTATTTAGTAATCCAATGCCACGCACCACATAGGCCTGCCCGTTTTTTTCAATCACATCGCCGCCCACATTTATGTTGCTTTTCGCAACGGCATTATAAACATCCAGCGAGGTAAGACCAATACTTCACCAGGTATTCGGGGTTGGCACTTATCTCATAGCTTTTTTCTTCGCCGCCAAAACTGTTTACATCGGCAACGCCGGGAACAGATTTAAACTGCCGGTCGAGCACCCATTGCTGTATAGTGCTTAACTCGCGAATGTCTTTTGTTTTGCTTTTTAATGTGTAGCGGTAAATTTCGCCGGTGGGCCATAAGGCGGCTGCACTTCGGGCTTCACGCCTTCGGGCAGGTCGGCATTGCCCAGGCGGCTTAATACCTGTTGCCGCGCAAATGCATCATCTACATCGTCGTCGAAAATAATGCGGATGTAAGCACAAACCAAATGCAGATGTGCTACGCAGGTTTGCTTTTTTTTGCACGCTGTTCAACGCCGTTTCCAGCGGTATGGAAATAAATTTTTCCACCTCTTCTGCACTGCGGCCAGGCCATTGCGCTATGATGATGATTTGTGTATTGGTCACATCGGGAAATGTTTCGATGGGCGTATTTTTATAACTGATAAAACCAATGACCGCCAGCACCGCGGTTAAGAAAGAAAATGAGATAGCGGTGCCGCAGTGAAAAATGTATGATGCCTTTTATGAACTTATTCATGTTTGTAAGCTTGTAAAACCGGTATGTTTACCGGTGTCGGGTTGATTGAAAGTTTGGGATGAAGCGCGGTTTTTTTAGGGACCGGGCATTTGTTTTATAGCGTCATCGTTGCGCCTGCCTGCCGGTAGGCAGGTCGCAGTACGTTGATGCGGTAAACCTTTGGGGAGCTTTAGGCTAACTGCAAGGGCACGTAATCTTATACCGTGTAGCTGATAATGCGTCTTGTGACAGCGGTGTAAAAAGCTGCATAGCGAACTAACAGTACAAGGGAGTGACACAACAAAAGCTCAAATAAAGACTACTGCCCGCTACCAAAAAATCTGTGCTCACTAACTAGATTGCAACGTCACAATAAATGTTCATTAGTTATTGTCGGTGAACTGATCGTAGAGCAACAGCGCATTTTTGCCAATGAGTTTTTGCCCTGGCATAAGCCCGGTTTGTATGAATGTTTTATCGCCAACTACTTTCAATATTTCTATCTGCTGCACCTTCATATCGCATTGGTTGTTGTACACGATCACATAGGTTTTGCCGCTTTCTTCTACCACCGCCGACGACGGAATGCAGGTGGCTTTGTTGTCTTCTTCGTTGGTTACTACCACACGGGTAAACATCTCCGGCTTTAGCAGCAAACCTTCGTTGTCAAGCCTTATGCGCACCTTCAGCGTTTTGTTTTCGGGGTCGAGCACTTCACCCATTTTGTCCACCTTGCCATAAAAAGTTTTGTCGGGATACGCGAGCGTGGTAATGCTGGCGGGATAGCCTTCTTTTACTTTGGGTATGTCTGCCTCAAACACATTGGCCATCACCCACACATCTTTCAGGTCGCTGATGGTAAAGAGGTTGTCGCTCATGTCTTGCCTGATGAAACTGCCGGCGTTTACTTTTTTCTCAACTATATAACCGGCAATGGGAGAGGTGAGTATATAGGTGCCACTTGCACTGGTGCGGGCGCCACCATTGATGTTGAGCATCGACTGAATTTTGGCGCGGGCGGTCAGCGCTTTTTGGTAGTTCTGTTTGGCTTCGGTGTATTCGCGTTCGCTGGCAATGCCACTTTTATAGAGGCTTTCGGCATTGTCCATCTGGCGTTTGGCTATGGCTATATCGGAGCCGGTTGTACTAAGATCGCTGTAGCTGCCGGCAACGTCGGCGCTTCTTATTACGGCAAGCACCTGCCCTTTTTGCACTTTATCGCCGAGAGATACTTTGCTCTCGAGCACCTGCCCGCTGCTGCGCGGAAAGATCTTTATCACCTTATTTTCATCGAAGCTTACCTGCCCGCTCAGGGTTATTTCGTTGGTGATATTGCAGTCGATAACGCTGTCAATGGTTACCATCCTGGTCATGGTGTCACTGAGGCAAAACTTCTCCGGTGCTTTTGCGGCTATTTCCTTCTTCTTACACGCAGTGGCTGCAAGTAAGAGTACAAAGAAAGCTATCAAATTATATGTCTGTTTCATGTTATTACGTTTGGGTTCTTTTTATTTTAGCACGTCTGCACCTGCCTGGTAGTTGATCTCTTCTTTGGCCAGGTTTAGGTTGAGCTGTTGTTGCCGCAACCTGTTGTTGGCATCTTTGTAGGCATCGAAAAAGTCGATGAATTCTATAAGGCTTATTTGCCGCTGGCGATAACTTTTTACCATGTTGTTGAACATAGCTTCGTAGCTGCGGTAAAAGTCCATCTCTGCACCCGTGTTTTGTTGTTGGGTAAGCATGAGTTTGGAGTAGGCTTTTGTTACATCGTTGCTGAGTTGTGTCTCTACTTGTTGCAGCGTGGTTTGCTGTTGTTGTATGGCAAAGTTTGCCGCCTGTATATTGCCCTTGTTTTTGTTGAAGAGTGGCAGAGGCAGCGAAACAGTTAGCCCCACATAGTTTGGTGCATAGCTATTCACTTTATCGTACTCCGGCGCTATAGTTATATCGGGTGATGTTCAGTGCTTTTTGGTATTGCAGGTTTTGCTGTTGATAAACCACCTGCTTTTGCTGTAGCAGGTAGGCTGGATTTGCCGTTTTTGCCTTTGCGACTAACTCTTCCATTGCGGGTGTTGCAAACTCTGTAAAAGCGAGGGTGTCAACCGGTTTAATAAATGTGTTGCCAGTAACCTGCAAAAGTGTTTTTAGTTCTGCCTGCACATCTGCCAGGTTGCGGTTGCTTTCGGTAATGTCCTGTTGCAAGGCGATCACTTCTGCCTGCACGCGCAGGTAGTCTTTGCGCGCTATGTTGCCGGCTTTTAACTCTGCTTCCATGCCGGTGAGGAGGTGTTGCATTTCCTGCATCTCCAGTTTATACACTTGTTGTACGGAATACAATTGAGCTGTTGTAAAATAGTCGGACCGCAACTGGTACTTGAGGTTACGCATTACATCCTGCAACTGCAGTTCGCTGAGTTGAGCACTAGTGGTAGCAAGGTCAACCTGCCGGGCACGTTTGCCGGCGGTGCGAATCAACTGTTGCAGTTGCACATAAATTTCGCCGCTGGGTTCACCCGTTGGTGTTTTACCGTGGCTTAGCACTTTGCCATCGGCATATATATTTTGATCGGTTATCAGTACCGGGTTATCCCAGACTTTTGCCTGCTGTATAAGGGCTTTGTTTGCATCTACATTGTAGTGACCGGCAAGCAGGGTGAGATTTTTTTGAATGAATTGTTGTTCGGCCTGTTGCAGTGTCAGTGATAGTGTATCTGCAACCGGAAGCTGTGCTGCGCATTCATCGATAATGATGGTTGCACAACACATGGCTATAAACCTGCATGCTGTGGCAGGCTTACAGGTAGTAAGCATAAACATGTTTGATGGTTAAGGTGAAAGAAAACCAGCTATGGTTAAATAGAACATTGAGGCAGAAAAGATGCCTGGATGATAGCCTTTAATCACACTTGTGGTGTGTTGATTTCTTATGCCCTGGGTGGTGGAGGATTGATCTCTGCAAAGAAGGAATTGCAGTATGGATTGTGTAGCAGTGTTGTTGTTTCTGACAACTGCACTAGTGTGGGAAATTCAATTTTTGGCTGCTTTACTTCTACCAATTTTACGGTGAAGTGCTTTTGCGCCTGTAAGTCTTTGTTCTCGCGATTGTTGCTTTCGGGTACTGCATTTACTTTTTGCAGCACTACTTCCGATACATACTCAACCACAGAATTGATGACATTATTATCGTAGATAGAAGAACCTGAATCAGAAAGTTGTTCAAAGTCTTGCACAAAAAATCCTGAGTTGAGTATCTGCAATGCTACCAGTAAAGTAACAAATCGGGCGATATGTAAACGCAGTCTATTCACGGTTAATGGTTAGGCAAAGTTGCGATGACACCAATGAGCGATTTTGTTAAAGTGAAATGCTTAAGAATAATTTAATTGAAAACGTTTATTTGCTGTGTTTCGTGTAAAAGATCGGTGCATTTTTGATTTTATTATGACAAGTGAAAAATGGTGCTGGGAGAGATAACAGTACAAGAGTGCGACGCAACAAAATTTCAATTGAAAAGATAATGCCCGGACCAAAAACGTAAGACATGAACAAACGGTACAAATAAAAATGCCGCGCAATTTGCGCGGCATTTTTATTTGAAAATGAATATCGTTTTTATACCCGGCTTTTTGCCAAAGGCGCCGATGTAGTTACTTTTTTATCTTTTGTGTCAGCCAAACCCAGTGGCTTGTCTTTAGCAAAATCCATTAAGAATTGGTGCAGCAACAAATATTGAAGAGTAAGTACCGGTAATAACACCTATCAACATTGCGAATGCAAATCCACGTGTTACTTCACCACCAAAAATAAACAACGACAAGAATGGTAAGGAATACCGTCAGTGAAGTCATGATGGTACGGCTCAATGTTTCATTGATCGCCTTGTTGATGATGGTTCCTTTATCAGTGTTCTTTCATTATCCGGCTGTCTTCACGAATACGGTCAAATACAATTACCGTATCGTTCATTGAGAAACCGATTACCGTTAGTATCGCCGCAATAAAGTGCTGGTCAATCTCCAATGGGAAAGGTACAACATCTTTTAAGAAACTAAATACTGCAAGTGTTACAAATACGTCGTGCAACAATGCCACAATTGTTCCCAATGAATATCTCCAGTCGCGGAAACGAATGAAGATGTAAAAGCAGATAGCCAACAGTGAAACGATGGTTGCGTTTTGTGCACCCGTCTTTAAGTCATCAGAAATAGTTGGTAAAACAGTCTGAGAACTTTGCTTGTACTTTGTATCAAATTCTTTGTAAGTAAGACCTGCAGGTAAAAATGTTATTCAAGCCCTGGAACAATTTCAATTCAACCAGTGAATCAATATTGTTACCGGTTTCTTTGATCATGTAAGAAGTGGTAATATTCAACTGGCTGTTCTGAACCAATTGTTTTTATAACCGGGTATTCACCATAATTCGCTTTTAAGTGTATCACGCACATCATCGTTATTTACCGGCTTGTCAAATCTGACAGTATAGCTACGTCCGCCGCTAAATTCAACACCTTCATCAAAACCATGGAAGAATGAACCTATACCTAATAATAATACAACTACAGAAATACCATAAGCTATCTTTCCGATACTCAACAAATTTGTAAGCAGCATGCTTAAATACTTTACGGCTGATACCTGTAAAATATTCAAAGTGACGGTTTTTATTAGTGTACCAGTCAGAAACCAGACGTGAGATAAGAATACCACAAAACAATGATAAAAGAATACCAAGAATCTGTGTAGTTGCAAAACCAAGTACCGGACCTAATCCAAAGTAAAACAAGATAATTGCGGTTAATCAAGAGTAGTAACGTGACCATCCAGTACCGGAGCCATCGCTCTTCTGTAACCATCATTCACCGCAGTCTGGTAATTTTTACCCCGTGTCAGTTCTTCTTTTATCCTTTCAAATATGATTACGTTGGTATCTACTGCCAAACCAATGGTAAGTACAAGACCTGCAATACCTGCAGCAGTTAAGGTTGCACCCAATGCAGCTAAGAATACCAATGGTAAATAACAGGTTTAATATCAAGGCAATGTTTGCCACCCATCCTGCTGTGTTAAAGTAAACCAGCATTAAGGCAAAAATGATAATGAAGGCTACCACAAAGGCCATTGTACCACCTTGTAACAGCATCCTGTCCAAGTGTTGGTCCTACAACCTGCTCCTGAACAATTTTTGCAGGTGCAGGTAGTTTACCACTCTTTAAAATATCAGCTAAGTCCTGTGCTTCTGTAAGTGAAAAGCTACCTGTTATTTCTGAACTACCATTTGGAATAACACCATTTACAAATGGAGCACTGTAAACAATATTATCCATTACAATAGCAATAGGCTTACCAATATTATCACCGGTCATTTTTGCCCAAATCTTTTCACCCACTTTATCCATGTTCATTTTAATGGCAACACGTCCTCTTTCATCAAAATCCTGGCGGGCATCACTTACGTGCTCACCTTCCAGTTTGGCAATGTCCAGCCTTCAACTGTTTTAACTGCATATACAGGTAAGAATATCTTGCAGCTTTCGGATCTTCTGCTTCCGGTTTGCCAAACATCCAAACAAGGTTTGCAGGAAACTTATTTTTTACCATGTCCATGTTCAGATAGCTGTTAAAAGTACCTGTGTCTTTTGTTTGTATATAACCAATAGCAGCAGGAAATTGTGTTTGCCCATCTTTACCCTGCTGAGGTTGTAATAACCTGCATGATTGAACTGATCGGATTTTGATTTTTGCCGTATTGGCAGCAGTAGCTGTTGCTTGCAGTTTTGTTCGTATCTACATCACTTATTTTAGCAGTTTTAGTAGTGTCACACGTTGTTGCAGCTGTTGCAGTTGCAGTGTCAGTCGTTTGCTAGCAGTGCTGTCGGTTCTAACTTAGTACCATTAAGATAAGCAGCTAAAGACTTTTTCAGCAGCCTGGTAGCCAGTATAAATTTCACCAATATTGTACACTTCAAAAAACTGCAGGTTTGCAGTTGACTGAAGATATTTACGAACCCTTTCAGGATCAGTAACACCGGCAAGTTCAATATTGATAATTCCTTTATTTTCATCGAGGTTGATGGTAGGTTGAGCTACACCAAATTTATCAATACGGGTACGAAGAATGTTGTAAGTATTTTTAACTGCACCTTTTGCTTCAGCACGGATGTAATCAATCACTGCAGCATCGCTGCTTTCGTAATTAATGCGTTTGTTACTTGCTAGCTGCAAAAATGGTAGCAAGTTTTCCGTTGGGGTTGAGCTTTTTATATTCTTCAGTAAACAAAGTGATATAATCAGCACCGCTGTTTGCTTTGCGCGCATTTGCCTGCGTCAAGTGCTTTATTAAAATTAGGATCTCTGTTGTAGCCTGACAAGCGATTTGATCAAACCATCCAGACCCACTTCCATAGTTACGTTCATACCACCCTGCAGGTCCAGACCAAGCATTAATTCCTGGTCTTTTGCATATTGGTAAGTTCCAATACCTAAAACAATCTTTTCGTTTTTGGTACTGTCTAGCAAACGTTGAAGCCGGTTTTTTTTAGCGTGCTTCAGAGTATCGGCATAAGAGCCTGTAATTCTTTATTGCCGGGATATTTTTGTTCCGGAGTTGGATAATTAGCTTTCAGCCATTTATTCGCCCTTTCTTCCATGTTGTTTTCATGGCTGCGAACAAACCATGTAAAACTTAGTTGGTACAAACAAATCAAGATTAATGCAATAGCAAAAATCTTCACCAAACCTTTCAGTTGCATACTAGTGAGGGTTTACAAAATTTTTTAGAGCGGCAAAGATAGGGGTTTGAATGTGAAAAAGATGTATAAAATACCCTGTCTTCAAATTAGCGGTAATGCATTGACAGACATATAATTAGGTGGTATTTTCTGCTCATTTTACACCCTCTTTTTTATGCGCCGCTTGCTTTTTAAGTTTTTTTTATGTAGCACTAAAACGGCATTTGTACCACTAATATTTTATACTCTTGTCCAACATTTTAGAAAGCAGGTAAGAAGGTTTTTGGACCCAACATTTGTACCTGTGTTGAAACTATTGTTGCGTCGCACTCGTGTACTTCTGCGATTGCCGCAGCTTTTACCAGCTTTTTTTACAGGTAATTCAACAAAACACTTTGGGGGAAGAAGATGTGGACCTGTGATCTATCTAAAAAATTCCTGCAGGGCTGCCCGCATAAATACACGCTGTGGCAAGGTGCCCATAATGTTTATCTCATCTTCCAGTGTCGATTTGTTGTCTAAAAAACGCAGCACCCGCTCAGCGGGATTTTTTTGGAACATATCAGCAAAGATCTTGCTGCCGGGCATTTTGTTGTTAGTGAGAATGTTTAGCAAAGTGCTGTCATACATTTTAAACCTCCGCTTTACCAGGTGCTCATCAAATTTTGGATAGCCGTAGCGCTGCAACGACTGCACAATTTTGTCGGCTTCTTTTTGTATGAATTGGAAGGTATAACCGGTGCTGGCTTTTGTTTGTCCGCCGGCGCTGCCAATATTTATTACACGATCTACCTGCCGGGTATAGTTAATATTGGTCATTGGAATAACGCCAAATTCTTCCTCTACAATTGTATAATCAGTAATATGAAGCGTGCTGTTTATGTAAGTTCGCAAGGCTTCATCATACTGTTCACGTGGCAGCAGAGAAGCTGTGAATAGCGTGTACTCGACGAGGGCACGGGTAGATGAAACAGGCAGCACGTACATGAAAGTGGTTCCATGTTGCTGACTAACTCTAAAGTCCATAAGGGTGGCCGCCTGTGGGTCAAAAGATGCAGTGCCGGTCTCAATAACAAAGCCTTTAAAATGTTGCAGGAGATAATATTTGCCCGCTGGCACTGAGGGCGGCGCAAACAATATGCTATTGAAAACATAGTTTGCAGTGTATCGCTGTCCGTCAACCACAACCAATGCCTTCTCGCCGGCGTTGCCGGTTGCCTCTACTACACCGTACAGAAAAGTAATGTTGCTTTGGTTGGCTGCTTCAGCTAAGACAAAGGCATAGAAGTCAGCGCTGCGAATCATTTTGTAGCGATAGGGAGAAAGATCGAGCAAGCCGGAAAACTGCGCAGAATAAAAGTGAACCTGCTGCCATTGGTGAGTAACAACGGGTTCAAACAAGCCCGGATCTTTTTCCCAAAAACACCAGGTGTGATCGTTACTTGTTTTTGGCTCTTTATCAACTACCAATATCTTTTTGTCGTTGAAGAATGCGTTTTGCATCATGCGCAGCAGCAGGCTTAACCCTGCGGCGCCCGAACCTGAAATAATATAATCGTAATGGTTCATGATGAGAGACAAAGATTTTTAGCCGTGAGGCAACACCACATTTGCAATTGCCGGAGATAATGTGTAAAGAGAATTATTTGATACGCTTAGAAAAGCTGCGCAGCGGTACAACCGTACACGCTGTGCGACGCAACGGCCGCCAGAAAAGAGTTCGTGTGTCTGGTTACAAAAAGTAATGCAATCAATTAGTCGTGTTGTGGGCGTTCCTTTCTTTTCAAACTATCGGGTGGATATTTACCCTCAAGTGTATGCCTGATGGAACCCGCCCAGGCTGTTAGCGTGTATTTTTCAGCATCCGTTAGCCGTGCATCGGTATGTATGAGCGTGTAAGAGGTCAGCGGCATTTCACCCTTTTTTACCTGGTCGATCGCTTCATCTAATTTGTTGTATTGCCGACGCGGGTTATAGGTGGCAAATTCATCGAAATTGAGTTCGCTTTTTCCTTCGTTTATGTGATCGCTGAGCCACCACGCAACCGGCTGAATGTTGGCATACCAGGGGTAGCGTGTATTGTTGCTGTGGCAGTCGTAACAAGCTTTTTTTAGAATGGTAGAAACACTGTCGCCGGTGGGGTAAATGCTGGCAATGCTGGTGGGCGCCGGCTCAGGGGCAAGGTTTCTTTTGGGGTGAAAAAACTGTATGGCTACCAGTATAACCAACAAACCGATCAGTATCTTTTTTACGATTTTCATGTTGCTTCTTTGTCTTTATATGAGAATTTCTCCTGTCATTTCGGGTGGAACAGGTAAATGCATCATGGTTAGAATGGTTGGTGCAAGATCGCCCAATTTGCCTGGCTTGATCTCTCCCTTAAAGTCGTTATCAACAATAAAAAATGGAACCGGGTTTAGCGAATGCTGCGTATTTGGGCTGCCATCTTCATTTATCATAAAGTCAGCATTGCCATGATCGGCAATTATAAATACTGCATAGTCATTTTTAAGCGCTGCTGTTACCAATCGCTCCACGCATCTGTCAACGGTTTCCACTGCTTTTATTACTGCATTAAAAAAGCCGGTATGACCAACCATATCAGCATTGGCATAATTAAGGCAAATAAAATCTGCAGTTTCATTTTCTATTTCGGGTAATAATTGCATCCGTAATTTCAACCGCACTCATTTCGGGCTGCAGATCGTAAGTGGCCACTTTGGGCGATGGAATCAGGATCCGGCTTTCGCCTTCAAAAGGTACTTCCCGGCCACCGCTAAAAAAAAAAGTAACGTGCGGATATTTTTCTGTTTCTGCAATCCGTATTTGTTTTTTACCATTTGCCGCAATACCTCGCCAAGCGTATTGTTTAAATTATCGGTTTGAAAATGACGTGTACATTTTTAAAACTCTTATCGTACTCTGTCAGAGTGTAGTATACCAGACGTTGAGTTTCTTCATTTCATAGGCGGGAAAATCCTGCTGCGTCAGCACTTCAGATATTTCGCGGCATCGGTCTGTTCGGTAATTAAAACACAATACTACATCGCCATCTTTAATGGTGGCCACCGGTTGTTGTGCTTCGTCAATTATTACTGTGGTTTTATAAACTCATCCGTCTCATGCTTTGCATACGATTGCTCTATGGCTGCTATTGCCGACGAGTGGCTGTCCATACCTTCTCCGTCACCATGGCATCGTATGCCTGTTTTACCCTTTCCCAACGTTTATCGCGGTCCATGGCATAATAGCGTCCGGTTACGGATGCTATTTTGCCAACAGTTTGCGTTAAGGTGTTGCTGCAGATCTGTTATAAAGCCTAAGCCACTTTTAGGATCGGTATCCCGTCCATCGGTAAAGGCATGAATATACACTTCTTGTAACCCTTCGTTGTTACAAAAAGTGATGATCGCTTTTAAATGATTGATGTGACTATGTACACCGCCATCGCTTACCAGCCCCATTAAGTGAAGTGGTTTATTATTTTCTCTTGCATGCCTGATGGTTTCGCAGCAGCACTTCATTTTGGTAAAATAACTCCCATCCCTTATGGCAACATTAATACGCTGCAGTTCCTGGTACACCACCCTACCGGCACCAATATTCAGATGGCCTACTTCGCTGTTGCCCATTTGCCCTTCAGGCAGGCCAACTGCTTCGCCGCAGGTTACAAGGGTTGTATTCGGATATCTGTCGTACAAAGAAGTAACAAAAGGAACATTTGCATTTTGAATGGCATCTGCCAGATTTCACCTTTCCCAGTCCCCATCCATCCATGATTACTAACATCACTCTTTTATTTTCCATGCTTTAAAACTATATTTTTTTCATTGATTTACCGAACTGCAAAAATCGAACTATCGTTTTCGATATTTCTCACTTTGGCATATTTTTCGCCAATAGGTTATCGATTTTAATTCAAATAAATAAATGAAAAAGTTATTTATCATATTGATCTGATTGCTTTTGCAGCCTGTGCTCTAAAGGCACAGGATGCGAACAATATCGTAAACGCCTTAAAATCAGGCAATGCCGACGAAGTTTCAAACTATTTTGATAAAATACTCGATATAAAATTTCCTGATAAAGATGAAATTAAAAGCATTGGTAAAAACCAGGCCGGCATTGCGTTAAAGTCGTTTTTTGATAATAATAACATAAAAGGCTTCGAACTCTCATCACAAAGAGAAATGGGCGGCACTATGTATATTGCCGGTAAACTTCCTAACGGATAACGAAGGTTATAAACTGTCTATTATGATGCAAACAAAGAAGGAAGGCCGCAAATAATAACGGTTACGATCAGCTAATCTTTTCCTCTTTTTTCCCGTGCCCCGTTGAAAATGCGGGGCTTTTTTTTTAGTTCCCCCGAATAAACGCTCGTCAAATCACCTTTTTTTGTGAACCGGCATATTATCTCTGGTATTACATACTTGCGACGCTCCGTTCTTTCGGCATTTCACATATTACAGTTGAAGTTTACATATAGAAGCTAATGAATATGCCAAGAATGTCCATGTGGTTATTCGTTCTTTGAACTATGGTATGGTTATTGCTGCGGGCGTTTGGGTTCAGCTGTTTTAGTAGTTTTGTTTCTATGAGTATTTCCAAAAAAAGTTGCATCACCTTATCCTGAAGCCTTAAACGAAGATATTGGCGATGGAGACCACTACACTCAGTTGCATTCCGCAGATGGACGAGGGAAAGGCAGTGTTAAAGATAAACAAGAGGGAATTTTGGCGGGATTAGCCGTAGCGAAGACGATCTTTAAAATGGTGGAGCCTGATGTCGGTTTTCACGGCGCTATAAACAAGATGGAGAAGATATGGCAGACGGGGACAAAGCATTTGAAGTGGAAACTGCTGTACACACCATTCTCACCTGCGAAAGGCTGGTGCTGAATTTATGCAACGCATGAGTGGAATAGCAACGCTTACAAAAGCATTACTCCCTTTTGTGCAGGGTATAACACGAAGATTATTGGATACCCGGAAAACAACCCCCAATTTCAGGTTATTGGAGAAAGAAGCAGTGAGCATTGGCGGCGGTGTTAATCATCGGTTTGCGCTGTATGACATGATCATGCTCAAAGACAACCATATTGATTTTGCCGGAGGAACCGAGAATGCGATTAATAAAGCCTGGGATTATGTACAAACCAAAAAGCCCGAATTGAAAATAGAAGTGGAAACACGTACTTTGGAAGATGTAAAACGTAGTGAAGAATTGGAACAGGGGAAAGTGTTTAGAATTATGCTTCGACAATTTTTCTCCCGATGAAATTCGCGATGCGTTAAAGATGACCGGCGATAAGTTTGAAACAGAAGCAAGCGGTGGTATCAACTTGCAAAACATTGAAAAATATGCCCAAACAGGCGTGGATTTTATTAGTGTTGGTGCGCTTATACACCAGGCTCAAAGCCTGGATGTGAGTTTGAAAGCGGAAATGTAAAGTTGAAAACATGAATAAGAAAAATAAACCAGACAGTCGCGGTTTTGTCTTTAGCACCGATCCTAATTTTAAGTTTGAGGAGGAGCCGGAAAACATGGCGGATACATTCCTCCCGAAAAACAAAAGCTAAGAATAAAGCTGGATACCAAACAACGGGCCGGCAAAGCCGTAACGTTGGTAACTGATTTTGTTGGTAAAGAAGAAGACCTGGAAGAGTTGGGTAAAAAACTAAAAAACTTTTGTGGTACCGGTGGAAGTGTAAAAGATGGTGAGATCATTATTCAAGGCGACCAAAAAAGCAAAGTGCTGCAGTGGTTGCAAAAGAACGGTTACAAAAATACAAAGTAGCGCTACTTTTTGTAGAAGATAAGGTTGTTGTTCGCATTCGTTCTGTCTGGTTGACCAAAGGAAGGAGTAGATGAATATTTTTCAATTCCTATACTACCCGAGATGGAGAATGTTCTTCCATCGTTTACATACATCAAACCCAACTCTGCCCGGGAATACAAGCCAAAACTTGTCGCATCAAAAGTATTGCCGTTTACTTTTTGCAGCCCTTGATTCATTATTGAAGAACGGAAGTTGATATAAGAAGGGGCGACGGATGCGCCCGCAAATGCGTACAGGTTATTGTTGAGCCGGCGGTTGAGTTGCACGCCAAAAGGAGCGGAGACGATCGTAGCATGACCGCCGCTGAAAAAACTAAAACTGGTAGATAAACCACTGTATTTATTGATGGACCATTTCTTCGCGGAGGTGCTGTTGAACGAAATATTTGATGCAGGATTGATCCTGTTTGTATAATCCATTACACTCGCCGGAAAATATGTTTGTGCCTGCGCCCCGGCGGCTAGAAACAACATGAGGAGGACTAAATTTATCTTTTTCATCACTGGAACGATTGAGTGTAAAAGTAAGGATTGTAGGTAAACCCCGCGAAACCGAAAATGTTATACCTGCTGATACCATACGTTTCAATAGCGGTATGCCGATGAACGGAGCGTCGCAACAATGCATTATCTGTGATCTGTATGCTGGCTACCCACCACACCACCTGTCACTTTGTAAAGTTCAACGGGTTATTGTTTGTAAGCCAGCTTCAGATACTTTGTGGAGTTTTACTTGCGACGCTCCGTTCATCTGCCAAATCTTTATTTAGCTTTTTTTGAAGCGATTATCCCTTCTTCATTTCTTTCATTATTTCTTCAATTGCCCTGTCCAACTGCGGATCGCGGTCGTTTATTTTGTCTTCAAAAGTATTGATGATCTTGATGTCGGGCGACACGCCGGTGCGCTCCAGGTCTTTGCCATCGAGGGTGTAGCAACCCCAGGAGGGCAGGCGCACAAATGAGCCATCGACCATGCCGGCGCCGCTGGTAAATATTATCCAATGGTAAGTTTCATTGCCAATGATCTTGCCCAGCTTGAGCGCTTTAAAACCTTGCGCCGTCATCTCTGCATCACTCAGCGATTGCTCGTTTATCAGTAATACGATGGGTTTATCGCTCGGCGCAAAATTGGGCTGCGGTGTTAGGTTGCCCTCGCGATATTTCCACTTCAAATACGAGCGTTGCGATAAGAATTGCAGCACAGCATCGTGTACATTTCCACCGGTATTGTACCGCAGATCCAGTATCAATCCATCGCTGTTAGCCAACTCCATCGTCATGTTTACTATAAATTTTTCCAGCTCGCCGGTACCCATATTTTTCATTGCTGCATATGCGATTTTGTTTTTACTCTTTTCATCCACCCGCTGCTGATTTTTATCGATCCATTCATCGTACAAATCATCATATAGTGAACGCTGCGGATGTAGTCGCACATTAATCATCTGTTTACCGCTTTTAAAGGTCAGCGATAACTCTTTATCCAGCGATGGTGCGGTAAAATAATAATACCTGTCCATGGATGGTTCCACGGTTATTCCATTCACTTTCACCAACACATCGCCTGGTTTTACATTCACATTTACTTTATCGGCAGCGGTGCCATACAAAACATATTTTACCTTGTAAGGGTTGGCATCAGCAAAAAGAATTCCTGTTTCCATCGTTGTATTGTTCAGCTGCGTATTTTCTTCATCGCCCGATGAACTGAAGCCAGTATGCGAAGAATTAAGTTCGCCCAGCATATCGTTCATCATGATGCGAAGATCGTTGCGGTTGTTGAGATAGGGGATAAACTTTTGGTAAAATGTTCGCGTTTTATTCCAATTTACGCCATGAAAATTCTCATCGTAATAATTTTCCTTTAATTGCGCCCAGCCTTCCTCAAATATTTGCTTGAATTCACCGGCTAAGTTTCTCCTGAAAGTATAGCTGATATCGATGGGTTCAGCCTTGCTTCCTTTATCGGCTAAGGTTAGTTTATTTATTGCGCCTTTAATCAGCACGAATGTCTTATCGCCGCTTTGTAACTACACTTGCATTACCACCTTCGGCACCGGTAATCTTTTCTGTCTTTGGTTCTTCAAACGGTTTTAAATCGTCTTATATAATGCTGGTTTGCCATCCAGTTGGTCACTTAAAAAAAACACGGTCGTTTTATCTTCTTTTTGCACTACGGCCACTAATCGTTGCGAACTAAAGGAAGGACCAACCTGTTCAATCCGGTCCATGATTCTGTTCGCATCGATAGGTGGACGTTCACAATTTTATCATTTTTTCTTCGTTGTATCGGTGTTAAAAAGGTCGGAATATTTATCGGTGAAATAAGTGGAATTGAATTTCTGCAACGGCAGGCGATACATATGAGGCTCCTGGGACCGATAGGGTAGGAGGGCTTTAAACGCCTGGAGGTAAAATAAATATACCTGCCATCGGGCGACCATATCGGATCAAATTCCGAAATGCCGGTATTGGTAAGGTTAATGGTTTTGCCGGTCTTCAGATGATGTACCAGAATGTCCTGCTCAAAATTGCGGAAGGCAGTAAAAACGACATATTCATCATCGGGCGAAAAGTCCGGATCACTATTCTCAAAGCCCCAGATCTCATCCTTCACCAGCGTTTGTCCTTCAAATGATTTCAAGTCCAGCAAGTGTACTTCGTTGCGCCCGCTGTGATATACGCCTTTTGTCTTTTTATTATTGAATACGATTGACCGGTCATTGTCACGATCGTGGGTTAATTGTTTTTCAGTCCTTGTTCCATCAGCGGCTATCGTGAACAAATTTCTATAACCTAATCAGTTTGTATAAACAGCAACGTCTTGTTATCGCTCAACCATTTTACTTCGCTCACACGTTCGCTGTTTCGGTTGTTAATCTCCTGGGTAAATTTGCCTTCCATTCGCTTACAAACAATTCGCCGCGCGATATAAAAGCCATTTTTTTGCCGTCGGGCGAAACATCAAATGCCGTGATCTTTCCTTTCACATCAAAATCTTTCTGTTGCAGTAATACATTGTTTCTATAATAGCAATGTTCAGCTTTGTCTGCCTTCTTTGCTGCCACATCATACAGCCATAGCTGGTAATCTTTTTCAAACACAACCTTGCCGCCGTCTGCGTTTACCGTAGCGTCTTTTATCGAGGTTGGAAAACCGGTGAAGCATTTTTTTACCTTGTTCGCAAACGTATACAGGTTGTATTGCCCGTTTGCTTCGTCAGTTAAAAAATAATGTTTCCTTTTTTGTCAACGGTGGCACCAAAGTCTTTGCCTGGCCAATCGGTATAACGTTTATAGATTTTTGTTTTCGGGTTATACGATTGCATATCGGGATTATAAGGACCTTTGTAGCCTTTGCGCTGCAGTTGATTGCTGCTTTCCCATGTATCATTAAAAAACAGTTCGCCTGTTTTGGGTTTTCAAAAACGTTGTGGTCGTTCAGAAAAAAATTGCGGTTAAAAACCGCTGTTGCGGTGCCGCCGTTAATGGTAACTTTATAAGTTGACATGCGGCTTAGGCGGCTGCTGGTAAATATAAATTGTTTTTGAATCCCAGCTCCACGAGCTTACTTCATCGGTTCCGCTGAAGTAGGTCAGCTGTTTTACTTCGCCACCCTCTAGCGGCATCACAAACACATCAGCGTTGCCAAATTGCCTGCCGGTAAATGCTATCCATTTTCCATCGGGCGAAATCTTTGCATTGCTCTCATAGCCCTGCATAGCCGTTAGCCGTGTTGCGCGCCCATCGGTAATATCAGCTTTCCAAATGTCGCCCTCATAGCTAAACATAACGGTCTGCCCATCGGGCGAAAGCGATGGTTGGGTAAGAAAGTAGGCGTCGGAAGTTTGGCAAAAAGTCGCCGTGTAAACAAAGGCGGACAATAGAAAAAGCAGTGTCTTCATATGTGTTTGTTTAACAGCTTTGAAGATATTGCCCGCGGCAGGAAAATCAAAAAATGTTTCTTTGGGTTTTTTTTGGTAACCGGCGGTGGAATAAGAAGGAGACATTGTTGCGTCGCACCCGTGTGCAGTTGTAGTTGATGCAGCATTTTATTACCGACATTGTAGTTTTTAATTTATTGTCCTCCCGGGTTTTCATTGGTTATGCTCACATGTGAATAACCAAATAGTGAAACGAAGGAAAAGCGGATAAATTTGTCATTATTTCGGATATATGAAAGAACTGCAAGTGCTTATAGGAGATAGTATGGAACAATTACCAAAATTGCCCGGCGAGTCAATTCAATGTTGCGTAACCTCTCCACCTTACTGGGGATTAAGGGATTATGAGCATCCGGCGCAGATTGGTTCTGAACCTTCTCCCGTTCAATACGTAGAAAACCTCGTGAAGATCTTTCGGGAGGTGAAACGGACATTGCAAAACGACGGGACTTTATGGTTGAATATCGGAGATGGATATGCCAGAAATGGAGGGGTAGGAAAACATGGTCCTAATGCAATAGTAGGGAATACCAAAAAAATGATTCAGAAGAGAAACTGTAAAGTACCTGATTGTTGGGGACTAAAGGATCGCGATCTTTTAGGGATACCGTGGCGGGTCGCATTTGCTCTGCAAGAGGATGGCTGGATTCTTCGGTCGAGGATTACATGGGTAAAAAAAAATCCGATGCCTGAAAGCGTGAAAAACAGACCAACCAATGCTACAGAAGAAATTTTCCTTTTTGCAAAATCACCAAACTATTATTATAACCCTGATGGTCTCAGAGAAGCAACAGGCGCAAATCTAAAAAACTACTGGATTTTAAATCAGGACGGAGGGAAGTATGGACACCCCGCAGCTTTCCCCAAAGAACTTGCAAGACGATGCATCTTATTGGGATCAAGTGAAGGAACAACGGTACTTGATCCATTTGGAGGATCTGGGACTACCGGTATAGTTGCAAATGAACTCCATCGTAAAGCCATAATCGTTGAACTAAATCCAACGTATGCCAGGATGGTTTCAAATCGTAGTTCATCAATTCAGCCGGAATTACAATCCTTTATCACGGAAATAAAATGATGGGAAATGGAAAGAAAGCCAGGCTCAAAAAAGTTGATCTTAGAATTCTTTTTAAATAATATTGGAAAAGTACTTGAGTTCAAGGCAAATTCAGGCAGCAAGTGGTGGTGCTTCTGAATGGGCCAGGCGTGTTCGGGAACTACGAAACGAGGACGGATATCAAATACTAACGCATAAAGATCGAAGCGATCTTAAACCTAATCAATATAAATTAGAAACAAAGAAGCGCTTACCTGCATTTGCCCGCAATATTTCAAAAGAGACGCGCGCATGGGTTTTAGAAAGAAATGGCTACACATGTCAAATGTGTGGAGTGGCCGCAGGTGACATAGATCCTTATAACTCTGCGAGAACAATCAGACTAACAATGGGGCACATATTAGATAAGTCAAAAGGCGGCAATGATTTTCCCCAAAACTTGCGGGCTATTTGTACGAATTGCAATGAAGGACTACAAAATACTGCGTTGCCAAAACCGGATAAAATCCACCTGCTATCTCAAATTCGTCGTGCTACTATCAATGATCAGGAAGTGGTACTCGAGTGGCTGCTAAAGAAGTTTAATAAGAAAAGCATGTGAACAATTCCGTATAAAGTTTTTTTCATTTTTTTAAAAACAAAGTGAGTTTATAAATAGCGCACAACTAAACCCCATACATGCAAAGAAAATTCCAAATAGGGGTACCCGCTATACACGAGGTTATGCAAGGAGACTTCATCAGGATATAATGCCATTCCCAGTCGGCGGAAAAGGGGCTTATCATTCATTTTATCGGGGCGAAGGAAATTGAACTCAACATTCTGCGAAACGGCTGAGTGAATATTTTTAGCTGACAGCCAAATTTTTCATAAACACTACTTCATAAGAAATTGGTTGTTGAAATAACTTTTTAGCCATTCATTTCCTGCGGTATTGTTTTTCAGCTTAGTAAGAACACCAACAAAGTCGCTTAGGTACGCGTCTGTCAAGTTCCCGTCGCGCTTACATAAACTATAGTTATTGGTCCGCGATTTGGAGGTAATTTCACGACAAAATACTTTTAAAACCTTTTTAAATATGCCAGGAAAATTAACCGGTAAGGTTGCCATTGTAACAGGTGCCAGCGCGGGAATAGGAAGAGCATCGGCGCTTGCGCTGGCTGCTGAAGGAGCTAAGGTTGTCATTACAGCCCGCCGGCACGAAAGGCTGGAGGCGTTAGCAACTGAAATAAACGCAATGAACACGCAGGCTTTTATAGTAGCCGGCGACGCCAACGATGAAGAAACAGCGAAAAGATGCGTGGAAACCGCTCTGCGGGAAGCCGGAACAATTGACATTCTTATAAACAATACCGGCATGGGCAACTACAAAAATCTTGTTGATACCTCGCTGGAAGAATATGACCAGTTGATGAATACGAATATGCGTACCACTTTTATTTTTACCCGCCAGGTAGTACCTCAAATGTTATTGCAAAAACACGGTACAATCCTCATGATCTCCTCTATGGCAGGTTTGTATGGTTTTGCCAACCAGGCGGTGTATTGTGCCACTAAATTTGCCCAGGTGGGCTTTGCCCAATCGCTTGATAAAGAACTGCGACCAGCCGGTATTAAAGTAGGTGTTATCTGCCCGGGCGGAGTAAAAACTGAATTTGCCCTGGGAGCCGGCCGCACCGAAGAAAGCGTTGCCCAGTCAACCATGCTCGAGGCGACTGATGTAGCCGAAGCGGTGTTACTGGCTTGCACCCAGGCACCGGGTTCCAGGATCATCGAAATTCAGATGCGGACTATGAGTGAGTCGCTGTAAGCAACTTATCATCGAATACTGATTGATACAACTGCTAATTTTTATGGGCCCGGCCGCATTGCCGCTATTAAAAATCGTTGCGTCGCACCCTTGTACGATTTGTTCAGTATGCAGCCACAGACCATTTATTGTTTAGAATTAATATGCAATTACTCGCTATTATGTTTTGTTGCTGATGTTTTGCTTTTCCTTTTTTCTTGATGAAAGAGAAACAAAAAAATAAAAGTCCGTAGTAATGGCTAAATATTAGCAGGACAGGCTAAAATGAAATAAGCCACAACAGGAGAATATGATCAGAATTTGGGACGACTTTCAAACAAAAAATATTACCAAATATTTTGTCCTTCATTTTAGAATTTGTCTAAATTCAGTTTAGAACATAATCTATTCTTATCCTCTTTGTGATCTCTGCGTTAAACTCTCGTATTTCTCTGTGGTTAATGTTTTTTAACCACAGAGCACACAGAGAAAGGCAACACAGAGATAACGAAGGAAAGAATGAGTTTAACACATTACCTAATTTTATCCTCTCTGTGAACTCTGCGGTTTAAACTCTTGTATTTCTCTGTGGTTAAGGTTTTTGTAGCACATAGTGAAGGCAACACAGAGATAACGGAGTGAAGAATCAGTTTAACACATTACCTGTTTTTATCCTCATTGTGAACTCTTCGGTTCATACTCTTGCATTTCTCTGCGGTAAATGTTTTGGCGCAGCTACTCTCCCTTCACATACTTCCGCCAGTTGTGTTGCTCTTTAAATCCCAGCACTTCACGGATCTTCCGGTTTGAAAACAAGGCTTCATGATCTTCCAGTTTACGGGTAACCGGCACACCGGGAAAAAACTTTTCAGCCAACTCTTTACTCGGAATAATGGCGCCATTGTGATCATTGCCGGCATTGAAGATCTGAAAACCAAGACCATCTTTTTGCAAACACAGATCTACAATCTGTCCCAGGTCGCGTGCGTCAATATAACAGAACGCATTTCTGCGGCGCACTTCAGGGTGTTTAAAATAATACGGAAACAGTTCTGCGTACTCGTGCGGCTCTATCACATTTCCGATACGAAGCGCATAGATATCATAGCCCGACCTGCGCTGAAAGGCACGCGCTGTTTTCTCATTCACCACCTTCGATAGTCCATAGCTGTCCATCGGGTCAACATCATAGTCTTCCTCCAGCGGCAGCACATGCGGGTCGGTCTTGCCGTCCGCAAAACAAATACCATAAGTGGTCTCCGACGAAGCAATGATGATTTTTTTTATTCCAAGCTTCACCGCAGCTTCAATCACATTGTAGGTGCCAATGGTGTTAACCCGGAAAGTCTCGTTATCAGGTGTAAGTAAGATCCTGGGTACCGCCGCAAAATGTACTACCGCATCAAAACGCGGTACACCATTACCCGGTTCCAACTCATCTAACCCCGCATACGAACTCATGGCATTGAACATTTGCCCGGAATTCGTTATGTCAGCTACCAGGTTATCCACCCCGGGATGATCTAAGTGCAGCAGGTCTACATTCATCACCCTATGCCCCTGCCCGAGCAGGTAAGGTATCACGTGTTTACCCGCTTTTCCCGACCCACCGGTAAATAATATTCGCTTTTTGCTCATGTATTCTTGAGTTTACTATTGATTGTATTTTTTCACCCCGACGGTGTTCCCCACGGTAACTGCCCCTAGTGATTGCAAATGTAGGAATAATGGAATCGTGGGTTTAGGTGTTTGAATGATTATACTTCCGCAGGAGGAAATGGTTAGAACTTTTTGGAGCCGAACCAAAGATTATTTATTTCACGGCCGTTGCGCCTGCCTGCCGGTAGGCAGGTCGCACACTTTTACTGAATTTCTTTATTCGCCAACTGCACAACTTGTCCCATTTTCCGCTTTTTTCCGCCATTGCAGAGTTTTATCACCTGCGACTGCAGCGTGCGAAGAAGGCTGCTCCGTCTTTTCAGGTTTTCTTCACCTGCTCACCTTACGGATACAGACTCTATGTAAACAATAGCTGGATTATATGTAAGCAAAGCACTTATTAGTAGATTTCTATTTCTTTTTCAAAAAGGAAGTCAATTTTGCAGCTTGGAAGAACCCTCATATGCATTTCGCACTAACTGTGCAAAGTCTTTGCCGGTTAGTTTGCTTTCGATCCAGGATTGTATATCGAAGTATGATGTGAATGCTAGTTCGTGCGGATTTGTAAAAAGTGCATTTAAAGATATTTTTAAATTAACCAATTTTTGCTGTCTTTGACTGTTGCTGTCCGCATCTGAAGCAAGATTTAAAAACTCTAGAATGAGTTTTTCGCAGTTGTAGAATTGTTCTGTTTTTTCCAGCATTCGCCGCGCAGAACGAACCTGGTATTCAAGCAAATCATAATTTTTAAGATCATAATGAATAAACATAATTAAGAGTTTTGCAAAGCTATATTCATAGATCTCGGCATTGCCAGTGTTTATTATTTTTTGACACCAACCCAGTGCTGCTTTATATTCCTTTAGCGCAAACTTGTTATAAGCTGTAAAATACCAAAGGCAAATTTTGGCCCGCATACTGAATTGCGACTTCTATCTCTGTTTCCTCAACCGGTTTATTATTAAGAAAGGCGGCACCCTGCTCAAATTTCCCTGTCCGGTTATAAAACATTAGAAAGTTATTGTACCATCCTTCAAATGCTTCAAAGTATTTTTGTTTGTTTCTAACAGTATCGAGCAGCGATTTATATACTTTCATGTTTTCCTCAAAACTTTCAAAAATCCCCGTGCTAATAGCGATCTTACTATGCATGGCATATTCATACAGGGTCAGCATGTCAAGTTTGTCATTACTACCCGCATTCTTACGGAGCTCTAAATAAATTTTTGACGTATTGAATGCTTTTTCCGGCTGACCGATAGCGAAATAATAATCGCACAATGCAAGTTTGCGAATGCTCAAGGCTGTACGCGAAAGCATATCGTTTTCCGTTGTTTCAAGAAGGGGGGAAATGATCTTCTTTAGTGCATCTTTATCTTTTTCAGTTCGGCAATACGCTTTTTTTCGCAGGCGCAAACGTAGGAGTACTGAAATTTTAGCAACGGTCGAATAATTGTCCATTATAGTAAGTGTGTTGCGAAGTTCTTCCAGTATCCTCATTACATTCAAAGGTCCTGAAGTCATCGGTATTATGTATCTCTTTATTGTACTCCAAAAGCAATACAGAAAAATGCCGGTTAAAAGCATCATCTTCAAGAGTTACCTGTTTTGCCTTTTTAAGTAACCGATCACTTTGGTTATGGAGCCCTTTATACTCAAGTACTTTATAGGTTTCAATAAGGTCTGTATGATCGCTGTCAAGGTCTTTATATGCCCCGTAAGATTTTAAAGAAGCAATCAATTGATCAAACAAATACTTTTTTACTGCAGGGTAATTCGAGACTTTGTTTTTTTCAAGAAATTTTTGGTCGATCATTTTCCCATTGTAGACGGGTTGTTTATCTAAAATATCGAACAGTTTTAGATAACTTTTATCACCTTGCTGAAATTTTGAATAGAGTTCTAAAATATCGCTTTTCAGCTTTATTGAGCGATTTAACCAATTCAAAAGTTTGTTCCAGCAGGGCTGTTTTCATTGTACTAAAATACTTCAAAAAGCGGAATTTCTCGTAAGAATAAAGCGCGTAGAAATTTATTCTAATTTTTCTTAATTATTTGACACTGAGCATGTCCCGACGCCATTAGTCCTGTTTGCCTGTGCTAAATACTCCCAATCTTGGTTTGCAAATTTTCGCTTTTCAAAATATTTTTAACGATTGAAGGTTCTTTGAAAATATAGTGTACTCGCGTTAGGTTTAAAAGATGTATAGGTAAAGTTGAAACGGGGATTTTAGGTATTGCTTCATGTAGCTATAAAGTTTGTGAGTTTGTTTGTATGTTGTTGACTTCCCGGGTAAAAAAGGATGCCAACAAAATAGCACCTTTTAAATACGTGGAACTCTAAACCAAACTTCAAAAAACCCAGCAAACCGAATACGATGGGTACAGGCTACCTCGCTGCATTAACAACTTTGTTTAGCTGGACAATTTCAACTTTTATTTTTGCAAAACTTACACGGCTTGAAGACCCTTACGTCGTTAATAAAGCAGGACTGTGCTTAAGTATCTTATTGTTGGGTACGCTCGTGTGTATATTAGATGGTATAGCCCCCTGGGATTTATTTACTGTTCCCAGTTCATCTAACTGGCTGTGGCTCGGAGTTCTCCGGTATCGTTGGCAAATCTATTGGCGACTATTGTTCCGGACTTGGACTTCGCATATTAGGTGCCCGGCGGCACAGTATGTCAATCACTCTCAGCCCGGGTGTTACCTGGTTATTAGGGCTGATAATTCTAGGTGAAAAAATAAATTGGCTTGGAATTTTGGCTATGGTACTCACGATTAGTTCCGTCATATCATTAATTAATAGCAGTGCAGAAAAAAATGAAATAAAACTGGAAAAGTTTGGCTTGCCATGGCGTGGTTTTTTGTTCGATATCGCTGCTGTTGTTTTAACAGGAATTGCTTTTATATTGGCAAAGATAACTTTGACCAAAAGTGGCACAACCATCTCAGCTTTTCATGGCACATGGATCCGCATTATTACAGCCTTTGGAGCATTGATGATATTTGATATAATGCGAAATAAGCAGACTGGCTTTTTCAAAAAAATTGCATTTAATAAACGGAAGGCTGTGCTGTTATTTTTTGGGATTTTGTTTGGTGCAGTGATTGGTTTATCGTTTTCGTTAATGGCAATAACCCGGTTGAATATTGCGGAGGCATATACTATTCTCTCATTGGTCCCTGTAAATGTGATCATCATATCAGTCATTGTCTATAAAAAGAAAGTTAGCACTCAAAGTCTGTTGTATTCATTACTCGCAATAGCAGGCGTTATTGTGCTGATTTGGAGAGATGATTTGATCAAATTATTCTAGTGATTCAAGCACCTGTAAACAACCGGAAAGAGAAATCTAATTTCCTGGAAAAGGAAACTGATTTGAACAACATAACGACGCATTAATTCAAATAATTTACAATTGTTCGATTTATGTTTTCTTTCCTGCTTTGCTTTATAAAAGCAGGAGGGACTGCTTAGAGAATATTAATGCCCGTCTAATCTCACTCATTGCAATTAGCTGCATTTTGGTTTGTCTTAATACTTAGAAAATTTTCCTATCACTTCTAAATAAGATTGTCATGAAAAGAATATTATTTTTTGTACAAATTGCGGTTTGTTGTGTCGCATCATTAGTTGCTCAAAAAACGTCAGCCCAATCGTGGCTAACGGCGGGAAATACCCTCGTTGGAGGTGAAACACTAGGCAGCCTCAATAACCAGCCGGTTAATATCGTCACCAATAGTACCAGTCGGCTTTTTATTTCAGGCGCAGGAAAGGTGGCTGTTGGTACTACTACTCCCGTTGGTTTTTTAACGGTTAAAGGCAATGGAAGTTCCCCTTCTTCCGTTTGGGGGGCGGGCTTTCTGTATTCACAGGCTTTGGTGAAAACAACACAGGGTGCCGCTGACTTTTTGTTATCATTGGCGTCTGATTTATCCGGTGCAAGACCAATATTCTTAGGAAGACGTGCACGAGGTACTCTGGCCGCTCCAACCGTTCCACTTCTTAATGATTATCTTTCTTCCTTTATCGGATCGGGGTACGACGGCACTGCTTTCCAGCTACCAGCATCTGTAGATTTTTTTGTTGATGGCGCGACTTCCGCAGGCAATGTTCCTGCGCGGATTGCTTTTTCAACAGGAAGTAATGGTGGTAACCGCCTGCAACGGTTAAAAATAGGTAGCACGGGTGATTTTGCTTTCAATAATACCCAGCTATTCTTGCAGCAGGCAACCGGAGCGCTGAGTATGGGCTCTGTTACTCCCAATGCATCTTCGACCTTAGATATAAATTCTACAACTAAAGGTATTCTTTTACCAAGGATGACCACTGCACAAAGAAATGCCATCGTGTCGCCGGTTCCCGGTCTCCTGATTTACCAGACAGATGGCACCGTAGGTTTTTATACTATAACAGCAGCTGGCAACAGGTTAGCCCTTCAATAGCAGGTCTTGCCAATAAATCCCTTTCTAATCTAACTGCTCCTACAGCGGTAAACGTTGACCTGCTCCCTGGCACCACAGCAACGAGAAATCTCGGATCGTCAACTCTTAGGTGGAAAGACTTATACTTGAACGGGGATGGCTTTATATAAGAGGGAGCCGTTTTATAGTGGACAGAGGTAATAACAATAATTTTTTTGGTACGGCTGCCGGCAATGTTTTGGCATCGGGTGCAGCCGGGGGGGTGAATAACACAGCCGTAGGTGCCACCGCTCTATACAATGATGCATCAGGCACCGACAATACTGCTACCGGGTTTGCTGCTTTATATGCTAATGCAAGTGGTAATTATAATTCTGCGTATGGTGCAGAGGCACTGACAGCCAACAACTCCGGAAGTCAAAATACTGCTAACGGTTATAACTCTTTATATAGCAATACCACCGGTGCCGGTAATACCGCAAATGGTGCCAGCGCACTACGTAGTAATATCTCAGGCGGCAATAACACAGCTACGGGTTGGCAGGCTTTAAGTCAAAATATAAGTGGTGACGGCAATACTGCAAATGGTTCCGGGGCTATTGGGGCCAATACGTCAGGCAGTCGTAATACCGCCACCGGCTTTGGAGCGTTAGGCCTCGATAGCATTGGTGGTAATAATACCGCAAATGGATATGCGGCTTTATCGACCAATACCACAGGTGAATATAATATAGCAGATGGTTACGCATCTTTATATTTAATTCATCAGGTGTTAATAATACCGGGGTCGGCACATACGCCTTATATTATAATAATACGACCAATTCTAATACGGCCATTGGGTACGATGCGGGTGATTACACATACGATCCCACACAAGGCACATTCTTAGGTGCGGGAACAAGCGCAGCAACTTCTCTTTCCAACATGACTGCTGTTGGGTATGGTGCAACAGCAACTGCTTCTAATCAAATTATGCTTGGTAATACTTCGGTTACTTCAGTAATGGCAGCGGGCAGTTTTGTTATCTATTCCGATAAAAGATTTAAAAAAGACATAAAGCAGGATGTGCCCGGTCTTGAATTTATTAATATGCTGCGCCCGGTTACTTACCATTATAATATTCATGATCTTAATAAACACATTAGCCCCAAAATATTTGCTGCTGATAAACAACGGGTTGATCAAATAAACATCCAGGCATCTGCGCAGGCGAAAACAAAAGGAAGAGGATGCTATACTACAAAAGGAAAAGAAATTATATACCGGTTTTATAGCACAGGAAGTCGAGGAAGCGGCAAATAAACTTAACTACAACTTTAGCGGGGTGTACAAACCATCGAACGAAAGCGATGTTTACGGTTTGAGCTATAGCGACTTTGTAGTGCCTGTTGTAAAGGCAATACAAGAGTTGAGTAAAAAAACAGACGAAGTAGCAGAGCTAAAAAAGGAAGTGGCAGACCTGAAGGAAATGGTCGCTAAGCTAATAATTAAAACTACAACTACTGCACAATTAACCGACATAACCCTGGACCAGAACAATCCCAATCCCTTTGCCACCATTACGCGTATCAATTATAGTATCCCGAACGGAGTAAAAAAAGCTGAATTGCTGATAGCTGATATTTCAGGTAAAAGAATTCAAACAAATACCTTTACCTATTGCTGCCAATGCATCTATAATACTTGATGCTTCTACCTTTAACACGGGCTCTTTTACCTACACAATTGTGGCAGACGGCAAAACAATTCAAAGTAAAAAAATGGTAGTGGCAAGATAAATGACAGCCTGTTTGCAAAATTAATAAAGACTAAGCCGGATACAGTTTTTAGTCAGGAGACATAACAACGGCTATGCCCTTATAAAACACTCGCTAAATGCCGCCATAATAACAAACTGTACAAGGAAGTGACACAACGATGCTAAATAGCGAACCAAATGTTCGTCCCCAGGAAAGCCTTTTGCGTCAACTTTACCGTGGCAAGCAGAAGGCTTGTTGCAGCCGGTGTTTTTTTATATTTACATGACGGCGAAGCTTGTTAAAGGCGTGCTGCCAAACATTTGAAGAACCTTTATGATGCTGTAAAAGAAATCGCCATTGCTGTGTTTACAAATAACTGAAAAGGCAGCGCAAATTCGCCACCCTTTCAGTAGTAACAGTTGTTTAGTGTGCTATGATTACTTTCTCTGATTGCATGTTTCCTTTCTCATCGATGGCTGTGAGGAAATACACGCCACTGGCAAGGCTGGCAACATTTATCTTTTGCTGCGGCGACTTTGAAGAGCCTGCATACAGTTTTTCTTCTTTAAGCACTTTGCCTTCGAGGCTGCGCAACTGCAGGGTAACATTGCCTTTGTACCCACTCAATTGCACGTATAAAACAGACGTGGCAGGATTGGGCGATACTTTCACTGATATTGCCTGCTTTACAATTGGAGTGGAAGAGCTAACTATAGACCGGGATAAAGCGCCGTCATCATTTATAATAGTACCTATCGCTTCATCATCTGCAATCGCAGCTTTAACAGCGTTACTCAATACAATTCTGAATGTTTCATCGGGCTCGACTACCCTGTCGCCGTCGATAGTTATACTGATGGTTTGCTTTTTTACACCCGGTGCAAAAATTAATGTGCCTGTTTGTGCAACATAGTCGCTGCCAGCTGTGGCGGTACTATTTTGTGTAGTATAATCTACCTGTACCGCTTCTTTAGGAGTCTTATCGAGGGTGACCGTAAAGTTTAATTTGCTTTGCCCGCTGCCCTCATTTTTTGCATTGTCGGCAATGGTGATACTGATATTTATGTTGCAGACTTCGTCTACCTGCCCGTTGCAATTATTATCTATTCCATCGCAAATCTCCGGTGCACCGGGGTAAACGGCTGCATTGTTATCGTTGCAATCTGTTCTGTTGGTTACATAGCCTGTAGGCGGTGTGCAGCGGCTGGTTGTAACTACCGACTTATCGCCATACCCGTCGCCGTCCGCATCTTTGTAATAGGTAATTAACGGGAAACCCTCGTCTATACGTCCATTGCAATTGTTATCTATTCCATCGCAGATCTCCGTTGCACCGGGATGTACAGTTGCATCGTTATCGTTGCAATCTGTTCTGTTGGATACATAACCCGCGGGCACTGTGCAACGACCCGTTGTACCAACCGAAGGATCACCATAGCCGTCGCCGTCTGCGTCTTTATAATACGTGATCAAAGGGAAGCCTTCGTCTATCCGACCATTGCAATTGTTATCTATTCCATCGCAGATCTCTGTCGCACCGGGATGAACGCTTGCATCATTGTCGTTGCAGTCGGTTTTGTTGGTTACATAACCTGCGGGAGCTGTGCATTTTGCTGTTATCTTAACAGAAGGGTTTCCATAACCATCACCATCAGCATCGCGGTAGTAAGTAGTATTAGAGAAACCTTCGTCTACCTGCCCGTTGCAGTTATCATCTATGCCGTTACCACAAATCTCTGTGGCGCCCGGGTGTACAGAAGCATCCTGGTCATTACAATCCAGGTTGTTACTTACCGTATTCTGAGGAGCCAAACACCTTGCCTGGACAGGAGCATTTGGATTACCATAACCATCTCCGTCCACGTCAAAATAGTAAGTAACCAACGGGAAGCCTTCATCCACCTGCCCATCGCAATTGTCATCTATTCCGTTACATATTTCTGTTGCCCCAGGGTGAACATTTGCATCCTGGTCATTACAATCCAGGTTGTTACTTACCGTATTTTGGGGAACGAAACACCTTGCTTTGACAGGATTATTTGGATCACCATAGCCATCTCCGTCTATGTCAAAATAGTAAGTAACCAGCGGGAAGCCTTCATCCACCTGCCCATCGCAATTGTCATCTATTCCGTTACATATTTCTGTTGCACCAGGGTGCACATTTGCATTCTGGTCATCACAATCCAGGTTGTTTGTGACCGTATTTAATGGAGCACCACACCTTGCCTGGACAGGAGCATTTGGACTGCCGTAGCCATCCCCGTCCTCGTCAAAATAGTAAGTAACCAGCGGGAAATCTTCATCCACCTGCCCATCGCAGTCGTCATCTATTCCGTTACATACTTCAGTAGCACCGGGATGTATGTTTGCATCCTGGTCATTACAATCCAGGTTGTTAGTTACCAAGTTTGCGGGGGCAAAACATCTTGTTGTTACCGGGTTATCCGGACTGCCGTAGCCATCTCCATCCACATCAAAATAATAGGTAACCAAGGGACCGTCTTCATCAACCTGCCCGTCGCAATCATTGTCAATACCGTCACAATCGTCTATAGCCCCGGGGTGTATAGCCGCATTGTTGTCATCACAATCATTACCAGCGCTTACGTAGCCTGCAGGTGCACTGCATTTGGCAGCGAACACGTCGTTAGGAGTACCGTAACCGTCGCCGTCCGCATCGCGGTAATAATTAACGGTCGGGAAACCTTCATCTACCTGCCCGTCGCAATTATTATCTATTCCATCACATATCTCTGTTGCATTTGGATGAACTGCGGCGTTGTTATCATCACAGTCACCCGGAGCCGGTGATCCCGTATTACTATAACCAGGTCCTGGACTCGTGCAGGACAACACGCTGCTTATATAATATTTATCCCTATCTGCATCAAGGTACCAGGTGGTGGGTTGTGTTACATTTATTATGGGTGCACCGCTATTACCGGTGCCGGTGTAAGAATTAGCATCGGTTACTGATACCAGGTTATAAGCTGTATTTGCTGTCGGGGAGACCGGGATAGCTGCACCACTTGTATAATTGGTAACTGTAAATGGCGCCCTCCCAATACGATAAACCACGGTATACGGAGAATTGCCGCCGGTAATGTTAACCCGCAAAGCTGTAGAACTTCCGTTGCATATTGAAGATGCGTCGGCACTAAATACAGATGCCGTGGGCGGTGGCTGGCATACGCCTGCGTTGTTGTTCCAGTAGTCGCTCCACGATTGCGTAGCTAAACCCGGGTTGTTTGAAATATCTCCCCCAAATTGCACATCAGGACTATTTATTTTAATGGCACCGGGAATGCAACCCGTTAACTGGTTATTATTTAGTAAAAGCGATCGCAGGTACGGCAGATTGAAATTAGGGATGCTGCCGGATAGTAGATTATTATTAAAATTAAGGCCCGTTAGCTGCGGCATGTTGAAATTGGGTATGGCACCCGAAAGCTGATTGTTGTTAAGCTCAAGAGTATGCAGTTTAGGCAAGTTGAAGGAAGGAATGGTACCGGTTAACGAGTTGTTATTAAGTATGAGGTTATCAAGAAGGGACAAACTGTAAGGAGGTATTGGGCCGGAGAGTTGGTTATGGCTTAAATTGATACCATACAAAACAGCATTGCTTAGGAAAGTAGGAGCAGCACCACTCAACTGGTTATTGCTCAAGATGAGTTCCTTCCAAAGATGGCAAATAATCAAAAGAAGGCAATGCTCCGCTTAATTGATTGTAGGCTGCATTTAAAGACTGTAAAGCGGGAAGGTGAAGTTCAGGAATTGCGCCGGTTAATTGATTACCAACTACCGTCAGGTATTGTAGGTTTGGCAAATTAAAACTGGGTATGCTGCCCGTTAGTTTATTGGCACTCACGTCCAGTGAAGTAAGGTTGGGCATAGTAAAATTGGGTATGGAGCCAGTCAACTGGTTGCCTACAAGCTGAAGTGAATAGAGACTTTGGCTGAAATTTGGTATGCTACCACCCAGTTGAGTGCCGGTTATACTTAATTCTTCAAGGTTGGGCAGGTTGTTAAAAGCGGGCATTGTACCGGTTAAAAGCGGGGAAATGCCAATACCAAGTACCTGCAAATTGGGCAGGTTGAAATTTGGCAGGCTGCCGCTCACATTGCAATTATTAATAAAGAGCATTTGCAAAGCGGGCAGGTTGAAATCTGGCACGCTGCCCGTCAAGCCCTCATCACCTAAAATCAATTTCTGCAGCTTAGGCAGGTTCAAATTTGGTATGGTTCCACTCAGCCCATTTTGCTGAAGGTCAATGTTGGTTACCCGGCCATTTACCAGCAGTGGCGACTGCGAATACCAGGTACTAATTGGTTGGGTAAGATTCCATTTGTTCGTCCAGTTTGCGCCATCGGTAGCGTTGTACAGTTTTACCAGTTCCAGCGAGTTTGCATAGCGGCAGTCGGTACAAGTTTGGCTAAAGGAAACAATCGAAACAAAGAGGAGAATTGAAGTAAAAAGTGTTTTCATGTAATGTGTTTGATCTCTTTTATATGAGTATGTTAAAGTGGCTTTCCCCGGTTTACGCTGATTGTTAGTAAACGATCAATAGCCCGCGCAGGGCAATTCCCGGAAGCGCACTTATCGTATGAACATCCATTTTTGCGACAGATCGCTTTAAATTTTTTGGTTCCCGGCATTTGTCTAAAAATGAATTATCGTTGCGTCGCACTCTTGTACATTTAGTTCAATACTGGGCAACGACCATTGTAAATAATATTTCTCGTCATCGCCAGCCACGAAGCAATCCCCCTGGCTTAACAGCCTTCCTTTCCGCAGTAGGATTGCTTCGTCGTTCCTCCTCGCAATAACGAGGTATGTGTTCATTATTGCGGGGGAACGAAGCAATCCCGCCGAACCACCCCCGTTGTTCAGCAAGATGTGCATTGCCGTTCCCCGCCACAACTATATTTCTTACCCTTCCATCTTCGAAAAATCGCCGTAAAGTGTTTCTTCGGTTATTTTCCCGTCCTTGTTGAAATTGTTGAATTGTACAAACATGATCTTCAACGTTTCACCAGTCTTTTTTGATTTACCCGACCAGGTCCACCACGACTGAACAACTTTAGCGTCTCCGTCAACATAGTGCAAGTAGTCAGGATAGCCATACTGCGTTACTTTTATGCTATCGTATAGATTAAAGTGACTACTGAACATCTTGAGGGCTTCATCTATCTTAATCATCCCCTTCATACCTGTAAGGCCAAATTGGGCAGTGTCGGCAAAAAACGTTTTATTGGTTGCCACATCATTAGCCACGTAAGCTTTTGATGATTTTAGTACTACATCAATGTAGGGGTGCTTAATGTAGATGACACCGTTCTTTTCTTCTGCCTGTGTAAAACCTGCAACGGTGATAAGGAACAGTGTTGCGGTAAAAACAATTTTTCTCATGTTGTTGGTTTTGGTGTCCTACTCTTTTAAAATGTCGCGCAGGACGGTTATGGTTAAAAATGATGTAAAGCATTGTTGCAGGCATCTGCCATGCTCCCGTCTTTGCTGCGAATATTGTTGTTGAAATAAGCCTTTGGCAGGCAGATGGCGTTTAAACTATACCCGGGATTTTGGGATGGAGAACGCTTTGCATTGGCTTAAGTACCTGTAGCTAATAACAGGTGTTGGATCACACAAAACTATCCTGTCTAACACACTGGTGTGAGTAGTTATTCGCCTTTGTACTGCACATTCTCAGCTTGTTATGGGACAAATTGTGCAGAAAGCAGGATTTTTTCAGCATTTAAAAAAAGGGTCGGCGCTTTATAATGGTGCTGTACAATGAAAAGCAGTCGTTCCAATTATCTTTATGTCCACCGGTGATTTTGTACATTGGTAATTCAACTTTCTATAGAATAACTCCTGTTGGCTGAATAAAGCGATGCGGTACAAGTGAGTGACACAACGATGCTAAATAGGACCCAAATGCTTGTCCCAAAAAACCTGTTAAGTAAACCATACCCGTAGAAATGACCAAGGCCCTTTTTACCTCAATACCCCTTTTTGTGCTTTACCTGTTTGGGCCCGGGTTGCATGCTATGGCGCAAAACACGCCCGATCATCAAAATATTTCCACTGCACAGGGTTTATGCCAAGGGATGGTCTTTGACATGTTGCAGGATAAAGAAGGGTTTATTTGGGTGGGCACAAAAGGAGGTCTGAACCGCTACGATGGCTATAGTTTTAAAGTGTTTACCAACGATCCTTACAACCCGCACTCCATCAGCAACAATAATATACGAACGCTTTTTGAGGACAGCAAAGGAAGAATTTGGGCAGGTACGCTTGAAGGCGGCATGAATGTGTATAATAAACAGACCGGCGAATTTCAGCCGCATCATGCATAAGCCGGTGATGCAGGCAGACTTATCGGGCAACCGCTTAGCTCGTGTACCATTGAACTGGCGGATGGACGGATATTGGTGCTTGCGGAAAATAGCCCGCTAAACATTATTTCGCTACCGGAAAACTTTTTTGAGAAAGATGTGCCACCCACAAATAACCGAGTTAATTTGCCGGACAGTAGCCAGGCCTTTCGTATTGGCAAAGATGATAAGGGCAATGATTTGGATAGGCTGTGCTGATAAAAAAATCTACCTCTTTGATCCGGCTAACCAACACTTTCGACCTGCTGCGCGATGGCAAAATTTTTACCAACGCACTGGCAAAGGCGGGCAGTAAAATGTGGTCGAACCGCGACGTTTTACTATTGGATACGTCGGTTGTTTTTCGCCCGTTTGATACCACCGCACAACTGGTGCCCGGTGCCTTTACCAGGAATGCTGCCGGCAAAATAACGATCGGACCTTATGGCGAAATCCCCGTAGGTTCGGCGCAAAGTTTTTACTACGATATTGGTAAATGGAAGCCAGGGAATGCCACTTCAGACAAGACAGAGGTTGTCACATTATTAATTCCGTCGCTTATTAACCTGCAATCGGTAATGGTAGACCGGTCGGGCATTGTTTGGGCAGGTACCAATGGGTTTGGATTGAACAAATACAATATAGCTGCCGGCAGGTTCAATCACCTGTTTGCCAACTTTAGCGTGAGAAACATTTTGCAGGTAGGAGAGGGCAAACTTTTTTTGGGGGGTGGACGAAAGACAGGTGGGTTTTTACAAACGGTTCGCTTATGAAAAACCCGATACCTGAGTGTATTCGTCAATAACGAGTTATGAATTTCATGGTATCGAAAGCCGGCGAATACTGGGTATGGCGGGATTTGAGAAGTGTTTTGCTACGCTATGACCGGCCGGTAAAAAGAGTAGCAGAGTATGCTATCGGGCTAAAAGGTACCGATGAAAATCAACCGCTTGTTTGAAGACCGCAGTGGAAACATCTGGATCTGCGGACTGAATGGTATATTGGTTCGGATAACCCCGGCAACCAATGAATTATCCAGCCTTCAGCCTTAGTAAAGATGAAGAAAGATCCATGCTGTCAGCGGGCTTAAGTACTGCATTTTACGAAGATGGACAAGGCACTTTTTGGATGGGTACCGAAGATGGCTTTGCCAAAATTATATTTAACGATAACGTTGACGAACCCTCTATACAATGGTATAAGAACAATGCAACCAACACAAATTCACTCAACTATAATTATGTGTCGTGTTTTTTGGATGACCCCAGTGATACAACAATTATCTCTGGATAAGCACTAAAGGTGGCGGGCTGAACAGGTTAGAGAAGTCCACGGGCAAGTTCCTGCATCTTACTACCAGGGATGGGCTGCCAAACGATGTAGTGTATGGAATACTGGCAGACGGTAGCGGCAATATATGGGGAAGCACCAACAGGGGAATCTTTTGCCTGATGGCAAACACGAAGAAAGATGACAAACATTGGGTGTTCAGGAATTTTACCAAATCTGACGGGCTGCAGGGTGAAGAGTTTAACACCGGCGCTTATGCCAAACTGCCCGACGGCCGTTTGGCTTTTGGTGGCGTAAACGGGCTGAATATTTTTAACCCGGCCGAAGTACTGGCAGCGGGCTTTCAGCCCAATGTGTACATTACCAATATACTTATAGGCAACCAGCCGGTAGTGCGTGGCGACAAAACAGATGTGCTGGACCAAACCATTGAAACAACAAAATCCATTACCCTTACCCATTTGCAGGATATACTTACGCTGGAGTTTTCTTCACTCGATTTTACTGCCCCTGAACGAAACAAGTACCGCTACCAATTGGCAGGTATAGACAAAGATTGGGTTGAAAGCGGCACGAGGCGTACGGCTACGTACCTGCACCTGCCCTCCGGTGACTATACTTTCAAAGTGCAGGGCAGCAACAGCCAGGGAATATGGAGTGATAAAATTGCTGAACTGACATTACAGTGCTGCCGCCGTGGTGGCGCAGTTGGTGGGCTTATGCTGTGTATGCTTTGCTGCTGTGGCTTTTGTGTATAAGCGCCTATTTTAGATTTACCGTTAACCGGGCTAAACTACAGTCGCAATTAAATTTTGAACAGCTTGAAGCCAAAAGGATAAAAGAATTGGATACTGCTAAAAACGCAACTCTACACCAATATCACCCACGAATTTCGCACACCGCTAACCATTATCCTGGGCATGGCGCAGCAGGTGATCAATAAGCCCGAAGAGTATTTTAACAATGGCATGGAAATGATCATTCGCAACGGGCAAAACCTGCTAAACCTGGTAAATGAAATGCTCGATCTGTCCAAACTGGAAACGGGCAAAATGCAGTTGCAACTGGTGAACGGCGATGTAATTAATTTTCTCCGCTATATTGTCGAGTCCTTTCATTCCTTGGCAGACAGTCAGCAAAAGCAATTGCACTTTTTAGTGGAAATGGATGCCTTGTACATCTCGTACGACCCGGAAAAAATAAGACAGATTGTAACCAACCTGCTTTCCAACGCATTAAAGTTTACACCCGAAAAAGGCAACATTTACATTAGTGTAAGTGAACATGTTTCGTCCGACGAATGAGCAGACCCCAACATTGGTTATTAAAGTAAAAGATACCGGCATTGGCATTCCTGAAAGCCAATTAGCAAAACATCTTCGACCGCTTTTACCAATTAGACAATAGCCACACCCGCAAGACTGAAGGCACCGGCATTGGCCTGGCACTTACCAAAGAACTGGTGAAACTAATGGGAGGCGAGATAACGGTGAAAAGCCCGCCGACAGGAGCTAATAAGGGAAGCGAATTTACCGTAGTGCTGCCTATAAAAAAGCCGGCTGCTATAAGAAGATGCACAGTTACGCATCTTCATAAAGAAGCATACGCACAAAAGTACGCAGCACTGGCAAACTATTCCGAAGCACTGCCAATGAAAAACAAAGGCAGGAAAAGACCGTTGATCTTATTGGTGGAAGATAATGCTGATGTGGTGGCTTACACCGCATCGTGCCTGCCCGATTACCGCCTTGCTGTTGGCAAAGATGGAAGAGAAGGTTTTGAAATAGCAGCCGATTTATTCCCGACTTGATTATTACCGATGTGATGATGCCCTTTGTGGATGGCTTTGAATTGTGCAGGCAATTGCGCCAGCGATGAACATACCAGCCATATACCTATTATAATGCTTACCGCGAAAGCAGATATGGAAAGCAAAATAGAAGGATTGCAGCAGGGAGCCGATGTGTACCTGGAAAAGCCATTTCACCGGGAAGAATTATTGATAAGGATTAAGAAATTGCTGGAGTTGCGGAAAAGCTTGCAGCAGTATTATCTTAAAAAAGCCGGTCTTAATAATACTGCAGCGCCTGCACCTGCAACCGTAGAAGCAATAACCATAGAAGCGGCAACAATGCAGGCAGCAACCATTGATGACAAAATTGAAGATGCCTTTGTAAAAAGGGTGAGAGAAGCAGTAGAAGAACATTTAACCGAAGCCAACTTTACCATAGACCAATTGTGCAAACTCGTATTCATGAGCCATTCGCAATTGCATCGAAATTGGATGCGCTTACCGGTTGCTCTCCCAATAAGTTTATCCGCATCATCCGTTTAAAAAAGGCAATGGAGTTGTTGAAAAATCCTGACAACAGTATTGCATCAATATCTTCCGATTGCGGGTATAATGATCCGGGATATTTCGCACGTGTGTTTAAACAGGAGTACGGCGTTACGCCCCAGGAATGGCGAGGTAGACCATAGCAAGTTTTCTTTTGCCCAATAGAATGATTCCTTACAATGTGCGACCTGCCTGCCCGGCGGGCAGGCGCAACAATGACAAATTGATTTTCTCCTGCCCGGTACAAAAAATTTCTCCCATTTTCCTTTTTTATGTACCTGGCAAAAGATGAATGGGCAACGCCCGTTGCGTCGCACTCTTGTACATTTACATGCACATTGAGCAGTGGAAAAAATAGCCTTCAAAAAAGAAAATTTTTCGGTTTCCTTCAGCAACTTTTCCAGACGAGCATTACAATTTACATACAATAATTAGTAATGGAAAGAGGTGTATGGCTTACGAAATCATAGAGCGATTAGAAGCAAAAGGCCATAGTAAAATAAGTATACAACTAAAAGAAGGATTGACTGAAAGAGATGTTACCAAAGGACAAAAGCAAAAAGTATTTGAAGACGGTTTTGATGCAAAGCCAATAGATCATCGCCAATTTCTATTATAAAAGATACAGTATATACATCTTAACTGCATACGGAGCAAATGGAAGTTAGTGGAACACTGGGAGAATTACGAGCATAGTACTCTATTACAGATCAAGTTCTAAGAACTGCATTTATCTTTGGTTCGAGGTGCACTACGGAGCACCTCGAACAACTGTGGGGGGATCTCAGTAGGACGAAAGTATTTAAAGTGAAATTTACGCAGCCTTTTTTATGGAAAGAAGGATGATCATCCACGGGCGGGGGTGAACGCTTAACTTTACCTTCCCAAGTCACTACATGCCTGGAAAAAATTGGTTATTACTGATCGGAATTGATAAATATGGAGGGCCGAGGTACGGACCTCTTTTTAACTGTGTGGCAGATGCCAAGCGGTTTAGGGGGATCATGGAGGAGCGTTATGGTTTTGAGGTTTGTGAAGATCCACTATATGACGAACAGGCTACGAGGGACAATATCGAGGAGGCTTTGAATGCCCTTTCGTCATTTACGACCACGGAAGATAATGTGGTTATATTCTTCGCTGGTCACGGCGACCAACACTCCATTTCTAAAAGTGGTTTTTGGATAGGCTATAACTGGACGAAATCCAGTAACTCCGTGCTGAATTCAACCATCTTTGAACTAATTCAGCAAATCACCGCAAAACATATCCTTTTGATTTCGGATTCCTGTTTTTCAGGAACTTTTGTTTTGAGAGATAGGGGTGCAAAAGAGCAAATGACACCGGATGAACTGGAGGCATTGCCCTCACGCTGGGTATTTACTTCCGGCAGCGAAGAACATGTCGGGGACGGTAGGCCGGGAACGGCAGTCCTTTTAACCTCTGTTTGTGCGAATTCTTGCAAAACAACGAGGCGTCTAAAGTGCCCATTGGCGAGATGTTTGAAGCAGTTACCAGGATGACCAGAGTTAGCTCCGACCAGAACTCCGATGTCAAGTTTAATAAGAATGCCTTCAAATAGACATGGACAGATGGTCCTGAAGTTAAAATCTACCCGTTCAGTAACAATTTCACCCATCGCAAAACTATCGTTTAGCGTGCCTTCGATACCCTTTGAGTATTATATGTCAAGGACTGTTACTGCTTATGATTATAAGCAATCAGAAATAGCTTTACTTTTTGACAGCGGACAGAATAAGATTTCTTTACTCGATGCTTTGAACGAGCATGGAAGAATAGCTTTATTGGGTAGCGCTGGTTCAGGCAAATCTTTTGAATTAATTCACTTGGTTAACATATTGCAAAATCCAGAGACCTCTTACGTCCCCATCTTTAAAAGACTGAATACTTACTACAGGCCAAGACATTGAAGCCTTTCTTCCGAAGGGTTGGGAAACCGTCAACACCGCTGCGGCAGTCATCTTACTCGATGGCCTGGATGAAATTCAATCGGATTTTAAATTCACAGCGATAAGCAAGATCACCGAGTTCTGTAATAAGAGACCAGCCCTGCGCATGGCCCTCTCCTGCCGGACTAATTTCTATGAATTGCCCAGTGCCGTATTCTCCGGCACATTGGAAGGCTTTTCGGTCTTCATGTTAAATGATATTTCGCTGGCAGAAATCAGTGACTATGCGGATAAAACTCTTCAGCCTGGATGGTAACCAATTTATCAGAGAGGTTTACGACGCATCGCTACTGGACGTGATACAAAAACCCTATTTCCTGGACCTGCTGACTAAATATTATTTGAATAATGGAAAGCTTCCCGGTAAACAGAACTCCTATTTACGAAGAAGCGTTGACCAGTTACTATTACAAGGACAAAGAACATTTTAAAACGACAGGCAAACAACCCAGTAAATCGGAAGCTTTTGCGCAACTGGAAAAATTGGGTTTCGTGATGGAAGTGATGGGGAAGAATTTTATTACAAATGAGGAGTTAGAAAAAGTTTTTCCCAAAAAAGAAGATCTAGACAAATGTAAATACCTGCCCGCATTTAAAAAGCAGGAAAAAACCGATCAATGGATGTTTGAGCACAATAATATCCAGGAATTTTTAGCGGCAAGGGTGCTCGCACAAAAACCCTTTGATAAACTTATCGATATAATTTCTTTTGGCTCGGCAGGAAAGAAAAAAGTCAAGCCAACATGGGCCAATACAGTTTCCTTTTATTTCAGCATCGGGAAAAAAGAAGATACTGATAAGCTTTTGGAATGGATAGCGGAAAACGACATCGAACTGCTTATCCGGTTTGAACCGGAACGGATCGATTATCAAAAACGCTTGGCTGTATTCAAACAGATTTTTGAGAGCTACAGCCAAAAGCAAATCTGGCTTAATTCTAATAAATTTTCCGATGTTGATCTTGCCAAATTTGTATGGATGGATGAGGCGATTAAATACCTGCTTGAAAAAATCAATAGTAAAGTGAGTTCGAGAATTACCAAACTCAATGCAATTAGAGTACTGGATAATTATAACTTGCGGTATTTTGAGCGCTTTGTACCCGTCATAAAAGAAAGTCTACTTCATTTGCTAAACAGCAAAGATTTGGATGTTCACGATCTCTATTCCACGATTGGAGCGCTTGCCAATTTGGAGATCACGGATAAACAAACTGTTGACTTTGTAATTACCAAGTTCCGCAATCGGAAAAACCAGTATATCAGAGCCGGTATATATAAACTATTAAGCCACTCAGAGCATTTAGAAGAATACCTTGACTATCTGTTTGAAGGGCTTGACTTCAGTAAGATCGCAGAACTCTTTAGATGACAGAGACTCTGTCACCTTAATGGACGAAAGTTTTCACCTTAAAAATGCGCTCAGTCTGGTAAAAAAACCGGAGGCGCTAAAACAACTACTTAGTTACCTTACCACTGAAGGTTCCAGATCCTTTTACTTCAGCGATTATAAAGAGATCATGAGTGCCATTATGGAGACCTGCGTGGAACTTTACAAAACGGACACGTCCATCTACGATTATGTAAGGGACTATTTTGTCAAATTGGAACATTTATACAATAAGGAGATCTGTAAAACTCATTTTACCCTTCTTCGAGCAAACCGGTACAAAATGGGATTTGTTCCGGGATATTTGGTTGAACACAAGCATTGAGCGATATGTAAGAAGTGAGTTAATTGAAATCCCTCATTACAAAAGAAGTTATTACCCAATTCACGGATGCGTACCGCAATAATGAGTTTACGCAGGCAGATGCAGAAGAACTTCACCAGATTTTATTCTGGAAAGACCGCAATTATCCGGAATTTGAACAGTATTTACAGCAATTGGAGGATGCCTTTAAAAATTTCTTTGCAGTAAAACTTGAACGGCCCGTACTCAGGAATTATAATGATGTACACAAAAAGAAAACAAAAGAGGCTTTTGATCTTTTATTTGATAAGACGAGTTTGTTTTCTGAAGTTGAAAAGATATTTTCTGAAATAGGGAAAGAAGAACTAACCATACACGAGATGTATGACTACAGGTCGGCGCACCGTAACGATCTGGAGAAAGCATTCAATAATGCTGCTATTGAACTGATCAGAAACTTTACAGTTTACGGAAGAATACTTACACTTGAAAGGGTCAGAACATTCTTTGAAAATGAAAAGGTATTTTATGATTACCAGATCAATGCTATCTATGAAAACCTGCATGGCTCCAATGGTCAACTTATTGAAGTCAGTCAAACCCAGTTGAATTTCATCCAAGACTGGTGCCTGCAAACAGGCGATGTGCCGAAAATACTCTGGTTCTTTATTCATCGGTTTACGATACAATTGGAAGTACCCAAACTTCTTGACCTGACCCTCTATTACGATTTCAACACCGAAAAGAAATTTTCTGAACCCGGCACTATCGAACAGCTCGAAACTTTCATTTCACGCCAGTCACTAAAGAAGAAGGTGGTGGCAAACCTGTTAAACGAGATCGGGGATGTGTGGACATGGCTCAGCAACGCTGGTTATGCGTTTAGGCATAATATTAAAGAAGCCTATCCAGCCATACTCACTCATCTGGAAAGAGTGAATGAAAATGAATTTAAATACAATGAAGTTTTAGAATTCTGGTTTAAAAAGACCAGTGATGCAAAACGGCTAGCCCAGTTTATTAAATCGGTGAGGTCAGATGTACTCCGTTGGCAAGCGATTAGACTGTTGAGTAATAGTGGTAAGGAGCAACTTTTTTTAAGCGGCTACCTTAAAAAAATTATGAATAACGTAGGAGAGTCGAAGAGATTCGCGCTTTAACGCTGCCAATTACCTGATGGCGATGAATGAGTTAGACGGTGTCGCATTTTCTACCCAGCAGATACTTAAAAACCCTGATCCACGACTTGAATTTCGCCATGATCTGCATAAAATGTCCATGTTGAAAAATGTGGGTGCGATACCTTGGCTACTGCAACTGCTATACTTGGGAAAGCAACCCGAATACCAGAAGGATCGTTTTGACAGCCTGGAATCAGTAGTAATTGACACGCTCTACAATATCGGAATAGTATCTGATGAAAATTTCTTACAGGTCAAAGATGCGTTGCTACAGTTCATGAAAGACAATGAAACTAAGTTAGAACACCTGAATTTTCTGCACTTTACCATTCAGCAAATGGAAGAACAGTTAAGTATGAAAAAATCGAAGGATTATTCAATACAGCGTGCCATTTTGGAATGGGAAAAAACCGTTGAAGCTTAATGATGACATATTAGCTATCTCCTTTATGCAGGACGGCCATTTTTTTTGTCCTGTCAGGTCTCCTCTAAGAGGTTTGTGCAAGGACGAGGGACCCCCGCTGGTCTAAGTCTTCCACAGGGCGACTTAAATCAACGTATGAAAACAGGACTGTGTCCGCGTTAGCTTTTCCTTTCCAGCTCTAAGCATAGATTAACATAAACCAAAACCGCACCCCCAAATTCTCCTTCAGACACCCCAAAACCCACACCCCTGCAAAAACAAAAAAAGGCTCCCACAGGCAAGCCTTCCTAATAATAACAATTTCATCGAACAACTTATATCGCTATCGAAAGATCCCCCGCCTTTACACCTTCCGTTACATCTATAATCTTTGCAAACTGCTCGCGTTTCTATCGCTTTTTTATTATGGCGGATAGCCGTATTAATGATCATCCGGTCATTAAAATACGTCCTTACAAAATCCGGGTGTACCTCCTCCAGGTTTATCACCAGTTTATCCATTTGCCCATGCAGCAGGTTGTTGATTTGCCTGATAGTGGCCTCTATACTTTTGTTAGAAGTTTTTCTTTTGCTTATCGCCATTCTCGGGTCTGGCACCAACGCTGCAAAGTGCGCAATCTTTGCCTCCAGCAGGCTTATTTTCGCCTGCGTCAGTCCAAAACTTCCTGCCTCCGCCACGTTATCCTTTGCCAGCTTTACTATATTATCGCATACCATCGGCAGTTCATTATCCGGCAGCCTTTTCAGTTCCGTCTTCGACACCTTCACTTCTTCCTTTAATACAAGGTTGCTGTTTTTATCAGCGTAGGCATACAATATCCCGGCAATGCAGGCAGTTTGTTTGGCAAGTTCTATCTTCTCCAGGCGTTTTTCCTGGGTTACCCCCTGTATCTTCATTTTTGCCGCTGTAGCATAGCTCACAAAGTCGTCCATCAGTAGCGCAAACTGCAGCACAGCATCGGCAAAAGCAGGCACTGCTTCTACCACAGTCTGGTTTTCGCTACAAAGTTTTTTTACCGCCATTCCCATATTCAATTTTGCTACTTGTTTCTTGTTCATGCCCGTTTTTTATTATTTGCTACAAGGTGCTTTTAACCTTTTAGCATTGTATAACGACAATCAGGCACAGATTGTATAATGACACCCCTTTTTTTACAAATTTCTTGTTCAGGCTTTTACCCTCTTTTATCTCTCACAATTGTCTCCTATTGTTTCCAGCGGTACTGTATCAATTTGTAAACTACCAATCGGGGTCGCAAAAGCACAGCGGCGAGATGCTGTTGGCGTCAAAACACTTGTTTAGTTGTCTGCCACTCCGGCTTCTGTGTACAGAGCACCCGAAACCACGTAACTATCTCTTATATCCCTGTCAAAATCTCTTGCTCTTTTGTCAGGGTCTCCTGCAGCCCGGTTCCACTGGCATGTTGCCGGTGCACCTGTATATGCTGCCCGGTCACAATTGTTAGCTTTGCTGTCACCGTAGTGTGCTTCGCTGTCACCGTAGTATGCCCCGCTGTCACCATCGTATGTTTGCTGGTCACCGTCGCATGCCCAGCTTTCTCCGTCGAAGGCTTCGCTGTTACCGTCGTATGCTTCAGGGTCACAGTCGCATGCTTTACGGGCAGGTTCAAGTGCCTTCCGCGCCATTTGCCCCCGCTCGTTTATGTCTTCCGCAGGGCGACTTATATAAAAAAAGCCAGGCCTGTGTCCGGCAGGTTTTGCTGTTGTTGGTCTTCCTTGTGGTGGCGCCGTTGCAGTGTGTTATCACATCCAACTGAAGCTGAGCCTCGACAAGTAACAGCGGACGCTACAGTTTTTGGTCAAAAGACACAAAAACCGCTACGCGGCTAGACCTGCCGGAGCAACTGCTACCAGTACAAGTGAGTGATACACCACGGCGCACACGTGCGCCACGGCGGACGCAGCACACGATGTAAAATCACGGTACTACAGTTGGGCCAATAAAAGAATTTCTTACACCTTATTCTCCCCCCGCTCTCCGTAGTGTTTTGCAGGACAACTACAGAGGCAAATGATAATCCACACTGTGCCTGGTGTTTGGAAAACCGATCTCTTGGCAGCATACCCTGCGCTTCATCTACGTCTCTTTAAATTCTGGACACAGTCTCTTGTTCACTTAAAAAAATCGGCAGTCAAAGACATACGGATAGAAGGACTACAGTTATTACTCAAAACACACAACAACGGCTCCGCTCCCCTAGACCACACAGGAAAAAGCCGCCATAAAAAGATACCGCACAAGGGAGTGACACAACCGGAGCTGAATAAAGAATAAATGTCCGCAACCAAAAAACACAACCGGAGCTGAATAAAGAACAAATGCCCGCAACCAAAAAAACCTACCGGTCACCGCCGATAGGTTTTTATTTGTTGTACTCATTAAGGTTGTTGTGTCTTGATCAATATTGCTATCAGGGCTTCGCTTTGAGAAACTTGTTTACCTCCAGCCAGTACGTGAAAGCATCGAACCAGCGGTTACTGGTTTTGTCGGGATTGCCGAGACCAAAACCGTGACCGCCGTTTTGGTAGAGGTGAAACTCGACGGGTATCCCCGCTTTGAACCAGGAATCAATGACACCAAACTGGCCGCGGAAAAGGAAATCGTCGCTGGCGATAGCATTGAACATGGGCGGAGCATTTTTCGGCACATCTACTGCACCCATTCCACCATAAATGGGACCGATGAAAGCAAGTTTCATGGTCTTGGAGTGCAGTGTTGCATGCATGGTGAGACCGGCGCCCGCCGAAAAGCCGATCATCCCTATTCTGCCGGTATCAACACCCCACTCTTTTGCACGCTCTACAATCATCGCATAAGCAGCTTCGGCATCGGTTAACTGGTTAGACAGGTCCATAGGTGGCGGAGGTGCAGGCTTAGTTTTAGAACTGTCGGTAGCCGCGGGAGGCGTGGGCCGGGGACGATTCATAAAGTTTTTAAAATCGTCAAGCGATGGTGCAGTGGGCTGAAGGCGATATTTGAGCACAAAAGCGGCAATGCCTTTATCGGCAAGTGCCTGTGCCACTTCCCATCCTTCGTTGCCCATGGAGAGCCACATGAAACCGCCGCCGGGCGCTACGATGACGGCAGCGCCATTTGCGGTGCCAGGTTTGGGCAGAAAGGGGGTGAGGGTAGCTTTGGTGATGTTTCGCGCCATAGGATCGCCCCACTGGCGGAACCAGCTTTCGGAAGCTGGCTGGTTGTTGACACCGCCGGTGCCAAGCGGTATTGCATTGGGCTCGGCAGGGGTTTCGAGCGGGTAGATAGTACCATCCTGTGCCACTGCTACGGCAGAGAGAATAAATAAAGCACAGGCAAAAACAAACGATTTAGCTAAGTTTTTAATGCGGCAAGTCATGATGTGTATTTTATGATGAAAGTGTATAAAGTGCATGTTTAACCACAAACATTAGTGTTGGGCGAAGGCAGCGAATATTAGTTACGCAGGCCCGCAACCGTTGCTGATTGTAAATGTATGGTTGAAGATAAGAACTGATGTGGAATGATCGCTTTTTGATGTTATGGTACGGTCTATGAGAAAGGAGAACCAGGCAGGAGGGAAGGTGAAGCCCGGCAACTACAGGTTGCGGGGGATTATCTAAACCCGACCTGGTGTCACCCTGCAACGGCACGGCTGCAAAGAAGACTTAAAAGGACGGAGAGCGGAAAGGCTGAGTGATGGTCAGCAGACATTTATGACGAACCTCTTTTTTTGACCAAAGCCGTAGTGCTACTATGTTGCGGCCGTTGCGTCGCACCCGTGTACTGAATTTTTTTATTGGGCTTTTACCAGAGCGAAGGATGTGTAGCGATCAGTAATTTGGTCAACGCGAGGATTTCATAGCGGAGAGGAGTGCGTGTTAGCACAAGTTCTGGGTTCAATGCCGGGGGTCCCTTGCTAGCACACAAGGCTATAAAAAGGAAAAAAAACCAGCTCCGGAGGAGCTGCCTGTTTATAGCAAGAAGATAAAAATGTTTTCGAAGGCTCCCTAGGAGCCGCCTGATGCAAAACACAGGAGGCACCTATGGAGCCACGAAAAATCAAATGCCCGATGTTGCTAAAAACAGGATGCTCCTAACGGAGCAGGACGTAATACAAAGCCGTAGAATTCTATATTGCTCCGGAGGAGCTGCCTGTTTATAGCAAGAAGATAAAAATGTTTTCGAAGGCTCCCTAGGAGCCGCCTGATGCAAAACACAGGAGGCACCTATGGAGCCACCAAAAATCAAATGCCCGATGTTGCTAAAAACAGGATGCTCCTAACGGAGCAGGGCGTAATACAAAGCCGTAGAATCTATAATGCTCCGGAGGAGCTGCCTGTTTATAGCAAGAAGATAATGTTTTCGAAGGCTCCCTAGGAGCCGCCTGATGCAAAACACAGGAGGCACCTATGGAGCCACGAAAAATCAAATGCCCGATGTTGCTAAAAACAGGATGCTCCTAACGGAGCAGGGCGTAATACAAAGCCGTAGAATCTATAATGCTCCGGAGGAGCTGCCTGTTTATAGCAAGAAGATAATGTTTTCGAAGGCTCCCTAGGAGCCGCCTGATGCAAAACACAGGAGGCACCAATGGAGCCACGAAAAATCAAATGCCCGATGTTGCTAAAAACAGGATGCTCCTAACGTAGCAGGACGTAATACAAAGCTGTAAAATCTATATTGCTCCGGAGGAGCTGCCTGTTTATAGCAAGAAGATAAAAATGTTTTCGAAGGCTCCCTAGGAGCCGCCTGATGCAAAACACAGGAGGCACCTATGGAGCCACGAAAAATCAAATGCCCGATGTTGCTAAAAACAGGATGCTTCTAACGGAGCAGGACGTAATACAAAGCTGTAAAATTTATATTGCCGCCCCCACGCCTTTCGTAAATGAGACAAAGCGGACTGGGTTTTAGTTGAGTTGTATGATAGGTATACGAGTGGGATGTTTGGGGAGGGGAAGGCGGGGCAAGCTCTGCGTTGCCTGCCGGGGTCCGTCGCTAAAGCACATGGCTCAATAGAAGGAGACCCAGCAGAACGAAAAAGGTTTAGCGGCTTTTTAGCCAGTTGTTCAGAGAACGATATTTATCCTTAGGTGCGACGGTGCTCCCGCAAACAGGACAGGCTCTTTGGAATACTTTGAACAACCCCGGGTACCAGCAAACCTAAGACTACTTTTTTGGGCTGATCAAAAGGAGACCTACAAAAAATAAAAAACCAGCTCCGGAGGAGCTGCCTGTTTATAGCAAGAAGATAATGTTTTCGAAGGCTCCCTAGGAGCCGCCTGATGCAAAACACAGGAGGCACCTATGGAGCCACCAAGAATCAAATGCCCGATGTTGCTATAAACAGGATGCTCCTAACGGAGCAGGACGTAATACAAAGCCGTAGAATTTATAATGCTCCGGAGGATCTGCCTGTTTATAGCAAGAAGATAGAAATGTTTTCGAAGGCTCCCTAGGAGCCGCCTGATGCAAAACACAGGAGGCACCTATGAAGCCACGAAAAATCAAATGCCCGATGTTGCTATAAACAGGATGCTCCTAAAGGAGCAGGACGTAATACAAAGCTGTAGAATTTATATTGCCGCCCCCACGCCTTTTGTAAATGAGACGAAGCGGACTGGGTTTTTTTGAGTTGTATGATAGGTATACGAGTGGGATGTTTGGGGAAGGGAAGGAAGGCGGGGCAAGCTCTGCGTCGCCTGCCGGGGTCCGTCGCTAAAGCACATGGCTCAATAGAAGGAGACCCGGCAGAACGAAAAAGGTTTAGCGGCTTTTTTAGCCAGTTGTTCAGAGAACAACATTTATCCTTAAGTGCGACGGTGCCCCCACAAACAGGACAGGCACTGCGGAACACCGCAAACAACGCAGGTAGAATAGATAGAAAGTTGCTGCTTTATAACTTCTATACAGACATGTTTATAAAGAGAGGTCAAACAAGTACTTCATTGCCATTACTGTGCAGCTTATGATACTTTGCAGTCCAGGCTACCATGTCTTTGATGTTGAGACCATCGTCAAAATGAACGGGTCGGGTTTGCCAAAGTCTCCACCCCAGCGAATACCTGCAGCCTTTAATTCATTTATGAACTGACGCACTACACCTGTGTCGTTTTGCATTCTTGTTGAATTATAAAACTGACCAGCCAGTTCCAGGTTACAATCAATTGCGTGACCAATCATGTGATTGCTGTGTGTTGCAGGAGTAACAATTGCTCCATGTACATTGGCATCTACACGGTAAGAGGAATTGACCTTAACGGTGATGTTGTGTTTTTGGGCAATCTCGTTTAATTTGATAAGAGTCGTTTCAAAGTCCTCGTCAATTGTACAATCGCCATGAAAGTTAGAGGCAGTAAATTTTTTCATAATTACAGTTTTTACGTGATGTTATAGATTAATGCAAATACCAGATCAAGCAGTAAGGTAGAAAAATCAGCTAATCAAGGCAAGTGAGGAAAACACCTTTTTATTTCGCAGACGTACAATAATTAATTAGTTGGTGGAACTATTCCTGGGAGCCTTCGCTGGCGATGAAAATGAAATGCAAACTTTGCACCATTGCAGGCGTTTTCTACGTGCAGATGTTGTTTAGCCAGTTGTTCAGAGAACAACATTTATCCTAAAGTGCGAGGTGCCCTTCGGAACACCTCGAACAACCCGGGGATAAATCGCAGAACTATTTATATGCATGATGCTGTACCCAGCTATCCGTATGTCTTCAACTACGGATTTTTAAATGAAAAGCCGGACTGTGTCCGGAATTCGAAGAGCCTTAAATAGGGCGCTTGGTATAAGCCGCTGTAAGTGTTGAATAGGTTGAGGTTGTCCATATACCAGACGCAGTCTGGGTTTTCATTTGCCTCCGTAGTTGTCCTGCGGAACACTACGGAGAGCCGGGGGGCTTTTTCGGCTTTTAGCCAGTTGTTCGGAGAACAACATTTAGCCTTAAGTACGAGTTGCCCTTCGGAACACCTCGAACAACCCTGGAGGATACGTTGAGTTTCGCGAAACAGTTGCAAAAACTTGTTCGTGAAATTTCATCTGAAAGCAAGTTACAACAGAAGATACTTGAGGTTTATTGGAAAGAAAAGTTGGGAGCACTTTTTAATGAAAAAGAAATTGCAAATCAAGGACAGCAGAAATTCTTTTAGGGAAAAGACCTAACGAAACAAAATTTTCGTACTGTTGGGTCTCCTATCTTAGCCTTGTACCCATCTGCGGCCTGGCATGCAGCGCAGGGTTTTATGCCTACACACAGAAGCCTTTTAAAGAAGACCACGCTAAGAGCAAAAAATAAAAAGTCAGCTCCGCAGGAGCTACCTGTCTATAGCCAGAAAAATGTGAAGGTTTAAGAGGCTCCGTAGGAGCCGCCTAACAACCAAATGTAGGAGGCACCTACGGAGCCATGAAAATGCATGAATTAACTCATCTATAAACAGGATGCTCCTAACGGAGCAGGGAGTAGTACAAAAGTGTAGATTTATTTTGCTGCCGCAAGGCTTTTGTGAATGAGACGAAGCGGATAGAATACCTTTAGAATTGTATGATAGGTATAGGAGTGGGATGTTTCGGTAGGGGAAAGGAGGCGGGCAAGCTATGCGGTGTATGCCGGTGTACCTTCTAATGCACAGAGCTCCTAAAAAAAGAGACCCCAGCAGGACGTAGGACGCATTTTTAATTTTGTAGCAGGGTTGTTCAGAGAACAACATTTGTCCTTAAGTTCGAGGTGCGCATCGGAACACCTCGAACAGCCCGGAATTCTGTTAGTTTGAAACACAATGCTGGTCATTTGCTATCCCTTAAATCTAAATAATTAAACTTGTTACAATTGCTTTTGATAAACGTGCAATTTAAATAGCTAAGATGGATGTAGCAATATCAAAAAATAACGTACCAATAAGATTAACTAAGAAAGGTGGTATCACATCTCGACTGGTCATCCTGAGATTGCTGGTTATTATTATGAGATACTTGAAACAGTAGAAAATCCACTTTGTATCTATGAAGGAACACGAAATGAATATATTGCCGTTAGTGTGAAGCAGGAGCAAACAGGAAAATTTATTGTAGTAGTATATAAAGAAATTGACACTGCAGATGGATTTATCATAACTGCTTTTATATCCAATAAAGAACAAGAATTTATTAAAAAGAAATTATTATGGAAACAATCGCTGTAGATGAAGTAAAAAATCTTCTTCCTTATTTTATAAAGCATAAAAATGTATGGACAACATATGATGCCGATGCTGATATACTTTATATGCATTATAAAAAGCCAAATCATGCTGACCATTCCGAAATGACAGAAGACGAAGTGATAATCAGATATGAAAAAGGTGAAGTGATCGGGTTAACAATTCTCAATGCAAGCACAAGATAGAATCCGTTTTTGTAATGTTGCTAAGCCATCCACCTCTCTCGCCGTCCGCAACTTTTACAATGAAACCAAGTGAATAGAGTTTTTGTTTTAGTTGTACGATAAGTATGGAGTGGATGTTTGGAGAGGGGAAGAAAAAAAGAAACCTAATTGGTATGTTTATGGATGAGAAAAAAAGGAAAGCAAATGAAACAGAATTTGGCTGCATGGACAGACAATGACAACGAAGGCACGATTTATTATTTTGAAATAAATGGTAAATTTGGATGGAAAGCAAACTATTTAAAAGAGGTTGATAAAGATGAAATTACAATAAGATTTTGGCAAGAGATTTATGATGAAAAAAATGTTTTAAGGGAAATTCACGAAAAATACCCTGTTGATAAAGGGCATAAAAAAATAGAAAATGATAACTAAAAAAATAATAGCCGATAAACTGCTTGCCTATCTTCAGCATCACACATCACTGGCGGACGTAGTAGCCTGGGCAGAACAATCTCTTTTAGATGCAGATTATAAAGATGATTCCTCACACACCATCAGAAATATTCTTGCTCAATTAGGAACGGCTGATGTAAAGGCTTTTGGGCTTGAATGGAAAGATTGTGAAAACATTATGGAAAGACTTGGCTTTAAGCTGGAAGTGAAAGCTTTGGAAGTAGCGTAAAATGCAGTAGGAAGCCCGGGATATCTTTCGATAGCGATCTAGGCTTCTTATGTGATTGTTTTATTAGCAAGGTTCCTGATCGGAACCTTTTTTGTTTTTGTGGGAGGCAGGTTGGGGCTAAGGTTTATGCTTACGTATGCAGGACAAATTAAGGAATGCTAACCCAGACGCAGTCCTGTTTCCATAAATGATTTAAGTCGCCCTGCGGAAGACTTAAACCAGCAGGGGAAGGTTTAGCGGCTTTTTAGCCAGTTGTTCAGAGAACGACATTTATCCTTAGGTTCGACGGTGCTCCCGCAAACAGGACAGGCTCTTTGGAATACCTAGAACAACCCCGGTTACCAGCAAGCCTAAGACTACTTTTTTGGGCTGATTAAAAGGAGACCTACAAAAAATAAAAAACCAGCTCCGGAGGAGCTGCCTGTTTATAGCAAGAAGATAAAAATGTTTTCGAAGGCTCCCTAGGAGCCGCCTGATGCAAAACACAGGAGGCACCTATGGAGCCACGAAGAATAAAATGCCCGATGTTGCTATAAACAGGATGCTCCTAACGGAGCAGGACGTAATACAAAGCTGTAGAATCGATAATGCTCCCGGAGGATCTGCCTGTTTATAGCAAGAAGATAAAAATGTTTTCGAAGGCTCCCTAGGAGCCGCCTGATGCAAAACACAGGAGGCACCTATGGAGCCACCAAGAATCAAATGCCCGATGTTGCTATAAACAGGATGCTCCTAACGGAGCAGGACGTAATATAAAGCTGTAGAATTTATATTGCCGCCCCCACGCCTTTTGTAAATGAGACGAAGCGGACTGAATTTTTTTGAGTTGTTTGAAATGTATACGAGTGGGATGTTTGGGGAGGGGAAGGAAGGCGGGGCAAGCTCTGCGGTGCCTGCCTGGGACCCTTGCTAGTGCACAAGGCTCTTAACAGTAGACCCCGGCGGGACGAGAAAGGCTCGCCTCACTGTTAGGAGAGCATTGAGTTGAGATGATAACAGTATAGCTATTTATTTCTAACTAAACCGTTAATGGGGTGGAATGCCCTGGACCTCCTCACGCGCAAACCATTTTTAGGAGACCGCAGCCGGACGAAAAATAGACAGCGCCTATGAGACTGCTGTCTATTTACTATCAACCATTATCAGCTTATCACCCAAATCACCTTTCAACCAACAGACTTTTTGTTTGCCGTTTCCCTTTTTCATCAAATACTGTAATAAAATAAGTTCCGGTGGCTATGTCTGCTACGTTTATTTCTTTCAGGGTAAGCTTTGAAATTCCTGTTTGCAATTTTTCCTGACGGAGTATTTCGCCTTGTATGTTTAAAAGCTGCAGTGTAACATATCCTGTAAATCCATTTAGCTGTACGGTTATTTTGTTGGATGCAGGCACCGGAGATATAACAATAGAAGGCTGACCGGTATTGTTGATTTGTTTTGCCTGTAAGGTGGTTTTACCGTCATCATTAATAATGGTACCAACGCCCACCCCGTCACCAATTGTTGCATTTACTGCTCCACTCAGATTTACGCTGAATATTTCATCTGGCTCTGCAGTCTTATCCCCGTTAATGATGACTTGAATGGTTTGTTTTCTTACGCCGGGAGCAAAGACTACAATGCCGCTTACTGCAATGTAATCGGCTGCTGTTGCAGTTGCGTTTTCTGTACTAAAATTTACCGTAACTCTCTCTAAGGAAGCAGGGGAAAGCAAGATCGTAAAATTCATTGTTTTACTGCCTGAGTTGCCTTCCACTAAGGCCACATCATTAATTGAAATTGATGCACATTTTTCATCCACTTTTCCGTTGCAGTCATTGTCTTTACCATCGCAAAGTTCCGGTGCGCCGGGATAGACCGTGTTATCATTGTCATCGCAATCGCCGCGGTTTGTTACATAGCCACGTGGTTGTGTGCATACGTTTAGTTTTTCGGTTGTATTACCATAACCATCACCATCCAGGTCCTGGTAGTAGGTTGTTTTGGGCGTTATCGTTAAATGAAGTGTTGCTGTATTGCAGCCTAAGTTATAGGTATAGTCGCCGGATTGTGTATAGGTAGTACCCTTCCATTTATATTTTGCACAGGCCGCCACTGTTTCCTGGGTCAGTGAACCAGTCGAAACGAAGCTCGCCGAAATAGTATGCGGGGCAACAACATGGGTGAAAATGTAATTAGCCTGTACACCTATCGAATTACCATCTACCAATATATCCTGAATATTATAGCAGGGCTCCGTTGTTATGGAAAACGTTTGCGTACCGTCATAATCCACACTTATTACACCTGCCGGGGTGATAGAACCATGCTGACCGGCTGATGCGGTTATGGCGTTAATGGCAGGGCTGTATTCGGACCAATCATTTATCGATCATCAGTTCCGGTATTTCCAAACCCAATATATCCTTTACCGCCAATACTAATGCCGGTTGCCTAATGCCTTGGTATGCTATAGAAGCCTCCAACATCACTTCTTTTGCCCCCATGCATTTGTTACAGAATTATACTCAAAGAAGTCCCTGAAATATTCATCACCGTTAGAGCCCGTACCAATATATCCGTTGTTGCCAATGCTAAATCCGACTGCGCGCGCCACGGGCGTCACCCGGAAAATCGGGTTTTTGTGCCCAGGTATTGGTCAGCCGTATCGTATTGCCAAAAATCATTTTTAACACCTCCGCCGTCGACCAGTACCGATATATCCTTTGCCGCGATGGAGAAACCCGTCGCGTACTGGCGGGCTGTACCGCAAAATCGGCTTTTTTTGTCCAGGTTTGGTTACAGGGTCGTATTCCCAAAAATCGCTTGCTGCTGCCCCCTAGTGGTAAACCCGGTTCCGACATATCCTTTGTCTCCAATACACATACTTACTGCACTTGCACGTGGCTCACCGCCAATGTCGGCTATTTGTGTCCACATATTGGTGACAGTATCATATTCCCAAAAATCATTTGTCATAACCATTGGAAATGCGACCCGAACCGATATATCCTTTGCTGCCAATACTAAAGCTGGTTGCACGATAACCGTGGCATTGCCGCCAAAGTCGGCTTTTTGTGTCCAAGTATCTGTGGCAGGGTCATACGACCAAAAATCGGTGGCAAAAGCAGACGAAGTATAGCCTGTGCCTATATATCCTTTGTTACCAATACTAAAACCTACCGCAAAATCCTGCCTGATGACGGTAACGGTTGCTTTTGACTCCAGACGTCCTGTGCATGGGTAAACATATTTATAAATCGCTGTAAATAAACGAGAAAGAGTAAATTCTTTTTCATAATGCATGTTTTAATTGTCAATAGAAATCAGATTTTTGATTTTGGCAGTACGCCCATTTGTTGCATTTCTTTAATTGAAACTGAAGGCGGATTGTCGCCTTTCCGTATTTTTTCCATCACCTTGCTGGCTGTTTTTTCCGCGGCAGCTATTGTTGTAAAGCCCTTGTTGCCGGGTATGGCTGGAATAGCAGGCTGATGAATAAACAGGCGTCCATTTTTATAAATATCATAACCCCAGGTATTTTTTTCGCAGGATATAATTGTATAGGTGAGCTTAGGAAGTGTATCTGTAGTTGGAAACTGCCTGGCAAATAATACGCTGGCAGGGGAAAGTAAAAGAGCAACAAAACAAACTATTTTCATAAAAGGTATTTTAAACCCAGGTTGTTTGGGTACGTTTTAAATTTTCTATTTTTTGTTACGCGCATTTGTTCTTTATTCGGCTCCGGTTGTGTCACACACTTAGTATACCGCATCTTTTTATGGCGGCTTTTTTCAACCGCTATTTATTTTTAAGCTGCAACAATTTGGAATGCACCTGTTTATTTGCGGTCATCGCTGGTGAATGTCTGGCGTAAGTATCCAAAGCATAGAAGTACAATACATCGTAAAAAGGCGTGTGATTTCTGTTTGCACTATATGGGCAACTGTTGTATGGATGCATTGCTGCATAGCGTACAAAAAGTACAAGTGTGCGACGCAACGAAGATTTATAGTGCTATACTGCCCGGAACATAAAAATTTACCGCACTTTGATACGGAACTGAGTATAAAAAATGAGGTAATGTTTGCCAAATAGCGAAGGATGCATTCTTTTTTAAGGTGAAATCAACTGTACTAAAAGGTGTATTGAAGGTAGGTCGACTATGAAGCGTGTTGTTAGGATAAACAACGCGAAAGGTGGGATTTTTGGCGCATGTACAAATGAAATTGGCGCATTCAAGCAAAAAGTCTACTAATTTGGCTTGGGCTAGTCATTTTTTTCATCTGAGGGAGGGTAACCAAAATGAGCTTTAAATACACGGGCAAAATAGCCGGGATCGGTAAAACCAGTTCGGTAACCGATTTCTGCTACCGTGCCTGCTTTGTTTTTTAATAACTCTTGTGCACGTTGCATACGCAAGGAGCGGATAAATTGCTGCGCCGACTGATTAATAAGCGCCTTCAACTTGCGGTTTATTTGTGATGTGCTCATATTTACTTCCTTGCCTAACTGTTGCACGGAAAACAATTCATCGGCAATATGGTGTTCCGTAACTGTCAATAACTGCTGCATAAATACCCGGTCGCGGGAAGTAACGGCAATTTCACTCGGTTTTACAACCAGCTTTTCACTGAATTTTACCCGCATCTTATTTCTGATCCGAATTAAATTACTTACCTGGATCAGTAATTCCTGCGCATTAAATGGCTTAATAAGGTACACGTCTGCACCGGTCTCCAATCCGCTGAGTTTATCCGCTTCTTCCGCCCTTGCGGTAAGCAGTATTACCGGTATATGGCTGGTAAGATTATCTGTTTTCAATAATTTGCACAATTCAAATCCATCCATTTTCGGCATCATTACATCGCTGATAACCAGGTCGGGCATTTTTTCTTTGGCTATTGCCAATCCTTCCTTGCCATTTTTTGCCTCCAGCACTTTGTATTTATTATCAGTTTGCTGCAGATATATTTCCGAACATCCTGCTGGTCTTCTACTAGCAACACTACCGGTTCACCGTTTGCTGCTGTTACGGAGAGCTGAAGTCAAACTGTCTTCTTCAATATTGTCAGGAACAGGTTGCAACTGCGGCAGTTTTGCTGCAACGGCTGCAGCAATGTTTTTCTTATTTATAGGAAAGATAGGCACTGAATCCAGTTCCTTCGTTAACGGTGCTGGTAAGGGTTATCTTTCCGCCGTGGAGTTCCACTAATTCTTTTACCAGCGATAATCCAATCCCGGTTCCTTCATATTGCCGCCTGCTGGAGTTGTCTGCCTGGTAAAACCTGTCAAATACAAATGGCAATTTATCAGCGGGAATACCTGCGCCGTTATCTTCAACTGTCAATTCCAAAAAATCTTTTTCTTTAGCCCGGCAGATGCTTACAACTATTTTTCCGCCTTCGGGTGTAAACTTATAGGCGTTGGAAAGCAGGTTAAATATGATCTTGCCCAGGATATCTTCATCAAAATAAAACGAAAAGGCCTCGTTTTTTAAAGCATTCGTCAAGTATGGATCAACTTCCGTTTCCAGTTGAACATTTTTTCTATGCGCCAGCGAATCAAAAGAATGCACTATTTGTTTAACAAAAGGTATTATGTCTTCTCTTGTAGTATTTATGGCGTAATTGCCGGCTCCTAATTTTGACAAGTCAAGCAACTGATTAATTAACTGCAGAAGGCGGCTGGAGTTGCGATACATTTCAGGCAAAATCTCTTTCAGTTTTTCTGCATCATTGTCCCTTAAAAAATCTTCTACCGGACCCATAATTAAAGTCAGCGGCGTTCTGAATTCGTGAGAGATATTTGCGAAAAATCGGGTCTTCAAATTATCCAGCTCTTTCTGTTGTACCAACTCTTTTCTTACATGTGAAAACCGCAGAAACAAAACCCACGTAAAAAACACCATCATCCATAAATAACACCCTATCAGGATAAAAAAAGCTGCCTTATTAAACGGCGATGTATAGCCGGAGACATCGGGCACGCCAAACCGCGGATAGTACAGGTGAAGGAGTACCGCCATAGTATAAGTAAGTACCGTAAGCAGCATCATCGGCATTAGTGCGATTACCAACAACCTGGCCATCCTATCCTGCCCGAGTATATATAACAGCAAGGTGATTAACACCGAAACGCTATACAGCAGGTAAATACCATTTTCTAAAGAGTGCGAAGCTGATGCGAGATTTGTATGTGATAACGATGAAGCAAAAAATGCAGTCAACAGACCTGCTACCTGGAAGAAATTGAATGCTATGAGATATGTATCCCATCGCCGGAAACGGTTATACGTCTTTAAAAAATAGCGTACAAATTGTACCAGGGTAAAGCCAACAAGGCTGCGGGCAAAAATATACAGGTATAACTGAAAGACGGGATATTCACGAAGAAATGCATCGTTTAAGGCTGATAAAGAAACCAGGCAGAATAGAAAAATAAACAGGCAGAACCAGAGAAATTCTTTTTCCCTCACCACCAGGAAGAAATAAAAATTAATAACGATCGATAATACGAACATGCCAATCAAAAAGGCGTTTTGAACGGCAGTCATGTAATAGTTTTCATCATTTACATAATGCTGCAAAAGCGTGTTTGTAAAGCTGATGTAAACCGCCATCGTATCGGGCTGTGCGGCTACAAAGTTCCAGGTAAGTTTTTTATAAACGGTCAGTGATTTACCAGCCGGAATGCTAAGGGTGAATGCGGGAATTTGTTTCAGTCCATCCCGGCTGCTCCAGGGCACAGATGTTCCGGTTATCAAATGTTGCCAATTGCCTTCATCGGTTTTGGTGTACAGGTCTGCATGAGCCGTTATTTCAGGTATTGCGATCGCAGCTTCTTTTTGCATGTGATTATGCAGTACAAACCGCTGCCAATAAGTTTTAATCTGATAGTTCACTTTCCGGTTGGTGTCACTAAAATTTTCTGCCTGCATTGCCTGATGTAAGGTTATTGTTCCGGAAGAAGTCCTGCATGATTTGCCAACAGGAATCAGGCAATATGTAAAGTGGTAGCTGTATCGGTTTCAATATCATAAGGGAATGGCAGCGATACCTGTGCAGTAGCCATGCAGGTAACAAAAATGAATAACAATAAAATTTGCAACTTTATCATGAACTGCAACAGTTTAAGAATATTTTAACCTGGTGATACGCGCTGTTTCTTTTCGCTCCCGTTTTTGTTCCCGACCAATAAAAAATTGAAGCACGTAAAATCAAGTTCTGAAGGTGCAAAGACAAGCAGTAACAAGAGTTGGTAGATAACACAAAAAAGGAAGCAGATTTTTTTTGTTGAATAATTGTACTATACTGCACAAGGGTCAAAAGGGTGAGTTGGAATTTTTTGAGCCAGACAAAATTGCTAATATGAAACAGCCGTTGCAATCATTTATTTGTCGTTTCTTTTCTTCAGTGAAAGAAAAGAAAAGGACCTCTCTTGTACTTTCGGTTTCGCTATTCAGAAAAAAAAGGGTACCAATTTATCCCTTGCGAAGTACAATAAGGTGTGTTGAAAATAAAACTTTTACGGGCTACATGCAAACGATTTGCATGCTACCTCGCAGTAAGACTTCATTTGGTCCCAGGCTTCTGCCGTTTCCGGTGTTTATAACAAAGCCTCCAATGCACAATGCAGGGTGTTATCATCTGAAACGTTACGTCCTGCTTGCTCGTCCTGGCGTTGTAATTTTAATTGGTTGAACTGCGTCAGAAGTAAATCGTCTAATTTATTTTTCACGTAAAACCTCGCACTGCTAGGCTCGTAATCCTCCCAATGTTAGTATCGTAAGGAAGAATTAAGTCCAAGGTTTCAGTTTTAGTAATCCTGTTGGGTGCCTTTTTCAAAGAAAGGATATCCAGTCCTCATAAAAGAATCGGGACATTTATCCTGCGTCAGGTCGTTGCCGTTTTCGGAACAGAAGTTACTCGAACAACTTCGCCTCTGTATTTAGCAGAGTAAAATTTAGGCGGAACGGACGGCGATGAATGGAGGATACTGATTGAAAATTATTCCTGACATTGAAGACATTGCAGGAAACTTAAATTGTTAGTTCAAGAGCTTGATGCGCAAGCGTGTGAGCGAAGGTGCGAGTGAGACCCTATTTGACCGTATCATTAACATTCGTGTAATGTGTGGCTTTAATGCATTGCTCATCGTGAGCCTGCACTTCTGTTGCAGGTGATAGTACCCTGCATCGTCACGGCTGCAAGGAACAACTGCGGGAGCGAAAAATACTTTGCAACGGCAGGATTAAAAGGAAGACCAAAAACGGCGGAACGGCATTTTAGGAAGCCAGCGGAAGGAATTCAGTTTGACATCCTTGTGTTATCTAAATTCCGATTTATCGGAACACCCTTGTACTAATAGGTTCTCTATTGGGCTTTTTTCACCGTTGTATAAAGAACCGTAGCATCGGTTTTTTAGCTAACAAACACAGTTGGGGTTACCATTTCTTCCGCATTTATGTTGGGGAATAGTGGAGAGAGCGGGAAGCAATTCCGGGGTACCTTGCCCTTGCGCAAATCTTTTTTAGAAGACCTCAGCAGGACGAAAAATCACAGTGTTGCGAAATTTTTATAAAACAAAATTGTATTGGAATGTCAACTTAATGGTTACAGTATTTGTGAGGCTGTTCGCTGCCTCTTTTCCAATGACAGGAAATCTAGTACCTCTTTCTTTTCCAAGTGTTCGAGGTAATTTTCAGGAGATACTTGAATTACTCCAGTGCCTCGTTCCGCAGCGGAAAGCTGAGCCTGGCAGAATTTATACAGGTAGAAATTATAACCGACTTTATTTGGCTTTTTAACAACCACTTGATTTTCGTAAATTTGATAAAACCTATTTGGGATGAAAGAAATAATTTTTGTTGTGGAAGAAAGCGAAGACGGGGGCTTGATTGCTAAGGCTTTGGGAGTTTCAATTTTTACTGAAGCTGAAAGTTTAGAGCAACTTAGAACTTCAGTTAAAGAAGCAGTTAAATGCCACTTTGATGATGACATACAAAAAGTCGTACGTCTGCATATAGTGAAAGAAGAAGTTTTTGCCGCATGAAGAAAATTCCCCGGGATCTTGAAGCAAATGTACTTATAAAGTTGCTGCAAAGAAAGTTTGATTACGAAGTTTCCAGGCAAGTTGGAAGTCACATCCGTTTAACTACTCATAAAAACGGACAACATCATATTACCATACCTAATCATAATCCCATCAAATTGGGAACGCTTAATTCAATTCTTTCAGACATTGCTTTTCATTTGAAAATTACCAAACAACAACTTTTAGATGTCCTTTTTAAATGAGGTCAGGCTTTTGGTTTAAAAAATTGTTTTTTGACTTTTCAGTCAATGTACAAGTCTTAGGTCGTAAAAGTGGGTCTGTAAAAATGAAGGGTGTAATAAATAGTAATCATTTTGTAACGTTTCGTTTTTTTATTAATGATTGAATTGCTAATCATATGGCTTATTGATTTAGCTCATGTATGCTCACACTACCGTTGGAGGTGATAACACCCTGCAACGGCATGGAAGCTGGGAAGATCAACAACGGCAGAAAGGTTCAATTGAACATTGCCTATTTGAACTTATTTTTTATATATGTCAAAACTTAAAAAAGATTTTGTTCATACGACAATTGAATATTTGTATCGGAACCAACATGTTTATGATGAGGATACGTTAATATACCGGATAATGTGCGGCATTATCCCAACGAATTATGAAAGTGGCATCCGTTTTCACCCAATGATAAAAGTAATCAAGCAAGACATTTTGAATAATAATTTCACGTAGAAAAATTATTGAACCATCCTTTTCCGCCGTTGCAGGGTGTGTCACGAATGAAAGAATGGATAGTTCTTTTCAATGCTGTATAAAAGATGGTAGTAGGCCTACCGCATACGCTGTGCAGACGAAGTATGCAAACCACCTGAAGGTGCTGTGTTCAAAAGGCATGGTGCTGAACGTTCAGGCAAAAGGTGCCGTATAAAGCGGGATCAGGTACGTGTAAAGAAGCTGAACGAAAGTGAACCGACCGAAGACATGTCGAAACGGCTCCTTGTTGTTAAAAGTATTGATTTCCTGCAATTGATACGATAGACTGTAGCAGATAGCTGCTTACTGGCTACAGGACAACCGGCATTAAGGCGGCAGGAGCTTTACACAGGCTTTTATTCGAAACGTGAGAGGCTTCCTTGTTGATGTGCTAATACGCTTTGCAGGAATGACTGCTGAGAGTGTCAGACTATTCGTCAAAAGACCTACAGTTCATACTGTTACTCAATTTTGTCTTAGACAGGAGAAGCATCAAGAAGCGTCGGACGAAGTCATAGTAGTGATGAAGTTCCTGTAATGGGAATGGAGCGAAGGGCTTCGGTTATCCAGTCAAATTATTTTTAAACAACTCTGTTAGTAGCAGAGGACGATGAGTGAAGAAAGAAAATGACAAAATCATTACCGGTAAGTAAGCGGATGGTGTATGAAAGCTATCTGAAAGTTGTGTCAAAAGAAGGCGGTGCAGGTATAGACCAGCGAAAGCATTGAAATGTTCAATGCAAACATGAGTAAGAACCTGTACAAGCTCTGGAACCGCATGACCTCGGGTAGTTATTTTCCACCACCTGTACGAACGGTATTTATTCCAAAGAAGCAAGGCGGGTTAAGACCGTTGGGAATACCAACGGTAAGCGACCGGATTGCACAAGGTGTAGTAAAAGATTATCTAGAACCTTCAGTGGAAACTATCTTTCACAACAGTTCGTTTGGATACAGACCAGGCAGAAGTGCACATGATGCACTTGCTCAATGTCAGGAAAACTGTATGCAGATATGCATGGGTGTTGGATGTTGACATAAAAGGGTTCTTCGATAACATCAGTCACAGTATCATGATGGAATTGCTTGGGCAGCACACAAAGGAAAAGTGGGTGTTGATGTATGTGGAAAGGTGGTTAAAAGCAGGAGTAGAGCAGGAAGATGGAAGCATAGCAGCAAGAATGAAAGGCACTCCGCAAGGTGGTGTCATCAGTCCTTTGTTCGCTAACATTTACCTGCATCATGCCTTTGATAAATGGATGGATGAAACACACTCACAATATCCCTTTGAGAGATATGCAGATGATATTGTCATCCATTGCAGCAGCAAAGAAGAAGCCGAACGAATGTTGGAAGAATTGAAAACAAGGATGCAGGAGTTTGAATTAACACTGCATCCCGAAAAGACAAAGATTGTGTATTGCAAAAACTATCATCGCAATGAAAAGCATGATAACGAAAGCTTTACCTTTTTAAGTTACAGTTTTCAGCCAAGAACAGTGAAGGATAAATTTGGCAGAGCAAAGCGGTTACTAGTATTTAGTGCAGCTATTTGCAATGCTGCTAAAACAAGCATCAGAGCAGCAATCAAAGAAGTGATGCGAACACAATGGAGTACACAGTCATTAGAATGGTTTGCAGACAAGCTCAATCCAAAAATACGAGGTTGGATTAAATACTACACGAGGTTCAATAAAGATGAAGCGCATGGAGTATTTTATTATTTGAATGAACTTATCCGAAAGTGGATGAAGAACACATATAAGATACGGGGAAAGGACAAGTTGTATAAGAAATATCAATTGATACAAGCTGCAAACCCATTACTGTTTTATCATTGGAAACTTGGAATAAAAGCATGATTGGATAATAAGAGCCGTATGAAGGGAGACTTTCACGTACGGTTCTTTGAGCGGCTTGGGCTGAAATGCCCTTGCCTACTCGACTGTTCTCAGAAGCGCCGCCGTTGCAGGGTGTTTTCACCTGCAACAGTCGCTTAGCCTTAAAACCGTGAACTAAATCCTCCTGGCGTAAACCCTCCCCAATCTCTTACTTTTAAGGTAATGTCTGAAATAACTTTTAATCATCATTCTCAATTCTTCACCGCAACTATATTGCAATGGAAGCATCTGTTGGCTGATGACAAGATGAAAGAAATCATCATCAGCAGTTTACATTTTTTAGTGACAGAAAAAAGAATTAAGGTTTATAGCTTCATCATAATGCCAAATCATATTCACATTATATGGCAAATACAGGATGGACACGAAAAAGCAAAAGTGCAGCAAAGCTTTTTAAAATATACAGCACAGCAAATGAAATTTTTGTTGATAAAAACCAATGCAGCAGATCTTGCAAAATATAAAGTAAAAGCAAGTGACAGAGAATATCAGTTTTGGGAACGTAACGCTTTAAGCGTTGATTTATGGAGCCGACCGGTATTTATGCAAAAGCTAAACTATACGCACAACAACCCTACACAACCGCATTGGAACCTTTGCCAATACCCGGAAGAATACAAATATTCGTCTGCTAAGTTTTATGAGAAGGGGATTGATGATTTTGTGTTCCTGACCCATTACCTGGGGTGAGGATTTGCGGTTACCGCGCTTCGGTTGGCTATTCTTCAGTTGCAGGTGAAAACACCCTGCAACGGCGCGGCTGCAATACCACAGGGGCAAAAAATCATTGAAGTTAGGGAGCTTTTTTAATACTAAAGCGGGACTAAATTTAGAATTACCATCTGACTGCAACAGTTCAATTAAAACAACGTCACCTGCCTGCATAAGCTGGATTTGATTCATTTATAAAGACTGATCGTATTCGGGATCTTCATGTGAATAAGCGTTAGACAAGCCATTAGCAGATAATGTGTAAAAGTCATTTTCCTGATCTTCTTCTATTAAAATAAGAAGCTTTACTTTTTTATTTTTTAACACTGGTGCATTTTCAATTACCATTTTTCCGGTTTCATCAAAAACAGCAAAAGTTTCTATTGCTCTCATTACTTACATTTAAATAAAGTGATGAACTAAGTTTTAAACTGCCATTAATGCTTTAGCCCTGTCGATCTACTGCAAAAGTTGCATTTGCCAACTTTTGTCCTGCAGCGGTCTCCTTGCAAAACCTTGTGCGAAAGCCAGGGATCTGGAGATTTCAATATAACCTAAAAAGCTAAAGGCTTTACTTGCCAATGACTTCATTACGTTTTAGCTGCTTACTCTCGCTACAGTTATACATCGTGTTACAAAACGCCATCAGAACGAGTTAATCTACCGCGACTTATCTACTCTAAAACAATCTAACTGACAAATAATTTTTTCGTCAAATTCAATTCTTGGATTTAAATAACAATTTAATTCCATCAGTTTCAATTTATCAATTGAATACGGATCATACATAATAGGATCGCCTTGATTTGATAAAAAGATACTTTTTAATATAAAAAGGTCGATTTTATCATTGTTTACTTTTGAATAAGTTGTTCTGTCTTTTTATCAGAAATGTTACTATCCTTTCCAATTCAATGTGTTATTGTGATGGTTATCGATGATTGTGGTAAGACCCAGTTGTTCGAGGTGTTCAGCAGAAAACCTCGAACCAAAGATAAATGCAGTTCTTTGAACTGTTGTCTTCGCAAAAGACAAGGAAGAATGATTAAAAAAGGTAACCGCACTTTGTTGAATAAAAGAAATATCACTTTTCTTACGCAGATGAACTGCCTTGTTTAAAGGCACGAGGTCGGAGACCTCTTTTGATCCGCGTTCAAGGTCTCGCTGCGCTAAGACCTTGAACAACCCCTTAACAATTCAACTATTCTTTACCCGTGGTTCGAGGTGTTCCGCAGGGCACCTCGAACAAAAGATAGATGCAGTTCTTTGAACTGTTGTCTTCGCAAATGACAAGGAAGAATGATTAAAAAAGGTAACCGCACTTTGTTGAATAAAATAAACATCACCTTTTTTACGCAAATGAACTGCCTTTTTCAAAGGCATGAGGTCGGAGACCTCTTTTTATCCTGCGGTCAAGGTCTAAGCTGCGCTAAGACCTTGAACAACCTTTCATTTTATTACTACTGGAAAAAGATCAACAACGTACCTGCAGATGAACGGAGCTCCACAGTAAGGCGGGGTAGACTGTCGCAACAATCGTCTCCCGGAGATTTAATGCCGGCTACAAAAAGTTCTTTTTCGTCTCAGTTGAGCATGCTAAGCACCATAAGATCGTAAGGGTGATACTCATATCATGACCTTATTGTTTTATCACTTTGACAGTGTTTTTATGTTTCTGACCATCACTGACTACAATTGTATAAACACCCGGCAAATAGCCTGAAAGATCGAGCGCTAATAGATTGTGCCCTGGCAATAGCTTATATCGCCTGGTGCTGACCACCCGACCCGAAATATCCAAGACCTGCACTATATAGATCCCCATTTTAGTAGCAGTATAAGCAACGGTGGCGTGCGAGTGAACAGGGTCGGGATAAACCATGAGGGAGGGGGCAAATATTAGGGTTTCCTCTTTCAGTTGGTTATCGTTTGTAGCGGGTTTACTGTTGGCTACTGAAATGTATTTTTCTTTTGCCTGCGACGTGCCACACTCGTTTGCTGCGACCACTGAAATGCTGCCACCCTCAGAACCCCAGTTTACAGTAACAGAATTATAATCCTGACCAGATATAGCCGTCACGCCGGCAGGTAATTGCCAATGATAGTTGAACCCCTTATCCTCTACACGGTAAGATATATTGGTTGCCCCGGCGGCTACAGTTGAGGGACCAATGATAGGTTGAGGCTTTGCCGGTTTGCCGACTATTCTAAGCGTGTCATAATTTGTTCCGCAAACATTGGTTGAACGGTTGATAATATACCCGTCGGAAAAATGAAGAGGTACCTGCAAAATAATCGAATCGGTTTTTGTAGCCAAAAGGCTGCAACTTTTGGGTATCCGCCATTTTACGGAAGTGATGTTGTCCCAGGGATCGACATAAAATGTATCGATACCACCCTGACACAAATTGGTACGGCTGCCTGTAGATGACGTTTTAATTTGTGATTGCGGTACCGAGTACACCATAAAAGGATCACTGGTCGCGGTGCAACCATCTTTGAAAATGGCTTCCACTTTATAAGAACCCGCCTGTGTGGGAAGAAAATGATTTTCGGTAAGACCGTGTGTTGGAATAAACTGCTTGACGGCGTAAGTGCCGCCATCCATAACGATTATATTCTTAGCAGTATCGAGGCAAACACCTGTAGTGTAGTGTAGTTGGCGCAGGTTGGTGCCGTTGCCATATCCTCCGGCAACAGTTACTCCACCAGATGCGCCCGGAGACCACTTAGACACTCTGCGGTTACCTGCATCAGCAACATAAATATCACCCTTACCGGTTACAAAAAGTGCTGTTATGTAATTGAATTGGTCGGCTGCATCTCCTACCCCATTGCCTCCTGCAACCGTAATTCCGTATGTAGCGCCTTTGAGCCACTTTTGCACACGATGATGTATAGTTGCATCGGTGTTAGCATCTGCCACATAAATGTTCTTGTCTGCATCCAGATACACATCGACCGGCAAGCCAAACTGATCAGGACCTGCACCTGGTGTGCCGCCTGCAACAGTAGTGCCATGGGTAGCACCTGCCTTCCATTTTTGAATGCGGTAGTTGTATTTATCAGCGATATAGATGTTTTCATTTTCATCTACATAAAGCCCGTTGGGAGCATTCAATTGATTGGGTCTATTTCCCGCACCATTGCCGCCCGCAACTGTAATTCCGGATGCTGCGCCGGGCAGCCATTTTTGAATACGGTTATTACCATTATCTGCCACATAGATGTTGCCCGCCTGATCAATAAATACGTCTGCCGGTGAATTGAGTTGATTAGCGTTTACCCCCGGTCCATGCCCTCCTGCGACAGTAGTACCAAAAGAAGCGCCGGGTGCCCATTTTTGTATGCGGTTATTTCTTTGATCGGCAACATAAATGTTGTTGCTGGCATCGATGGCTAAACCACCGGGAGGAAATCCAAATTGGTTAGAAGCCGAGCCGGAACCACGACCACCGGCTACAATTGAGACGCTTTCAGAGGAAGTAATGGTGTCTGCCACAAAAACGGTATTACCATAGTTGAACCATTTGACCTGGCTCAGGTTTTGCCGGTCGGTTTTTGCAGTTAAGGTAGTTCCCAAACAAGAATTACCTTTTATTTCAATGGAACAAGGTTGGCTGCAGAGCGAATTAAAAATGATTGTGCAGATGCACAACAGAAGAATAGAAATTCTCATAAAGCAAGTTTATAAATGAAAAAAAAAGAGACAGATGATAAATTTAAAATATTTCTATCGCTTTTAAAATGCGCAGAAAAAAACAGTGGAGATATCGATGCTGCTTCTTATCACCTGGCTGTGAATACAACATCTTTGATAATATTCAATTTCTAGCATGCTTGTAACTGCCTGGACCTTACCGCTATGAAGTATGTTTTTGAAGGCGGTTTGCGTAAGGGTTTTACCATATCGATGAAACTTTTCCGCAAGCATATTTCTCCTATCTTTCCGCCCAAAAAAATTTTCACCAAACTCTTAGTCAAAGATGTTTACCAAACAAGACATTTCCCGTTATTACGATCTGAGCGAAGTACACTACCGTATGTACTGGGATCTGCAAAACTCTCATTCCCTGCACTATGGTTACTGGGATTCATCAACAAAAAATTTACGACAGGCACTTTCGAACATTAATAAAGTAATGGCTGGTTTTGCCGGCATTCACGAAGGAGCGCGCGTATTGGATGCGGGATGTGGTGTCGGCGGCTCTTCCATTTGGCTAGCGAAAAATCTTACCTGTAAGGTAACCGGAATCAGTTTGAATGCAAAGCAGATACAGAAGGCAAATGGGTTCGCGAAAGATGCCGGAGTTGCTGACCGGGCTTCGTTTGAACAAAATGACTACACGCAAACAGGTTACCCGGATGCCTCGTTTGATTTCATTTGGGCTATTGAAAGTGTTTGTCACGCAAGCGATAAAAATGAGTTTTTAAGAGAAGCTTATCGCCTGCTAAAAAAAGGCGGCAAACTCATTATGGTTGATACATTTCAACTTCCGTATTTGCAGGGTAAAGATGCCGCTGAGGTAAAAAAACTGGCAAACGGTTGGGCAATCGATCTGTTTTCGACAATGCCTGAATTTGAGGCACAGATGGCTGCGGCAGGATTTACAAACGTGGAAAGACATGATGCAAGTAAAGCCATAATGCCCTCAGCCAGGCGATTGTACCGCGCCTGGTTTATCGGCAAACCAGCGTCGATGCTCTATAACTTGTTTCATAAAAACGTTACCAGTTTCGGTAAAAACAATGTTGAAACCACTTTCCTTATCTACCATACTTTAAAAAAAGGACTTTGGACATATGAGATTGTGAAAGCGGAAAAGTGAGTGAGTTATTGCATCATTTGTGTCGATTAGTTAAATACTCACCTGCAATGAAAAATTTAGTTATGCAAATAGACAGTGTCGAGAACAATGGAAAAGGTTTGTTTTATGTGGGGCAGCCAAATACTTACCTGGCACAACTTGATTACCACATCGAGCCCGGAAAAATGATCATTGACCATACGGAAGTTGACGAGTCGCTACAAGGTAAAAATGTCGGTTTTGCCCTGGTAGAAAGAGCGGTAGAATATGCCCGTGAAAATCACCTGCAGGTAGTGCCTTTATGTGTATTTGCGCATAAAGTGCTGCAAAATCATCGCGAATTGCAAGACGTACTTTAATTATTTCTTCTATATCACAATAAAACGAACATTAATTCGTTACTTACTTATCAAAACGATGCAACGTCAATTATAAAGCCTTTTTGATATGAAAAAGATCTTGCCGGTTATTTTGCTTTTGTCTTTGGGTTTGTCGGGCTTTGACAACAATAGGGCTGATTCTATTCTGGGCATTTGGGCCAACAATACCAACAAGGGTCACCTGCAATTATATAAGCAGAATGGAAAATACTATGGTAAGATCATTTGGTTGAACCAGCCACTCGATGAGAATGGTAAACCCAAAGTTGACAAAAACAATCCCAATAAAAATATACGCAATAAAAGCTTGTTGGGTCTTGTAATGCTCAGCGATTTCAGGTATAACGACGGAGTATGGACGGACGGCAGACTGTACAACCCTAATGATGGAAAAGAATACAACTGCAGTATGAAACTGAAAGATGAAAAAACCTTGGCAGTGCGGGGTTATGTGGGAATAAGCCTGCTGGGCAAAACAGAAAACTTTGTGAGAGTGCGCTAAATGCTACAAATATTATGTTATGTGAGCCATGCCCAGGTTGGGATGGCTTTTTTATTGCCGGTAGGTGAAAAATAAAAAACCAAATACTGCGTTGATAGTACTTGAAATACCCTTGTAGCTCAGGGTATTTTCCGACAAAATCCGCATGAAGAAAAAACTTTTATTTATCCTGGTTAGTGCGGTGCCTTTTTATGGCTATTCACTGCCCACAAATCGTGATAGTGCTGCTTTTTATCTTAACAAGGCGCTTTCATTGGCAGTGCTGAAAAAAGCTTTCGATGCAGATAAAAACTTTAAAAAAGCAATAGAATTCGATGTTGAAAACACAAGTCTAAAAATGAGCTATGCCAGGTTCTTATTAGATGAAAAAAAGTACTTTCCGGCGTTTGTGCAACTTCAAAAGGTGCTGGAGGCAAGCACTGTAAATCTCGATGCTTTGCAAAAAATAATCGATGTTAGCTTCTACCTTCATCGTTGGAAAGATGTGATTAGTTATACCGGTCAGGCAATGAAAACAGGCGCACAGACAAACAAGTATCGTCTTGGCAAGGCGTATTTTGAAGATGAAGATTATGGATTATCAGAAAAGGCGCTGTTGTTAGCAATCCAGGAAAATCCGCACGATCTACAGGCGCAGATACTGCTAGCAAAAGTGTATGTTGAGATCAGCGACTATAAGCGGGCAGTAATCAATTATCAATTAGCCCTGGCTTTAGATCCGAATAACCCTGACTTATTGTATGAAGTAGGTTTACTTTATTCTACCATAAACAATGAAAAAGATGCGATCAGGTACATTGAACTTGCTGCCGCGAATGGCTATAAAATAGATCTCGATTATAAAGAGAATTTAGGCATGGCTTACCTGTCAATTGATCTTGAAAAGGGTATTGAACTTCTCAATGAAGTATTGGCAAAAAAGCCCGATGATCCCGAAATATTATTACAGATCGCTGACGCAAACTACCGGTCAAAAAATTTTAAAAAAGCGGCTGATATATTTTATTTCGTGTACCAAAAAGACCAGACAAACAGCAAGGCTCTTTACATGACCGGCAAAGCTTATCAAAAAAATGGAGACAAGGCTTACGGAATGACCTTGTGCGATAAAGCAATTCAGCAAGACCCTTCGTTGGCAAGTCTGAAGGTTATGAGGTATGCAAATTAAATAGCTTGTCCTTCCAACGCAGCGGATGTCCTCATGTTAACTGTGCAGGGAATTTAATTTGCTGAATAGGTTTGTGTACCGGGCTTTTGATTAATCAAGTGACATCCGTTGCGACAGCAAACCATTGCGGAGCAGGGCACCGTTGTTCGAGGTGTTCCGCAGGGCACCTTGTCGAGGGTTCCGCAGGGCACCGAAGGGTCCAGGCATCAAGATTGCTTCTTGCTGCTTTCCAGTTGCCGTTCGAGGTGTTCCGCAGGGCACCTCGAACCAAAGATAAATGCAGTTCTTAGAACTGCTTTCTACTCACCCCGTTGTTCGAGGTGTTCCGCAGGGCACCTTGAACACGAGATAAATGCAGTTCTTAGAACTGCTTTCTTCGCAGCTTTCCCCGTTGTTCAAGATGTTCCGCAGGGCACCTCGAACCAAAAATAAATGCAGTTCTTAGAACTGCTTTCTTCGCAGCTTTTGAACACAAGTGCCCCGTTGTTCGAGGTGTTCCGCAGGGCACCTCGAACCAAAAATAAATGCAGTTCTTAGAACTGCTGTCTTCGCAGTCTTTTGAAGACAAGTGAATTCCCTTTTCAACGACAGTAGTTGAAGACCTCTTTTCATCTTTGGTTCAAGGTCACGCTGCGCTAAAACCTTGAACAACACCTCCAATTTTATTAAGCAACACCTGGAAGGAACATGGCTATCCAGTATCGATTTAGTGTGTAAATATTATGCGGAACACCTGAAATCAGCGACGGTCTACCTTCTTGGTCGGAATGTCAGGAACTTGCAGTCTCCGGAATGATAAAAGCGAAAAACTGATCGTGCTAAAAAAATTCTTTACCATAAAGGGCAAAAAAAGCATTATAGATTACTAACAGATGAACGGAGCCCCGCAGTAAGGCGGGGTAGACCATCGCAACCATCGTCTCCTCTTGTTCAACTGCTGGCTACCATCAGAATATTCAAACCGTTCTGCTCAACCACTATTGCTGCCAAACTGCTTACTTTGTCCTAATAATCAAAAGCAATCATAATGCGTATTTGGCTGCTCGCTTTTTTACTTGCTTCGCAGGCTGTGCTGGCACAATCAGATCATTATACATTACTGAAAGCAGATCGTGTGTTCGACGGAGAGAACATGCATAACGGCTGGTCGGTGCTGGTGCACAACAACCTGATTGAACAGGTGGGCAGCAACCTGCAGACGCCCGTCGGTGCACTCACCATCAGCCTGCCGGGAACAACACTAATGCCCGGCATGATCGAGGGGCATTCGCACTTGTTTCTGCACCCATACAACGAAACACCCTGGGACGACCAGGTGTTGAAAGAAAGCCGCGCTGAACGAACAGCCCGCGCCGTAAACCATGCCCGGGCAACCCTCCTTGCGGGCTTTACCACCGTGCGCGATCTGGGCACAGAAGGCGCCATGTACGACGATGTGGGTCTCAAAACTGCGATAGAGAAAGGTCTGGTGTCCGGTCCGCGAATGATAGTAGCCACAAGAGCGATAGTGGCGCGGGGTGCGTATGGACCAAGATCACCTTCACCCGATGTGGTGCTGCCACAGGGCGCTGCGGAGGTGGGCAACAAAGAAGAAATGGAAAACGAGGTAAGAACACAAATAGGTAAAGGCGCCGACGTAGTAAAGATTTATGCCGACTACCACTGGGGTGCCAACGGCGAAGCCCTGCCAACCTTCAGCATTGAAGAACTAACGGCTGCGGTACAACTTGCCAGGAGTAGCGGTCGAAAGGTAACAGTGCACGCCACTACGCCCGAAGGCATGCGCCGCAGCATAGTTGCAGGAGTGAGCAGCATAGAACACGGCGACAATGGCACTGCCGAAGTATTTGCCCTAATGAAGGAAAAAAACGTAGCACTTTGCCCCACGCTGGCTGCCGGCGCAGCTCTGCAGCAATATCGCGGCTGGAAAGAAGGTACAGACCCCGAGCCCGCCTCTATCACCGCAAAGAAAAAAAGTTTTCAATTGGCTCTGAAGGCCGGGGTAACCATTTGTATGGGCGGCGATGTTGGGGTATTCAGCCACGGCGACAATGCGCGTGAAATGCTGTTGATGGCAGAATACGGAATGCCGGGCAATAAACGTGTTACGTGCGGCAACATCGGTAAACGCAGATGTGTTTGGTTATAACAATAAAATAGGCAGGATAAAACCAGGATTATTGGCAGATCTGATAGCGGTACAAGGTAACCCGGTTGACAGTTTACAATTAGTACAGAAGGTGATTTGGGTGATGAAAGACGGGACGATTTATAAACAACCGTGAAACAAAAGGCAAACAATTATTATAAAACGCCCTTGGTCGACGGCAGGTAATTGCTGATAGGATCGCGCTTAACTGCCATACGTATTGCTTTAGCAAAGGCTTTAAATATTGCTTCTATTTTGTGGTGTTCGTTATCGCCTTTGCACTCAATGTTCAGGTTACATTTTGCCGCATCGCTAAACGATTTAAAAAAGTGGAAAAACATTTCAGTGGGCATCTCTCCTACTTTCTCGCGGTTAAATTCCGCCTGCCAAACCAGCCAGTTTCTTCCGCCGAAATCTATGAGCACTTTCGCTTCCGCCTCATCCATGGGCAATGCAAAGCCATAGCGTTCCATACCCCGTTTATCTGCCAGGGCTTTGGCAAAAGCCTCTCCCAGCGCTATGCCGGTATCTTCTATGGTATGATGCTCGTCTATGTGCAGGTCTCCTTTGGTTATTATTGCCAGGTCTATTTTTCCATGGCGGGCAATTTGCTCCAGCATGTGGTCAAAAAAACCTAAACCTGTAGTAATTGCGGCTTTGCCATTGCCATCGATGTTTAGGTCTATACTTATTTGCGTTTCATTGGTATTTCGCTCGTGGTGCACCTGGCGCAGACCCAGTTTCAGAAATTCGTAAATGTCTTTCCAGGCAGTGGTTTCCAGGGCAATGGTGCTTTGCAAATCCACACGCGCATCCTGTATTTCGGCGCCGCCCAGGCTTTCATCATTATTTATCCAAATGGCTTTGCAGCCCAGGTTTTTGGCAAGCTGCACGTCGGTTATTCTGTCGCCAATAACAAAAGAATTGGGAAGATCGTATTGAAGATTGTTAAGGTATTGAGTAAACAGACCAATGCCCGGTTTGCGGGTAGGTGCATTGTCCTGCGGAAAAGTCCGGTCGAAGTGTTGCGCAGCAAAATGAATTCCTTCATTCGCCAGCGCCTGCATAATGAAATTATGTACCGGGTAAAATGTATCTTCCGGAAAAGCTTCTGTGCCCAATCCATCCTGGTTGCTTACCATCACCAATTCATAATCCAGTTCGTTGGCTATTCTATGCAGGTATTCAAACATGTGCGGGTAAAACTCCAGCTTGCTAAAATCATCAATCTGGTAAGTCGGGGGCGCCTCGCAAATGAGCGTACCATCACGGTCTATAAACAATATTCTTTTCAACTGGCTAAAAATTTTGCGGGCGAAACTTGTGCAACTGTGTACATAAAAGAGCATATCACCCGGTCTTCGAAGGAGTTTTTATGAATGCGGCATCTATAGTTCCACTACTATCTTTCCGCGCGTTTTCCCTGTTTCACTTTGCCTGTGTGCTTCAGCCATTTCGCTAAACGCATATACTTTCGAAATATGCGATTTAATAGTTCCCGCTTCCAGCAGTTCTGCCAGTTGCTCCATATCATCACCGTTTGAGTGTACCATATAGGCAATCGCTGTAACATTCTTTTTTGCTGCCAGCTCTTTTACCTCGTCCGTTATGCCCCCGGCAATCGCTACCAGGCGACCACCATTTTTCAGTATGTCCAATGAACGTTTCGGATAGTCGCCGCCCACCGTATCAAACACCACATTTACTTCTTTTAGTTCATCTTCAAAACGCACCTGTGTGTAGTCAACAAATTCTTCCGCACCCAGTTCTTTTACAAAATCGTAGTTAGCATCCGAAGCTGTACCGATTACATAAGCGCCCAGGTATTTTGCAATTTGCACGGCAAAGTGTCCTACCCCACCGGCGGCGGCATGTATCAAAACCTTTTCACCGGTTTGCACATTGGCCTGGTCTACCAGCACCTGCCAGGCGGTCAGTGCAGCTAAAGTTCCTGCTGCAGCTTCATTAATTGAAACTAGTTCGGGTATTTCAGCCAGGTGATTAGCCGGTGCCGTCACATATTCCGCATAGGCTTTACCATGTCCCGGAAAGTTTATCATTCCAAATACTTCATCTCCTTCTTCCAGGGTGGTCACGTCTTCACCAACGCCTACTACTTCCCCTGCTATGTCCCACCCCAAAATCACCGGCTTGTCTTCCATTAGTTTATTATACAGCGCCTTGCCCTTGCGGGTTTTTATATCAACCGGGTTTATGCTGATTGCTTTTACTTTTACCAGTACTTCATCTTTTCCGGGAACAGGAATATCCACTTCCGCCATTTCCAAATTTTCCGGTCCGCCAGCTTCTTTTAATATTATTGCTTTCATATTTGTTGATTAAGGTACTCCTGAGGTTTCCCTTTTACAGATGGGTCAAAAATAGCTTAAGAATTCGCGAAAACGTATGGCTGTTAATCGCAGATAACCAACATTACTGATAGGGTAGAACGCCAGGTAAACGAATTTTAGTAGTAAACTTCGGTGAACTACTGCCAGATTTTCTTACCATGTTTTGCCTGTTATGAACCCGGCGGTTAGTCCTTTGTGGACCTTTGGTTGCGTCGCACAGCGTGTACTGCATACCTGTGTGCAACATGGAGGAATTGTTCGATCCTACAATTTTTTTCGAAACGTTGCCGCAAAGGCGTTAAGGCAAGAAGATGCGCAAAGATTTTTTTGAACCGTTCTCTACTCATTTAAAATTCCTAATCATCAGTATCAAATTATTCATTATTCATTATTCATTATTCATTATTTTCATTATTCATTATTCATCATTCATTATTCATTATTCATTATTCATTATTCATTATTCATTATTCATTGTTCATTATTCATTATTAATTGTTCATTATTCATTATTCATTATTCATTATTCATTATTCATTATTCATTATTCATTGTTCATTATTCTCTTCAAAGACGGGCACAACGGATTTGCAACGTTTTTTAATACCTTCATCTTCTTAATGTAAGCTAAAAGAACAGAGAACGAATGATGTTTCGCACCGTTATCACAGGCACAGGAAGTTATATTCCGACAGAAGTAAAAACCAACCCTGATTTTTTTGACCAGTCGTTTTATACCGAGGATCAGCAACCGATTAAAATAGAACCGAAGCTGATCGCTGAGAAATTTGAAAAAATTACCGGTATAGCCGAACGCAGATATGTGGGCGACGACCTTAACACTTCCGATATTGCCGCCCTGGCAGCAAAAGAAGCAGTTGCCAGCAGCGGCATCGATCCGGAAACGCTTGACCAGATAGTTGTAGCGCAAAACTTCGGCAACGTAGATAAGAGAGGCATACAGACTGATGCGGTGCCTGCTATAGCCAGCCGCGTAAAACATGCGTTGAAAATCAAAAATCCGGCATGTATCGCCTACGATATTTTATTTGGCTGTCCCGGATGGATACAGGGAGTGATACAGGCAGATGCCTTTTTTAAAGCGGGGATTGCGCGTAAGGCTTTGGTGATTGGTGCGGAGACCTTATCGCGTGTGATAGATGCGTACGACCGCGACAGTATGATCTTTAGTGACGGTGCCGGCGCTACCATCATAGAGTACACAGAGGTGGAAGAAAGCGGAAGTGGTATTCTTTCAACTGCTGCTGTCAGCAATTGCTACGACGAGGTTAACTTCATCAACATGAGTGGTTCGTACCTTGCGGGCAGCGACCCCCAGGTAAAATACCTGAAAATGAAAGGCAGAAAAGTATATGAGTATGCCCTAAAACAAGTGCCCGAAGCCATCAAAGACTGCATTGATAAAAGTGGTGTCGGGATAGAAAACATCAAGAAGATCTTTATACACCAGGCAAATGAAAAAATGGATGAAGCCATAGTGCAGGCATTGTATAGCTTGTATGGTTATTCAAAAGCTCCGGAGGGCATCATGCCAATGACTATTCACTACCTGGGCAATAGCTCAGTGGCTACTGTTCCTACACTCTACGACCTTATTCTGCAGGGGAAAGACGAAGATCATTCTGTGCACCCGGGCGATGTGGTGGTATTTGCATCAGTTGGTGCGGGCATGAACATCAATGCGATCTGCTATAGAGTGTAAATGCTGTAAGCAACTTATTTGCCAGGCACAACCGTCATGCCTCAATACTTTATAAACCTGATTTGTTTACCTCTGCCGCAAGACACTTACATGCAAAAGGGAAAGCAGCACTATGCCCGGTAGCTAATTAGACAGGAAGACAATGTAGCGCGAAGAATTGACCGTTGAACGGAGCGTCGCAAGCAAAGCCCCATCAGGGTTATAACTGCTTGCTGCCTAATAATTTCCTAAATTTAAAATACCCCGATTTTTAATAAAGACCATTGCTCAAATTTGTACCAATAAATTACCTGAGAATATAATGTACAGTGTGAAAAATGTGTTTCTGGCAATTCTTTTGCTTGTTACCTCGGTTGGGTTTTCGCAAACCGATAAAATGAAAGGCTGGCACCTGCTTGACGAAGAGCAGGACAGCATGCATGGGATAAGCATTGAGCAAACCTATGCCTACCTGAAAGGAAGAAAAAGTAAACCCGTTATTGTTGCAGTGATTGACAGCGGTGTAGATACGACGCAGGAAGATTTGAAAAATGTGTTGTGGAAAAATCCGAAAGAAATACCCGGCAATGGAATAGATGAAGACAAAAACGGCTATATAGACGACGAGTATGGATGGAACTTTTTGGGTGGTAAAGATGGCCGCAATATAAAACAGAATCAACAGAAGCCAGCCGCATATATCACAGGTATAAAAACAAGTTTGCCAACCAAAACCTGAGTGCTGCGTCGCTGACGGGCGACGAAAAAGAACAATACGAACTGTGGAAACAGGCGGCAAACATAATTAAAGCCAAGCCCGAAGACCAGGTAGAACTGATGTTTCTGGAAATGGCTTATAAAGCGGTAAAAAAACATGAAAAGGTTTTGCGCGATGAAATGCAGAAAGACACCTTTACAACTGCCGAGTTGGAAAAATATGTACCCACAACCTCGCTGGGGCAAAAGGCTAAACTGGGCTACCTGACCTTTATGAAGCTGACGGAAATTGACCGCGACGAAACCAACGTAAGCACCTTCTCGCAGTTGGAAGAGTATATAGATGGAAAGAAGAAAGCACTGGAAGCAAAAGACGTTGCTCCTGAAAACGTGCGGGAAGAGATCGTAAAAGACAATTACGATAATATCAACGACAGGTTTTATGGCAACAATGATGTAATGGGTCCGGCACCTATGCACGGTACCCATGTATCGGGAATAATTGGTGCACAACGACACAACGGCATTGGCGCAGACGGCGTTGCAGATAATGTAAAGATCATGATGATACGCGCCGTACCTGACGGTGATGAGTACGATAAGGATATAGCGTTGGCTATTAAGTATGCCGTGGATAATGGTGCGAAGGTCATAAACATGAGCTTTGGTAAAGAATTGTCACCAGAGAAAAAGTGGGTAGATGATGCGGTGCGATATGCTGAATTGAAAGACGTGTTGATTGTACACGCCGCTGGCAATGATGCTGAAAACACTGATACTACCGGTAATTTTCCTAATCCTGATCTCATGGTGTTTCACCGCAAGGCTTCTAACTTCATAACTGTAGGGGCAGGCAGCGACCCCCTGGTAAGTGGCGATTATGTTGCCGATTTTAGTAACTATGGCAAAAACACGGTTGATGTATTTGCGCCCGGCGTAAAAATATACTCTACCCTGCCGGGTGGCAACAATTATGGCTTTCTTAAAGGTACCAGCATGGCATCGCCGGTGGTTGCAGGTGTGGCAGCAGTTATCCGCTCTTATTTTCCGTTGCTGTCGGCAGCACAGGTAAAATATGCAATAGAAAAATCAGCAGTTGAAGACACAACCATCCTGGTAACCATTCCGGGCACCAAAGACAAATGTTTGCTGCAACAACTCTGTACTTCAGGCGGTTGGCTGAATGCCCTTAGTGCAGTTAAACTCGCCGCAACAATGAAGCCCGAAGTGAGAGAAGTGCCTAAAGAAACATTGCCAAAATCTACCTTGCAAAATCATCCCGCAAAACAATAAGTTATGGTCACCTTACAACCAGGCACCTTTCCGGCATTTGCCTTTAATTACATAAAACTGGTAGATGCAGACAATCCAACACATGCGGTAAACAAATATGCAGACAGTATTCTCAGTTTTTTTCAGGGCATACCTGCCGGCAAAATAGACTATCGCTATGCAGAAGGCAAATGGACGATAAAAGAAATGTTGCAGCACCTTATAGATGCCGAACGCGTTTTTTCTTACCGTGCTTTGTGTTTGGCGCGTCACGACAAAACGCCGCTGCCTGGCTTCGATGAAAATGACTATGCTGCTGCCAGCAATGCAGCTTCGCGTTCCTGGGAAAGTTTATTGGAGGAATTTACTGTAGTTCGCCGATCAACCGACCTCTTGATCGCAAGTTTTACCGAAGAGCAATGGCAGCAAACCGGCATCACCAACCAATCGCCCAACTCTGTACTGGCAATCGTTTTTACTGCCTACGGGCATATACTGCATCACATCAATATTTTAAAGAGCGTTACCTCCAATCCAGCGAATAAATATCATTCAAGTCGCAAGCAGTAGGTATTCCAATCCTCCTTCAAGTAGTTGATCGTTTAAATCAATCCTGCTGTCTGGCAGTTGTTATGCTTAAAAAAGGTCTTGGTAACCGGCTTTTGAAATTCTTTTCAGCATCGTTGTGTTATTTTAATTCCGGTTTATCGGAACACTTTTATACTTGCAGGTGCTATGCCCGGCTTTTAAAACAGCAACTGCATTAGCTAACCTCAAGATTTACCAGCAATCATTTGCTGTTACTATCATTCATTTTTATATTGAAAGAAGGAGCAACGTAATCATTTCTCAAATAATCTGCGGGTATCGTGGTCGTATTGCCATCGCGGGCAGCACGGTAGTGTGGTGAAAAAATCTCAATGCCTGCTTCGTTGCAGCAGTCTTGTATATTTTGATGGAGGTGCGAATAAATAAGCGCCTGCTTGTTGGGCTCGCGGGTGTACGCATTAATTTGGTAGGCAACATAAAAATCCTCAAGACTGGTTTGCAATACAAAAGGTTCAGGTTCCTGTAAAACCATATTTGTTCTCAATGCTGCAGCTATCAAAGTTTCATGCATCTTCTTCCAGGGTACATCGTAACCAATGGTAACGGTTGTGTGTATGATCAGACCTTTGTCAACCGCATCACTGCTGTAGTTGGTGGTGTGACTGCTCATGACGTTTGAGTTGGGAATAGAAATGATCTCATTTTTGGTGGTTCTGATGCGTGTGACCAGCAATGATTTTTCGATTATGTCGCCTGTAACTTCACCGATCTTAATACGGTCGCCGATCTTAAACGCACGCATGTAGGTAAGTACCAGGCCCGACATGACATTGCTAAGAGCGCCAGCCGAGCCAAAGGTGAACAGCACACCAATGAAAACAGATATGCCCTGGAAAACAGGAGAATTGGAACCCGGCATATAGGGAAAAATAACCACCAGCATAAATGCATACAACAAAACTCGTATGATCTGGTATGTTGGGTTTGCCCAATCCGCATAGAACCCCTGGATGGTGAGCACCCCTCTCTCGATTTCAACCTTCAGGTAATGGATCCCTTTAAGGATATAGCGAAACACAAAGACAATGACCAAAATAGTAAAGAGGTTTGGGAAGTAATTCCAGATGCTAATTATGATCTGTTTAAAGGGATCGACGAAGTACGAGATGAGCGTACTGGCAAAACCGCGTGTCCAGGGAAAGATGCCAAAGATGATGGGCAACGCAATGTATATAAGAAGTAAAATAACAACCCACCTTATCACCTTATTTACGAAACCAAGTGCTTCTACCTGCCGGCGTAAGTCGAAGAGTGTATAGTTGCGAATGGTGAAACCCTTTATCCGCTTTCCTTCCTGTAGGCGGATCTTCAACATTGTCCAGCGGAAGAACCGGTTGGTATAATAGATCAAGGCTATGAAAATGATCAATACCAATAGAACCAAACCAATCTCCTTTAGAATAGAAGAAAAAGAAGTTTCCGCTTTGTACTTCATCACGGCATCGCCAATTATCTTTCTGTAGTTTTCAGCCAGCGGTTGCAGTTCTGTATTGTTCCACAATGCATCGTTCTCCGAAACACTCATTACAATGGTTTCGCCCATCACAATGTCGTCGGTCATTTCGGACTCTACCACCCTCAACAAATTTTTAGCAAAGGAATAATTGTCTGCAAGCCGGCTGATCCGTTCTGAAATTGCCAGTGCCCGGTCGTGAGCAGAAAAACTACCCAACTTGCTATAAATAGAGAAAAGCGTATCATTAAAAAACCCGGGCACCGGATATGCCGTAACGGAAGAACGCAACAAATCAATTCGTGCTTTTTTCTCTGCTAAGCGTTTTTGTTCTTTATCACTTAGTTCCTGCAGCTTTTGTTGCAGTTCCAGCTTTTTGAGGTTATCACTGGTTGACAAAGAATTTAATTGCGCTTCCAGTTCAGCTTTTTGCAACGAATTCGGCCTGCCGTTGCTTTTGGATCTCCTGTAGTTGCAGGCTGTATGATCTTAATGCCGCAGCCGTAGCAAATCTTTTTGACGCAAACTATCTGTTTGCGCATTGGAACTAATACTTACCGATAGAAATGCAAGGCATACAAAGCTGACCCAAAATCTATTCATAAGGGCAAGATACTTTATTTAGACTTGAATAATATGCACCAGCGTCAGGCGACAAAACGTCTTTTTGAGACTTTAAAAACGCGAAGGATTGGCAACTTATAATGCGGCAGAAATATCAAAGTTTAATTATAACCTAAAAAAAGCCTCAACAAGGATATGCCGATGAACTGAGCGTAGCAACGATGTTAACTACAACGAACAAATGACGGCGACCAAAAAAAACGGTGAAAAAAAGTTGGTAATCACAGCCTGCCAAAGCCGACGGAGTAACAAGAGCTCTTAAATAGTAACACCCACAGAAACATTGTAGGTTCTGCCGTTGGCAGGCAAAATACCCGGACCGGGATACATGGTAATGCGGCGGTTGAAATACTGCTCGTTGGTAAAGTTGTTGACCCCACCTGCCAGGTGCAGCGCAGGCGAGATCTTGAAAGTAAATGACCAATCCCATACATGATAAGCCGGTATGATACCGGTGACACCATCGGCGCTGCTGCGTGTATTGAAAGCATCGTTGTAGCTGAGTGAAGTATAGCTGTATTGAACACGGGTGGTGAAAGCACTAAACTGTGCGATCAAACCAGTCTTGTTGATCCACTCCGGCACATTCTCCACATAATTGCCGCTGATGTCTGTATTGATACCGCCTTTATTTACAACAGCATTGCGGTAGCGGTCGTGGGTGTAAGAAAGCGAATTGAAGAGGCGCACATCGGTGAGTGAACGGCGCATATACATAGACCTCAGCAACGACAGCTCGGCATACATCTCGGCGCCTTTCGCCACCGCATCGCCAATGTTGGTGGTTAAAAGATAGGTGCTGCCGTTAGAACTCTTTTGCGATATAAGCCCGGTCTTATTACCATAAAAAAGGTAATAGACATTGACATCAAATTGCAGTATATCGCGGTAGCGCCCGCGATAGCCGAGGTCTATATCGTACCCCCGACTGTCCTGAAGGTGTGGGTCTATAACATCAAGACGGTCGGCAGGTGTAACGTTGGCATAAAGAAAGGGCGGGTAGGCCTGCGACACATTGCCATATACCTGTGTTGTATGGGTGGCCTGGTACTGTACTCCTGCACCAAACAGAGGAAAACTGCGCGATCCTTTGTAACCAACATCAATAGTTGCATTGGTGATCTTGCCGGTGAGGTTGGTACGTATAAACTCGTACCGCATGCCCGGTGTTAGAGACAGCTTTTTGGTAAGCTGAAAAATATTTTCGGCAAACACGGCAGCATTGCCCGTTGTGAAACGCAGGTCGGTACCATAAGGCTTTACAATAGAAAGATCGAAATCTCCACCCGTTGTGCCCTGACCTTTTTGGCGGCGTTTGGTGGTTTCATTTGAGTAGCGCAGACCGGTAGCTAAAGTGTTGGACAGCCTGCCCAGCTTCCAGTGGTGCAACAGGCGGGCCTCAGCAGCTATGCCCGAATAGTAGTCGCGGTCTACCTGGCGCGGGTTGTAGGTGCCCAGCGCCGGGTTGATGGTATCGCGCACCAGTGGGGTAGAAATGAACTGTACGCTATTGCGCTGACCAAAAATACCATTGGCTGTTACTTCCAGGTGGGTAAGAGGCGACAGGTCGTATTTAAAAATGAGCGCTGGTATGTTGAGTTCGGGATTGAAGTAATTTCTTGTGCGCAAAGATTGGCGCGGATCGGCAGCAAACTGCTGATCGTTTAGCCCGCCAGCTATTTTCTGCACATAGCTCATGCGCGAAAACTGCAGCGCCAGCGAGGCTTTGGCGCTAAAATTATACTTCAAATTCAGGTAGGTGGCGTGGTAGTCAAAATTTCCGCCAGGGCGATAGCCGTCGCCATGGCGGTAGTCGTAGTAGGCGTAGTAGTTCCATTTGCCTTTGGTACCGCCAATTGCATTGTAGGCATTGTAAAAGTTGTTGCTGCCGCGGGTCTGCTCACTCTCAAAAGTAAAGGGTCGTGTAGTGTCGCCTTCCTTCATCACAAAGTTCATCATGCCACCAAACTGGCTGCCAAACTGCAACGCCGCACTGCCGCGTACCAGTTGCACCTGCTCCACACCCTGTAGTGGTGGCGTGTAGTGGTCCTCGGGGTAGCCAAACATATCAGAATTGGTGTTATAGCCGTTCTGCCGCATATTCATCTCAATCGAACGGTGCGAGTTGGTGCCACGCGAGCCAATGTTTAGCTGCAGACCAGCGCCATCCATCTCCCACATGGTGATGCCCGGTATTTGGGCAAAAGCAGTGCGGGTTATGTTTTGCGGCAGGTTTACCGGCGAGGCATCCAGGTTTACCAGGTTGGTTTTCTTACCGGCATAAATGCTCACTCCTTCCACGTCTTCCAGGTGTCGCGACAGGTTCTTCAGATAACTGTTGACCACCACACTATCAACCATCTTCGTCTTCATTGTGTCGTGCTGTTGTTGTCCATGGCTGGCAACTGCGGTTGCAAGGGCAAGTACAAGCAAAGCACTTGTACGGCAAATAACTTTCATCATAATATACGGCGTTTACACTTCACATATCGTTCTGCACACTATTGGCATAGATTGACTAAAGCGCCAAAGGTAAAGTCTGTGCGTTAGGCGCCCAAAGTTTGAGGAAATAGCTACTTTTTTGAAGTAAGTAATGTGATGATTTTTACGTGGAAAATGTTTTTGGTTATTGTGGGTTGGGTACACCGGCATCAGGTTAAGGTGCGGCTTTTTTTTGTCATATAGAAGCGACGTTTTGTGGTGAACCGGCCGGGTCTCTCCGGTGAAAGATCGTTGCGACAGTCTACCCCGCTTTACTGCGGGGCTCCGTTCAACTGCAGCGCTTTGATTTAGCTTTACTACATGCAAACTGGTTCGCCCTATTTAAAAGAAGCAGGTGTTGGTTTTTGAAGTGGCGTTGTCATGCGCGTTTTTTGGCGTATTTACGTCTCTTTCACTTTGCGCTTGTAAGGTGCATCGAATTCCGTGCTGTTAATTTTTCTGTTGATGTAGCTTGTGCTACATCGGCGGCATTTTGCTCAAGTCCATGTACAACACATTCCAGCGATGACCGTCAACGTCAATAAAGCCACAACCATACATCCAGCCATGCACATCTGTTGGTTTTCCAAATACGGTACCACCAGCTTTAGCCGCTTTGATAGCCAGTTCATCCACTTCTTCTTTACTTTCTGCATCAACCGATATTAATATTTCTGTGCCTGCCCCGGTATCAGAAACGCTGTTACCCGCTACCCTTGCAAAAGCATCTCGTACATATAACATGATCGCTGTTTTGCTAATGCCGGCAAAGATGCAGGCGCTTTCGGCATTTTTAGGAAAGGATTCATTAAGCACAAATCCAACCTGGGTATAAAAAGCCAGGGCTTTATCAATGTTTTCTACAGGCAGGTTCAGCCAGAGTTGTTTGATCATTTTTTTCTAATTTAATTGTCGTCAAAAGTATCGATAAATGAAAGCTTAATGACTGAAGAAAGCGCCAATTTAGGGCCGTTTTACGCCAGATCTTAGTTGCCAAACTGCTGTAAAACAGCACTGCCACCTGTAAGAGGTGGCAGTGCTGATGCAATAAAAATGTTATTTAATTCACTAATGAAACATTAAATGCTTCCAATCCTTTCTGACCCTGACGAGTTTCAAATTCTACTTTGTCGCCTTCGTTCAGCGTTAATCCTTTTAGTCCTGAGATATGGATAAAATAATCTTTTCCTGCATTGCTTGTTAAAAAGCCAAATCCTTTGGTTACGTTAAAGAATTTAACTGTACCTGTTTCTTTCATGTTGATAATATTATAATTTAAAGGTATCGCTATTATTTTACCTAGCCAACAATATAATCCTCACCAATTTGAAGATCAATGCATTTCGGCGTGAAATCATTATGTGATAAGTACCCGATCTGCCGGTTATTTACCCGCCGGATACCAGTTTCGCAGACGTACCTCTATGTTGCTATTGCCGGCTGCAACCAGGTCTTTAAACGTCTCAACATTTTGACCGCGGTAGTGATAGGGGTAAATGATCTTTGGCTGGAAAGCTAAAACGCCCTGCGCCGCCTGGTTTACATCCATGGTATAAGGCAGGTTCATACATACAAATGCGATGTCTATATTTTGTAGCGCCCGCATTTCGGGTATGTCTTCAGTATCGCCGGAGATGTAAATATTCTTTCCTCCCATTGTCAACACATATCCATTGCCGCGCCCTTTGGTATGAAACGCATCCGGTGCCTCGGGCAGGTTATACATGGGTATAGCTGCAATCGAAACACCCATTTGCTCAGTCATCTGTCCATTAGGTAAAACAATTATACGGCTCTTGTCAAAATCAACCGGCAATTTATCTGCAACGGCTTGCGGCACTACCATGATCGTTTTTTCAGTATTGATCGCCTGCAGCGTTTTTGGATCCATATGGTCGCCATGAATGTCAGTTACCAGTACCAGGTCAGCGGGTGCGAGACCTGCAAAGGCAGCAACCCCGCCAACCGGATCGATATAGATATGAGTTTGATTATATCCTAATACCAACGTTGCATGGTTAACGGGTTGTATGGTCAGTTTGCCGTCTGCTAGTTTTTCGGTGTCGGGTGCAGGCAATTGAGCCTGTGCAATACAAAAGCTGCCAACAAATAACAATAACAGTAAAGATTTAAATTTCATAATTACATTTTAGGTGATCTTCTTATCAACACTACCAGTAAAAAATTGTTGCACTCAGGTTTGAATGTTTACAACGAAACTCCACGCTTCCAGGGTATAAAATCATCCTGCCCGTTCTTCACCGCCTTTGCCACTACTTCTCCACTGGCTACTTTTATTACATAATCCAGAATACGCTCACCCGCCTGCTGTATAGTTTCTTCTCCTTCTATTATGGTGCCGGTGTTGATGTCAATAATGTCAGACATTTTATTGTAAAGCGTAGTATTGCTCGACAGCTTTAGCACCGGGGCAATGGGGTTGCCCGTGGGTGTTCCCAAACCTGTAGTAAACAAAACAATATTGGCACCCGATGCCACCTCGGCTGTGGTTGACTCTACATCGTTGCCGGGTGTGCACAATAAATTCAAGCCAGGCTTCGAGACCTTTTCAGGATAATCAAGTACATCCGTGACCGGCGATGTACCACCTTTTTTTGCCGCACCTGCCGATTTAATAGCATCAGTAATAAGACCATCCTTTATATTGCCTGGTGAGGGATTCATATCAAACCCGGAACCTGCATCTTTTGCCTGTGCCTCATAGCGGCGCATGATGTTGATAAAACGAATGGCCTTCTCTTCATCTACACAGCGGTCGCTAAGTTCCTGCTCTACTCCACAAAGCTCAGGAAATTCGGAAAGTATAACGGTGCCACCAGCAGCCACCAGCAGATCGCTGGTGTAACCAATGGCAGGATTTGCCGAAATGCCGGAGAACCCATCGGAGCCACCACATTCCAACCCAATGCACAGTTTGCTTATGGGTGCAGGCTTACGTTCGTTTTGGTTAGCGATCATTAACCCGGCAAAAGTTTGCTTGAGTGCTGCGAAATAAGGTCAGTTTCAGTAGCCGATCTTCTGTTGCTCCAATATGTATAAGGGCTTGTCAAAATTGGGTATCGTTTGGCAATCTCTTCTTCCAGCATAGAGACTTGTGCATTCTGGCAGCCCAGGCTTAGCACTGTTGCTCCCGCCACATTAGGATGGGTGATATATCCAGCCAGCAGCCCACATAATGCCTGCGCATCTTGCCGTGTTCCGCCGCATCCGCCTTCATGTGTTATGAATTTCACGCCATCAATATTAGCAAACAATCGGTCCTTGTCAGCCGCACCAGCTTCGTGCTTAAATTCGGCATTCAGTATTTCCTCAACTGTTTTGCCCGAGCTATATAGGTTCTTTAACTGCCGGGCAAACGAGTGGTACTTTTTGGGTCTGCCAAAGCCCAGTTCATCTAACAATGTCTCTTTTAAAACATCAATATTCCTGTTCTCACAAAACACCATTGGAATCACTATCCAGTGGTTGGCGGTACCCACGCTGCCATCGCTACGGTGATAGCCGTTGAAAGTTTTGCCCGCCCAATTTGCCGTATCGGGCACATGCCAACTGAGTTTCCGCTCACCCAGCGCAAAATCCATAGACGCGTGTTTTACATTCGCTACCGAGATGCGTGCGCCGGCATTGATAGGCACCTGCGCTTTACCAACCAATACGCCGTACATAAAAACCTGCCCGCCGGGCTCCAGCGCATATTGTGTGAATTTATGTTTGGCCGGAATGTCTTCGTCAAGTATATAGCGCCTTCCCTCCCACTCCACTTCATCACCTTTTTTCAGGTCGTGCAGCGCGACAATTACATTATCAGCCGGGTGAACTTTTAAAATATTTTTATTCATTTTTTTCGACTTTTCAATCCACTTATAATATGCAAATATATCTGCCTAAAAACCACCTTTTCTTTTAGATATTGGTCGAACCACTTCGTAGCTAAAATAATTTTTTTATGTTACCAGCAGATAAACCGTGAAGTTGCATTGTTGCGACAGTCTACCCCGCTTTACTGCGAAGCTCCATCATCTGCAAGGCAATGATTGGGCAATGATCAGTGAGGAAATGACAGAAGGTACAACGACTTTATATTTTTCATTTTGTGTTCAGGTTTCTGCAAATCCATCAGTCAATTTTTTTTTCTATCTAATTCTTACTTCTGCCCAATAAAGAAAAAAAAGTACAAGAGTGCGACGCAAGTAAAGCTATATAAGGGTGATGTGGCTGGTCCAAAAAACTTCCATTGGTTTACTCAACAGTGACCATTGCTTTGATAACACCGGTTGCAGGGTTAAGCCAGCTTGCAAACTGCTCTACTATTTCGCCAAAATTGGCGCGATGAGTTATATAGGTTGCAGGATTTACCTCCCCGTTTTTCATAGCTGAGATCACCTGTGCAAAATCGTCGCGGGTGGCATTGCGGCTGCTCATCAACGTGCCTTCGCGCTTGTGAAACTCAGGGTGGCTAAAACAAATGTCTCCTTTTTGCAGTCCGATAAGTACATAGCGTCCGCCATGAGCCATATATTGAAAGGCATTGTTGATAGCCCGCAGGTTACCGGTGGCATCAATTACCACTTGCGGCATATCACCCCTGGTTATTTCGCGCAGTTCGCCTAAGGCTGCGGGCGAAGTGGCGTTAATGCAATGATGTACCTGTAGTTTTTCACGGCAAAATTGCAAACGTTGTTCATTTACATCCATTGCTATAACCTGCGCACCGGCTATGCGGGCAAATTCCATAGTGCCCAAACCAATGGGACCTGCACCAATTACCAGCACATACTCTTCAGCCTGCACACTGGCCCGGCGGATGCCATGAGCACCAATAGCCAGTGGTTCTACCAATGCGAGCTCATCGTAGCTTAACCCTTCACCATGCACCAGGCTATACGAGGGAACCGAAAGATACTCAACCATGCCGCCGTCGATATGTACGCCGCAAACCTGTATGTGCACACAACAGTTGGGTTTGCCCGAGCGGCAGGCAATGCACTTGTCACAGTTGAAATAGGGGCAGAAAGTTACCGCTTCTCCTGGCTCAAAACCCGGCGCTGCATCAAAGGCAACCAGTTCACCCGACAGCTCATGCCCTAAAATGCGTGGGTAAGTAAAGTAGGGCTGTGTGCCTTCAAAAGCATGCAGATCGGTACCACAAATGCCTATGCGCTTTATTTTAATGATTGCGCGACCGCTTGTGACAACAGGTTCATCAGCCGTTGCATATACCAGTTCTCCCGGTTGCTTACACACGATAGTCTTCATAGTACAAAGCGTTTACAAATTTGTTAGAGAGCGTTTAGTTTATAAAATTCTATGGCATTGCGACCCAAAATCATTTCCTGCTCGGCAGCACTGAATGACGAATAATAATTGGTAACCACCTGCAAAACCCGGCGATAGTCGCCTGCAACCAGGCACACCGGCCAGTCGGAGCCAAACATGAGACGGTTTGGACCAAAAGCATCAGTCACTACATCCAGGTAAGGGATGAAATCTTCCTGTGTCCAGTTTTGCCAGTTAGCCTCCGTCACCATACCCGAAATTTTGCAATACACATTTCGGCAGGTAGCCAGTTGTACGATGCCTCTTTTCCATTCTTCTATTTCCTGGTCTTTTATGTTGGGCTTGGCTATATGGTCGAGTACGAAACGCTGGTTTGGAAAAGCTTTCACCAACTCGTATGTGTACCGCAATTGATCAACATGAATAAGCAGGTCGTAGGTAAAACCAAATTTTTCGAGCAGACCAATGCCATGCATGAAATTTTTTTGCAACATAAGGTCGCGCTGCGGCTCGCCTTGCAGCACATGCCTGAAACCCTTCATGGTTGTGATCTGGCTGTAATTTTCCAGCCGCGCCTCCACGTTTTTAGCCTGCAGATCTACCCAACCTACAACGCCTTTTACAAAGTCGTAGCGGGAGGCGTTGTGTAACTGAAATTCGTTTTCCTCCTCCGACTGCACCGACTGTACGGTTACACATCCCTCGATTGAGTTGTTGCGCAACTCCTCAAATAAATGACGGGGCAAAAAGTTTTTTTTAATGGCCTGCATCTCATCAGTTATCCAGCCATCCCGGGCTTCATCATAGTTCCAAAAGTGTTGATGTGCATCTATTCTTTCCATGTTTTTTATTTTTTGGTGACCGGCAGTTGTGATGCTATCTGGCATTGTTGCGACGCTCCGTTCAGCAACAATGCCAATTTGAGGCAAGAGCAATGCATTAGTATCGTACTCTTTTCCCTCTGTTCAGCAACAGTAATAACACGCGGCAGTATCAATGCGGTCGTATGGTAATTTTTATTCTTTTGGCAACCAGGTGTAGTATTCTTTGATCAGACCTTTTGCTTTCATGGCATTCCAAAACTCTACCGGTACTTTTTCGTAAGCAATATCCACATTTTCTTTTACCCTTTTTGGTGAAGAAGTACTAAGAGCAATACTGACCACACCGGGTGCTGATAAACCAAATTGCACGCAAGCCTGGGCGGGTCTTATGTTGTATTCGTCACAGACGGCAAAGAACTCTTTGCGCCATTGAAACATCTCTGCATTAGCAGGATCTGCCGGGTCGATGTATTTATAATTATAATAGTCGCCACCAATTAAAAAGCCAGCATTGAAAACGGCAGAGTTAATGATCTGAATGCCTTTGGCTTTCAGTTCTTCCATATAGTCAAGCAGCTCTTTTGGGTGGCTGTGGATGGTCATACTGTTAGCGATCATTACCCAGTCGAGGTCTATGCTGTTGGTAATGCGCTGTATCGATTTCCAGTTTTTGGCGCCCACACCTATGGCTAAAACTTTACCCTGTTGTTTAAGATCGTGCAGGGCGCGATAAGCTTCTTTGATGTCGTTGAAGTATTCCTCGTCTTCTGCAGCATTGGTGGCGCGGTCGAGATATTCATCGGGATCGTGCACAGAAACGAGCTGAGGTATATAGCCGCCAAGCAGTTCATTGCCTTGTTCAAAACACTCCAGCATGCCACTGTAGCTAATGCGCTGAACGGCGTCGTGTTGCAGGTCTTTCCAGATGCCGGGTTCAAATGTTGGCTCGGGTGTTTTGAGTTCGGAGCGAACCCAGGCAAGTTTATTACTAATGATCACTTCATTAGGTTTCACCTTTAATTGTCGCAAACATTTGCCCAAAACTCAAGCGCAAGACCTGCACCGTACTTACCCGCTGAGTTGAAAAACATGGGACCTTTGGCACAGTTGTAATATTCCTTTACGATATCACATTTTACTTGTTCATCCAATGCAACAAAGAGATTGCCCAACCCGGTAGTGCCGAAAATAACCGGTGGTATTGCCAGATCTGTAAGGGAGAATTTGGTACCCATAACTATTCATCTTTTATAGAATTAGGAAGAAGAACCTTTTTGAACCTGCGCAGTATGATACGCGACTGAAGCTGCTATTTTATTTGCCGCACAAGTGTGCGACGCAAGGATGCCCAATTGAAAAACCAATGCCGGGTTCCCAAAAAAAATAACAGGTGAACACAAAGAAAGTATCAATGTGCGGCTGTTAGTTTCAGGTTGACAATATTGATATTTTTGATGGCAAAATACAAAACCATCAGCAGGCAAACGGCGGGTACGCAATACGCCAACTGAATGTTGCTGGCATCGGATACGCGCCCCATAATGACCGGAAATACGGCGCCACCAACAATAGCCATGATGACCAGCGATGAACCTTCCTTTGTCTTGGTGCCCAACCCGCGCACGCTCAGCGCAAAAATAGTTGGGAACATGATTGACAAAAAGAACTGCACCGAAATGAGCGCATATACCGAAGTGATGCCATGGGTGGTAATAGCCAAAGCCAGTAAAGCCATAACGATGCAACTGTACAATGCCAGTAGTTTTGGCGGCGCAACGAACCGCATAAAAAAGGTACCGGCGAAACGCCCCACCATGAAACCGAGCAATGCACCGCCTAAATAGTAAGCTGCGGTCACCTCGCCCAAACCGGCAACACGCCCGGCAAAACGAATGAAAAAACTGCTGATGCATACCTGCGCACCTACATAAAAGAATTGCGCAAAGACCCCCAGCATCAGGTTCTTTTCTTTGACAATAGACCCCTCTACCTCCAGTGAATCATCTTCTTTTATTTCGGGCAGATGTGTGCGCCACAGGAAGATAGCAACCGTAAGCACCACCAGCCCAATAACTATAAAAGGCACCTGCACCGACTGCGCTTCATGATTTAGATAATCGCTGAGCTGCTGCGCTGACATAGCGGCTTCTTGTTGGGCTGTAAGGGTTTTGCCTGACAGTATAAAACGCCCACCGATGATTGGCGCCAGAAAAGCAGCCAGACCATTGAAAGATTGAGCAAAATTGAGTCTTTGCGTACCTGTTGCCGGATCGCCTAATACAGTTATGTAGGGATTGGCGGCAGTCTCTAAAAAAGCCAGCCCGCTGGCAATTATAAACAAGGCGCCCAAAAAGAAAACATATGAACGTGTAGCCGCAGCAGGATAAAATAAAAACGCACCGGTTGCAAATAAACACAAGCCTAAAATAATGCCGCCTTTATAACCAAAACGGTTCATGAATTTACCGGCTGGAATTGCCAGTAAGAAGTAGGCGATATACGAAGCAGAGTCAATGAATGCGGATTGCGTGTCGCTTAACTGACAGGCTTTTTTGAGGTGTGGTATAAGTATGGGATTGAGATTGAGCGCAAAGCCCCACAGAAAAAATAAAGTTGTTACCAGAATAATCGCAGAACGGTTGTTCGTTGTTGTTGTCATTTGGGTGTATGATAAGCATCGATAAATGAACCGGGCAGAGCCGGGTAATTGCGCCCCAAAATAACAATTAAAAGAATGTTGACTGCAATAAAGTTGCGCTATCGTTTTGCTTCCAAAAAAATTAGCAGTTGATGATTATGTGAAACAGTGGAGTTTGCACTACAGTTAAAAATTAAAATAACGCTTTGCATTGTAGAAGCAAATATCTTGAATGATCTTACCGGTCCATTGCAGATCGTTGGGTAGTTCTCCATTTTCTATTTCTTCGCCAAAGAGATTGCAGAGTATGCGTCTGAAATATTCATGTCGTGGAAAGGACAGAAAGCTGCGACTGTCTGTAAGCATGCCAACAAAGCGCGACAGCAAACCCATGTTTGACAATGCATTCATCTGTTTTACCATTCCATCTTTCTGATCAAGGAACCACCACGCTGAGCCCCATTGAATTTTACCGGCTACGGAACCATCGTTGAAATTGCCGATCATAGATGCCATCATTTCATTGTCGGCGGGGTTAAGATTATAGAGAATGGTTTTAGTGAGTTGGTTGTTGTCATCGAGGTGATTTAAAAACTGAGACAAGGCTTTTGCCTGGGTAAAATCGCCTATAGAGTCCCATCCGGTATCGGGACCGGCCTTTTGGCTCATTCGCCTGTTGTTGTTGCGCAAGGCACCTACGTGAAATTGCTGCACCCATCCTTTCTCCCAATCCCATTCGGCAAATTGATACAGCATTGCTGTTTTAAATTTCTTGTTATCATCAACAGATAAATTTTTGCCGGCTCTTATACGGTTAAATATGCCTTCGATGCCGGTAGTAGTAAAGCGGTCTGCATACAATTGTTCCAGCCCATGATCAGAAATTTTGCAGCCCTGCTCAGCAAAAAAATCATGGCGGTGTTTCAATGCATCGAAGAACTGTGGAAAGGAACTGATGCTGGTATTGGCAGTGGCTTCAAGCCGGTTTAAGTAAGAATTGAAGGCTTCAGCATCATCAACATTCATTGCATTATCGGGACGAAATGCCGGCAATACAGGAATTTCAAAACCATCTTTTTTCAACTGTTGATGCGCCGCCAGATCATCAGCCGGATCGTCGGTGGTACAAACCACCTGCACATTCATTTTGCGCAACAGGTTACGCACTGAATAAGCCGGTGTGCGTAGTTTGGCACTGCACTCTTCATAAATGTCTTTTGCAGATGCGGGATTTAAAATTGTATGCACATCGAAGTAACGTTGCAGCTCTAAATGTGTCCAGTGATAGAGCGGATTGCGTAGTGTATAAGGAACCGTTGCTGCCCACGCTTCAAATTTTTCAAAGTCAGTTCTGTTGCCGGTACAATAGCTTTCATCAATGCCATTGGCGCGCATCGCCCGCCATTTATAATGGTCGCCATACAGCCAAATTTGTGTGAGGTTATCAAATTGTTTATCATCTGCTATCTGCGCAGGTGGAAGATGATTGTGGTAATCGATAATGGGCATGCCGGCAGCAAACTCATGATATAGTTGTTGCGATGTTTTTGTTTGTAATAAAAAGTTCTCTGCGAGGAATTTTTTCATTTAAAGTGCATTTAGCTCCGGAAAAAAAATTTCCGGATGATTTGTGGGTGTAGGTCTAAAAGAGGTAACAGGCAGTGCAAAATTATCGAAGATCGGCTAATAAGTCGATAGCAGATCACGGATGCAGATGCGGCCGGTTATCTTGTATGAAGCTGTTCACCTTTATTTTTTTGGGCCTGCCCCGGAGCCAGATGTTGCTTTCGTTGCGTCGCACCCGTGTACATTGGTTTCATTATTGAACTGATCGAATAATGGGAGTAACGGGTTACGCTTAACGGCAAAGTTTGATGATCATACAGTATAAAGTTGTTAATAAATGTGTAGCAAAGAACCCGTAGTTTAAACCGCAATATTTGCCCGGTTCTAATAGTTGAGGTTGCAGCTTTCTGATCAGCTTTTATAACCTTTTTTTCACTGATCTTACCGCCAGGTATAACATTCACCTGTTTGTTACCTCCGCTTCCACCCTCACTCAATACATTTACATCTTTATAAACTACCCAACCAATATTTTGACGGTTCAATCCACAAAGGGCTATACAATCATTGCCGAATGGCTGGCAGCTAAACAGCACAAACCTTTTATTTTTCAGGAGGAAGCCTGGCAGCAGATACACGAGCAAAAAAGCGGGTTGGTAAATGCGCCAACCGGCTTTGGAAAAACGTTTTCTGTTTTTTTAGGAGCAGTGATACAATTCATTAATGAGCATCCGAAAGATTATAAAACCCGCTCCCGCAGTGGTTTGCTGTTGCTTTGGGTAACGCCCCTCCGCGCCCTGGGCAAAGACATTGCCCGCGCCATGGAAGAGGTGATATCCGAACTGGGGATGAACTGGAAGATCGGAATACGCAACGGCGACACTGAGGTAGCAGAAAGACAAAAGCAAAAGCGCAGCATGCCAGAGGCGCTCATCATTACTCCGGAAAGCCTGCACTTGTTGTTAGGACAAAAAGATTATGTGAGTATTTTTTCTTCGCTGCGCATTATAGCGATAGATGAATGGCACGAACTACTGGGTAGTAAACGCGGGGTGCAGGTAGAATTGGCCTTGTCAAGACTGGCAGGTCTTAAAAAAAGCGCTGATACAGCCGGACAAAATGAGCTCTCTGTCTGGGGTATCAGCGCTACCATTGGCAACCTGCAACAGGCGAAAGAAGTACTGCTTTCACCTTTAAAAATTCTTTCTGCTGACTATGTTATCAACAGCCAGATCATCCGGGCACAGATCAGAAAAGACATATCCATCGTATCGGTCATACCGCAAGAAATAGAGAAGTTTCCGTGGGCAGGTCACCTCGGTCTCAACCTTGCACAGCAGGCTGTTGATATCATTCGTGCCAATACTACTACGCTCGTCTTTATCAATACCCGTGGCATGAGCGAACGCTGGTACCAAAAAATATTGGAGATTGCGCCTGACCTTGCGGGCGCTATTGCCTTGCACCATGGCAGCATAGAACAGGAGATACGACTATGGGTGGAGGAAGCCCTGCATACAACCCGTCTCAAAGCCGTTGTCTGCACTTCCAGTCTCGATCTAGGCGTCGACTTCAGACCAGTAGAAACAGTGATACAGGTAGGTTCGCCTAAAGGTGTTGCGCGCTTTCTGCAACGGGCAGGCAGAAGCGGTCACCAGCCGGGCAAGACCAGCCGCATTTATTTTTTACCCACCCACTCTTTAGAGTTGGTTGAAGCCGCTGCACTAAAACAGGCGATGGAGGAAGATGTGATCGAAAGCCGTGATCCGCGCATGTTGTGTTTCGATGTGCTTATTCAGTACCTGTGTACTTTGGCTGTAGGCGAAGGCTTTGTACCCGACCAGATCTTTCCGCGAAGTGAAGAGTACTTATTGCTATGCAGACATTACTGTTGACGAGTGGTTGCAGGTGTTGCATACCATTGTAAATGGTGGGGATGCACTTTTGCAATACGACGAATACAAAAAAGTAGAAATAGGTGCAGATGGCGTCTATCGCATTAAAAACCGCAGAATGGCCATGCGGCATCGCATGCACATTGGCACCATTGTCAGCAGCCCCATGCTGAAGGTGAAGTTCATGGGTGGCAAGTATGTTGGCGTTATAGAGGAAGGTTTTATTTCACGTCTTGAGCCCGGCAATGTATTCACCCTGGCGGGGCTTAACCTCGAGTTCATCATGGTGAAAGAAATGACCGCCATCGTACGCAAGTCCAACGCGTCCAAAGCCATTGTGCCAAGCTGGGATGGCGGACGTATGCCGCTGTCATCTAACCTGGGTATGATGCTGCGCCGCAAGTTCAATGAAGCGCTCACCAGCAACGACCCCGAATTGCAGGCGCTGGAGCCTTTATTTTTATTGCAGCAAAAACTGTCGCACGTACCCAAAGAAAACGAGTTGCTGATAGAGCAAATAGAGACCAAAGATGGCTTCCACTTGTTTGTTTATCCCTTCGAAGGGCGCCTGGTACATGAGGCTATGGCAGCCATTCTTGCCTACCGTCTCAGCCAGATCACGCCCATCACTTTCTCCATTGCCATGAACGATTATGGTTTTGAATTGCTAAGCGATCAACCTATTCCGCTCGACGATACCAACGTGTACGAACTCTTCACCACCGATCAGCTCTTTGCAGATATTCAACGCAGCGTCAACTCCACCGAAATGGCGCGCCGCAAGTTTCGCGACATTGGCGTGGTCGGCGGGCTCATCTTTACCGGCTATCCCGGCGAGCAAAAAAAAGCCCGGCACCTGCAGTCGTCGGCTTCCCTTCTCTTCAATGTATTCAGCGAGTACGACCGCAACAACCTGCTGTTGCGCCAGGCATACAACGAGGTGATGGAGCAACAAATGGAGGAACAACGGCTGCGCAACATGCTACAGCGCATTCAAACTTCCCACATCGTTCTCACCTATCCGCAGCAGCTTACACCTTTTTGTTTCCCCGTAAAAGTGGACAGCATGCGCGAAAACATGAGCAGCGAAAAATTGGAAGACCGGGTAAAAAGAATGCAGTCGCAACTGGCAAAGCAGTAATAGAAACCTGGCTAGCGCTGATGCAGGGGTCTGTTTCTTCGTCGGATGTCTTGATCGTTTTTTGATACGGGCATTCTCACATTGTGGTTCATCGTTGCGTCGCATTTCGTTCATCGGCAAAGCACAGATGAGGCTTTTACCGAAGCGAAGAAAGTGCCTGTCATGCTGAACAATAACATCAATACATCTTCTCTTCTGCTTGTCACCGCTCAATTCAAAATAATTGCACAATCGTGCGACGATGGCTGTTTATTGAAGCAAATAATTGATTCTTTTATGTTACGTCCTTACACGTGTCTCCTAAACTTTTGGGGTAGCATTCCAACGACCGGAATCATTTATCTGAAGCCGCCAGAAATTGAAGAAATTAAAACCTGGTTTGTTTACGGCACATTGATGTACTTGTGTATTTGCAGGCTTAGCTCCCACTGCGGATGTTGCTTTATATAGTCAATGATCTGCGGGGTCATTATAGAGGCTCTGTCCCACTCTGGTTGCAGGTACAGTTTACAATCGCAACTCACTTGCGCAGCATGGGTTTCTGCCCAGGCAAAATCAGTTTTATTATAGATGATAACCTTTAATTCGCTGGCGCGATATAAGGCTTCGGGTGTGGGTGGTCTGAATTTCTTTGGCGAGACACAGATCCAATCCCACGACCCGGTCATTGGATACGAACCGGAGGTTTCAATATTAGTTTCAAATCCTGCCTGCTGAAGTTTTTCAGTAAGTTCATCCAGTTGGTGCATTAGCGGTTCGCCGCCGGTTATAACAGCCAGGCGCCCGGGTTCTGCTGCAGCGTTTTTTACAATCTCATCAATTGCGATTTTCGGGTGTTTACCGGCATCCCAACTCTCTTTTACATCGCACCAAAAGCAGCCCACGTTGCAGCCGCCAAGACGAATGAAATAAGCAGCCCGACCCTGGTGAAAACCTTCCCCCTGGATAGTGTAAAAAGATTCCATTACGGGCAAAACTGAAGAAACGCGTGCTATTGGTGAGGCTAGATCCATCGTGCAAAAGTAATCGATTTGCCCACTTGCTTTCGCCATGGTCATCATCTCAAAAAAAGTTTTGCGCAGATTTTAACGGAAAGAAAACGGGCTTAGGTAATGTTTTGCAGCCAATGCGAAAGATGCAACGAGATTTTGTCTTTTTCAATCAGAAAACCATCATGTCCATAGGATGACTCTATTTCTATATAGGTGGCGCCGGGTATGTTGGCAGCCAAAAACTTTTGCTCGTCTACAGGGCATAGCAAATCGCTGGCAATGCCGATAACAAGCGTTTTTTGTGGCAGTGCACGGAGTACATCTTCCCGGTTGCTGGCTCGCCCACGGGCAATATTATGGCTATCCATTGCTTTGGTTAGCAGCCAATAACTTTGGGCATTGAACCGCTTTACCAGTTTATCGCCCTGGTAGATCATGTAGGAAGAGGCTTTGAAATTATCTGTTTTGTTGTCGTCTTTATCGGTTTGCTGCTGTACCAATATTTTATAATTGCGGTAGGTAAGTAAACCTATGGCACGAGCCGCCTTCAGCCCGTTTTTGCCTGCATCAATGTCGTTGTTTTGCCAGGTGTTATCTGCCTCTATCGCCAAACGCTGAGCTGTATGTATGGCTATTCCCCAGGCACTTTCCGCAGCCGATGTCGTGATCAAAAACATGTTCTGTATGCGGTCTTTTTCCGTTGCCGCCCACTCCAAAGCCTGGTAGCCACCCATACTACCGGCCATTACTAAGAAGATGTGTTCTATACCCAACTGCTGCCGCAGCAGTATGTGAGCCTGCACCATGTCGCGGATGGTGATGAACGGAAATGTCAAATACCAGGGTTGACCAGTCGCAGGATTAATACTCGTTGGGCCTGAAGAGCCATAACATGACCCGATGATATTGGCGCAAACAACAAAATACCTGGCAGGATCTAGCACTGTGTTTTCTCCCAATACACCCGGCCACCAATCGAGTACTGCTGAATTGGACGTAAGCGCATGACATACCCAAACTACATTGCTTTTTGCTGCGTTAAGCGCGCCGTAAGTATGATAGGCAATGGTTAATCCCGGCAATGTTTCCCCGCTTTCTAAAGTAAAAGGTTTGTCGGAGTGGAAATAGTTCATTTGTAGGTATACGCTGTTCAAAACTCAAAAGTAACGGCTTGCTTGAATTACCTTTGCAAAAATCTTTTTTGAAATGGTGAAAATAGAGCTTAGCCGTATCAATGGCGACTTTGGCTTTGAAGCCCGTGATGCCTATGGCCACGTAGTAAGAATGGATAGCAGCCCCGAGTTGGGCGGGGAGAATTTTGGTGTACGCCCCATGCAGTTATTACTGATGAGTTTGGGAGGTTGCAGTGCAATTGACATTGTTTCCATTTTAAAAAAGCAGCGCCAAACGGTAGACAGTTTCGACATGAAAATAGAGGGCGCCCGCGAAGCGGGTGTAGAACCATCTTTGTGGAAAGTAGCTACTATTGTTTTTGAACTGAAAGGCAATATAGACCTGGAAAAAGCCAAACGTGCTTGCGCTTTGTCGATGGATAAATATTGCTCGGTTGCTGAAACCATACGCCGGGCTGGCTGCGAGATAACCTGGGAAGTAAGAGTGGAGTTTTCGGCAACTACACCGGCATAAAACCTTTTTTAAATTTTATACAGTCTGGCGGTATCTTATTCAGACTAACCGCTAATCTTCGTTACAACTGTTTTTAGTCACCTAAATTTTTTTGATGGAGCAACACCCAATAACCAAGGCAATACGCATACGAACAGACCAAACCAGCGAAATGGAACATTCTTCGCCATTGTTTTTGACCAGTAGTTTTTGCTTTAATGATGCGGAGGACATGCGTGCGGCTTTTGCTGATGAAAGCGACGACAACATTTACAGTCGCTTTACCAACCCATCGGTAAGGGAGTTTACAGACCGGGTTGCAGCCCTGGAAGGCGCGGAAGAAGGATTTTCGACAGCGTCGGGCATGAGCGCTGTGTTTGCCTCATTTATGGCTTTGCTGAAACAGGGAGACCACCTGCTTTCGTGCAATTCAATTTTCGGCAGTACCCACACAGTAATCACTAAAATATTGCCGAAATATGGGATCAGCTATACGTATGTAAGCGCAGAAAAACCTGAAGACTGGGAAGCAGCCATACAGCCCAATACCAGGATGCTGTATTTAGAAACACCTACTAATCCGGGTCTGGATATCATTGATCTGGAATTTGCAGCGGCACTCTGCAAAAAACACAAAGTGCTGCTAAATGTTGATAATTGCTTTGCGACACCTGTAAGCCAGCGGCCAATTGATTTTGGTGCGGACCTGGTGGTTCACTCCGCAACCAAATGGATCGATGGACAGGGACGCGTATTGGGAGGAGTAATTGTAGGAAAAAAAGAACTGATAAAAGAGATCTTTTTATTCTGTCGTAGTACAGGACCTTCGCTTTCGCCTTTTAATGCATGGCTGCTGAGTAAAAGCATTGAGACACTGGACGTGAGAATGGAAAGGCACGCCCGGAATGCGATGTTTCTGGCGAAGGAATTGGAAGGTCATGAAAAACTTTCGTCGCTGAGATACCCGCACTTAAGAAGTCATCCGCAATATGAAATAGCTATTAGGCAAATGAGAGATGGCGGCGGAATCGTATGCTTTGAACTAAAAGGTGGGTTAGAAGCGGGAAAAACTTTTTTAAACAACTTAAAAATGTTATCGCTGACAGCAAACCTGGGCGATACAAAAAGCATTGCCTCGCACCCGGCAAGCACCACCCACGCGAAGCTAACAGAAGAAGAAAGGAAAGCAGTTAATATAACCCCAGGTTTGATAAGAATATCGGTGGGTCTTGAACACCAGGAGGATATTTTGGACGACATAAAACAAGCGCTTGACGCAGTACCAGCTATCTAATAGATCTTAAACGTAAAAGAAATACGATGAAGTGCCATTTTTTATGGCAACATCAATTTAGTTGGCGAGTACTATAATAAGTTCCCTACACTAACAGGTAAGAAAGGCCTCACCTGTGCCGTGCCGATGAACGTAATGCGACGCAACGATGTCGCCACTTCATCCCTGGCCGGTAACCAAAAATAAAGGGGGATAGAAAAACAGCCTAAACCCGGTGGTGCTTTGCGCGGGTAGTAACAAAAGGTTTTACTAATGTTGCAGTGAAATTAGTAGCCATATTTTAATGAAGGAATATGAAAACAGGGAAAGTAGCTTGCAAATGGACGTTGACGGGAATAATGGCAATACTTAATACGCTGCTATTGACCGCCAATGCCCAAACAGCGCGCAAGTTTGAGCGGCACGATATAGTAGAAGTGGCAAATGGCAGAAAAGCTGAAATTATTCAATGTCGTGGCGAAGGACCACTGGAAGAATGCGACGTTATTTACTATACAACGAACAGGGCGCAGGGTACGCGCACCTGGGAAAATGCCAACCGGCTGCGCGAAATGGAGCGGGCTGCAAAGTTGGCAAGGGACATTCAACAAGGCAGGATCAATACGCTGGCAAAATATAGAGGCACGTTGAAAAAGGACTCAACGGCAGACCATTTTGAAAGAGACACACTCGCGAAAATGGCAGCAGCTAAACCCAGACCGGCAGGTAAAAGAGGTAGCGAATTGCAGGAACTCAGCCACGCCTGGAAGTGAGAAAAACAAGGATGTTACGCTGCAAAAGGTGATACGAAAAATAGACTCAGCCACCAAAGCAAAAGTTGATACGTTTAAAATGTCGCTGCAACGTGAGCTGGAAATACAGGACTTAATAGCCAATGCAATGGATGCAAAACTGCAGGCAAAGGATACTGTAGTGAAAAAAGATGTGGTGGCAGTGCCGGCAGCAAAAAAAATTGAACACAACACAGCCGCTGCGGAAAAACAAAACGACACGGTAGCTAAGGCACCGGAACCAGCATACCTACGACCTGATACACTGAAAAATGACCTGGTTATAACGGCACATGAACAGTTGGATTTGCCGGCTACAGAAGCAACTGCCAAGCCTGGAAAAGACCAGCCCACTGCACCCACACAAACGGGCAAAACTTTGGGGAGTACTCCAGCCCCGACGCCCACGAAAAAAAATGATGATGAACAAGTAGCTTCTACTGAAAGTATAAAGCCTCTTACATCACAAGCAGATACTGCTTTGCGTCATTCTTCCGGAAAAAATGTAAAGCCCAGAACCCTAAATGATCGCTACACGAGAACGGCGGAAGTGAATGTAGATGGCATATGGCAAAAAGCAACTATCGTAGATAAAGAGAGTGAATACCTGTACAAGGTGCACTATGCGGGTAAAGGTGAGAAGGATGATGAGTGGGTAGCAGTTTCGCAAATACGCAACATGGACTCGGTAAAAAATGAGATGACAACTACAAAAACCAGGGCAATCACGCCCACAAAGGTTGTTAACTGTACGTTTACGGCTCCTTCAGGACCTGTTTCAGACGCTGATCAGTTTTCGCTTCGTTTGGCGAAAAGAAAACTCTATGAGAATTATGTAAAAGATGTAACCGCCACAGATGTCAATGGCAAAGTGGGTCTGACTTTCCTTTCTTTTACTTCGCAACGCCCCTTTGTAAACACGGTATCGGTGTCTAACGGACAATCACTGGTTTTTAAGTATAGTGCTGCACCGGCAGGCGCTATGATCTATCCTTTTACCACTAAATTTAAGCTCTGCGAAGAAACAGCCGGAACCATAACCAGCAATTTTGTAGAAGGAACCTATGCTTGCTTTAGAAACAAAGAAGGTATTTGGTCTTGCCTGGAGAAATAACCGCAGCACCCTGGCGTGGAGCTAATCGTTTGCCTGAATGGTTTGCTGCACCATATTGATGATAGCCTGATCGAGTTGTAAGGCTGACGTTTTTATATGCTCTATGATCTGGCGGTTCGAACTGCTCATGGGATCGTCGTTATCCAACACTTCAGCCAGGCCAAGAATGTTAGCCAGCGGCACACGTACCTGGTGCGATGTGATAGAAGCGATATCTTTTAATTTTTGATTTTGCTGTTCTATTTTACGCTCGTACAACTTTCGTTCGGTTATGTTTTGAAGGAAGCAACAAACACCCGTTACCTTTCTGTCGGCATCTAATATGGGGTTAAAGCGGATGGTAGTAAAGTAAAATTCATCGTCTATTACAAAGTTCATATCGACGCTAAATTTTTCACCATTAAGTGCCCGCTGGTATAGCGCCCGCCATTTGCCAATGTGTTCTGCTCCCTGCCTTTCGTTCAATGCAATTCTTCCGATGCTGAGCTTCTCGCCAAACACTTTGTTGTACCAATGCTCGTAGGGTTCATTGAAAGTAAAATAGCGGAAAGCTTTATCTATTGACCAGATCAGATCACCGGTGTTGTTGATGAGTGCGAGTAAATTTTGCTCATGTTGATAGCTTTGTAATTCATTTTGTTTTTGGAGAGTTATATCGCGATAGAAGACTGACATGCCACCTTCAAACGGATAAGCAGTAATCCGGTACCAGCATTTTTTTCTCTTGTAAAAAAGTTCAAAGTAAACCGAAGTACTTCTTTCCATTATTTCACTGCAACCTTCGGTTGTAAACCGTTCGCTTAAACTTGGAAACAGGTCGGAAAGGGTTTTTCCTTCTACTTTATCAACGGGTATCTCCGCCATATCTTTAAATACGTCATTTGCATTTACAACCCGCCTGTTTTTATCAAGAATGAAAAAACCATCGGTAATGCTGTTTAATATTTGTTTGAGCTGCACTTCCCGATGAACCAATAGCCCTTTTGCGTGTTCAAGTTCGGTAATATCATGCGAGGTCATCAGGCAGGCTTTGGCGGCGCCCATCTTAATTACACGCACCGTTTCGTGACAATACAAATGTTGACCATTCTTTTTTTTATGGATTTGAAATGTGCGCTCTTCGGTGTTGTTTTTTTCCCCGGCATTGGCCCGCAGGTCATAAATGGTCAGTTGCACAAATTCCTGCGTAGAATAACCATACATGTCAGTAGCTGACTTGTTTACATTAGCTACTTTCCTGGTCTCCGGATCATAGATAATCATGGGTTCCGGAGTATGTAGAAACAGATCGCGGTATTCTTCCTGCGACGCCTGCAATTGATTGTGAGAAGATTTGATCATGAGATATATAAGCAGCGCAACGAAGGTTACATAAACCACTCCCTTGACGGTTTGTATTTGAACCAGGTGATGAATGGATGCATTTTGTTGTAGAGGCTCAAAAAAGCGATCACTAATTACTATCCAGAGTGTACTTATAACCAGAAAAACGAGGGGGATTTTAAACTCTGGTTTATTGAAATATCTCATGCATCGAAGGTAGTTTTTGTAACCATAGCAGGTATAGGAGAAGTACACCGGAAAACTACGCTAACCGATTGCTACACAGGTAGATTGTCGATATACTAATACCATTATACCATTCCTTTTTTACGATGTTTATCAGCTCAAATTGCCTGTTAAATACGTGTAATCAGCAGAAAGAAAATATATCGCCATCAAACAAACCCCTGTCACTTAATTTCAGGTGCGGTATTACAAGCAGCGCCATGAAGGAAAGCGTCATAAACGGCGCGGATAATTGCGACCCAAGACTCTTCGCCATTGCGTCTATCTGCGTATAATTGACAGCTACTTCATAACCATCTTTATCGCTCATCAAACCAGCAACAGGCAGTTCCAGGATTTTTGTTGTAGCGTTGCTTACGCAGCTAATACCTCCTCTTGCTGCTATCACAGCATTGGCAGCCTTGCACATATCTTCATCAGTAACACCTACAACTATAATGTTATGGCTGTCATGCGCAACCGACGATGCAATGGCTCCTTGCTGCAAGCCAAAATTGCAGATCCAGGCGGTGGCTACCGGGGCATTGGTATAGCGGTTTATTACTGCCATCTTCAAAATATCCAGCTCAGTATTGCTGTACAGCATACCATCTTTCCCAAGCAATTGAGACTTCTTTATCTTTCTTTTTCCGGTGATCAGTTGCCCGTCCAACGCTTCTATCACCAGCAGTTCATCGCCGGCGGTATCGCCCGGGGCAATGGCAAAATCTTCTTTATATTTCGGCAGGCAATCAAAGTGATTGATCAAATTTGAGGGTTGGGTGGATATTCGTGTCTTACCATTTTCTGCAACCAGTTCTCCATTAATATAAGTAGCCAAAACTGTAAAGTTGACCAGGTCTTGCACTACAATAAAATCTGCAGGAGTCACCTTCTCGCAGCAGTCCACATTCATCTTATAATGTAAAACGGGATTGATACAAGCAGCCTGCAACACTTTAAAAACATCTATACCCTTTGGCAACCGCCCGTGCACACAAGCTCATTTATATGGCCTTCAACTAAACTATCCGGATGTTTATCATCACTGCAAAACATCATATTGTCCGCAATGGTCGTGCAACAACTCAACAAGTGCTTCAAAATTTTTTGCAGCACTTCCTTCACGTATCAAAATTTTCATTCCATATTTGCAGTTTATCCAATGCTTCTTCTGCAGTAAAACATTCATGGTCGGTGCTTATACCTGCATCAATATATTGTTTCGCTGTTTCACCCCGCAATCCCGGTGCATGGCCATCTACAGGTTTTCCTGAATTGATGGGCTGCGGCAATCTTTTTCATTACCTCTTCATCATCAATCAATACGCCCGGAAAATTCATCATCTCGCTCAGGTATTTTATTTCATCGCGTTGCAGCAGTTTTTCAACCTCTTCAGCATTCAATGCTGCACCGGCAGTTTCAAAAGTTGTTGCCGGCACACAACTCGGCGCACCAAAATTGAATTTAAACGGCACCTGTTTGCCATTGTCAATCATGTATTCAACGCCCGCCAGTCCACAAACATTTGCTATTTCATGCGGGTCACTTATGGTGGCAACTGTGCCATGCACCACCGCCAAACGTGCAAATTCACGGGTATCAGCATACTGCTTTCAATATGTACATGACTATCTACAAAGCCGGGCAAAATATAAGGTCCCTGTTCACCGCTAATCCCTTCCTCTATACTTTCAATGCGACCGTTTTTTACCTGCACTTTGGCAGCATACATTCTTTTTTGGTGTACATCTACGACGGTACCGGAAACGCTGAAGTTTTGCATATACCTTTTATTTACTGCGGGCAAAAATCTGCAAACAAATCCGATAATGCTGCAGCAGAAGTCGCCAAATGGCTATAAATAAAAAAACCTCCTGGCAGGAGGTAATTTCTTAAAAAACGGATAGGGTGTTTTTCTATCAATATTGGAGTGGTTAGAACGGCCGGTCAACAATACAAATGTCAGTCGAATTATTCAGTTCCAATACCCCTTTTTGTTCTTCTCCTACCCGATTCGGACGCAAATATTCAGTAAGTTCTGGCAATCGGATTTTTTTATGGAGTACAGGCATTTGATCTCTGTTGCTTCATTGTTGCGTCGCATTCCGTTCATCGGTTGTAGTTCTATTAAACTTTTTTTGGTAAGTAGAAAAGTTTTAAGTCGTGCCTACCACATTTTCTATCGCATACATTGCATTTTACTGCGTTTGTAAATGCTATAGATCTTCCTGCAGCAGGTCGGGGCGCCTGTTCGCGGTTCGCTCTGCAGATTGATCATTGCGCCATTGATCAACTTTTTTTGGATCGCCTGTCAGCAATACTTCCGGCACCTTCCAACCTCTGAAATCTGCAGGGCGGGTATAAACGGGCGGTGCCAGCATATTGTCCTGAAATGAGTCAAATAATGCTGAGGTCTCGTTACTCAATACGCCTGGTATCAATCTGCCTACAGCATCTACTACCACTGCTGCGGCCAGTTCGCCACCACTTAGCACATAGTCACCAATCGAAATCTCCATAGTTATATAGTGCTCGCGGATCCGCTCATCTATGCCTTTGTAGTGCCCGCAAATGATCAGCAGGTTTCCTTTCATCGACAGCCTGTTTGCCAGTTTCTGATCGAAGCGTTTGCCGTCGGGTGTCATGTATATGATCTCGTCATATTTGTCGTTTGCCTGCAGTTGGTCTATGGCATCGGCCAAAGGCTGACACATCATCACCATGCCCGCACCACCCCCAAACTGGTAATCATCTACCTGCTTTTGTTTGTGGGTGCTGTACTCGCGCAGGTTTATGACATTCACTTCAAACAGATTTTTTTCTTTAGCACGTTTGAGGATAGAATGAGAGAACGGACTTTCTAAAAGAGCCGGCACAACGCTGAGAATATCAATTTTCATGGTGCAAAACTAACGGCTAATCAAACACGATTGCCGCAGGTTGCCAGTGTATCATTCTTATGACAGCACCTTTTCATACGTTAAAAACTATCAAAAGTGTATTTACTAATTTAGCTTTCTTCCGTAAAGTCATCGAGATTGCGGCGTTCTTTTTTAGTGGGTCTTCCTATTTTGCTTAGCCGCTTGCCGGTGTGAAAACTGGCAGCCTGTGCTTTTATTACGTCCGGGTCTTCAGGTGGGGTAAGATCTATGTAGTGTCTGATAGCTTCACTAAACTGCACACGATTTACCAGCAGCGAAATCACTTTTATCTGCCACTTTTTGGCTTCGGTTCTAATTTCATATTCATCACCTACCACCACCATTTTTGAAGCTTTTACCGGATCGCCGTGCAATCTTACCCGCCCTTTATCGCAGGCTTCAGCAGCCAGGCTGCGGGTTTTAAATATTCTTATCGCCCACAGGTATTTATCTATGCGTAGCTTTTCCTTTTGTTCACTCATCTTTTACCAATTTGGCTTTGACTATTATAGCAGCTTTATTCCTGGTTCAATCAGGGCTTTGCCGATGAACGTAATGCGACGCAACGATGTTCAATAGCAAATCAAATGCCCGTAACCACAAAAAACACCAGCACCCTAAGTGCCTGCAAAGTTATTGAAGATAAAGAACAGAATTTTTGATTGGAACTGAACGTGCCGGCAAGCAGAATGTAAGGGACTGAGCGATAGATTTGCAATAAATACCACATATTTCAATCTTTTTGATGGGCAAGCAACAACGATATATTGCACACTTCGACCTGGACAGTTTTTTCGTTTCGGTAGAGGTTTTAAAGGCACCCGGGCTAAAAGGAAAAGCGGTATTGGTTGGCGGTCACAGTGAGCGCGGTGTGGTAACGGCGTGCAGCTATGAAGCGCGCAAATTTGGGGTGCATAGTGCCATGCCTATGAAGAAAGCACTGCAGCTTTGCCCACACGCAATTGTGGTTGGTGGCAGCCGCAGCGACTATAGTCATTATTCGCGGGTGGTTACGGAAATTATTGCAGCAAAGGCACCTTTGTTTGAGAAGGCATCGATCGACGAGTTTTACCTGGACCTGACAGGGATGGATAAATATTTTGACCCTTTTCAATGGACCATTGCGTTGCGACAGGAGATAATAGATAAAACAGGATTACCTATTTCATTTGCGCTGGCAAGTAATAAAATGGTTGCCAAAATAGCAACAGATGAAGCTAAGCCCAACGGCTATATACATGTGGCGGCAGGTTTTGAAAAGGAATTTTTAGCGCCGCTGAAGGTGAATAAAATACCGGGTGTTGGCGAGCATACATACAAAACCCTGCTGACGATGGGCATAAAAACCATACAAGATATAGCCGGATATGACCGCAAAGAGCTGGAACGGGTACTTGGAAAATATGGTGGTGAACTATGGCAAAAATCGCAGGGCATACATCTGAGCGAAGTTTCGCCTATATCATGAAGCAAAATCGATATCGACCGAAAATACATTTGAAGAGAACACGGCAGATCATGGCTTTTTGTTGGCCGAACTGGTGCGCATGACGGACCGGGTAGCGTATGAGTTGCGGCAGGACCAAAAGCTGGCGGGATGTTTCGCAGTTAAAATAAGATATGCTGATTTCAGCACTTTCACCCGGCAACAGGCAATTGACTACACCAGCCGCGATGACGAAATGATAGCAGTTGCAAAAGACCTTTTTAAAAAATTGCACAAACCAGGGCAGCCGGTACGCCTGTTGGGTGTTCGGCTAACTGATTTGACCGGCAACGCGGTGCAGGCCAATCTATTTGACGATGTAAAACGCAAGGGCGATCTTTACAAAGCAGTAGATGAAGTAAAAAACAAATTTGGAAAACTTGCACTAAAGAAGGCACGCACGATCAAATAAAAAGTAACAATAAAAAAGTCCTGGTCGGTTGATCAGGACTTTTTTATTGCAAGTTTAGTAAAGGTTATACTTTGAACATCCAGTTGAAACGGTCTGCTGCAGTGCAACTGCGAATACCGTCTAATCGGGTCTTTAACTCAGGAGCTACTTTCCATTTCTGAATATCAAATTCCATCAGATTGTCTTTGTAACCAACTGTTTTAATGAACGAAATTGTTGCTGCAGTGCCGGTACCAAAAACTTCGGTCAAAGAACCATTTTGATATGCTTCTATTAAAGTGTCGATAGAGATCTGCGTTTCAGCTACTTCGTACCCCATCTCCTGCAAAATAGTTATAGCGCTATCGCGGGTAACGCCGGCTAAAATTGTTTCTGTGGTGAGGTCTGGCGTATAGGCTTTGTTGTCGATCACAAAAAATACGTTCATCGTACCGATCTCCTGTACATATTTATGCTCGGCTGAGTCTGTCCACAAAACCTGGTCGAAACCATTTTTTTGTGCTTCACTGGTTGCCAGCAAACTGGCAGCATAGTTTCCGGCTGCTTTTGCAAAGCCAATTCCTCCCGGCGCTGCACGCGAATATCTTTCTTCTACATTGATGCGCATGGGTTTGTTATAGTACGGACCGGTGGGACTGAGTATGATCATAAATTTGTACGTGTCGGACGGTTTAACACCTATGGCAGTATCGGTGGCAAACATAAAAGGTCGAATGTACAATGAATGATCTTTGCGGTTTGGTATCCAATCTTTGTCTATGTCAACCAATGTACGCATACCTTCAATAAAGATCTCTTCCGGCACGTCAGGCATTTGCATGCGGGCAGCAGACACGTTAAACCTTTTGTAGTTGTCGAAAGGACGAAAAATGTAAGCATTATCATCCTGGTCTTTGTAGGCCTTTATACCTTCAAAAATTGACTGCCCATAGTGTATGGCTGCGTTAGAAGGATCAATTAGCAATGGTTGATAAGGTTTGATCTGCGGAGTTTTCCATTCTCCATCGGCATAGTCTGCTTCCAACATATGATCAGAAAAGTATTTGCCGAAAGGAAGATTTTCGAGAGATAATGACTGTAATTTGCTCGATCTGGCTTTTTGTATTTTTATATCTATGGCTGATACCATACTAGTATATTTTTGTAGCAAAGAAACGAAAAATGCCTGCAAGGGCAATAAATAAAGTGAAATGGAACATGCGAAAATTGTATTGCCCGATTTTTTGATAGCCGACCTCTACAAGGATACCCTGGTAAACTTTACAGGCGCTGCAACAGCCACCAAAAAGAATACAGATGTGCCGGAGAAGTCCCCAATTCAAGAAGAGAAAGTACCAAAAAAAACACTTGACTTTTTGGGGCAAAACAAAAGGCATATTGCGGTCCTGGTCAACGTACCGGAAGCACAGTACATACAAAAAGAGGATCTTACATTTTTATCGAATATCCTCAAAGCCTGCCAACTAACGCAGGAAGACATAGCGATCATCAATATTGCAAAACAGAAAGTGAGTTTCAGCGAATTAAAGTTTCAGTTGAACGTAGCTTATCTGCTACTTTTTAGCGTGGAAACGCTGGCTATTCAGGTTCCCTTCTCCATTCCTTTTTTTCAGGCACAAAAGTTTGATGGTTGTACCATTGTACCTGCTCCTTCCCTGTCTTCAATCAACCAGAATACCCATGAAGGCAAATTGCTAAAAACAAAACTCTGGATGTGCTTGAAAGATATTTTTGGATTGTGACCATTTAAAACTGATAAATGCCCGAAATTATTTTCGCCACCAACAACCCACACAAGGTTGAAGAGATAAGAAGTGTGATTGGAAGTCTATGCACAGTCATTTCCCTGCAGGACGCCGGTATCAACATTGATATTCCTGAGCCTTTTGCCACGCTGGAACAAAACGCCCAAGCAAAAACAAATACGATTTATTCACTTACCGGTAAAGATTGCTTTGGCGAAGACACAGGCTTAGAAGTAGAGGCACTGAATGGTGAACCAGGTGTAAAGAGCGCCCGGTATGCAGGCGAAGACAAAAATCCGGATGACAACATTAAAAAGCTTCTGTCTAATCTAACAGGCAGTGACAACAGACATGCGCGCTTTCGCACAGTTATTTCGTTGCAATTTGGAACATCTAATTATCTGTTCGAAGGCATTTGCGACGGTACAATCATTACCGAACCCCGCGGGACAATGGGATTTGGCTACGATTTTGTTTTCGTACCCAAGGGCGCTGAAAAAACATTTGCAGAGATGAATTTAGAAGAAAAGAATAAATATAGTCACCGAAAGAAAGCTACGGTATCATTTTTGAGGCAAATAATCCCATTATGGGAAAAGTCTGTTTCATAGAGAGAAATTTTAAACAAAAACTGCAACTATCTCATATTTCAGCGCGTCTAAACAATAATTACGATAACCGCCTCGTTGTATTTTACACCACTCCTTCTGCTTTAAGATATTCACCATCGGTGAACCTTTCAGCAATAAAGAATATAAACTTAATTCCATGAAAAACAATGCATTAAAGACAGGACTGTCTGCTATTTCAACCGATTTTAAAAGTATCAAATCAACCCCCCGGGAAACTTTAAACTTTTCCCCAAAAGCTATTAACACCATGATGACAGAACAAATTGTTATGCCTCCGGCGCGTGTTTGGGATAGAATCGAAAAGATCCTTGATGATCAGGATAACAGAAGAAACAATGCAGATGCTCTCATATCTTCATCTTTTGCAAAATTCGACAACCATGCTAACCGGACCAATTTGTATATAGCAGCCGTTGCTGCTGCCGGAGTTGTAGCTGGCATTCTTTGGAAAGTTTCTTAATATTTCACCATCTTTAGTGAACGGTCAATTGTAATGGAAAGAGTAAAAGTTCAGTTTAAATTTACTTTTTCCTTTCATACCATTATTCCCCTACGTATTACCGACCTTAATTATGGCGGGCATGTCGGCAACGATAGTTTTTTATCGCTGGCTCATGAAGCCCGTGCACAATTCCTGCATTCTTTTGGTGTAAGTGAAATGAATTTTTATGGCACATCGCTCATTATGGCCGATTGTGAAATAGAATTCAAAACAGAACTTCGCTACCCGCAAGAGGTTAGGGTATCAGTTGCTGCAGGTGGAGTTGATCGAATTGGCTTCGACTTCTATTATTTACTGGAAACGCAAAGCAGTAATCAATGGATCGTTGCGGGTAAAATAAAAACCGGTATGGTTTGTTATGATTATAAATCAAATAAACGCGGCTCTGTGCCCGCAGCAGCCACCAACCTTTTTTCGAAGTAGGCTTTATCTAACTACTCCAAATTTTCCAGCTTTCTTCAGCCTGTATCACCAGCATATCCGCGCCATTTTTTATGGTCGCTCCCATCACAGCCCCTTTTTGTAAGAATAACGTTTTAGCGGGGTTATAAACCAGGTCGAACAAATAATGATCAGCCGGTGAGCAAATGATAGGGTATGTCGGGGCAGGTATTGGTTTGCGGAAACATACCTACCGGTGTAGTATTGATGATGAGTGAATATGCACCTAAAATATCCGGATTTAGATCTGCATAGGTTACGTATTTTAACCCCTTCGAAACCTGTTCCGGCTTACCACCAAATAGTCTATACCCAACTCTTCAAGTACATACACTACGGCAGCAGCAGAACCGCCGGTACCCAGTACGAGCGCCTTTGTATGGCGTGGCTGCAATAAAGGCGTTAACGACTTTTCGAAACCTGATTACGTCGGTATTAAATCCAGACAAATTACCGTTACTGATCCGGATACAATTACAGGCATTCATCTTATCTACCGCTGCTCAGCGGCTGTGCAAAAACGGTAATACTTCTTTTTTATAAGGTATTGTAACATTTAGTCCCTGCAGGTCTGGCTGGTCCTAAGCAATACATTCAAGTCGGTCATACATGGAATAGGATAAAGCTTGGTACGAACAATCTGTCAATCCTTCAGTGGCAAATTTTTCAGCAAAAAATGCAGGTGAAAAAGAATGAGACAAAGGATAACCTATCAAGCCGAATTTTCGCATCATAAGCTTTTTTATTCAAGATACAAATCAAATGTATCGCCGCGTAAACCAATTCTCATTGCTTCGAGCGGAATAATTTCAGTTGGGGCAATATTACCCAGGTTTACATTGCAGCCAATCAATTCAAGAAAATATAAGTTGCTGTGCTTTTTGCGGCGCCTCCCAAATAATTTTTTCTTCAGGTATTTGTGTTAAAATCTCCTGCACCAATCCTTCTCTTACCTCTCCTGTTCCGCGGTAAATACCCACGGTACCGGCTTCTCTTGCTTCGGCAATCACATAGGTAGAGCCAGCTTCCAGTTCAGCCCGCATTAATTCTATCCATTTATAAGGGGGAATAATATGAGCCGCATCTTTGCTACCCACTTCACTTAGCACCGTGCCAAATTTTGTCAACTTTTCTATATAGCCACATTTTTCGGCATGAGGTATGGTGATAGAACCATCACTCACTTCAACATGTTCAATCTTATAATCCTTCATCATCGCTACATAACCTTCAAACTGATTGCGGATTAGGAATGCTTCAAATAAAGTGCCGCCAAAATAAACCGGTATGCCGGCTTGTTGATACACTTCTATTTTTTCTCGCAGGTTGGGCGTTACAAAGGCAGTTCCAAAACCCAGTTTTACAATGTCAATATGTGGCGCTCCTACGCTTACCAAGTTTTCAGCCTCAGCAATACTTAAACCTTTGTCCATTACCATTGTCAATCCGTTTGCCCGGGGTTTGGGCGTTCTCTCTGGTATCTGGCTTAAATTAAAGTTCATGGCTGCTGTTTGTGTATTAGGAACGCAAAAATAGGGATTGAACATCAAACAATTGGGAGCACATTAGCCCCGGCCCAAATGGGTTTAAACAAATCTTTTTAAATTTTTGGTTGGATATTTGTCTCCATTAAAACAAAAAAAAATCTATGCGTTCTTTCTGCCTTCTCCTGCTGTCGGTCTCCCTTTGTTTTGTTGCCTCAGCCCAGTCAGATAGTTTAGCCGCTTATTGGAAAACGCCTACCATTCCCAATTTCAAAATTCAGCAGCCAGACAGTTCCTGGTTTAGCAGTAGCGATCTGCCGAAAGATCGTCCAACGCTTGTCTTATATTTCAGCCCCGATTGCGGTCATTGCCAACTTGAAACAGAAGAGATACTCAGCAGAATGAAGCAGTTCAACGATCTGCAGATCGTAATGGTTACCAGCCGTTCGTTTGAAGACATGAAAGCTTTTGCTGATAAATACAAGATCAGCCGTTTTCCGGCTATTAAGATCGGTGAAGATCCTGATCGCACCGTGACCCGCTATTACGAAGTAAAATTCACTCCCTTTTCAGCCTTATACGACCGGACGGGAAAATTGGAGAAGGTGTATGAGCGTGGTATTGACATGGACGAATTCATTGCATTGCTCAAGTAGATTTTGGTAGCAAGCATTTGCACTTTTATGAGGCGATGGTTGCGACGCTCCGTTCAACGGTAGCGCCCTGATGGCACCATAAAATAAACTTTTTAGTAGAGATGCGGTGTCTTTACCCTCTTGCTATTATGTGTTTAATAGTATTCTATTTTATATCATCTTCAATTCTGCACGCTGAGTTACTATTTTCAAAAGAAGCTCCGGATTACCTGGTTTTTGTAGTCGCATATAGCTCAACTGTACAAGGGTGCGACGCAACAAATGCCTCATAGGGCGAAACTGCCTGGACCAAAAAATTCTTCTTCATTCAACTACCGCTAATTTTCTACCTGATCTTGCCAGCGGTTATAAAACCCGCTTTTAACCCATGAGATCAATTCAGGTTTTCTCTTTTAAAATCAGCAATTGCACGCAGCATAAATGCCTTAATTTTTTTGCCTTTGTGCCGCGGAACCCTCACCGTTATCCTTTTTTTATTATCGGGCAGGTAATCAACTTTGCTTTGCTTCATCTCGGTCTCCAGGTCGAATAAAACTTTGAGTTGCTGTTCGATCTCGGCATTAACTTCCAACATCAAAACACCATATTGTTGTTCCATAGGTATAGCCTTTTTAGTAAAAGAAAATCAAAGACAGTACCAAATACCCAACCGCGAAAACTGTTGAAATCTATGCCGGATTTTTTGGCAACCTTTGCGCTATACTTCTAGCCGCTATAAAGCCGCTCGTCCACGCATGTTGAAAATTAAATCCGCCCGTTACACCATCTACATCCATCACCTCCCCGGCAAAGTAGAGACCTTTTACAAGTTTACTTTCCATGGTAATGGCGTTTATTTCGCCCAGTTTTATACCTCCGCAGGTTACAAATTCTTCCTTAAAAGTTGTCTTTCCCTGCACGGTAAGCTCTTGTGCCGTCAGGTTGTTAATCAGCTTATTTTGTTCTTTCGCCGGCAGGTCGCCCCACCGTATATCAGGCGATATATTGCTTTGTTGCAGCAGGTAGAGCCACAATCTTTCGGGCAGACCAAACGGATTACGATTACTTATTTTTTGTGCAGCATGTGTCGTACGCAGTTTACTCCAGCGATCACGCAAAACCTGCTCCGTTTCGGTGCCGAGCCAATTAATAAGAATACTGAAATGATATTGAAGATCTGCCAGCTCGCGGGCACCCCATGCCGATAGCTTAAGTACTGCCGGCCCACTCAAACCCCAATGGGTGATCAATAGGGGACCTTCCTCAGCCAGTTTACTGCCCGCAATCTTCACCTTTACGTGTCCAACCGAAACGCCCATAAGTTGGGTAATATCATTGCCCGGCATGTTGAATGTGAACAACGATGGTACCGGCAATTCAATAGTGTGACCCAGTTGTTGCAACCACTGAAACATCGTTGCTTTTGGATACCCGCCGCAGGCTATACATACGAAGTCTGCCTGCACATGCCTGTTGCCCGACAGTTGCAGGGAAAATGAATTATTAACTGTCATTATTTGCTGCACTTCTGCATTCATCCAAATTTCAACACTGTATGTATTGGCTTCGTGCAGCAGGCAATCGATGATAGTTTGCGAACTGTCGGTTATAGAGAACATTCGTCCATCTGCTTCCGTTTTTAATTTTACGCCTCGTTCTTCAAACCAGTCAACACAATCGCGTGTACTAAATTGATGTAATGCTTTTTTTAAGAAATGCGTACCACGCGGGTATTTTTTGATGAGATTAGATATCTCGAAACAAGCGTGTGTAACATTGCAGCGACCGCCGCCGCTCACTTTTACTTTAGCTAAAATTTTGGAGGTTTTTTCAACTATTATCACCTTCAGTGAGGGAAAAAACCGGGCTGCGTTAACAGCGCAAAAAAAACCTGCTGCCCCTCCACCTATAACTACCAAGCGGGGATGATCGGTGCCAGCCGCCGCAACGGATTTGTCTTGATTCATGTTTGCGAAAATACAGCTCACCTGGTATAGGGCAACCAAATAACAACCACCCAGCGACCACCCAACTCATGAAACTAAAATGTTCGTCGCCACGACTTTACAATGCTAACTGGTCTGCAAGTGCACGGCAGCGGTTTAGTGTATGGGCAAACAATGGTTACGTTCGCACAACAATATGAGCGCGAAACAATCTGCCACCCACGGTAAACTGAAGGGTTGTTAAAGCAAAATGATTTTTTTGCAATATTTTTATCCGGTTAAGTTTTGCCTGCCACTCACCAAACTATAAACCATTATAAATTTATGGAATTGAATTTTTCAAATTCTCTGCAGGTATTTCAAAACCAGGTGGCAATTAAGTTTCAATTATTTAACAGCCTCTTTACTTCCCTCCCTTTTCATCGCATTGAGAAAACAGGTATCTACCTGGCGTTATTTGTTGAGAACTGTGGTGAGGGCTATAAAAGAAGTATTAGCCCCCACGAGATAGTTGATGCTTTTTTTGAAAAACATACAACGCTTGTAAATGAAAAAGAAAAGACAGACATTCTTTTCAGGTTCATTCATTATGTAGAGCGGCAGGTGGTTTTGTTCGACGCGCTGGAAGATGCAGCCTACCGCGACGTAGTAGATGTAAATGGCCCGGGCACGCTGAAGCACCTGGTTTCAGAAGTTATTCAATCCGGTGCGCAGGAAAAGCTAGCAAAAAAGCTGGAGGATTTCTCTGTTAAACTGGTGTTGACCGCGCACCCGACACAGTTTTATCCCGGCGCGGTATTGGGTATTATACACGACTTGTCGAAAGCCTTGAAGGAAGGCGACATAAGCAAGGTGAATGTATATCTTCAACAACTTGGAAAGACACCTTTTCTCAATAAGACCAAACCTACACCCTACGATGAAGCTATGAGCCTGATGTGGTTCATGGAAAATATATTTTATCCCGCTGCGGGCAGATTGATCTCAGAATTAAAATCAAGCTTTCCGCATGCGGTCAATGATAAAAAGCCTGTATTCAACATGGGTTTTTGGCCGGGCGGCGACCGCGACGGCAACCCCAATGTAAGCACTGAAATAACGCTGAAAGTAGCTGAAGCCCTGCGTTCGGGTATCATCAAGTGCTATTACCTGGAAGTACGCAAACTTCGCCGGCGTCTAACTTTTAAAGGGGTAGATGTTATACTCGGCGACCTGGAAAACATGTTGTACCGCAATCTTTTCTTTCCGGGTGAAAACAAAGACCTGACAACCGCAAAGATCTTACAGTCGCTGGAAAAAATAAGAGAGATCACCATCTTTCAACACAATGGTTTGTTCCTTTATCTCATAGACAACCTCATTAATAAGGTAAATGTTTTTGGCTTGCATTTCGCCACGTTAGATGTGCGGCAGGATAGCTCTGTACATACCAAACTACTGGACGATGTTGCCGAGAGGGATAATGTTTTGCCGAAAGAATATGCCAGCTTTAATCATGAAGAAAAGATAGCAGCGCTGACACAAATAAATGCTGTTGCAAATACTGAGTTGTATGAGGATGGAGTACCAAAAGATACTTTGCAGTCCATCAGCGCTATTAAAACAATACAGCATAACAACGGGCAAAAAGGTTGTAACCGTTACATCATCAGCCAATGCAACAGCGCGCTGAATGTACTGGAAGTGTATGGTCTTTTCTTAATGAGCGGGTGGAAAAAAGAAGAAATGAATATTGACATTGTACCGCTTTTTGAAACCGTAGAAGACCTGAAAAATGCATCTGGAATCATGCGCTCGTTGTATGAAAATTCATCCTATAAATCGCATCTTCAGCGGCGCGGGATGACCCAAACTATAATGCTGGGGTTTAGCGATGGCACTAAAGACGGTGGCTACTTAATGGCGAACTGGAGCATTTTTAAAGCAAAACGCGAACTAACAGCCATATCAAAGGAATATGATATTGAAGTGGTATTTTTTGACGGCAGAGGTGGTCCTCCATCGCGTGGTGGTGGCAAAAGTCATAAGTTCTATGCTTCGATGGGGAAAGAAATTTCAAACAAAGAAATTCAACTGACCATCCAGGGACAAACCATTAGTTCCAGCTATGGTAGTATTGACTCTGCAAAATTTAATATTGAGCAATTGCTGAATGCGGGCATAACCAATGACTTGTTTTCTGATAAGGAAAAAACCATGACAGAAAAAGAAGAAGAAGTGATGGAGCAGTTGGCAGACGAAAGCCTGAAAGCCTATGTAGACCTCAAAAGTCACCCTGAATTCATGAACTATCTTTCTAACGTAAGTCCGTTGAAATTTTATGGTGAAACCAACATCGGAAGCCGGCCATCGAAACGCGGAACTTCGTCAAAACTTACTATTAAAGACCTGCGGGCAATACCCTTTGTCGGTTCCTGGAGTCAACTGAAACAAAACGTTACGGGCTATTATGGTGTTGGTATCGCCATACAGGCTTTAGATAAAAAGGGACGCCTGGGTCATGTAAAAGAACTGTATAGATCCTCCCTATTTTTTAAGACACTTATAGACAATTGTGAGATGTCGATGAAAAAGTGTTTTTTCCCGTTGACTGCTTATCTAGCCAACGATCCGAAGTACGGAGAAATGTGGAACCGTATTTATAGAGAATATGAACTGACCAAAAAGTACATTTTTCTTATATCCGGAAAAACGGAACTGATGTCTGACTATCCCGTTGAAAATCTATCCATCCAGATGCGTGAAAAAATAGTTTTACCGCTGCTGACCATTCAACAATATGCTATGTCGCGCATCCGCGAACTGGATGAAAAGCAGGCAGACCCGGCAAGAAAAGAAGTATATCAAAAGCTGGTTATGCGTTGCTCGTTTGGCATCATCAATGCAGGCAGAAACTCAGCTTAAGAAGTGAACCAGAACGTAAATGCGAACATAGCAATAGTGCGATGTTCGCATTTTTGTTGATAAAGGTAAATCAGCTTCCAAACAACATAACGTGGTAGAGATAGCAATGTTATGCTACAGACAAATCGTTCTATTTGGTAAATCGGCGAAGTATAAAAATTGAAAGAGAAGCGCAATCAGGCAGGACACTGCACTCTCAACAACTAGTGATAATTTTTAGCTTTCGTCACTTCAGTCTTCAACCTGGCGTTAACGTCAACATTCGCTTTTCTAAATACGAAGATCGTTGTCTGGTATTCGCGGGCCAGGGTATTTGTTATAGATCCGGCAACATTAGCCGTTGCAAAATAAGGGGCAGTTTTCTGAAACTCGTCCCTACTTCCATCGAATTCTTTTACGCGGATAAAATTGGTAACTTTTGAGCTGAGATCGAACCAGTCGATATAGTCTGCATTAAAGGAAACTGCTTTGATATTCTTGTTAACAGCATAGTAATTGATGGCTCCGGCCTGTCCATAATTGTCACATAAAATCAAGGTGTACTCGCTAGCGGGCAATTGGTTGTAAGCAGCTTCTACTTTATTGGCTAATTCTTTCCAACCGAGCATATCGGCAAAGTCTTGTGGTAACACATGATCTTTACCATCTTCCCAACGCAGCAAACCAACCCGTTTATAAAGGTCTTTTTTTTCTAAAACCTGGTTTGGGCTCTGTATAGAAAAGGCGAGATTATACAGCAAAAAATAAAACAAGACCGGTAATGCAAGAAATACCGGGCGCCAATATCTTCGACTGTTAGCGGAAAAAGCATTGCCGAGGAAAACGGCACCAAACGCCAGATAAATGGGATATAGACCAATGGCATAATATCCTTTGGCTTTCAAATACCCAAAAATGGCAAGGGTAAAAAAGAATGACCAAAAAAAAGATCTGAACTTTTTGAATGGTTCGTACGAGAGCAAAGCAAATAATGCTGCCACGAGAACCGGTAATGAGCCAATAAAATAGAAAATTTGTTCTTTGTAAAAATCGAGCCGGTTTACATTGACAAGCTGGGTGTCGGCTAATTCTTTCAAATGATGAATTACCGGAAAATGATGGGTGTATTGCCAAATTATATTGGGTGAAATGATAAGTACTGCCAGCAAAACTGCAAGGTAAAACTTTGGTTGCACGAGAATGGTTCGTTGCGGAGTTAACAAGATGGCGGGCAGTAAACCCACTGCTAAAAACACAATATTGTATTTGTTTAAAAAACCAAAAGCAAAGACAACTGCCGTTATATAAAGCCACTTTTTATTTTCTGTGTTGAAGTACCTAAGCAGGAAAAAGTACACAGTTGTCCAGCATAAAACATCGAAAGAGTTTGGCTGAAATAGAAAATTAATTCTTACAAGCGCCGACAGCAATATTCCTGTTGCACCCAAAACCAGCGCGAACATATTGCCTTTTAATTCTTCAATAGCTTTCCATACTACAACAAGCGTAAGTACGCCAAAAAATGCCGGAAAAAACTTGACCCAAAACACACCGTTGCCGAATAGTTTAATCACAAAAGCAACCCAGGAAGTAACAGGCGGCACAGATAAATATCCCCAGGCCAGATGATCAGCCTGGTCAAGATGTAAATATTCGTCGCGGTGCAGGTCGTAGTAGGGATTGTATAAATGATATTGCAGGAAGAATTTTAGCAGAATAAAACCCAGCAGGATGAAAGTTTTTTTTGTCACAGATGGCAGCGTGATTTTTGGATTTGAAAAATAGGGAAAAATGGATCTCATAAAGATATTAGTTCTGCCATAAAAGCAATGAGCCACAGCAACAATTGGTTCCAGCAAGGCTATACCCCTGAACGGAGCGTCGCAACTATGCCTCCACAAAAAACTCAATGCTGGTAACATAAAAAAAAGACAAGGC